>NZ_AP038832.1:0-1660156 GCF_055397635.1 Campylobacter sp. GTC17093
TACCAAGAGGCATTACCATTTGAACGCTACCTTTTCCAAAAGTATTTTCTCCTATGATTATAGCCCTTTTATGATCTTGCAAAGAACCGCTAACAATTTCGCTTGCACTTGCGCTTCCGCCATTTACCAAAACTGAAAGAGGTAAATCCGTTATCTTTTTACCCTCTTTTGCATTAAAAACTACATTTTCTGTAGAATTTCTACCCTTTTGAGAAACTATAACGCCATTTCCAACAAATATATTTGTTAAGTTTACAGCTTGATCCAAAAGCCCGCCAGGATTGTTTCTAAGATCTAAAATTATACCTTTTACTTTAGGGTATTTTTTGATAGCTTCTACAACTTTCTTTTCTACATTTTGATCAAAATTTGAAACTCTTATATATAAAATTTCTTCATCTTCTATCATTTTTGCTTTTACTGAATCAACTTTAATAATATCTCTTGTCATTTTAATTTCTAGTGGTTTTTGTTGCCCTTTTCTAACAAGAGTAAGAGTGATATCCGTTTTTGGCTCACCTCTCATTTTTTTAACAGCTTCTTCTAAGCTTGTATTTATGGTTGAATTTCCATCAATCATCAAAATAACATCTCCTGACTTCACTCCTGCTTTATACGCTGGAGTATCGTCTATTGGCGCTATTACGGTTAGTGCACCATCTTTCATACCAACTGTTATACCAAGACCTCCAAACTCGCCACTCGTTTGAACTTGCATATCTTTATAAGCTTTTTCGTCAAGATAAGCAGAATGTGCATCTAAATTTGCCAAAAGACCTGATATGGATTTATCAATGATATTGCTAAGATTTAAGTCATCAACATAGTAATTTTCAACTATAGACATAACTTTTGTCATCTTGGCCAATGACTCTGTATTTTTAGCTATGACACTTTCGTCCTTTGCAAAAAGCTCTGTTATGCAAAATACAGAAAATACAACAAAACCTACTAAACTTAATTTTAAGCCGTTATTTGGAAAATTCAAATTTATATCTCCTAGCTATTATTTTAAAAATGATATTTTATTCTTAATTCCCTAAAAAAGATATAAAATCATATATTTTGTTTTCAAATTTTACTAATAAATTATTGAATAGTTAAAAATATTTATTAAATAAACTTGACATTATTAGACTAAAAGTATATAATATTAGCATTATAAATATCAAAGGACTAAAAATGGCAAATGTATTTGAAATTTTAACAGACCAAATGAGAGCAAACTTAGAAAATAGCGTTTCTTTGGCACTTCATAGCAAAAATAGTGAAGTTAAAGTAGTGCATCTGCTTTGGAACTTAGCAGTTGATTCAAACTCGCTTTTAAATCAAATTTTTAACAAATTAAATATATCAAAGCAAGCTGTAGAACTTGAAATAAAGAGCATAGTTCAAAATCTGACAACAACTTCAAATGTTACAAAAGATAATATAAAGATAAGTTCCGAACTCGTCAACTCTCTTGAAAATGCAAGAGGATATATGGCAAATTTAGGAGATAGCTTTATAGCTGTTGATACTTGGCTTTTAGCAAATTTAAACAATTCTCCAATAAAAGAAGTTTTATCAAAATTTGCAGATCTTACAGATATAAAAAAAGAGCTAGAACTTATAAGGGGAAATAAAAAAATAGACTCTCAAACTAGCGATGAAACGCTTGATAGTCTTTCTAAATTTGGAATCGATTTAACTCAAAAAGCAAGCGAAGGTAGTCTTGATCCAGTTATAGGGCGTGATGAAGAGATACAAAGAATGATGCAAATCCTTATAAGAAAAACTAAAAACAACCCTATTTTGCTTGGCGAACCAGGCGTTGGAAAAACTGCCATAGTTGAAGGACTTGCGCAGATGATAGTAAAAAATGAAGTACCAACAAGTCTTGCAAATAAGCGCTTGGTAGCCCTTGATATGAGTGCACTTATAGCTGGAGCAAAGTATAGAGGCGAGTTCGAAGATAGACTAAAAGCCATTATAAAAGAGGTTGTAAAAGCTAAAAATATCATACTTTTTATAGATGAAATTCACACTATCGTAGGAGCTGGAGCAAGCGAGGGTTCTATGGATGCTGCAAACATACTAAAACCTGCTCTTGCAAGAGGAGAGCTCCATACAATAGGAGCAACAACCCTAAAAGAATATAGAAAATATTTCGAAAAAGATGCCGCCCTTCAAAGAAGATTTCAACCTGTAAATGTACCAGAACCAAGCGTAAATGAAGCGCTTCAAATTTTACGTGGTATAAAAGAAAAGCTTGAAGTTCATCACAATGTTACAATAACAGATAGCGCCTTAGTTGCGGCTGCAAAACTAAGCCATAGATACATAAGTGGTAGATTTTTACCAGATAAAGCAATAGACCTTATAGATGAAGCCGCAGCCGAGCTTAAAATGCAAATAGAAAGCGAGCCTTATGAGCTAGCAAAAGTCAAGAGGGATATCATGACTTTGCAAGTTGAAAACGAAGCTTTAAAGATGGAAAATAGTCCCAAAAATGATGAGAGATTAAATGAAATTCAAAAAGAAATAGCAAATTTAAATGAAAAGAAAAATTCTCTTAATTCTCAATTTGAAAATGAAAAATCAGTATTTGATGAAATATCTATGTCTAAAAAAAGCATAGATTCTCTAAAAAATGAAGCAAATTTAGCAAAAAGAAATGGAGAGTTAAACAAAGCCGCCGAGATAGAATACGGCAAAATTCCAGAAGCTGAAGCCAAAATAAAAGAACTTGAAAATAAATGGGAACATATGAAAGAAAACGGCACTTTGCTTAAAAATCAAGTTGATGAGGATTTAGTTGCTGGAATTCTAAGCAAATGGACAGGTATTGATGTCTCAAAAATGCTTACAAGTGACAAAGAAAAATACCTAAAAGTGGGAGAATATCTAAAACAAAGCGTAGTTGGTCAAGATGAAGCAATTTTGTCTTTATCAAGAGCAATTAAACGTAACAAGGCCGGTCTTTCAAATGAAAATCGCCCAATTGGTAGCTTTCTTTTCCTAGGTCCAACTGGAGTTGGTAAAACAGAAAGTGCAAAAGCCCTTGCAAAATTTCTTTTTGATGATGAAAAAGCCTTGGTTCGTTTTGACATGAGTGAATATATGGAAAAACATAGCGTTTCTCGCTTACTTGGCGCACCTCCTGGATATGTGGGATATGATGAGGGTGGGCAGCTTACAGAAGCAGTTAGAAGGCGACCTTATAGTGTTTTGCTTTTTGATGAGATAGAAAAAGCACACAAAGATGTTTTTAATATTTTACTTGGCATACTAGATGATGGAAGGGCAACTGATAATAAAGGCGTTACGGTTGATTTTAAAAATACAATTATCATTTTAACATCAAATATCGGTTCAAATTTCATCATGGATTTACAAGGAAATGAGCGAGATGGTGCGATAAAAAATGAGCTTAAAAACTACTTCAAACCCGAGTTTTTAAATAGACTTGATGATATCATTATATTTAACCCATTAAACGAAGATAAACTGATTGATATCGTTGGCATAATGTTTAAATCTTTAGAAAAAACGCTTGAAAATCGTGGCATAAAATCAAGCATAACGCAAGAGGCAAAAAAACTTATTGCCAAAGCAGGATATGATAGAGATTATGGCGCAAGACCATTAAGAAGAGCACTATATGACTTAGTAGAAGATGAGATAGCTGAGCAAATTTTAAAAGATGAGATAAAAAGTGGAAATGAAATCATCATAGATGCAAACGGCGAAAATATAATCATCAAAAAAGCATAAATATGGTAAGTGGAATAGATTTAGGTTCAAACACACTTAGAATTTGCGTGATGAATGAAAGTGCAAATATCATTAGTTCAAGCGAAGCAATCGTTGGGAGTGCTAGAAATTTAAAACAAGGTAGCAAGCTTGATAGTAGCGCAAAAGAGCGAATAACTACGGCACTATATGAGTTTTCAAAAAGATATGATTTGAAAACTTGCAAAGCTGTGGCAACTGAAGCTTTTAGGATGGCAAGTGATAGCGATGAGTTTTTTAAAGAAATAGAATTCAAATTTGGTGTTAAATTTGAACTAATCTCGGGCGAAACTGAAGCGAAACTAACCGCGCTTGCCATAAAAAATAGACTTAAAAAGTTAGGGATTTCACCCAAAAAAGCGCTTTTTGTAGACCTTGGAGGTGGGAGCAGTGAAATATCTTTTGAAGATAATTTTGAGAGTTTTAAATTTGGAATAGTTACATTTTTTAATGAGTTTAATACTTTAGAAAAAATGCAAGAAAATGCTCATAATATGGTGCAAAACGCGACTAAATTTATGAAAAAATTTGATTTTGATAAGATTATCTTAACGTCAGGTGTACCTACAACACTAGCAGCATTAAGGCTTGGCATGGATTATGTAAGTTACAATGCAACCAAAGTTAATGGTATAAATTTAAGTTATCATGAAATAAAAGAAGCTATAAACAAAATATCTCTTTTAGATGCAAATAAAGCCCAAAAACTACTTGGCAAAGACAGGCAAATGCTTGTAGTTGGGGGATGTATTATACTTTGTGCGATGCTAGAGTTTTGCAAAGATAAAAAATTTATAGTTATAGATGATGGGCTTAGAGAGGGTGTTTGCTTAGCACAACTTCAAAAAGCTAAGAATGTTTTTTGATTTTTGTAGTATAATCTTTGCTTTATTTATAGGAATGTAAAAGATGAAAAATGCATATTTTATAACAGCAACTGATACAAATGTCGGAAAAACCTTTATAACAACACTTCTTCTAGCTAAACTTTTATCACTTGGCAAAAAAGCAAAAGCTATAAAACCTGTTGAAACTGGTTTTGAAAGTAATGGAGGGATACCACAAACTAGCGATATTGCTTCATATATAAGCGTTGATAAAAATAGCTGTTTTATGCCAGCTTACAGTTTTGTCTACCCTGCTTCGCCTGATTTTGCAGCAAGTCTTGAAAACAAACATATTGATATGGATGAAATTTATAGTTATTGCAAAGAACATATCAAAAACTCAGAAATTACGCTTATAGAAGGAGCTGGAGGGATATTAGTTCCGTTAAATGAAAAACAAAATTTCTCTCATCTTATAAAAATGCTTAATATTAGTGTCATTTTGATAGTTGAAAACAAACTTGGCGCCATAAATAACACTCTTTTAAATTTGGAATTTTGCAAGAATAACGGCATAGATGTGGCTTGTATAGTAATGAATAAAACTGACACAATTGATAAAATAGCTACTAGCAATGTGGATTTCATAAAGAAGCATTATAGCATACCACTCATTATTGTGCCTAAATTTGAAAAAATAGACTTTAAAAAACTTATAAATAAGATAGATTTTAGTGAGTTTTTAAGCAATTTAGATATAAAAGATGATGAGTATAAATTTGATAGTGAGTTTGATAAAAATCACCTTTGGCATCCATATACTTCTATGTTAAAACCATTAAAAATATATTTTGCTTACTATGCTCATGATAAACATATTTTTACAAATCATGGAAAACTGCTAGATGGAATGAGTTCTTGGTGGGCTATGTGGCATGGATACAATATGGACAATATAAATAATGCTGCAATTTCACAGATAAATAAATTTTCTCATGTAATGTTTGGTGGCATCACTCACAAACCTGCTATAAATTTAGGGAAAAAACTATTAGAAATTCTTCCTTCTAATTTAGAGCATATTTTTTATAGCGATTCTGGCTCTGTTAGCGTAGAAGTTGCCATAAAAATGGCACTTCAGTATCAACAAAACAAAAACATAAAAAAGACAAAAATTTTAACTCCACTTGGCGGATATCATGGTGATACATTTGGGGATATGAGTGTTTGTGACCCAGTCAATGGTATGCATTCTCTTTTTAAAGATACTCTTGCAAAACAAATTTTCTTTGAAAAACCAAAATGTGCTTATGATGAGGAGTTTGATGAGAGTTTTTTAGATGACTTAAAAGCAAAACTAAAAGAACATAAATCCGAGATAGCTGCCATCATACTTGAACCCATCGTTCAGGGAGCTGGCGGAATGTGGTTTTATAACAAAGAATATCTTAAATTTATAAGAGAAATTTGCGATAAAGAAGATATCGTTTTGATATTTGATGAGATAGCAACTGGTTTTGGTAGAACCGGCGAAATATTTGCTATTGATTTATCTGGAGTTACGCCTGATATAATATGTCTTGGCAAAGCCATAACAGCAGGATTTATGAGTTTTGGAGTAACTGTGTCAAATAAAAAAGTAGCGCACGGCGTATCACAAAACAACCTTCCTTTCATGCATGGACCTACATTTATGGGTAATCCATTAGCATGCACAGTTGCGCTTGAGAGCATAAATACTCTTCTTAACTCAAATTGGAAACAAGACATAAAAAACATAAATAAATGGCTAAAAGATGGACTTCAAAAATGCAAAGAATTTGATGTAGTAAAAGATGTAAGAGTTCTTGGAGCAATTGGCGTTGTAGAGTTAAAAATAGATGTAAACATGGAGCATATTCAAGAGTTTTTTGTAAAAGATGGTATTTGGCTTAGACCTTTTGGCAAGTTAATTTACACGATGCCACATTTTAACTTTAACGAAAATGATATAGATAAAATTTGTTCTAGCATTTATAAATGCATAAAACAAAAAGCTTATTTATGATGTTTTTTAAGATTTTATAAGCTTTGAAATTTTATAAAAGAGATCAAAAACTTGATCTCTTTTTACAATATAGCTTGTTTTATTTGCTATAAGATGAGCCGAGCTCTCCATTATAGTTTCGGCAACCTTTAGTCCATTTTGCTTCATAGTGTTACCAGTTTCAACAACATCAACTATGATATCAGCAAGATCAACTAGTGGCGCTAATTCTATAGAGCCATAAAGCTTTATTATATTTGCAGCAATTGCCTTTTTTGCAAAATAGGCTTTTGAGATGTTTGGCATTTTTGTAGCTACTTTTATCTCAGGTAACGAGTAATCAAGCTCTTCATCTTGCCTTATACCAATACAAACTCTACATTTTCCTATACCAAGATCCATCAACCTAACAACTTCTGGTTTATGTTCTTCAAGAACATCAAGACCTACAACACCAATATCAGCAGCACCATTTGTAACATAAACAGGAATATCTTGATTTCTAACCATCAAAAATTTAAAATTCCCTGTTTGAAGTATAAGCTTTCTATCTTCAAAGATAAAATCATCGCCAAAAATTTGACTAAAAATTTTTAAAGTATCCTCAGCAATCCTACCTTTTGGAAGTGCAACTGTTAGCATTATAATCCTTTTTCTTTTATGATTTTTAGCATTCCACGAAATGATGCCGTTCTATCGTATATGGCTTTATCAAAATATTTTATAAAAAATTCACCATCACCACCTGTAAAAAATATTTTTTTGCCTTTTGCCATATGTTCTATAGTTAAGATTATAGGTAAAACAGTGCCATAACTAACGGCATTTAGAGTATTTTGAGGAAAAGAATCTAGTTCTATCTGAGTATTTAATCCAACATTAAGTCTTGGCGAAATTGAACTATATGCTTTTTGCAAAAATACAAGACCTGGTAAAATAGTACCTCCAAGATGAACATTTTGATACATTATATCTATAGTTATAGCACTACCCGCATCAACTATAGCACCATCATTTATAGCATAGCAGTTTGCAATTCTATCTACTCCAAGACCTGTATAATCACACTCTAATTCAAAATATGGCTCTAAATCTATAAAATTTGAATTTGATCTAATTTTGTCTTTTACAGACTCATTTACATTTATTATATAAACTTTTTCTTTTGGAATATATGACATAAATGCAGCTATATCCATGCTACTAATCTTACCGTCATTAAAAAAATTTGCGTTTGTATTGCCAACATTACACAAAAGCATAACTTTTCCAACCTTTTTGTTTAAATGAGTTTAAAGTTTTGGAGCAAATATCAGAATTATAAAAACATATAAGCTTTTTGATGTTTGCACCTATTTTAGTACAAATTTGAGCATACAAATATTCTACAAACTCAAAATCACTTATCAAAAATCTACTTTTTGCATCCCTTATCAAGACTATGGTGTAAAATCCTTTTATATCCACACCATAATAACACTTATATGTTCGTTTTTTAGTAAATTTGCTAAGGTCAACGCATTGCAAATTTTTTAGAAGTATTTTTTTATCTTCAAAAAGTTTACAAACTTGTTTTTCCATGACTATTATTTTATTTCTAAAAACCTATCATCATAATATATGCCGTCTTTAGATGCAAAACTTCTATTTTCAACCTTATCATCTAGTTTGTAAATTTCTGAATTTTCCAAATTTTCATCTATCTTTATAATATGACCATTTTTTTCAAGTGCGTATAAAAAGCCATTTTTAATAGTTACATTTGAAAATATAGCAAATTTAAATTCTTTACTTTTTATCCTTCTTAAGTCGAAATCCGCCATTATTATATTTCCATCTTTTTCAAATATATAAACTTTATCATTATAAATTTGTATATTTTTTATCTCACCTCTGTGAGTTGTTGTTATGCTTGGGCTTATCATAATAATCTTTGTTGCAGTTGCTGCAAACATTCTATCGCCTACAACTTGTAAAAATATGATATTGTTAAAAAATGGCTCATTGCTAACAACAACATCTCTTACTATACGGCCACTTTGTTTTTCAACGATTATAATTTTTCCATCAAGTGTCGGGAAAATTATAAGCGAGTTCATAAAATATGGTGGCGCCATACGCGAGTCTTGAGCATAAGTTACACTTGATTTATAGCTTAGCAATGTTTCATTTGTACGTATATTTATAAGATTTAACTCATTTTCAGAACTAAGAGCAGCAAGATATTCTCCATCAGTTGAAGCACTTATTATAGAAGCCGGAAATTTCTTAGTAAATATTGTTTGACCTGTATTATCTACAATAAAAATCTCGCCATCAAGCCTTGATATTATAAATGTATCATTTGAATGATCTAGCAAAGATACATTTTTTGAAACTTTTAAATTTTTTTCTATTCCATTTTGACTTATTACTCTACCATCTTTTAAAACAGCTCCATTAAGGGTTGTTGATACTATTTCTGATGATAATTCTGAGGTAAATTTCATTTCTCCTGTAATATTTTCTGGTTCAAAGTATTGTCTTTTAGTAGTACAACCTGCTATCAAAAGCGCGCATATTGCTATAGATATTAAACTGTTTTTTTTCATTTTTGTTTTCCATTATTATAGTGTTTTAGATTTTTAACTACTTTTTGTAAATTTGAATCCACTGGTATTTTAGCAAACTCAATCTCAGCTTTTCCAAATTCTCCATTTTTTATGAAATCAAAGCCGTTTAATAAAGCCGTATAGTTGCCAAGCAAAATTTCATTGCTTTTATCTGTTTTAAATTTAGCCAAATCTATTAAAAGTGGATCAACTCCTTGCAGGGTTTTTATATCCATTAGCTTTTGGCTACTACTATTTTCATCAGATAAAACATACATTGCATACAAAGATGGTGCATTTTTTTTAAGCATCTCTTCATCATCTTTTTGAGGGTTTTTTTGTATAAGTCTCTCATAGGCCTCATTTGCACTTATTATATTTGATTCTTTTTTATAATCCACAAATTTATAGACACAAAAAGCAACAATGACAATAACCAAAACTATTATCAATGGTTTTAAGTATTTCTTAAAAAATATTTCGCCTCTTATCATATTTTCTAAAAATTGTTCCTCAGAACTAATCTCTGTTTTTATAGACTGTAAATTCTCTTTTAACGCCAATGTCTAATCCTTGCTAATAAAAATTTGGCTTAATTGTAGCATAAATAATTTTAAAACTGACCTAAGTTAAAGATAAATGTGTTATAATAATTTTGATTTTTTAATATTTAAGGTACAAATATGACAATAAACGAAAATTTACTCACAAAAATAGAAAAATTAAGCTCTTTAAAGATAAGTGATGATAAACGAGCAGAAATAACAGACCAACTAAGTAAAATTGTATCATTTGTAGAAAACTTAAACGAACTCGACCTAAGTAGCATAGAAAACAACATAAGCAAAATCAATGAAGGTTTAATATTAAGAGATGATGACCCAAAAAATGATTCAGATATCATAGAAATTATATTAAAAAATAGCCCAAAAAGTGATGATACTTTTTTTGTGGTACCCAAAATCATAGAATAAAATAAGGAAAATATTTTTGGAAGAAGTATTAGACTTAAAATTTGATGTAGAGACATTACTAAGAACTGTTGTAGCAAATAGAGCTAGCGATTTACATCTAGTATCTGGCAGTGAGCCACAAATCAGAGTTGATGGCACACTAAGACCACTAGACCTACAAGTTTTAAATGGTAAAGACATAGAATATCTTTGCTATACCCTTATATCAGATGAACAAAGAAGTATATTAGAAGAGCAAAAAGAACTCGATTTTGCCATAGAACTACCAAGTATTGGTAGATTTAGAGGAAACTACTATTATACAGGTAATGGAAATCTAGCGGCTGCTTTTCGTATAATACCATTAGAAATTCCAACACTAGATGATATAAAAGCACCAAGCATTTTTAAAGATATTATAAGAAGAGAAAAAGGTCTTATATTAGTAAGTGGACCAACTGGATCTGGAAAATCAACCACCTTAGCAGCAATGTTAAATGAGATAAATTTAAAATATAGAAAACATATAATAACAATAGAAGATCCAGTTGAGTTTGTACATAAAAACAAAAAAGCTGTTTTTTCACATAGAAACATAGGCACAGATACACATAGCTATAAAAATGCCCTTAAATACGCACTAAGAGAAGATCCTGATATCATTCTAATAGGTGAGCTTAGAGATGAAGAGACCATATCCATAGCTATTACGGCAGCAGAATCAGGACATCTAGTTCTTGGAACTCTTCACACAAACTCAGCAATGCAGACAATAAATAGAATAATAGATAGTTTTGAAGCAGGAAAACAAGCCCAAGTAAGAAGTATGCTTTCAATATCCTTAACAGCCGTTATATCTCAAGCTCTAATCCCAAAAATTGGAGAAGGAAGAGCTGTTTGCCATGAAATACTCATAAACAATTCAGCAATTTCAAATTTAATAAGAGAAAATAAAATTCATCAAATTTACTCACAAATGCAACTAGGACAGATTGAAAGCGGAATGATAACACAAACACAAAATATGGTTAAACTATTAAAGTCAAGAACCATAACAAAAGAGATAGCACTTAGATACTCAACGAGTCAAAATGAATTAAAAACAGCAATGGAAACACTATGAGCACAGTTAACTGGTTTGATGCGATAATTTTAGGTTTAGTACTTTTAGTTGGTATAAAAGGCGGTTTAAACGGTCTTTTTAAAGAAATATTTGGATTAATTGGCATTATAGGCGGTCTAATATTTGCAACTCGCTTTAATGGCATGGATGAACTTATAAATACATACATATATCAAGTAGATAATAAACAAATACTATCGATAATATCTTTTGTAGCTTCTTTTATATTATTTTGGATAGTGTGTTTAATAATAGGTAATCTCCTTTCAAAATTTATGCATGCAAGTGCATTAGGTTTTTTAGATAGTCTAGGAGGTTTTGTGTTTGGTTCGGTAAAAGTTTTTTTAATTTTTGCAGTAATTTTTGCAGTAATTGCCAACATACATGTATTAAATGCAAAGATTGAGCCAATACTAAAAGGAAGTGTTACTTACGATACGATGCTCGAGTGTGGAAGATGGGTTATGAACATAGACATAGATCAGATAAAAAATGATTTTGATAACAAAATACAAAATTTAGATGATCAAAATTTAACTTTAGATGATAATATAAGTTTGAACGATCAAAATATAGTGAAGGAGAAATAATGTTTATAGAAAATATCGAATATGACAAACTTATTGATAGTTTTAAAAAAGTTTTAAAAGAAAATGGTCTAAAATTCACTAAACAAAGAGAAATTTTGGTAAAAACTCTTTATAACGGAGCAGAACATTTTACGCCAGAAAAGCTATATCTTCTTGTAAAAGAAAAACATCCTGAGTTAAATTTGGGAATAGCAACCGTTTATAGAACTTTAAATTTACTAGAAGAAGCTGATATGGTTACAACAATAACATTTGGCTCACAAGGTAAAAAATTTGAACTTGCAACAAAACCGCATCATGATCACATGATATGCAAACATTGTGGTGATATAGTAGAATTTGAAGATACAGCCATAGAAAAAAGACAGATTGCTATAGCAAAAGAGTATGGTTTTCAACCAACAAGCCATATCATGCAACTCTATGGTATATGTAAGAATTGTCAAAAAAAGAAAGGTAACTAAGTGATTTTTGATACGCAGTTTGAAGAACAAAGAATAGAAAAATTAAAAGAGATTAGTGATATGGGAATAAATCCATATCCGCATTTTCTAAAAAAAGATATGAGTATAAAAGAATTTAAAAACAAATTTGCTCACATAGAAAATACAGAAGAAAAAAGAGAAAGTGAAGATAATCAAGTTATAATAGCTGGAAGACTCAAACTAAAAAGAGTTGCTGGCAAATCAACTTTTGCAAATATAGAAGATCAAAGTGGAAATATACAGATATATTTTTCACGCGATAGCATAGGCGAAGAAAAATATGCATTTAGCAAAAAAAATATAGAAATTGGTGATATCGTAACAGTAAAAGGCTATGCATTTATTACAAAAACTGGCGAGTTTAGCCTACATGCTAGTGATATAACTTTAGCAACAAAAAGCATTTCGCCTTTGCCTGAGAAATTCCATGGACTAACAGATAAAGAAATGAGATATCGTCAAAGATATCTTGATATGATAATGAATCCTGAAGTTAGGGCTACTTTTGAAAAAAGATCTTTTATCATACAGATAATTAGAAGGTTTTTTGAGCAAAAAGGATTTTTAGAAGTTGAAACACCTATGATGCATCCAATTGCAGGTGGAGCAAATGCAAAGCCATTTGTCACTCATCACAACGCTTTGGATGTAGATAGATACCTAAAAATAGCTCCGGAATTATACTTAAAAAGACTTATAGTTGGTGGCATGGAAGCTGTTTATGAAATGAATAGATGTTTTAGAAACGAAGGAATGGATCTAACACACAACCCAGAATTTACTAGCATTGAGTTTTACTGGGCTTGGCATGATTATTTTGAAGCTATGGATCTTACAGAAGAGCTTTTTAATGAGTTACTAAACAGACTAAATTTACCAAAAATCATAAAATTTGATGATAAAGAAATTAATTTTTCCAAACCTTTTGCAAGAGTAAAATATCTAGATGCTCTTGTGGATGTAGGTGGTATTCCAAAAGATATAATAAATGATAAAGCAAAAATACTTCAGAGGCTAAAACAAGATGGTTTTGAAGCAAATGACAAACTTGATTTAGGACATTTACAAGCTGAACTTTTTGATAACTATGTAGAAGAAAAACTAATAAATCCAACTTTTATAATTGATTTTCCTATATCCATCAGTCCACTTTCAAGAAGAAGTGATAAAAATCCAAATGTCGCAGAAAGATTTGAACTTTTTATAGCAGGAAGAGAGCTTGCAAATGCTTTTAATGAGCTAAATGATCCACTCGATCAATATAACAGATTTAAAGCACAAATTGATGCAAAAAATGCTGGAGACGATGAAGCTCATGAAATGGATGAGGATTACTGTCAGGCTTTAGGTTACGCTATGCCGCCAACTGTTGGATGGGGACTTGGTGTTGATAGACTTGTAATGTTATTATTAGATGAGAAATCTATACGAGATGTTATACTTTTCCCAGCAATGAAACCTATAAAAAATTCAGATACAGATTCACAAAAGGAGTAAAAATGTCAAATTTAGAACAATTTGATAAAGAAATTTTCGATCTTGCAAATAAAGAATTAAAAAGACAAACTTATGGATTAGAAATGATAGCTAGTGAAAACTTTACATATCCAGATGTTATGGAGGTCATGGGCTCTATTTTTACAAATAAATATGCAGAGGGTTATCCTGGCAAAAGATATTATGGAGGTTGTGAGTTTGTAGATAGCGTTGAACAGCTAGCAATTGATAGATGTAAAAAACTTTTTAACTGCGATTTTGCAAATGTTCAGCCAAACTCAGGAAGCCAAGCAAATCAAGGTGTCTATGGTGCACTTTTACAGCCAGGTGATAAAATTTTAGGTATGGATTTAAGTCATGGCGGACATTTAACCCATGGTGCAAAAGTTTCAAGCAGTGGCAAAATGTATGAAAGTTTCTTCTATGGTGTAGAACTTGACGGTAGAATAAACTATGATAAAGTAAAAGAAATAGCGCAAATTGTTAAACCAAAACTAATAGTTTGTGGTGCTAGTGCTTATGCTAGAGTCATAGACTTTGCTAAATTTAGAGAGATAGCTGATAGTGTTGGAGCTTATCTTTTTGCAGACGTTGCACATATAGCAGGTTTAGTTGTGGCAGGTGAGCACCCTAGTCCATTCCCACACTGTCATGTTGTAAGCTCAACCACACATAAAACACTTCGTGGTCCAAGAGGCGGTATCATCATGACAAATGATGAAGAAATAGCTAAAAAAATTAACTCAAGCATATTTCCAGGTATCCAAGGTGGTCCACTTATGCATGTAATTGCAGCAAAAGCAGTTGGTTTCAAACATAACCTTAGTGATGAATGGAAAATATACGCAAAACAAGTTAAAGCAAATGCGAAGATACTTGGCGATGTAATGATGAAAAGAGGATATGATTTAGTAAGCGGTGGAACAGACAATCACCTTATATTAGTAAGTTTTTTAAATAAGTCATTTAGTGGAAAAGACGCTGATCATGCTCTAGGTAATGCTGGAATTACAGTAAATAAAAATACTGTTCCTGGGGAAACAAGAAGTCCATTTATAACAAGCGGTATCCGTATAGGAAGTGCTGCACTTACAGCTAGAGGTATGAAAGAAAAAGAATTTGAGTTTATAGCCAATAAAATTGCCGATGTTTTAGATGATATAAACAACAAAAGTCTGCAGGAAAATATTAAAAAAGAGCTAGAGGATTTAGCTTCTAAGTTTATTATATATGATAAGGCAATGTTTTAATGCAAACAATTGATCTTTCACTTATAAAGATAATAAAAGACCATTACTATATAAAAAGAGATAGAATAGTACAAAAACTAGATTATAAAGGTAGAGTGTTTTTTGATAAATTTGAGCGCATTAATGAACCGCTTGATTTTAGCATAATTCAAAAACATATAAGCGGCGAGATAACTGTTGCTCATTCTTTAATTAATAATTTCAATAAAGTTGAAAATATAGTTTTTGACTACAATGGTAGGATGCCAGAGAGATTTTGGCATAGGGCTCAGCTTCTATTTAGAGAAGAAGGATATATGAATTTTACAGCATATACAACAAAAACACCAGGGCATCTTCATCTTTATATACACAAAGGGCATACTACTTTTGAAGAAGGATGTCAAATAGCAAATAAACTTTCTATGCTGCTAAATGCAAAAATGATGAAAGAGTGGAAAGTATTTCCAACCCTAGATGTTCCAAAATATTTTAATATACTAACATTGCCTTATGAACTCTACCAAAAAGAACGTGGTGCTTCTTGGGCTAAGCATATGTAAAAAAGGAGAAAAATATGGAAGACAACAATGAATTAAAAGATTTAGTTTTAGACGATAAAGATGATGGTTCAAATTCTCGTAAAATGAGAAAATTGCTGATTATAATAGCTTCTTTGGTTATTTTATTTTTAATAATTCTTTTTGTTATGAAAATGTTAAATAGTTCGACAACAAAGGATCAAAATGAAGGTAGAATTGTGGTTCCACCAGAGATAGAAACTGTTCAAAAAAATGAACCAAATGATACTATATTTGAACAAGTTCCAATCCTTAAAGATGAAAATGAATCACAAAAACAAAGTTTTGAAGATATTGTTAAAAATCTAAAAGAAAAAGAAGAGCTAAGACAAGCTTCTACAAGCACAGAGGCATTACCGCCACAAACTACACCAAAAGAACAAGCCAATAAACCTGTAGATAACAAAAAAGATCAGTCTATCGTTAAAGCAGAAGAAAAGAAAGACACTAAACCAGAAACCAAAAGCGAAAATAAAAAAGATTCAACTCATAGTTCTAAAGCAGAAGCTAAAAAAGATACCAAACATATAAAACAATCAGTTAGTATCAACAATAAAACAACCACAGATGCAAAGAAAAATGCTTCAAGTGCACCAAAAACTAGCGCATCTAGCAGTAGTGTAGGTGCAGGAACTTATGTTCAAGTGGCATCTTTAAGTAAAGTAGATGCAAATAATGAGCTTTTCAAAAAATTAAAAAATAGTGGCTATGATTACAAAGTTTATGAAACCACAGTAAATGGCTCTAAAATAAATAAAATTTTAGTTGGTCCATATGACGGCTCAAAAGCAGATGCAACGCTAAAAGACATACGCTCAAAAGTGAATCCAAACGCATTTATTTTCAAAGTAAAATAATGGACATTTATGCTATATTTGGAGATCCAGTAGATCATTCTATATCACCAAGACTCCATAATATAGCATTTTACGATTTTGATATAGATGCTATTTATACAAGAGTGTATGTAAAAGATGGATCAAGGCTTATACATACATTTAACTCTTTAAACTTATCTGGAGCAAATATTACTATTCCTCATAAAGAAATAGTTTTATCACAATGTGATGAAGTAGATAAAACTGCTCAAGATATTGGCTCAGTAAATACAATAGTAAAAAAATCAAATAAGATAATTGGATACAATACTGATGCTCCTGGCTTTTTGTTATCTATAAAACCTTTTGAGAATATAAAAAAAGCGCTTATAATAGGTGCTGGGGGTACTGCAAAAGCGATATCTTATATTCTAAAAACCCAAAATATAGAAATTGATATTGTAAATAGAAGCAAGGAAAAACTTACAAATTTTAACTCCTTTAACTGCTATTCGTGGGAAAATTTTAAAATATCAAAGTATGATATTATTATAAATACTACAAGTGCAGGATTAAAAGATAACTTTTTACCACTGCCTAAAGAAATTTTGGATGAAATTTTAAAACAAAGCACTTATGCCTATGATGTTATCTATAATAAACAAACGCCATTTTTAACCCTATGCAAGCAACATAATATTATTTATAAAGATGGCTTAGACATGTTGCTTTATCAAGCAATTTTAGCATTTAATATATTTAACTCCGGAAGATTATCTAACGAAAAGATAGAAAAATCAATGAGAAAAGTGCTTTAATTAAAAGCACTTTATTATATTTGCATAAATTATAATCCCATTTTATGTGGATTTAATATATTATTAGGATCAAAAGCTTGTTTGATAGCCCTAAAAAGATTCATCTCGGCTTTACTAAAAGCAAGACTCATGTATGGTGCTTTGCTTAGCCCTATTCCATGCTCACCGCTTAGCGTTCCGCCTAGCTCAATTGTAGCTCTAAATATCTCCTCTATAGCGGCATAGCCTTTTTTAATTGCAGTTTCATTATGCTTATCGACCATGACATTAGTATGGACATTTCCATCGCCAGTATGTCCAAAACAAGGTGTAGTTACATTGTATTTTTTAGATATATCATCTATTTTATGTAAAAGTTCTGGCAATTTAGATCTAGGCACAGTTATATCTTCATTTAATTTTAAACTTCCATAGCAAGTTATAGCTTGAGAACAGTTTCTTCTAGCAAACCACAAGTCAGCGCTTTCATTTTCATCTTTTGCTATTTTAAAATTTATACACCCATTTTCATTAAAAACTTGCCTAATAACACTCAAATCATTTTCTAACTCTACATCTAAATTTCCATCAACATCAGTTATAAGAATAGCCCCAGCATCAACTGGCAAACCTTTATGAAATTTATCTTCAACAGCCTTTATGCTTAGAGCGTCTAAAAATTCCATTGCAACAGGAGTAACACCAGCGGCCATAGTTTTATAAACTGCTTGCATAGCTTCTTCAACACTTTTAAAAACACCCATTGCGGTTTTTTTAAGTTTTGGTTTTGCTATAAGTTTTAGCGTGATTTCAGTTATAACAGCTAAAGTTCCCTCACTAGCTATTAAAATTCCAGCAGTATTATATCCAGCTACATCTTTTATGGTGCGCTTACCACATCTTATAATTTCTCCATTTGGCAAAACAGCCCTTAAAGCCATTACATAATCTTTTGTAATTCCATACTTTGCAGCCCTCATGCCGCCTGCATTTTCACTTACATTTCCACCTATTGTTGAATAACTTTCACTTGCAGGATCAGGCGGGTAGAAAAGTCCTAACTTGCTTACTTCTTTTTGTAAATTCATATTTATAACACCTGGCTCGACAACTGCAACCATGTTTTCTATATCAATTTCAAGAATTTTATTCATATGTTTTTCAAAAGCTAGAACAATGCCGCCCTCATGAGCTAAAGCTCCGCCGGTAAATCCACTACCAGCACCACGAGGAACAATTATTATTTTATTGTCATTACAATATTTTAATATTTTACTTATTTCTTCTTCATTCCTTGGAAACAATATACCCTCTGGCAAATGTCTTTTTTTGGTTGCATCATAACAATATGCAACCCTATGAGCTTCATCAAAATATGCATTTTCAGTACTAAGTAAATTAGAAAAGAAATTTTTTTGTTCTTGTGTTATTATGTTATTTCTCCAATAAATTTCTATAATATGAGTCGTAATCATTTATTTGACCACTAGAAAAGTCCCAAAAAACAGTATCTATTTTTTCAATTCTTGAATAAAATGGTAAATTGTAATAACCTATATGACCACTATTAAATCTTTTTATAACCTTAAAACTTCCACAATCAGCAAAAATACTTTCATTTTCCAATGCAAAAAATATTAAACCAGCTACATTCTTTTTGCATATTTGCCTAAAATCATCTCTACTAGGATTTGGCTTAAAATCATAGTTTAAATAAGAAGCCACTATATCAGGATTTATAAAAGTGATATTTTTAAAACTATTCATAACCTCATCGAAAATTTCTTTATTTGGAGTTATTAAAAGAGATCTTGAATATAAAAAATTTAACCTAACTTGATCCCCTGCTTTTGGCAAAATACCGGGAACTGGAAGTGCATTTTGTTCTAACATAGAGAAAAGTTCAAACTGAAGTTTTGCAGTTGCGCCATTTTTTTCCACAACACTAACTCTTGCGACAATACTCTCATTTTGCGAATCAAATTTATGTATCACAATACCACTACTTCCTACAACTATTTCATCACTATCTGGTATAATTCCATAACTACCATTAACATCTAGTAGCGTAAAATCTACTTCTTTCATCGAAAAATCAGTGGCAAATGCAAAATTTACACATAAAATTAACGAAACTAAAATTTTTTTCAAAAATATCTCCTAACTCAGTTTTTAGTATTATATCTTAAATTTATTAAATTATAAAAACAATTTGTAGCGAATTTTCTAAGCAAAACGATAAAACTTTTATGGTTTTATCCGATATTGTATAAATTTATGATATATTATAATATATTTAGTTATTTCCAATCTTTAGGATAAAAATGCACAAATTCCTTTTTTTATTACTAATATTCTTTTTAATAATAACAAATAGTTTTGGAGCGCATGGATTAAACGGGTATTATTATAAAAAAGATCCGTATTGTGCAGATAGAATAGAACTTAAAAAGCAAATAGATTCAGATATAAACTTTTATTGGAATAATCAACCAATATGTGCTCCTTTTGATGGTATTGGTAGCACATATGCAGTAAACAGAAATGATAATTGGGGAGTCGTATGGAGTGGATATGTTGATATTCCTGAAGGTAAAAGATTAGTTATAAATAGAGGGGTAGTTAGTGCAAAAGTACTAGTAGATGAAAACACCAAATACGATACAATACAAAAAGGATGTGGAAATCCTGCGGATGATTATGGGGTTTGGTCATATAATACAAATAATCCATCAAAAATTTCAGATGCATACAGATTAGAAAATTTAACTCCGGGTTTGCATAAGATTAAAATTTATACATTTATTGGAGTTCCTGTTTGCAACGATAGGCATTTTTCTTTGATGTTTGAAGATACACAAAATACAGAAAATCCACCCAAACCAGTACCAACTGATAACTTATATCCTTATTTGATAGCAAAAATTTCTTTTGAAAAAGATTTTTACTCTATACAAGAACCAAAAAACAATACTACAACCTTAAATATCCCAATAACATTATCTACCCCATTAACAAATGATATTACAATTACTTTAGGTTATAAAGATAATACCGCCAAAATGGGTGCAGACTATAAACCTACAAAAAATACAGTTACAATACCATCTGGGCAGTTAAGTGCAGTTGTGCCAATTGAAATTTACGAAGATAAGTTCACTACAGATACAAAAAAGACATTTGATATAGAAATTATATCAATTTCTCATAGCAAATCCACACAAAAAGACACCGGAGATGAAATAGGTGAAATTCTAATAAACCCAATAAAATTAACAACAGTACAAATAACAGACACCTTTCAAATGGGAGAATGTATAGTAGAAAACAAAGATGATTTAAATCCAAGTGGATATGGCTGGAAGTGGCTATATGCAAGAACAACAAATGGAACAATAACAGCAACAAATGACACTTACAACAACTTTAAAAATATTTCATTAAGTTGGAATACTGAAACAAGAAATAATGGAACAAAAAGACTTACTATAAATCATGGAGCACCTGGAACTATTGGTGGCTTAACAAATGATAATATCGGAACTAAAAATAATGGCATAAACATAATAGACTCAAAAACCAATATAGAGTTTGATTACTACGCATGGGGTGGAGAAAGAGGAATCTTTAATGGTGAAGAAATAATACAAAATTGGTCTGGTATAAAAACAGAGATCAAACAAGATGGTGGGCAGGGACTAGCAGTAGTTTTATATGACGCAGCTACCAAAGATCCAAGTTTATCATATAGTATAGAAGGGCTTGGTTACTCAGGAACTACAAGCCAATCAAAATTTACAAATGGTCTGCTAGCCATAGGACTACATCAAACGCAAGATTTTGCGCAAAATACTAATGGATTATCAGGTGGAGTAAATAATATGACAAACTCAATAACTATAAGGGGGGCAGCCAATCAAAGTGCTCCTTTAATAGTTAGCAAAGCAGTTGGAAATAAGCTAGGAGATGGGAATCCAACCACAAATGATTATCATGCAGGAAAATTTAATATCATAATAGACACAATGGATGGAAAAGCCGAAATAACTGTCCTTAGAAACGGCAAAACAATAATAGACAAGCAAAACATAAAGTCCTACTTACCCTCATCTGGTAAATTTAAAATAGCCTTTGTATCAACTTCAAAAAGATATGGAAATTCAAATGCTCATCAAATTGCAAATATATCAATAAAATCAAGTGATTGCGCTGGTGTTACATCTGCACAGCCAAGTATACGAGTAGTTGAAAGAGAATTTGCAGAAGCTTATAAAAATGATAGCACTAAATATAACATTGACTGGCTGCTAAACAGTCCACTTAGAACAAAAATAGCAGGTGGTGCACCACTAAGTCCTTATGAAATCAAAACAGATAAAGAACATATAGGTTATGAATACTGCGTAGTTTCAAAAGATATAAAAGCAGATATATATGTAGCAGCAAAAATAATGAACGAAGATGGAAAAACTTATAGCAATTTTAATCTAACATCACCTACATACGATGAAAAAGGTAGGATTATAGCAAAAGCATCGGACTTTGTAAATACAACAGAAAATGAGCTAAAACTAAATATAGATCCAGCAAAACCACTTAATGCTTGTTTTGTGCTCAAATCAGAATATACAAAAAAAAGCCCTACAAGAGAATTTAGATTTTTAGTCGGCTTTAATGACAAAAAAGATGTGCTCATAGGGGATGTAAATCCAAATAACTCATTTGCCATTCGTCCAGCCGGATTTTATATGACATTTAGCGAAGTAGATGAAAATAGCAATGCTATAACACAAATAAATCCATCTCCATATGATTTTTCTAAAAGCCAATTAATAAGCAAAACAACAGATTCAAACGCAAATGATAATATGCTTATGCCTATAAACCAAATAGCAAGACAAAAATTAAACGGAAAAATATATGATGAATATAATCCTCTAAATTTATATGTTGATTTAAACTCTACAGCAAATTTAAAAACAAGCACTTATTATAAAGTAAATTTACAACCAACTTCACTTGAGATATATAGCAAAGATGGAAATGACAAAAATACAATATATAAATATCAATGGAAACTTCTAAATACATATAATAAAACTATATCTTACAAAATAGATAATAAAAAAAATATTACAAATGATTCTTTTTCATATGGCATAATGCATGCTGAAAACAATAATAGCTGCACAACAGTAGATAATATACCTCTTGGAAAAATTAACAATGACAAATACGTATTATCTTTTGACAATAACGGAAAGCTTAGCTTTAATTCATCTATCGATGATGAAATATCAAAATTTACAAAAGATACTACAGACTATCTTATAAATTATGATAATAATCTAATGAGATTTAGAAATGACATTATAGATAGTACTTATGCACTAAACGACTACATAAAAGTAGCTCAGTATAATGGTATTAAATTTGATAATATACCAGATCTAACCATAGAAGATAAAACAAATTTAGAAAACGAGATAAAAAATTATGGCTATAGATGCAAAGGTTATAATATAGATAATACAAGCATAGTTGCCAACAAAAATTTTGAAGATGAACTTGTACCTTGCAATATAGAAGTAGTAAATCCAAAATATACCAAGTTTATACCATCTATTTTTGATGTATACTTTATGCATGTTATAAATGCAAACGAAATCAACAAAAGCGCCATAACAGACAGTGGATTTACTTTTATGAATAATATCTTTGCAGATAACCCACTTAACATAAAAGATACCAAAGAAAACGATATGAGCGCCAAGCTAGAACTTATCGTAGCTCCTGTAAATTCAAAAGGTGAAATATTTTCAAATTTCAATAACAAATGCTATTCAAGCGATCTAAATATCAAATTAAACTATATAGGCGATAGAAATATTAGATATAAAGCGGATTCAACAACTAGTGCAACAAATGAAATTACTATGCTTAGAAAATATAATAAAATTTTTGATGAAACCTTTAAAAATGAAAGTACTGCATATAAATATTTTTATACAAAAACAATAAATCCATTAACATTATTTAATGAATATATTAAAAATAAGCAAACATATATGAGTGATTCGTTAAAAATAAATATTAAGTCAGATCCAGTAGAAAATGAAAGTGAACTTTATACAAAAAAAATAACTTTTAATATAGATAATTTTTATGTAAATGACAAATCAAAAAACACAGATGCTTTCTGCCCTACTGAAAAGATAAAGATTATAACAACAGACCCAGCTACAAATACCCCCAAAGAAAGAGAAGAAACAAGGTATCTTTGCGATAATACAGCAATAATATCTGATTATATTTTAGGTAGTGATTACGAATTTGACTGGAAAAATAACTACAATGAAAATAGAAAAACATATAGGAAAAACAAAATAAAAAAAGCTGATGGGTTTAAAGATTTTGAGTTTGCAACCAAAGATAACTTTGATGAGCAATATTTTAGATTTAAAATAGGTAGAGATTTCTTTAATAATAATGAAATGAAATATTTTGATAGTAAAAGAAATATAGCAACTCTGGCAACACTTGGTTCAGCTCCAATTTTCGTAAGTTTTAACTTTAACAAAAGTTATAAAAATCCATCAAATCCAATAGCAGCATTTACTAGAGATTTTGCTGTAACAGATATTGTCTTAACCAATATTATAGGTGAAAAAACTATAGAAGATTTTACAGTACAAAAGATAAATTTAAAATACTTGCCAAATACCGGGGATGATAAATCAACAAAAGCTATGATTTATGACTCTATGGCATATGCGCCTGATTACAATGGACCAGCTAGTGGATATAATGGGGATGTATATTTTGTAACTCACTGCGATGCAAATCCTATATCAGTTTGTTCAAATTTCAGACTAAATACAGATCCCACAAGCTCTGTTGGAATGCTAAAAAGTAGCTGGAAAAATATTAGCTATATTATAGAAAATAAAGCAGATGCAACAGATATGAAACTAGCTATTAATCAAAAAGACAACATAACATATTCTCCAAAAGATCAAACTACTAAAATAATAGATGAAGCCAATGATAAAATAAGCAAAAGTGTCATAAAATCGGATGTACTTAACTTTTCATCCACTCATGATCCACTGCCTTTTACAGATATTGTTACAATAAATTCTCCAAGTTATCTTATGAGAATGTCTGAAATTCTAAATACTCCTTTAAATAATTTCAATGTTACTTTTGAAAGCATTTCAAATAGTAGCTGGTTTGGAGAGGGTGGCGTTGGAAATAAACCTGAAGATAGCAGTGTAGGAAAAGTCTTAGGCACGGATGATAATGCTAAATTTAAAAAAGAAAATAATCCTACAAAAAGATCAAATAGGATAAATTGGTAAATTTAAAAGATTTTATATAAATTTATGTTAGAATTTATTAAAAGGTTTAGATAAAATGGTCTTAAGAAGAGCTTTTTCCATTATAGAAGTTGTTTTAGCAATAGTTATTATAGGATTAAGTGTAGTTGCTATTCCTACTATTATCATACAAAGTTCCAAGGCTAATACATCCGCACTAAAAGAAGAGGTTATACTAACTGCTAAAATGCAAATGGGAATGATCCTATTTGCGCCATGGGATAGTAACTCATATAAAAGAACCGATGATTCTACAAATTTATCAAAATCTTTTATACTTAACACGTCTACAAAATCTCTTGGACTTGAAAGAAAACTAAACGAAAATCAAAAAATGTCAAGTGGAGCTGGTTTTGGTATAATAGGCTCCGATAATGACGGAATGATATCTCAAGTAAGTGCATCAACCATACCAACTACATCTAATGTAGACAAAAAAGGTATAGAAAGCTATAACGGGTACACAGCAAATTTAACATCAAGCGGTAATGGCACTCAAGGCAGAGGCTCAAGAGATAATATCTTTGGAATTACGGCAAATGTCACAGTAAGTTATATAGATGATGCGCTAAATGGCACACAAAACTATACAAATACACAAGCTGCAAATTTTCAATTTAAACCAGCTTCAACTAGCAATATAACAAATATAAAAATGATACAAATAAGAGCAATTCCGCAAGGCTTAACAGATGCAGATAGTATAACCTTACATGCATTTAGCTCAAATGTAGCATCACCTGAAATACTTGCACTGCCTATAAGAAATTTACCAAAACCAACCAAAACTGATCCATCGCGCAGTAAAACCATACCAACAAATGGAAGCATATGAAAAAAGCTTTTACACTCTTAGAAGTTGTTTTTGTTATAGTTATAATGGCTGTTTTAGCGCTTATGAGTAGTGATTTGCTTTTAAATATCTATAAAAATTACATCCATTCTCGATCTGTTAATGAGCTTGAGTATAAAACAGATATCGCGCTAGAACAGATTGCAAAAAGATTGCAATACAGATTAAAAGGCTCAGAAATAGCAAGAAATTTAAGTAGCGAAAATGCTATCACGGATATAAAAAGCGGGAATTATAAATCAGAAGATAGATACGCACTCGAATGGATAAATATGAGCTACGAAACGCAAAATATAATTAGCACCGTAGATAATATATCAAAGATGGGATGGAGTGGTGTTACTGATATAACCTCATTTGTAACCATAGGTACAGACAACAAAACCACATTTTTTACACCAGGAAGTAATCTAAACCCAACTGGCGAAAATAACTCTTTTACAGACACCATAAATAGTTCTTATTACAAACAAAATGGTGTAGTTGAAAATGGAGTAAAAGATTTTGGAATTTACTTTGTAAATAAGAATGTAGCAGATATTAATAACGACTTTGGCTACGGCACAAATCATAATAAAATAGCCATTGCAAATATAAGTTCCACAGATCATATAACTATAACTGTGCCAACTAGCACAACACCATTAAAAACTGTTGATGATTTTGAAGTATCTGATAAATATTATCTATTAAATACAGCTTACGCAGTAGTTCCGCTAGTAAAAAAAGATAATGCGGAAACAAGAAAACAAGTTGCGGGAAATAATATAAACCAAGATGAAGTTTTTGATTTGTGGCTACATTATAACTATAGACCTTGGAATGGCGAATCTTTTCTAGCTAATACCACAGCCAAATCTTTACTAGCTGAAAATGTTAGTCTTTTTAGATTTACAAAAACAGATAATGATATGATAGTTATGAAACTTTGCATGAGAACTCTTGATACAGATGAGATAGATTTTACAGTTTGCAAAACAAAGGCGGTATATTAATGAAAAAAGGTTTTGCACTAATTACTGCTGTGATTTTTGTAGTTTTGATAGCAACTCTTGGCGCACTTAGTCTTTCCTTATCGTCAAGTAGCGTAAAACATAGCAACAATGTTTTTTTAAGAGAACAAGCAGAACTACTAGCAATAAGTGCAACAGAACACGCTGTTTTAGCTATGCAAGCTCATGATTACACAAAAAGTTGCATAAACACAATAGAATCAAAATTCCCAGATGATAAAAATCCTATGTTTACAGCAAATATAACAATCCAATACATAGGAAACAACCTTCCAACCAATTGTAACATTTTGTATAATGGGGGATTAGGAACTCCAAAAAGTAGATATATAAACGATACAAGAGGTGAGGATACCACAAAAGCTTCATATAAAGTAGCAATAATTGATGTAATTGTAACATCAAATGAGAATTTAACAACTGAGCCTATAAGATTTCATAAAAAAACCACACAATCGTTGAATTTTTTAACCTTAAATGAAAGATAAAAAAAATATTTATATTTTTATGTAATAATACTTTTATAAAACTGCTCAAAAGGAGTAAAACATGAACATCAGTATAGTAGGAAGACAGTTTGAGCTTACAAAAGCTATAAAGGATTATATAGAAAATGCATTTGAGTCATTGGAAAAATATAATCTTGACATAATTGCCATAAGATGCGTAATTTCAGCAGATGAAAAGAAAAACAAAAGAGGTTTTAATGTAGATTTTGCTATAAATTTAGCTAAAAAAGATACTATAGTTATCTCTCAAAAAGACAAAGATCTTTATGCAGCAATAGATCTCGCAAGCGAAAGAGCATCTAAAGTTTTAAGAAGAGAACACGACAAGATGACAACGCATAAAAACAAAGATGATGAAAAAGAAAATATCGCTAGGGTTAATGAAGAAAAGATAGAAGATACAGATGAGATAATCCCAATAGATCTTGAGTTGTACAAACCAATAGAAATAGAAGAAGCTCTTGAAAAACTAAAAAGTAGTACCGATCAGTTCTTTGTATTTAACGATATGGATGCCAAACTAAGGGTAATGTATAAAAGAAAAGACGGCAAATTTGGATTATATTAGAATATAAAAATGGGTTTATAATTTTTATAAACCCTAGATTTGTTTATAAAAATAGACTATTTACGCTTTCGTTATTGTAAACTCTTCTAATAACTTCACCAAAAAGTGGTGCTGCAGATAAAACTTTTATTTTATCGCAATTTTGTTTTAGAGGTATTGTATCAGTTATAACAAGTTCATCTAACTCACCTTTTTCAAGTCTTTCATATGCTGGTCCACTAAGAACAGCGTGAGTACAAAATGCCATTACGCTAGTTGCCCCCCTAGCCTTAAGGGCTGAAGCTGCTTTTACTATAGTTCCAGCAGTATCTATCATATCATCAACCAATATAACATCTTTTCCATTTACATCACCAATAATATTCATAACTTCGCTTTCATTTGCTTTTTCGCGACGTTTATCAACTATAACTATATCTAAATTTAAGTTTTTTGCTAGCGCTCTTGCCCTTGCAACACCGCCTATATCTGGACTTGCTACTATTGGATTTTTAAAATGCTTATTTTTAACATATTCTGAAAATAAAATAGATCCATAAAGATTGTCAACTGGTATATCAAAAAAACCTTGAATTTGACCAGCATGTAAATCCATTGTAACAACTCTATTTATACCCGCTACTTGCATCATATTTGCAACAAGCTTTGCAGTAATTGGAACCCTAGGAGCTGCTTTTCTATCTTGTCTTGCATAACCAAAATACGGTATAATTGCAGTTATAGAACTAGCACTACTTCTTCTTAAAGCATCTGTTAAAACTAAAAGTTCCATCAAATTGATATTTACTGGGCTACAAGTTGGCTGTATAACAAAAACATCTTTGCCACGAACACTCTCGCCAACTTGAACACTTATCTCTCCATCACTGAATTTTTTTATATTAGCTTCACTTAATGGCAAAGAGAGATACTTTGAAATTTTTTTAGAAAATTCCAGATTCGCATTGCCAGAAAAAATTTTATAACCGCGCATTTTTACCTTCTATAAATTAAATTAAAATTAAGCAAAATTTTAACATATTTTTACTTTAATTAAAATTTATAGTATTAGAATTAAATTTGCTCTTTAAAATCGCCAAATTCATTAAGTATTTTCTCGGCTCTTTTTGTATTTTTATCGTGTAAAGAATTAACAGAATTTATGATAAACATAGCTATGCTTGAAAATATAAATCCAGGTAAAAGCTCATATATGTAATCGCTTAATCCAAATATTATCCAAAGTATCACCGTAAGTCCTCCAACTATCATTCCAGTTAGAGCTGCCACTCTTGTTGTTTTGCTAGAATACAAAGAAAAAAGCAATACTGGTCCAAAACTTGCACCAAAACCAGCCCAAGCATAACCAACAACTTGTAAAACAGTATCATCGAGTGCAAATGCTACAATTGTAGCAACTATGCCAACTACCATAACTGCAAGTCTGTTTATAAGCGTTTTTGTGCCATCGCTCAAATCTTTTTTGTAAAATTGAAACAAAAAGTCTTGGGTAGCAGAACTTGAACAAACCAAAAGTTGGCTTGAAATAGTGCTCATTATAGCTGCTAAAACAGCAGAAATAATAATACCAATTATAAATGGATGAAAAAGAGCCGAACCAAGCTGTAAAAATACTGTCTCAGCATCTTTTAGATTGATACCTTGTGAGTTAAAATACACAAATCCTATAAGCCCACTTGCTAATGAGCCAACTAGTCCTATTATCATCCAAGACATTCCAACAAATCTTGCTTTATCAAGCTCATCTGTACTTCTTATAGCCATAAAACGAACTATTATATGTGGTTGTCCAAAATATCCAAGCCCCCAAGCAAGAAGCCCTAATATAGCTAAAAAACTCTGTCCTTCAAATAAATTTAGATGATTTAATTCTAAATTTGAGCTATATTTTTCAAGCTCACCTACAAATGAGCTATCTTGTGGAATGTCAATATTAAAATAGGCAAAAGTTGGAATTAAAATGAGTATACAAAACATAAGCATTCCTTGAAATGCATCTGTTTCACAAACTGCTTTAAACCCACCAAAAAATGTATATATAACAACAACTCCAAGCGTAAAAATAGCCCCATAAATAAAATCTATACCAAAAAAACTTTCAAATGTTTTGCCACCGGCAATAATTCCACTACTTACATAAAGAGTGTAAAAAACCAAAATGATAGTCCCAGAAATAAGTCTTAAAAGCTTTGTTTTGTCCTTAAAACGATTTTCAAAAAAATCAGGAATTGTAGAGCTATCACCAGCAACTTCTGTGTAAACCCTAAGTCTTTTTGCTAAAATTTTATAATTAGCCCATGCGCCAAGTGTTAAACCTACAGCTATCCAGATATTACAGAGTCCAGTTGCGTATAAAACCCCAGGAAGTCCAAGTAGCATCCATCCACTCATATCAGATGCTCCAGCACTAAGAGCTGTTAATACGGGTCCTAATCCGCGGTTATCTAATATGTATTCATCAACTCCAGCATCTTTGTTGTAATTTCTCTTTCCTATGTAAATAAGAATAACTAAATATAATGCAATCGCCAAATATACATAAATATTATTCATTTTTCTCCTTTATTTTTTTGGGATATGCATAGATAGTATCTAAATAAAAATTAAATTTTCTTTATGACATATATTATAATTTCCAAAAAGATTACGAAATTAAGCAAAATAATATAATTTTTATTGTATCCTTTTAGTTTATATTTTTATGACAAAAAGGGCATAAATATTGAACCAAAATATTCTTAAATTTATTGTTTTTTTACTCATTGCTACTTTGGGTATATATTTTACATATCCACAAGAACTTACAAACGATCAAGCAATGAGCTATCTACACAGCTATAACACTACACTTATCTTAACAATTGGTGGAATTTTCATAGGTATAGTTTTAGGTTTTATTTTGGCATTTTTAAAATTTTTAAATATAAGAGCATTAAGCTTTATCATCGATGAATACATAGACATCATTAGAGGAACGCCGATATTAATCCAACTTATGGTATTTAGCTTTGTTGTTTTTGCAACTTGGAGCAATAATATATATGCAGCTATAATGGCTCTTGGTCTAAATAGCTCAGCTTATGTTGCAGAAATAGTAAGATCAGGTATAAACAGCGTTGATAACGGTCAGATGGAAGCTGCAAGAGCTATGGGGTTAGATTATAAAACATCTATGAAAGAAATAATATTCCCTCAGGCTATAAAAAATATCTTGCCAGCACTTGCAAATGAGTTTATATCGCTTTTTAAAGAAACTTCAGTTGTTGGTATGATAGGAATCTTTGATCTTACAATGAATGCTCAAAGTCTTCAAGCTACACTTTTTACACCAAAACCTATACTTTTTGCTGCGGTAATTTACTATATAAGCGTTAAGTTCTTCTCATTTTTGGCAAAAATGTTAGAAACAAGGTTGAATAAAAATGATTAAAATAGAAAATCTTTGCAAAAACTATGGGAAATTAGCTGTTTTAAAAAATATATCAACAGAAATTAAAAAAGGTGAAGTTGTAGCAATAATTGGACCTAGTGGTGGTGGAAAAAGTACCTTTTTAAGATGTATTAACAAACTTGAAGAACCAGATAGCGGACATATATTTATACAAGGTAAAGATATCACGCTAAAAAATACAAATATCAATAAAATTAGACAAAAAGTTAGTATGGTCTTTCAACATTTTAATCTTTTTGCAAATAAAAATGTCTTAGAAAATTTAACATTAGCCCCAATAAAAGCTGGAATTTATAGCAAAGAAGAAGCAGAAAATAAAGCTATAGAACTTTTAAGAAAAGTTGGACTTGAAGATAAAAAAGATGAGTTTCCACACAAACTAAGTGGCGGACAAAAACAAAGAATAGCTATAGCAAGAAGTTTAGCTATGAATCCAGATGTTATACTATTTGATGAACCTACTTCGGCACTTGATCCAGAAATGATAGGTGAGGTTTTAAATATTATGCAAGATGTAGCAAAAGAAGGTTTAACAATGCTTGTTGTAACTCACGAAATGGGTTTTGCTAGAAATGTTGCAAATAGGATATTTTTCATGGAAGGTGGTATTATAGCAGTTGACGATACGCCTAAGAATATATTTGACAACCCAAAAAATGAAAGATTAAAAGAGTTTTTAAATAAAATTTTAAATCACTAAAAGGATAAAATATGAAAAAGTTTTTTAAATTTATTTCAATTAGTTTATTTTTAGTTGCTAGTCTTAATGCAGCCGATGTATTAAAAATAGGAACAAATGCTACATATCCACCTTTTGAATATGTAGACCAAAGCTCAAAAATAACAGGTTTTGACATAGATTTAGTTGATGAATTGAGCAAAAGACTAGGCTTTAAATATGAGTTTATAAATATGGGATTTGATGCACTTATACCAGCGCTTAAAAGCGGTAAAATAGATGCAATTACTGCGGCAATGAGCGCAACACCTCAAAGAATTAAAGCTGTTGATTTTACAAAAGCTTATTATACAACAGAAAATTTATTTATCAAAAAATCTGACAATACGGATATAAAATCAAAAAGTGATTTAAAAGGTAAAAAAATAGGCGTTCAGCTAGGCACTGTTCAAGAAATAGCAGCTAGAGAGATAAAAGAATCCAAAACAGTTCCAACAAAAGATATTTTTAACTCTATTATGGCTCTTAAAAATGGAAAAATTGATGTTGTGTTGGTTGACACGTCTATAGGTTATGGATATTTAAATAAAAATAGTGATTTAGTAGAATTCTTAAAAGAGCCAGATGGAAGCGAAGGTTTTTCTATAGCTTTTGACAAAAACAAACATACAGACCTGATAAATAAAATAAATCAAGAAGTTGAAAAAATGAAGCAAGATGGAACTTATGATAAACTTCTTAAGAAATATGAATTGAAATAATTAATTTATGGTTTTTACCCTAAATTTTAAGACGTAACAATGGCTCAACTTTACACACTTACAGATGACAAGCTTACTCCATACGAAACAATAGAAAAGCAAATTATAGAAATTTTAGAAAATGGCATAAAATTTGTGCAATATAGGAGCAAAAAACAGCTACAAAACAAAGATTTGATAAAAAAACTTATATCGCTTTGTGAAGATTTTAATGCGAAATTTATAATAAATGATAATATAAATCTTGCAAAAGAACTAAATGCCCATGGTGTTCATATTGGAAAAGATGATGAAAATTTAAATAATGCAATAAATTTTTTGGGTAAAAAATTTATTATAGGTGTAAGTTGCTATAACGATATGGCTCTAGCTAAAAATGCTCAAGATAACGGTGCTACTTATGTGGCTTTTGGGTCAGCATTTAAAAGCCTTACAAAACCAAATGCCATAGTTAGCGGTATTGAAATCATAAAAAAAGCGAAGAAAGAGCTTCATGTGCCTATTTGTATAATTGGCGGTATAAATGAAGAAAATATATCTATCGTAGCAAGGCAAGATCCAGATATGATAGCTATAGTAAATGCTGTATATAAACCAAATTCAATAACAGAAAATTTAATAAACTTAAAAAAGAAGATGATATAAATGGATATAATAAGCGCAATAATACTTGGAATAGTAGAAGGTTTAACAGAGTTTTTGCCAGTTAGTTCAACTGGGCATTTAATACTAACATCACATCTTTTAAATTTAGAACAAACATCGCTTTTAAAATGCTTTGAAGTTTCCATACAACTTGGCTCAATACTAGCTGTAGTTTTTATATACTTTTCAAGATTAAAACAAGATATTAATATGTGGATAAAACTAGCTATCGGATTTATTCCAACTGGCATAATAGGCTTTTTATTGCATAAATATATAAAAGAACTTTTTTCACCTAATATAGTTGCATATATGCTAATAACTTGGGGTATTATTTTTATCATAATAGAACTTTTAAATAAACAAAACAAGATTAAAACAACCACAACAGAACTCGAAGATGTTAGTTATAAGCAAGCTTTTTTAATTGGCTTATCACAATGCCTTGCTATGGTTCCGGGTACTTCAAGAAGTGGAGCAACAATAATGACTGGTCTGTTATCTGGACTAGATAGAAAAACAGCTGCTGCTTTTAGTTTTTTACTTGCAATTCCAACAATGTTTGCAGCTACAGTATATGATTCATACAAAAATAGAGTAATTTTTGCAGAAAATATGGATAATATTTTTATATTTTTAATAGGTGGCTTTGTAGCTTTTATAGTGGCAATACTAGCTATAAAAGTGTTTTTAAAATTTGTAAGTAAGTTTGATTATGTACCATTTGGAATTTATAGAATTATAGTTGGATTAGTATTTTTAGTATTCATACTATAAAGATATCAACTTATTTGATATCTTTTTTTACGATATTCTATACCCTTTTGCTCTTCTATTTCTATTCTAGCTAAATGTTGTGGATATAATTTTCTTAAAGTAATACTCATATAAGCTATAAGCTTTGCATCCGCACTTCTATGGCTTGCTACCAAAAATATAAAAAGCATATATTTATTTATCTCTAGCTCATCTTCTTTTGGTATTTCAAAATTATTTATATAGTATTGCAAAGCCAAAAAAAGATCGTTTTTACTGAGATTATCTTTAGAAACGACAGTTATCATATCATCTATATTTATAGTTTTATCTTTTTTATTTTTAAAAACCTTGTCTAATACATAAAACTCATCTTTTTTAATATCTGCCCTCTCATCACCCCTAACCCAAATAGCTATATATATTACAGCGATAATGAAGACAAATATAATTATTGAGAATATAACAATATAAATAATAGAATTGCTATCGTTTTCCAACTAAAATTCCCTTATAATTTCTTAGCGAATTTAATACCTTTTGTTGCAAAAAGAGCAATTATAATCATTATAGTAGCTATCACTCCAACAAAATTAGGTACCGGAACTGGATCTCCTGCTGCATATGAATGCATTCCGCTTAAATAAAAATTCACACCAAAATATGTCATTATTATAACCCAATATGCAAAAGATGAAGCAACTGCAAATGCGTATTGATTGTTAAGTTTTGGGATAAATCTTATATGTAAAACAGCCGCATATACAACTATAGATATTAAAGCCCATGTTTCTTTAGAATCCCATCCCCAATATCTTCCCCAGCTTTCGTTCGCCCAAACACCACCTAGAAAATTTCCTAGAGTTAGTAGACTTATCCCAAATATCATAGCCATCTCATTTATTCTACTTGCCTCTAGAATATTTCTTGATAACTCAGAGTTTTCTTTTTTGCCTTGAAAACACATCAAGATTAAAGTAAACATTCCAAGAAGCGCACATAGTCCTAAAAATCCATAACTAGCAGTTATAATAGAAACATGTATAGTTAGCCAATATGAGTTTAAAACAGGGACTAAAGTTGTAATTTGAGGATCAAGCCAACTAAGATGAGCAACGAATAGCGTTACACCAGCAAGTATAGAAGTAAGAGCTATTGTAACTGGACTCCTTTTAGCAAAAATAAGGCCAGCAAGAGCCATTGCCCAAGCTACATATATTAATGATTCATAAGCATTTGACCAAGGAGCATGTCCAGATACATACCATCTAAGTCCAAGTCCAGTGCTAAGAGCTAGAAATAGAAGTATGTTTAAAATATATGCTATTACAAAAGGATATTTTAAATTTACTTTTGGCATTAGCATTTTTACCAAAACAGCACATAGTAAAACAAGACCTAAAATCAGATAAAACGGCGATAACCTATCAAATATATTATATTTATTTAAAAGAATTTCCATATCTATCTTTTTTTGATCAATCATAACAGATGCACCATGCTCTGCTTGATATTTTTTTAGTATAGCTAGCGCCTCATTTGCCGGCGCCCAGTTTCCAGATGCTTGGGCATCTATAATGCTTCTAAAATAATTTTGCAAAATCATAGCCACATTGCTTGATTCTTCTTTAGAAAAACTCATTATAGCTGAAGCCGGAGAATACCATGTATTATTTGGATCATCAATTTTTGGAAAAATTCTAAAAATCTCCCCCATAAAAACCATGTACAAGATATTTACTCTTTCGTCAACCTTTATAACATCTTTATCAAACATGCCACGCATAGCAGGACTTTTTCTATTTGTTAATTCTACAGTTTTAACAAGTTTATATGTAAGTTTTCCATCTTCACCTGTAATAAAAAAGTCTTTAAATTTGGCATATTTAGCACTCTCATCAATACCAAGAAGTTTTTTTAACTCTTTATTTGAAATGGCTATAATTGGTGCTTCTTGCCAATATTCGCTATTTAACATCATAGAAAGCATAACTTCAGTTGCATTCATTCCATTATAAGATGAACTTCTATAAATTTTATTTAAAACCTCATGACCTACCGTATCAAAAGGCTTTATTCTGCCATCCATGCTTTGAACAAGAAGGCTAGATAACTCTTTTGCATGATTTTTATCTATACTTGGCATATCTACGGCTTTTAAATTTGAAGTTCCAAGTGTCAGCATAACAGCAAAAATAACGCAAAGTTTTTTAGTAGCTTCTGCGTTTATCATATTTGAAAGTTTTCTAAATCTACTATATGGGCTTATTAAATTTAAGAAAAAGCCTAGTCCAAGCAAGAAATATCCAAGATATGTAGGAATTTTACCTGGATCTTTATTTACAGAAAGTATAGTTCCTCTTTCATCCATATCATAAGAACTTTGGAAAAATCTATAGCCATTAAAATCTAAAACATGATTCATATAAATTAAATAATCCATAATTTTATTTCCATCTTTATCAAAAATAGTTATATCACTAGAGTAACTCATCGGAGAATTGGATCCAGGATATCTATCTAGTTTAAATGCATTTAGATGCATTACAAATGGCATAGTGTGCTTTATAGCTCCAGCTTTTGTTACAAACTCAACTCCACCAACATGAGTTGAATATACTTTGCCGTTTGTAAATAAAGGAACATCTTGCTTTTCTCCATTAAATTCAAGCTCCCCAATCATAGCATCATTACCATCTTTAACACTTACTAGTTTTTTAGATGCACTTTTTGATAAAAGTTTGGGAGAGAAATTTACGCCATCAATTGTATAAAGCCTCATATCTTTAAATTCGTTTTGCGACTCAGCTTCAAACTCACCTTTTTTATTTTCACTCATAATAAAATATGAAATTTTGTTGCTTGATGTAAATAACCATTTATTGTCTTGAAATGTAAATTTTACAAATTTATCGCTTTGAGGCTCTTTATTAAATGCAAACTCTATTCCATTTACTATATTTGAACTATTGTTTTCTAAAACAATTTCATTTGAGTTTCCTTCGCCAGAAACTATTAAATTTATAATTGGCTTGCCATCTTTGCTATCCACATAAGAAAAATCAGCATTATGCATAAAATTTTTATACTTATATGTAGCTTTTTTGCCATCTATATCAATACTCATAGAAAAGTCGTTGTCGCCTTTTAAAGAAATATATTTCGGCTCACTATCCATATATTCTTTTTTCCCATCATCAGCAATTAATTGTATATGAGTTGTAGCAGTCCAAAGCTCATCTGTACTCTCACCATTTCTTATATGAACAACACCTTCAAAACCAAAATATCTAGTTATAGCAGCACCTATTAAAATAACAATAAATGCTATATGAAAAATAAAAGCTGGTAATTTTTTAAGTTTTAAAAGATTGTACTTAAAAATATTATAAATCAAATTTATTCCGAGTACAAGCTGTAATAATGCAAACCAATTAGCTCCATAAACAGCTGCCCACGCCGTTGGTGTATCATAATTGTTTTCCACAATGGTACCAACTGCACATGCTATGGCATAAATAATCAGTAGAACAATTGCAGAGGCCATACTTAGAAAACCAGATAAAATTTTATTCATTCTATTACCCTTAAAAATTTACAAATAGAGTTAAGATAATAACATGTTTTGTTAAATAAAAGCTAAAATATAAAGGAATAAAATAAAATACCGAGAAGAGTTTACCTTCTCGGAAGAAGAAAGGAGTTCTAACTAAACTTTATTTATTGTTCTATTGCACATTGAAATAATACAATATAACGATAAACAAACGGCAACTAAAACGATATTTTTTCGTTTTGTGGCAAAGGTAGAATTATTTTTTTATTTGAACGATTACTTTTTTTAATGCTAGATGGCTGAGTTTGCACTTTATTTATCAAATACATCTCAGAAATTCTATCGCCTTTTATAACTGCGTAAACTAAATCTTTTTCATTATAGTATATTTTCTTTGCGTAAGCTGTAGCTTTAGGAAGTTTATTATTAGTAGTATCTATGCCTATTATATTATACTCCCAACCATTATCTGTAAATTTAAGAGATTTTACATATCCTTTTATCATTTTTGTTTCTATCTTAATAGGTTTATTTTGGATAGGTTTTTGAACTACATTTTGTTTAACTGGCCTTGGATTATTTTGCGTAAAAAATCCATTACAGCCAGTTAATATAGCCAAAGAAGTAACTAGTACTAAATTAAGCTTGAACATCAAGTGTATTGCCCCCTAAGGCAGAAATTCTTTCATCTACTTTGGCTATAGACTTTTGAATAGTTTCATAAGAAATATCTGGAAGTTTTCCACCCCACATTTGTTCTGCTTGCTCAAAACCTCTTAACATGCCCTCTTTGCCTGATTTTAATTTTTCCAAATCATCTCCTGCGCCCATTATAACAAAATCAGCAATTCTTTCAGATGTCTTAGATATACCAAAAAATCCATCTTCACCAACTAGTGCTTTTGCCTCATCTTGGCTTAAAGCATCTATAGGTTTGCCAGTATATCCAATTTTAGATAAATCTATACCAGAAAGAATTCCTTTTGCTTTTCCTGCTGGATTTTGTAAAAAGCTTAAAAAATCACCATTATTATTACCCATCTCAAAACTAAAACTTTGCATAGAAAAACTATTGCTTGAAAGATTAAATGTTTGCATTTGGAATTGCATAAAATAAGTTTGAGTTAAACCTTTTGCACCTATTTCTTGCAATTTTGCAAACTCATTTTTCATAGTTTTTTCTTGATCTTGAGTTTTATTTAAAACATCTTTTTCAGCTTCTTGTTTTTGAGTTTTATTTTCGTTTTTATTTAGCACTTCTTTTGCAGAAAAATCTCTCATGTACGAAGCTTTTAGATCATTTACTTGCATCTCATTCTCCTTAATGTGATTTAATATTAATATCGACTATTTTATATTTTTTTTTAGTCAATAGGCAAAAGCATATTTTTAAGTATTCTTTTTCCAACTTCAACTCCTGGCTGATCATATGTGTTTATTCCAAGCATTATTCCAGTTGCAGATGTCAAAAGCTCAAAATAATAAAGCAAATAGCCTATATGCCACTCATCAATTCTATCAATTTCAAGTAAATCAACGCTAACGCCTTCAGCAATAACAGCCTTCAAGCTAGCATCACATTGGGAATTTAAAATATCTTGTAAAGAGTATGAATTTACAAAATTGCAATCTGACAAAAAATCAAATTTAATATCTGGTATTTTTATATCACTATCATGATCTAAAACTTTTAAAAAAGTAACTGTTTTATCTTTCACTCCATCAATTATTAATTGTAAGAAAGAGTGTTGATCTCTTGAACCTATTAAACCAACAGGAGTTAGCCCTACTCTTTGATAGCCCTTTTTTTTGCCAAGAGATTCAGCCCAAAGTTGTATATACCAATCATTAAAACTATAAAATCTATCCGAATAGCTAAACAAAACATTTACGCTAGCACTCTTATGCGTAGTATAATGATAGGCTTTTTGAAGTATTATATCATTTTGATCTTCTAAAAAATTTTTCTTACATGCCTTAGCTCCATCAAGTAATGAAACAATGTCAAAGCCACAAAAATATAGCGGAACTAAACCTATCATACTAAGAATACTAAATCTACCGCCAACATTCTTGGGTATATAAAATACACTTATATTATTTTTTTTTGCAAACTCTTCTAAAGGAGAATTAGGGTCTGTTATCACTGCAAAATTTTCACTAAAATCTTTAATATTAAATTTATAAACTATACACTTAAAAATCGAAATAGGCTCTATAGTTGTTCCTGATTTGCTAGAAATTAAAAAAAACGTATCTTTAAAAGATATATTTTGAGTCTTTTTATCAAACTCAAATGGATCAAGATTATCCAAAAATATAAGTTTTTTCAAACTTTTAAATTTAAGCATTTCATAAACTGCCTTTACTCCAAGGGATGAGCCCCCAATACCAACTAAAACAATATTTTTAAATTTGCTAAATTTATCATCAAATTTATTTAAAATATTTATGGCATAATATCCAAGCTCTGGAAGATGGTAATATCCTATTTCAGCAGACTTAAACTCATCGTTCATTCTTTTTGAAAAATCGTTAATTATATCTAAAGAATTAGATTTAAAATAAATTTTATTATTTATCATATGTATTCTCATAGAAATAATTTGTAGCCTCAACATATCCTTTCAAAGAACCACAATCAAACCTTTTTCCTTTAAATTTATAGGCCAAGACCATTCCATCATTTGCTTGCTTTAAAAGTGCATCAGTTATTTGAATTTCCCCATTTTTACCAGGTTTTGTATTTTCTAATATATCAAAAATATCCGGAGTTAAAATATATCTACCAATTATAGCTAGATTACTTGGAGCATCACATGAATCTGGCTTTTCTACCATATTTGAAACCATTAAAAGATTATCTTCTATTGTTTTTCCTTCTACAACACCATAATTACTTACTTCATCTTTTGAAACTTCCATAACTGCAACTATAGAACAACGATATTTTTCATAAATTTGAACCATTTGAGATAATACTCCTTGGCCATCTTCATTTATACATAAATCGTCTGCCAAAATAACCCCGAAAGTCTCATTTCTAACAAGAGATTTACCGGTGTATATTGCATCTCCCAATCCTCTTATATTTTCCTGTCTAGTAAATGTAAATGTACAAGAATTCATTAAATTTCTAATATCTGTCAATAAATGCTCTTTGCTTGTTCCAGCTATTTGATGTTCTAGCTCATAACTAATATCAAAATAATCCTCTAAAGCTCTTTTGCCACGACCAGTAACAAATGCCATATTATTCATATTTGCTTCTAATGCTTCATCAACGCCATAGTGTATAAGTGGTTTTGTAAGAATAGGTAACATTTCTTTTGGAAGGGATTTTGTAGCAGGCAAAAATCTAGTTCCGTATCCAGCAGCCGGAAAAAGACAAGTTTGAATCATAAAAACTCCTTAATATAATAAGGAATTATAATTAATTTTAACCAATTTTTTTATTAAATAAAGAAACATTTTTTATAAAAAAGTGCGTCCAAACAATAAATAGTTCAGATGCACTTTCTAAAATTAAGCGAGAAATTCTCTTTTAAAGTATTCTCTAGGATGTTTACATACAGGACATGCGCCTGGTGCTTTTTTACCTCTATGTACATGGCCACATACTTCACATACCCAAACGTCTTCTTCTTTGCTTTGAAAAAACGTTTCTTCTTCAAGCATTTTTTTAAGCTCTAAATATTCCCTCTCATGCTCTACTTCAACTTTTCCAATAGCGTTAAACAGTTTTGCAATATCTTTTTTTCCTTCATCTTCTGCAATTTTTTCAAAATCTGGATACATTGTAGTATGCTCATATCTTTCACCATCAGCTGCTACTATCAAATTTTGATTAACATTATCTAGAGGTATTCCATGAATTTCATGGTATTTTCTAAACTCAGCCTTAGCATGCCATTTTTCATTATCTGCAGCCTCATGAAAATGCTTTGCTATTGCATGATATCCAGCTTCTTTTGCTATATCACCATAAAAATCATATTTGTTTCTAGCCATTGATTCGCCAGCAAAAGCTTTCATCAAATTTACAGAGGTAAGATCTTTTGTAATTAACTCCATTTCATCGCCACAGCAAGTTAGTTTGCCGCCACCAACTTCTTGTACTTCTATAACATTACCGCACTTTGAACACCTATAGCTTTCATACTGTCTCATTTTTTCTCCTAAAAACTGAAATATCTTTATTATACCTCAAAATTATAAAATATTTTAATGATTTTTAGATAGAAATTCTTCTTTTATTTCTTCATTACTTTTAACTACTAGTCCAGCCCCATGTATTACATTTGGTATGCAAGATGTACAAATATCAATCTTCTCACCATTTTTTATACCAGAAATATAAACTATATCATCTTCCTTATCACTTCTAATACCGCAAACATTACAAACAACTATGTTATCTTGAATCATTTTAGTCCTTTATATAATTTCATTAATTTTAATATTTTAAATAAAAAAATAAAATGATTTAAATCAATTTTTATATTTTTGAAATACTAAATTAGAAAGAAAAATAACAAAAAATAGCTGCAAAAATAACCCAAGCAACGGAACAAGACTTATTATATAAAACAGTAAGCAAGAAATTTTAAAGTCATTTCCACCGTCCCTTAGCCATAAAATATTAAAATCTTTTAAGTTTAATGCATTTGAGCCAACATCTAATAATATAAACTTATAGTAAAGGTAAAAAAATGGTATATTAATAATAAAAATGTTTACAACAGGAACAAATAAAAATGGTATACTAATAATCAAAATAAGCAAAAATTTAAGTAGTATTATTAGCATTAATCTTAATGTTGTAAAAAAACTAACTTCAGTTGATTTATCGTAATTATAATATTTTTTATTCAAATGATTTGTAATAATTGGGGTTAAAAATCCAGCAACAATAAGCGCTATGACAACAGACAGCAACAAAACTAAAAAAGTTCCAACCATATAAAAAAGTGCAATAATTATCCATTTTGTTATAGCAAAAGTCAAAATAGATATTAAAATAGGATATCTTGATTCATCTATAAATGAAAAGTTGCCACTTTTAGCACCATCGCTTAGCATTTGAAAAAACTCAATCCCGCCAAGCACAAGAAAACCACCAAGAACTAATACTGAAATAATTAATGGCAAAATTGATAATAAAATGAATTTTTTAGTTAAAAATTCATTTAAACTTATTTGAAATATTTTTATCATTTTGCTTTTTTATACTCGTTTTCAAGAGCATTATAAATTTTATCTTCTTCAATGGTTCCATTATCTAAGATTATACTCATAATCTCATTATCTTCTTTACCGTTCCAATATTTTTTATAATTTCCCTCTTTATATCCATGTTCTTGTCTAAATCTATTTAAAACATTTTTACCTATATACAGCTTAAATAAAATATTTAAATTTACGCCACAGCTAAGCGCTATTCTAAAATAATTTGTCAAAACATCTTCTAGTTTATAGTTAAATCCACTACATTTATGAATTAAGGATTCTATATCATTTACTATTTCATAATGAGAATTTGTTCCACCGCTAAATGGCTCATTGCAAAATTTAGAAAATCCACTAACACTTGATATATGCTCACTTAAAACCTCATTATCACCAATGGAGTTTGTAGTATAGTACTCAAGCATCAAGCTCATTATAAAATGCCAAATATCTACCATCTCTACTCTGGCATTTTGCATATCTGCGCTTTGAGATATATTTTTCCAATGTTTCCACGAAAAGCTATTTATAAGCTCCGCACATTCCATATAAATGCAACGTTTCCAACTTATAACCTTCCCATCTTTTGTATAGCCATTTTCCCAACCAATACCACAAGTCTGGTTATTTAGACGCTGCTGCATATCAAGCATAGTTTGCAATATTTTAACATGTTCCATATATAAATCTCCATTTTTGTTAAATTATAACAATTAAATATGAATATTTATATAAATTATACATACAAACTAAAACTATCAAACCTTTGAAGTAAATTTTCAAATAATTTATTCGCATTTTTTAGCATATTTTCATCAGCTTTATTTTGTTTTAAAAGTTCGTCAAATAGTTTTAAAATATTATCACTTACCATATTTTTATGATTTTCATTTTTTATCTCCGGAAGCATACTTTTAATTTCATTTGCTAAATTTGTATAATTTGTGTTTCCAAATTTCTCGCCATCTTTTACATTTTCTAAAAACTTTTCTATCATAGGCTTAATATCTTTAATAGCTTCGTTTATCTCTTTAATATCATTTTGATCTAATCCATTGCCCTCGTATTTAAAATTATAACCATATTCATGCGTCAAAGTTAGTTCAGTAACTTCCAAACCAGAGCTTTTAGAGCTTTTGAGATCCATAGACTTGTTATCATACATTGATAATGATATATTATCACCAGAACTTGTTTTAAAGTTAAAATCGAAATTATTCATAGATAAATTTGACATTTTACTAATTTGCATTTAGAACTCCTTTTGTATATAAATCGTCAAAAGCTAGATTTTATTAAGCAAATTTGGTGCCAATTTTTGATAAATTTATAAAAATATTTAAAAGAGTGTAATTATGGATGAAAAAATAGTAAAATTTTTAAAAAAAATGCATTTACTTACACTTGGGGTAATAAACGAAAATAAACCGTATTTATGCAGTGCTTTTTATGCCTATGATGAAGAAAACTATAAATTTATAATAGCAAGCGATGCAAACACTACTCATATAAAAGCTACACATTTAAATCAAAATGTATCAATTTGTATAGCATTAGATACAAAAATAATAGGTAAAATTCAAGGTATACAATCACAAGGTATTATAAAAAAAGCAACTAAAAATAGTAAAGAAATTTATTATAAAAATTTTCCTTATGCATTAGCATATCCAAGCGATATGTTTGAGATTGATATAAAGTGGATTAAATTTACAGACAACACGCTTGGATTTGGAAAGAAACTTATTTGGAAAAGTATATAATCCTATCTAACTTACTTATTATCCTTTTTATGCATAATTTTATTGTCTTTATTTTTAGTATTATGATCTTTTTTACTTACGCTTATGTTGTTTTTATTATCAGAGTATATTTTATCACCTACACCTTTAACATTTTTAATATCTTCAACACTCTTAAAGCCATTATTGTTTCTATATTCTATAATAGCTTGTGCCTTTGATTCACCAACACCTTTTAAAGTCATTAATTCTTCTTTAGAAGCTGTATTTAAATCAACCGCTCCAAACATATACGTAAAGGCAAATGCCAACAATAAAAGTAATTTTTTCATTTTATGTCCTTTGTAATTGAAGTTTATAAATTCTATTCATATAAATAAAATATATTTTTTATGATTAATAAATAGAATTATTTAAATGAAAAATATACTAAAATTTATTGTAAATAATGTATTTTAAAAAATTATAATTAGTAAAAGGGGTAAAATAAGATTATATGATAGCTCATCCAAGTCGGTATTAAATCGGCTGGATGATCTAAAAAATGTTGGAAATTAAAAATAGTTAAACTACTATTTTTCCATTTTATTCATTTTTTTATGTTTATTTTCTACTTTTTTGACTTTATGATCTGATTTTTTTGCACTATGTTTAACAATCATATTTTTTTTGTTATCGTTATAGATTTTATCACCCACACCTTTAACATTTTTAATATCAGAAGCTTTGTTAAACTTTTTATCTTGTCTATAATCAATTATAGCCTGAGCCTTTGATTCATTAACACCTTTTAAAGTCATTAATTCTTCTTTAGAAGCTGTATTTAAATCAACCGCTCCAAACATATACGTAAAGGCAAATGCCAACAATAAAAGCAACTTTTTCATGCTCAATCCTTTAAAATAAAATGTTTGGTATTTTATCTCATTAATTATAAAAGAAATATAAAATTTTTAGAAAAAACTTTTTACTATAAAAAAATAATTTAATATACTGAAATAATGCATTTATACGACCATACAAGACAATAAGACAATTATTAAATTTATAAAATTAAATTTACAATATCTCACTCAAAGCAACACTATAAAACTAAATCTAGTATTTATAAGAAAGATTATTTTGAAATATATTATATAAAGAATATTTAAGAGATTAACACGCTTTGCAGCGACTTACTTTTCCACATCCCAGTAAGGGAGAGTATCATCAGCCATGATATGCTTAGCTTCTTGGTTCGAGATGGGACAAGGCGTTTCCATATCTGTATAGCCACAAAGCAGTGTTAAATAAAAGAACTAATTAAATTCTCTTATTAAACACTGTTATGTAAATTGTTAAAAGTCTAAGTTTTAATAATAAAACTATTCAATCTTGTTTAATTTATTAGTTATTTTATAACTTTAATTCTAATTTGTGAGTATTTGTTTGTTATACAAGGAAGACGATTTAAAAACAAGGGAGCATACTTTTTTGTATGTGACCGAAGTTTTTAAGAGTCTGACGCTGTAGAGTAGAACAAAGACGAAACAAATTTTATCCTTAACAAGGAAGTGATGCTTATAAAAGTAAGCAAACGTTCTATTAGTACTGGTCAGCTAAATGACTTACATCACTTACACATCCAGCCTATCAAACTAGTAGTCTACTAGAGAACTTAAAAGAAGATTCATCTTGGAGTTGGCTTCGAGCTTAGATGCTTTCAGCTCTTATCACATCCCAACTTAGCTACTGGGCGATGCTCTTGGCAGAACAACCCATACACCAGTGGTTGGTTCAACCCGGTCCTCTCGTACTAGGGTCAACTCTCCTCAATCTTCTTACGCCCACGGCAGATAGGGACCGAACTGTCTCACGACGTTCTGAACCCAGCTCGCGTACCGCTTTAAATGGCGAACAGCCATACCCTTGGGACCTGCTCCAGCCCCAGGATGCGATGAGCCGACATCGAGGTGCCAAACCTCCCCGTCGATGTGAGCTCTTGGGGGAGATCAGCCTGTTATCCCCGGGGTACCTTTTATCCTTTGAGCGATGGCCCTTCCACACAGAACCACCGGATCACTAAGACCGACTTTCGTCTCTGCTTGGCCTGTATGCCTCGCAGTTAAGCTAGTTTATGCCTTTATACTCTACGAACGATTTCCAACCGTTCTGAACTAACCTTTGTAAGCCTCCGTTACATTTTGGGAGGCGACCGCCCCAGTCAAACTACCCACCAGACATTGTCCTACATGAGGATAACTCATGCTAGTTAGCTACCCGAATAAAAAAGAGTGGTATCTCAACAATGGCTCACCATAAACCAAAATCTATGGATCAAAGCCTCCCACCTATCCTGCGCATTCTTATCCAAGTAGCAGTGTCAAGCTATAGTAAAGGTCCACGGGGTCTTTCCGTCTTGCCGCGGGTAGGAGGAATTTTCACCTCCACTACAATTTCACTGGATCCCTCTTTGAGACAGCTCCCATCTCGTTACGCCATTCATGCAGGTCGATATTTAATCGACAAGGAATTTCGCTACCTTAGGACCGTTATAGTTACGGCCGCCGTTTACTCGGGCTTCGATCAAGAGCTTCGCTAATGCTAACCCCATCAATTAACCTTCGAGCACCGGGCAGGCGTCACACCCTATACATCCACTTACGTGTTAGCAGAGTGCTGTGTTTTTGGTAAACAGTCGGGAGGGACTCTTTGTTGTAACCTCTAGTGCTATTCACACTGGTAGGCACACCTTATACCGAAGATACGGTGCTATTTTGCAGAGTTCCTTAAAGAGAGTTCTTCCACGCGCCTTAGAATACTCATCCCACCCACCTGTGTCGGTTTACGGTACGGGCAATTATTACTAAACTTAGAAACTTTTCTTGGCTCGATAGTATCATGGGTTCTCACGCTACTCCGAAGAGCGTTGTGAGCCTTTAAGGTTTCAGATAAAGAAATTCGGATTTGCCTAAATTTCAACCTACGCCCTTAGACTAACTATTCCATCAGTTAGCCCCACTAACTTTAAGCGTCCTTCCATCGCACATAATAATTGGTATTGGAATATTAACCAATTTTCCATCGCATACCCCTTTCGGACTTTGCTTAGGACCCGACTAACCCTACGATGACGAGCATCGCGTAGGAAACCTTGGGTTTACGGCGTTAATGATTCTCACATTAATTATCGCTACTCATGCCTGCATGCTCACTTCTATTCGCTCCAGCGCTCCTTACCGGTACACCTTCAACGCTGAATAGAACGCTCTCCTACCACAGTGTCTATGAATATTCATACTAAATTGCTTTTTAATGTCTTTAATATACTATGCTATTTGTTTTTAAATTTGATAAATTTAAAACTAAAAGTAAAGTATTTTGGATAAGAAATTAATGTTGTAAAGATTTTGTAAAAAGATATAAGACCTAAAGTCTATCATAAGAAAAAATCAAACTCATTAATTTATCGCCAAAAGACAAGCTAGTATAAATAGTCATAGACACTATCTACGACTTCGGTACTTATTTTAGCCCCGTTATATTTTCCGCGCAAAATCACTAGACCAGTGAGCTATTACGCTATCTTTAAAGGATGGCTGCTTCTAAGCCAACCTCCTGGTTGTTTCAGTAACTTCACATCGTTTTCCACTTAAATAAGATTTAGGGACCTTAGTCGGTAGTCTGGGTTGTTCCCCTCTTGACGACGGATTTTATCACTCGCCGCCTGACTGCTGTGATTACACTATAAGTATTCGGAGTTTGATAGGGTTTGGTACATTGGTATACGCCCTAGCCCATTCAGTGCTCTACCCCTTATAGTTACGACACAACGCTATACCTCAATATATTTCGGAGAGAACCAGCTATCACGATGTTTGATTGGCCTTTCACCCCTATCCACAAGTCATCCGGAGCCGTTTCAATGGCCGTCGGTTCGGTCCTCCACCGGCTTTTACACCGGTTTCAACCTGCTCATGGATAGATCACATCGTTTCGGGTCTGCAGCATCTGACTTATCGCCCTATTAAGACTCGCTTTCGCTACGGCTCCGGGTTTCCTTAACCTTGCCAGACACCACAACTCGCAGGCTCATTATGCAAAAGGCAGTCCATCACACGTCATAAAGAATCGTGCTCTGAATGATTGTAAGCAAATGGTTTCAGGTTCTATTTCACTCTGATCACCTCAGTTCTTTTCACCTTTCCCTCACGGTACTTGTGCACTATCGGTCTAGTAGTAGTATTTAGGGTTGGATCGTGGTCGACCCAGCTTCAGACAAGGTTTCACGTGCCTCGCCCTACTCAGGATACTGCTAAGTAAAAAGATGATTTCGTATACGGGAGTATCACCCTCTATGCTCAACCTTTCCAGATTGTTTTACTATCATGTTTTAGTCTTTTATGCAGTCCTACAACCCCACTAGTAAACTAGTGGTTTGCCCTCTTACGCGTTCGCTCGCCGCTACTAGCGTAATCTCTTTTGATTTCTTTTCCTGTTGGTACTAAGATGTTTCAATTCCCAACGTTCGCTCCATATAGGTAGTATATATCACTATATACTGGGTTGCCCCATTCGGAAATCTATGGATCAAAGCTTCTTGACAGCTCCCCATAGCTTATCGCAGTCTAGTACGTCCTTCATCGCCTCTACCAGCCAAGGCATCCACCACTTGCTCTTAGTAGCTTACCTTTTTTACTTCTCACAAGAGCAAAGCTCTTGTTTTGATGAGGAGTTTCACTCCCTCAACCCACCTAAAGTTACAGATGATATTCGCTACTTTGTAGCTCATATCATAACTAGTAAGGTTGATAAACTTAAGTAGTTAAGTTTACATCTTATTGAGAAGATTTTTGAATATTTTTATATTCTAATTCGCATCACTTCCTTGCTAAAGATAAAAGTAGTTTATACTAATTATAATATTTAATCATATGATTTAAGACGGAAAGAGATTAATAATATATAAAGATAAGTTTTTAACTCTTTATATACCGTGACATAATCTTTAAACTTTTAAATTTGGATAACAAATAAATTTAAAAGCTTGCTTTTTATAATCATAATGATTAAAGCTTTAACAAGGTCCTGTAAAATTGTTTTATTTTATTAAAACTTGTTTGTGACTTTTAACAATAATAATTTAAATAACATTTAGATTATAAAATCTAAAATAAACTTACTTAATTAACCAATAAGTTTAGTTTAGATTTTTATTTTATTACTATGATAAACATTTTTATGTAACTACATAGAATAACTAACATACTAATAAGGGAAACTATGGTGGGCCTAATAAGACTTGAACTTATGACCTCACCCTTATCAGGGGTGCACTCTAACCAGCTGAGCTATAGGCCCTTTAATTTATGGTGGAGAATAGCGGGATCGAACCGCTGACCTCCTGCGTGCAAAGCAGGCGCTCTCCCAGCTGAGCTAATTCCCCTCTTTATTATCTTTTTCCTTTATACTTCGTCATATTTCTTCAAAATCTACGTCACATACAAAAAGTATGTTCCTTGATTTCTTAAAATATTCCTTGTCTAAAGAAAAAATCTTAATAAATCTAATATAGTTCATAGACTTATTATTTAATTTTTCTTTTTGTCTATATTTTAGGAATTAGACAAATTTTTATTAGCCGTCAATCTTTCAAAACTAAACAAGGATGATTGAGATTCTCTTTTCTTGACTGATAGTTGTGAGACTTATCAGTTTGTACTCTAGAAAGGAGGTGATCCAACCGCAGGTTCTCCTACGGTTACCTTGTTACGACTTCACCCCAGTCGCTGATTCCACTGTGGACCATAACCAATTTGGTATTTGGGCTTCGAGTGAAATCAACTCCCATGGTGTGACGGGCGGTGAGTACAAGACCCGGGAACGTATTCACCGTAGCATGGCTGATCTACGATTACTAGCGATTCCGGCTTCATGGAGTCGAGTTGCAGACTCCAATCCGAACTAAGACATATTTTATAGATTTGCTCCATCTCGCGATATTGCTTCTCATTGTATATGCCATTGTAGCACGTGTGTCGCCCCGGACATAAGGGCCATGATGACTTGACGTCGTCCACACCTTCCTCCTCCTTACGAAGGCAGTCTGTTTAGAGTGCTCAGCCTAACTGTTAGCAACTAAACACGTGGGTTGCGCTCGTTGCGGGACTTAACCCAACATCTCACGACACGAGCTGACGACAGCCGTGCAGCACCTGTCTTAACATTTCTGCAAGCAGACACTCTTCCATCTCTGGATGATTTGTTAGATATCAAGTCCGGGTAAGGTTCTTCGCGTATCTTCGAATTAAACCACATGCTCCACCGCTTGTGCGGGTCCCCGTCTATTCCTTTGAGTTTTAATCTTGCGACCGTACTCCCCAGGCGGTATACTTAATCCGTTAGGTGGATTACTGCCATGACTAGCATAGCAACAACCAGTATACATCGTTTAGGGCGTGGACTACCAGGGTATCTAATCCTGTTTGCTCCCCACGCTTTCACGCATTAGTGTCAGTTAAGTTCTAGCAGATCGCCTTCGCAATAAGTATTCCTCTTGATATCTACGGATTTTACCCCTACACCAAGAATTCCATCTGCCTCTCCCTTACTCTAGATAAATAGTTTCCCAAGCAGTTTAGTAGTTAAGCTACTAGATTTCACAAGAGACTTATCTATCCACCTACGCGTCCTTTACGCCCAGTGATTCCGAGTAACGCTTGCACCCTCCGTATTACCGCGGCTGCTGGCACGGAGTTAGCCGGTGCTTATTCGTTGGGTACCGTCATTGTTCTTCCCCAACAAAAGGAGTTTACGCTCCGAAAAGTGTCATCCTCCACGCGGCGTTGCTGCTTCAGGGTTTCCCCCATTGAGCAATATTCCCTACTGCTGCCTCCCGTAGGAGTTTGGACCGTGTCTCAGTTCCAATGTGACTGATCATCCTCTCAGACCAGTTATGCGTCAAAGCCTTGGTGAGCCATTACCTCACCAACTAGCTGATACAATATAGCCTCATCCCATAGCGAAAAGACTTTCCCTATTAAACTTATGCAAAATAGGAGTATGAGGTATTAGCACTCATTTCTAAGTGTTGTTCCTCTCTATGGGGCAGATTAGCTATACATTACTCACCCGTGCGCCACTAATCCGTCCTAGCAAGCTAGGACTTCATCGTTCGACTTGCATGTATTAGGCACGCCGCCAGCGTTCACTCTGAGCCAGGATCAAACTCTCCATATTAACTTCAAGGAGTAAATACTCCTTTTGAACCACCTAAATGATACATTAAGGTGTTTTAAATTATATGAAGTTTTAATCTAAAAACTTTTTATTTTTATTATCTTGTTTTTATCTACTCTTTACTTTCCTAAGAAAGCCTAAGAGCAAATGGCTCAATCGATCACTTGTTTAGATTTCAAAGATTGACTAAAAATGTTTAACAATATTAATTTAAAAAACATACTTCAAACAATAAAAAAAGATCTTTTGGATTTCAAAAGGTTTTTCTGTGAAGCGGAAATTGAATTGTACAGAAGAATTGCTTAAAAGTAGCTGAAGTGGGGGATATTAAATAAAAACAATTAAGATTTATTTAATATGTTTGATTCTATTTAATATATGCATAACCAGTTTCAGAACTAATAATAATGGTTATACTAGCACCACCAATATCCGTTAAAGTAATAGCACAATCTTCTTTAAAAAATCTATCTGTCGCATTTATTGAGCCTCCTCCACTAGTTGTAGAGACTTTTCTCATTGGTCTTCCAAGCTCGTCAAAGCTTATACCTTGGTTACGATTTTGACCACACTCTTTACTAAAAGATACAGCAGTTACACCAAAACTTTTTTGTATATTCAAGCTCTCATTAATATTTTTAATATCATTATTTGAAATACCACTCCAACCTGCACTTAAATATTTTTTAGGATTTAAAGGATCTTTTGCAACTTGATTTTGCGAATTTAAATTACCACTTTTTGTTTTATCAGTATAAACTTGATAAGAAAGACAATTTTCTTCATTTCCTCTTACATAACATTTACCGGTATTTGCATTTTTTGTAAATTCTATAGTCCATCTAGTTTTAAACCAAGTTGGATCACTTGTATCAAATTTATTATCATTCATAGCAAGTTGCTGTGTATATCGGATGTGAGAGAGAATTTGATCTGCTGCTTCTTGAATGTTATCTCTTGTAAATCTTGGAATAGCTATTATTGCAATTATTGCTATTACAACTATAACTATTACAAGCTCAAGTAAAGAAAATCCCTTTTTCATATTTATATGCCCAATAAATTTTATATTCTCAAATCATAGCATTATTTTTTTTCAATAATATTATAAGTAGATATTAATCTGTTCATTTTATATAGCTTAAATACATAAATTATATTATCATCTATTTTTGTATATTTTGGCTCTTTTAGTAAAATATTTGAGTTTTCATTATCATATATACCATAAAATTTAAGCCTTAAAGCAATCTTTTTATCTTCTATATTTAAATTATTTAAGTTATTTTGTTTTAGATAATCAGATAATTCTTCTGCCACATGATAATTATAAGCAAAATGTTTTTGCGGCTTATCTTTAAACTGAAATCCATATAAGATTGGATTTAAAATAATAATCATACTAAAAAATATCAAACTCAATAAAACAATAGTAGTTATAGCACCGTATGTTTTTCTAAATCTAGGTAATCTAATCCTATATGAGCCAAAAAAAACCCTAACCATTAAAGGGACAGCAATAACACTAAAAGGTAAAAAATCTTCTAAATATAATTTTTGTCTAACAGAAAGCAAAGCGCAAAGCGCAAAAGACCCAGCACTCACAAACCAAAATATATTTTTATCCTGATCTTTTATCGCAATTCTGTACATAGTATAAATAAAGTATAAAAATAAAAAAGGAGAGAAAACTGCCGCAAAAATACCAATAGTATCTACAAGATAGCCCCTTGGTTTTCCTTCCATTTCAAAACCAAAAATTAAAATAGATATCATAAAACAAAATAGTGCCACAAAAGAGATTCTTCTATGTTTTATGTAAATACTAAACATTAAAACGCATATATAAAAAATCATAAAAGAGTTAGAAATGAAGGCACAAATAAACATTGATGCATAAAAGGATTTAAAAAAATTATTTTGGTATAGATATAGCATACAAAGAGTTAAAAAAAGAACTAGCCCTGCTTCATTAACCAAAATTGCACTAGCTAAAATTCCTGGCAAAAAAATAAATAAAATAGTGCTTAGATATCTATCATTTCTTCTTTTTAAAATATGTTTTGAAACTTTATAAAGAAGTATCAATGATAAAAAATGAAATATCAAAAAAGGCAATCTTAGGGCATAATCATTTTGTCCAAAAAATTTACAACTTAATCTTACTATATAGGATAAAAGTGATTTTTCTTCATAAAAAATTTTCGCTTCATCATAGCTGATACTCAAATTTGAAATACAATATAACAAAATAAGAGCATCCAAAAAACATATAAAAAATAATATATAAAATTGTGTTTTATCTTGATTTGTTGCCATATATTAAATTTTTATATCCCAAAAGAACTCAACCCATTCATTTGCTTCTTTTACTGTATATTCAGGAAATAGTAAAGCTTTTGATTTATAATAAATAGTAGCTATTTTAATATCTAAATGTGGGTAAATTTCAAGCAGTCTTTTTTTAACAGCAACCATACTTTCTCCGCTATCTATTATATCTTCTGATATCAAAACTTTTTTAAAATTACTTAAATCTGGAATATTGAAAATTTCAATAGTATCTAACTTTGTTTTACCATCATAATGCACTGAGTTTAATGAAAATAAATTTCTATTTTCAAGAGCTACAGAAAGAGAATGTCCTAAAGTCATACCACCTCTTGCTATAGCCAAAATAACTTCTGGATCAAATTCATTTCTAATTTTTCTTGCCATTACTGGCACATCTTTTGCAAATTCTTCGTAAGAATAATATAACATAAAAATCCTTTAATAAACTAAGAAAGCTATCAAACTTATAACTGATAGAGTTATAATTCCCATATTTAAATCTTGGAATTCTCTTTTTATAATTTTTACAAAAATAAAAGCCAAAAAACCACAAGCAAGTCCATTCGTAATAGAATAAGTTAGAGGCATTAACATAACAATAAGAAAGGTAGAAACACTTGTTGCTTGATCATTGAAGTTAATTTTACCAAGCTCACTAAACATTAAAATTCCAACCATTACTAAAACAGGATAAATAGCATTTGCAGGTATAGATTTGAAAAATGGTAACATAAAAAGAGTTAATATAAAAAATAATCCAGTAAATACTGCTGTTAATCCTGTTCTGCCTCCTGCTTCAACACCACTTGCGCTTTCTGCAAATGCTGTTATTGTTGAAAGACCAAAACAAGAACCAACTACAGCCATACCAGAATCAGCTTGAAGTGTTTTTTCTAGTTTTTTTAGTCCATCTTTATTATCAAAAATTCCAGCTCTATTTCCAACACCAGAAAGCGTTCCAAGAGAGTCAAAAAGATGAGTTATAAAAAATGTTATAATAACTGGAATTAAAGACAGTTTCAAAGCCCCAACAATATCTAGCTCTAAAAATAAAGGTGAGACAGAAACAGGCATAGAAAAAAACTTACTTGGCGATTCATTGAATCCAAAAATCCAAGCTATTAAAGATGTTGAAATTACAGCTAATATAAAACCACCTCTTATTCTAAACGCCCAAACAGCTACTACAAAAAATAATCCTATAATTCCTAAAATAACATTCTTATCGCCAAAATTTCCTAATGTTACCAATGTCTCTGGATTTGAGTCTATAAAACCCATTTGCTTTAATCCAATAAAAGCTATAAAAGCGCCAATTCCGGCACTTATTGCTCTTCTTAAATTCATTGGTATACTTTTTAAAATCCATATACGGAAATTTGTAAAAGATAGTATAAAAAATATAAAAGCAGAAATAAACACCACCCCAAGAGCTGTTTGCCAACTAGCTTTTCCAGCTAACACTATACCAAAAGTAAAGTACGCATTTAAGCCCATGCCTACACTCATTGATATTGGCGTATTTGCCCAAAATCCATTTACTACTGTTGCTAGCATTGTTAAAAGTGCAGTTGCACTTAGCAGCGCATCCATTGGCATACCTGTTTTGCTCATAATGATTGCATTTACAGGCACTATATAAACCATCGTAAGAAACGTTGTTAACCCGGCATTAAATTCTTGCTTGACAGATGTATTGTTTTGTTTTAATTTAAAAAAATCCATTGTATTTTCCAAATTTTAATATATTTTAAGTTCGTTATATAAACTATCGCGTTCAACTGGAATCAAATTTGATGATTTTATAAGATCTATAAAATCCTTTATGCTTTCACCATTTTTGCTCTTTGCACCTGCACTACTTTGTATACTCTCTTTTTCTATGGTTCCATCCAAATCATCACAACCAAATTCTTGTGCAACCATAGCAAGTTTTAAGGTCATTGTTGCCCAGTATGCTTTAATATGTTTAACATTATCAAGTAAAATTCTACTTATTGCAACAGTTTTTAATATTTCTTCTGCACCTAAATATTTTTCAATTTTCAAATAGTTATTTTCTCTTTGATAAACAAGTGGTATGAAGGCATTAAATCCACCTTTATCATTTTTTAGCGCTTCATCTTGCAAATCCCTAATGCGAAAAATATGATCTATTCTATGAGATCTATCTTCTATGTGCCCAAAAAGCATAGTAGCATTACTCTCTTTGCCTCTTTTATGCCAAAGACGATGAATTTCAAGCCAGTTTTGTGAGCCAACTTTTGTTTTGCAAATTTGCTTTCTAATCTCTTCATCAAAAATTTCAGCTCCTCCGCCAGGCATAGAATCAACACCATATTCAATCATCTTATCAAGCACTTCATCATAACTAAAACCATCTTTTCTATGCAAATAATCTACTTCAGCAGCAGTCATTGCTTTTACATGTAAAAATGGATATTTTTCTTTAATTTTTTTAAAAATTTCCAAATACCATTGCCAAGAAACATTTGCGTTATGTGCGGAAACTATATGAACTTCTTTTGTACCTCTAGCAACGGTTTGTTCTACTATTTTCATGATTTCTTCATGACTCATAGTGTAAGCATATTCGTTTTTTCTATGAGCAGAAAATGCACAAAACTGACAAACATCTGCACATAAATTTGTAGGATTTATGTGCCTATTTGCATTGAAATAAACCTTTTTTCCATTAAATTTTTGTCTTATATCGTTTGCAATTTCACCCAATTCAAAAAGATTCATATCATAAAGGGATAGCGCCTCATTAAAATTTAATCTTTGATTATTTTTTATTTTTTCCAATAAATTCATATATATTTTATCTATCCTTGGTATTGTCATTAATAAAAATGAACTATAATTATATGATTTTTAACTTAAAATAAAGTTTTTAAATTTTATAAAACTTAAGTATAATACTAAAAATTAATCAAAGGATATATATGTGCGGAATTGTTGGTTACATTGGCGAAAAAGAAAAAAAAGATATCATCTTAAATGGTCTTAGTGAACTAGAATACAGAGGCTATGATAGCGCAGGAATGGCCGTTATGGATGAAGACGGAATAAACTATTTTAAAGCAGTTGGAAAACTTGAAAATCTAAGACACAAAACAAAAGATTATGAAAGCAAAGGTTTTGGTATGGCAATAGGTCATACTAGATGGGCAACTCATGGTAAGCCAACAGAAATAAATGCTCATCCTCATTTGGGTGAATTTAGCTTTGTTATACATAATGGAATAATAGAAAACTACAAAGAAATTAAAGAAGAATTAGAAGCAAAAGGTATTAAATTTCTTAGTCAAACAGATACTGAAGTTATTGTTCATCTTTTTGAACACTTTACCAAAATAAGCAACTCTCCTTTTGAAGCTTTTAACAATACAGTAAAAAAATTAAAAGGCTCTTTTGCAACTCTACTTATAACAAAATTAGCCCCTGATACAGTATTTTTTGCAAAAAATGCAGTTCCTTTGATAGTTGGTAAAAATAACAACTCAAAAGAGATATTTTTTGCATCATCTGATGCACCACTTATAAGCCTTGCAACAGATGCAATGTATCTTGACGATATGATGTATGGATATGCAAAATACGGAGAAATTAAGATATTTAAAAAAGAAAAAGAAATTTCTCCAAGCTTCGTAGCTCTTCCAAAAGATAAAACATATGCTCAAAAAGAAGGTTATAGATTTTTCATGGAAAAAGAAATTTTTGAGCAAGCACAAGTTGTTGGCGAAACACTAATAGGAAGAGTAAAAGACGGAAAAGTTATTTTAGATGAGCTAAACCCAAGTATTTTTGAAGATATTAATGAAATCACAATTTGCGCGTGCGGAACAAGTTATCATGCTGGATTGGTCGCTAGTTATCTTTTTGAAAGAGTTGCAAAAATCAGAACCAAGGTTGAATATGCAAGCGAATTTAGATACAAAGAACCGCTTTTAAATCCAAAATCACTTTTTGTAGTTATCTCTCAAAGCGGTGAAACAGCCGATACGCTCGAGGCTTTAAAGATAGCAAAAGAAGCAGGTCTTAAAATACTAGCTATTTGTAATGTTGATAACAGCTCAATAGTAAGAGCAGCGGACTCTGTTTTATTAACAAGAGCAGGAATAGAAAAAGGCGTTGCTAGCACCAAAGCTTTTGCAACTCAAGTTGTAGTTTTATGGATGTGTGTGCTTTATCTTGCAAAACAAAGAAATAGCATTAGTGATAAAGATTATGATGCCGAAGTAAAAGCACTTCTTCATACACCACAAGTTTTAAATGTAAAAGATAATTTACAAGATAAAATTTACAGACTAGCAAAGAGATATTTAAAAGGCCATGGATTTTTCTTTATAGGTAGAGATGTCTTTTATCCACTTGCACTTGAGGGCGCATTAAAACTAAAAGAGATAAGCTATCTTCATGCAGAAGGCTATCCTGCTGGAGAGATGAAACACGGGCCCATAGCTCTTGCAGATGATGGGTTAACAGTGGTTGCTCTTATGCCAGAAAATATACTTTATGATAAAACAAAGAGCAATGTGGAAGAACTTGCAGCAAGAGATGCTACTATACTTGCTATAAGTCCACTAGAATTTGATTTGAGTGATGATTTTATCAAAACATCAAAACAAGATCATATAATGGGCGAATTTTTTGAAATAATGATAATTTTACAACTTTTATCCCTTCAAATTTCAATAAGACTTGGTAATGATGTTGATATGCCAAGAAACCTAGCAAAAAGCGTTACAGTAGAGTAATATATAAGGCAGCTAGCTTATGCTGCCTTAATAATTTTATTTAAAAATATCAGTCGAAAGATATCTTTCACCGGTATCATTTAACATTGTTATTATAATTTTACCTTTATTTTGCCTTGCGATTTGTGAAGCTGCAAAAACATTTGCACCACTTGAAATTCCAACCAATAATCCATCCTTTGTTGCTAAATTTTTAGTTGCCATAAATGCATCTTCGTTGCTTACTGATATAAATTTATCAACTATATTTTGATTTAAATTTTCTGGTATAAAATTTGCGCCAATTCCTTGTATCTTATGACTTCCTGCATATCCTTTTGTAAGAAGTGGGGAAGCTTCTGGCTCAACTCCTATAACCTGCAAATTTGGAATATGCTCTTTTAAAATTTCAGCCGTTCCACTAAGTGTCCCCCCAGTTCCAAAAGAAGCTATAAAAAAATCTATTTTACCATCTGTATCGCGCAGAATTTCAAGTGCGGTAGTTTTTTTATGAGCATCTCTATTGGCCAAATTGCTAAATTGCATAGGAATAAAAGAATTTTCAATCTCATTTGAAAGCCTATTAGCTTCATCGACTGCTCCTTTCATTCCAAATTTTGGATCAGTTAAGACAAGCTTTGCTCCAAATGCAGATAATAGTTTTTGTCTTTCTATACTCATAGAACTTGGCATTGTTAAAATTATTTTAAGTCCATAGTGGGCCGCAAGCATGGCTAGGGAAACACCTGTATTTCCACTTGTTGGTTCAATTATAGTAGTTTTATCGTTTATCAAACCTTTATCCATCGCATCTTTTAGCATAAAAAAGGCTGCTCTATCTTTTACAGAATGACTTGGATTTAAAAACTCGCATTTTGCCAAAATTGTGGCATCTTTTGAAAAACTATTTATCTTTACAATTGGCGTATTGCCAATCAATTCTGTTATATTGTTTGCAATATTCATATATTTCTCCTTCTATATTATAAAATTTAAATATTCTTTACTTTCATTTTCAAAGTCTTTTAGCTTTGAAAGGGGCATATTAAATATATCTTTAAATTTAGAATCACAATGTTGTAAAAAATGTGAAATAACACTATTTTGAGTGTTTATGCTAGTAACACCAAAATTATTTTCCAGTGCTCTAAATACATCTAAAAACATAATTTCTTCTGCTGGTTTTGCTAAAAAATAACCACCGTTTTTACCTTTTATACTAGAAATTATTCCAGCATTTCTAAGAGAATTTAAAATTTGCTCAAAATAATTTTTTGAAATATTTGTTTTATCAGATATTTCTTTTATAGTTATTGGATAAAACTCGCTTGCTTTCATAATCTCAAATAGCGCCACAAGTCCGTATACTCCTTTTGTTGATAAAACCGCCATTATTTTAATGCCTCCTTTAGATCTTCTATAAGATCATTTGTATCCTCAAGCCCAACACTAAGCCTTATAAGCCCCATAGGAACACCTGCATTTTTTAATTCTTCTTCACTTAGTTGAGAATGTGTAGTACTTGCTGGATGAGTAATGATGGATTTACTATCGCCTATATTTGTAACAACTTTGAAAAGCTTTGTGCTGTTTAAAATTTTTTTAGCAAACTCTAAATCACCAACATCAAAACTTAAAAGACCACTTGAAAGTCCTTCTTTAAGATATTTTTGCGCTTTTTCATAAGTAGAACAGCTTTTCAATCCTGGATAATTTACGTTTTTTACCCTTGGATGAGCCTCTAGCCATGAAGCTATTTTTAAAGCACTATTTGAATGTTGTTTCATGCGAAGATCTAATGTCTCTAAGCCTTGTAATAAAATCCAAGAGTTAAAAGGAGAAATAGAGGCACCAATATCCCTAAGAAGACCTAATCTTAGCCTTAAGCTAAATATGGGAAATGATTCTAACTCACTATAAATAAGTCCATGATAGCTATCATCTGGTTCATTAAAGTGTGCATATCTTGGATTTGATTTAATATATTCATTTAATCCTTTTCTCTCTACTACAACTCCAGCTATAGCACTACCTTGACCATTTATATACTTACTAGCACTATGAACTACTACATCAGCGCCATTTAACAAAGGGTTAAAAAGCATTGGGGTAGCAACTGTATTATCAGCTATAGATATAATTTTGTATTTTCTTGCAATTTGAGTTATTTTTTCAAAATTTGGAATAGCAATTTGCGGATTTGAGAGAGTTTCAAAAAAAATTGCCCTTGTTTTATCATCTATTAAAGACTCTAAATCATCAGCACTATCAGAGTCAAATACCCTAGCTTCAATACCAAATCTTTTTATAGTATGTCTCAAAAGAGAAACAGATCCACCGTAAATTTTATTTGAAATAATAATATTTTCACCTACTGCTGCTAAGTTCGCAATAGAATAAAAAGTAGCTGCTTGTCCGCTAGAAAGAGCTATTGCAGCACTTCCGCCTTCTAACTCAGCCATTTTTGCTTCAAATATATCTGTAGTTGGATTTGTTAAGCGAGTATAAATTTGTCCCAAACTTTTAAGCGAAAATCTATCTGCAGCCTCTTGGCTTGAACCAAAATCATAAGCTGTTGTTTGGTATATAGGAGTATTTACGCTACCATAACCCTCTTTTGAGTTATAGCCAAATTGCACTGAAATTGTATTTTTTTCCATGTTATAGCCTTTTTAAATTTAAAACAAGTATATCCAAATGCATATTTAATGTCAAGTAGTTTTATATATTTAAAAGGTAGAAATTTATTACGTAATATTGAGGTTTATAAATAAAAACTATATATTATTTTAATAAAATATACTAAATTTATATGTAATCTAAGTATCAGTTCTTCCTTCTATTGCCTTAAGCAAAGATAGCATATCTATATTTTCCAAACTAACACCAGTTGGAATACCCTGGGCAATTTTACTGAATTTAAGATTTAAATTTGAAAGCTTATCTTCTAAAAACATTATAAGCGCATCACTATTTATGCTTGGAGTAAAAGCAAAAATAATCTCTTTGGAGTTATTATTTTGTATACATTTTTTTAAACTTATTAACATTTCTTCATTAATTTCATCTAAAACGAAATAAAGCCCCTCATAAATACCGTTTTCTTCAAACACTAAAATATCTTTTGGATTTTCAACAACACAAAGCAAGTCATTATTTCTATTATCATCTGCACATATATCGCAAATTTCGTTTTCACTTAAACCATTGCAAATAATACATCTTGTAAGTTTTCTTGAAGCATCTTCTATACGGTGAGCCAAAGACAAACCAGCTGAGACATCTTTTATGCTTACAAAATACGCATATCTTAATGCAGATTTTCTACCAACCCCAGGAAGCCTTTGAAATGCTTCCACAAGTTCGTTAAATTTCTCAAGCCCTTTTTTCATTATCGGATTCTTTGCTAAAGCAAATTATAAACTCATGATATCCATCTTTATACTCATAGTCAAATTTAAATTTATGCATTTCACAAATATGATCAACAATATAAAGTCCAAGCCCCATTCCAGTAACCTTACTATCTTTTTCTCTAATAAATGCTTGCTTATAATACTCAAAAGTATTATCAAGTGGATCGCCTAAGTTTTTAACAATTAGGTTTTTATCGTCATAATATAGTTCAGATTTACCATTTTTAGAGTATTTTAAAGAGTTGTCTAATAAATTTTTTATAGCCAAAGATAACAATTGGAAGTCAGCTTTTAAAATAGGATTTTTTTCAGTATTTACACTTATTTTTTTTTCAAAATTATCAAGCATTAATATATCAAAAGCCTGGTCAACTATCTCACTAATATGGTATTTTTCATAATTTAGTGAATAACTCTTAGAAAGAAGTTGTTCTATTTTGGCAAACTCATTTATAAGCATTTCAAGGCGCTCAAAAATAGTAGAAAGTCTTTTTTTTTGCACCTCATCATCAAGCAACTCACAAACTATTCTACCTTTTCCGATAGGTGTTTTAAGTTCATGCATAATTGCTCTTAGGAAAAGTTGTCTTGAGCGAATAAGCTCTCTTATTTTTATTACAGCTTTTCCAAATTCTCGCCCTAATTCAGCTATCTCATCATTTGAAGTACTTTCAAAGCAGACTATATCCATATTTCCTGTGCCAAAATTTTTTATATTTTTATTTAATTTTTTAAGAGGAGCTAGATTTTTCATCACTGAAATATAAAGCGATATCAAAAGAGTTGCACTTAGTATAAAACCTATCCACAAAGAATCATTTATCTTATCATCTTCTGTTGTTTGCAAAAGGATATCAAATGATGGATTTTTTAAATGAAGGTATAAATTATCTCTATAAGATATTGATTCAAATGTTCCAAGTTCAGTTGGAACAACAAATAATTGATTTTTTGAGCTTATTATAGAATCATGAAGTCTCTTATCTTCGACATATTTTAATCCAAAATTTTTAAAATATATGCTAAAATCCTCAGGAATATCCCCTCTAGCATACAAAATCGTAAGATAATTTATCGCACTTATCTGTCTATCTTTTGTTTTTTCTATAAAAATATTTTTTTGTATATCTGAAAATGTTAAAAACAAAAGGCATACGACAGAAAATGCGATACAAAAAATAATAGTTATTTTTGTGCTAATCGACTGCATCATCCTACTAATTTATATCCTATACCGCGAACAGAAAATATATGTTTTGGAGTTTTTGAACTATCTCCGATTTTATTTCTAAGTCTACCAATGATAACATCTAAGCTTTTTGAGTCTTTATCTTTTAAACTTTTACAATTATATACAAGCTGCTCTCTTGATACAGAAAAACTATGTTGTTTTATAAGATAAGCCAAAATTTCAAACTCCGCAGGAGTTAGAGTAAGTGGTTGCCCATGAAATAAAATCTCATGTCTAAGATCATCAACTTTAAATACAGAATCACTCTCTTCTTCTGAAAGTTCTGATGATTTCTTGTATCTTCTTATAAGACTCATTATTCTCGCATGCATTTCTTTTGGATCATAAGGTTTTGGTAAGTAATCATCAGCTCCTATTTGAAGTCCAACAACCTTATCACTTAAATCGCTTCTAGCTGAAGATATTATGATAGGAATATCATATTTTTCCCTTATTTCTTTGCAAACCTCTAATCCGTCCATTCCTGGAAGGGTTAAATCTAATATAAGCAAATCATAATTTTTTACGCCAGCACTTATACCTAAATATGGATCATCATAATTTGTAATTTTTATATTAAATTTTGACAAATACTCAGATAAAATTTGAGCAAATTCTGTATCGTCTTCTATCATCAATACATTAATCATATTATATTCCTTTTTAAATAATTTTAGTGATTATAACAAATTTTTTCTAATACTTTAATTTAATTTTTGATACAATTACAATTTTTTAAATCATAACTTAATATTATATATTTAGAAATTGAGATAGGATAGTTCATGGAAGAAGATTATTATGAAATTTTAGGTATTAGCAAATCTGCTAGCCAAGATGAAATCAAAAGCGCTTTTAGAAAGCTTGCTTTAAAATACCACCCAGATAGAAATCAAGGCGATAAAGATGCTGGAGAAAAATTTAAAAAGATAAATGAAGCCTACCAAGTTTTAAGTGATATCGAAAAACGCTCAACTTATGATAGATATGGTAAAAGCGGTTTAAATGGTATGGGCGGAGGATTTGGCGGTTTTGAAGATTTTGATTTAGGAGATATATTTAGTTCGTTTTTTGGTGGAGGCTTTACAACAGGTTCAAGGGGTCGTAAAAGAAGTGTAGATAACTACGAGTTAGATATAGAACTCCCATTAACTTTAACTTTTAAAGAAGCTGTCTTTGGCGTAAAAAAAGAAATTAATTATAAGATTAAAATTCCTTGCGAAGTTTGCAATGGAAGCGGTGCAAAAGATGGCAAAAAATCAACCTGCTCCCACTGTCATGGAACTGGTAAAATATCCAAAAGACAAGGTTTTATGAGTTTTATACAAACTTGTCCGTATTGTGATGGTAGTGGAGAAATAGCAAAAGATAAATGTGAAGCGTGCAGAGGAAATGGATACAAGGAAGAATCAACTAGCACAACCATAAATATACCAGCTGGTGTTGATAATGGCACAAAAATAAGAGTAAGCTCAAAAGGAAATCTCTCTGCAAGTGGTATAAGTGGGGATATGTATATTAGAATTGCTGTAAAAGATGATAAATACTTCATAAGACACAACGATGATATATACATAGAAGTTCCTGTATTTTTTACTCAAGCAGTACTTGGAGCCACACTTAGTATACCAAATTTAAAAGATGAAAAAATAGACCTAAAATTACCAATTGGTGCTTATGACAAACAACAGTTTATATTTGAAAATGAAGGCGTTGCAAATATAAGAAGTGGTGAAAAAGGAAGATTAATAGCTCAAATTTCTATCAAAATGCCTAAAAAACTCTCTGTTAAACAAATTGATCTGCTTGAAAAACTTGAAGCAACTTTTGATGTGAAAAGCGAGCACGATGGGAACCCAGATGATAGTATTTTAGACAAGATAAAAAACTGGTTTAATAAGAAAGACTAAAATTTGCAAAGTATTATAAATTTTATTGTTGAGACTGTTGGAGCATGGGGATATGTTGGTATATTTTTCATGATGTTTTTAGAAAGTTCATTTTTCCCTTTTCCAAGTGAAGTTGTTATGATTCCGGCTGGATATCTTGCACAAAAAGGCGAAATGAACTTTGTTATAGCTTTTTTTATAGGAGTAGCTGGTTCGCTTGCTGGAGCAGTTTTTAACTACTATTTATGCTACTTTTTTGGAAGAAGTTTGATAATAAAATATGGCAAATATGTTGGCATAAACGAAGAAAAAATGCATAAATTTGAAGCATTTTTTAACAAACATGGTGAAGTTTCAACATTTACTTGTCGTTTAATCCCTGGCATTAGACAGTATATAAGTTTACCAGCTGGACTTGCCAAAATGAATATGTTTAGATTTTGCCTTTATACCACACTTGGCGCAGCTATTTGGGTACTTATACTTATGATTTTGGGGTATTTCTTAGGGCAAAATGAAGAACTTATAAAAAAATATCTACATATAATAACCATAGTGCTTTTAGTAGCTGTTGCAATTATAATTGGCATATATTTTTATATAACAAAAAGAAAAAATGCCTCTAAGTAGATTAAATAAAGAGCAATACCAAGCAGCAACTGCACCGCTTGGTAACTCTTTGATTATAGCAAGTGCAGGAACTGGCAAAACTTCAACCATCGTTGCAAGAATAGCTCATCTTTTAAATTTAGGCATAAAACCTGAGAAAATTTTACTTCTAACATTTACAAATAAAGCATCAATTGAGATGATAGAGCGCCTTAATAAGCACTTTAGCAAAAATATTACATCCAAGATACTAGCAGGAACTTTTCACAGTGTTTCATATACTCTTTTAAAAGCTCTTGCAAAAAATGTAACCCTAAAACAGCCAAATGAATTAAAAATTTTGCTAAAAAGCGTTGTTGATAAACGTAAATTTGACCATATAAGCGAAGTTAAGCCATATAGTGGTGCATATCTTTACGATGTGTATTCACTTTTTCAAAACAAAGTAGCTAATGGCGAATTTTATGAGTGGTTTTGCCAAAACTACCAAGAGCAAGCAATATATGCAGAAATTTATGAAGACATCTTAAAAGAATTTGAAGAAGAAAAAAAGAACTTTGGTTATGTAGATTTTAACGACATTCTTATAAAAATGCGAAACGAGTTAAGAAAAGGTGCACCCCTGCACTTTGAAGAGGTTTTAGTAGATGAATACCAAGATACAAACACACTTCAAAGTTCACTTATAGATTCTATAAACAAAAAAAGTCTTTTTTGTGTCGGAGATTTCGATCAAAGCATTTATGCGTTTAATGGTTCAAATATTGAAATAATCGGCGGTTTTAAAGATAACTACAAAAATGCTCAAATTTATACACTAAACACAAACTACCGCTCAAGCTCATCCATACTTGCTTTAGCAAACAAGGTAATATCAAACAACCCTAGACTTTATGAAAAAAATCTAAGCGTTAGCAGGGAAGGCAAATTTAAACCACCTACTTTGCTTGTTTATGAAGAACTTTTTGCCCAATATGCCAACATATCTGAGATCATATGCAACTCTAAATTTCAACATGAAAATATAGCTATCATCTTTAGAAACAACTCAAGTGCCGATGGATTGGAAGTTGCATTAAAAGAAAAGGGTATAAAATCGAAAAGAAAAGGTGGCGTTAGCTTTTTTGAAAGCAGAGAAATAAAAGCGCTCATTGATATCATCTCGATTTTCGTAAACCCAAAAGATGTTATGGCCTTTATAAATCTTTTTGAATATGCAAAAGGCGTAGGAAATGCGCAGAGTAAAAAGATATTTGACTCACTCTTAAAGCTTGGGCACGGAAGTATCGTAAATGGTCTGTTAAATCCAGATACAACCGTAAGCTTAAAAACAAGAAAAGTTCAAAATAAGCAGCTTGGACTCTTTGATGAGATAGATGAATTTAGCGACAAAACAAGATTTAATAAATTTAACTTTGATGATAAATTTAAAAGTAATCCGATTCTAAATGATGCTAAACTAAGCGAAAGCGGTGCTGTATTTTTATATGAGCTAAAGAAATGTTTTATGGATCTATTTAGTTCAAATAATGCATTTAATGCGATAAATACAATCATAAAATCTCAAATTTACACTATCATAGTTGATATTTTATCAACCAAAAGAGCAACTTTAAAAAATGGAAACATCGATGAAAAACTAAAGCAAGAGGCAAAAGATAGAATCTACTCAAAAGCACAAGTTTTGGTTGAGCTTTCTAAAACTTACACAAGTATTGATAAACTATATAATTTCATCACCCTTGGCTCAAAAGAAATGAGCGAAGGAGAAGGTATAAATTTACTTACAATTCATGCTAGTAAAGGACTTGAGTTTGATCTTGTTTTTGTAGTTGACCTTGCACAAAACAGATTTCCAAATTTAAAACTTATGAATATGAGTGGGAGTTTAGAAGAGGAGCGAAGACTGTTTTATGTAGCAGTAACTAGAGCTAGAGATGAACTTTATCTAAGTTATGCTAAATTTGACAAAATCAGAAAAATAGAATATAAGCCAAGCCAGTTTTTAATAGAAGCTGGTTTAGTCAAAGAAATTTAGTCAACTAATAGTTTTTCAATATCATAAAAACAAAATATATTCATACTATTTTTATATTCGTATGAAAATTTAATATCATGTGCTTTAAGGATGCTATCAACTATATAAAGTCCTAAACCAAAACTTTTCGTAGCATTGCTTCCTTGTGTAAATGCTTCTACATAATGTTCTATAGAATTATCTAAAGGTCTCCCGTCATTGCAAAATTTGATAGTTTTTTTATTTACTACTATATTTACATGCTTATTTGTTGAGTATTTTATAGCATTATCTATCATATTTTTAATTGCAGTAGAGAAAAGCTTAAAATCAACATTAATAGTGATATCATCCAAAATATTTAAAGTATAATTTTCTTCGTCTATCATTGCCATATCTATGGCGTCATCTATGAGATCGATTATCTTAAATGGCTTTAGATTATTTACATTTGATCCAGATGTTACTCTTTCAATTGCAGCAAATTCATTTATTAAATTTTCCAACTTTTGAAAAACATTCAGAAGTCTTTCTTGATACTTGTCTTTTTGTATCATTTCAACAGTAATCCTACCTTTTGTGATAGGAGTTTTTAGCTCATGCATAATATTTCTTAAAAAAAGCTGCCTAGATGAATTTAACTTTTTTATCTGTGTAACGGCGGTATAAAAAGCATCTGCTACTTCTGAAATCTCATCATTTCCTGTACTAACATTTTTTATGTCCAAATCGCCTTTGGCAAATTTATTTATCTGTCTTTTTAGCTTTCTTAAAGGCTTAATTTTTCTCAAGATAAATGCGTAAGCAATCAAAAGTATTAAAATTACAGCACCTAGTATAATTTTTGTAATAAGATACCTATATGGCTGATAATCAATGTCTTTTAATACAAAAATCTCATTATCTACAACTAATTTTAAAAAATTTCTTTTATCATAAACAAGTATAGCTGAAGTTCCAAGATCACCCGAAATTTCTTGCAGTACTTTCGAGCTAGTTATGATATCGCTTATCCTTTGAGAGTCTCTTATAATAGGCATATTTATATTTGTCATTTGCTTTTCATAATCTTTTTGCGAAATCATCCCATTTAAATAAGAAAGAGTTACTCTTGTAACATAAGAGTATTTATTATTTAGTTCTCTTGTATAATTTTGTTTATCATAGTTTATAAGCCATAAAAACAGTACTATTATACAAACTATGGATAAAATATATATAAAAGTAATGGCATAAAATATAGAGGAACGATTTTTCATTGAACTAATTTATAACCAATTCCGCGCACAGAGTGAATGTATTTTGGCTCTTTATGATTATCATCTAGTTTGGTTCTAATTCTACCTATAATAACATTTATACTTTTGTTTGTTGAATCTTCGTTAATAGCATCACAGTTATAAACAAGCTCTTCCCTTGTTATTGCTCCACCTTCTTTTTTTATAAGATACGCTAAAATGTCATACTCGGCATTTGTGAGATCTAGCTCCTTCCCTTTAAAAAGTATAACATGTTCAAATTCTTTTAAAACTATGTCTTTATTTGTATTTTCTTTTGTGCCTTCTTGCAAATTTACACTTTGTCTTCTTAGATGACTTTTTATTCTAGCACAAAGTTCTTGTGGATTGTAAGGTTTTGGCAAGTAATCATCTGCGCCATTTTCTAACGCTATAACTTTATCTGTTATATCATGTCTAGCGCTTGATATGATTATTGGTACACTATGATTTTTACGGATATCTTTGCAAACTTCAAGGCCATCAAGGCCAGGCAATGTAAGATCTAAAATCACAATATCAAATTTAGATAAATTTAGTGTTGACATCCCAAGATATGGATCATCTATAGTAGTAACTTCCATATCATATTGACCTAAATACTCTGTTAAAATTTCTGCTAACTCTAAATCATCTTCTATCATAAGTATTTTTATCATTATTAAACCTTTGCGAAGATAATTATATCAAAATTTGGATTAATAAATATTTATAAGGGCGAAAGATCGCCCTTTATTTTAGTAGATTTTAAACATCTCTTGAATTTTAGCTACATCATTTGTTTTAGTTAATGCAAGCATTAATAAAACCCTAGCTTTTTGTGGATTTAAGCTATCAGCTGTAACAAAGCCTAGTTTTTTATCATCAACTTCTGCGCCAACACTTGTTGAACCAGAACCTGTTCTAGAGCTTCTTACAACTACAACGCCAGCTTTAGCTGCATTTGCTAGAGCATCTTGAACACTTGCTGAAGGATTGCCATTACCCACACCAGCTAAAATTATACCTTTTGCACCATTTTTAACAGCTAGATTTACAAAATCAGCATTGTCGTTAGAATAACCATAAATGATTTCTACTTTTGGCAATTTATCTAATTTAGATACATCAAATTCTGAATTTACAGTGTGTTTTCTAACTGGAGTTAGAAGATAATCAACTATTCCATAGTTAACAGAGCCAATTTTTCCTGAGTTTGGAGATTTAAATGTAGCAACACCTGTTGTATTTGTTTTTGTTACTTCTCTTGCTGCATGTATTTCATCATTCATTGCAACCAAAGCACCTTTATTTACACTGTTTTTATTCATAGCAACATTTACAGCGTTATATATATTTAATGGACCATCGGCACTTAATGAAGTTCCAGATCTCATAGAACCTACAAAAACAACTGGTTTTTCACTTTTTACTGTTAAACTTAAAAAATATGAAGTTGCTTCCATAGTATCTGTTCCATGTGTTATAACTATGCCATCAGCATCGCCTTTTAAAAGTTCATTAGCTCTTTTTGAAAGTTTAAGCCAAATATCATCATTCATATCTTGTGAACCAATATTTGAAATTTGCTCACCTTTTATAGTAGCAATTTTATTTATTTCTGGAACAGCTGCTATTAACTTATCAACAGTTACTGTTCCTGATTTATAATCGCCAGATAGTGCACTATCACCACCGCCTGCTATAGTTCCGCCTGTAGCAAGCACATAAATTGTAGGTTTAGCAAAAACCATAGAAGCTCCTAGGCACGCAACAAGTGCGGCAACTTTAAGTAATTTCATGATTACACTCCTAAAATTTTAAAATTTTATTAATTATAAAAATTAATTTTCGAATGTAATTATAACACAAAATTTAAATTTTAAATTTAAATTTAGAATTTAAATTTTATTTTTCTGTTTCAACCATAAATGGAACGCCTTTTATAAGACCTTTTGAAAAGATCAATTTAGCATCAAAAAATACTTTTTGTCTTTGTTTATCACTTGCCATATCGTCAGTTACAACGCATTTTTCATCGTAATATGTATTAAATAATTCTATGTAAGATTGTTGATTAGATGAATCCATGCTTTTTGATTTTTCAAGCATTATAGCTGCTTTAGTAAAAGAGCTTTTGCCGTGAACTGGAGCAAAAATTATCTTTAAATTTGCATTTCTAAGGTATTTTGTCAATTTATCAATTTCTTTTCTACAGTCTGGACACTCAGGGTCTGTTATCATATAAAGAGTTTTTTTATTATTCTTATAAAAAGAATTTATAGTTATAAATCTATCATCAGGTATAGTTTTTAAAAGCTCTAAAACTTCTTCTTTTACTTTATCTTCAACTAGTTTTACTTTTTGATTATAAAGTTCTTTATCGTTTTTATCTCTCAAGAAAGCATTTTTTACATAGAAAAAATTTTGGCCGCTATTATCGCTTATTATGATATCTTTTTGATTGCTATTTTGTTCCATCAAAACTATCAAATTTGAGTTAGGCATCGAATTTATTTTATCTACAGATATTATGTCGTAAGTTGGAAATAGATTTTTTAAATTTGTTTCTAATTCGCTACCATTTAAAATTGCAAACAGACTTAAAGTAAGAAGTAATTTTTTCATAATTGCCCCCATAAAGTGTAATATGAGGACAATTTTAGCATAATTTGAGTTTTTTACAAAGCCTTTAAGATTACATTTGAAAGTATTTTTGTAAACTCGTTTGGATTTGATATACTCATCCCTTCACTTATTTTTGCCATATTTAAAATCAAATTTGAGATATCATTTATCATGATTTGATTATCTTGCAGTTTTACAAATATCTCGTGATTTGGATTGATTTGGAGTATAGGTTTGATTTCAGAAACGCTTTGCCCCATTTGTTTTAGCATTTGTTGTGTAGCAAAATCTGGATCGTTTTTATCATAAACTAAGCAAGCTGGAGAATCTTTAAGTCTTGAAGTAACTTTAACATCTTTAACATCATCTTTCAAGCTTTCTTTTAATTTTACGATAATCTCAGCGTATTTACTTTCATCAATTTTTTCATCTAAACTCACCTCATCATCAGCATTTTGTACTGGCTTAATAGGAGTTTTATCATACTCATAAACCATAGGCATAACTATACTATCTATCTCATCATCACATATCAAAACCTCGATATCTTTTGCATTAAATGCTTCAAGAAGTGGTGAAGTTTTAAGCATTTTCTCATCTTTACCAGTTATATAATAAATTGATTTTTGCTCTTTACTCATAGAATCTTTATATTCTTTAAGCGTTATATATCCATCTCTTTTGCTTGATTTAAACAGAGTTAAATTTAAGATCTCATCTTTGTTTGCACCAAAACCATATAGACCCTCTTTTAGAACTTTGCCAAAGAGTTTGTAGAATTTTATGTATTTTTCTCTATCGTTTTTAAGCAATTTTTCAAGCTCACTATAAATTTTCTTAACACTTGCTTCTTTTACGCTTCTCATAATAATGTTATCTTGTAAAATCTCACGACTTACATTTAAAGGCAGATCCTCAACATCCATAATGCCTTTTATAAATCTTAGATGTGTAGGTAAAAGCTCTTTTTCATCATCGGTTATAAAAACCCTTTTTACATAAAGTTTTACACCACTTTGATAATCCACTCTAAATAGATCAAAAGGCTCAACACTTGGAACATAAAATAGCGTAGTATACTCTATCTTGCCTTCAGCTTTTGTATGGATATAAAGGAGTGGATCGCTGCTATCGTGAGAAATTTGCTTGTAAAAGTCATTATAGTCTTCATCTTTAAGAGAAGTCTTACTCATTTGCCAAAGCGCGCTAGCTCTGTTTATTTGAACATTCTTACTCTCATAATGCCCCTCTTTTTCGCCTTCTTTTGGTGCTATCCATTCTTCTTTGTCCATAAAAATAGGATATGGGATGTGGTTTGAGTATTTTTTGATGATATTTTCTAGTCTATAAGTTTCTAAAAACTCATCATCATTTAAAAATATTTTTATAGATGTTCCGTGCGTTTCTTTTGATGATTTTTTAATCTCGTAATTTTTAGCATCACTGCTCCACTCATAAGCTTCATCACTAAGTGCTTTTTTGCTAGTTACTTCTATCTTAGACGCAACCATAAATGCTGAGTAAAAGCCCACTCCAAACTGACCTATAAGATTTGAGTCTTTTTTTGCATCGCCACTTATTTGACTTAAAAACCCTTTAGTTCCGCTTCTTGCAATCGTTCCAAGGTTATTTATAAGCTCATCTTCATCCATACCAATACCATTATCACTTATGGTTAAAGTTTTTGCATCTTTATCCACTGAAATTTCTATCTTTGGTGTGTAATTTAGAGTTTTATACTTGTCATCTGTTAGGGTTAGATAGTTTAGCTTATCTAGCGCATCGCTTGCATTTGATATAAGCTCTCTTAAAAATATTTCTTTGTTTGAGTAAAGAGAGTGAATCATCAAATTTAAAAGATCATTCACTTCTGTTTGAAATTCATGTTTTGCCATTTGTATTCCTTCTGAAATTTTTTAGCAGATTATATCATAGATTGACAAATTTTGCAAGATAATGAGAAAATATATTTAGAAAAGTTGATAGTAATTATATAAAGTATTTAATTGCTAATATAATTTTAGTCTCTTCTTAAATTTATATATTGTAAAATTGGATCCATTAAGTTAATTCATTATTTTTCAGTAGCGTAAAATTAAAATCTTATAGAAGCATAAAAAAATAATTCGTTTTACAAAAATATGATTGTAAAGTTATTTAATACTAAAAAAGGACGAAAATAGTTCTATTTATTATCTACTCAATAAAAGAGTAGAACAAGGCACAAATTTTACATTATAATCTTATTATTTGCTACATTATTTAAATATAAGTTCTTGTATCAATGAACATAAAGTGAAAACAAAGCCAATAGTCAAGAAAAACAAAATACCAAACCAACTACATTCATTTATAAAATAGGATAGAGTGTGTTATCTTTTTTATCTTTAACTATTACTATAGAGCCTATACCGCCCAATATGAGAGATATGTTAAAAAAGGGTATAAATACTTTATTTCCTGTAAATATAAAATAAAGACAAATAATGATAATAAATAATGATAGAAAAATATTTTTTTTAAATAATCTTTTTAAATTATTTTCAAATCGCTTTATAAAATCTAAAATATATTTTCTACTTTTTTCCATTTATTTCCTTATTTAACTTTATATTATACTACAATAAATATAATACATAATTTAGCCTATAAATTTTATAGGCTAGATCTAATTAATCAGTTGGACAATCTTCATTTCCTTTAACAATTCAAAAATTTCCAACACCATATTCCATGCCAATAGAGGCAATACCAACATCAAAAGAAAATATTTTCATACTGATTTTCCTTGTTTTTATAAAATTATATCATACAAGAATTGGATTATTATTTTCTTATAAAGAAATATACATAAAATGACTTAAGTTACTTAAAGTATTAAATAAAAATATTACTAAAATAAACATATTAAAATTTTATATTTTAATAGAAACTAATATATTTATAGTTTAATGTTTGTTATTTATAAATTTAGCCATATTTATTATTAATACTAAATTTAGTAAAAAATGTTAAATTTATATATTATTTTTTTAGGATAGAAATTGAGAAGCATACTTTTTACATTAATAATTTTAGCACTTGGATTTTGGCATTATGGGATTAATTTTTTAGCAACTATACTAATCATCTCATTTTTGATATTTTTCCACGAACTTGGGCACTTTTTAGCAGCAAGGAAACTTGGCGTTCATATAAATGTTTTTAGCATAGGCTTTGGGCAAAAACTGCTCTCAAAAAAAGTTGGAGATACGACCTACTGCATAAGCGCCATTCCACTTGGTGGATATGTGCAACTAAAAGGGCAAGATGATGCAAATCCAACGGCAAAAAGCGACGATCCAGATAGCTATAACTCACTTTCACCACTTGGACGCATTTTCATACTATTTGCAGGGCCATTTTTCAATATATTTTTAGCTTTTTTACTCTACATAACACTTGGTCATATAGGAGTTCAAAAACTAGCCCCAGTTGTCGGTAATGTGCTTGAAAACTCAGCTGCACTTAGTGCAAACATCCAAAAAGGCGATACTATTTTAGCTATAAATGGCGTAGAAGTTAAAGAGTGGGATGATATAAGTAAGCTTGTAAAGACTGAACCTATGGATATAAATTTACAAAGAGATGGCAGAATTTTAGATATACTTCTAACTCCAAAGATAGGCAAAACTTATACAATATTCAAAGAAGAAATCCAAAAACCACTCATTGGTATTTCTCCAAGTGGCGAACTTACCACGATTTACCACACTGGCTTAAGCTCACTTAGATACGCCTTTAGCGAAACAATAGAAGCTTCGAAACTCATTTTTGTTAGTCTTGAAAAACTTATAGTTGGAATTGTGCCAGTTAAAGAGCTTGGCGGTATAGTTGCTATGAGCGATATCACATCAAAAGCTGCAAGCATCAGCTTTTCAGCACTTCTTATCATTACTGCACTCATATCTGTAAATTTAGGCATACTAAATCTCTTTCCAATTCCTGCGCTTGATGGCGGACATATACTTTTTAACATCTATGAGCTTATCTTTAAAAAACCAGTTTCTCCAAAAGTTTTTTCAACTTTAACTTATGGTGGAATGGCATTATTATTTGGACTTATGGCATTTACGATAATGAATGATATTTTTAGATTGGCTGGAGGTTATAACTAGTGGACTATGCTAAAATTTTAGAAAATATTGAAACCTCAAAAACTAAATTTAATAAACAAAGCGAAGTAAAACTAATCGCAGTTAGCAAAAATGTAACCTCAAAAGAAGTTGTAAATTTATATACTCAAGGGCAGATAGAATTTGGTGAAAACAGGGTTCAAGAGTTAAATAAAAAGATAGGTGAGCTTCAAAATTACGATATAAAATGGCACTTCATAGGTTCACTTCAAAGCAATAAAATTAACCAACTAATACCACTTCGCCCTACTCTTTGGCAAAGTTGTAACTCATTTAAGCTTGCATGTGGTGTTGATAAAAGGCTAAATTACAAGCTTGATACACTTCTTGAGATAAATGTAGCAAACGAAGATAGCAAAAGTGGTATCGAGATAAATAGAGCCGTTGAAGAATATCTGCACATCCAAGAAGAGTGCAAAAACCTAAATATGTGCGGTGTTATGAGCATAGGAGCTCATAGTGATGATATGAGTTTAGTAAAAAAGAGTTTTGATGATACATATAAAATTTATGAAAAATTACGACCACATGGTGCCAAAATTTGTTCTATGGGAATGAGTAGTGATTTTGAACTAGCAATAGAATGTGGTTCAAACATGATAAGACTTGGAACAATTCTTTTTGAAGATATGAAATGAAAAGCGAACTAAACTTAGCCATACAAGCAGCAAAACTAGCTTCACAACAAATCATGTACTATAGACAAAATGGCTTTAAGAAAAATAGAAAAATAGATGGAAGTATCGTAACTGACGCTGATTTTGCTGCAAATGATATTATAGTAAAAACACTATCGCAAACTGGCATTGATATCTGCTCAGAAGAAATGGATAATAGCTCAAAAAATAAAGATACTTTTTGGCTTATAGATCCACTAGATGGTACTTCTCATTTTGTAAAAGAAGAAGATGAATTTTGCGTTTTAATAGCTTTGATACAAGACTCAAGACCAGTTTTAAGCGTGATTTATTTACCAATATATGATAATTTTATGAGTTGTGATGGCAAAGATGTATTTGTAAATGGCGAAAAAATTGATAAATTAAGAATTGATATATCTCCAAATATCATGCTTGTAGGAAGCCAAAAAGAGCGCATCACTACAATGAAGCAAGATATAATAGATAAATTTAAAACAGAAATTATTTATATTGGCTCTGGCATTAAATTTTATAAACTAGCGCTTGGAAGTGCTGGATTTTTCTTAAGAAATAGAACTTCACATTCTTGGGATATTGCAGCTGGAGATCTCATGATAAATGCAAGTGGTGGTTTAATGGTAAGTACAAAAACAGGAGAACTTTTAAGATACAGCGCTCCAGAGCTAAAAAATGAAAGCTACATAGCATTAAGCAAAGAAAATGCCCATAATATAGAGCATTTTCTAAACATATTAAAAGCTAATTAATATTTGCAATCATTGTATCAAAGGATTTTTTAGTACCTTCTCTAACTGGTTGCATTAGACTAACTAAAACTATAGCTAAACTTGCAGCAAGAAATCCTGGAACTATCTCATATAATGGTAAATTTAAAGCACTAGCTAAGTAATTTTTCCAAAGCACAACCATAACAGCACCAGTTATCATACCAAATATTGCACCAAGTCTTGTCATCCTTCTCCAAAACAAAGAAAATACTATAACACTACCAAAACTTGCGCCAAATCCAGCCCAAGCATATGAAACGATATTTAAAATACTTGAGTTTTTATCAAAAGATATTACAAAAGCAATCACAGAAACAAGCAAAACTCCAGCTCTACTTATAATCATTACCTGTTTTTCTGGCGCATCTTTTTTAAACACTCTTCTATAAAAATCCTCCGCTATAGTCGAGCTTGATACAAGAAGTTGCGAACTTGCTGTACTCATTATAGCTGCCAAAATAGCGCTTAGCAATACTCCTGCAATCCATGGATTAAAAAGAAGTTGACTCATTACAATAAAAATCTTTTCGGAATCTTGTAAACTAAGATTAAATTTATTCATATATGCAATACCAAGAAGACCCATTATACAAGTTGCGACTAAACTTATAACCATCCAAGATATACCTACAGTTGTAGCAACTGGTATATCTTTTAGTGAGCGAATCGACATAAATCTTACTAGAATGTGCGGTTGTCCAAAATAACCAAGCCCCCAAGCAAGTGCGGAAATGATGCCTATAAACGAAACTCCGTTAAATAAATTTAATCTATTTTTAGATATATTTTGATTTTTTAAAACCTCTAAAAGATTTTTTACCCCATCTTTGTTATTTGATTTTACGCTGTTTTGTAAATTTTGTACAAACTCATCAACCGAAACACTGATGCCACCAGATTTTATTTGTAAATCTTTTATATCCAAAAGAATTGCATTCATATCATTTATCTGAGTTTTTATGATATTTACATCATTTTTTTGCATAACATCTATCATTTTAGGAATATCTTTTTGATATAAAGATATCTTACTTCTAGAATCATCAGAATTTTTTATATATTTTATAGCTTCTTTAAAACCACCTATTTGATAAAGCATAACAGAAGCAACAATAACTAGCGCTACCATCATTAATATGCCTTGAACCAAATCAGTCCAACAAACCGCCTTATATCCACCAAAAAATGTATAAATAACTATAATAATAGTTCCTATTGTTAAAGCTTTATAATACTTAAGACCAAATGTTGCTTCAAAAAGCTTTGCGCCACCAACCAAGCCACTTGAGATATAAAAAGTAAAAAATACAAGTATAACTATAGCACATATCACTCTTAAGATATGACTATCATCACTAAATCTAGTCTCAAAATAATCAGGTATAGTTATTGAATTTGCTATAACACTTGTATAAACCCTAAGTCTTTTTGCAACAAAAAGCCAATTTATGGCTGCGCCTACACTTAGTCCTATTGCTATATTTGCTTCAACTAATCCTCCAGCATATAAAGCTCCTGGAAGTCCCATTAAAAGCCATCCACTCATATCACTAGCGCCTGCGCTTAGAGCCGAAACAACAGGACCCATAGAGCGATCACCTAGAAAATAGTCCTCAGATGTTTCATTTTGTTTATAGAAATAAAATCCAATAGCTAGCATTCCAACAGAATAAACTATAAATGTCACAACTATAGGTAAACTTATTTGAACAGTTTCCACGCTTTATCCTTTATTTTTGATTTAAAGCTCTTGCGCCTAAATTTCCATACCTATGAAAAGAAATGCTTGCAGAACGCTCATTGAAGTAATAAAGCAGCTCAAACCGCCCATTTAAAAGTGGTTTATTTCTTATAATGATTTTTGCCAACGAACTAGCTTTTTTGTAAATTTCATCATTATTTCCATGATATCGTATACGCTCATAATCTTCAAATTTAGGATTATTTTCAAAGCTTATATCTAAAATAGAATTATGCTGTTTTATGAAATTTATCACATTATTTTCAATGCTATAAGTCACAGTAACTTTTACTCCTGCTATCTTTGCAGCAATTAATACAAGCAGTGCATCTTTTAAGCTATCATTTTCATCAATAATATATAAAAGAGATTTGATTTTTTTATAAGAAAAGAGATTGTCCTCGCCCCTTACTTTTATATACTCTTTTTCTTTGTTAAACTCATTTTCATAGTGATAAGTATAGCTTTTTGCTACATTTATTATCTCATTATCTAGATCTAAGGTTTTAATTGAGTTAGTAAATTCGCTATCTTTTAAATTATTATCAACGCCATCTTGTAATATATCTAAAAACTGTGTTATATAGTTGTAAATTCCAACTTTTCTACCATAGCCTATTGCTGATTTTTTAATGCCACCAAATGGCTGGCGAAGAACTATGGCTCCTGTTGTTGGCTTATTTATATAAATATTACCAACTTCAATATGTTCTTTATAATACTCCCACTCTTTTTCATCAAGACTTTCTAAAGCTCCAGTTAGACCATAACCTGTCATATTTGCTATATTCACAGCATCTTGCAATGAACTAGCTTTCATAACAGTTAAAATAGGTGTGAAAAGCTCTGTCATATGAGTAAAATCGCCTTTCTTGGTACCATATTTTATGCACGGTTTCATGATATATTCATTTGAGTTTATAAACTCTGGTTTTAAAGCCCATGATTCATAATCTTTTAGTTCGCTAAGCGCCTTTTTAACTTTATTGCTTGGCTTATCAGCCAAAGTTCCGATTTTATTTTTAAATTCAAAAGGATCGCCAGTTGCCATAGAAGAAGCAGCATCAACCAAAGTTGATTTGAAATTTTTATCATCATAAATCTCATCTTCAAGAATTAAAAGTGAAGTAGCAGAGCATTTTTGACCAGAATTTGAAAAAGCTGAGTGGATGATATTTTTCACAGCACTATCTCTATCGGCTGCTTTTGTTACTATAGTTGCGTTTTTGCCACCAGTTTCAGCACTTAAGACCGTTCTTGAATTTTCTTTTAAAATATTATAAGCAGTTTCTTCACCACCTGTTAACACACAAAATTTAACATCTTTATCTTTTAAAAGATATTTGCTTACCATTGAGCCTTTTGTCGGTAAATATATAAGAGCGTCTTTTGGAATGCCTGCTTCCCATAAGATCTTGCAAATTTCATATCCGCTCACACTACTTAGCGAAGATGGTTTAAATATCACTCTATTGCCACTAGCTAACGGTCCAACTATAGTTCCAACAGGAATACCTATAGGAAAGTTCCATGGGGATATAGTTACGCCAATGCCTTTTGGCTTAAATTTAGTTTGTGGATTTTGCTTCTTAAGCATTCTAAGAGAGTGCGGATAGAACTCTATGAAGTCTATCGCCTCACTTACCTCTGGATCAATTTCCGCAAAAGTTTTACCAACTTCAAGCGCTGCAATGCCTAAAAGTTCACCTCTTTTTTGCCTAAAAAGCTCTGCAGCTCTACTTAAGATAGTATAAATTTCATCAAAACTAAGTGAGCTATAGTTTGAGTTTTTAGCCATATTTAGGGCTTCTTTAATTCCTTGTTCACTAGCAAGATGAACTTTTGCAATAAGTTTATTATGCACCTTATCATTTACTTCTAAAATATTATCACAATGCACATTTTCACTACCTTGAGCGTAAATTTCCATAAAAGGCAAATTTGTGTATTTTTCTTTTATATCTTGCGCCCATTTTCTATTATTTGCTAAAATAAAATCGGTATCAGCCTCATTTACAAAAATATTTTTAGTTGATATTTCGCTTTTTGTAATAGGTTTTAATCTATTTTGTTCTCTTCTTGGGGAGTTATTGATTTTATCTATACCATTTAAAGCATTTATAAATATGTCTTTTTGAGTTTCCCAATTTTTATCACCAACTTTTAAATCAAAGAAATAACGCATAAAGTTGTCTTGCGAAGTATTTTCATCAAGTCTTCTTACAAGATATGCAATAGCATTATTAAAATGTTCTTTATCGCAAACTGGTGCATAAAGTATAAGATCATGAAGTTTACTAAGTTCAAAGCTAGTTTGTAAACTCATTCCCTCTAACATCTCAAAAGTAAAACTTTCTAAAGCTCCAGCTTCTTTTATAATTGTATATGCGTATGCTATCTCAAATATATTATGGCTAGCAATACCTATATGTATATGTTTGTAACGCTCATTTTCTAAGATAAAATGTAACATTTTGTTATAGTTTGAATCCGTATCAACTTTTTTTGTAAATGTTGGAAGCATCCAGCCTTTTTGCGATGCAATAGTTTCTTCAGCCTCCATATTTGCACCTTTTACAAAGCGAATTTTTATAGGTTTTCCACCATTTTGCACTCTTTGTTTTGAAAATTCATAAAGATCTTGCAAATATTTAAAACTATCTGGAATGTATGCTTGAAGCACAATTCCAGCTTCATAATCAGGATATTTTGATATAGCTTCTTTAAATGCAGCTGCAGTTAACTCAAGATCCCTATATTCTTCCATATCTAAATTTATGAACTTTGATATATTTTGGCGTTTTTGTTCGCTTATGGCAAGTTCGTAAAGATGTCTAAGTCTTTTTACAACTTCATCTTTTGAGTAGCTAAAATCAAGTATATTAATTTGTGAAAAAATAGTTGTTATTTTTATGGATATGTATGTAATAAAATCTGATTTTATTGCTTCTTCGTAATGCCTTATCCTAATAGAGGCTTCTCCCTCCCCCAAAACTTCCTCGCCAATAAGATTTACATTTAAAGTGATATTATCTTTTTTTCTATTTTGTATATGTGGTTTTAATATATTATACTCAGCATCCAAAACCATATCTTTTGTGTCATTTCTAACATGATTTATAAAAAACGGAACACTAAGGCTAGGGACAAATCTGCCAACACTTAAAAAAGCTAGTAATAAAAATTTTTCATAAGGATTAAAAAAATCTGCAATGCCGTATTTGTTAAAAGTTTTTTGTATCAAATCGAAACACTTTGATGAATCACCTGATCTAAAACTTCTATCAAGAAGTTCTATGAGCATAACTTTATTTTTAGGATTTACAAGAAGTTTTTTCATTTTTTTATGAAAATTTTTTTCCTTTTGACCTATACTTTCGTTTACTTTATTTTGTAAAACCTTAGCTAATTCCAAAGATCTTTCTAGGACATCTTGTTTCATATTTTTTTCCTTTTAAAGTATATTTTATAAATATAGCTAAAGGAATGTTAAAAATTTTATAATTTTTTTAATTAATATAATTATAAAAGCAAGGCTACAAAATACTTTTTAATGAGTCAAGATAATAAACATAATTAGAGTTTTTATCTATAAGAGATTTGATATGATTAATATTTTTTTTATGGATATCCAAAAACTTATAACTTAATTCGTCTAAATTTTTCTTTATAAAAGTTCTACTTCCTATAAAATCATTTTCAAACTCAAAGTAATTTAAATTTACCAAAATTCTAGATAAAATTTCATCTTTTTTAGGATAATAAAGACTAAAAGTTACAGGATCGCTCTCATAATCTGATATAAATCTTTGTATTTTATCTGATAAAAACCATACGCTTTGTTTTATAGCGCTCTCATAATTTGTAGCAATTTTTATAACTATCCTATCAAAAAACAAATAATTCTTTTGATTAAACTTAAATACTGCTTTTTCATATTCATTAAAAAACAATGACAAAACTTCACTTGCAAATTTTCTAATATATGCAAATTCTACATCAGAATGCAAAGCATTATCTTTTCTTATACTTTCAAATTCGCCCTTATACATTAAAATTTCATTTTTAAAACTATTAAGTAAATCATCTATATCGCTTTTTATTTTGGATTCAAAAGTATTTAGTTTTAAGCGAAATTTCTTAAAAATCTTGCTAAGTTTATCATCTGAATATATAAGATTTGAAAGCACTTTGTCGCTATTTAAAGTTGGTGCCGTATAGACTATCTTTTTTATTTTTGAACCTATTAGATTTTTTTCTTCTACATAATATGCTCTTTTTTCATCTTCTATATATGCTAAAATCTCATCACTAAGAGAATTTGCTATGTCTTTTATTTGTGTATAAAAGCCTATAAATTCGCCCAAATACTCACTTAAAAGAATTTGGATTTTATGATCAAAATTATCTATAAAGTTATTTAAAATATTTACTAGCTTCTCATAAATTGCTATGAAAAATTCATACTGCTCTTTTAAACTTGAGTTTATTAAATTTAATTCGTCTTTTATAAATTCATCTTTTTTTGTAGCAACATTGTTCAATAAAAAACTTCTAACATCATCAAATCCAGAATCTTTTTGGTCGTTTTTTTCCATTTTTGCCGATATTGCCAAGATTTTATCAAAAACCTCCAAATAAGTCTGATTAGAGTGAGCCAAAACATTCTCAATCTCTTCTTTTGTTAATTTATCTTTTTGATTTAGTAAGCAAAGAGAGTTTTTCTTAAGGTTTTGAGGTATTAAATTAAGCTCATCAAGCTCACTTTTTCTAGCTGCATTATCTATAAGTGTTACCCATAAAACCGATCCTACTTTGTTTAAAATATCCATAGTTTCGCTTGTATCAGCATCGCTTATCGAATTTAAACCAGGAGTATCAACAAAAGTAAGATATTTTAAGATGTCTTTTTTGATATAAATGCTCAAATATTTAACATCTTTCATATCTTTTCTTTGATCTGCAAATATCTCTAAATTATTTATATCTGTATATTCTTCTCTGCCATCACTATAAGTTGCCTTTAGCATAGAAAAATCGCCATATCTTATAAAAATAGGTTTTGCAGTTACTGGTACAGCTCCTGTTGGCAAAATATCAAGTTCAAGCAAAGCATTTAAAAAGCTTGATTTTCCACTACTAAACTGTCCTACAACTGCTACTTGGATTGGCTCATGCAAAAGAGCATTAAGAGAATTTAACTTATTTAAAAGCCCTATGCTTGGATGCATTTTAGGCTCTAATAGCTGTGTTTTATAGTTTTTAAAACTGCCATCAAAATCACTGTTAAAACTTATGTTATAACACTGCTTATATTCTCTTAAAAACTCTTCTAGCACTCATTTATCCTTTTACTAATAGCATTTAATATCTCTAAATTTTGTTTTAATTTCAAAATCCCTTTATCTGAGTTTTTAGATGTATTATCTAAATTTAAAATATTTTCTTTTATAGTTATAATCTTTGCTTCTAATTCTTGTTGCTTTAAATCTATAATGTCTTTCAAATATGATATAAAGTCTTTTGTATAACTATTTATAAGTTTTAAAATATTATTTTTTATATCTAAATTAGACAAAAACTCATCAAAAAGATTTTGAATGTCATTTTGTAAATTAGAATTTTTATCTTTAATAATATTTGAAAGCTTGGAGTTTAAAACGGTATAATCTGGCTTAGAGAAATTTTTATCTATATAACTTTTTATATCAAAAGAACTTATTGTGCTTTCATCAAAAGAACTAAACTTGATAGAAATTTGATTAGAAATGTCTTGCATATCTTTTGATATAGCAAATTTTACCTCCCTAAAAAGATCCAATAAAAGATCATTAAAGCCTCCATTTGCTATCATAAAAATACGCTCAAAATCAATCTTTTTTCTATTTTTTTGGGCATAATCTATATCGCTAACAACTCTATCTTTTAGCAATGTTGAGATATTTTTCAAATGCGAGAAAGCTTGCAAATTTGAGTAATCAAGCTTTGAAAGATTATCATTTAAAATTAAATTTATATCATTGATCTCATCATGTATGTTTTGCATTTTTTGGCTAAGATTTTCTAGTTCTTTATCAAGCCTTAAGCTATCACAACTAAGTGCACTAAATTCAAACTCAAATTCATCCTTGAGATGTGAGGTGATATTATTTAGTTCTTTCTTATAGTTATTTAAAATTATTTTTGATTTTTCACTATTATCTCCAAAAAGAGTTGTATAAAAATAATTTTTTATATCCTCTAAACCAGTTGAATTTACACCATTTATAGCAAAAAACTTAACGCTATTTATTAGATTAAGATCCTTGCCATCTTCTTTTAATTCTTTTGTAATACTACTTTTTGTGTAATTTATAACATCATTTAGTTCATTTTTTTCTATCAAATCAATGTGGGTTAAAACTATAATGAAACTACTTGTTTTTCCATGTGTTAAAAAGTTTTTTATAAAATCAATATCTTTTTTTGTTACACTTTGAGCTGCATTCATAAGATGGATAACAAAATCACTCTCATGCATAAATTTTTTAGTTAATTCTTCTCTAAGAACTACGGTATCATCAAGTCCTGGAGTATCAACTATACAAATGCCATCTTTTAGCATACTACTATCAACCCCTAGTTCGACCATCTTTACGTGCTTACTAATTTCTTCTTTTGCTGTTGTATAATTTTTTAGCTCATCTATATTTATATCTAAATCTTGCACGAAGTCATTGCTAGTTTCAAAACCAAGTTCATTTAATTCGTCTTTGCTCCAAAATTTTACTCTAGCATATGGCTTATTTGAAAATTTCAAAATGCTTAAATTTGCAGTTTCTGGAATGTTTGATGTTCCTAGAATTTTAAAACCAAGCAAAGAGTTTAGCATTGTTGATTTGCCAGAGTTTATCACTCCAGTAACTGAAATAAAAAACTGGGCTTCATTTGCATTTTTATAAGCATTTTCAAGTAAATTTAATAAATTTTTATTTGTTGTTATGTTTTTTATATCGCAATAGCAATCATTTAAAATATTAATATTATCATGAAAAACATCATTTTTTTGAGTGATTTTAACTATATTTTCATCATTTATAAGCTCTAGACTTTTTATAAAAGTTGTTATTTTTTCTAATTTTTTTTCAGTTATAATCCCATTTTCATGGATTTTTTTTAAGTTTAAGATAACTTCATTTCTTGATATTTTTAAATTTTTTATAGAATTTATAATACCAATTTGCGCGATTTGAACATCATAAAGATTGGTTTTTAAATTTGCGTTTTGCAAAATTTTACGAAAACTTTTTAAAGATATGTATCTATCGTAATTTTCATCATCACAAGATATTAATATAGCGCTTTCATCATTATCAAAAATAAGTTGCGTTAGACTGTCTATATAAAGTTTATTTATACCCCAAATTTCGCTTAAAAAAGCATCCATTTTTTTTCCTAATTTTTATATAAATCTAATTATTGTAGCAAAAGATGCTCAGTATAAGCTTAAGCAAGGATTACTCCTTGCTTAAAGTAGTTTTATTTAACGCTAGCTAGCTTTCTTCTCATATAAGCTATTTTGCTTTGAAGTGGTAAGTGTTTAGGACAGTTATCTTCACAACCAAGCAAAGTCATACATCCAAAAATACCATTGTCATCACCAACTAATTCGTAAAAATCTTCATCAGTTCTTTCATCAAGAGGATCTAGTTTAAATCTTGCAATTCTATTTAACCCAACAGCACCAATGAAATCTTTTCTCATGATAGCAGTTCCACAACTTGCAACGCAAATTCCGCACTCTATACATCTATCTAATTCAAATGTATCTTGTGCAGCTTGTGGATCAACTTTTTCTTCCATTTTTGATATGTCAGTTGTCTTATTTGAATGAACCCAGCTTTCAACTCTTTTGTTCATTTCAGCCATCCATTCACCTGTATTTACACTTAAATCTTTGATTAATTTAAAAGCAGGCATTGGCATAAGCTCTATTACACCATCTGAAAAATCCTTTGTAAGGGTTCTGCAAGCAAGTTTTGGAACACCATTAATAACCATTCCACAACTTCCACAAATTCCAGCCCTACAAACAAAGTCAAAACTTAAATCTGGATCATATTTTTCTCTAATTACTGTTAAAGCAATAAAAATAGTCATACCATCAGTCTCATCAAGCTCATATGTAGCAAAATGAGGTTTTGAAATTTTGCTAAGTGGATTATATTTAAATGCTTTTATGGTTATTTTCCTACTCATTGCCTACTCCTACTCTTTGGTTTGGTTGTTTAAATTTAGGTTGAAGTTCATAGTGCATTAGAGCTTCTTGTATCTCCTGGCGAGATTTACCAGCGGCGCTTAATTCTTCACGAATTTTGTCAACTTCAGCTTGTCTTTGCTCACTAAGTGGATTTTCTATGATATTTCCTTTTGCACCATATCCTCTAAATGCAGGTGGCATTTCCATACTCATAATATCTAAGTCTTCATAGCTTATAGTTGGCATTGTATCGCCTTCATTCCATGTTGCAAGAGTTCTTTTTAGCCAGTTTAGATCATCTCTTTTTGGATAATCCTCTCTATAGTGCGCACCCCTACTTTCTGTTCTAAGTAAAGCACCATAAGCAACACAAAGCGCTAGTTTTATCATTTTTGGTGTTCTATAAGCGTCTTCAAGCTCTGGATTGCCGTATTTTTCTTTATTTTTGATGTTGATATTTAAAGACTCTTTGTAAAGTTCTTCAAGTTCATTTACTGCTTTTTGCAATCCATCACCTGTTCTAAATATAGCAACATGTTCCCACATAATATCTTTCATTTTATTTTTGATATCATAAACATTAAATTTGCCATTTTTATTTAAAAGGTCATTTATATAATTTTCTTGTTTTGTAACAAATGATTGAACAACTTCAGTATTTATATCTATCTCGTGAGATTTACAAAAATCTGCAAAATAATCACCAATTATCATTCCAGCAACAACTGTTTCAGAAACTGAATTTCCTCCAAGTCTGTTAAATCCGTGCATATCCCAGCATGCTGCTTCACCAGCACTAAATAAACCTTGTAAAGTTTGACTCTCGCCTGTTGGTTTTACACGAATTCCGCCCATTGAGTAATGTTGCATTGGCAAAACTGGCGCCCAGCCTTTTGGACCTTCATCAGCTGGATCAATACCGTTAAATATCTCACAAATTTCTTGAACATCTCTTAGGTTTTTCTCAATATGAGCTCTACCAAGGATACTTATATCAAGCCACAAATGCTCTCCATAAGGGCTTTTTACACCTTTACCATTTCTAATATGTTCCATCATTCTTCTTGAAACAACATCTCTACTTGCTAGCTCTTTTTTCTCAGGCTCATAATCTGGCATAAAGCGGTATCCATCAACATCTCTTAATATACCGCCATCCCCACGACATCCCTCAGTTAGCAAAATACCACTTGGAACTATTGGGGTTGGGTGAAACTGAACCGCTTCCATATTTCCAAGTTTTGCAATACCTGTTTCAAGAGCTATTGCAGCGCCAATTCCTTCACAGTTTACAGCATTTGTTGTATGTTTATAAATTCTTCCATATCCACCAGTTGCTATAAGTGTTCCGCGAGCTACATAAGCTTCAATTTTACCATCTATAAGATCTCTTACAATAGCGCCATAACAGCGATTATTTTTATGTATTAAAGCTATGGCTTCTTTTCTGTCTCTTATATCAACATTATGTTTTACACACTCATTTGCAACACCAAAAAGCATTGTATGACCAGTTGCATCAGCTGTATAACATGTTCTCCACTTTTTTGTTCCACCAAAATCTCTTGAATGGATAAGACCGTGAACTTCATCTTTTTCTTCAATTGTTGTTTTTTGTGCATTTATAACTGCACTTCTTTTACCTTTTGTAATCCTAGTCCAAGGAACACCCCAACTAGCAAGCTCACGAATCGCTTTTGGAGCAGTTTGGCAAAACATTCTAGCAACTTGTTGATCGCATCCCCAGTCACTTCCTTTTACTGTATCAGCAAAATGCACATCCTCATTATCGCCTTCACTCATTTTTGAGTTACCAAGACTAGCTTGCATACCACCTTGTGCAGCAGCAGAGTGAGATCTTCTAACAGGGCATAAACTCAAAACTATAGTGCTATTACCTTTATCAGCTGCAGCAACTGCTGCTCTAAGACCAGCAAGTCCACCACCGATAACTAATGCATCACAATATATTATATTCATATCATATTTCCTTTTATTTGCCTAAAGATAACCAAACCATATCAGCAACAATTGAAAGTACGATAAACGCACCCCAAACTACAAAGTTAATGGTTTTTACTGTTTTTCTTGTTGCAGTTGATTCAGTTTTAGTTCCATCTATGCTAATCCATTTTACAAACAATCTATATGTTCCTATACTTGCATGTATTACAGTTACAACCAACAATACAAGATAAAAAATATGAAGCTGTGAAAAACGAGCAATTGAAAGATCTGGTGTAATTTTGTCACCAAATACTATAGTGATTATATGAACACTTGCAAAGAAAAATAACAAAAAGCCACTTAAAAATTGCATCCACCAAAGCGTTGTATCACAGTGTTTCATACGAATTTTATGCGCTTTGTAAGCTCTATAAGCAGCATAATTTGCAGGAAATTTTCTCATAGCTAAAAATGCATGCACCATAAATATTATAAGTATGACAAACGCAACAACATTAGTAACTTGATATATTCCAAAAGGCTCAGCAAAATGAACAACACTCTCAAAAGCACCTTTGCCAAACATAATTGTACTTGTAAAAATCATATGAAAAATCATAAATACTGCAAGCACTAAACCGCTTAAGCTTTGTAATTTATCTTGCAAAGCTGGTAAACGACTTTTTTTACCATCTACAGATTTTCCAAGAAAACCTTCTATACGGCCCACCATACAAACTCCTTTATCTTTAAGTTTTAAAATGGCTATTATATATCAGATTATCTTATTTGATGCTGAAAATTAATAAGAAAATTAATAAAAAATATAAGTTCTTTTCTTAAAGATTTTTTTAATAAATAAAACTTACTAACAAGTGTTAAAAAATTTTAAAGTGAGATGTAACCTACATCCTAAAAAAATTATCAACACTTTGGATTTTTAGCTCTATCTTCTTGGGCGTGCTTGATAAACTCACCCCTAGAAAGTGGTTTTTCTCCAGGGTGATGAGTTTTAAAATGTTCAAGATATTTATCATAACTTGGAAGACCAAGTATAGGGTAAAAAACTCTATCGATTTTATCATAAACATCTTTTACCGCCTTAAATTTAGTGCCCAACCACAACATTATATTTTCTTGCATCTTCATAAGGAGTTTCAGCCAATGGATAATCCTTTAGCCCTGTGCCATTTTTTATTTTCATACAAATTCTTATAGTTTGAACTATAACCACAACAGTAACAAACATGAAAAGACCACACAAAACTGCATCTACAATGTTATTTCTTATGATAGCTTGTGTTTTTGCAATCGCAGCTGGATCTGTAAGTGATGATAGCTTTGCCATCGCATTTTGAGCTGCTGCAACATGGCTAACAGAGTCATGAATTTTATCACCATTTGCTGGAAGGAGTTTTTGAAATGCAGCATACATCGTAGTTATCAACACCCAAATAGCCGGAATTATCGTAACCCATGCATATTTTGTTTTACCCATTTTATATATAACAACAGTACCTAAAAGCAGAGCCATACCAGCAAGCATTTGATTTGATGCGCCAAATAATGGCCAAAGAGTATAAATACCGCCCATTGGATCAGTTACACCAGCATAAAGCAGATAACCCCAACCACTAACACATATAAAAGTAGCCATCAAGCCATATATTGGATTCCTAGTATTTGCCATAGGTTTGTATAAATTTCCCAAAATATCTTGTATCAAAAATCTTCCGGTTCTAGTTCCTGCATCAACTGCTGTTAATATAAATAATGCTTCAAACAAAATAGCAAAATGATACCAAAATCCCATCATACTTTCTCCACCCATGATTTGATGAAGCAACATAGTAAGACCTATGGCAAATGTTGGAGCACCACCGGTTCTACTTAAAATAGTTTTTTCACCTATTTGATTAGCAAGATCAGATATCTCATCTGGAGTAATTTTAAAACCTATATTTGCAATCTGCGCTAAAGGTCCATTTATATAAGCAGCCGCACTATCAGGTGTATTTCCAAGCAAGACAGCGGGTGTATTTATAGCAAAGTAAATTTCTGGAGTTAATATACAAGCTGCTATCAAAGCCATAATACCAACCATGCTCTCCATTAGCATTGAGCCATAACCTATAAATAACGTTTGCCCCTCTTTTTCAACCATTTTTGGCGTTGTTCCACTAGAAATTAGAGCGTGAAATCCACTAATAGCCCCGCATGCAATAGTTACAAATAAAAATGGAAAAAGTTTACCAGCAAAAACAGGCCCTGCACCATTTATAAATGCCGTAACTGCTGGCATTTTTAAATCAGGTGCAACTATTAAAATAGCAATAGCCATACCAGCAATAACGCCTATTTTTAAAAATGTTGAAAGATAATCTCTTGGAGCCAACAAAAACCAAACAGGCAAAATGGCAGCTATAAAGCCATAAGCTATTATAATCCAAGCTATAGTAACTTTTGAAAATGAAAAATACTTAGCTAAATTTGGATCAGCTGCTACAATACTTCCATACCAAAGAGATATAATCAATAAAACCAAACCAATAATAGAAGCTTCCAAAACTCTGCCAGGTCTTATATATCTCATGTAAATTCCCATAAAAATTGCAATAGGAACAGTCATTGCAATCGTAAAAAATCCCCAAGGAGAGTTAGTTAGGGCATTTACCACAACCATTGCTAAAATTGCAACTATTATCAACATGATAAAAAATATACCAACCATAGCAATAGCACCAGTTAAACCACCCATTTCTTCTTTTATCATCTCACCCAAGCTTTTTCCATTTCTTCTAGTAGATAAGAAAAGAACAATAAAGTCATGAACAGCTCCAGCTATAACAACACCAACAAGAAGCCAAATCATGGATGGCAAATATCCCATTTGTGCAGCAACAACAGGTCCAACCAAAGGACCAGCTCCCGCGATAGCTGCGAAATGATGGCCAAACAAGATGTATTTGTTTGTTGGGACATAATCCCTTCCATCGTTATTTATAACAGCTGGGGTTGCTCTATTATCATCAAGACCTAAAATTTTATAAGCTACAAAACGCCCATAAAATCTATATCCTATCATATATATACATACGCTTGCTATAACCATCCATACAGCACTTATAGCTTCACCTTTATGCAAGGCTAGGACACCAAAACACCAAGCTGCAATTACAGCTACAAACATCCACAAAATATTTGCAATAAATTTGTTCACGCGGTTCTCCTTTAAACAAAATCTGCTCATATTTTTACTGTATTTATCTTAAAAAGTAATAAAAAAAGTTATTTTATTTATCGTAAAATTTCACTTGGATGGTGAGACATGAATTTGGTTCTATGCTCTTTTGGCACAACATCAACAAAACATGCTATTATAAATAAAATAATCAGCCCAACCAAATATACATAAATAAATCCGTTACCCGCAAATTGTTGCATAAAATAGCCTATTATAATTGGCCCTAAAAGAGAACCAAGTGAGTAGTTTAGTAACAACGTAGCACTTATTTGCGTTGCTTCGTTTTTGCTATTTAATACATCATTTGCCCTAGCAACAGCAAGAGCATAAAGACAAAATATACCAATACCCATAAAGAAAACAAAAATTTTATAAAATAAGATATTGCTACCAAAAACCAACATAAGCAAGATTGATATAAAAGATATAACACAAGATAACATGATAGAGAACTTTCTGCCAAATTTATCAGAAAAATAACCAAAAAAGATATGTCCTAAAAATCCACCAACCATAGCTATAAGTAAAAATAGTGAAGCATCCCTTATATCGCCACCAATTGAGATTATAAAAACACCGCCCATAGCAAAAAATCCACTCATTAAAATACCAGCTATAAAACTTGTTACCAAGGCTAATGGAACTAAACTAAACACATTTGGTATAAAAATTTTCTTTTTTGGCGGAAGCATTGGCTCTTTTATCTTTATGATATTTAATGGAATTGAGCCCAGCATTATAAAAAAGGCGGATAAAGCAAATACTTGTGAAGATTCTAAATCAAATGATAGTAGTAACATACCAAATGCTGATGATATATAATAAATCGCAGTATAAAAACTAAAAACACGTGAACGAATTTCATTTCTTGATCTAGCATTTATCCAACTTTCTACAACCATACAAATACTATAGTATGAAAAACCAAGCATGCATCTTAGTATAGCCCATAAAATTATATTACTAACAAGATCATGTAAAATAGCAGATACAGCAAATAAGGCAGTAAAAATAGCGTAAGATCTGATATAGCCATAACTACTTATAAATTTATATCCAAATATAGAACTAATAATGGCTCCAAGAAAAAAGCAAGATGTTATGATACCTATATAAAAGTCATGTATATTTGCAGTTTTTAGCATCATACCAGCTGAATTTAAAGCTAGCGAGTTTCCAACAAATATAAAAATTATAGCAACAAAAAGAGCTGTTAAAATTTGTAAAGTTCTTTTTGGACTTATCATATACTTCCTTTCAATCTAAAATCTATTTTTATCCTTTTTTGACAATAAATAAAAATATACAACTAATCCAGCAAACAACATTAAAAAAGATAAAATTTGACCCATACTAAGACCTAGAAAAACTTTTCCTATTTGCACATCTGGTTGTCTAAAAATTTCACTAATAAAACGCATTATAGAATACAAAATAACATATAATGAAATAATTTCGCCATCAAATTTTTTATATTTTCTATATATATAAAGTATTACAAATACCAAAGCTCCTTCTAAAAATGCTTCATAAAGCTGGCTTGGATGTCTTAAAACTCCGCCAACATTGATTGCCCAAGGCACATCTGAAACAATGCCTACTAATTCTTGATTTAAGAAATTTCCAATCCTACCAAAAATATAACCAAGAGGTATACAAATAGCAACTAAGTCAAGTAATTTCCATGCATTTTGATTGTGTTTCTTACAAAACCAAAACGTAGATATTATAAAGCCAATTACAGCGCCATGATAGCTCATTCCACTGATACCCACAAACTTTCCATTATAAAAAGGATTAAATATCTCCCAAGGATGTGTTAAATAAAACATTTGCGCATCTGAATATATAAAAACAAATCCAAGTCTTGCGCCTAAAATAACACCAATTTCAACCCATATAAAGTAGTTATCTAATATTTTGTCATTAAAAGGAAGGTTATCTTTTTTTACAAAATACTTAGCAGCTCCAAGTGCAACAAGAAGAGCTAAGACATACATAATGCCATACCAGTGGACATTTACCCCAAAAATACTAAAAGCAATAGGATCAAATTTAGAATATATTTCGCTCCACCAACTCATACTATGCCTTTAGAGCAAGAGAGGTTTTTAGAAGATTACAAAAATCAGCCAAAAAATAGCCTATAGCTTTATAGTAATCACTATTAGCATTTTCTTGCAAGTATGAAGCAAGCGCTCTTGCTGGATGGATATAATATTGTGTTAAAACATACCCTAAAAGCATATGTGATTTTTCATCTTTATCTTGTTTTAAGATTCCAGATAAAAGCACTAGTATGTTTGATATATGCGAACTATTTAATTCTTCAAAAGGCTTTTTAAATTTAATATTTTTAAAAAAATCATCAACTTTAGCAGAATCATTTAGCTTAAAATATACAGTATCAAAACTATCTTTTAAACTTTCAAAATCTTTTACTACATTTTCATAATTTTCATTTTTAATAGATTTTTCCCAATATTCATGACCTTTTATATTTTCAGCATTATCATTTTTAACTATCCAATTTTTTGCCATATTTTCAAAGTGATTTTTATCTATTACACCTTTGAAATTTGTAGCAAATATTAAGCACATAACAGAGTATAATTCACCAACTTTCATATAAATCCTTAAAATTTTTAAACTACTATCCTATCAAAATTTTTATTAATATACATTGATAACTAAATTTCATTTGCTTTTTTTATCTTATCTATGCCAAATTTTAACCAAATTTTACTAAAAGTTTTGTCTAATTTTTTTTGTTTTATATCATCTTCATAACTAAAAAGAGATGTTGAATTTTCTGGTTTTAAAGAGAAATTTGTGAGATTTATCCCTATATAAATAATGCTTTCAAAACTATATTTATCAACCTCGTCAAATAATTTCATACATACACAGTTTAACAAATCTATACAAAATGGTTTATTTGGAGTAGACCTTTTGGCAAATTCGTACCGATTTTTATATCTAATTTTTAACTCATAACTCATTGGATTTAAATTATTTTTCAAAACCTCAAAACCAAGATGTCTACACATTATAGAAATTTTACGTCTTACTTCATCTCTGCTTATGGTTGGGAAAAAAGTTCTACCAAAACCTATGCTTTTTGAAGCCCTTTTGGTTATTATTTCACCATCATTTATACCGCAAATTCTATTATAAATTTTGATACCATTTTTCCTCATTTTTTCAAATATACTTTTGCACTCAATTGCTTGAGAAATGGTTCTTATAGAGTGATTATATAAAAACTTTTGTGTGCTTTTTCCAATACCTGGGAATTTTGCAATATCAACATCTTTAAGGTCTTCTTTTAAGTTTTTTACATCTAAAAACTTTATGCCAAATGGTTTTTTTAAATCAGTTGCAAGTTTAGCTAAAAATTTACCTTCACAAAGTCCAATACTGCAAGGAATTTTAAATTTTTCAAGTATGCTTTGTTGTAAAAACCTAGCAAAATTCATATAATCATTTTGATATTTTGTTCCTTTTAAATTTAGAAAAAACTCATCTATACTAAATTTCTCAATCTCTGGAGTAAAAGTATATAGAAATTTATAAATTTCAGCAGATATTGCTCTATCAAATTCCATATCATTTTGAACTAACTTTAGTTTCGGATATAGTTTCAAAGCTTCATTTACACTCATAGCTGAACAAATACCAAATTTTCTTGCCTCATAACTAGCGCTTAAAATAACACCTTTGTTTGAGTTTTGTACTACCTCATCACCAAAAATATTACTATTATTTGAGCCAACTACAGCAACTATTTGATCTTTTAAACTATCATCTTTTATTCTTGCTGCCGAAACAAAAAAACAATCAAGATCGATATGTAAAATCATTTTTATTTCAAATTTTCATGAACCTAAGTTTAAGAGAGTTTAGTACAACGCTAAAAGAACTTATGCTCATTGCAATTGCACCATACATTGGCATTAATATTATTCCAAATGGATAAAAAACACCAGCTGCAACTGGTATAAAAAAAGTATTATAAATAAAAGCCCAAAATAAATTTTGTTTTATAGTTTTCATTGTTTCTTTGGCTAATTTTATAAAATGAATTATAGATTTTAAATCACTATTTACTATAACAATATCTCCACTTTCTTTTGCTATATCACTTCCACCACTCATAGCAACTGATATATCAGCAGCTTTTAACGAAGGTGCATCATTTATACCATCGCCAACAAAAAGAACTTTCCCTTTTTGCTTAAGATTCTCAATAAAAATATATTTGTCTTGAGGCAATAAATCTGCATAAACCTCTTTAATGTCCAGTTGTTTTGCTATATAATTTGCAACATTTTTAGTATCGCCTGTTAGCATTATGGGCGTTATATTCATTTTTTTCAACTCATCAATAAGTTCTTTTGCTCCATCTTTTATACTATCACTTAAAACTAGATATCCGCTAAAGTTTGAGTTATAAGCCACCATTATAACGCCAAAACCATCGTTTGTTATTTTATTTATTTCGTCTAAAATATCATCTCTTATATATACACTATTTTCTTGCATTAATCCCAAATTTCCGATAATAACATGAATATTTTCTTGAGATGCAATAATGCCTTTTCCTGGGATACTTTTGTGTTCACCATTAAATTTTGTAGCGCACATGCAATTATTTTTAGCATATTCTACAATAGCCCTAGATATAGGATGTTCACTTCTTTCTTCAACACTAGCAACAAAAGATAAAATTTGATCACTTATAAAAGATTTTTTAACACTTATTTCACCTTTACTTAAGGTTCCAGTTTTATCAAAAACACCAAATTTTATATCTTTCATATTTTCTAAAGCCTCTGGATTTTTTATCAAAACTCCTTTTTTAGCACCAGCTCCCAAAGCACATACTATAGCAATAGGAGTTGCTAATCCAAGAGCACATGGACAAGATATGATAAGAACGCTAGCTGCCAAAATAAGCCCAAAAGATATGCTTTCATATATAGACCAAAAAGCAAAAGTAACTATTGCGATCAAAATTACACTTGGTACAAAAATATTTGCCACTTTATCTGCGAATCTTGAAATAGGCATTTTTTTAGAGCTTGCTTCACTCATCAAGTTTAAAATTTGATGAAGCATAGTATCCTTTTGATCTTTAATAACTCTTATGGTCATATAGCCATCTATGTTTATGCATCCAGCATAAACACAATCTCCCTTTGAATGAAACACAGGTAAGCTCTCACCACTTAAAAAAGATTTATCCACATCGCCACTGCCTTCTATTATAATTCCATCGCAAGGTATATTAAAACCACTTTTTACAATAACTATATCATCTTTTTTAAGATCTTCTACACTAACTTCTTCTAGCTGTGCACCTGTTGAAACTTTAAGTGCAGTTTTTGGAGCTAAATCCATTAGTTTTTTTATATAATCACCTGCTTTTAATTTAGACCTTTCTTCCAAAAACTTCCCAAGAGTTACAAAAGTAATAATCATAGCACTACTGCTAAAATATGGGTATCTTAGGTTTTGTGGAACAAAATCAGGAAATAAAATAACAGCTACTGAGTATAAATACGCAACCAATACTCCAAGAGATATAAGCACATTCATATCGAAATTTTTATTTTGCAAAGCTTTTTTTGCATGTATAAAAAAATGTCCACCACAATAAAACACAACAACACTACTAAGAATAAGCATAGCCAAATTTAAGTTAAAATTTGGCCGCATATACATCTCTATAAACATTATAAGAACTGAAAATACAGCTGATATAAAAAGCTTTATTAACAAGCTTTTTATATAAAGTTGCCTATATTTTTCAAGTTCTTTATAATTTTTTACAACATTAAATCCAAGGGATTTTATCTTTTTTATAACATCTTCTAAAATATCATCATTTTCTAGCACAAACTCTCCACTTGAGTTTGCAAAACTAACACTTGCAGACTTTACGCCATTTATCTTGCTAACGCTTCTTTCTATACCAGTAGAGCAATTAACACAATTCATTCCGCTTATGTTAAGTTTTATTTTCTCAGACATTTTAAAGTTCCTTTTTTACCGAAAATCCAATATCATCTAAAGTTTCAAAAAGAAGTTTTTCTTTATCTTTTACATCTAACGAAATGGTTTTGTTTTCTACATCAACCTCAACTTCGCCAAAATCATCTTTTAGTGCATTTTTTACCAAATTTGCACAGTTATTACATTTAACATTTTCTAACTCAAATTTTCTCATCTTATATCCTTTAACATATGAAAATACTCATGTCCGGCTATACTTACAATGCAGTTATCATAAAATCCTAAAGATTGATAGAATTTTTTTGTTTTTAGTTTAAGCACATCTACAACTAAAGAGCATTTTTTTATATCTAGTTTTTTTGCTTCATCCATAGCATGTTCTAGTAACTTTGTTGCAATTCCTCTTCTTCTAAAATTCTCATTAACAGCTATAGTATCTATATAATACTCATCATTAAAACACTCTTTTTGTATTTTATAGTTTTTATTTTTAATCTTTAATCTTGTGATTATGGGTTCTAAAAGCTTATCTCTTGAGTTTGAATCATAAGCACACATTGCAGCAACAACTCTTTTGTTTTCTTCATAGACAAAAATATTTTCAAAGCTATACAAATTATTCTTTTGTGTGAAAAACTCTTTTAAAATTTCTTTGGCTTCATCTTTATCATCTACACCAGTTAAAACAAAACTTATATCTTCAAGAGCCAAATCTATAAGATCTATAACATCATTAGCATCTAAAAGCTCGGCTTTTCTTATCATAAATAATCCTTTAATTATTTAATTAAAGGATTATATTTTAGATTATTAAATTTTTCCTTACGAAATTATTAACAAATCAAATAAAGCTATGTTTAAATTTAGAAAGAAATTGATATAATTTCCCCAAATAATTTAATCTTATAAAGGAAGAATATGCCTAAAATTACAGTAATCGAAGGTCCAAATATCAATATGTTAGGAAAAAGAGATCAAGGCACATACGGAGTTATGAGCATGGATGATATTCATAAACAAATGAAAATAGTAGCAGATCAAGCTAACGTTGATATAGAGTTTTTTCAAAGCAATTTAGAAGGTGAGATAGTTGATAAAATTCAAGAATGCTATGGAGATAGCGATGGCATAATTATAAATCCAGCTGCATACTCGCATACTTCTATTGCTATAAGAGATGCTATAGAAGCAGTTAGACTTCCGGCAATAGAGGTTCACATAAGTAACATCTACAAAAGAGAAGATTTTAGACAAAAAAGTATGGTTAGTCCAGTAAGCGCTGGCTGCATAGTAGGATTTGGTCCACTTGGCTATCATCTTGCAATGATAGCAATGCTTCAAAGATTTGAACAAATGAAAGCTTTTAACGAGTCTCAAAAATCACAAAATGAGCAGTAATTTTATACTTAAAAATGAAAATGCGATTTTTTATGAGTGCGGATATAGTTGCGATAATGCACTATATCTTAGCTTAAAAGATGAACATTTTTTTATCACAGATGCAAGATATGGTATTGAAGCTAAAGAAAAGATAAATGATGCTACCATCATAGAATCAAGCTCTCTCATAAAAGACGCAAAAAAACTTATAAAGAAATTTAACATAAAGAAAATAGATTTTGATCCTTTAAGCTTTTGTGTTAGTGAATTTAAGGATCTTAGCTCAAATTTAAATTTAAAATTTATACCATCTTTAAATTTCTCACAAAAAAAACGAGAGATAAAAACACACCACGAAATTTCATTATTAAAGCAAGCATCAATTTTTGGAGAAAAATGTTTTGATGAACTAGCAGATTTTATAAACAAACATAAAAACTTAAGCGAAGAAGAGATCAATTTTAATGCAGAGATGATATTTAGGCAAAATGGTACACTTGGTCTAAGTTTTGAGCCAATTACTGCAATAAATGCAAATGCAGCAAAAGCTCATGCACTTCCAACAAAAACTAAACTAAAAAATGGGGATTTAATTTTAGTTGATGCTGGGGTTAAGTTTAAAAGATACTGTTCAGATAGAACAAGAACTGCATTTTTTGATGATAATCTAAATTTTAAAAAAGAACAAATTTACAAAAATCAAAAACATCAAGAAATTTATGATATTGTAAAACAATCTCAAACCTTAGCTATAAAAGCTATTAAACCAGGAGTTTTGGCTTGTGATATAGATGCAATTGCAAGAGATTTTATATCAAAAAACGGCTATGAAAAAGAGTTTTTTCACTCAACAGGACATGGTGTAGGACTTGATATACATGAACTTCCAAGAATTAGCCCAAAAAGTAAAACCGTACTAAAAGAAGGCATGGTTTTTAGTGTCGAACCAGGCATTTACATAGAAAATGAATTTGGTATCAGGATAGAAGATGTTGTAGTGGTGACAAAAAATGGATGTGAAATACTCTAAAAACGATTTTTTTCAGTTTAAAGATGTGCTTAAGTTTGTAAAAAGTGATTTTTTTCCTTTTTACAGATGTAAAAAAAGTTACAAATATAGCGTTATTTTGGGACTTGGCGGCAATGTAGGAAAAGTTAAACAAAGATTTGATAAAATATTTCAAATTTTATCAAAGGATAGGCGTTTTTACTTAGCGGAGAGTTCGCCAATTGTTTTAAATAAAGCTTTTGGTTTTAAAGCACAAGATGATTTTTTAAATGCTATTTTGTTTTTACAGACAAATGTACATCCAAAAGAGGTTCTAAAAATCATGCTAAATTTAGAACTTAAGTTTAAAAGAAAAAGACCATTTAAAAATGCCCCAAGAACGATAGATTTAGATATTTTATATACAAATACAAAGATAAAAAGTAAAAGACTAATAGTGCCTCATCCTGGTGTGAATGAGCGCGCTAGTGTTATTTTACCACTTGGTTTGATGAGATTATAAAAGGAGATTTTTTGGCTACAAAATTCCATACATTTACAGGAACTAGTCCGATAGAAGCATTAAGAAAAGCTCAAGAAAAATGTGGCGATAAAGCTATGCTTGTTACAACAAAACAAATTCAACCAAAAACTCTAAATAAAGAAGCTTTATTTGAAATTTTAGTAAGCGTTGAAGAAGATGAAGAGCCACAAATACCAAAACAAAGTTATAAAAAACCAAATCCTTATTTAAATCAAACAAACACAAAACCAAATACTATTTCGCCGCTATCTCAAGCACCTAAAAAAACACCAGAAGATGTTTTGCTAAACATATCACAAGCAACACAAAATCTCAAAGATGCAACCACAACAAATAATAGTGAAATAAAATCTATAAACAACGAACACTATAATAAAAAAATTGACAATGTTTCAAAACAAGTAAATGATATAAACGATAAAATTACAATGATAGCTGATATGTTTTGGGACGAAAGAGCTCCAGCTAGAAACAACCTTATAATTCCACCTGAGTTTTCTGGGATTTATAAAGCAGCAAGCAAAAGCGGTATGAAATGCGAGCACTTAGAATCTATCATGAAAGCTACAATTGAGTGTATGCCAACAAACATTAAAGCAAATCCAACTGCTGTAAAAAATTTCTTTTACACATTTTTGAGAAAAATGCTTCCTTGTAGAGTAGACCAAAGACATAACTCAAAAAAACAAAAAATCATGATGCTAGTTGGTCCAACTGGCGTTGGAAAAACGACTACTTTAGCAAAGCTTGCAGCACGTTTTGCCTACATAGGAGATGTGAGATATAAAACTGGAATCATAACGCTTGATACTTACAGAATTGGCGCAGTTGAACAACTTTTTCAGTATGCAAAACTTATGAAACTACCAATATTAGATGTTATACAGATAGAAGATTTTAAAAATGCTATAAAAAACCCAAAACAATGTGATGTAATTTTGATTGATACAATTGGAAGTAGTCAGTATGACAAAGAAAAACTAAATAAATTAGATAGTTTTTTGAAAAATAGCGATGCGGATATTGATGTAACGCTAGTTATGTCTGCTGGTTCCAAAGTAGAAGATATGCTAGAAATTTATAATAATTTCTCTTTTTTACATATAGATACAATGATTATAACAAAATTTGATGAAACAAAAATGTTTGGCAATGTATTTTCTTTAATTTACGAAACAAAAACTCCAGTTAGCTACTTTTCAATAGGACAAGAAGTGCCAGATGATTTAATGGAAGCAAAGAGTGAGTTTTTAATAGAATGTGTTCTAGATGGCTTTGATGGAAAGGTAAACAATGATAAATCAAGCAAATAAGCTCCAAAGCCTAGTTTCCAAAGAAAACAATAAACAAAAATCAACACATTTTATCGCTATAACAAGTGGAAAAGGTGGTGTTGGCAAAAGCACAATAAGTGCAAATTTAGCAAATATTCTTGCAAATAATGGCTATAAAGTTGGACTTTTTGATGCCGATATTGGACTTGCAAATCTTGATGTTATACTAAATGTGAAAATGCACAAAAACTTACTAAATGTACTAAAAGGAGAATGTTCACTAAGTGATATCATAATTCCTGTAAAACAAAATCTAGTTTTAATACCAGGAGATAGTGGAGATGAAATTTTAAAATACAATGATCATTTTTTATATGAAAGATTTTTAGGAGAAGTTAGCGATCTTGATTATTTAGATTTTCTAATTATTGATACTGGCGCAGGAATAGGCGATCATATCCAAGTTTTTCTTCAAGCAAGCGATGAAGTCATTGTTGTAACCGTTCCAGATCCTGCTGCTATAACTGATGCTTATGCAACCATAAAAGTAACTTCAAAGATAAAAAATGATCTTTTAATGATTATTAATATGGCCAAGGATGAAAAAGAAGCTACTAAAATTTTTGAAAACATACAAAAAGTTGCACAAAATAATATACAAAATCTAAATTTGACAATGCTTGGGTATATTCAAAATGATAAAAATATAGCAAAAAGTATAAAACAAAGAACTTTATTTACCGAAGATACACCATTTGGAGTTTCTAGTAGCGAAATGAAACAAATGACTTCGAAACTTCTTTACAGATTGGAACGAAAAGTGCTTGAAGATGATGGTAGGAGAAGTATTAGTAATTTTTTTAAACAACTAATGGAACAATTTTAACTAAGGAAAGTTTATCTTGAAGGCCGATAATTTTATAGCATTTTTTACAACTTGTGGCTTTTTTATAGGAGTTATGTTTGTAATAATAAAAATATCAGACCCAATTGAAATGGTCATATATACGCTGCTTATTACATTTTTCTTTTATTTAGTGATACATTTAGCTATAATGAACTACATAAAAGTTAGCAAACAATCATTTAATCTTTTTTTCAATAAAGAAAGACATGAGGAAATAAATGATAAACTAATAGCTGAATTATCTATGAGAGAAAGAAGAATGGAAAATATTTTATCTAACTTATCATCAGAAAAACTAAAAGCTAGAACATTGGATAAAAAGCATGGACGAAAAGCAGCAAAACAAGCAGCATAATGCTTATGCTCATGCCATAAAACAAGAACAAGATGCACTTGTCTTACAATATATGCCTGCACTAAAAGCAATGTCCTTTAGACTAAAAGAAAGGCTTCCAGCTAGCATAGATGTAAATGATTTAATAGGCATTGGTGCAACTCAAATGATAAAAATGTCAAGAACATACGACAAAACACAAAATGACTCATTTTGGGGTTATTGCCAAAAAAGAGTTTATGGCTCTATGCTTGATTATCTTCGCTCTCTTGATACAATTAGTAGATCAAATAGAAAACTCATAAAACAAGTTGAATTAGAAATAGATTTATATTTTAGTGAACACGGCAAAGAACCAGAAGATGAATACTTAGCGGAACTTTTAAATGAAAGTATAGAAAAAATCAAAGAAGCAAGAACAGCAAGTGATATAAATTCGATAATGCCAATTGATGACCAAATTATAAGCCCCGATCAAGAAAGCACCGAAGATAGAGTTTCAAGAGATGATTTGCTTGAAAAAATAGAAGAAGTTTTGGCAACATTTCAAAAAAGAGACCAACTTATAATTCAACTATATTATTATGAAGAGTTATCGCTTGCTGAAATTAGCGAGATTTTAAATATCTCTCAATCTAGAATTTCACAAATTCACAAAAAGCTTATAAATAAAATAAAAGAAAGATTTGGAGCCTAGATGGCTGATATACTTACACAAGAAGAAATTGACGCCCTACTTGAAGTGGTGGATGAAGATACAGATGAAACTATAGCAACTCCGAATAAAAAAGAAAATTTAGAAGAAAGAGAAATCATTATCTATGATTTCAAACGCCCAAATAGAGTCAGCAAAGAGCAACTTCGTGCCATAAAAGGAATTCACGATAAACTAGCTAGAAATCTTGCTTCTCAAATTTCAAGCATTATGAGAAGTATCGTAGAAATAAGGCTTCATTCGGTTGATCAGATGACTTATGGTGAGTTTTTGATGTCTCTTCCAAGCCCTACAAGTTTCAACGTTTTTTCAATAAAACCACTTGATGGAAACTGTGTTTTAGAGATAAATCCTAGCATTGCATTCCCGATGATAGATAGACTTCTTGGCGGAAACGGCGAAAGTTTTGAAGAAAACAGAGAACTAACAGATATAGAAATAAATCTTCTAGATGCCATTCTTCGTATAATTATGCAAAGATTAAGAGAATCTTGGAGTCTAATAACTGATATCTATCCAAACATAGAAACCAAAGAAAGTTCACCAAATGTCGTTCAAATAGTATCTCAAAATGAGATTGTTATCATGCTTGTTATGGAAATTATCATAGGAAATTCTAGCGGTATGATAAATATATGCTACCCAGTAATTTATCTTGAACCTATTTTATCTCGTCTTGCAAGCAGAGATGTTATGCTTGGTGAAACTTCAGCAAAGAAAAGTAGAAACAAAGAGTTAAAAACTCTCGTCGGTAGAGCCGAAGTTATTTATGAGGCTATTTTAGGCAAAGCCATGATAAGCGTTAATGAGTTTTTAGACCTTGAAGTTGGAGATATTCTAAGACTAGATAGGCCAGCTGATGATAAAGCCATTGTAACAATTGATAAAAAAGATGTATTTTTAGCACAAATTGGACTTCATAGATTTAGGAAGACCATAAAGATAGAACAGCTCATAAAAACAGATAAAGATGAGATAAAATCAATTCTAGAAGAGTTTGAAGAAGAAAGAAAAGCAAAAGCATTAGCTTTTCAAAATGAAGCAACAATTGATGACGATGATGAAGAGTATATGGAAGAAGAGGAAAATATATGATAGATCAATTTTTAGATTTTTTCACAAAAGAAGTGGTTGCAACCGTAGAGGGCTTAACTGGAAAAAAAGCTGTATTTTCAAATAAAAGTGAAGATAATGCAAATGAACAAAATGCCATAAAGCCACCAGTTGTTGTAGCAACAATAAATGTAAGTGGTGCAACAACAGCAAAATTACTACTTTTATCAACTCCAATTTTCATGACAGCTATTGGTGAATGGATGATGGGAGAAGAAGAAATCACAAATAATGCCTCTTTAGGAGCTGATGAAATAGATGCAGCAAAAGAAGTATTTTCAAATATTTTAGGAGCATTTTCTACTACGATTGGAGCGCAAAAAGACCTTCCTAAGCTAAATTTTGAAGTTTCAAAAGTCGTATTTCTAGATCAGAAACAAACCCTAGATCTTAGCTCATACGACAAGGCTTATACTTATGAAGTAAAAATAGAAGGACTAAATGAACATTTTGGACTAGTAACAGATCTTGCACTAAATAAACTTCTAAACCCATCTGCCCAAAAAGCCCATCAAGATAAAGCAGAACAGTCTTTAAAATCATCTTTTACAAATGATGAGATGAGAAATATTAACCTTATTATGGATGTAAGACTTCCTATAAGAGTAAGGATTGGTTCAAAGAAAATGCTTTTAAAAGATGTTTTAAGCATGGATATAGGATCAGTTATAGAATTAAATCAACTAGCAAACGATCCGCTTGAGATTTTAATAGGAGACAAACCCGTTGCTCTTGGTGAAGTTGTGATAATAGATGGGAATTTTGGAATTCAAATCACTGAAATTGGAACTAAAAAAGAGAGGTTAGAGCAACTTAGATGATAGAAAATATGTTTAACGAACTTACCCTACTAGATGGTATTTTTGAAAAAGAAAATAAATACATAACTTTTTTTGGATCAGCAAGATTAGAAGCTGATAATATTTATTGTAAAAAAGCCTATGAAATTGCAAAAAAGTTAGCTGATAATGATTTTTCTATAGTAACTGGCGGTGGCGATGGTATAATGCAAGCTGCAAATAAAGGCGCATATGATGCTGGCAAAAATAGTATTGGCATAAATATACAACTTCCTTTTGAACAAGATTCAAATCCATATATAAATAAAGGAACAAAACTAAAAAATTTATCTCTAAGAAAATCCGCACTTATTGAATATTCAAAAGCTTTTATCGTTTTTCCAGGCGGATATGGAACACTTGATGAGTTATTTGAAATTTTATGCTTAGTGCAAACTAAACTAAGGGAAGATAATAAAATATATTTAATTGGTATAGATTTTTGGTCTAAGTTAGATGACTTTATAAGAACTACTTTAGTTGAAAATATGACTATTTCTCCAAATGACTCAAATTTATATACAATAGAAGATGATATAAATAAAGTATTTAACTATATTATAAATTCAGCAAAATAAAATATAAATTTAATTACAATTCTCCTTAATTGAAAAACAAGGATAAAAATGAAGATTATGATGGCAATGAGTGGGGGCATAGACTCCTCATATGGCGCAAAGCTTTTTAAAGACCAAGGTCATGAAGTTATTGGGTGTTATATGTTGCTTCATAATAAACCAGGATATCATGAAGAAAATATACGAAGAGTTAAGGAAGTTGGAAAATATCTTGGAATAAAAACAGAAATTTTGGATTTGCAAGATAAGTTCAAAAAAGAAGTTTATGACCCTTTTATACAAATTTATAAAGATGGCAAAACGCCTAATCCATGTGCACTTTGCAACAAACAGATAAAACTCGGTTCTTTACTTGAGCACGCTTTAAATTTAGGATGTGATAAGCTCGCAACTGGACATTATGTTAGAATAGAAGATAATCTTTTAAAAATTGCAAAAGATTTAAGCAAGGATCAAAGCTATTTTCTTGCCAACATAGACCCTAAATCCATTCCATATATGATATTTCCACTTGGAGATAAGCTTAAAAAAGATGTAAAAGAAGAAGCTTCAAAGATCAAAGCTCTAGCTGATATTGCTGCAGGAAAGGAAAGTAGTGAAATATGCTTTGTTGAAAAAACCTATATAGAAGTTTTAAACGAGTATATTAAAACAGATATCCCAGGAATTGTAAAAGATAAATTTGGAAACAAAATCGGCTCACACAAAGGATACATGCATTACACAATCGGCAAAAGAAGCGGTTTTAGGATAGATGGTGCACATGATCCACACTATGTTATTAAAATAGATCCAAACAATAATGAAATAATAGTGGGAAATAAAGAAGATTTATTTCAAAGTGAGTTTGAAACGCAAAATTTTAATGCATTTGTAAATTTAAAAGAATTTACTGCAGCAATCAAGATACGATACAGAAGTCCAAAAATAAATGGTACAGTAACAGTAAACCAAAACGGAGCATTAATAAAACTAAGCGAACCAGCAAGTGGTATAGCAAGTGGTCAACTTGCTGTATTTTATGATGAACAAGATAGAGTTTTAGGAAGTGGTTTTATAAAATAAATTTATACTATCATTGTAAAAACTTAAAAGAATAGTTGTATCACAAATCACTTTTTAATCTAGTTAAGCTAAGTTTGTACTTAATGAAGTTGCGAAAATTTTGATTAAAAGTTACAGATAAAAATTGTAGGTGATTATATATGTCACCTACAATAACAATTAGACTAAATAGTTAAAAAATTTATTTTTAAAAACTCTATATATTTAGATTTGTCAAAATCTTCTACTCCTGCAACTCCATCATCAACAGCAGCTTGTGCAACTGCAGGAGCAACAAGCAAAAGAACTCTTTTGTCAAAAGGATTTGGTATGATATAATCTCTGCCAAAACTTAAATGAGGATTTCTGGTTAAATTCAAAATTTCTTGACTTACAGGCTCTCTTGCAAGCATAGCCAAGGCTTTTGCTGCAGCCATTTTCATATTTGGAGTAATTTTTTTAGCATGAACATCAATAGCGCCTCTAAATATATATGGGAAACCTAAAACATTGTTTATTTGGTTTGGAAAGTCACTTCTACCAGTTCCTATCATAGCATCTTCCCTAACTTCCATTATTTCATTAGGAAAAATTTCTGGAGTAGGATTTGCAAGAGCAAAAATAATAGGATAATCAGCCATAGATTTTACCATCTCTTTGCTAACTACTCCACCCTTACTAAGACCTAAAAACATATCAGCGCCCTTCATGGCATCTTCTAAAGTTCTAATGTTTGTATGTATTGCAAATTCTCTTTTTTGTTCATTTAAGTCAGTTCTACCGTCGTGTATAACGCCTCTTGAATCAAGCATTATAATATTTTTCACACCAAGTTCTTTATACATTTTAGCGCAAGCTATTCCAGATGCACCACTTCCATTTACTACAACTTTGATTTTATTAATATCTTTTTTTGAAATTTCAAGTGCATTTATAAGACCTGCTGTTGTTATCATAGCAGTTCCGTGTTGATCATCATGCATTATAGGGATATCTACAATCTCTTGGAGACTTTTTTCTATCTCAAAACATTCAGGTGCTTTTATATCTTCTAAATTTATACCACCAAAACCAACTGAAATTGCCTTACAAATTTCAACTATTTTTTTAGGGTCAGTTTCGTTTATTTCAATATCAAAAGCATCTATATTTGCAAACTTTTTAAATAAAACAACCTTTCCTTCCATTACTGGCTTACTAGCAGCTGCTCCTATATTACCAAGTCCTAAAACCGCAGTTCCATTGCTTATAACGGCAACCAAATTTGCTTTAGATGTATATTTGTAAATTAATTTTTCATCTTTTTCTATTTCTTTGCAAGGCTCTGCAACACCTGGACTGTATGCAAGTGAAAGATCTTCTGAATTCTCGCAAGGTTTTGTAACGCTTATAGCAACTTTTCCGCCTAAATGATACTCTAAGGCTTTATCTTGTAAAGTTTTATTCATTATCTAAAATTTTCCTTCTTTCTTTATTATTTTTAAATTTTTTTATGTTATCACCTTTAAATAAATAAAAAAGTTATATCATATAATTTTAAAAAATACATAACGATATGTTTACAAAAAGTAACATTTATGCATAACACCACATTAAGCTGATTTTTGATAAAATATAATTTGGCATGATAAACGGTCGCTTTGACATCTCACGTCACAGAGGAAAGTCCGAGCTGCTATAAGACATGGTTCCATCTAACAGATGGCTAGGGAAACCTAAGGGATAGTGCAACAGAAAGCAGACTTCCGCATTTGCGGTAAAGGTGAAACGGTAAGGCAAGAGCTTACCAGCGCTGTTAGTAATAACGGTGGCTTTGTAAACCCAACCTGCAGCAAGAAGGGGTGGTTTTAGTCTTATGTTAAAACCCTTCGCTTGAGCTAAATTGTAAAATTTAGCCTAGATAAATGACCGTTCTAGACAGAACTCGGCTTATCGTCATGCCTTTTTACACAAAACTTCTATAAAATTATAAGTTAAGATGAAGTTACTATCAAAATGATCTTGCAAATTTTTTAGACTATTTTTTGTAAGTTTAAATTTGCCATTTAAATTATTTACACCAGTCTGTTTTAAATGATTTAAAAGTTCTTTTAAACTATTAAATTTTAAAGACTTTTTATTAGTTTTTATATGCAAAACATCAAATTTTTCTAGCAATGCTAAGATATCTTGCTCTGATTTATAGTTTAAACTTTGATTTGTAAAACTACTTAATTCGCTAAGTGTACCAGAGACAAACATGCAAAAAGCAAATTTTCCTCCCCTTTTTATAGAGTCATAAATTTTATTTATTAGTTTTTTAAGTTCATCATCTTTATCAAACCACTGAAACACAGAAGCTGAAATTATAAGATCTAAATTTAAAGGTATTTCAAGCTCTCTAATATCGCCTATTTGATATGAAAAACCACTCGACATTAAATCAGTCTTATAAATATCGTTTAAGGTAAGTTTTTCAAATTTGAACTCATTTAAAATAAGCTTGGTTAAAATTCCAGTTCCACAACCTATTTCATATATATTTTTATACGATAAACCGTATATTTTTAAATTTTTTATTAGACTTTTGGCAGCAAATTTTTGAGCATATGCAAACTCATCATATCTGTTTGCTTTTTCAAACTTCAAAGATATCTCCTAAACTTTCAAAACAAAAAAATGGAAAGTGCGGGGCATTTATAAACTCTTTTTTACAAGTTAAATTTTCATAAGCTTTTATAGGAAATATAAAATCTTTTTTTGAAATGATAGTTTTATCAAAATTTACAATGTCTATTATTTTGTTATTTTGTTGTGAAAATTTATAAATTTGTTCTAACTCAAATTTAGAATTTGGGTTAAAATCAAAATTTACCCTACTTATATCTTTTAAAAAGCAAAGCCTTTTAAAGTTATCAAAATCAAACTCATCTATGCTTTTTTTAAATACATCTTTTGGTATGCCACGCTCTTCATCTATGCCATAAATTGTTCCATTTATAGCTATTTTTTGCACTAAATTTAAATCTTTAAATTTATCATCACTAAAAACCAAATTTACAGCCCAAACCCCCATAGACCAAGCAATCAAATATATCTCTTTGTTTTTTATAATTTCATAAAGGTTGACAAAATCCAATCTTGAGTAATCATAAACTACACATAAATCGCACTCTTTACCACAGATTGTTTTTTTTAGGCTACTTAGGCACTCGGGCAAAAACGAATATCCTAAAAAAACTAAAATAATTTTTTTGCTATCACTTTTACTTTTAAAAAACTCTATTTTCATCTAAAATCTCTTTAAGTTTTTTTAGCTCATCTTTTTTTATATCACCACGAAGTGATATCCTTAAGCGAGAGCTGTTTTTTGGCACAGTTGGCGGACGGATAGCTGGGATAAAATATCCATTTTGGCAAAGCGTTTGTGAAAGCTTGAGTGTTTTATCATTTTCATAAGTTAAAAATGGCTGTATATGACTATCATTTATACCAAGATAAGCTATATTTTGTTCTAAATTTTGCCTATACATGCTAAAATCTTTTGAAAGCACAAAATTGCTCCAAGCCACGCAAATACTTGGAATTGCGGTTGAAAAAATAAGGCTTCTTGCTGAGTTTACAAAGATGTCTTTATAAAATGCATTTGATAAAATCACAGCTCCGCTACTTCCTATACCTTTTCCAAGCGTAACAAGCAAAAAGTCTATCTCTTTATCAACGCAAAGAGTATGTGCATTTCCAAGCTCGTTTCTAACAAAAAATGAGTGCGCTTCATCTATATAAAGTTTAACATTTTTATACTCTTTTTTTATAGCACATAAATACGCTAAATCAGCATTATCACCATCCATACTAAAAACAGCTTCACTTAAAATGATAATTTCTTTAAATTTAGAGTGGTTTTTAGCAATTTGTTCATTTAGTATTTCATAGTTATTATGCTCAAAACGTTTGAAATTTGCTTTTGAAATTTTAAGTGCATCAATCATACTTGCATGTATTAGCTTATCGCATAAAAACAGTGTTTCAGAGCTACTTAAAGCAGCAATGCAACTTAAATTTGCACAATACCCTGTGTTAAAAATAGTGGCTTTTTTACCATCAAATTTACTCTCAAAATAGCTCTCTAGTCTATCAAACTCACTACTAGATGTATAGACAAGTCTACTTGCCCCACTTCCAAAAAACCACTCTTTATCTTTGCAAAGATTCAAAAACTCATATTTTAAAGATTTATTTGTAGCAATTCCAAGATAATCATTTGAGCCTAAATTTAGCAGTTTTTTACCATTAAGATATATAAATTTAGATGTAACTTGAGAGTGCTTTAATTCTCTAAAATTATCATGCTTTTTTGCATCTTCTATATCAAACATATCGACCTTTGAGTATTTTACGCAGTAAATTTAAAAGAAAAAGGGCAAAAGTGCCCTAAAATATTATAAACTTTCTTTTATTTGTATAGTTTTTATAGTGTCATTTGCTCTTATAGAATCTAATACTTCCTTGCTCTCATCATCAATCAAGTCACCAAAAATAGTATGAACACCATCAAGATGAGGTTGTGAACTATGACATACGAAAAATTGACTTCCGCCTGTATCTCTACCAGCATGAGCCATAGAAAGTGTTCCTCTTTGGTGTTTGTGTTCTTGATCATCACACTCACATTTTATTCTCCAACCTGGTCCACCTGTGCCAGTTCCGTGAGGACAACCGCCTTGTATAACAAAATTTGGTATAACTCTATGAAATATAAGATTATCATAAAAACCATTATTTGCAAGATTAGCAAAATTTGTAACAGTTTGTGGAGCTTCATCGCCGTAAAGCTTAACCTTCATATCGCCTTTGTTTGTAGAAATCACAGCAAATTTATACTTTGCTAGCTCTTCTTTATTTATATCATAAACTTTTAATTCTTCTCTCATTTTTACTCCAAATTTGTATAAACGGCTTGAACATCATCATCATCATCAAGCTTATCTATAAGCTTTTCTATATCTTCATACTCAGCATCACTTACACTAATTGCAGTATTTGGTACAAACTGAAGTGAGCCTTTTTTCATCTCTAAACCAAGTTTATCTATACCCTCACTTAGCGTTCCAAAACTCTCATAATCGCCATAAATGATTAAAATTTCTTCATCATCTTCTTTTATAAGCTTAATATCACTCATTCCATAATCAATAAGTTCAAGTTCTAATTCTTCTAGATCTTTATTGGGTTTTATAACCTCAAAAACCGATTTTCTAGTAAACATAAAGCTTAAGCTGCCACTTGGCAAAAACTCTCCGCCAGTTTTGTTAAAAATAGCTTTTACATTTGCAACAGTTCTTGTAGGATTATCTGTTGCACACTCAACTATCACAAGTCCGCCATGAGGCATTTTACCATCATAATGTATAGTTTTTATTTCACTACTATCTTTGCCATTTGCTCTTTTTATAGCAGCATCAATGTTATCTTTAGGCATATTTTGAGCTTTTGCAGTTGCGATAGCACTTCTTAACTTTGGATTCATATCAGGATCCAAACCACCCTCTTTTGCAGCAACTGTTATAGCTTTACCAAGCTTAGGAAAAAGTTTACTCATCTTATCCCATCTAGCTTCCTTTGAAGCACGCCTATATTCAAACGCTCTTCCCATAAAAATTCCTTAAATTTATAAAATTAAAATACAATTATATCAAATTTGAAATTATGCTCTACTTATTCCATTTCAAGTCGCATAAGATACATATCTTCGCCATCTGTGACATCTAATTTATTTGAGCCACATTCTGGACAAATAAAGTTATTTTCATCAAGTTCACCACTAAAACTACACTCTTTGCAATGAATTACAATATTTTGAATATTAATTAAAAGCTCTGCATTTTCACAGACAGTTCCAGCTTTAAACACATCAAAACAACTCTGCAAATAATGCGCTTCAATGCCACTTAGTCTGCCTATTTTAAGCTCTATTTTTAAAACTTTTGTAGCGTTATTTTTTGCTAGATTATCTTCGCAAAGTTTTACAAGATCTGCTACTATTGAAAGTTCATGCATTAACAAATCCTTGGCAAAAGCTCACCCTTAGGAAGCTCTAAAAAGCGCTCAGACTTATAAGCATTTTGCAAAATAACTCTTGGTTTTTTAGTTTGCGTAACTTCACCTATACAAGCTGCATTTTCATCAAAGCTTTTTAAAATTTCAAGCGCTTTATCACTATCTTTTGCACTTACTGCTAGGACAAAAGTTCCCTCATTTGCAAGCTCATATGACTCAAATCCTAAAAGCTCACAAATACCAGTAACTTCATCTCTTACTTTTATCTTTTCTTCGTAAATTTTAATCTCATTGTTAGTAAAACTTGCCCATTCATTTAGCACAGCACTAAGACCACCACGAGTTGCATCTCTCATAGCTAAAATCTCTATATTTGCATCAAGCAAAGCTAATACAACATCTTTAAGGCATTTACAATCACTTTTAAGTGAACTTTTAAAGCCTATCTCATCTCTTGCTTCAAGTATCACGGCTCCATGTCTTCCAATATCACCACTAAGTAAAATTTTAGCGCCCTCTTTTAGATTTTTTGTTTCTATTGGTTTTGATACTATTTTACCAATACCACTTGTGTTTATAAAAATTTTATCACATTTACCTTTTTCAACTACTTTTGTGTCACCACAAACGATTTTAATTCCATTTTTACTAGCTGTTTCTTGCATAGAAGTTAGAATTTCTTTTAACTCATCTATCTTCAAACCCTCTTCTATTATCAAAGAGCAGCTTATATACATAGGATTTGCACCTACCATACTAAGGTCATTTGCTGTTCCGCAAATCGCAATTTTGCCTATGTTTCCACCTCTAAAAAATATTGGAGTTACAACAAAAGAATCAGTTGTAAAAGCTAGTTTTCCACTCACATCTAGTATTGCCGCATCATTTGCTTCGCGTAAAATTTCATTATCAAAAATATTAAATATAATCTCATTTATAAGAGAGTTCATCTCTTCGCCACCGCCACCATGACTTAAAAGAATTTCTTGCAACTTAGCTCCTTTTTTGATATTTATAGTAAGCTGCGCACGCCCCCTCACTTGAAACCATGCATGAGCCTATAGGGTTTTGTGGATTGCAAGCTTTATCAAAAACCTTACAATCATTTGGCTTTGCTCTTCCTCTAAGTATTTCTCCACACATACAAGCTCTGTTTTCACCCTTACTTTCAACAACGCAGTCAAAAACTTTTTTGGCATTTAAGTTATCAAATTCACTTTTTAAATCATAGCCACTTGATTTAATTACTCCAAGACCACGCCAGTTAAAATCGCAAATTTCAAAATAACGTTCAATTAGCTCTTTTGCCTTTAAATTTCCATCTTCTTTTACAACTCTTTTGTACTGGTTATAGACCTCATAAGTGCCATTTTCATGTTGCATAACTAAATTTAAAATACTATCCATAATATCAAGGGGTTCAAAACCACTTACAGCAATTGGTGTTTTATAGTCATTTGCGAGGCTTTCATAAATTTTTGAACCAGTTATTACGCTTACATGACTTGGTCCTAAAAATGCATCTATATGCACATTTTCATCACTCATTATAGCCCTAATAGGAGCAGGAACAGTAACATGATTTATATGAAAAAACAGATTTTTTAAATTTAGCTTCAATGCTTTTTGCAGCACAACTGCACTCATTGGTGTTGTTGTCTCAAAACCAATCGCAAAAAATATAACCGTTTTATCTTTGTTTTCGCTAGATATTTTTATCACATCAAGTGGCGTGTAAAGAGATCTTATATCATTACCCTTTGCACGAAGTTTTTGAAGCGTTGTATAACTTCCTGGAACTCTAAGCATATCAGCAAGTGTACAAAAAATAGTATTTGGCATAGAAGCAAGTTTTATAGCCTCATCAATGCTTTTTTTTGGCATCACGCATACAGGACATCCCGGGCCATGAATGAAATTTATATTTTCGCCAACTAAATTTGCTATACCAAATTTCATCAAACTATGCGTATGTCCACCACAAATTTCCATTATATTTAGTGGTTTTTTGCTACTTTTTTTTATAAGCTCACTTAGTGCTAAAATAAGCTCTTTATCTCTAAAACTAGATATTAGATCCATATAATTAGTCTAAGCGTTATTTTTAGAAAGACCCATATCGCCTTCAAACTCGTTTATGGTACCGTCTTTCATCATCCGAGCTATCTCTTCATAAGCTTTTAAGCTCTCAAGTGCGTAAGCAGTGTCTATCTTTTCCATAGCAAAACCAACATGGATTAATACATAATCCCCTACATTTACTTTTTCACTGATTAAATCCAAGCTAACGCCACGCTCAACGCCCAAAGTTTCAACTATCGCGTAGTTGTTTTCATCTATGCTTTTAACCTTTGAAGGGATACTTAAGCACATTATCTAAGCTCCATTTTCATTTTTAGGTAATTTATCCATTTATCCATGCCATCGCCTGTTTTACTATCTAAGATGATAATATCAGATCTTGGATTTAGCTTTCTAAGCTCAGTTACCACATCTTTTATATCAAACTCGAAATGCTCCATCAAGGATGATTTTGTGATAACCACAAGGTCAGCTGCTCTAAACATGACAGGGTATTTTGCAACTTTATCGCTTCCCTCAGGTATGCTTAATAAAACTACATTTATATGCGCTCCAACATCATAGCTAGCAGGACAAACCAAATTCCCAACATTTTCTATAAAAACTAATTTCACACCATCTAAATCAAGATTATGAAGACCATCATGAACCATAAATGCATCTAAGTGACAGCTTTGCCCTGTGGTTATCTGATGTGCTCTAGCACCTGCTTTTATGACTCTATTGGCATCGCGGTTTGTCTCTAAATCACCCTCTAAAACAGCAATATTTGCATCCATTTTTTTAATAGTATTTTCTAAAAGTGTGGTTTTACCAGCTCCTGGACTACTCATCAAATTTATACACAAAATGCCAGCCTCATCAAAATGCTCTCTTATATGGGCTGCTTCATGATCGTTTTGGGAAAGAATTTTTGTTATAACTTCAACTGTTTTAGTATCATTTAGCGCAGGATGAGAGTGTGAATGTGGTACATTTTCTCCATCTTTGTGCATATTTTCATGAGAGTGTGAATGAAAGTGAGTTGTGCCATCAGCGTGAGTATGTTCGTGCTCATGAGAGTGCAAACTACAACCGCAATCTTTACACATTTTTGCTCCTTATTATTATAAATTAAGTGATTATACTATTTTGTATTAAAAACACACTTAAGTTATAATCACTATTTTTCCATAAAAGTCGCTCTATGCTTTCCAAAATCTTTTGAGATGTAAAGCGCGCGATCAGCTCGCTCCAACATGCTCTCAAAAGTATCACCTTGTGTGTATTTTGTATAACCTATGCTAAAGTTTATAATCAGCTTTTCTTCTTGAGCATTTTTATTTGGAGCATAAACAAAATCATATTTTTGATAAAGAATTCTATCTATAATATCTTTTATAAACTCACTACTTAAACCAGATATGCTTACTAAAAACTCATCTCCTCCGTATCTTGATACAATGTCTACTTTTCTTATAGCACTTGTTATCTTTTTAGCTGTGTACATTATAACATCATCTCCAACACTATGTCCGTATTTGTCGTTGATAGTTTTAAAATTATCAATGTCTAAAAATATAAGATATAAATTGTCTTTAGTCCTAGAAATTCTATCTATTTCTCTTGAAATTATATCTATAAATACAAAGCGATTATAAACTCCTGTTAACCTATCAAAATTTGAAGCTTTTTGAAGTTGATAATAAAACATTTTTGCATACTTAATAAGGAAAATTACCACAAAAGAAGCTAAAATCGATATGGCAATGGCTAAAATAATAGATAATATAAATATATTTTTACTTTTTTTAATCATCTCTTCATATTTTTTTGCACTTATATCAATGCCAATTGCCGCAACAAATGTTTGATTTTCATCATACACAGGAGCCATAGCGGAAAGAAAAGTACCATAATTATCTGTTTCAAAATTTTTATTTACATAAATTTGACCCGATTCAACCAATTCAAACCAGTTATCATGATTTTCTGTCTCTACAAGTTCTTCCATGATTTTAGCAGGAGCTACAACTGAATTTTTTGATATCAAATTTTGAGCATTAGCGACATCCAAAACATAATACTTTTTGTCATCTCTTTTTATCACAGTGTATATATCATAAATCTCTCTATAAACACTAAAAAACTCAAATAAAGGAGCTGTTACTTTTTGGTATGCCTCAGAAGAAGAATTTTGCTCATCTTCTACAATCCTATGCAAATTTGCATCTACGCTAAAAGATAGTGCGTAAGCTGCCATTCCAAGGTTATGTCTAAAATTTTCATGCTCAAAACTATTTCGTTTTTCATAAGTATAAGTTATTGGGATAACAATCATGGCAAAAAATACAAAAAAACAAATAAAACCAAAGTACATAGGTTTGTTTAAAAAAAGATTAGAAATTTTTTTCATTGTTCACCAAAAGTATTATAAATAACACTTTGTATTGTATCACAATTTAAACTATTTTTGGGATATAATGCAAAGTTTTTCATAATCTTTCATGTTAAAACTTCTGATATTTTTAAAACCACTTTCTTTTAAAATAGCTATAATCTCATTTTTTGTAAGTTGGTTTTTAAGATCAACTCCTTTGCTCCACTCTTGCAATGTTTCTTTCGTGCTTCCCTCAACATAAATTAAAAATTTTGCATCTTTTTTTAAAACTCTTTTAATCTCTAAAAAATCATTTTTTATATCTGGCCAAAAATAAATCGTCTCAAAAGCACAAACTATATCAAAAAAGCCGTCTTTAAATTTCAAATTTGAAACGCTTTGTTCATCTATAAAAACTCTTTTTTGTTCTATTAAATCCGCATTAAACTCACTTGATAACTCCACACTAGTACTAGAATAATCCACGCCATAAATGACGCTATCACTAAATTTAGAGGCTAAATTTGATATATTGCGTCCACCACCACATCCAACATCCATTATCTTTAAATTTTTAGCAAACTCTAAATTTGATATAGCCCAAGTTGCACCATCGTTGTGTTCTTCGTTCATTCTAAGTAAGGTCTGTTTCCCCTCTTCGCCTTTTGGAAATCTAACATTATCTCTATTCATTTTTATCCTTTTATTTCATTTAATCTATGTGCGGCTGTTTGTGCTAAGCTCTCATCCATATCATAAAACTCAAAGGTTGCCCCATGTTGCATAGTTCCATCAAGTATATCTCCACTTTGGCGATTTTTCAAATCTATTTTTGCAACCTTAAATCCATCTAATGTAGAACTAAATTCTTTTAGTCGTGGAGGAATAGTTTTTAATTTTGTATAAAGATAGCACCATCCCTCGCCTCCATTTCTACCAACTCTGCCTCTCAGCTGATGAAGCGAAGCTAGACCTAATTTTTCAACTCCAACTATGACAATGATACTAAGTTTTGGCAAAGATATACCAACTTCAACCACAGTTGTAGTAAGCAAAAGCAAGCCTTTATCCCTAAAATCAATTAAAACTTGCTCTTTGTTTTTGTCTTTTCCATGCGTAATGTAAACATTGCTAAAATTTTTAAGCCAAAACTCTTTTGCCTCATCCAAACTTTGGTAGTTGCTAACTTCGCTTTCTTCAACAAGCGGATAAACAATAATAACCTGTTTTCCAAATTCAATCTCTCTTTTTATATGAGCTATCAAATCCCTAAAACCATCATTTTGTATCACACAAGTGTGAATATGCTTTTCATAAGGAACGGTTTTTAAAAAACTGAAATTTACAAGTTGGGATTGAATTAGGCTAAGAGTTCTTGGAATTGGCGTAGCACTAAACTGCAAAAAATGCGCTCTAAAATCTCCATCTTTTGTTAAAAGATTTATCTTTTGACGCTGATTTGAGCCAAATCTATGTTGTTCATCTATCATAACAAGGCTTGTTTTTGGAAGATCATTATAAAGTAAAACATGCGTTCCTATTGTCAAATTTACGCCGTTAAAATCCAAGTTTTTATCGCCACTTTTTACAAGCATTACATTCATAAAATTTGGCAATAATCTCTTTGCTTCGCTATAAATTTGCTCAGCTAAAATGCTTGTTGGAGCCATTAAAATAGCATTTTGCGGATACACCATAAGAGCGGCACCAAGCATGACAAGCGTCTTGCCACTTCCTACATCGCCCATTATAACGCGCTTTGTTGCTTTTTGGGAGATAAAATCATCTTTTATATCATTTAGTGCACTTAGCTGGTCTTGCGTAGGTTTAAATGGCAAACTATCAAGCCAAGAAGCTATATCAAAAATATCAATTTTTTTTGCCATAAACTCAATTTTTTTGCCACTTAATTTTTTCATATAATTATAAATTTCAACAAATTTAAGTGTATTAAAAATCTCTTCATTTTCTTTTAAATTTGATAAAATCTCTATGCTTTGTAAATTGTTTTTATGTAAATTTAGTAATAAATTTGCCTCATTTTGTTTTAATCCTTGAGAAAGTAAATTTTTAGTAGTTATGTATTTGTTTATAAGATTTGTTATAGTGCTATCTTTTAAATCTCTTTTGAAATGCGGTAAAATCTCACCTATTTTTGTGACAACTCTTGGATTTACAAATTGCCAAGCTCCGTAAGCAAAGGATGATTTTGCATGTATAAACATTTTTTTACCAGTTTTAAAAGTTCCAAAATGCCACTTTCTAGCATTAAAAATGATGATTTTTATCTGGCACTGCCAAGTTATGCAAAACGCGCTTACTTGCAAAATACTAGCTTTTCTAGATTGAAACTTAACTTCTATTTCTACAACATTTTCGCCCTCATTTGGGGCATTTTTTATACTTAGATCATCATAGCTTTTTGGTAGCACCAAGGCAAGGTCAAGTAGGCTAGTTACGCCTATTTTTTCTAAATTTTCCTTGTCACTTGGTTCAAATTTCATTACTTATGATGCTAAAGCTTAGCTTTGTTATCTCATCGTGCGATGATATGTAGTCATTTAAATCTTTGAGTTTTATGTCTGCAATTTTCTTTAAATTTTCATTAAAAAAGCCTTCTTTTTGACCTAAATAATACTCGCTTTGTGCTACACTTAGTCTTTTTGAAAGTGTTTCTTTTCTAAGTGGCTCACTTCCAAGAAGGAATTTTTTAGCCATATCAAGCTCTTTTTTACTTACACCATTTTCTACAAACTTAGCAAATTCACTCTTTACAACCTCAAGAGCTTCATCTTTGCTTTCATTTTTAGTTTGCAAATATCCCCAAATTTGTTTATGGGAAAGATTTAGTGAATTTTTAGCATAAGCACTATATGCAAGACCTCTTTTTACCCTAACTTCTTCCATGAGTCTACTTCCAAAGCCACTACTTCCTAAAATAAAAGTAGCTACATCTGAAAGATAGTAATCTTGTATATTAACATTATATGGAGCACCAAAATATATATAAGCTTGCTCGGTTTTTTTAAACTGTTCATTGATATCTTGTTTTTTGGAAGTTTCAAATTTAGGTAAAACTCTAAGAATTCCTAAATTTAGTGGCTCTACCATATCTTTTAAAATATGTTCATCAAATTCTATGTCTCCACCCAAAACTATAAATAAATTTGAAAGATCTAAATTTTCTTTTAAAAAGTGCGAAATTTTTTCTTTTGTTATAGATTTTATACTCTCTTCATCTCCTAAACTAGGATTTGCTAATGCTGTATCTTTGTATAAAATGCTATTTAACCCTATTTTTGCTAAATAATCAAAATCGCTGTTTAAATTTGAAATTTCACTTGAAGTTATAATTTTTAGTTTTTCTATAGTATCTTCGTTTAAATTTGGATCATTAAAAAGCTCTTTTATAGCCTTAAGACCAAAGCTAAAATGTTCTTTTAAAAGATCTAAACTTATGCTAAAAGTTTCAAAACCACATCCAACATCAAGGCTAATTGCCCTCATATCAAGTTGTTTATAAAACTCACTAACGCCATCTTTGGCAGTTCCTTCATTCATTATCTTTTCACAAAACTTAGCAAGTCCTACCATAGAGTCATTTTGTACACCACCTGCAACCTTAAAAACTAATTGCATACTAACTATCGGCAAAGAGTTATTTTTCTCATAAATAACAGGAACTTTTATACCTTTTATCTCTATAAATTTTCTTTCCACTTAAATTAACTCCGTATTATTTGTAAATTTCCAAAATATCATAGTTTGTGTTGCGTTTTGCAGGAGTTTCTCCAACATCTTTTATGATATCAATGAGCTCTTGCGTGTTCATTCTAAATGTTGCTCCTGCTGCATTTACGACATTTTCTTCCATCATTGTTGATCCCATGTCATTTGCACCAAATTTAAGTGCAAGTTGACCTACATACTTTCCTTGGGTTACCCAACTACTTTGTATGTTTTTAAAGTTATCCAAAAAAAGCCTTGCAGCAGCAACTAAGCGCAAATATTTATTTGGAGATTGTTTTATTATATTTGGATGCTCTTCGATGAGTTTTGTATTGCCACTTTGAAAGCTCCACAAAATAAACGCCCTAAAACCACCTGTTTTATCTTGGAGATTTCTTATCATATCCCAGTGCTCAACTATCTCTCTTGTTGTCTCAACTGTGCCAAACATCTGCGTTGCAGTTGTTTTCATGTTTATCTTATGAGCGCTTTCGTGTACGTTTAACCAAGTTTTTGCATCAATTTTTTTAGGAGCTATAATCTCTCTTACTCTTTCACTTAAAATCTCAGCTCCAGCTCCAGGAATGCTGTAAAGTCCTTTGTTTTGAAGTCTTTTTAGAACCTCATCTATGGATATTTTACTAACTTTTGCTATATAACTTATCTCAATTGCAGAAAAACCATGAATATCTATATTTGGATATTTTGTATGGATATGCTCAATTAAATCCTCATACCATTCTATTTTAAGTTGTGGATGAACGCCACCTTGGAAAAGTATCTCTGTTCCACCAATTTCTATAAGCTCATCTATCTTTTTATCTATCTCATCATAACTTAATATATAAGAATCTTCATCATTTACTTTCCTACAAAAAGCACAGAATTTACAATCTACAAAGCAAATATTTGTATAATTTATATTTCTATCTATAACAAAGCTTGTTATTCCTTTGGGATGAAGCTTTTTTTTACGCTCATAAGCTCTCTTCCCAAGCTCATTTAAGGGCATATTATCTATCATCCAAACGGCTTCATCGATACTTATTCTATCTTTCAATTCATTGCCTTTTAAATTTTTACATACAAAGTAATTTAAGTTTATGGTTGATCATAGATGTATTTTTCGTTATTTTCTACCGTATCTATAAATCTACCAATCCTCTCCCATCTTATCTTGTACTCGCTATCCCATGAAAAATATATAAACCAAGGCTTACCAACTATAAATTTGTATGGCACGCTTCCCCAAAATCTGCTATCATAGGAGTTATCCCTATTATCTCCTATCATAAAAAACTCTCCAGCGGGAATTTTAACGTAAAATGCATTTATATTTAAGCCACTAAAATCATTTCTCTTTGGCAGCTCTTTAACAAAAGCTGGTTGCATCGCTAACTTACCTTCTTTTTGCATAACAGAAAGCATGGTTAAAAATAGGTCTTTACCGTCTTCATAATGAATGCCTTTTTTAGAGTAAGGCTCTTTTACAAAAAGTTTATCATTGAGAGTAACAAACTCTCTACCAGCAAAGACTTTTTTCATATACTCATCACCCTCATTCGCTCTTAGATAAAATGCTTTGCCATCAAAAATAACTTCATCACCGCCAGTTGCAAAATTTCTTTTTACATAGTGTATTTTTGGATTATGTGGATATCTAAACACAACGATATCGCCACGCTGTGGTTTATCCCCGCTGATTATATGACCATTACCATTAAAGTCTGGCAAAACTGGCACTTCAAGCCATGGGATGTGAGGAGTTGGTATGCCGTAGCTGTATTTTTTTACAAAAAGATGATCACCTATTAAAAGTGTATTTTTCATCGAACCGCTTGGTATTACAAAAGCTTGTGCTACAAAAAATATTATTAGCAAAACTATAATAACAGTTCCAGTCCAACTGCTTGAAAAACGATAAGCTTTAGATAATATTTTTTTCATAAATTTACTTTATTTAGTCTATTTTGAGCTGATTTTATGGTATTGCTAAGCAGCATTGCTATAGTCATTGGCCCAACTCCACCTGGTACTGGAGTTATAAAGGAACATTTATCTTTGACATTTTCAAAATCAACATCACCAACTAAACTTCCATCACTAAGCCTATTTATACCAACATCTATAATAACTGCGCCATCTTTTATCATATCAGATTTTACAAATTTTGGCTTTCCAATAGCAGCGACTACAATATCAGCCTGCTTTGTCATCATATTTAGATTTTTTGTTTTACTATGAGTTGCGATAACAGTAGCATTTGCATTTAAAAGTAAATTTATCATCGGTTTTCCAACAATATTGCTTCTTCCTATGACACAAGCTACTTTTCCAGTTAAATCAATCCCATATTCACTAAACATTTTCATAACACCAAGAGGCGTACAAGGCACAAAACCATCAATTCCACTTACTAAATTTCCAGTATTTATAGCATGAAAACCATCAACATCTTTAAGGGGGGATATAGCTTTTATAACTTTTTGTTCACTTATATGAGCTGGAAGCGGAAGCTGAACCAAGATTCCATCTATACTATCGTCTAAATTTAATACATCTACCAAAGCAAGAAGCTCACTTTCGGATGTAGTTGCAGGGAGTCTGTGCATTATAGAGCGTATCTCGCAAGCGTTACAAGCTTTTTCTTTTGAGTTAACATAAGTTTGAGAAGCCTTATCCTCTCCAACCAAAATAACTGCAAGAGCTGGTTGAACACCTAAGTTTTTTAATCTTAACGCTTCATCTTTTACTTCAGATTTTACCTTAGCGCTTAAGGCTTTTCCATCTAAAATTTTCATATTTTTCTCCGATATTTATGCTTTTTTTATCACAAAAATTGTATCATAGCTAAAATTTTATTTAAAAAGAGTAAATTTATATGAAATTTATAGTTTTTTTGAGTATATTTGCTTTAAATTTATTTTCTGCTGATTTTATCACAAAAGATGAATATGCAAAAATGCTATACCAAAATCCACGCGGAATTTCTTGCGTAAAATGCCACGGTAAAGATGGCAAGGGCACTATTATAGCAAGATATAAAGACATAAAAACCAAAAAAATTGATGGCCAAATATTTAAAGAAGAGATAAATAAGACCTTAGATGCACCAGATATCACAGCTCTTGATTTTGAGCATTTTACAAATGGCATTATGGATGCTAAAGGTGTTATGCCTACTTATTTTCTTACTATTGATGAGATAAAAAGCCTATACTACTATGTTACAAATAAAACAAATAATAACTCAAGCAAAGGAAAAAAATGACAAATAAATCTGCATTTGACGCAGCAAAAAAACTAATCCCTGGTGGCGTTGATTCACCAGTTAGAGCTTATAAAAGCGTTGATAACACTCCTCCATTTATAGATCATGGCAAAGGTTGCTATATTTATGATATAGAAGGAAACAAATATATAGACTTTGTGCAAAGCTGGGGACCTTTGATATTTGGGCATTGCGATAAAGATATACAAAAAGCAATCATAAATAGCACAAAAAAAGGTGTAAGTTTTGGCGCTCCAACACTAAGTGAGACAAATTTAGCAAAACTTATCCTTGATGAGTTTAAATTTATAGATAAAATTCGCTTTGTAAATAGTGGAACAGAAGCAACAATGAGCGCCATAAGAGTAGCAAGAGGATACAGCAAAAAAGATGGTTTGCTTAAATTCGAAGGATGTTATCACGGCCATAGCGATGCGCTACTTATAAAAGCAGGAAGCGGTGCTACAACATATGGAAATGCTAGTAGTAGTGGTGTTCCAGAAGATATCATAAAAAATACATATCTAGCCATATATAATGATATAAAAAGTGTGAAAAATGTATTTGAATCAAACAAAGATAAAATCGGCGTTGTTATAATAGAAGCAATAGCTGGAAATATGGGCTTAGTTCCTGCTAAAAAAGAGTTTTTAAAAGAGCTAAGAGAGCTTTGCGATAAAAACGGTGCAGTTTTAATCCTAGATGAAGTAATGAGCGGATACAGGGCATCAAAAAGAGGAAGTTTTGATTTTCATGATATAAAAGCAGATATGATAACTTTTGGAAAAGTTATAGGTGGAGGAATGAGTGCAGCTGCATTTGGTGGCAAAAAAGAGATAATGGACTGTCTAAGCCCAGATGGCACTGTGTATCAAGCAGGAACGCTAAGTGGAAACCCAGTTGCCATGAGCGCAGGAATTGCAGCACTTAGCAAAATAAACCAAAACAAAGATTTGTATAAAAAACTAGGCACACTTAGCCAGATGCTAATGGATGGCTTTAGTAAAGCAGCTAAAAAACATGGTATTTCGTTACAAACTGAAACCAGGGGCAGTATGTTTGGCTTTTTCTTTACAGATAAAAAGGTTGAAAACTACGAAGACGCACTAAAAAGTGATACAAAAGCATTTGCTAAATTTCATGCAAATATGCTAAAACAAGGGATTTACCTTGCTCCAAGTCAGTTTGAAACAAGTTTTATATGCAACGCTATGAATAAAAAAATAATACAAAAAGTTATAAAAGCAGCAAATAAAGCTTTTAAGGAGATGTAATATGTCAAAAGCAAATGAATTTATAAGAGGCGCCAATGCTTTGAGCCTTGGTATAGCAATGGTTGTTGCGATATTTTTAGGAATTGGGTTTGGATATTTACTAAAAAAATTTACAGGTATAGACTTTTTATTTTGGGTAGGTGTTGCATTTGGAATTTTTGCTGCAATTTTAAATGTTTATAAAGCATATAAAATACAACTTAACTCTCTAGATGAGCTTAAAAACGATCCAAAATATAAAGATTTAAAATATCAAGAAGACAAAGAAGATAGAGAAGAAGATGATGATAACCAAAAGTGGTGAGCTAAAAAACTTAGTTCTTACCTATTGTTTGCTTGATACTATGCTGATAATTATTTCTATTTTTATCGGCACTAATTTTTTTTTAAATTCACAAATTTCATTTTTTTGTTCTTTGATTATACTTTTTTCTAGTATAAGAGCTTATAGTAAAAGAGTTTTAAACGATACTTTTTATGATGAAAATGTATCTCAAACACATGAACAAAAACCAAAAAAATTTATGCCACAAAAAATAATGACCTTTTTTTCACCTTTTAGAATCATAGGTTACGCATTACTAATATCAGGGTTTTTATTTTTAAAAAATAGTGCTAGACTTGAGATATTACCTTTTTTACTTGGAATTTTTCTTATGCCACTTGGCATAATGATATTTGCATTTAGACTAAAGATATATGACCATTCAGCCGATAATATAAATAGCATTTAAGAAAAGGTAAAAATGGATTCTAAAATAACTAGCAATATAAATAGTGGTGTAAGCGGAGAAGTTTTAAAAAATACACAAAAACCTACCACTAAAATAGATGAAAAATCATCTTCTTCTGCGCAAAATTTACTAGAAAAAAAAGAGCTTTTTAAAAAGCCTGACATTGCTCAAAATGTAGCAGTTAGTGAAGAAAAAAACTCTGCAATTCTAGAAAAACTTGTAAACAAATTACTTGATGAGATAAAATCTAGTTCAAATTTAATGCTCAAAAACTCAGGTCTTACAAGTACTGCAAAATTTTTGCAAGTTGCTCCAAATTTATCGAAAGATTTAAGTGAACTCACTAAAGTTTTAGATAAGTTAAGTGAAAATTTACCTGAGCTAAAAGAGCTAAATGCAAAACTAAAAGAGTTTTTAAAACCAATTGCAGATATAAAAACAACTCCACTAAATACACAAATAAAAAATTCAGGAATCATGCTAGAAGCAGCAATAAAAGAAGCTTTAAATGAAGAAAATATACCAGCTAGCATAACAAAACTAGCAAATGAGATGAAAAGAGTAAGTTCAGATAAACTTATAAAAGAGTTTACAAAACTTGCACAAAATGATAATCTAGATACAAAAGAATCTTTTAATCAACTAAAAAAAATTTTAAATGAAGCTAAAAAATCAGCCCAAGAAATCATCCAAAATCCAAAAAATTCTGATTTGAAAAATATTGCAACAACAGCTTCTAAGCTCGAAAATATAGTAAATTTCTTAAATAAACTAAACTCAAAAAACATACCATTAACTATAAACCAAAACATTTCAACATCATATACAAAAGATCAAAATATAGCGCAACAAAATATAGCAATGAATAATAAAAATACAGCTTTAAATATAAACAATACAAATATGCCAAATGCAACAAATATTTCCAATACAGTAGATAAAACAATAAATTTAAATCAATCTAACGATAGCATAAAAGATGAACTTTTAGATACTAAAAATAAAGCAAATGTTTCGCAAGAAATTAAAGAAAAAGATACAAATATTAAAGACATAAAAAAATCCCCTCTTGAATCTTTGCTAAAATCAGAACAAACTACAACTAATCAACAACAAAATAAGTCTTTAAAAGAAACATCTATCACAAAAGAAGTTGCAAAACAACTTACAAATAACATCAATTCAATTGTAACTTCTTTAAAAACAGAAATAAGCAATATAAATCTACCAAAAAACGAACAAATATCAAGCCTCCAAAAAGAAATTAATAATATCATTAGCGATATACAAAACTCAATAACTAAAATAACTTCAAATGAACAAAGCATGGCTTCAAACTTTTCACAAAGCATAGCTACAGATAATTCAATATCAAAAAGTGAAAATTTCACACTTCAAGATAAATTAAGCGCAGCTGCAAATAAATTAAATCAAATTTCAAAACTTACAAGTAGAGAATTTAGTGATGCAAAAATCACGCTTGGCGAAACAAAAAGTTTACTAAAAAATTTTGATGTTGCACAAAATGACTTAGAAAAAATTACTCCAAAAAATAGATCTGAAGCAATGGCAAATTTAGATGGGGATATCAAAAAAACTCTTTTAAATATAAATAAAACCACAGAAAATAGCTCGCTTCCTAACGCAAACCAAGCAAATAATATAACAAATAAACTTATTGCACAAATTGACATCCATCAACTAGCCTCTTTTGCCTCAGGTTCACTTCAAACCTATATGCCATATGTCTGGGAAGGAGTAGAAGGCGGAAATATAGCTTTTAAACAAGGTAAAAAAAATAAATATTACTGTAAAATAGATTTAAATTTCAAAGATCATGGTTCATTAAATGTATTTTTGGCACTATCAAAAGATAAATTTTTAGAAATTTCCATAGCCGCTCAAAGCGAATATTTTAAAAATCTTATACTTGAAAACTCAAGGGATTTAAAAACTGCGATCATCGGAACCGGTCTAAATATTACAAATTTTTCCCTAAAAACCATGTCAAAAAATACTCTTTTGAATGCATATGAATTTAGCGACATGTTTGATCTTGGCTTTGATAAAAGAGCATAAATGGCAAAAATAAAAAAAGCTGTCGCATTAGGATATAATCGTGAAAAAGATAACGCTCCAAAAGTTTTAGCAACTGGTAAAGGCGAAATTGCATCAAAAATTATAAATTTAGCAAAAGAACACGAAATTCCCATAAAAGAAGATGAAGACTTAGTTGAACTGTTAAGCAAAGTAGATATACATCAAGAAATACCACAAAACTTATACAAAGCAGTTGCAGAAATTTTTAGCTTTTTATATAAAATCACAAATAAAACCAAATAATTTAAAGACTATATAAAAAACCTTTTTAAAACTAATTTTACGAAAACAATATTAAGTTTACCAAAAATGATATTATAAATCATTTTGAAATAGCTCAAGAACAGAGATTATAGAAAGATTTTATTCAAAACAAATAATTTCTTTTTTATATCCATACATAAAAAATTAAAAGATAGCGTTAGATTTTCAAATATTACCACCTATGTTCTAGATTTAGATGAAAATACAATAGCATTAAACGATAAAAAAATAAAGATGAATTAGAAAAAGATAAAACAAAGGAGGCAAGGATTTTTTAGAAAAAATAAATAATTAGAAAATATCAATCACAGATAAAAAAATAGATGGAAATAAACCATTTCAAATTAAAATAGTCTACAATTTGGTATAATCATAACCAAATAGATCATTTAAATCCATAAATGATACTTATGGGCATAATAAATAGCATAGAAATAGAGTTGTAAGTAAAAACGAGATATAAAAGGATATAAATGGCACAAAAACTTGTTTTGATTGGATCTTCTACTGGAGGACCGGGTCATCTAAAAAAGCTACTTGCTGATATTGATATAAACAGCTGTGCAGTAGTTATAGCTCAACATATGAGCCTAAATTTTATGAATACTTTTATAGAGCAAATGAAAGTTTTTTTTAAAAGTGAAAATTTGGTAAATAAAATTGATAAAAAAATATCTATAAAAAATGGAGTTTATATATGCACACAAAACTCAACTATACTTCCAACACAACCTCTTAGTATAGCACCATATGACGGGGAAATAAAAACAACATATAATCCAAATGTTGATATGCTATTTTCTTCGGCTGCAAAAATAACAAAATCAGCCGATATAATAGCAATTTTACTTACAGGCATTGGAGATGATGGAGCAAAAGGACTTTTTGAGCTTTATAAAGCAAAAGCCAAATGCATAGTAGAAAATGAAGAAAGTGCAATAGTTTATGGTATGCCAAAAAGAGCAAAAGAATTAAACCCACATGTATTGTCTCTTAATCTAGCAAATATTAAAATAAGACTTGAAAGTTTTTTAAAGGAAAATGAACAATGAATGAAAAACCTATTTTACAAGATGGTCAAAATTTTGAAAATGTTTTAGACGTTATTAGGCAGTTTACTGGCTCAGAGTTACTAGATAAAAAAGATATTGCAAAAAAAAGATTAAATGATTTTGCGGTTTGTAAAAATATAAGTTCATTTGAACAACTTATGAATAAAATCATAGTAGATAGAGTATTAAGACAAGAAGTTATTAACTTAATTACAGTAAATGAGACATATTTTTATAGAGAAGTTCATCAACTAGAATCTGGTATTTATCACTGCAAAAAAAGCGATTGGCAAACACATATACTTTGCGCACCATGCTCTAGCGGAGAAGAAGTTTACTCTCTTGGAATGATAGCATATTCTTTAGGTCTAGATAAATCCATGCTTAGCATAACAGGTGTTGATATAAACTCTGAAGCTATCAATAAAGCAAATCTTGGCGAATATAGCGAAAGAGCACTACAAAAACTTAGTCTTTCTCAAAAAAATATATTTTTCGATAAAAAAGATGATGGTAATTATAAGATTAAAAAGCAACTTATGCCAAGACTTAATTTTAGAGTTATAAATGTATTTGATTATAACTTTGAAAAAATGGGCAAATATGACATAATATACTCAAGAAATATGCTTATTTATTTTAACAATGAGTTTAGGTTAAAAGCCATAGAGGCATTTTATAAACTTTTAAATCCAGGTGGAAGACTTTATGTGGGAAGCGCAGATACTGTTCCATTTACTGACGTTTTCAAAAAAAGTAGCGAACTAGGAATTTCTTTTTACGAGAAAATCTAAATTTTACTTTTAGTACATTAAGGAAAGGCTATAACAAAAAGCCTTTCTTTTATTTATAAAAATTATTATTGATATAAATTCAACTTATCTTGAAGATCTTTTAATGTTTCTTCTTCTCGTTGTCTAGAAAATTCTATAAGCTTACTTATACCATTTTGATTTCTATCTACTATCTCAAAACAATACCTCATGGATCCTTGATAGTTTAGAGCAACGACGAGCTTAAATTTTAGTTCCAAATCAAATTCTTCTAAAGTTTTTGGCATAACAAGACTAAATTTAGCAGTTATGACTTGAGAGTTTTTAAATCCTACATTTTCAGAACTTACAACGCCCATTCCGCCTTCAGATATATCATAAAGTTTTCCTATCAAACAAACATCCGCTTCATTACAAAGCGTAACTTTAGTAAATTTATTTGGATGAACTCTTGAAAATCTTCTATCTTTTGCTGGCATTTTTGCTTGTCTAGAAAAATTTCCTAGTAAAATAGTTGAGTTTTTGATATCTATGGATATAATATTAGCTTTTAAATGTTGAGGTAAATTATCATCTTGAAGTATATAAGCATTACCTTCTTGTTTCATTGCTAAAATTTGCATTAAATTTACTTTACAAACCACAGTGTCTTGTTCAATACTTATAATACTTCCTTCACATTCAACTTTTACACCATCATACAAGTTTAAAAAATGCAATTTGTTGGATGTATTTTTTACTCTATTTAAGTTATCTATTATATTTTCAAATAGTGAAAATCCATTGCTTTGGATATTTATGGTAGTTTTTTGTCTTTCTTGCAGTTGTTTTTGCTCGTGTAAATTTAGAATTTCATTATAAATTTCATTTGTAATATTAAAAAGATGAAGTATCCCAATATCTAGATCGGCTCTTTTTAATACGAATATTTTTTTTGAAAAAGCATAATGTAGTCTTGAAATCATACAAAGCAAAAAATATCTTTGAAACAAGACATCTTCAAACATGATTTTAAGAGTATTATATAAAGAATTTATATCTAACTTTTCACTAGTTAAAGATAAAAACATGGCACTACAAAAATCTGCCAAATCATACTCATCAACTTTTGCTTTTTTATATTCGCCACATTTTTCTTTTGCGTAATTTTGAAAATCACTTTTGATTGAATTTAATATAATTAAGCAGTTTTCTCTTATAAATTCCTTATCTTCAAAAATCATGTAAATCCTTGAATTAAAATTTAAACCTATTATAGCATTTTATTTTGAAATTTTTAGTAAAAGTAGATTAAATAAGTGGTGGGTTCACTAGGACTCGAACCTAGGACCATCCGGTTATGAGCCGGATGCTCTAACCAACTGAGCTATGAACCCAATTATTAAATTAAATAAAAATGTAATTTTACATTATATAAGCTTTAAAATAGCTAAATTTATGTATTTGCAAAAAAATCAAATATTTCTATATATATCACCACTATATTTGACATTTTTTGTATCCAAACTATCATCATCTAAAAAGCTATTTATAGCATTTTGACTTAAAGCATCTTCTATATCTTCTTGATAAGAATACACCATAACAACGCTAACAACATGTTTTAATTTTTCTATACTTTTAAATTTAGCAAGCTCATCATCAAGATTTTTAGCATTTATAAGAGCGACTATTTTTACTTCATTTGATGCAACAACTTCGCATCCATCTAAAGTAGCAATGCTTTCTTTTGCAACATCTATATATTTTTTATCTACATTTATCACTACACTTGATATATTCATTTAAATCTCCAAAATAAAATCTCATTTCCATATCCAGAGGCAACAATACTTGAATCATCTATAAAAATAATACTATTTATAGTATTCATGGATGTTTTTATGGTTGCTATTTTTTGCATATCACCCACATTTCTTACAGTTATATCACTATTTTCACCATCCATATAAGCAAACACATTTGCACTTCTACTAAGCCCAACACAATAAATCAAAAAATCGCTCTTTACAAATTTTATCTCACCGTTTCTTATCACAGCTACATTTTTATCAGCACTCCCACTTACTATAACAGAGTTTTCATAAAGCAGAGAATAAACGTTGTCCTTATGTGCACTATATGTCTTTATAACCTCTTTTTTTTGCGTATCAAAAAGATAAATAACCCCACCCTCATCTGCTACGCTAAGAGTTTTTTTGTCTGCGTTAAGTGCTATATCGCCTAATGCTGCAGTTGAAAATTTAAAAGAAAATATCACTTTACAATTATTTAAATCAAAATAGTAAATTTCATCACTAATTGAAGCAAGAATTGCTGTGTTCTCATCCAAAAAAAGAGCTTTTTTTATAGATTCGTCTTGTAAACTTATGGTTTTTAGCTTACTATTTTCATATATAGAAAGTGCTTTTTTACCAAAGTCTTCTTCGTGTAAAAGCATGATTTTTCCACCTATAGTATCGATACTAAAAGTTTTTGAAGGCATTTTCTCATTAATATATGTTTTTATATAAGGAATTTTTATAGGCTCAAGCATTTTCCTCAATTTTATATCATAAACTTCAACACTTGAATTATCTGTAGCTATGAAAAGTAAATTATCTTTTAGATGCATATTCATGGTATTTGATGCTAGTTCTATCTTATTATAAGGCTCTATAGCATAAGCAAGTACATAAAACATCAAGAAAAGCACCATTTTTTTCATTATTTATTATCCTTTTTTGGCAATATGTTTATTGCTTTTACAAAACAAGCTCCAATACACTCACCACATCCTACGCAGTTTTCATTTACAGTTGGCCTAAACACACCAAAATACTCTATAGCTTTATACTTACAAACATCCAAACAACTATAACATATCGTCTCATTCCATGCCAAACAAGCATTTACATTTATTTTTATAAATGCGCCTATACTATGCTCATTTTCTAAGCTTATTACATCGCTGGGACAAGCCTTAGCGCAGTTTTCACAGAAATTACAACCATATTCATTTGGAATAAACTCTACGCTAGTTTCATTAAATTTAAGCAAATTCCTCTCACACGATAAAACACATGGCGCTTCGCAGTCTTTACAATCAAATTTTCCACTAAAATATGGCGGATTAACAGGCTTTTTATTTCCTGTTAATCTTGAAATTATTCTCATATTTTATTTAACGCCTTCATTTATTACATCTAGTAAATTAGAGCTAGATATACCATTTTTTGATCTAAAATCAGCTTTAAAATTATTTTTAACCAAAGGTTTTGCATTTGCTTGAGGTACATGACAAGTTAAGCAAACATATCTTTCATCATCAAGTTTACCATGAAGATCTTCTCCATTTCTTAAGCTTACAAGATGTGATTTTGGTATAGCTGTAGCACCTGCATCTTTTGCAACTTCTGGCATATGACAGGTTACGCACATATTTAAATCCGTTGTAATAGGAGTAAGACCTTCTAAATCATGAGAAATAAGCGGTGGCGCATTCTCAAAAGATCTTTCATATTTTTTCGAAAGTCCTGCTGGCTGTTTTTTCCAGTCTACCTCAGCAAGTTTTATATCTTCTGTAGCAATATTTTGTCTTAATCCAAAATCAGAGTTTGAAACAACACTACCATTTTTGCTACAACCAATGAACAGTGCAATTATCATAAAGAATAATGCAAATTTTTTCATCTATTTTCTCCTTAAATTTCTTATATCAAATTTCAGCGAGTTGTGCTGGCAAATATCTACGCATCTACCACAACTTATACACTCACTAGATACATAACCATTTTCTTTTCCCACCATGTTTAAAACCTGTTTTTCCGGACAAACCCTTTTGCAATCCATACATTTTGAGCAATTTTTCATATCATAATGCACCCTAATGAGTGAAAATTTGCTACTTAGTGCGTAAAATGCACCAAGTGGGCATATATGAGAACAAATTCCTCTATCACATATGTATAGATCAAACACAAAAATAGCAAATATACAAAACAGAACACTTACATCTAAAAATATAACTCCTCTTTGAATTATACCTATATAACTTACATTTTCAAAAGCCGGAGTACTTAGTAAAAAGCTTAAAACCAATACTAAAACTAATACAAAATATCTTAAATTTTTTGGCAAATTTAAAACTTTAGCATCTTTTGCTATGCTAAATTTTTGCTTTATGAAATATGCAAAGCTAGTTATGAGATTTACAGGGCAAACCCATCCACAAAATACTCTTGGAGCAATTATCGAATATACTAAAAATATTATCAAGGCACCAATTATCGCATTTATACCAATACTAAAAGTAGCGAGATAAATTTGTAAAACTGCAAACGGATCACTTAATGCTAAAGTATCAAAAAGTCTAGAAGAACTTAGATCTCCACTTAATAGCTTAAATCCATAAAAGTTACAAACCAAAAAAAGTATAAGTATGATGATCTGAGACATTTTAGCAAGAAAACTATATTTTATCATTATAAATCCTTACTATTTAGATAATCAAGTGATTCTTTTTTATCTAAATCAATCTTAGTATCAACATCTTTAAGCTTTTTATCAGCCCCATCTATCCAGCCTTTTACATAATTATCATTCCCTTTGCCCATCACATATTCTCTTGGAATTACGGTAATGGATGATTTTTTAGTTATGCAAGCTCTTTCGCATTTTCCACACCCAGTGCAAAAATTACTATCTACAACAGGCAATAAAAACGCGTGCTTACTCGTTCTCTCATTGTGTTTATAGTCCAAAAAAAGAGCTTTATCTAAAAGTGGACAAGCTCTATAGCATACATCACACTGGATACCCCAATAAGCAACACAGGTTTTATCGTCTACTATAGCAACTCCCATTTTGGATTTTTTAATATCAAGCTCGCCATCGGTTTTTAGCAAGTTTATATCCAAAGCCCCAGTAGGACAAGCTTTTGTGCAAGGTATGTCGCTACACATATAACATGGCACAATCCTTGGCGTAAAAAAAGGCGTTCCAACAAGCGCGCTATCGCTTAGTTTGGCTAGTTTTAGTGTATCATATGGACAAGCTTTTACACAAAGAGCACATTTTATGCATTTTGCACTAAATTTCTTTTCATCTAAAGCTCCAGGTGGGCGCAAAAATACCTTAGTATCTTCTTTTGCAGCCACACTCCAAATAAAACCACCGCAAACTAGCAAACTAGCTATCTTAAAACCTTGTTTTAAAGCCTCTCTTCTTTGCATTTTTACGCTTTATAAATTCTTACTGCACATTTTTTAAAGTCAGTTTGACTTGAAAGTGGACAAGTCGCATCTAGGCAAACTTTGTTTATATACACTTTTTCATCAAACCAAGGCACATAAACAAGACCAACTGGCGGCTTATTTCTGCCTCTAAAATCAACTTTTGCTTTAACTTTACCACGGCGTGACTCAACCCAAACTACATCATTTTGAGCAATACCTAGTTTTGCTCCATCCATTTCATTCATATAACAAAGTGCCTCAGGAACAGCTCTATAAAGTTCTGGAACTCTCATAGTCATAGTCCCACTATGCCAGTGCTCTAAAACCCTACCAGTACTTAACCAAAATGGATACTCATTGCTTGGAGTTTCTGGCGGATCCATATAAGGACGGAAGAAAATTTTAGCTTTATTTGCTAAAGCAAATTTTTGATCGCCACTTGTTGCACTCTTTAAATCACCTCTTTGTAAACTTGCTTTTGCATTACCATAAAATGCAAACTCATCATTAGGAGCTGAAAGTTTCGCATATGGATCATATTTGGTATTAAATCTCCACTGTGTTTCTTTACCGTTTACAACAGGCCATCTTAGACCTCTAACTCTATGGTACGTATCAAAATCAGCCAAATCGTGACCATGCCCTATTCCAAATTTACGATACTCTTCCCAAAGATATTTTTGAATAAAAAAGCCATATCCTGTAAATTCTTTATCATCACTTCCTATAACTTTTCTACTATCGCCTTTTACTTCTGTGTTATCAAAACCTTGCATAATTGCATCATTTGGAACAAATGCCCTAGCTTCTGAGTTTGCAAAAAGAACATCAAACAAGGTATTATCCTCTTTATAACCCATAGCAGCGGCTTCTTGCAGTACACTTGGAAGTGTTAGTTTATCATCTATTTTTTTCTCACCCCAAACTTCTTTTAGTTTAAAGCGTTTAGCAAACTCGAGCATTTGCCAAGTATCGCTCATTGCATTTCCAATTGGTAAAACCTGTTGTTTCCAGTGTTGTGTTCTACGCTCAGCATTACCGTAAGCTCCCCATTTTTCATATATCATCGCACATGGAAGGATAAGATCAGCTACTTTTGCACTAATTCCTGGATACGCATCACTTACAACAATGAAGTTATCCATTTCGCGTGCTGCTTTAATCCAGTGATTTGCATTTGCGGTATTTTGCCAAGGATTGTTTACTTGAACCCAAGCAAATTTGATTTTGCCATCTTCTAAATCACGCATAATTTGCATAAAATGTGAACCATTTTTTGGATTTAACGTTCCAGCAGGAAGTTTCCATATTTTTTCAGTTATTTCTCTATGTTTTGGATTTACAACGACCATATCAGCTGGTAATCTGTGTGAGAAAGTTCCAACCTCTCTTGCAGTTCCACAAGCGCTTGGTTGGCCTGTTAATGAAAATGCACCGCTTCCTGGTTTTGCTTGTTTTCCAAGCAAGAAATGCACCATATAACTTTGTTCGTTTACCCAACTTCCGCGTGTGTGTTGGTTAAAGCCCATTGTCCAAAAACTTACAACTTTTCTGTTTTGCTCTATATACAAATCAGCTAAAGCTTTAAGTTTGCCTTTAAACTGTTCTATATCTTCGTTTGCATCGCCTTTTGCTAAATTTGCAACAAAATCAAGAGTATAAGGTTCTAGTGCTTTTTTAAACTCATCAAAGTCTATTTGCCAATGATCACCAGCTTTTGATGCGTTTGTATTCTCCATAGTTTCGCCACTTTTCATACCAAGATAAGCTAGTGTTACGCCTTCTGCATTACTTAAAACTTTTGATTTTTGTTTTGCAACAGTATCTAGCTCACTTTGTTGAAATTTAGCATGTTTTATATCGTTTCTCATACCATAACCTATATTAACAGGTCCTGTTGTGAAAATGCAGTGTTTGTCTATGAAGTTTTTATCTATCATTTGTGGATAGTTATAAACTATCTCTCTTGCTATATAGTTCCAAATAGCAAGGTCTGTTTGAGGTCTAAAAATAATTTCTATATCAGCTAAATTTGAAGTTCTAGTTGAAAATGTAGATAAATTCACAACTTTAACTTTATCTGGTGCACCAAGTTTTCTATCGCTAACTCTTGACCATAAAATAGGATGCATTTCTGCCATATTTGCACCCCAAGTTACTATCGTATCAGTTAGTTCTATATCATCATAACAGCCACTTGGCTCATCAATTCCAAATGTTTGCATAAATCCAACAACAGCACTTGCCATACAATGTCTTGCATTTGGATCTATATTATTACTTCTAAAGCCACCCTTCATTAGTTTTGCGATAGTATAGCCTTCTTGGATAGTATACTGACCACTTCCAAAAACACCAATGCCAGTCGGTCCAAGCTCATTATAAGCTTTTTTGAACTGTTTTTCCATCTCATCAAATGCTCTTTTCCAACTAACTTCTTTAAATTTACCATTTTTATCAAACTCATCTTTTGAGTTTAGCCTTAAAAGTGGATTTTGAAGTCTATCAGCACCATACATTATTTTTGCATTAAAATATCCTTTTATGCAGTTTAATCCTCTATTTACAGGCGCAGCAGGATCGCCCTTTACAGCAACAATTTTGCCATCTTTTGTAGCGACCATTATGCCACATCCAGTTCCACAAAAACGGCATACTGATTTGTCCCAACGCCAGCCCTTTTCTGCGCTAGTTGAATCGCCTAGTGCAGAACTAGGAATTGCGATGCCAGCACTACTACAGGCGGCAACACTAGCTGCGCTCTTTATAAAGCTACGTCTATCCATTAAAGCTCCTTTAAAAAATTTGATACTATATTATACATAAGGACACTTTAATATATCTTGAGCTAAATCAATAAAATATTTACAAAATTTTGCAAGCAAATTTATCTGTGAATTTAAATAATTTTAAAAAATATTTTGATGATATAATCAGTAGAAAATACAATGATTAATGAAATAAAATTAAGTATAAGATTAAAGAAAAAAAAGACGAGATAAACTCGCCTTTTAAAAGTATTATATGGCAGCTTTAGCTTGTTTTACTACTGCACTAAATGCAGTTGCATCATTCATAGCCATATCTGCTAAAATTTTTCTATCAAGTTCGATGCCTGATTTTTTAAGTCCATTCATAAACTTAGAATAACTAATATCATTTAGTCTGCAAGCGGCATTTATTCTAACTATCCATAATCTTCTGAAGTCGCGTTTTTTTGCTCTTCTATCTCTAAATGCATAACACAAACTTCTTTCTAATTGCTCTTTTGCTTTTCTGAAATGTTTATGTCTTGCACTATAAAAACCTCTTGCTAATTTTAAAACTTTTTTATGGCGTCTTCTTCTAACTACGCCTGTTTTTACTCTTGCCATGTTTATTTCCTTTCACAAAATGGCGCCCTAATGGGTCTTTCCCTTTCTTTAAGGGGAGTTTGAATGATTTAAATCAAAACCTTATTATGCTTTACAAAGCATTTTTTTAACTGCAGTTACATTTGTAGAATCAACATAACCAGGACCTCTTAAGTTCCTTTTGCGTTTTTGTGTCATTTTGGTCAAGATATGGCTTCTGAAAGCTGAGCCTCTTTTTATCTTGTTTTTACCAATTTTAAAACGCTTAGCAGTACCTCGAACAGATTTCATTTTTGGCATACTAATCCTTTGAAAAATTTTGTAAAGAAAAATAATTATATCTAAAATTTGCTTTAAAAAAATTGAATTAATAAGCAATGACTCAATTGTTTTAAATTACATGCACCTCTTTATAACAAAAGGATTATAAATTTTTTACAATATGCTTCAAAAATAGAACAACTTAAAATTTATAGCTCATTTAGTGTAATGGCAAATAGTATAAAGAGGGCGAAATTTTAGCTAAACACAAGGTTTTATCTATAATTAAGTTATACGGTTTACATAATTTTAATAAACTCACAGAGCAAACTCAAAAGGTTGAGTATACATAAAGTCATAATAATGAACTGCTATACTTGCTGGCTCATTCTTTTCTAAATTCTCATCTATCAAAACAACGCTATATTGTGGTTCTTCGTATGTGCATAGCTCAACACTACTTTCAAAATCCAGTTTAACTTGATGATTTATGCCTCTTAAACTTGAATATGAAATTTCACCCCACATGCCAGAAAGTGGTCTATGGTAGTGTCCAAAAAACATATGTTTAATTCCGCCGTGTTTCATAAGAAGTTTATAAATTTCTAAACTATCATTTTTGTCTAGTCTTATCTTGTCCATGCTATGGAGCCCAGTGTTAAAAGGTGCATGATGTATTGATACTAAAATTTGTTTATCTTTATAAATTTCAAGTTGCTTTTTTAACCAAGTCTGTCTTTTTTCGCAATACTCTCCCGCATGAGTTCCTATCTTTTTACTATCAAGTATTAGTAAAATAGTATCATCTCTTAAATTTATAGCTTGTTGTAAAAAGCCGTTTTCATCAGCTTTTATGCCTTTTAAAGCTGCAAGCGCGTTTGTTCTATCATCATGATTTCCTATGGTAAAGTATACAGGAATCTTAAGCTGATTTAAATCATTCATCAAATACTCATAAGATCCAAGTTTACCGCTATGTGCTAAGTCGCCTGTAAGTAATAAAAAGTCTGCATCTGCGTGAAGTTTGTTTATGCTTCTTATAGCTTCTCTCATCGCAAATGATGGCTCTTTAAAATAAATAGCTTCGTCTTTTTCTCCATAGTGAAGATCGCTCATATGTATGATTTTCAAAATTTCTCCTTGAGGTTAAATTTGCACCAGCTTTGCTGGTGTAAATTTTTAAATAATTATTTTGGAAGTATATCGTTAACTTTTTTTGTCATCTCATCTAAAACAGCTTCAGAATCTTTTCTTTCACCAGTTAGCAAAAGATTTGAGTAGTTATGAACTATATCAGATGCTTTTAAAGCGTTTTCACCTGGGAATGTCGGCCATGGAGCCATTAAGTGCAACTGAGATGGCGCTGTTTGCTGGTTTGGATTTTTAGTGTAAAAATCTTTTAAAGCATCAATTGCAAGTGTATTGGTAGCCATGTATCCAGTATATTGTGGCACATAAGCATTACCTATTTTGCCAGTTACATATTTTATATATTTTAGTGCAGCCTCTTTGTTTTTATCGCTTGTTAACATTGCAACACTACCGCCAACAGGGAGTTTACCGTTTTCTTTTACGCTTGGAAATTTGTGAGTTTGTAGCTCAAAATTTGAGCCTATAGAGTTTTGTAGTGTTACTAATGTGGCAGATGAACCAACATATAAGCCTATATTTCCAGCTATAAAAGACTTTTTCGCACTAGCATCGTTCATATTTGGCATACCAGCAACTGTACTAAAATCAGACATTAGTTTAAATGCCCATTTACCTACTTCGTTGTTAAAACCTATCTTGCCATCTTTTATAAACTCACCACCTTGACTTAGTACAAGCCCCATTTGAAGCCATGCATCTGAGTAGTTTGCAAAGTACATACCATGTTTACCATCAAGTTTGTTAATAGCTTTTGATAATTCAAATACCTCTTCCCAAGTATTTGGTAACTCTTTATTCCATCCAGCTTTTTTCACAAGGTCCATATTATAATAAGTTATAGGTAAACTTGCTGCAAAAGGTATAGCATAAACTTTGCCATCTATGGTAGTTGGATTTAGCATCTCTTTTGTATAGCCATTTTTTGTTTTATCCTCTTCGCTTAAATATTCATTTAAAGCTATTGGAACGTTTTTGTTCTTTAAAGTCTTTAGATAGTTAAAGCTTATATAAGCAACATCAGGAAGCTTGTTTACAACTTTTTCTCTTAAAAGCTTTGCGGCATTTTCTTCATAGTTTAGTGTAGGCTTTAAAAGCTTTATCTCAATATCTGGATTTTCTTTTTCAAAATCAGCTTTGATTTTTTCGTGAAGTTCTGTAAACCACGCATAACTGTATGATACAGTTAACTCAGTTTTAGCAAACATACATGTAACCAATGTTGAAGCAACTAAAGTAGCTTTTAAAAAATTATTCATTTTTTCTCCTAGTTTAAAATTTGAGTTCTTAGCTTTTGAAGCACCTAATAACTTATATTATCTTTTTATTTTATACCTGTACTTGTTATACCCTCTATAAATTTTCTTTGCATAAATAAAAATCCTACTATTAATGGAAGGATTATTATCGTTGATGCTGCCATTAACGGCCCATAACTATTTCCAGCCTCATCATTTTTAAATGCCACAACACCAAGAGGTGGTGTGAAAAGCTCTTCTGAACTAAGAACTATTAGCGGCCAAAAATAATCATTCCAATGAGCAACGATAGAAAAAATTCCAAACGAAACTAATGCAGGAATAGTTGTAGGAAGCATTATTTTCCACACGATAGCAAATTCACTAAAACCATCCATTCTGGCTGCGTGTATAAGATCATCTGGCACAGTATTAAAAAACTGTCTTATCAAAAATATACCAAAAACTGATATTGTAAATGGTGCTATAAGTCCAGCATAAGTATCTAAAAAACCAAATTTATACATGAGTATGTAAAGTGGAACCGAGATAGCTTGTGGTGGTATAAGAAGGCAACCAACTATGACTATAAGTAAAAAGTCTTTTCCTATAAACTTATGCTTTGCAAGTGCGTAAGCGCAAGGAAATGCAACTAAAATTTGAGTAAACAAGATAACTGCAGTTACAAAAACACCATTTATTAAAAATCTTAAAAGTGGTGTTGTTTTAAAAGCCCCAATATAATTACTAAAGCCAACTGAGTTTATAGGTAAAAACCTAAGTTCGTTTGAGAAAATTTCAGATTCAGGTTTAAATCCAGTTATTATCATCCAAACAAATGGAAACAAAAAAAGTAGTGAAAATGATAGCAAAAGCACATGTCTAAATATACAAAACCAATCAAATTTTTTCATCAATAATGTATCCTTCTATCTAAATACTTGATCTTTATAACTGTCAAAATCAGTATAAAAAACAAAAACACAACCGATATAGCAGCTGCATAGCCTGTTCTAAAAAACACAAATGCTTCTTGATAGATAGTATATAAAAGAACTTCGCTAGCTTTTGTCGGACCACCTCTTGTTAAAACGGCAACCGTGTCAAAAACTTGAAATGCTTTTATGGAAGTTATAACGATAACAAAAAGTAATACAGGCCCTAAAAGAGGCCATGTTATAAGTTTAAACTGAGGCCAACCACTTGCTACCCCGTCCATTCTAGCAGCTTCGTAAAGATGTCTTGGTATGCTCATAAGTCCAGCCATAAATAGCACCATGTTATAGCCTAACTGATGCCAAATTCCAATGCCAGCCAATACAAACAAAACCGTGTCTTTATTATTTAGCCAGTTCTTGCCATCAACACCAAAAGAAGCTAAAATTTTATTTAGCATTCCAAAGTCAGGCTGCAATATATACTCCCAAACTATACTCATGGCAATTAGTGTTGCCATCACAGGTAAGAAAAAAACTGTTCTATAAAAAGCTTTGCCACTATCTCTAGCTTCAACCATTATGGCTATAAAAAGCCCACCAAAAACAGATATGGGAACTACTATAATTACATAAATCAAGGTGTTTTTAACAGACATCATAAAACCCTGATCTTTTAGCATATTTTTATAGTTATCTAACCCTATGAAATTTATATCTAAATTTCCAAGTTGCCAGTCTGTAAAACTTAAGAAAAAAACGCTAAGTATAGGACCTATTAAAAACAAAAGCATTAAGATAATTGCAGGAGTTATAAAAGCTAAAGTGCTTAATCTTGTGTTCATTATGCAATCTTTTCTTTTTTGTTTATATTATAAATTCTACTTCCGTTTTGTTCAAAATATAAAGCCTTGTTAAAGTCTATATCTATACCTATCTCATCGCCTATTTTTATCTTTTTTGCCACATCTGACGAGGCTTTTATAATAAAATAGGATTTTGCAAATTTAGCTTTTATGTGGATGAGATACTCATTTCCCATATTTTCGGTGTTTTTTACTATACCTTTATACTCGCTATTATTGTCTACGCTTGTAAACTCAGGTCTTATGGCAAATATTATGCAATTTTGCTCATCACCATATTTAAAGGAGTTTTCAAAGATTATATTTTCGCCATCCATCACAGCTTTTGCTGTATTTATTGTAGGAGTTCCAATAAATTGGGCAACTTTTATATGGTTTGGGTTGTTGTACATATTATCAGGAGTATCAACTTGAAGTAAATTTCCATCAACTAAAAACGCTATCCTATCGCTCATAGTCATAGCTTCAACTTGATCGTGAGTAACATATATGAAAGTTATACCAATTTTTCTATGAAGTTGCGTAAGTTCATTTCGCATATGAGCTCTAAGTTTTGCGTCTAAATTTGAGAGTGGTTCATCCATCAAAAATACTTTTGGCTTGCGTATCATTACTCTTCCTAAAGCAACTCTTTGACACTGTCCACCTGAGAGTGCCTTTGGCTTTCTACCAAGTAGATGAGAAATTTTAAGTCCTAATGCTACTTCATTCACTTTTTTGTTTATATCTTCACGCCATTTTTTAGCCCCAGCAAAAATCTTAGTAGCAAAAGGAAGCTTATGTATAAATTTACCTCTAGCGATTAACGGGGTTGCAATATTTTCTTTAACACTTAAGTGTGGATAGAGAGCATAACTTTGAAAAACCATAGCCATATCTCTGTTTTTAGGCGCAAAATTTGATATATCCACATCATTAAGTACAATAGTTCCTTTTGTTTGCGCTTCAAGTCCTGCTATAATCCTAAGAAGCGTTGATTTGCCGCTTCCGCTTTCACCAACTAAAGTTATAAACTCACCATCTTCAATATCTAAGTTTATATTTTTTAAAACTAGAGTTTCGCCAAATTTTTTCTCTATGTTTTTAATATTTAGCACACTTGTCCTTTTCTCAATTTTTCGAAGTGTAACAGAGCAAAAAAACATTTTGGAAACTAAAATGTATCAAAATATAAATTGTTAATTATATGGAAAAATAAGAATTTATGGCTTTTAATAGTTCATTATGATTTTTTACTAAAACATTGGCTTCTTTTAACATATTAGCGTCTTGCCAGCCCCAAAGTGCGCCAATAGCATAAATTCCAGCATTTTTAGCAGCTCTCATGTCGCTTATGCTATCACCTATCATGATAGATTTTTCAGGTGCTTTTTCTTTAAGTCTAGCCTCTTTTGAAATTTCTCCACCTCCGTAAATTTCACTAAAATATTCTAAAATCCCTTTATTATCAAGAGATTGTTTAATCGTTTCTTTTTTAGTAGAGCTTAATACACAAAGTGTATAGTTTTTACTTAGTGTTTCTAAAATTTCAGTCGTGCCATCAAAAAGTTTTATGGTGTTAATATTTTCGTTTAGGTATTTTGTCGCTAAATTTTCAAATTTAATCTCATCTAAACCAAGTCTTCTAGCAACTTCATGATATGTTACAGGATTTAAATTTGCGTAGGGATTTTGCGGAAATTCGCCACTATAGTCAAGTTCATCAGCTGCAAATTTACAAGAGTTTATACATAAGTTTAGGCTATCAACTAACACGCCATCATAATCAAAAAATATCATATTAATCCTATGGTTTTAGTTTATTCATTAAAAAGTACATTGTTTAGCTCTTTATCAATGCATGAGTTTGTAAAAATAAACATTTTGTCATTATCAAATTTTCTTAAATAAGACTTTCCGCCAGCCTCTTCAAGTATGAGTTTACCCGCACAGTAATCCCACTCGTTTATGCCAAACTCAAAATAAGCATCTGTGTAGCCAGCAGCTGTAAAGCAAAGGTCAATAGCAGCACTTCCGCTTCTTCTAATGCCCGCGATTTTGTTTATTACTTTGTTAAAGTAAGGCAAATTAGGGTTATGGGTGGCTCTACTATATGGAAAGCCTGTTGCGATTAAGGATTTTTCTAACTTACTCTCCTTTGATACATAAATTTGTTCACTATCTTTAAACGCTCCACCACCCTTTATAGCATGAAATTTTACCCCTAAAACAGGTAGCGCTACCATGCCCAAAACAGCCTCGCCTCTAAATTTAAGCCCTATGCTTATACAGTGCAAAGGATAGCCGTGTATAAAATTTGTAGTACCATCTATAGGATCAACCACCCAGCACCACTCATTTTCATCTCCTAAAACACCGTGTTCTTCTGTTAAAATTTGATGAGATGGATAGTTTTTTTGTATGAAATTTATTATCATCTCATCACTTTTTTTATCGATATCGGTTACAAAATCGACCACACTACTTTTAGTCTCAACCTTAAAATTTCTGGAATTTAGCTGAAATTCACATACTTCTTTTAAGAAATTTGCTAAATTTTGTCTAATGCTTTTTAAATTTTCATCCATATTTTAACCTTAAATTTGTCTCAAATCTTCCACCAACACCAAACTCACTCATATTAAAATCACTTAAATTTTGAGATAAAAGCTTGGCATATTTTATTCCACTTTGAGAGTCTAAATCTATGCTTTTGTATAAAATTTCATCCTTGCTTATCTCTAAAATCCGCACCATTCTAGCATCTATCACGCAACTTGTGCTTATAAAAAACAAATTTTCATCTTTTATGATATCATCAGTATGAGTATGTCCGCTAATATAAAAAACAGGGTTTTTTCTAAGCCTTAAGATGGGTAAGATTTCACAACTCTTAGAAATAGAATACATATCGTAATTTGACTTTCTAACCGTATCAAAAACAGGGTGATGGGCAAAGATAAAAAGTGGCTTGTTTGTGTTTGTTTGAACACAGCTTTTAAGCCACAAAATTTGAGAGCTTGTAAGCTTTCCACCCCAATCATCGCTGTTTTTGTCTTTTGCAGTTTCAAGCAAGATAACATCACAAAGATCAAACTCAAAAAAACTATCACCGTGCCTAAATTTCTTATCTACTAGCTCGTCAAGACCAAAAAGTGCTCTATCGTGGTTACCTAAGATGTGGTAGAAACTGCCCACTACTCTATCATAAACCTCATCCATCTCCTCTTTAAAGCCTCTTAAAACAAGGTCTCCAAGCGAGATAACCATATCACTTTTCATCTCAAAAACTCTATCTAAAAAGCTAAAAAAGAGCTCATCTCTAGCCTTTAAAAGTTCCTCGTTTAGGATTTTTGAGTATGGAAAGTGCATATCTGAAAAAAAGAGAATTCTCATATCTATCCTACTATATCCGTTTTATTAAGGCTTTTTGGGTTTTAGGGTTAAAAGCGTATGTATCTTTTAAGTTAAAGCCCAAATTTAGACCATCATTATATTCAATATTTTTAGATCTAGCAACAAAGCTTTCGCCATTAAACTCAAAATGTAAAAATAGATCACTTCCGATATCTTCAGCATTTATAATATTTGCGTTAAAGTTTATATCTGCAGAATTTAGCACAAAACTCTCAGCCCTTACACCAAGAACTATCTCCATTTTATCATCCTTAAAGTCTAAGTTCTCATCTATGAAATTTGCGCTATATGGCAAATTTACACCGTTAAACTCAAGATATATCCCATCATCAGCCCTTAGCAAATTTGCCCTAAACATATTCATTTTAATGTTACCTATAAACTCAGCCACAAAGATATTTACTGGATTTTGATATAGATTTTTTGGAGTGTCAAACTGCTCTATCTTGCCAGCATTTAAAACAGCTATCTTATCGCCCATAGTCATAGCTTCTACTTGGTCGTGAGTAACATATATAAAGGTTGTGTTTAGCTTTTTGTGTAAGTTTACGATTTCACTTCTCATACTAACTCTAAGCTTTGCGTCCAAATTTGAAAGCGGCTCATCAAGCAAAAAAACCTTTGGGTTTCTAACCATCGCTCTACCTAAGGCAACTCTTTGTCTTTGTCCGCCTGAGAGCATGCTTGGTTTTTTGTCAAGATAGTTGCTAAGTCCAAGAATTTTAGCTACATTATCTACCTTTTCATCTATGATATTTTTTTCAACTTTAGCAATTTTAAGGGCAAATTCTAGATTTTTTCTAACGCTCATATGTGGATATAGTGCATAACTTTGAAAGACCATAGCGATATCTCTTTTTGATGAAGGGATAGTATTTACAACCTTCTCATCTATCAAAATATCTCCACTAGTTATCTCTTCAAGCCCTGCTATCATCCTAAGAGTTGTAGTTTTACCACACCCAGAAGGCCCTACAAAAACCACAAATTCCCTATCTTTTATCTCCAAATTCACGCTATCAACTGTTAGTTTTTTACCATCATAACTTTTACAAACATCTTTTAAAACTACACTTGCCACACTCTATTCCTCTGCTTTTAGCTGTTTTTGTATGTATTTTACTGAAAAGATTAGTACCACTAAAACCATTATAACCGAAACTGCGGATGCATAGCCAATTTTAAGGCTTTTAATACCATGCTCAAATATATACTGACTAATGGTTGCAGTAGAGTTCGCAGGACCGCCACCTGTAAGGATATTTACCTTATCAAAAAGCCTAAATGTATCAATAACTCTTAAAGTTATAGCTATCAAAATAGCTGGCATAATGTTTGGTATGGTTATATGGATGAACTGACTAAAGGCGTTTGCTCCATCTATTTTTGCTGCTTCGTACTGGTCTTTTGGAACATTTAACATAGCTGCATAAAGTAGCAAAAACACAAAGGGCATATACTGCCATATGTCAATTATAAGTATTGCATAAAGAGCAGTTACAGGGTTTTGAAGCCAGTTGTGTGGCAAAAGCCCAAAAATTTCTAAGATTTTGTTTATTACACCCTCGTTATTGCTAAACATTATCTGCCATATAAGCGCTGTTGTAACTGGCGGCATAAGATATGGTAAAACTATTATACTTCTTACAAAATTTGCAATAAATTTTAGTGAATTTACTAAGCCTGCAAGAACTAAAGCTATAAAAATTTCAAAAAATACCGCTAAAAACATAAATTTAAATGTGTTAAAAATAGCTTGTATAAAATATTTGTCTTTAAAAATTTCTATGTAGTTTTTAGCCCATATAAAGTTAGGGGCTGACTTTGAAAGATAGTAAAAATCACTAAAACTATAAACTAAAACAAAAAGTATAGGAAAAAGACCAAGAGCACTAAGGAGCAGCATAGATGGCATCAGCATGCTATAGCCAAATATCTTATCTACACTGCTTGCTTTCATCTATTTGCTCACTATCTTATCTATTGCTGATTTAGCATTTTTAAGTGCATCAGCTGGTGAAATTTTACCACTTAGTGCTGATGATAGTTCTATACCAAGTACCTTTTCAACCTCTCCCCAAAGTATTGTCCTAGGGCGAACTACTGAGTTTTGAGTTGCGTTTTCTAGTGTTTTTAAGTACGGGTAAGTTTTTAAAATTTCGCTATCACTTGTAACACTCTTTCTTGTTGGAACTCCGCCTTTACTAATAGCCATTTTTTGTATATCTTTACTTGTAGCTAAAATTAAAAACTCAGTTGCTAGCTTTTTATTTGTAGAGTTTTCTGTTACACCTATCATCCAGTTTCCTATCATTCCTGTTGCATTCTCTTTTAGACTTTCGTTTACTTTGCTAGGTATTAGAGCATACTCAGCAGTTGAGCCATTGCCACTTATATACCAAGATGGCCAGCCAAGTGAAAAGAGTGCTTTGCCACTTGAAACAGATGAAACTATATCTGATTTCTCGTAATTTGCACCTGTTTTGCTTAACTCTATGTAGAAGTTAAGAGCCTCTAATGCTTCTTTTGAGTCGATAGTTGAGATTGTATTTTCTTTGTTTAAAACATCACCTCCAAATGCCCATAGGATAGGTAAAAAGTCACTTACGATAGGATTTCCTTGCTGACCCCTAACTACATAACCAAGCTTGCCAGCCTCTTTTGCTTTTTTACTTAGTTTTAAAACAGAATCCCAAGTTGTAGGAACTTCAGCTTTTAGCTCTGAGAGAAGATCTTTATTATAAAACATAAACTGAACATTTCCAGAAAATGGCAGAGCATAAATTTCACCCTCTGCGTAAGGGTATCTACCTATATCCATACTTTTACTTAAAAAGTCACTATCAGCAGTGTAGCCATCTTTGCTAAGGTTGTGTAAAACACCACCCTCTACAAACTCATTCATCCAAGGATCATCTATCATTACGATATCATAAATTCCCTTTTTGTTACGAGAGTCAAGTGCTATTTTTTGCTTAAGGTCTGAATTTTCAAGACCTAAAATTTTAACCTCTACATCTTTATGGGTTTTTTTAAACTCACCAACTGCCATGTTTAAAACATCAACGTGACTTCCTCCACGAGCCAAGATGATAAGTTTTTCAGCACCATAAGCCAAATTTAGACCAAAAAGCATAGCCAAAGCTACAAATATAAACTGTTTTTTCATATTTTCTCCTTTATAAAATTTAGCCTTTTACAGCACCACTGTTTGCGTCCCTTATCATTGATTTTTGAAGTATTACCATAAATAAAGCAACAGGTATAGTTGAGACGATCCCACCACCTGCTATCATCCCCCACTGCGTTAGCTCATCTTCACTATTAAATGTAGCTAGAGTAATAGGTACGGTAAATTTATCAGGGTCTTGTATAAATATCATACTAAAAAGATACTCATTCCACGAACTAACAAATGAAAATATAGCAACGGCTATAATATTTGTCCTAACAAGCGCTAAATTTATCTTAGTAAAAATTTGCCAGTTTGATGCGCCGTCTATCTTAGCGCTTTGGGTAACCTCTGTTGGGAGCTTTTTAAAGGCTATACACATATACCATATCAAAAAAGGCAGACAAACAAGAGTGTGGGCCAAGATAATAGGAAGTCTTGTGCTTGTAAGCCCAAGCTCGTTCATAAATGTAAAAAGTGGCAAAGCTAGCGTAATAGGCGGAATAATCCTTATCACAAGAACAAAAACAAGGCTAAAAGTTATAAATTTAACCCCAAAATCTCTACTTGATAAAATATAAGCTGCTGGCACCCCAACTAAAAGCGATATAAAAATAGCTATTATAGTTATAAATAACGAATTTAATATGTTTTGTAAAAATTCATTTTCGCTAAATAAAAGATTGAAATTTGAGAAAGTAAAGGTTTTAGGTATAAATTCAATTATACCAAGAAACTCGCTTTGTTCCCTGATAGAAAGAGAAAACATCCAATATATCGGAAATAGCGTAATTATAAGAGAAAAAATAATAATAGCTATTGTAAAATATCGTTGCAGTTTATACAAAAAGAGCCTTTTATAAAATTTCAAGTAAAAGTATAATTTTGCTTAGAAACACAAAGGAAACATTTTTTAAAAGGACTTATAATGCTATGATATATACACAAAATAGACACTTTTAGAGAATGTAAAATAATTTACAATTTATTAAGTAAGTCTAAATATTAAAAATTTATAAATGATATTCTAGATATTTTTATAATAAAAAACGATTAAGGTATAAAAATTTAAACCCAATAAAAATTTCTAAAATAAACAAAAAACACTAAAAGCTAAAATTTAAACGATTTTTTATATAATATTATCTTAAAAAAGTATAAAAAACGGAAAAATTATGCAAAGATATAAAACAAAACAGCTCTTTGTTGGAAGCGTTGCAGTTGGCGGAGATGCACCAATTTCTGTACAGTCAATGACATTTTCAAAAACAAAAGATATTACTGCAACTCTTGAGCAAATAAATAGACTATATTTTGCAGGTGCAAACATAGTTCGTTGTGCAGTTCTTGACCACGAAGATGCCAAAGCACTTGAAGAGATAAAAAAACAAAGTCCGCTACCTATCATTTCAGATATTCATTTTAACTACCGCCTTGCTTTAGAAGTTGCACCATTTGTAGATGCAATTCGTATAAATCCAGGAAATATCGGCGGAAAAGAGCGAATAAAAGCCGTAGTAAATGCATGCAAGGAAAGAAAAATACCTATAAGAGTCGGCGTGAACTGTGGCTCACTTGAAAAACAGTTTGAAGAAAAATATGGCAGAAGCGTTGAAGCTATGGTAAACTCAGGCTTATATAACATAAAACTTTTAGAAGACTTTGGTTTTACAGATATCGCAATATCACTAAAGAGCTCCGATACCGTTCAAACAGTTGATGCCTACAGAAAACTAAGACCTTTAGTAGAATATCCATTTCATCTAGGAGTAACGGAAGCTGGCACCATATTTCACGCAACCATTAAAAGCGCTATGGCACTTGGAACTCTTTTAATGGAAGGAATTGGCGATACTATGCGTGTTTCCATCACAGGAGAGCTTGAAGAGGAGATAAAAGTAGCAAAAGCTATACTTCAAGATAGTGGCAGACAAAGAAGTGGCATAAACATCATCTCTTGTCCAACTTGTGGACGCTTGCAAAGTGATCTAGTAAGCGTTGTAAAACTAGTAGAAGAAAAAACAGCGCACATAAAAGAACCACTTACCGTTTCAGTTATGGGATGTGTTGTAAACGCACTTGGTGAAGCAAAAGGAGCAGATGTAGCAATAGCTTTTGGAAAAGATGGTGGGCTTGTTATAAGACATGGTGAAATAATAGCAAAAATGCCTCAAGATAAAATTCTTGATAAGTTCTTAGATGAGCTAAATGACGAAATAAAGATTAGAAATGCCAAATGATATAATAAACTCAAATCTTTTTGATATAAGCATGGAAAGAGCTATATTAAAAAGTATAATATACAACAACGATGCTTTTTCTGAGGTTTATGACATCATAAAACCAAACGACTTTTATCTAAAAGGTCATAGCGATGTGTTTAAAACTATGATTATTTGCATGAATGAAAATTTACCAATAGACACTTCGTTTCTTAAAAAGAAACTTGGAAATGATTATGATGAGCAAATTTTAGTAGAAATCGTAGCAACAAACAGCATAATCGACATTAAGCCTTATGCAAAAGAGTTAAAAGATAAGTCCATAAAACGCTCTTTAGTAAAACTTGCACATAAGATACCCCCAAAAGTTAGCGAAGACATAACTTCGTTTGATATGGTTGATGATATCAGCAAAGAGCTTTATGAGCTAGTTGATGAAAACAAAGATGGAAGGATAAAAGATAGCCCAGAAATCATCTCAGAAGTTGCAAATTACCTAAAAGAACAAAAAGACAAAGATGACCGCGATATCGTAGGGATTGATACTGGTTTTAAAGAGCTAAATGAGATGACAAAAGGCTTTAAAAAAGGTGAACTTATCATCATTGCAGGTCGCCCAGGTATGGGAAAAACTACACTTGTTTTAAATTTAATGCTAAATGTAACTTATGGTGGCGGTGGCGTTGTGATGTTTTCACTTGAAATGGACGCGATGCAAGTGATGCTTAGGATGATGAGTTCAAAAACTTCAATTCCACTTCAAGATTTGATGAGTGCAAAACTAAACGATGATCAGTGGAGTAGAGTTAGCGATATTTCTCAAACCTTAAGTGAAAAGAAAATTTTTATCCACGATGGCGGATATGTAAACATTCATCAAATTCGCTCGCAGCTTCGCAAACTAAAAGCAGCTCATGGTGAAATTTCTTTATGCGTAATTGATTACATCGGACTTATGACAAGTTCAAGTTCATTTACAGAAAGGCATTTGCAAGTTGCAGAGATTTCAAGAGGCTTAAAACTACTTGCAAGAGAGCTTGATCTACCTATAATCGCACTTTCGCAACTAAACAGAAGCTTAGAAGCAAGGGCTGATAAAACCCCTATGCTTAGCGACTTAAGAGAAAGTGGAGCAATAGAACAAGATGCTGACCTTATTTTATTTGTCTACAGAGAAGAAATTTATTTAGAAAAAGAAGAGAAAGAAAGAGAAAAAAAAGCAAAACTTGAAGGCAAAGAATACCAAAGAAACTTTATACCAAACAAGCTTGAAGAAGATGCAGAGATAATAGTAGGTAAAAACAGAAATGGGCCAACTGGTAGAGTAAATGTAATATTCCATAAGGAATATTCACGCTTTGTGGATAAAAACTACGCTGGACCTAGTGAAATTTCTAGCTTTCAAGAGTAAATTTGGATAGCATTTCTCTTTTTCAAAAAAGAAGAGAAATCGCTATTTTTTCACTTATTTGTTTATGCATTTTCATCATAAATATTGGTTTTTCATATATTAAATTTAATAACTTAAAATCACATACCAAAATTTTAACAAATGGACAAATTTTAGCTTCATACCTAAAAACAAACTATAAAAACAGAACTTACAGAGTTTTAAAAATCAAAACCACATACGGAGATATCTACACAACTACCTCAAATAATAGTGAAATAAAAGCAAATAACATGATTAAATTTGGCTTTTATACAAAAACATTATGTTTAAAGACTATCTAAAAGGCACATTTTATGCTACAAGTTTTGACATAAACATAGAAAATAACGCAACAAATATCTCAACAAAACTTTCAAATTTTATAAAATCGCAACATGAAAACGATAAAATGGGCGAGTTTTATTCAGCCCTATTTTTAGCAACACCTATTAGCAAAGAACTTAGAGAAGATGTGTATTTTTGGGGAATTTCTCATCTAGTTGCAATAAGCGGTTATCATGCTAGTATAATTTTTTCTTTTTCTTTTCTTATTTTTTTGCCATTTTATAAATTCTTCCAAAGGCACTATTTCCCATATAGAAACTCTAAATTTGATATTAGTATATTTGTTTTTTCAATACTTTGTCTTTATCTATATATAACTAACTTTGTTCCATCATTTTTTAGATCTGTCTTAATGGGATTAATAGGATTTTATTTTCTAAGTAGAAACCTAAAAATTTTTAATTTTCAAACACTATTTCTAACTGGACTTATAGCTATTTGCATATTTCCATCATTAATTTTTTCAATTGGCTTTTACTTTTCGATGCTTGGAGTTTTTTATATATATCTTTATGTGAATCATTTTTATGATAAATTTCCAATTTTGGTAAATTTAATACTTTTAAATTTATGGACTTTTTTGGCAATGGTTATACCTGTACTCTACTTTTTCCCAATGCTTAGCTTTCAACAGCTTTTCGTAATACCGCTAACAATAGTTTTTGGCCTATTTTATCCAATTAGCTTATTTGCACATCTATTTGGTTTTGGAAATTTTCTAGATGAGTTTTTGATAAATTTTGCTTCAATAAGACTAGATTATGCAATCATAGACATAAAATCTTGGCAATTTTATACTATAAATTTACTCTCGCTTATAGCTATTAGATACAAAATTATTGCTATATTTGTTATTATTTTGGGTATTTTGCCCTTCTTTTTTCTTCTCGATATCATCTAATACTTTACAACCTTTGACGCCGTATAAAAATATTACCCAAGAAAGATAAATCCACACAAAGAAAAATAATAATACTGCAAATGAGCCATAAACGCTTGTATAAGTTTTATTATAAACCGCATAAGCAACAAATCCCACCTTTGATATATCCCAAACTAGGCTAGCCAAAAACGAACTTATAAGAATGTTTTTCGTGCTTATTTTTTTATTTATAGAGATACTATAGGTTATACAAAATATTACCCAAATGATAATATAAGGAAGAATTGCTACTAAATTTATCCATTCAGTAAGATAACTTAGTCGCAAAACATCTTGAACTTTAGTAGATAAATAAAATGATGCACCAAGCCCCAATGGAGTTAATGTAATAAGTGTCCAATACGAACTAACACTTCTCCAAAAGCCTCTCTTTTCGGACTCTGTTATTTTATTTATTATATACTGATAATCACTAAAAAACATCATGGAGGTAAAAAGTACGCCGGCAAATCCTATAAAACCCAAGCTTAAAGAGTTTTCTAAAAATTGCTCTATATATGTTGATATGGTATCTTGATGAGTTGGTAAAAGCGATGAAAAAATAAAGCTTTTTATCTTTGTATAATATTCATCAAAATTTGGCAACTGTGTAAAAATACTAAGAGAAACAAGCAAAACTGGAATAACAGAAAGAAGTGTATGATAGCTAAGACTTGCTGAAAAATGCATCAAGTCTTCATCATACATAACATTAAAAGCATTATATGTTTTTTTAAAAATATTTTTTAGCTTTTGTATCAAAATTTTGCCTTGTTTTATTTTAAAATTTTATACTATCAAAGTTTATTTTAATTTTACATAAACAAAAATTTTTTATTATTTGAAGAATAATTATCGCCACAAAAGTGGCGATAATATATTAGTAAAGTCCACTTGGTTTACCAGTTAAATCTATCATAATGTTTTTCATTTGAGTATAATGTTCTAATATGACTTTATGAGTTTCTCTACCTATACCAGAGTTTTTATATCCACCAAATGGCGAACCTGCTGGAATTTGATTATAGCAATTTACCCAAACACGACCTGTTTCCATAGCTCTTGCTGTATTTAAAGCCTTTGTAATGTCTTTTGTAAATACACCGCCACCTAATCCATACTCACTGTCATTTACCATTTTTATAAGCTCTTCATGGTTTTTAAATTTTATTACAACTCCAACTGGGCCAAAAATCTCTTCCCTAGCAACCCTCATATCATTTGTTACATTTGTTAGTAAAGTTGGCTCCACAAAGCTTTTACCATACTCTGCGCTCTTTCCACCAACTGCAACAGTTGCACCTTCTTTTCTACCTATTTCAACATATTCTAAAATTTTCTTAGCTTGTTTTTCGTTTATTTGTGAGCCCATCTGTGTTTTAGGATCTAGTGGATCTCCAACTTTTATGGCTTTAAATTTTTTAACCAGCGCTTCTACAAATTTATCATATATAGATTCTTCTACAAATATTCTACTTCCAGCACAACAAACTTGACCTTGATTAAATAAAATTCCTAATTGCACGCCATCAAGTGCTTTTTCCCAGTCTGCATCAGCATATATTATATTTGCACTTTTTCCACCAAGTTCAAGCGTTGCAGGTATAAGTTTTTCAGCGGCAGCTAAAGCTATATCTCTACCTATTTCTGTTGAACCAGTAAAAGCTAGCTTGTCAGCTTCAAAATGATTTCTTACGTAATTACCAGCTTTTGAGCCTTTTCCAGTAATGATGTTTACAATACCTTTTGGCAATACATCTTTAATAAGCCTCATTAGCTCCAAAACACTCAAACTTGTTTCAGAAGATGGCTTAAATACACTTGTATCTCCAGCTGCTATAACAGGAGCTAGCTTCCAAGCTGCCATTAAAAATGGGAAATTCCAAGGAACTATCTGTCCAACTACACCAATTGGTTCTCTTAAAACTATTGAGAGTTGTTTTTCATCAAGTATATTAGAGCTTCCTTCTTCTCCTTGTATAACACCTGCAAAGTATCTAAAATGATCTGCCGCGTAAGGTATATCCACATTTAAAGTTTCACGAATAGGTTTTCCATTATCCATGGTTTCAACTTCTGCTAAAAATTTTGCATTTTTATCTATAATATCTGCTATTTTATTTAGAAGTTTACTTCTTTCATTAACCGTAGTATGACGAAATTTTTCAAATGCTTTTCTAGCTGCTTTATATGCCTTGTCAACATCTTTTTGGCTAGCATCTGCTATACTTGCTAATTTTTTTCCATTTGCTGGATTATAGGTATTTATTAAAGCTGAGTTTTCAGCATCTACAAACTCGCCGTCTATAAATAAACCGTAACTTTCTTGTAACTTTGACATATTATTTCCTTTAATTATTATATTTATTTTATAATTCGATTATATGTCTTTTGGGTAAATAAATGAGAAACTAATTGATAATAAAAATCGTATTTAGATAATTGTGATTATATATTTATAGAAAAAGCTTTTTAGGGCTTTTTCTATTTTATTTTATCAGATAATTTTGAGTGATTTTGCTATGCAAAATTTTTAAGCTCATTTATAACTTTTTCTAGCTGAGACTGAGCATTTACTAGCCCTGCTTTATTTGTCTGGATTACCTCAGCTGGAGCATTTGCTACGAATTTTTCGTTATTTAGCATTGCACTCAATTTGGCTATTTCTTTTTCAAGCTTTGTTTTTTGGGATGTAAGTCTTTTTACAAATTCGCTTGTATCAACACCAGTTAGTGGCACAAATGTGGTTAAATTCTCACTCACATCAGTTATCGCGTTTTCTATCTTAACATCTGTAAATTTAACATCTTCGCATTTTGCTAAAAGTTTTATGTATTTTATAGCATCATCTAAATTTTCATTGTTATTTAACTTAATATAAGCAAGTGGAATTTTTGAGTTGCCTAAGTCAACCACAGCTTTTGCGCGGCGTATAGAAATAACTGCTTCTATTAGAACATTGAATAAATTTTCTATAGCTTCATCATTTTTTGAAATTTTAGGATAATTTGAAACCATTATAGATTTAAAATTCTCTAAATTTGAACCACTTAACTCATGATATAAATACTCGCTTAAAAACGGCATAAAAGGACTAAGTAGCCTCATAGCTTCCTTAAAAATTGCACCAAGTTCTACAACAGAGCTTTTCTCAGCCTTACTAAGTTCAATGCCCCAGTCACAAAACTCATCCCATAAAAACTTATATATTGCATTTGCCGCATCATTAAATCTATACTCATCTATGTTTCTTCTTGTCTCATTTACACATATTTGAAAACGACTTTTCAAGTACAAACCAAGCTTTGTTTTTATATCACACTCACTTAAATCTGGGAATTTCTTGGCATTTAAAAGCAAGTATTTATGAGCATTATAAAGCTTATTTGTGAAGTTTCTAACAAGCACCATTTTTTCTTCGCTAAGTCTTATATCGCGACCCTGAATTGCAAGAAGTGCGAGCGTAAAACGAAGTATATCAGCACTATATTCTTCTATTTTTTCAAGTGGATCGATAACATTTCCACTACTTTTACTCATTTTCTTGCCATCACTTGTCTTAACAAGTGCGTGAAGATAAATATCTTTAAAAGGTAGCTTAGATGTAGCATTTTCACACTGAAACATCATTCTAGCAACCCAGAAAAACAAGATGTCAAATCCTGTTATAAGCATGGTATTTGGATAAAACTCATTTAGGTCGTTTGTATGCCATTTCTCGCCTTTGTAGATATCATCATTTCCCCATCCAAGCGTTGAGATAGGCCAAAGCCCACTACTAAACCAAGTATCAAGCACATCTGGGTCTTGATGAATATGAGTTTTAAAACATTTTGGACAAACTTTTGGTTCATCTTCTTCGCTTGCCCACTCATGACCACATTCATCGCAGTAAAATACAGGAATTTGATGTCCCCACCAAAGTTGCCTTGAGATACACCAGTCTTTTAGCTCTCTCATCCAAGCATTGAAGCTATTTATCCAGTGACTTGGATAAAACTCGCTTCCACCCTCATTTACTAAATTTATAGCATTTTTTGCGATATCACTTTTTACAAACCACTGTTTTGAGATGTAAGGTTCAACTACATTTTTGCATCTATAGCAGTATCCAACTTGATTTGTGTAATCTTCTATTTTCTCAACAAATCCTAGTTTTTCAAGCTCAGCAACAACTATATCTCTAGCTTCAAGCCTTTCAAGTCCTGCAAATTTATCGCAATGTTCATTTAAAATGCCTTTTTCATCAAATATTGTCAAAAACTCTAAGTTATGACGATTTCCAACTTCATAATCATTTTGATCATGAGCAGGTGTAACTTTTACAATACCTGTTCCAAAACTCATATCAACATATTCATCGGCTATAATTTCAATTTCGCGATTTACAATAGGCAAAATGACACTTTTTCCTATCAAATGTTTATATCTTTCATCGTTTGGATTTACCATTACAGCAGTATCTCCAAAATATGTCTCAGGACGAGTTGTTGCTACAACTACAAATTCACTGCTATTTTTTATTGGATACTTTAAGTGATATAACTTTCCTTTATTTTCTTTATGTTCAACCTCTACATCACTTAGTGCACCATCATGTGTGCACCAGTTTACCATATAATTACCACGAACAATAAGACCTTGATTATACAAATTTACAAAAGCTTTTTTTACAGCGCTTTTTAGTCCATCATCCATTGTAAATCTTAATCTGCTCCAAGCTGGAGTAATGCCAAGTTTTCGCATCTGCTTTAAAATGGTTCCACCGCTTTCTTCTTTCCATTTCCAAATTTCATTTACAAATTTTTCACGCCCAAGCTCTTCTTTTTTTATACCTTTTGCTAGAAGTTTTTTTTCTACCACATTTTGAGTTGCGATACCTGCATGATCCATGCCTGGCTGATAAAGTGTTTTATAGCCATCCATTCTTTTATATCTTGTCATGATATCTTGAAGTGTAAAAGTTAGTGCATGTCCGATATGGAGTACTCCAGTAACATTAGGAGGTGGCATCATGATACAAAATGTTTTATCACTTTTAGAAATTTCTTTATTTCCATCAATTTCAAAATAGCCACGTTCTTCACAAATTTTATAAAATTTTTCTTCAATCTCATTTGGATCGTAAAAATCTGCCACTTTTTATCCTTAAAAATTATTAGTCTTTAATTTTACCCAAAATACTTTGATAAAATAATTAACGCAGATAATCTATAAGATTTTTATTGATCTCTTGAAATTTTAAAATTTTATGCCCTGAGTTTTTTGCGTAAAATTCTTTTGCATCATCTAAATTTTCAAAGGGTATCAAATCATCGCCTCTTGCGCTCATAATGTTGCTTCCAAAAATATAAAAGGCATTCGTTGCGTCTACTAAATTCCCATTTTTATAATCAGTTACAAGCATAGAACTCATATTTTCATCATGTTTTTGAAAATTTGCATAAAAGTAGTTAAACATAGTTTTTACAGAGTTAAAAACTAGTTTTTTATCATCTTTAGTTACTAAATAAGCACGCCAATTTTTAAGATTTGTTGTATCGATCGTATGAAAAAGTTGGCAAGTTAAATTTGTATCTTTTAACCAGTCATCAACCTTATCTTTTGGAATTTCATATGCGTTTAAAGTGACGCAATATAGAGTAGTTGCTATAAAAATTTTAAATTTCATTATGCTAAATCCTTCTTTTTAAAAATATAAAATCCTATCAAAAGCGAAACCAATCCTATCAAAAGTGGGTAAATATGAGCAAATATAAGAAAATTTATTCTCCCAAAGTTATGCAGTATAAAATACGCAGTTGATCCAATTACTGCAAGTTGCGGATCAAATAGCGAAATGGCTGCAATTCTAAATGTCTCTACAGGATTTAAAAGAGCTATAGCAAAAATTACATCTGGATTTATCTTTGTTTTCATCAAAAATCCAATCAAGATAATATCTAAAAAAGCAAGCATTAACAGCCATATAAAAAATGCTACACCAGTTCCAACTTCTTGTGTTTTTACTATACTAGAGATTAAAAAAGATATCCCGATAAAAGAAAAGCACATACTAAAAATGATGCCAGTATATAATAAAAATATATCCCAAGGAATTTGTACGCCTTTTATAAATCCCCAAATAATAGCCATTAAAACAGATAAAAATACAGGCAAAAATACCCCAATCAATCTTCCAAACGCCTTTCCATAATAATACTCTTCATAAGAGATAGGAAAACTTAACAAATATTCTAAAACATTTGAGTCTCTATCTTTAAGTATAGTTTTAACAGTAGAAATAAGAACAAAAATAGGTAAAATGATAATACAAATTTGTATAAACAAAAGTAGCAACCTAGAAAGACCACTAAAACCCATAACTCTTGAGTTTGTTACGCCTGTAGCAAAAAATATTGCAATAATTGAAGTAAAAACTAAAAAATATAGCAAAAACCATTTGGAGCGAAAAGACTCTTTTAAATCCAAAAAAGCTATCATAAAAGTATTTTGCATATATTTTCCTTCAAAATAAATTTAAATAAATTTCTCATCTTTAGCTCCATTTATCATCTCATCTTTTATAATCTTACCAAGATCCATCTCAATAACTCTGTCTATATAACCACCTATCTCATCGAGCCTATGTGAGATAAAAATCATACTTTTTTGCCTAAAATACTCTTTTAAAAGCTTACTAAATTTATCTCTACTTATTGGATCTAAATTTGCCATTGGCTCATCAAAAAGCATGATATCAACATTTCTAGCAAAAGCTATGGCTATAAGAAATTTCTGTTTCATACCACCAGAAAGCTTATAAAAAGACTTTTTTAAATTTTGTTTTAAATCAAAATTTAACTTTTGACAAAAGTTATAAATTTCACTCTCTTTTGTATTTGTGCTTTTACAAACATAGCTCATAAGCTCACTTAGATTAAATTTAAGAGGTGGCGGAGTTTGTGGCACAAAAGCTAAATTTAAAAGCGCTTTTTTTCTATCATTAAGCGGATTAAATCCATCTATACTAACGCTTCCCTTGTCGGGCAAATACTGGCCTAATATCGTTTTCATCAAAGAACTTTTTCCTGCTCCATTTTGCCCAACAAATAAAACATTTTGATTTTGAGCTATATTTATATTTACATTATCCAAAATCACTTGTTCATCAAATTTTTTAGTAACATTTATAATTTCAATCATATATTATCCTAGATTATATCTTTTATCTTGTTTTCAAATTTTAAAGAATCATTATGACATACGTCCACACATCTTCCGCACATTGTGCAATCAATACCATTTAGAGTAAATTTATTTTTATTGTCATCTTTTGACTGTAAGCTATTTTTCTTAGTAAGTTCTAAAATATCTCCAACAAAACAGACATCTATACAAACTCCGCAATGATCACATGTTTGTTTATTCCAACTAATTTTTGTAAGGCTTGGTTTTGATGTAAAAAGTGAGTAAGTTGTCCCAATTGGACATATACACGCACACCAAACCCTTCTTGATAAAAATACTTCTACTAAAAAAACTATAATAATCCAAAAAAATGCAAAGCTAAAACCATATATGATAAATCTCGAAAGTATGCCAACAATGTTGAAAATTTCAAAAACTAACATTCCTGTTAAAAGACTTGATATCAAAAAAATAGACCATATAAAATAGCGAATTTTTCTAGTTATTTTTCTTGGTTTTATTATCTTTTTTTCTATAAGTTTAGAGTTTAACTTTTCTCCTATTTCGCTTATTATACCGTAAGGACAAACCCAAGAACAAAACGCCCTACCACCAAAAATAAAATAAAAAGTCAAGATACTCATAGAACCTATGATTAAATTTATAGGAAACTGCTTATGGGCTAACATTACCTCCAAACTTATAAAAGGATCTGCTAGATGAAAGCCTAAAATTCTAGAACCGCTAATAGAGCCTTCAAGAATTTGGATATCTACATAATAAGAAAGCAAAAACAAAACATGTATCAAAATAACCACAAAGTATCTATATGCTCTTAAACTAAGAGTTTTTTTGCCATTTTGTTTTGTACTTATAAATGTAGAAAAAAAACTAGATTTTTTAAGCGTTTCTCTGTTATTATATTTATCCATAATATCAACTTTTATTTAGGAAATTTTGAAATTTCTACTGCCAAACCTTCTAAAGTTTTTTCATCAACATTTGTAAAAATGCCTTTCATTAAACTATTTGGTATTTCATTGTTTTTATACGCTCTTAGCTTTTCTAAAATATACTCTTTACTTTGTCCATTTATAGGAGGTGCTATTATACCTTTGCCGTCTTTTCCATGACAAGGTGCACAACTTACAAGATACATCTTGCTAGATTTTGCTTCACTTGAGCTAATTTTAGTTTGCAAATCTTTAACTATTTTTAGCTCACTATCTTCTATAAGTCCTGCATCTTTTTTCATGATTTTTTGCTTATTATCTATATTTTGAGTATTGTTATTTTCTGTTTTTATAGTTTCTTTTTTTTGACTTTTAGTAGATGTTTGACTCATCATCATAAACACCATTAAACCTATAAGCAATACTATGATAAAAATGACTATTTTCTGACCCATTTTCATTTTACTCCTCCAAATTGTTTATTAAACTCATAAATTTCATTTGCAATCTCTTTAATTTCAGTTTCTGACATTTTATTTACAAGTTCACTCATAAGTACATTTGCTCCTGGAGTGTTTTTGTATTTTATTATCATTTTATAAATTTCATCAGATGTTTTAGAAAGCAAAGATGGTCCTATAACGCCATTTGCATACTCGTTATGACACGCAGAACACTTTAAAATAAAATTTCTACCCAAAGTTTTTTTAACTAAGCTTAAATTTACTTTTTGATAGGGATTTCTGATATTTGAATGGGCTACAATGTCTTTAGTAGTAATGTTGTTTTCATTATTTATAGTAAAAGATACTTGCCTTTGACCTTTTATATCATAGTTTATAAACTGATCGCTGTTTTTTGTAATGTTTTGATCGCCTTTTTTTATAACAATACTATTTTGCGAAGCTAAATTTGAACTGTTTTCATCTGCTTTATTTTTATCTTCTGATTTTTCGCAACCTACTAGAAAAATTATAGCAATAAAGATTATAAATAATTTTTTCATTTTTATCCTTTATACACAGCTTCGTATGTTTGATTTGGAATTATATTTATAACATCTTTCGGACAAATCTCGCTACAAACCCCACACCCAACGCACTTTTGTTTTATTACAGGAAATACTTTTCCATCTTGATTAATCATATCAATAGCTTCTTGCTTATTGGGATACGGACATAACTTAACACATAAGTCACAATTTTTATCTTCACTAGATTTTATACTCTCAGCCAAAATCCTCTCTTTTTCATTATGAACTTTGAAATTTAAAATCTTTTGAGTATGTTTACTAGTGAGTTTTTCATTCTTTAAAGACAAACAAGAATCTAAATTTGAAATAACTGCAATTCCAAGATGAATATCTTTTATATCTGTTACATTATAATCTAAAGCTCCGCTTGGACAAGCCAAAATACAAGGGAAAAGATCACACAAATAACATCCTCTTTTACTTGGATATATGCAAGGAGTTCCTATAGAAAAACCACTATTTATATCCATCAAATTTAGCGTATAATATGGACAAACTTGCACACACTGTCCGCATTTTATACAAGTTGACAAAAACTGCTTTTCTTCCAAAGCCCCAGGTGGCCTTAAATACACTTTAGCATCACTAGCAAAGCTAACACATGGAAATAAAAAAGATATTGATGCCACTTTTGTACTAAAACTAATAAAACTTCTTCTATTCATAAAATTGGTTCCATTCTTGGCTTATCATCTTTTAATAAAAACTCAGGCTCCGAAAAAGGCGCTAGTTTTGCAAGTGCATTTAAAATAGTTATAACACTAGAGCCGTAAAAAAATCTTATACTTGGATTACTTTGCCATAACTTATCGGCATAAACATAATGATTATATGGTATATCGCCATATCCATCTTTATCTAAATCAAGTCCATCATATTCATCAAAATAATTTTCGCTCCATTCATTTAAATTTAATTTTGATTCTGGAGTATCGTTAAAAACTATCTCCATATTTCCTTTAAAAACATTGTTTTTGAAAACACTTTTGTGTTGCGTTGCATGAAACTGAATACCAACCGTGTTGTATAAAATTTTATTATTTTCATAATAATTTATTTTGCCAGGTTGAAACGGGGATTGATCAAGATAAAGCCCCCTTGCATTATATATCAAGGTATTGTCATAAATTTTAAAATCAGATGTATCTTTCATGCCAATTCCAACACCAAAAGCTCCGATTGAGTTTTTAACCACATTTCCCCTTGCAGTACTCCCCTCAGAAAACATAAAAAATATACCGACGCTATTGTTTTCAAAAACATTATTTTCAACTAAATTTTCACCAGCATACATAAAATGCAAAGAATATCTACAGTTTTTACCATGATTGCCTATAATTTTATTTTTACTAGAATACCATAAAACAAGGTCTCTTGAGTTTGATACATTGTTATCAAATATATCATTTTCGTGACTATACCAAAGCCTTATACTATCGCCTCGCTCTCCCATGGGAAGATTTTTTGAAGAGATTTTATTGTTGTAAATTTTTGACCCATTTGTCTTTTCAAAACTTATACCAAAAAGAGTATCCCTTATGGTATTTGAGCCTATATTTATATTGTTTGAATTTTTTACATTTATAGCACTATCTATATTTGTAGGCATATCGCCACTATTTTGAATAGTCAAATTTGTTATATTAACAAATGATGAGTTTATATTTATAACACTACCATTTCCATCACCATCTATTATCACATTTTGCCCTATTCCAATAATGCTAAGTGGCTTATTTATAGTTATTGAGCCTTTGTATACTCCATCACCAAGTTCTATAATATCGCCAGCGTTTGCCTTATCTATAGCATCTTGAAGTTCGTTTGCAAAAGATAAATTTAGCATTATCAAAATAAAAGCAAAAATTTTCATTATTTAACCACATTATTGTCTTTTAAATATTTTTTCTTTGAAAAAACCGCCAAAATCGAAAATGCAGATAAAATAATCATCATATAAAAACCTATCGTAGGATATGAATGTGTTGTAAACTGGGCTACTTTTCCATCCCCAAATGCAGTAGGCATAAATGGTTTTATCTTAAATGCGCCCCAATCTTGCAGATTGTGTCCAAACCAATACAGCCATCCAACATAACATCCTAAAAATATTATAGGAGCAATGGCCGGCAAAACCATCAAAAGAGAATTTCCTTTTCCATCATAATATAAAAACAAAAGCATACATATAGTTGCTATTATTAGATAATACGGCGACATTGAGTGTTCAAAAACTCCACCTGTTTCAACTGGAAACATACCTATGTAGTGGTTTAGAGTATTCATCTCATGAACATCGCCACCAAATCCATCAACATGAACATAGATAGGTATACCATCAGGAAATGCCTCTTTTGGATAATTTGGGGCTTCTAATGAAATATACCATACAGGCAAAGATGGTACAGAAATTTCAGCTTTTACATCCATCATTTTATTTAAATTATTTTTTATATCATCACTTAAAAGATGGTTTTTGTATTGAATTCTAGTATATGTATTCCATATTGCATGAGCATAGGATGGTATTTGATATCCTGATGTTATTTCATTTGATTTAATTTTTCCGCTTATTCCATAAAAACCCAAAGCAGGAATTGTAAAGCAAATAGTCATTACAACAAGAGCAATTATGGTAAAAATTTTATATTTAGGCATTTATCATCCTTTAAATTTAAATTGCCACTTAAAAAAGTGGCAACATTAGCATTAATTTACGCCAGCGTTTTCATCAATCCATTTTAAATATTCGATAATATCTTTAGTTTCTTGATCAGTCATATTTTGATTTGGCATTCTTAGGTTAAAGAAGTTTATAAGGCTTTTTACATACTCTTCTTCATAATGTTTAGCTGGATTTTTTATGAAACTATAAACCCAAGATTCACCTTTTTCATGTCTTAGTAAAACACCAGTTAAATCTGGACCTGAGCTAACTTGACCAATAACATGACATCCATTACATCCACCTTTTAAGTAAGCTTCTTCACCTCTTGCAGCAGCCTTACTCATAGGGGTTGCTAATTTTCTTGATAGGTTATTTTTAGCCCTTAAGCCAACGTCTGCTGTTTTTACAAGATATTGCCAAACTTGATATTCCCATAAAATAGCACCGTTTACATCACCATCTTTATAAGCTTTATCGGCTTTAGCTTTTGGCTCTTCTCTTCTAGCATATTGATCTAGTGCGTCAGTAACCAAAGCTTTTACATCTGGATATTTATCATACCCTTTATCTTTTAAAAATTTAACAACTTGGCCTATAACCTCATCTGTAGCTTTATTTGTAGCTAAAATTTTTTGATATTCAGCTTCTAGAGCTTCTGGGCTTAAAGCTTGAAGTTGTGATTTTTTAACAGATTCATATTTTTTATTTGGATCTTTTACATAAAGATAACCAAACATTTCTAAGTGTAGAGCTGAACAAAACTCTGTACAATAGTAAGGAAATACACCTTCTTTGTCAGCTACAAAAGAAACACTAGCTGTTTTACCTGGCTCAACTGACATATGAACGTTGTATCCACTAACAGCAAAACCGTGAGTTTCATCTTGTGCTCTTTCAAGGTTTGTTAGATAAATTGTTACATTATCTCCTTTTTGAACTTCTATATGCTCAGGATTGATGTGACTTCTTACTGCGGTTGCATAAATTTTTACATTTTTTCCATCTCTCACAATTTTTTCTTGACCAGCTAGGGTCATAGCTTCATGTTGCTCGCCAGTTCTAGAGTTTGTTCCCATAGTATAAGTTACTTTTGGGCTAAGCTTACTAGCTGCAATACTCACAACATCATGAGGCTCACCAAGTGGAATAGGCATATCATAAAGATATTCCATCTTAGCACCACTTAAGTCTATAAGTTGGTGATTTTGCGGATGTAAAGGACCAACTGGATTAAACCTATCTATAGAAAGTTTATCCAAAGCTATAGCATATTTGCCAACAGGTTTAGCGGATTTTCCTTCCATTGTATCAAGGTGTCCAATGTTATAATGAACATTTATTCTATCTAGTACCTTTAAATTTATATAGTCATATTTAACTATTTGAGAATCAACATATAAAGAAGTATAAGCTATGCCAGTTTTAGAGTCAAAACTTGTATGAAGTGGTCCAAGACCAAGATCTAATTGACCGTGCAAAGCTTTTTTCATATCTAAAATTGGAATACCAAAAGGATCTTTTCCTACAAACTCTTTTTTATCTATAAGATTTTTTATCTTCTTAAAGTCAAATATAGATATATGAGTATCTAATTTACCACCAATTATAATATATCTTCCATCAGGAGTAACATCTACTCCATGTGGAGATTTTGCCTCAGGTATTAAAAATAAAGCTCCAGCATCTATAGCAGCTTGCATTTTAATAACTCTATGATTATTATAGATTGTATAATTTTTAGGATCTTGAGCAAGTTTTTCTAGAATTTGCCAGTTATAAACATGCAAAAAGTCAGTATCATTTCTACTCATACCAGCCTCCATAGGAGGAAGACCTTTTTCTATACCACCTGTATACATTTCAGAGTTAAATGAATTTGTAAAAGCCCATCCATAACTCTCGCCTTTTCCGGCATCACTTAGATCTTGCATATATGGAGGAAGCTCTAATGAGAAAGATTTTTCAACATCAATCTTTCCTTTTGGATAATCAAATTTCCAAAGCGTTATAGCTCCTCTATAAGTTGATTGATACTCTTCAATTGGATGCCACTGTCCATCAAGAGGTGCAGCGTATTGTGTAGCTTCTATAACATATTCGCTGTTTGGCGTAAGAAAACTTCCACCATGTTCGCTTTTCATTATAGGGTTTACTACTATTTGAGAAGTTTCAAAATCATGTAAATTTATAACAGCTATTCTAGGGTTTGCTTTATCATTTATAAAAAGATAATCGCCAACATATTCGCCATTTTTTTCTGTGAAGTTTGGATGGTGAGTATCCCCCCATGTTATAGCTTTTCCGTCTATCTTTCCATCATCAAGAATTTTCTTAGACTCATTATCATATCCATATCCTTGCCATGGTTCTGGCGTAAATACCCCAATGTATTTGTAAATTCTCATAGAAGGAACTCCATAAACAATAACTTGTCCAGATTGTCCTCCTGAAGAAAAAACAATAAACTCGTCTTTTCTACCACTTGGCTGATAAGTTTTAGCAGCTGCCAAGATGTCTTTTTCACTTAAATTTCTTTCTTTCATAATTTGTTGCAAATCGCTTTGCGCAAAAGCAAAACTAGATGCACAAATTAGCACGAAAGTTAGAAATTTAGACTTGATTAAATCAACTAACATAATCTCCTCCTTTACTAGTGATTTATTTAATATTTAACTGATTGTATATCTTTATTGAACCGTTTTGATTGATTAAAATCAATTTATTATTTTTATCTACAAACATATCTAAAATACCATTATCTTCTGTATCAAAAAGGCTAAAATTATCATCTTTGAATACATAAATTTCTCTATTATCTGATATATAAATTTTATTTTTATCACACGATATATGCTTAATTTCATTCAAAATAGGTGCATGAAGTTGTTTGTTTTCGCCAACGATATAGATATTTCCATCTATATCACCAGTTATAAATTTATCTTTTTTATTACAATAAAATAAAGAAGTTAAGATTTTTTGAACATCTAAATGTGCATTTTGCTCTTCGCCACATTCTACTTTTTTATTCCACCCTATCATGCAAAAAGTATTTTTACTAAAAGAAATTGAGTTTATTTTTTGTCTGTTTTGTATAACTTTTTTACTATTTGTAACAATGTCATAAATTAAAATATTTTTATAATCATAAATTATAAAAATTTTGTCTTTATTAAAATAAATTTTATCTATATTTTTTGTAAAACTTAAAATGGTTTGTTTACTAATCAAGTTAAATTTATCATCAAAAATAACCAAATCTCCATTTGCAAAAATAGAGTAAATTTTTCCATCATAATAATCAAAAGAAGCAATTAAGTCATCACTATAATGATGTAAAAGTTCTACAGAGAGATTGTTTAAATTAAAAAATATAAGATTTTTATTTTTATCATAGAGCAAAATTTTATTTGTACCCTCATCAAAACTTGATGCAATGATAGTTTTGTTTAGATCAAAATTTGCAAAAGATTGTTCTTTTGATTGTACATAGCTTAATAGCAAAAATAATAAACAAAAATAAATTTTTAGTTTTTTATTAAACGCTTCGAGCAAAATATACTCCTTGCTAATTAATATTTATTTAAAATAAAAAATAAATATTAATTTAACGAATTATTGCACCATTAAGTTAACATTTTGCTTAAAATATACTAATTTCATAAAATACATATAATATTTTTTATAATATCATCATTAAACCAATTTTTAAGAAGCTAATTATGTAAATATCAGACTTAGTGGCTTTTTAGCAACAAAAGAAGACATTATAAATTTAGAAAAAAGATGGATGATAAAGTTTTATAATCTCATAAGAATTTGGAGAATTTTTCACTTACTGCTAACATTTTTCTATTAATCAGAAAGGAAAATCTTTCTTTTTATAAGATATTTAAAGACTAAGCAAGTCTCAAACCACATAAAATTCACTTTTGGTGCAAGTTTCATCAAACTAGCCCAAAGTTTTAGCAACTAGAAGGATTGTTTTCGCCAAAGTATATAAATGAGCTAAAAGAATTCGCAGCTCGCTTTCTGCAATAAACAAGAATGATTTTAACCAAATTTATAAAGAATGTATGTTTTTTAATTTGATAAAACATACACAGCATCTGCATCTATCAATCAAGTTAATGAGCTTAATTATATGAGGACACAAAAGTTGCAGTAAACCTAAGAATATACAAGATAAAGCAGATGATAACTGATACCAAAACAATATATTTTGCTCTTTTTTATCATTAAAAATTATTAACTTATAGTTTTATCCAAAAAGCCTGATAAAATATTAAAATTTTAAATATTTAAAAACATGCTTGAGTATTAAAATTAATACTCAAGCATACTGGTTTAAGCACCGATAATTCCACCATCTTTTTTAGTTATCATTACAACTGCTGATTTTGGGGTGTTATTTCCACCTTCAGGCCAATGACTTCCTTTTAATTCTTCACCTGGGTGTTGGACGCCAACAAACATACTTTTGCAATCATCGCTAAAGCAAAGCCCTGTTATTTCGCATGCAATTGGACCAGTTAAAAATCTCCTGATTTCACCAGTTTCTGGGTTTGCACAAAGCATTTGGTTATTTCCCATACCTTCATAGTCTTTTTTGTTTGAGTAATCACCATCAGTTTGTATCCAAAGGCGACCAAATTTATCAAATTTAAGTCCATCTGGGCTATTAAACATATTATCTTCATTTATATTTGAGCTACCTTTATAAAGACCATCTTTAACTTTTGGATTACCAGCTAAAGCAAATGTAGTCCAGGTAAAATCACTACTTGCATGATCTCCATTTTTTGGCTCCCATTTTAAAATTTGTCCATAATTGTTTTTTACTCTTGGATTGGCAGCATCTACAATCTCCCTAACTTTATTATTTGTAAATGTAGCAAATACAGCTTTTTTAGAAGGCTGTGCTGAAATCCATTCACATCTATCCATAGGAGTTGCGCCTAAAAAAGTTGCAGCTAAACGAGCATTTATCAAAACATCAGCTTGAGACCTAAAGCCAGCTTTTTCGTCTAGTCCATTCTTGCCAAAAGCAAGTTCAATCCATTTTAAATTTCCTTTAAAATCGCCGTCATTTCCCTCAAATTTAGCAACATAAAGAGTTCCATTTTCTAAAATATCTACATTTGCTTTTAAATCTTTTGAGTTAAACTTATTATTTGAGATAAATTTATACACAAATTCATTTACTTCATCATCGCCACTATAAGCTACAACTCTTCCGTCATTTGCCATAGTTATCTCAATATTTTCGTGTTTAAATCTTCCAAGGGCTGTTCTTTTCTTAGGCACAAAATTTGGATCAAATGGATCAAATTCTACAATATATCCATGGCGATTTGGCTCATTTGGAGTTTTTTCAAAATCAAATCTATCATCAAATTTCTCCCATCCATAGCTACTTTTTGGCTTTAATCCATATCTATCAAAAGATTTTGTTGTTTTAGCCTCTGGATTTTTTGAGCCAAAAAAATCATCAAAATTTTCTTCACAAGTTAGATATGTTCCCCATGGAGTCTTGCCACAACCACAGTTATTAAATGTCCCAAATACAAACTCGCCTTTACTATCATTTGTGGTTTTTACAGCATCATCACCTTTAACAGGACCCGTTAAAACCATAGGAGTTAAAGCAGTAATTCTGCGATTGTATTTACTATCTTTTATAATATCGTATGAATTATCATTTTTTCTTTCTATTTCAACAATAGTAACTCCACAAGAGTTTTGCATATACAAAATATCATCAGCTGTTACATCTTTGCCCTCATGAGTAAACATAAGCTCTGGGTTAATGTACTCTTGATTGACTACAAGAAGTGCTCTTTTGTCACCATCTATTGGATAAAACTGCATACCATCTGTATTATCACCAAAAACTTGTGTGGCATTTTTAGCATAGACATTAGTTATATTTTTTGCCTCATCAAATTTATTAGCAGAGCTAAATAATGGATCACCCCATTTAACCAAAACTTTTGCCTCATATCCTTCTGGAACTAATAATGTATCGGCACTAGAAGCTGGGATTTGTTTAAAACCAAGTAAATTATCTTTACTATTTGCAAATAAGCTAGTTGCTGAACCGCTAAAAAATAACGCCATAGATGCAACACTTGAACCTTTTAAAAAACCTCTTCTTGAAATTTCGTTATCCATAAATTTCTCCTATATGATTTTATTTTTTGCAATATAACAAAAAATAATTTCATATCGATTACAAAATAAGCAAAAAATGTTGCCAAAATGTTTCTCTTAAAAAACTTATGATTTTATAAATAAATTTGCAATAGTAAACTTACCAATCACAATATAATAAGTCTAAATAAGTTCTTTTTTTAGTTCTTTTATCTTTTCTAAAAGCTCTTCAATATTGTATTTAGCTCTATAAGCTGGATCAAAAAGATGCACTACTATATCACCTAGATCTAACACACTCCACTCATCTGAAAACTCTACACCTAAGAATTCCTCCCCAAGTGGCTTTAGCTGATTTTTAAGCTCATCTATCAAAGATAGTGAGTGCTTTCCGCCTAATGTTGTAGCGATTATTACATAATCAACAAAATACTCATCATTTCTCATATCGAAAAATTGTATTTCTTCAGCTTTTTTTGCATCTAAAATTTTAATTATATTATCTATTCTTTTGTTCATCTTTTTCCTTGATAAAATTTAATAACTTCATCTTTGATAATTTCTGGTATCTTATCATCTTCAAGATTTGCTTTAATTTGCGAAGATGATATATTAACATTTATATCAAATTTTTTCAACTTATTAGGTATATTTATATGATTTCTTTGAGCTATGATAAATATCACTAACTTACATAACTCATCAAAATGGTGCCATTTTTCAAGCGTTGGCAAATGATCAGCACCTATTATCAAATAAAACTTATCAATATTATAAAGCTCATACAGATGTTTAACGCTTTCTATAGTAGGGACTGGCCTATTTTCATTTATCTCAAAATCACTTATTTCAACTTTTGGCAAATTTCCCCAAACTTTTTTTACCCACTCAAATCTAAGCTTTGGAGGAGCATTAAACTCATTTTTAAAAGCACTTATATAAGTTGGCATTATTATAAGTTTATCAATATCAAGTGTTTGCAAAGTCATTTTAACAATGCTATCGTGTCCAAAATGTGGTGGATCAAAACTTCCACCAAAAAAAGCTACATTCATTTAACCTTTTTTAACCTTATTTTTTGTAAAATTTGCGCTATTATAACTAAAAAGGAACAAAATGTCAGTAAAAATTGCTATAAATGGTTTTGGAAGGATTGGCAGATGTGCTGCAAGAATCGCTTTAAGTAGAGATGATGTAGAGCTTGTAGCCATAAACGATACCGCCATATCAAGAGATATTACAAGATACTTACTTCAATACGACACAGTTCATAGAGAATTTAACAAAAAAGTAGAAGTTATAGATGACAATACAATATCAGTTGATGGTAAAAAAATCATAGTTTATTCAACACGCGATCCAAAAGAGTTAGATTTTACAAAATATGGCGCAGACGTTGTTTTAGAGTGCACTGGGGCATTTTTAACAAAAGAAAAATGCCAAGCTTACATAGATAATGACATTAAACTAGTTGTTATGTCAGCTCCTGCAAAAGACGATACTCCAACATTTGTTATGGGTGTAAATGAAGAAAAATACGCGGGCGAAAAAATTATCTCAAATGCAAGCTGCACAACAAACTGTTTAGCACCTATTACTAAAGTTATAGATGAAAAATTTGGAATAGTAAAAGGCTTAATGACAACAGCTCACGCTTACACTTCAAGTCAAACTCTTTTGGATGTAAAGGGTAAAGATTATAGAAAAAGTAGAGCTGCTGCAACAAATATAATCCCAACATCAACAGGAGCTGCAAAAGCTATCTCTCTAGTTTTACCAAATTTAAAAGGTAAAATGCATGGTCTTGCACTAAGAGTACCAGTTGCAAATGTTTCTATGGTTGATTTGAGTGTTTTACTTTCAAAAAACGTTAGTGCAGATGAAGTAAATGCAGCTTTTGAAGAATATGCAAATGGTTCAATGAAAGGTATTTTACTAGTAGATAAAGATAATAGAGTATCAAGCGATTTTACAACTTGCCCATACTCAAGTATTGTCGCAAGTGATTTAACGCAAGTTGTAGATGGCAATATGCTAAAAGTAATGTCATGGTATGATAACGAGTGGGGATATTCACAAAGACTTATAGATTTAGCAATATATGCATCTAAAAAAGGATTAAAATAATGACAGAAGATATACTTTCTATAAAAGATTTAAAACTAAAAAAAGGTGATTCAGTTTTCATTAGATGTGATTTTAATGTGCCAATGGACGAATTTTTTAATATAACTGATGATAGAAGAATTCGCTCTGCGCTTCCAACCATAAAATACTGTCTAGATGAAGGTTGCAAGATAGTACTAGCAAGTCATTTAGGTCGCCCTAAAAATGGATATGAAGAGAAATTTTCACTAGCTCCAGTTGTAAAAAGATTATCAAGTCTTATAAAAAAAGAGATTATTTTTGCAAAAGATATAGTAGGAAACGATGCAAAAGATAAATTTTCAAAACTACAAGAAGGTGATATACTTTTGCTTGAAAATTTACGTTTTGATAAAGGCGAAACCAAAAACGATGAAAATTTAGCAAAAGAGCTTGCTAAATTTGGAGATTTCTTCATAAACGATGCTTTTGGAGTTTGTCATAGATCACACTGTAGTGTTGAAGCCATAACAAAACTTTATGATGATGAGCATAAGGCTGCAGGCTTTTTACTTATAAAAGAGATAAATTTTGCCAGAAATCTTATTAAAAAGCCAGCTCGTCCATTTGTTGCTGTAGTTGGCGGAAGCAAAGTTAGCGGAAAACTTCAAGCTCTTACAAATTTACTTCCTCGTATTGATAAATTAATAATCGGTGGCGGTATGGCTTTTACTTTTTTAAAAGCCATCGGATATAATATAGGAAATTCACTTTTAGAAGAAGATTTAATAGAAGAATCATTAAAGATCTTAAAAAAAGGAAAAGAGCTTGGTGTAAAAATATATCTTCCAGTTGATACTATCGCAGCTCCAGCTTGTTCTCAAGATACAGTTATGAAATATGTAACAGTCCAAGAAATTCCATCTAATTGGATGGGGCTTGATATAGGACCAGCTAGCGTTGCTCTTTTTAGAGAAGCAATAGAAGATGCTCAAACCATATGGTGGAACGGCCCAATGGGTGTTTTTGAAATAGATAAATTTGCAAAAGGTAGCCTTAGGATGAGTCACGCAATAGCAGCTAGTCACGCCACAACTGTTGTTGGAGGAGGAGATACGGCAGATGTTGTAGAGCGTTCTGGAAATACCGATGATATAACATTTATCTCAACTGGCGGTGGAGCTAGTTTAGAGTTAATTGAAGGAAAAGAACTACCTGGCGTAAAACCTCTAAGAAAAAAGGATTAAATTTGATATTTGCTGCAAATTTTAAATGCAATCACTCAAGAGATAGTTTTCTTAAATATGCAAAAGATTTAAATGCAGTTTTAAAAGATTTAAATAGAGATGATGATATAATGGTTTTTCCAACCTCATCATCTTTTTTAAAAGAAGATAATCTACTCTTTACTCAAGGTGCTCAAAATTTTTATCCATGTGAAAATGGAGCTTACACGGGAGAGATAGGTAAAGATCAGCTTGATGAGTTTAACATAAAAACAGTTCTAATAGGACATTCAGAAAGACGAACCATTTTAAAAGAAGATGATGAGTTTTTAAAAGCTAAATTTGACTTTGCCACCAAAAATGATTTTAAGATTATATATTGCATAGGCGAAAGCTTAGATGTTTATGAAAATAATAAAACTAAAGTTTTTTTAGAAAATCAACTTAAAAATATTGATTTAAAATATCCAAATTTAGTCATAGCCTATGAGCCTATTTGGGCGATAGGAAGTGGCAAAATACCAAGTATTGATGAGATAGATTCTATACTTTCTTTTATAGCAATAAAAACAAAAGCGCCACTACTTTATGGTGGGAGTGTAAAAAAAGATAATATCAAAGAGATTTTAGATGTAAAAAATTGCTCCGGAGTTTTAGTTGGCGGAGCAAGCTTAAAAGTTCAGACTTTTTGTGAGTTGTTTATATAGCTCACAAATCTTCTTAATCAAATTTAAAAACCAAATTTACTATAATAATAAAAAATTAACATTTTAAAGAAAATTTATGCCCCAACAAAAATGCGAACATTGTAAACTTAAATTTGATGAAAGCTCTATGGTAAGTGATCAAAAAGGGCTTAAGTTTTGTTGCAATGGTTGTAAAAATGTATATCATATATTAAACGAATCTGGATTAAGTGAGTTTTATGATAGACTTGGCAAAAATACACTTTCTCCTGTATCTGAGGAAAATTTAAATGACCAAAACACAGAATATATATATAAAAATTATGTAACAAAAACAAAAGATGGCTTTGATGAAATTTATATCATTATAGAAGGAATTCATTGTCTTGCTTGTGTTTGGTTAAATGAAAAAGTACTTTTTAACACACAAGGCATAATAGAAGCTGATATTAACGCAACCACAAACAAAGCTAAAATTACTTGGGATAATAGCGAAATATCTCTAAAAGAGATTTTTGAGAAAATCAAACTCATTGGCTACAACCCTACTCCATATGATGCAACTCGCGCAGAAATTAGAGCAAACTCATTAAGAAGAGAGTTTTATGCAAAGCTTTTAGTGGGAATTTTTGGCGTTATGAATATTATGTGGATAGCTATCGCAAACTATGCAGGATATTTTAGCGGTATTGATAAAGATGTAAAAAGCATACTAGCTTTTGGTGAATTTACGCTTGCTACATTAGTACTCTTTTATACCGGGGCTGTATTTTTCAAAGGCGCGCTAAGTGCCATAAGAACCAAAATGCCAAATATGGATCTACTTGTATCAACTGGGGCTAGCATAGCCTATATATACTCCATATATGCTATGCTTTCAAGAACTGGTGAGACATATTTTGACTCAGTTGCAATGATAATAGCTTTTATTTTTGTTGGAAAATATTTAGAGATTCTAAGCCAAAAAAAAGCCACAGATACACTTGATTCACTAAGTTCTCTTGCGCTTTTGGATGTAAATATACTTCAAGATGGCAAAAGCATATCAAAAAGTGTCAATAATATAAAAAAAGATGAAATTATTATTCTAAATAGCGGTCAAAAAGTCCTAATCGATGGAATTATTATAAATGGTGAAGGCAGTTTTGATTACTCAAGCTTAAGTGGCGAAAGTGTGCCTATTTATAAAACAAAGGGTAATGAGATAACAAGTGGTGCGATATGCATAAATGGTAGTTTACGCTATAGAGCAAAAGATGAGTTTAAAAACTCTACCTTATCAAAAATCATCAACTTGCTTGAAAATGCAACATCTAAAAAACCAAATATCCAAAATATAGCAAATGCTATATCATCTAAATTTTCTCTTATCATTTTGCTTTTAGGAATTTGTAGTTTTATCTTTTGGTATATAAAAACGCAAAATTTTGCCACTTCTATGATTATTTTTATATCTGTTATAATCATTTCTTGCCCTTGTGCTCTTGCACTTGCTACGCCTATTTCATCCATAGTTGGTATAAGTTTGGCATTAAAAAAAGGCATACTTTTTAAAGAAGCTAAATTTATAGAAGATTTAGCAAAATGTGACACAATAGTTTTTGATAAAACAGGAACTCTTACAAAGGCTAAACTAAGCGTAAGTAGCGTTAAATTTTATGATGATTTTGATATAAATTTACTCTTTTCGCTTATTTTATCATCAAATCATCCTATAAGTCTTAGCATAAAAGAGTATATAAAAAGCAGTTATGAAAATTTAAAAATACTAGAACTTTATGATATAAAAGATATTCTAGCAAAAGGAATGAGCGCTAAATTTGGTGATTTAAAAATGCTTGGCGGTAGCTATAAACTTATGGAAGAAAACGGTTTTATCTGTGAAAAAAGCGATTTTAGCAACTTCTTTTTTGCTATAAATGGTAATTTAGTTGCTAAATTTGAATTAAAAGATGAGATCAGAGATGGCGCATTTAAAATGATAAACTCATTTAAAAATTTTGGTCTAAAAACCATAATGCTAAGTGGAGATAATGAAAATGTAGTTAAAGATGTAGCAAAAATACTTAATATAGATGAATTTAAAAGTGAACTTTTACCGATAGATAAAGCTAAATTTATAGAAAATTTAAACAAAAATAAGAAAAATGTTATAATGGTTGGAGATGGCATAAATGACGCACTTGCACTAAGTTATGCAAAAGTTTCTATTTGCGTTGGAAATGGCGCTGATATAAGTTTAGAAAAAAGCGATATAGTACTACTTAGAAACGAGATAGAAAATTTACATAATGCTTTTTTGATAGCTAGAAAAACTTATAAAATTATCAAAGAAAATCTAGCTTTTTCACTCATTTACAACTCCATTACTATACCGCTTGCGATGTTTGGATTTGTAATACCTTTAATTGCAGCTTTGTCAATGTCATTTAGCTCTATAATTGTAGTTCTAAATGCACTTCGAATAAAAAATATAAAAGGAATAAAATGAGTGCTTGGGTGATAGCTTTAATGCTTGGAGTATCGATATTTCTTGGAATTATAGCACTTAGTGCGCTTCTTTGGGCACTAAAAAACAAACAATTTGATGACCATGATAAGTTTTTAAGAGGAGTTCAAAATGATGGAGAAGATGCATTAAATGATGCTTATAATATGGAACAAAAAAAGAAAGAAGCTTTAAGAAAAAAAGAGATGGCGGAAAACAAATACTTTCCGCCAAATTAAATTATTTCAATGTTGAAATATAGTCGTTTACTGCTTTCATATCTTCTTCAGATAGTGAAGACATTTGAAGCTTCATAACAGCGCCCATTCCAAATTTGCCTTTACCGCCTTCGCCTGCTGTTCCAGCCTTGTAAGCTTTCATATCTTCAAGTCTTGTTGCAGCATCAACTTGTGTTAATACTGGAACTTTATTTAGATAGCTTTTTTCAGCTTTTGCACCATGACATGCTATACATTTTTTATAAACTGTAGCACCATCAGCTGCAAAAACTGATCCAGCTGTAATACATGCCAATGCTGTTGCAATAACTACTTTTTTCATTTTACATCCTTTTTCTGATTTGTAGCGAAATTATAATTAAATTTAGTAAACCTATGATTAATTAAATACTATATATATTTTTATTTATATTAAATATTTTACCGTTAAATATCCAAATACAAAAAGCCAAACTGCTATGATTATAGCTTGTAAAAAAGGTCTAAATCCAGCATTTTTAAGCACGTCTTTTCTTATGGTAAAACCAAGGGCACACATAGCCATACTAAGCAAAAATGTATCGATTAACTCTATATAAGGTAGTGTAAATTTAGGGAAAAAACTAAGCGAACCAACACCTATGGCAACTAAAAACCATAAAGCAAAATACGGCACAGAAGCTCTTAAATTTCTTTTTTCTTTATGTTCATTAAATGATAAAAAACCTATCATTATTAAAAATGGTACCAGCATTAATACTCTAAGCATTTTAATGATAACAGAGTTGTTGGCAGCATCCCCACCAACTGCAGCACCAGCTGCAACTGCATGAGCAACCTCGTGCAATGTTGCGCCCATCAAAATACCCATATGTCCACTATCTAAATCAAATAGACCCATTTTAAATAGCATAGGATAAGAAAACATTCCTATAGTTCCAAACACCACAACCGTACAAATTGCAACCGCAACATGCTCGCTTTTAGCTTTTATAACACTCTGTGTTGCTAATACTGCAGCTGCACCACATATAGAGCTACCAGAAGATATGAGAGCTGACAGTTTTTTATCTAGTTTTAGCATTCTACCAACAAAATATCCTATAAAAAATGTTAGAAATACAACACAAGCTGCTAAGACCACGCCTTTGGTACCAACATATATTATATCATGAATCGTTATTCTAAAGCCATACAAAATAATTCCAAGCCTTAAGACTTGTTTTGTACTAAATGCAATCGCTTGTGTTTCCAAAAGCAAGTAGGTAAGATTTTTAGCAATATTTCCAAAAAATGCACCAAGAATAATTGCTATAATAAGCGGACTTAAACCAATAGTAGAAAATGGTTTTATCTTTGATAATCCAAAAGAACAAAGTGTTAAAACTATAAGCAATATATAAGCTATGTATTTTCTTTTTTTAAATATTCTCTTGTAAGGTGAGTAATTTTTAAAATCAGTTTTATTACCATATGTGCGCATATTTATCCTTTGAAAAATTGTGATTATAACAAAATAATTTTTAATTGGATAATTAGATTTTTTATTATAAAATCATTGAAAAAATTAATGGATTATGCAATGACATTGAAACAATTAGAATATTTTTTTGAAGTTTGCAAAACATCAAGCATCACAAAATCAGCTAAAAATATAGGAATATCACAATCTACCTTAAGTCTTTCTATAAAAGATTTAGAAACCTCATTAAAAACAGTTCTGTTTGATAGAGTTGGAAAAAACTTACTTGTCAATGAAAATGGAAGGCTTTTTTACGAAAAAACAATGCCTTTGGTTTTAGAATTGCAAAATATCAAAAATATGACAAAACATGGCAATCAAATAAAAATAAATCTTCATTCCAGTCAAAATATCGGTATGTATTTACTTCCAAAAGCGCTTTTAGACCTTACACAAATAGCAAAAATTAATCTAAAAATCACAAATAGTGAGAGTATTATCAAAAATATTTTAAACAATATTTGTGACATTGGAATTATAGAAAGTCTCAAATATGACACATCTTTAATAACAAAAAAAATTTGCGATGACGAATTAGTGGTAGTGAGCGGAGATAAAAACTTTAGCAAAAAAGAAATTTATATAGATGAATTATGTGATGAGAAATGGATATTAAGAGAAAATGGCTCTGGATTAAAAGATACATTTTTATCAAATCTTCCATCAAATGTGAATTTAAACACAATAACTCAAATAAATAATACAAAAGCCATAATAGAGCTTATTAGAAATGAAAGAATTTTTAGCTGCATTCCCAAATTTATATTAAAAAATGAAGCTAAAAATGGTATATATGAAGTTAAGATAAAAAATATCAAATTTATAAGAACGCTAAATTTGATATATAGAAAAGAAAAAGAAAAAAATGATATCTTTTTAGAATTTAGTAATAAACTCTGTAAGAGTTTAAATAAAATTCATAAAAATTAATGTTCCATTTTTTCTTTTGCTTTAATGCCCATTAACGAAAGTCCGGTTTTTATACAAAGAGCCACAATCCCGCAAAGCTTTAACAGCATATCTTCATTTCCACTTCCTATAATTCTGTTATCATTATAGAACTTGTGAAAATGTGACGACAAGGAATATAAATAATCGCTAAGTTTTTGCATTTGCCTTGAACTAAAAGTATCTTCCAAAACTTCATTCAAAAGAAGTGCTTCAAAAAGCAAATTTTTGGCTTCTTCGCTTAAATTTGATAAATCTGCATTGATAACATCATTTATACTCTTATTTGCTTTGGCAAAAACTTGATTTATTCTAGCGTGCGCATAGTTTATATAAAAAATCGGATTTGAACTATCTTGCTTTTTAATATCCTCAATGTCAAACTCAAGTTGTGTATCATTTTTCTTGCTAACAAAAATGAATCTTAAAGCATCAGAACCAATCTCTTCTGTAACTTCACTCATAAGCACCACATTACCAGATCTTTTGCTCATTTTATAAGGCTTTAAATCTTTTAATAAGCTAACCATTTGCATCAAAATAACTTCTAATTTCTTCTCATCATAACCTAAAAAATGTATGGCGGATTCCATTCTTTTTATATATCCATGATGATCAGCTCCCCAAATGTTTATACATTTATCAAAACCACGTTCAAATTTATCATTATGATACACAATATCACCAGCAAGATATGTAGGGCGCCCATCCTCTCTTATAACAACTCTATCCATCTCATCGCCAAGAGAGCTAGATTTTATCCAAACCTTGCTATCTTTTTCATACATACTACCTGTTTTTTCAAGCTTTTGTATAGTAGAAGCGAGTTTATCATAATAGCTTCTTTCGCTTGCCCAGTTTTCTATTGTGATGTTTATATCATTTAAATCTTTTTTGATAATTTTTAAAACTTCGTCTTTTGCCCATAAACAGAGTTTTTCAAAGTTTTTTTCATCATAGAAAATCTCTTTTCCAAAAAGCTCATTTGCCATTAAAGCAAGGTCTTTTATATAATCCCCTCTATAAAACTTCTCAGGATAAATCACATTTTCATGGAAAAGTTCATCTTTTGCAAACAAAATGATAGAAGTTCCAAGCAAATCTATCTGATTTCCTGCATCATTTATATAATATTCCGTTGTAATATCATAACCTATATGAGTACCGATTCTATAAAGAGTGTCCCCATAAACTGCACCTCTAACATGACCTATATGAAGCGGTCCTGTTGGATTTGCACTAATATACTCTAAAAGAATTTTTTCATCTTTTTTATCACTTTTTGCAAAATTATCATAATGTTTTAAAGCATTTACAACAAGTGAATTTAGAAAACTATTTGATAATTTAAAATTTAGATATCCATTTACGGCCTTAATTTCACTAAAGATGTCACTTTTATCAAATTTACCCACCAACTCTTCAGCTATCATTTTAGGAGATTTTTTCATCTCTTTAGCAAGAGAAAAAGCTACAGGACTTGCGTAATGCGCTAAATTTTTATCTTTAGGTTTTTCCAAAACAACATCAAACCCTAAAATATTTTTTATCTCATTTAAAACAATGTTTTTCAAAAATTTTCCTATTTGTTATGCTTTTTTATCTTCTACTAGTTCATCTTTTTCTTTATTTTTGGACGCATCATCTTCATCTTCTAGCTCTTTTTTGAATGTTTTAATACCCTTACCAACACCCTTTGCAAGCTCTGGAATCTTTTTTGCACCAAAAAGCAAAACTATAATAATTAAAACTATAATCCAATGACTTATACTAGAAAATCCCATTTTTTACCCTTTAATTTAAATTTAATTTATTAAGATTCTATCCAATTATTTATGCTTTCGCGCAAATTTATGTTAGAACTTTTTATACGCATACAATTTAAAATAGAGCGCAAATTTTGATATGACTGCTCTAAATTATCATTTACAAAAAAATAATCATATTCCAAAATATGTTCCATCTCACCTACGGCATTGAAAATTCTCTGTTCTATTATCTCATCGCTATCCGTATCTCTGTTTTGAAGTCTTTTTTTAAGCTCTTTTTGATCTTTTGTAGTTATAAAAACAGATGTTGTTACTTCTTTAAATTTAGACATAACTATTTTAAATCCTTGGACATCTATATCAAAAATAACTATTTTGTCTTGCTCTAATGCCTCTTTAACTGGCTTTAGAGAGGTTCCATAATAATTTTTATGAACCTTTGCCCACTCCAAAAATTCACCCTTTTCTATACCCTCTTTAAACTCATCTTGAGATATATAATAATAATTTACTCCCTCTTCTTCGCCAGCTCTAATATCTCTTGTTGTAGATGATATAGAAAAATAAATTCCATCTTCATCTTTTAAAAGCCTATCCAAAAGAGTGCTTTTACCACTACCACTAGGACCAGAAATAACTAAAATTTGTCCAGCCAAATTACTTATCCTCAAAGGTTATATTTATATTTATTTTCATATTTTTTAATGCTTCTCTAATGCTACTTTGATTTAGTGTAGAATTAATTTCTTCACTAATTTTATGAGCAATGTTTTCCTTTATAGTATTATCTTTTATATCAAGCTTATCGTGAATATTTATATCTGTACCAAAATTATCTAGAACCTCTTCGTTAAGAGCTATTTTCATAGCTTTTTCGCTTATTTCATCTATATTATTTATATTCTTATTATCTTCTTCTAAAATATCCTTTGGCATATCTGTTTGATCTGAGATATCATCATGAATATTATCATCAAGAATTTCACAGTCTTTATCATGTTGTTCCTCTATAATTTCGTCCAATACCTCATTTAAACTCTTATCATTCTCTATAATATCATCAGAAACATCTTCTTTTAAATCTCCATCATCACTATTGAAGTCTTCTTTTAAATCCAAATCATCATCTATTGTAATTTCTTCTTCTTGTGCATCATTTAATTCTTCATCATCAGAACCCAAAACTTCTTCGAGCTTTTGTTCAAAATCATCACTGGTATTTAATTGATCTGCTAAATCTTTATCCTCATCTTGCTTTAAATCATCTATATTGTAAGTAGAATTATCATCTCCCATGTTATCAATCTCATCTATAATACTAGCAAGCTCGTCTATATCATCAACATCTTTGGCATCTATATCAGAAATTTCTTTTTCTAAATTTTCTTCAAATTCTTCTACAGTTTTGCTCTCTTCTAAACTTTCTTCACCCAAATGATCTTTCGACAAATCTTCTTCATCTTTTAATTCTTCTATATTTTCTTCATCTGATATTTCATTCATTTTATCATCAAAATCTAGCTCTTCATCATCGCTTATATTTTTAATATCTTCTTGTGGTTGTATATCAGTAGCAAGTTTTACATCATTCATAACATCATCAAAATCATTAAATTTGAGATCTTCATCATCTTTTGTACTAAAATCAGCAAAAGAAGCACTTGAAAAAGACTCAATAATCTCAATAAACTTTGTTGGCAAAAACGGTTTTTCTAGGATTATTCCACCCTCAGGCCTATTTTGTGAGTTTTTAGGTACCAAAAATATAGTGTAATTTGCAAACGTTTTTAGGTTAGAATCAAAACCATCTACTTCACTATCTACTACCAAGATATCTGGCTTAGATAATATCTCATCCTTAGATGTAACTTCTAAAAACTCATATCCTAATTTATTGACACTTAGGCCAATAAGTCTTGAAACCGCAGGATTATTATTTAATAAAACAACTTTCATAAATTTCTCCTTTGAAAACCAACTATACTATTTTATGATAAATTTGATTATTAATTGCTTAGCTAAAAAATAAATTTGGTAAATTATTTATACCCAATAAAAGAAGTCTTTTAAAAACTTCCATAATTATACCAAGAATCGCTATTAACACAACATAAGCCATACAAATTTTTATAGGATATCCAACAACCAAAAGATTGAATTGTGGCATAGTTTTCATAAGCATTCCAAATATAAAATCAGCCATAAGAGAAAATGCAAGTACTGGAAATGCTATGATAAACCCAAACATAAAGAGATTTATAACACTCTTTGATATATATGTTATAAGCTCTGGATTTGGATAAAAGCCACCAAGCGGAATAAAATCAAGCGAGTTAGCAAAAAATAGTAGCACAACATGATGACAATCTAAAAGTAAGAACAAAATAAGAGCCATAAAATTTAAGATATTTGACATAATTGGCGTATTTATACCACTTTGAGGATCAATAACACTTGCCATTGTAAGCCCCATAACAAAAGCAATCTGTTCACCTGCAAGTTGTAATGCTGCAAATATAAGATACAAAATAGTTCCAGCACAAAGTCCAAAAAGTGCCTCACTAAGTATTTCTATAACAAGATAATTCATATAATTATCATTATATCCTGCTATTTTTGCCATAGGAAAAAATAGCAATGTAAAAAGCATAGCAAGCGAAGTCTTAACAACAAAAGGAATTTGTGCATGAGAAAAAAATGGAAAAAATAAAAATAGTGCACTCATTCTAACAAAAAGAAGCATGAATGTCAGTGTGTTTTGGTTAGATATAAAATTTACTATCTCCATTTTCGTAGTTGTCTGTTTTCAAGACGATAAATTTGTGAACATTTTGAAGCTAAATCTTCATCATGAGTAACCAGGATAAGTCCGCCACTTTTTTCTTTTACATAGTCAAATAAAACATCCATAACCTCTTTAGATGTTACTTTATCTAAATTGCCAGTTGGCTCATCAGCAAAGATTATTTTAGGCTCTTTATTTAAAACTCTAGCAATGCTCACTCTTTGTTGTTGCCCTCCACTTAGCTCTGTTGCTTTTTGCTTTAAAACATTTGAAATTTTAAGTTTTTCAAACAATTTCTTATCTAGTTTTTTATCAGCTAAAACAGTAGCTAGTTCGATATTTTCTAAAGCACTAAAACCTTTAAAAAGATAATGTGATTGAAATATTATACCAAAATCATTTCGCCTTATATCAAGTTTTTGCTTGTCATTTAATGCATAAATAGATCTATTTTTATAAAATACTTCGCCAATTTTTGGCTTTAAAAGAGTAGATAATGAGTGTAAAAGAGTAGACTTACCACAGCCACTAACACCTAGTATAGCCATGGTATCACACTCTTGTAAATTTAAGCTTACATCTTCAAAGAGCGGGTAATCGTATTCACAAGTTAATTTCTCCGCTCTTAAGAGTTCCATATTTAGCCTATTTGAGCTGCAACCTCAGCTGCAAAATCTTCACTTTTTTTCTCCAAGCCTTCACCAACTTCAAATCTAACATAATTTGTTATAGTGATTTTTGCACCAAACTCTTTACTTTTTTCTTCTATAACTTGCTCAATTGTCTTTTTATCATCCATTACAAAGAATTGTCCAAGCAAAGTAAGTCTTTGATCCAAGATAGTGTTATCAGCTATAAATCTATCTATTTTACCTGGAATTATATGATCCCAAATTTTTTCAGGTTTACCTTCAGCTTTTAACTCAGCTTTGATATCATCTTTTGCTTTTGTAATAACTGTATCATTTAGTTGCAATCTGCTTGCAAATTGTGGGATATGATGAAGTGGTTTGCCAAGTCTAGTTAGTTCTTCATTATCTTTTTCAAGTTCAGCTTTTAGAGCAATAAATTCTTTTTCAACAAAATCAAGCTCTAAATCTTTATAGCTTATAACTTGTGGTTTCATAGCAGCTGCATGCATACAAAGCTGTCTTAAAAACTCAGCAACTTTTTTCTTATCAGCGCCTTCACAAGTTGCACTTATGATAACGGCTACTCTGTTATTTGAATGTATATAACCATTTACAACGCCATCTTTTTGTTCAACTGTAGCAAATCTTCTAACAACAATATTTTCACCTATTGTTGCAATTTGAGTCTTTAGATTTTCGTCAAATTTAACACCGTTTATAGTGCTATTATTTAGCTCATCTACTGTTTTTATAGATTTATCTTGTATGTGTTTTGCTGTATTTTCTACAAGTGAAATAAATTGTGCATTTTTAGCAACAAAGTCAGTTTCTGAATTTACCTCAACAACTGTTGCTTTTGTAAGCTCATTATTTATAACTACACTAACAAGACCTTCGCTGGCTAGTCTATCAGCTTTTTTAGCTGCTTTTCCAAGACCTTTTTCTCTTAGATAATCAACTGCTTTTTCCATATCGCCATTAGTTTCAACAAGTGCTTTTTTACACTCCATCATTCCAGCTCCAGTGCTTTCTCGGAGCTCTTTTACCATCGCTGAGCTTATTTCCATTATTCTTCCTCCGCTTCTTCAAAATCCTCTTCACTCATAGCTTCATCAAGAACTTCATCTTGTTCTTCTTTTGTTATAGGTTTTTCAGCATTTTCAACTACTTCATCTTGATCTCTTAAAGCTTTACCTTCGTTTATTGCCTCTGCAAACTCTGCGCAAAATAATTGTATAGAGCGTATCGCATCATCGTTTCCTGGAATTGGATAATCAACAACATCTGGATCACAATTTGTGTCTATTGGAGCAACAACTGGTATACCAAGTCTATTTGCTTCTGTAACTGCTATTTTTTCTTTTACAGTATCAATAACAAAGAACATATCAGGAAGAGTTTTCATATTTCTAATACCACCCAATGTATCGATTAATTTCTCTTTTTTACGGCGTAGCATTAGAGCTTCTTTTTTTGTAAGAAGGTTGATTGAACCATCTTCTTCCATTTTTTCTATAACATCTAGTTTTCTAATTGATTGGCGAATTGTATCAAAGTTTGTCATCATACCGCCAAGCCATCTATGATTTACATAAGGCATACCACATTTTTCAGCATATTCTTTAACAGCTAAACCTGATTGTTTTTTTGTTCCAACAAAAAGGATAGTTTTACCCTCAGCTGCTGCATCTCTAACGATATTGTATGTATATCTGAAATATCTGATAGTTTTTTGTAGATCTATAATATAGATACCTTTTCTCTCGCCAAAAATGAATTTTTTCATCTTTGGATTCCATCTTCTAGTTTGGTGGCCGAAGTGAACACCACACTCTAGTAAATCTCTCATTGTAACCATAAGTTGTCTCCTTGTGCGAAAAATCGCGAAATTTAGTTTTTCCTCCACACCCCTTAACAAGTCTACTTGCAACCAAATTTAGGAATGGATGTGTGTGAAATGAGACTCCGATTCTACCAAATTTAAGATTAAATATTTATAAATTTATAGTATAATCAATCTAAAAATTTGCAAGGTTGGCAAGAGTGATTTATGAAAATAAACTAATATATTTAAAGCAAGAAATTAGTGAAATTCCATGGGTAAAAATTTTTACAAAAAAAGAATACAAAGAGCTTAGTGATTGCGATGAAGCTACCAGAAATGCCATTTTTAAAGCATCGCTTTGTGTTGAAAAAACCATGCTTAAATTTTATAATCCAGATAAAATCAACATGGCTAGTTTTGCTAACTATGTTCCAAAAGTACACATACATGTAATGGCTAGATTTAAAAACGATAGTTACTTTCCTGAATGTATGTGGGGTAAAAAACAAAGAGAAGGCAAATTAAACTTACCAAATTTTGATGATTTTTGCACCGTGTTAAAATCAAATTTAAAGGAATGCTTTGAAGCAAACTCTTAAAACTTTTTCAATTATAATATCTGTTATATTTATTTTTACAATTGGAATATGCTATTATAAATTTAAAATAAGTGAAGAAGAGCTAGCCATAAAGCAATATTTTGATATAAATTCTGAGATTTTACTAACAACCATAAAAGAAGATAATATAAACGCAATGACACTTTCTTTACTTCTTTCGCAAAATGAAGATATAAAAAATTGTCTTATAACAAAAGATAGAAATTTTTGTAGCAACACATTAAACAATTATATTAATATTCTAAATAAGATTCCGCTTTATCAAAATATTATGCTTCATGTTCACACAAATGAGCTAAAAAGCCTAGTAAGAAGCTGGAATTATGATAAATTTGGAGATGATTTAACTAGTTTCAGACATACTCTTTTGGAGATGAAGAACTCAAAAAAATCATCTTATGGCATTGAAGCAGGAAGGTGTGGAGTTTTTATAAGAGGAATATCTCCTGTTTTAAATAATGGTAAATTTTTAGGAAGCTTAGAAGTTATGCTTGATTTTGATCACTTAGGAGCCATTGCAAAAATAAAAGGTTATAATATATTTGTATTGGTAGAACAAAGATATTTCTTGGAATGCTTTGAAAAAAAAGATATACGCATAAAAAACTACGCCATTTTAAATGAAAGTGGTGCAAATTTAGATGTATTACCTACTCTTAAAAAATTTGATTTTGAAAATCAAGACTTTATAAACATAGGCTCAAACTACTTTTAAAAAATCGAGCTTCACGATATCAAAAACAATAAAATCGGCTTTATCGTACTTCATTTAAATAAGAATAAAATAGAAAACGGTATATCTAAACTCAACACATTACTAAATTAAATTTTATCTAAAAACTTTTCCTTATAAAGTTGCATTTCATAACTAAATATACTTCCTTTTCCATAAACAGAGTTTACATTGTAAAAAATTCCATATTTTTTACATATTGATAAAATTATATTTAATCCTAAACCAAAACCACCTTGAGATAAATCTTCCCTTATATATCGTTTCCAAATTTCATTTGTATCTTTTATACCACGCCCAAAATCTTCAACGCTAAAAATCATATAATCTTCATCTTTTTTGGTTAAATTTACTATAATCTTGTTATGTTCTTTAGAATACTTTATGGCATTTGATAAGTTATTATCAACTAGTCTTATTGCCTCAGCCTCGCTCATAAAAATATCTAAATTTGACTCTATATTTGAAATGATTTCTATATTTTTTACATTTGCAATGGTACTTAAAAATTTAATCCTCTCATGTATAAAATTAGAAAAATCTATCTTAATTTTTGGGAAATTTGTATGTGAATTTTTAATGAAAAACTCAACATCCTCATAGGTAACTTTCATCTCTTTTAAGGCTGATTTTATGCGGTGTGTATGTTTATCTTTATAGCCTAGCATTTCTAAATTTATACTAGCTATTCCAAGAGGAGTTTTTAGCTCATGCATAGCATCATTAAAAAACATACTCATGACTTTTCTTTGCTCTTGATAAGGTTTTACAACACTTATATAACTTACATAAGCCAAAGCAAATACTACAATTACAGTAAGCATTGCCATTAAGGTAGTTATAAAAATAAATTTTGAGTAGTTTATTTTTTTAGCAACTATTAAAAATAAAACATCACCTTGTGTTATAAATGATGTCTTATAATACAAATAACCATCACTTTTTAAAATTTGAAAATCTTTACTTTTAGGTTTATTTGAGAGTTTTGAATATAAGACATTTTCGTCTTTGTCATATATTGCAAACTCATATATCAACGTGCTTTTGTTTTGAATATTTTTAATATCACTTATTATCTCTCTACTTTTGTATACTAAATTTAAGATATCTGTATTTTCATCATTTTTTGAGCTTAAATTTATTATTTGAATACCTTGAAATATAAACAAAATTATTATACTAATAGTAGTTATTATCGGTATATTTGCTTTTTTAAGCATTTATTTTGTATCCAAATCCCCTTGAAGAGATTATAAAATCTTCATAAGTTTTTTGTCTAATTTTACTAATATGAACTCTTATATCTGCACTATCTACGCTTTTATCTTCCCAAATTTCATCTATCATCTCGCTTATAGATGTAAAAGAGCCAATTTTACTTAGCAAATACTCCATTATAAGTATCTCTTTGTTTGTTAAAACTATATCTTTATTTTGATATTTTATGGTTTTTAAAACAGTATCATATTCATAGCCATTTGAAAGTTTGATGATATTTTTATTATCTTTATTGTAATACTTTCTCATAAGTTCATTTACTCTAAACTTAAGCTCTTCAAGCTCAAATGGCTTTTTTAGATACTCATTACAACCAAGTTCATATCCATAGCTTAAATCTTCTATACTAGTTAGAGATGTCATTATCATTATAGGAGTTTGTAAATTTAGGTTTTTTGCGTATTTTATAACTTCATGCCCAGAAATTTCTGGAACTTTTATATCTAGGATTAAAAGATGATAGCTTGAAGCAGCTATCTTATCGCACGCTTCAAGCCCATCACTCGCTTCATCAACCTCATAACCAAGAGAACATAAATACTCCTTGATACTGATTCTATAAGCATAATTATCCTCAAGCAGTAATATCTTTATATCATACTCCTGTAAAAAGTTGTCCCGCATACACTATATAATACCTTAGCGCAACCACACCAATTAGAACGACAAGTGAGTTTAACACTATAAAACCTGGTTTATACGCGTGGTTTTTAAGCGCAGTAACAGCTATGATGATAGGTGTTAAAAGTCCAATTCCAACAACAACTATCCAAAATAAATTTCCATAAAATCCATGACTAAGCGCTTGTGAAGCAGCAACTGCACTCTGTCCACCTTCAAATTTCATACCTACAAACAAAATGAAAAGCAAAGGTAACTCAAAAAGTATAGCACGTAAATCTAAAACTAAAAGATATTTTATGCTATCTTTGTTTAATGAACCTTTAAAAAATGCCATCCCAATAAGTATGTTTGCTGCAATTCCACTTGAAAATCCAGAAACTAAGAATAAAATAGGTAAAATAGGGGTATTCCATAATGGAATTTTGCCAATAGCACTAAGCAAAAACCCTGTATACATTCCTACACAAATTGCCAGTATTAACAAAATATACTCTACAAATTTTGATATACTTGCAAAACTTCTAATTATTCTTGGAATAAAGCTAAATACAGATAAAGTGCTACTTTTTTCTATATTATCCTCAAATATAATAAATGCAAAAAGAACGCTAAGTGGTGTATAAATTAGTAAAAATAAAACACCAAGACTCATAACAGAACCAAAATTATATGTTATGAGCAACCAATAAAAGCTAAGTGGCTTACCAAGATCAAATATAAGTAGTAATAGTCCAGCAATAATAGCAATAGGTGCCGTTATAGCTCCGGCTTTTACCATAGCATCCCAAATAGATGAAGTGTTATCTGCGTGTTTGTTCCATTTTACAAGAAGCGCAATGATAGTACAACCTGCACTAAGTCCAGCTAAAAATAGATATACAGCAATCGGCCATGGCCAGTAAATAGCGTCATATTGCGCCATATCTCCCCACATATTATTCATGATATCCCCCTCTTCTATTTTTTATGTATCCTAAAGATGGCTTTGTTCCTTTATGAGCCTTAGGATATATCACGCTATTAGTTGCCAAAGCTTTACTAACTGCACTATTTTTATCATTTGCATCTCCAAATATTAAAGCATTTGTAGGACAAACTGTCACACAGGCTGGATCAAGCCCTGCAGCCAATCTACTTTCATAAAAAAATGTGCATTTGCCTATAACTTTAGTAACAGGATCTACAAATCTTGCATCATAAGGACATGCTAAAACGCAGTATTTACAGCTTACGCAAGTTCTTGGATCAACTAAAGTTATGCCATCTTCTGTTTTAAAGCTAGCTCTAGTTGGACATACATCCACGCAAGGACTTTCTTCGCACATAACACAACTTTGTCTTTCAAAATTTATTTGCAAATTTGGAAAGGTTCCTTTCATGTTCGCATGTACTTGAAGTCTATAAACTCCATCACTTACATGGTTTTCATTTCTACATGCAACAGAGCAAGCTTGGCATCCTATGCATAAATTTTCATCGTGTATCATTACATATTTTTTCATTTTAGCCACCTTATAACTTTACTATATCAACACCAACATTTGTAACCATTGTGCCACAAACATTTCCATCGGCTGGATTTAAAATTTTACTTTGGTTAGTTCCATCACCATAAGTTCTTTTTAACTCTTTGCTTGTATGACCAAATCCATGATAAACAAAAAGAGAATCTTCTCTTATACCCTCAGTTACAAAAACAGAACCTTTTTCTTCGCCAAATTGATTTTTTAACATAATTTTATCACCAGTTTTTAGGCCTTTTTTGTTAGCTGTTTTTGTATTTATCCAAATAGGAGATTCTTTCATCATATCATTAAGAACTTTGATATTTTGAGTATGTCCATTTGTATGTATTGGAGTTTTACCTGTCATCAAGCACAACTCATGACCATCAAATACATCCATATTGTTTGTATTTAAACAGCCTTCACCAGGTAGTTTTTCTTCGACTTGCAATGAGAATAGCTCTATCTTGCCACTTGGAGTTTTGAATTTCATTTCAGAACTCATTTCTCCATTCTCATCAACAAATTTAGCTGCATTTGGATAAGCTTCTACAAATTTAGAAACAAAGTTTGCTTCTCTATAGTAAACTTGTGGCACTTTCCATGTTACATATCCGTCTTTTATAAGCGCCTCAAGAAGCTTAGCATCGCCTTTTGCTTGAATCATTCTAAACTCATTAATATCATTCCATTTATAAAGACTGTCGATATTCATAATTTTAGCAAGTTTTCTAAATATCTCATATCCACTTAGCGTACCGTTTATTGGCTCAACTGCTTTGTTTCTCATGTAAAAGCCTGGCGCTGTACCTGATTTATCTTGAATACCCTCATCTCTTTCAAGATAAGTTGCCTCTGGTATAACAACATCAGCATATTGACTAAAATCGCTCATATAAACATCAATTGACATTACAAAATCAAGCGCATTAATAGCTTTTATTGATTCTTCTGTTCCAGCAACATTAATAAGATGATTAAATCTCGTGTTTACCCATCCTTTTATAGGATAAGGTTTAGAGCTTAAAATAGCAGGAGCTATATCCATTAAAACACCATGTTTTCTAGGAACAAAAAAGTGTCTACTTCCTTCTTCACCACATCCATCAATCCTTGGGCCTTTTGGTATTTTAAAGTCTTTGTTTGGATTTTCTAGTGTTGGAAATAACTCTTCTCCACAAAGCTGATTAAACTTCTCAGAGTTTTTACCAAAGTAAATTCCACCTTTTTTCTCAAAATTGCCCATCAATGCATTAGCTATAGCTATAGCTCTTGTTCTTTGGTATTCTGCTCTTGTTGTGGTTGTTTTATGGCCCCAATCTATTATAACTTGCGGGGCTTTTGAGTAAATTTCATTAGCAATTCTCTCAACTGTTTCTGCTTTTATACCAGTTATAGCTTCTTGCCATTTTGGTGTTGATGCTTCAACACTTTTTGCAACCTCATCAAAACCTATTGTATATTTTTCAACAAATTTTTTATCATATTTGCCATCTCTTATCCATACATGAATAATAGACATCAAAAATGCTAAGTCTGTTCCAGGCTTAACAGGTAACCACTCATCAGCTTTAGATGCAACTACGCTAAATCTTGGCTCTAAAACCAAAAGCTTTGTATCTTTTTTATCAGCAAAATCCATTAATTTTCTAGATTCTGATATATCAATTCCCTCAAAAAGATTATGACCGAAATTTACAACATATTTAGCACTTTTAAAATCTCTTTTTGGTACTGCGCCAAATGTATGAGGAACTGCTATATTGTATGATATAGGGCAACATGACCAATGAGAAAATACATTTTGGCTTCCGTAGCTACAGGCAAAATTTGTTATTTGATCATGACTTTCACCTGTTTTTGATGTAAATACTACACTTTGTGCACCGTATTTTTGTTTAATCTCATTTAGCTTATCAGCACAATATTTCAAAGCTTCATCATAGCTAACTTCACGCCATTTACCCTCACCTCTCTTACCTTCTCTTATAAGCGGTTTTACGAGCCTATCTTTATCGTAAAGTTGATTTAATCCCGCACCGCCTCTTGCACAAACTGATGTTTTGTTTGATGAAAACTTTTTGTTTCCAGTTATTAAAGCACATTTGCCATTTTCAACTCTTACGTCTATAGGACAGCGCGAGGAACACATTTCGCACACGCTCCCAACATTCTTGTTTACTCCAGCACCTTCTACGATATCTTTTGCATTAGCGCCTAAGTTTAACTCTAAGGCTGCTAATGTGCCAATACCAGCTGTGCCTTTTAGAAAGCTTCTTCTATCCATTTTTGCACTCCTTTTTTAGTTAGCATTAAGACATATTAAATCATCATCGTAAAATTAATGTAAAATATTTGGAAACTTTTTATTAATTTGATACAATCATAAATAAAATTAAAAAGGCATTGATATGAATGAATTTTTGCAAAGCGACATGTTTAGGTATGTAGGCATACCTGTTTTAATATGTTTAGCAAGAATTATAGATGTTACCATTGGAACCATAAGAATCATTTTTGTTTCAAAAGGTAAAAAATTTATAGCGCCTATTTTGGGTTTTTTTGAAATTTTAATATGGTTAATGGCTATAACCCAAGTGATGTCTCGTTTAGATGGATGGCAAAATTATGTAGCCTACGCACTTGGTTTTGCTCTTGGAAATCTCTTTGGCATACTTCTTGAAGAAAGGCTAGCTTTAGGGCATGTTGTAATTAGGATAATCCCCAAAATAAAAGCTCTTACTTTGGCAAACACTTTAAGAAATAATGGACATGATGTAAGTATGATAAATGCAAAAGGAAATCAAGGCGATATAGATATACTATTTGTTGTAATAAAACGCTCGCAAATTGACACTATAATACCAATAATAAAAGAACATAATCCATGGGCATTTTACACAATAGAAGATCTTAGATATGTAAATTTACACATGCTAGATGTTCCAGTAAATCAAAAAAACATAACTAAATTCTCAAAATAATAAAAAGTAAATTTTGGCACATTAAGTGCCTTTAATTTACTAACTCTCTTTTATATATGATTTTTATAAAAATGGTCTATTGGATTGCATCCAGATCCTATCATGGCAGGATGAGCAATAGCGCCTGTAATATACTTTTTTGCATTAATACACGCATTTTTTACACTCTCTCCATTTGCTAAATTTGAAGCAATAGCACTTGAGAGAGAACATCCTGTACCATGAGTATGGTTTGAGTTTATTCTAGGTGTTTTTAATAGTTCAAAATCTTTACCATCATAGAAAATATCTAAAGAAGTGCCGTTTACATTTCCAGCTTTTAGATATACATTTTTTGCACCAAATTTAGTTAAATTTACACATGCGTCTTTAAAATCAATCTCATTATTTAATTTTTTGCCTAAAATTTGCTGTGCTTCATATAAATTAGGAGTTATAACATAAGATAATGGGAAAAGTTCACTTACAAGAGTTTTTTGAGAGTTTTCTTCTAGCCAAATATCACCATTTTTACAACTCATCACAGGGTCAAGTACAACTGGCGGCAAATTTGGTATACTTTTTAATGTGTTTGCAACTGTTTTTATAATATCCACACTTGGAACTACGCCTATTTTTATTGCATCAACTTTGATGTCATCAAAAATTCTTCTTATACCATCTTCTATCATAGAAGTATCAATTAGCTGCATACCAAAAAGACCTTGAGTGTTTTGAGATGTTGTAGCAGTTACAACACCCATCGCAAAAACGTCATGAACTATAAAAACCTTTAAATCAGCTATAATACCAGCTCCACCACTTGGATCAACGCCAGCAATACTTAGAACATTTTTCATAATAAACAAGCCTTTAAATTTTGTATTAAAATTTAATTTTATCTAATTAAACTTATAATAAATTTTAAAAAACTAATAGATAAAAAAGAAAAAGGATGAAATTTTGTATAAGATTTGTATTTTTACAACTAAATTGCAAAAAGGGCAAAGCTGCCCTTTTTTACTAATCTCTAGGTCTAGCTTCGTTTACTCTAAGTTTTCTACCACCAATGTCGGTATCATTTAAAGCCTCGATCGCTTTTGAGCCTTCGCTTGCGCTTTCCATTTCTACAAAACCAAATCCCTTAGAACGATTTGTTTCTCTATCTTTTACTATTTTTGCACGACTTACTGATCCATAAGTCTCAAAAGTAGACCTTAACTCCGCTTCTGTCATACGATATGACAAATTACCAACATAAATATTCACTGAACACATTCCTTGCTTTATTTTCCAAATTCAATTTGGATACAAACATTATATCAAAATTATATACATTTCTAGTAAAGTTTTATAAAATATTTAACAAATTTTAAATTTTGTTACAAAAAGTTAAAATTTATACAAAAAGCAAGCCTTCTTTTATCTCATTGTATGTTTTTTCACCCTTTAATTCTCTTAAAATTTCAAGAGCAAATTCCATAGCAGTTGCTGGGCCACGAGATGTCATAATATTGTGATCTCTAACTACATTTTGATTCGGCATATATCCATTTTTATCAACTTTTTTCTCAAATCCAGGATAACAAGTATATGAGTTTTTAATCAAATCAGCCTTAGCTAACACAAATGGTGAAGCACATATAGCGCCAATGCGTTTATTATTTGCGTCAAAAGAGTGTAGTATATCTATAAGTTTTTTACTATTTGCAAGATTATCAGCTCCTGGTAAACCACCTGGCAAAATAATCATATCAAATTCATCTACATTCAAATCATCTAGCACAATGTCTGTATATACAACTATATTATGAGCACCCTCAACCTTTCTTCTATCTAGACCAACACTCAAACATTCAATATCACCTCTTCTTAAAATATCTATGATACTAATTGCTTCTATTTCTTCAAAACCTGTTGCCAATATAACTGCTACTTTCATAAAAAATCCTTACTGTTAATTTTCTATCCATTATACACAGTTATAATAAATTTAATTTTATCTATTATAATTTCTTGTATTTAAAATAAAAGGTTAAAGAATGGATGTAAAAATTACATATTGCAACTCTTGATCTTATAGACCACAAGCTTCCAGGGTGGAAAAAGAGATAAAAAATGTCTATAATGATGCAAATATAGATCTTATAGTGGGTAGTGGCGGTAACTTCATAGTTGAAGTTGATGGAAAAGTTATATTCTCAAAAAGAGATATAGGTAGATTTCCTAACAATGGTGAGATTTTAGAGCTCATCAAAGTAGCTTAAATTTAAAAATAAGATTTGTATCTGTTTTTAAATTTAACAGATACAAATTTATAAGAACTTATTTATTTGCTCTTTCTATATATTCGCCCCTAACTGTATCAACGCGTATAACTTCACCTTCTAATACATGAAAAGGAATTTGTACAACAGCGCCTGTTTCAAGCGTAGCTGGCTTTTTATTGCTTCCTTGTGTATCTCCACGAAAATTTGGTGCAGTTTCTACTATCTTTAATTCTACAACTTGCGGAACTTCTAGACCGATTGCTTTGCCATTATGAAAAAGTACATCAACCATCATACCATCTAACATCCATTTTTTGTTTTCGCCAACTTCTTCATCACTAATAGCAACTTGCTCATAAGTAGTGGTATCCATAAATTGGCAAAACTCACCATCATCATAAAGATATTGCATTTGCTTATCTTCTAAATTTGGAGCTTCGCATTTGTCCCCTGCATGAAAAGTCTTTTCTAAAACCCTACCATCAATATATGATTTTATTTTTACCCTAACAAAAGCTGCTCCTTTACCAGGTTTTACATGTTGATACTCTACAATTTTATATGGAACACCCTCTAACTCTATTTTTAGACCTTTTTTTAAATCTCCCATAGAATACGCCATTTACTTTCTCCTAATTAAAATGAGTATAAATTATATCCAAAAAACAAAAGGAAAGAGCAACCTCTTTCCAAATTTGTTACTCTTTATCTTCTGGATATATAAGTCTTAATTTTTTATCTTGATGAAAACCAGTTCCAACAGGAATCATGCGACCGATGATAACATTTTCTTTTAGATCTTCTAGATAATCAAATTTTCCAGCAATGCTAGCTTCTGTTAAAACCTTAGTAGTTTCTTGGAACGAGGCAGCCGAAATAACACTATCACTTCCAATAGCCGCTCTTGTAACACCAAGAAGAACTGGCTCGGCTAGCGCAGGCTCTCCATTCATTTTCATGATTCTAGCATTTTCTTCACGGAATTTTCTCTTACTGACTAAATCGCCTACAATGAAGTTTGTATCACCGCTATCAACAATTTTAACTTGTCTTAGCATTTGAGAAACTATAATTTCTATATGTTTATCAGCTATCGCAACACCTTGTGAACGATAAACTTGTTGAATCTCACTAATCAAATAATAATGAAGTGCTTTTTCGCCTAATATTTTAAGCACATCATGGCTGCTTATAACACCATCTGTAATTTTTTCTCCAGCATGAACAAACTCACCATCTCTAACTTGAATTTTTCTATCTTTATCTACAAGGTATTGATGCGTTCTACCATCTGTTCCTTCTATGGTAATCTTTTCTTTTGATCTTAAAGGTTTATCAAATCTTATTATGCCATCAATATCAGCAATAATTGCTGCATTTTTAGGTCTTCTTGCTTCAAAAAGCTCACTAACCCTAGGTAGACCTCCAGTAATATCTTGAGATTTTGCTATAGCTTTAGGTGTTTTAGCTAGGATATCAGCTTGTTTTATACTTGCGCCCTCATCAACAAAAATAGCAGTTTTTGGCTCAAGCGGATATTTAAGCATTCTTCCATCAGCTGTTGTAACAATTATAGTAGGTTTTATACCGCTTGGCAAATACTCGTTTATAACAAGACGAGTTTGACCTGTTGTCTCATCATATTGTGCTGTTACACTTCTATCTGGTTCAATTTGATCAAAAGATACCTTACCGTCAGCTTCTGATATAACTGGATTTGAATATGGATCCCATTGAGCTATAACAGTTTTTTCTTCTTTTTTAGGTCTAGCTATAATGCTTTTTATATCAACATTAGAACTATCATCAAATTCTATTATAGACTCTCTTGGTATATAGTGCCTTGTTGCCTCTCTATCGTCTTCATCTGCAACAACAACAAAAAGACCTTTTTCTGTTACTATATGCCCTTTTTTAATATCTTTCTTTCTTTCTAGGTAATCGCCATTTAAAAGATAAAATTTAAGCATACCACTAGCTCCAGATGTTATCTTTTGTGTTACAGGCTCGCCATTTCGTACCATAAGTTCACTTGCATAAGGAATACGATTAGGTATATTATAACCTTCTTTTATAACCTCAACAATACTTTCGTTTTCTTTTACTTTATCGCCAGCTTTATATGATATATAAAATTTACCTTCAACTTTTCCACTAACACCAGCAAGTTCATTTGGCTTAGCAATGTCTTGTTTTCTAAGAGTATATTTCGCTTCATCTTTAGCACCTTTTACAATGATACTTACATCATCATGTGCCATATCTATATCTATAATACCATCAAACTCAGCTTTTATCTTAGGCTCAACCAAAAGCACAGCAGCATTTCTTCTATTTGCAACAATTTGCTTTTTGTTATTTTCATAAGTTTGTACATTATAATATCTTATGAAACCTTCTTTAGTAGCTTCAATCTTACGAGCTTGTTGCCCAGCTGAAGCAGTACCACCAATGTGAAATGTTCTTAGAGTAAGCTGTGTTCCAGGCTCACCAATTGATTGAGCTGATATAATACCAACAGCTTCTCCTGATTTTACAAGCTTGCCCTCAGCAAGATTTACACCATAACATTTAGCACATACGCCTTTTTTTGCTTTGCAAGTTACAGGAGTTCTAATGCTTACAGATTTTATACCAGCATCAGCTATCTCTCTTGCTTTTGTTTCATCTATAAGGGTACCTTCGCTAAATAAAATTTCATTTGTGATAGGATCGATAACATCCCCACTTACTACTCTTCCTACAATTCTCTCTTCTAAGCTCTCTATAAGTTCACCATTTTCAGTGATCTCAGTTATTTCTACGCCTTCATGGGTTCCACAATCATGCATTGTAACTTTAACATTTTGTCCTACATCTATAAGTTTTCTTGTAAGATAACCAGCATTTGCAGTTTTTAACGCGGTATCAGCAAGACCTTTTCTAGCACCGTGAGTAGAGATGAAATACTCTAAAACATTTAACCCTTCACGGAAATTTGAAATGATAGGAGTTTCAATAATAGAGCCGTCTGGCTTTGTCATAAGGCCACGCATACCAGCAAGCTGCCTAATTTGAGCTGTACTACCTCTAGCCCCACTATCTGCCATCATGTAGATAGAATTAAATCCACTTTTGTTTTCTTTTATAAGCTTCATCATTTCGCTTGCAACTTTATTGCTAGCTTCAGTCCATATATCAACTATCTTATTATATCTCTCTGAATCAGTTAATAAACCTGCGCCGTATTGATTTTGTATCTCTTTTACTTGGTTTTTAGCATCTTGAACATATTTTCCTTTATTTTCAGGAACAATGATATCATCAACAGATATAGAAATACCTGCCTTTGTTGCATATCTAAAACCAAGATTTTTAAGCGAATCAAGAAAACTTGCACTTATTTCAAAGCCACCATTTTTATAAACATAATCAACCAAGCTTGCGATATCTTTTTTCTTCATGATTTTATTCCACATCTCTTCTGGAACAAAATCTGGAATGATTGATTTTATAATAAGCCTTCCAGCTGTTGTAAATACAGTTTTGCCATCTATTATAGTTTTTAGTTTTGCATGATGATCAAGATAACCATATTCAACAGCAAGTCTCACTTCATCAACGTTACCAAAAATCTTATTTTCTCCAAACGCACCGTCTTTTATAAGCGAAAGATAGTAAATTCCTAAAACCATATCTTGAGAAGGAACTGCGACAGCCTTACCGCTTGCAGGAAGCAAGATATTCATTGAACTTAACATCATAATCTTGCACTCTGCTATTGCTTCTTGAGAAAGTGGCACGTGAATAGCCATTTGGTCACCATCAAAGTCTGCGTTGAATGCAGAACAAACTAATGGATGAAGTTTTATAGCCTTACCATCAACTAGTACTGGGTGAAATGCTTGGATAGAAAGCTTATGAAGTGTTGGGGCACGGTTTAACATAACTGGATGATCTTTAACAACCTCTTCTAAACATTCCCATACTTCATTATTTTTATCATCTATCATCTTTTTAGCTTGTTTTACAGTTGTAGCATAGCCTTTTTCTTGTAGTCTTGCTATAAGATGTGGTTTAAATAACTCTAAAGCCATAGTTTTAGGAAGACCACATTGATCCATTCTTAGATGTGGGCCTACAACTATAACACTACGACCAGAAAAGTCAACTCTTTTTCCAAGTAGGTTTTGTCTGAAGCGACCTTGTTTACCTTTAATAATTTCACTTAATGATTTTAGCGGTCGTTTATTTGCACCTTTTACAGCATTTGCACGTCTTCCATTATCAAAAAGAGCATCAACTGCTTCTTGTAGCATTCTTTTTTCATTTCTAACAATAATTTCAGGCGCATCAAGCTCCATTAATCTTTTTAAACGACTATTTCTGTTTATAACTCTTCTATAGAGGTCATTTACATCCGAAACAGCAAATTTACCCCCATCTAAACCAACTAGTGGTCTAAGATCAGGTGGAAGAACTGGTAAGTTTGTTATCATCATCCACTCTGGGCGATTTCCACTTTCTAAAAATGACTCTATAACTTTAAGTCTTTTTACTAAAGTTTTCTTTTTAGCTTCAGAGTTTGTAGCCTCATATTCTTCTTTTAGATTGTTGTGAATTTGGACTAAATCTAGCTCACTTAAAAGATCTCTAATAACTTCTCCACCCATTCTAGCTTTAAAGCCACTATCAGCATATCTATCTACCAAAGATTGATATTGCTCTTCATTTAAGATGTGGCAATACTCTACTTTTTTAGAATTTTCGTTATCATAGTAAGCTTCACCAGGGTTTTCTACAATGTAAGCCTCGTAATAAAGAACGCGCTCTAAATCTTTCATCTTTATACCAAGCAAAGTTCCTATTCTGCTTGGTAAAGAATTTACATACCAAATATGAGCAACTGGAGTTACAAGCTCTATATGACCCATTCTTGAGCGTCTAACTTTAGATGTAGTAACTTCAACACCACATTTTTCACATTTAATGCCTTTATAGCGCATTTTTTTATATTTTCCACAAAGGCACTCATAGTCTCTTATAGGGCCAAAAATTTTAGCACAAAAAAGACCGTCTCTTTCTGGTTTTAATGTTCGGTAGTTAATAGTTTCTGGTTTTTTAACCTCGCCATGACTCCAAGATCTTATTTTCTCAGGGCTTGCAAGCATAAGTTGAAATGCTTTAAAATCCCTTGGCTTTTCTTCTTCTTTAATCTCTATAGGTTTTAACTCACTCATCTTCATCTACCTCATCAAAAATTTCAACATCAAGCGCTAATGACTTAAGTTCATTTGTTAAAACAAAAAATGTTTCAGGTATACCTGTAACTAGCACATTTTCGCCTCTTGTTATAGCCTTATATGCTTCCAATCTTCCATCAACATCATCTGATTTTATTGTAAGCATCTCTCTTAGAGTATAAGCAGCACCATACGCCTCTAATGCCCAAACTTCCATCTCTCCAAATCTTTGTCCACCAAATAGTGCTTTACCACCAACTGGTTGTTGTGTTACAAGAGAATATGGACCAGTGCTTCTTGCGTGAACTTTTTCATCAACAAGATGGTGAAGCTTAAGATAATACATGCATCCAACATGAACTCTTTCATTTATCTTACTTCCAGTTCTTCCATCATAAAGCACAGTTTTACCATCAGGATCGATGCCTGCCATTTCAAAAAGTTTAGCAAAGTCATCAACATTTACACCCTCAAAAATGTGGGTAGCAAATTTAACGCCCTTTGACCAATCTCTTGCATATTTAAGTAAGTCTTCATCACTCATATCTTTTAAAGCTTTTTTAGCATCAACAAGTTTTGAAAGAGAAGCGATTTCTATCATTTTCTTTCTTAAATCTTTTATCCATTCGCTTGTTTTTTCTTCAAAAATTTGTTCTATTTGCTCGCCAAGTTTCCAACCAACTAAGCCTAAATGACACTCTAAAATTTGACCTATATTCATACGACTTGGAACGCCCAATGGATTTAGAACTATGTCAACAGGTCTCCCGTTTGGAAGATAAGGCATATCAACCTCTGGAACAATATTTGAAACAATACCTTTGTTTCCGTGACGACCTGCCATTTTATCGCCAACTTTTAGTTTTCTTTTTGTAGCGATATAAACTTTTACAAGCTTAACAACACCACTTGGCAAAATATCATCTTTTTCTAAAATTTCAAGCTTTTCATCATGTTCTTCTTTAAATTTCTTTTTCTCGTTTTGGAAATAATTTTTTAGATCATCATATTGTTTTTGTATATTTTTGGCAAAACTTTTAACAAAAGAATTTAAAGTAAATCTGTTCATTGACTCAAGTGCATCAACTGGTACAAGAGAGCCCTTTTTATACTCTACATCTCCAATTGTCTGATCTTGATTTAAAGGAGTTTTAGAAAGAAGACTTGTAACTTTTAACATCTCTTCTCTGTCTAACATCAAAAGTCTGTCATGATGTTCTTTTTCTAAAACAGATTTCTCGTCTTCATAAGCTTTTACTGTTCTACTGTCTTTTTCATAACCTTTTTTAGTAAAGATTTTAACATCTACAACAACACCTTCCATGGAAGCGCCAGCATAAAGTGATTTGTTTACAACATGTCCAGCTTTTTCGCCAAATATCGCTCTTAAAAGTCTCTCTTCTGGAGTTGGTTTAACTTCGCCCTTAGGACTAACTTTACCAACTAAAATCATACCAGGAGTAACCTGTGTTCCTATTTTTACGATACCGCTTTCATCAAGATGCATAAGATCTTCTTCTTTTACATTTGGGATATCTTTAGTTATCTCTTCTACGCCATCTTTTAACTCTCTTGCTTCAATCTCTTTTTCATAGATGTGAACGCTTGTAAAGGCATCTTTCCTAATCATTCCTTCACTCATAACAACAGCATCTTCGTAATTATATCCGTTCCAAGGCATGAAAGCTATAAGAGCATTTTTACCAAGAGCAAGTTCGCCATTTTCCATACTTGGACCATCTGCTATGATTTGATTTGCTTTAACAAATTCACCTTTTTTAACTATTGGATGTTCTCCAAAAGTTGTGTTTTGGTTTGTTCTAAGATTTTTTTCTAGCGAATAATGATCTATATATGGGCCATCTTTATCTTCACCTAAAATAAATATATTTTTACTATCTACTTTTTCAACTATACCTGCACGTTTAGCTTTTATTGATTCCCAAGAATCTCTAGCTATAATAGCTTCCATACCAGTTCCAACAATAGGAGCTGTAGTTTTTAGCAAAGGAACAGCTTGACGCTGCATGTTTGATCCCATTAGGGCACGGTTAGCATCATCATGTTCTAGGAAAGGTATAAGAGAAGCCGCAACACCAGCTATCATGCCAGAACAAAGATCAATTAAACTAACATCTTCTCTCTTAGCAAGAATTGTCTCTCCATCTTTTCTAACCTCAAGAATTTCATCTATAATATTGCCTTTTTCATCAAGAGTTGCCGATGCTGGAGCTATAACAAGACCTTCTTCTTGAGTTGCTGTAAGATAAACAACCTCATTTGTAACTTTTCCATCTACAACTTTTCTATATGGTGCTTCTACAAAACCAAGATCATTAACTTTTGCATAAGTTGAAAGTGTATTAATAAGACCAATATTTTGACCTTCTGGAGTTTCAATAGGGCAAATTCTACCATAGTGAGTTGGATGAACGTCACGAACTTCAAATCCAGCTCTTTCTTTAACTAAACCACCTTCTCCAAGAGCAGAAAGTCTTCTTTTATGGGTAACTTCACTAAGTGGATTTGTTTGATCCATAAATTGACTAAGTTGTCCACTTGTAAAAAACTCAAGCAAAGTAGTACTTATAGTTTTTGGATTTATCAAATCATATGGCATAATCTCTTCTATGTTGCCACTTATTGCTGTAAATTTGTCTCTGATAGCTTTTTGCATTTTAACAAAACCTAGATGTATCTCGTTTGCTAAAAGCTCGCCAATAGATCTAATACGTCTATTTCCTAAGTGATCTCTATCGTCTATATATCCTTGACCATTTTTAACTTTTATAAGGTATTTTGCAGTTTTTATAATATCTTCACTTGTTAAAACAGTTACATATTCTGGTGCATCAAGGCCAAGTTTGTGATTCATTTTCATACGACCAACTTTTGTTAAGTCATATCTTTCAGGATTAAAGAAAAGATCATGCATAAAAGCCTTAGCAGCCTCTTTTACAACCGGCTCACCTGGTCTCATAACTTTATATATTCTTATGGCAGAGAGATCATTTTCATCTTCTATGCCTTCAGTTTGTTTTAAAAGTTTAAGAGTTTCACCATCCTGGATAAATGAGTTTATTATAGAATTATCGACCCCAGTTGCTCTATCATTTGCTATTTGAATGCTTTTTTGAGTCTCTAAAATTTTTGTTAATTTATTTTCATCAAGTTGAGAAAGTATATCATATACAACTTCTCCACTATCTCTATCAATAATAGGAGATGAAAGATATCTATCTATAAGAATTTCGGCTGGATATTCTACTATTTTTAAACCATCTTCAAGCATCTTTTCTGCTTTTTTCTTTGTAAGACGTTTTCCTGCACTATGAACAACATTACCTTTTTCATCTTTTATATCGTATTCAACCCTATTTAAATAATCGTTTGGATCAAAGTCTGTTAGAAATTTATTATTTTTGATATATATAGTTTTTATAGGATAGAAAAGTTTTATAATATCATGTTTTGTATATCCAAGAGCTCTAAAAAGTATAGTAATTGGAACTTTTCTTCTTTTATTTATTCTAACATACAAAACATCTTTTGCATCGTATTCAAAATATAGCCAACTACCTCTATCTGGTATAATTTGTGCTGTATAAATAAGTTTATTTACTACAGTTGGGCTTTCTTCTTCTTTAAAAATAACGCCTGGACTTCTATGAAGCTGATTTACAACCACCCTTTCAACACCATTTATTATAAATGAAATTCTATCTGTCATAAGCGGAATATCATGGATATAAATATCTTGTTCTTTTATATCCTTTATACCTATTTTTTCACCGGTTTTTTCATCTTTTTCATGTAATATAAGTCTAATTTTCATTTTAAGGTTTACACAATATGTAAGACCTCTTTCAATACACTCTTTAACTGTATATTTTGGTTTACCTAATTCACTGCCGACATATTCTAAAGTAAGTCTATTTTGTGGATCATGTATAGGAAATATTGATTTAAAAACTTTTTCAAGACCACTGCCTGCTGTGTTAGTATTTAAGTCTAAAAAATAACTGAAACTTGTTTGTTGTAATTTTAATAAATTTGGAACATCTATCTCGTTAACTATATCAGAATAATTAACTCTAAGACGATTTCCAGAGCGTAAGCTGTTTAACATGCGACTACCTCTTGGTATTTATTTGAAAGAAAAGTATTTAGCCAAAAATTTGGCATCAAATTTGGAAGGGATATATTTCCCTTCCCCGAATTATTTAAGCTCAACCTTAGCGCCAGCTTCTTCAAGCTGTTTTTTTGCTTCTTCAGCATCAGCTTTACTGATACCTTCTTTGATTGTTGATGGAGTATTTTCAGTTGCATCTTTAGCTTCTTTAAGTCCAAGACCAGTAAGAGCTCTAACAACCTTAATAACATTAATTTTTTTATCACCAGCATCTGTTAAGATAACATCAAATTCTGTTTTCTCTTCAGCTGCACCACCAGCTGCACCACCAGCTGCACCACCAGCCATAACAACTGGAGCCGCACTAACACCAAATTTTTCTTCGAATTCTTTTACAAGTTCTGAAAGTTCAAGAACTGAAAGACCTGAAATAAACTCTAATACATCTTCTTTAGTAACTGCCATTTTATTCTCCTAATTTTTATGCACTTTCTTGTGCTTTTTTCTCTTTAAGCGCATTTAGCCCTATAACAAAATTTTGTAAAGGCGCATTCCACACTTGTAAAAGCATAGCAATAAGCTCGTCGCGACTTGGCATTTTTGATAAAGCCACAACTTTCTCAACGCTAGCAACTTCATTTTCAATATAAGCTGTTTTAATCTTGAAAATATTGCTTGTTTCTTCAAATTTAGCTACAACTTTTGTAACTGCTAGCTGATCTTTTCCCCAAACAAAAATGTTTGTATCTCTAAAATCAAGAGCCTCTATGCCAGCTTTTTTAAGAGCAACTTTTGCAAGTGTATTTTTGATAACTTGAACGCTAACATCTTTTTCTTTAGCACTTGCACGTAAAAGTTCAAGTTGTTTAACACCTAAACCTTTGAAGTCACATACAACAATAGCCTCAGATGATGAAAATTCTTCTTGTAATTCTGAAACTAGTTTTGCTTTTTCGCTTCTTATCATTTTATCTCCTTTCCGACCGGCGATTTCAAGCAGAGAGGGATAAAAATCCCAATTAAGCCTACGCCTCGACTATCTCCAATCTAAGATATCAACAATTTTATCGTTAAATTATTTTAAATCCATAACTTCTTGAGTATCAAGTACAACCGAAGGACTCATTGTAAGTGACAAAGAAGCATTTTTCACATATCTACCTTTTGCAGATGCTGGTTTATGCCTATTTATAGCTTTAATAAAAGTTGAAATATTATCATTTAGTTGTTCTACACTAAAGCTTACTTTACCAACGCCAGCATGAATATTTCCTTGTTTATCAACACGGAAATTTACCTGACCACTTTTTGCATTATTTACAGCTTGAGCTACATCCATAGTAACTGTACCTGTTTTTGGGTTTGGCATTAAACCTTTTGGACCAAGTATTCTACCTACTTTACCTACTAGTCCCATTAAATTTGGTGTTGCTATTAAAACATCAAAATTCATAATACCTTTTTGGATATCTTCTATAAGTTCATCGCTTCCTACAATATCCGCACCAGCCTTAGTTGCCTCATCAGCTTTTGCATCTTTTGCAATAACAGCTACGCGAACTTTTTTACCAGTACCTGCTGGAAGAACAACTGATCCTCTAACCATTTGATCAGCATGTCTTGGATCAACATTTAGTTTTAAAGCTATTTCAACAGTTTCATCAAATTTAGCAGATGATAAACCTTTAATAGTTTGAATACCTTCACTTAAACTATATGTCTTATTAGAATCAACTTTTTTTAATAATTCATTAAATCTTTTAGTAACTTTTGCCATTGTATTTTTCTCCGCATTTATAAAAGTGCTTCCGCCTTATTTTAAACCTTGGCGGTAAAAAGGTTTAGTCAACTACTTGAACACCCATTGAACGAGCTGAACCTGCAATTATTCTAGCAGCTTGCTCTTTATCTTTTGTGTTTAAGTCAGCAATTTTTTTATCAACGATATCTAAAATTTGTGCTTTAGTAATTTTTGCCACTTTATTTTTAAGTGGATTATCTGAACCCTTAGATATCCCTGCAGCTTTTTTAATAAGATCTGTAGCAGGTGGTTGTTTTGTTATGAAAGTAAAACTTTTATCAGCATAAACAGTTATAACAACTGGTATATTAAATCCAGCCATATCTTTTGTTCTTTCATTAAAAGCTTTACAAAACTCCATAATATTTACACCTTGTTGTCCAAGAGCTGGACCAACTGGCGGGCTTGGATTAGCCTTTGTAGCAGCTATTTGTAATTTAATTTCGCCTACAACTTTCTTAGCCATAAACTTCTTCTCCTTATATTATCTTCTCAACTTGTGAATATAAAATTTCAACTGGTGTACTTCTACCAAATATAGAAACATTAAGTTTTAATTTACCATGAACCATATCATACTCTTCAACAATACCTATAAAGTTTGCAAATGGGCCTTCTTTTATGCGAACATTCTCACCTTCATCAAATGAAATTTTTGGTTTAGGCGCCGCTCTTTTATTAGTTTTTTCTAAGATAGTAGCAATATCTTTATCACCTAATGGCGTTGGCTTCATAGCCTCACCAATAAATCTTCCAACTTTTGGAAGAGACTGTATCGCATGCCATAAAGCAGTATCAAGATCTAAACATGCAAAACAATATCCAGGATAAAGAGTTTTTTCTTGTATTTTTTCTTTACCATTTTTAAATTCCAAAACATCTTCTGTTGGAACCAAAATATCTTTTAATTTATCTTCTATACCTCTAACTTGTACTAAATTTTCAATAGCTCTCTTAACAGCCATCTCACTTCCAGCATAAGTTTGTATTGCATACCATTTATGTCCCATTATAAATCCCTAATTCTATACTAATTTGGAAATAGTAAAAGACATAATCAGATCAACTAAAGCTAAAAATAGAGATACAACTGTAACTACTGCTAGAACAGTGATAAATGCATTTCTAATCTGTTCTTTTGTAGGAAATATAACTTTTCCTAACTCTATTTTTGACATCTTAAAATAACTTATTAACTTTTCCATCTCTAACCTTATTAAATGGCAGGGCAGGAGGGATTCGAACCCCCAACCATCGGATTTGGAATCCGGCGCTCTACCGTTGGAGCTACTGCCCTAAATAGCTTTCGCCCACTATTTTAATTTTATTTCTTTATGAATAGTATGTTTTTTTAATCTTGGACAATATTTTTTTAATTCTAACTTTTCTGTAGTTGTTTTTGTGTTTTTATATGTTGAGTAGTTTATATCACCACACTCTGAACATTTTAAACCTACTTTAATTCTACTAGAATTTGCCATATCAATATTCCTTAAATCTAAAATGACAGGGTTTACCCCTGTCTATAAAATTTATTCTATTATTTTTGAAACAACGCCTGAACCGATTGTGTGTCCACCTTCGCGAATCGCAAATCTAGTCCCTTGCTCAAGAGCAATTGGGTTGATTAGTTCTACCGTAAGTTTTACGTTGTCACCAGGCATAACCATCTCTGTTCCTTCTGGAAGAGATATAGAACCTGTAACATCAGTTGTTCTTACATAAAATTGTGGTCTATAGTTACTAAAGAATGGAGTATGTCTACCACCCTCATCTTTTGTAAGGATATAAACCTCACCTTCAAATTTTTTATGAGGAGTGATTGTTTTTGGTTTACATAAAACCATACCTCTTTCAACATCTTCTTTTTTAGTACCTCTCAATAAGATACCAACGTTATCACCAGCTTGACCTTGATCTAGCTCTTTTCTAAACATTTCAACACCAGTAACTGTTGTTGTTTGAGTAGGTCTAATACCAACAATTTCTATAGTCTCACCAACTTTAACTACACCTTTTTCAATTCTACCAGTTACAACTGTACCACGACCAGAAATTGAGAAAATATCTTCTATTGGCATAAGAAAATCTTTATCTGTATCTCTTGTTGGAGTTGGAATGTAGCTATCAACAGCATCCATAAGTTTCATAATTTTAGCTGACCATTCACCATCATTTCCAGCTTTTGCTTCATCTAAAGCTTTAAGAGCTGAGCCAATAACGATTGGAGTATCATCTCCTGGAAAATCATATTCATTTAATAAATCTCTAACTTCAACTTCAACTAGCTCAATAAGTTCAGCATCATCAACCATATCTTCTTTATTTAAGAAAACAACGATATATGGAACACCAACTTGTCTTGATAGTAAAATGTGCTCTCTAGTTTGTGGCATTGGACCATCAGCAGCTGAACAAACAAGTATAGCACCATCCATTTGAGCAGCACCAGTAATCATATTTTTAACATAGTCAGCGTGACCTGGGCAGTCAACGTGTGCATAGTGACGTTTTTCTGTCTCATACTCTATATGAGATGTAGCAATAGTAATACCACGCTCTTTTTCTTCTGGAGCATTATCGATATTATCATAGTCTTTAAGTTCAGCAAGACCTTTTCTTGATAGAACCGCAGATATAGCAGCTGTTAATGTAGTTTTACCATGATCAACGTGACCAATAGTACCAATGTTTACGTGTGGCTTGTTACGAGTAAATTTTTCTTTAGCCATTTCTTCCTCCGTCATATGATATGTTTATTTTAATATCAAGTTTGTGTATATAAGCAATACTTAGCGTGGAGCTCATAGCGGGACTTGAACCCGCGACCTCTTCCTTACCAAGGAAGTGCTCTACCTCTGAGCCATATGAGCACTTAAAGTGCCAAGGCAAAGCAGAGTTTCGCTTCAATCCACAAACAACTATAATGGAAACCACGGCTAGTAAACTGTTTTTTTATAATATCTACAGCTCCCAGTTTTAGGCATCCAAAAGTGGAGCGGGAAACGGGGCTCGAACCCGCGACCCTCAGCTTGGAAGGCTGATGCTCTAGCCAACTGAGCTACTCCCGCTTGTAGCAATGGTGGTGAGACGTGGATTCGAACCACGGAAGACATAGTCAGCAGATTTACAGTCTGCCCTCGTTGGCCTCTTGAGTATCTCACCTCAAAATATTGCTTTTTATTGTCTGGTCAAACACTGTTACACAAAATGGAGCTGGTGAACGGACTTGAACCGCCGACCTACTGCTTACAAGGCAGTAGCTCTACCAACTGAGCTACACCAGCATCCTTAAATCGTGAAAGTAGATTATATCTTAAAAAAAAATGTATGTCAATACTTTGTAGAAAAAATCTGCAAAAATTAGAAAATTTTTTATTTAAATGCTAAAAATACTGCAAAATTTGCCCATCTAAAAATACATTCTACTTTTTTAAAGCCTGCGCTTTTAAGCATTTCGCGATTTTCTTCTTCAGTATAAGGTATCAAAACGTTTTCTAAGGCTTCTCTTTTTTGCGCTATTTCGAATTTACTATAGCCCTGTTTTTCTTTGTAATTTTCATATATTTCTATGACATTTTTTGTAAATTTCTTATCTACAAAAACAAGTTTTTCAGAAAATAAAAATATCCCATCATCTTTTAATTTATCATAAAGTTTTTTTATAAAATCAGCTCTTTTTATTGGTCTAATGAATTGCAGGGTATAATTTAATATAAATGCATCACAATTTTCAAGTTCACACTCAAGTATATCACACTCTTTGAAATTGATCTTAACTCCATATGCCAAAGCTTTATTTTTAGCAATCTCTAACATTTTTGGAGCATTATCGCATCCATTTAGATTTAAATCTTTTCTAAGACCATAAAGTTTTAAAAGCATGGATGCAGTTGAACACCCAAGATCATATACTACGCCATTTTGCTTAAGAAGTTTTGATAAAAGCTCTACGCTCAAATTTTGAGATACTTCATAATATGGAACAGAGCGAGTTATCATATCATCAAAAACAGTTGCTACGCTACCATCAAACTCAAACTGTTTTGATATTGGATGTTTAAAAATTTCGTCTTTCATGTTTTACCTATATTAATTTAAATTTGCAAGTAATATTTTAGTTGTTTGTATATCTTTTGAAATTTGATTTTTTAACTCTTCATAAGAGTTAAATTTGAGATTTTCTCTTAAATATTTAACAAAAAATATCTCGGCTGTTTCTATTTTTTGTTTTATAAAATCATCTAATATATGAGTTTCTATAGCAAAATTTCCATCGCTAGTCAATCTATTTCCTATAAATGTTACAGAGTTATAAATTTTGTTTAATACTTTTGTTTTGGTTGCATAAACTCCATCTTTTGGTAAAAAATATCCAAAAGCATTTAAATTTAAAGTAGCGTAAAGTTCCTTTTTTCCAATACCTTGACCTTGCACAATGTTTCCTTCAATCGAGTATTGTCTTCCTAAAAAGTTATTTGCTTCAAAAATACAGCCATCTTTTAAAAGTTTTTTTATATCCGAACTATGTACGCCAACATTATTTAGCTTAAACTCATCAACTATAATAACTTCTCCATCAAAAAGTTTTTTTAAATCTAATCCGCTACAAACTCTATCTTTGGCAAATTTAAAATCATATCCAACAACTATCTTTTTTAAATTTACAAAATCTTTACAAAGCATTTTTACAAACTCATCTCCGCTCATATCTTTAATCAAATAAAAATCATAATAAAAACATGGGAAGTGAGAATATTGCTCTCTTTTTGAACCAGGAGTTAAATTAGTTTCATTTATCTCTATAACAACCAAAGCGCCATTTTTAGTAAGATTTTTTAAGAGTTCTTGGTGCCCTTTATGAATTCCATCAAAATTACCAATAGCAACCGAATCAATGTCAAATTTATTTAAATGCATAAAAATACTCTTTGTTTCCATTTTTACCAGTTATTTCACACTCTTTTGTTAAAATGAGTTTTAGCCCTAAATTTAAACAAAACGACTCAAAATTAGCCTTTGCGATAATTATAGCCTTTTCATCAGTAACTACGCCTTTTTTATTACGTTTTGTGTGCAAACCTACTTCAAACTGTGGTTTAAAAAGCACTATAATGATGCCATTTGAAAGATATTTAAGACTTTGCATGATATTTTTAAGCGATATAAAAGAGACATCACAAGTTATAATATCGAATTTATTCTCGCTTTTAAAATCTCTAATGTCTGTGTTTTCTCTAACAATAACTCTTTTATCATATCTTAAACTACCATCAAGTTGCATTGTGCCGATATCAAGAGCAGTTACACTTTTTACACCACTATACAACAAAACCTCTACAAAGCCACCGGTTGAACTTCCTACATCAAGCGCATTTAAATCTTGTAAATTTAAATTTAACTTGTCTAAAAAAGGTTTTAATTTTAATGCACCTCTTGAAACATGCACAGTTTCGCCAAGAGTTATGTCACCACTACTTATCTCAGCACTCACTTCATCCAAAATTCTTCCATCTAAAAAAACTTTGCCCTCTTTTATCAAATTTGAAGCCTTATTTCTACTTATATTTAGGCTACTTGAAACAAATTTATCAAATCTCACAAAGTTTCCTATATTCATCTTCATTTATAGTTTTTACTCCAAGTTCTAGGGCTTTATCATATTTGCTTCCAGCCTCAGCGCCATATAAAACAAAATCTGTTTTTTTTGAAACCGAACCAGTAACTTTTGCACCAAAGCCTTCAAGCTCAGCTTTAAACTCATCTCTGGGTCTACTTAGAGTTCCTGTTATAACAATGGTTTTACCACTAAATTCGTTATTTATTGTGTTTTGTTGTTTTATGCTTGGGTGTATAAATTTAAGCAAATTTTCTATCTTGTGTCTATTTACAGATATAAATTGGATATAACTTTTTGCCATTATTTCACCAAAACCTTCCAAGCTAAGCAAATCATCATAACTTAAGTTTAACCAGACATCTGGATACTTTAGAGCTATTTTTTTTGCAGCAACAATCCCGATGTGTTCTATCCCAAGTGAAGTTATAAACCGCTCAAGTTCTCTTGTTTTGCTATCTTCTATAGCATTTAAAAGGTTTGATATCTTTTTATCTTTAAAACCTTCTAAATCTCTAAAATCCTCATCTTTAAGTGTGTAAATATCCGAAATAGAGCTGATTTTTCCACTATTTACTAGAAGTTCTACGATAGCATCTCCAAGTCCATCTATATCCATGCAAGTTTTAGATGCAAAGTAGATAATAGAGCCTATAATTCTTGCTTTACAGTCTATATTTTGGCACTTTATAAATATCCCCTCATCAAGCAGCTTTGAAGAGCAAACCGGGCAAATCCTAGGTCTTATAATCTCGCTTTGAGTACCATCTCTTCTATCTTTGAATACATTTGTAATTTTTGGTATCACATCACCACTTCGTATAACATTTACAAAATCATTTTTCATAAGACCCAAACGAGCAATCTCATCAAAGTTATGAAGCGTTGCGGATTTTATATTTGCACCATCAATATTTACAGTTTCAAGTACCCCAACAGGCGTCACAACACCACTTCTTCCAACCTGAAGTGCCACATCTAAAAGTTTTGTAACTTTTTCAATGGCTGGAAATTTATAAGCAACCATAAATTTAGGAAATTTAACAGTAAATCCAAGCTCTTCACACTTTTCTAAATCATCAACCCTTATAACCATACCATCCATCATCACGGGTTTTTCATTTCTTTTTGAAATTAAAAAGTTATAAGAATCTGTTATATCATCAGCATTTTTACACACCTTAAAAAACTCATCTTGAACAAAACCTAAGGAGCGAATAAAAGCCATAACTTCACTATGTTTTTTAAACTCCAAAGAGTTATCTCCCACATCCCAAGGCAAAAATAGAAGCTTCCTGCTTGCGGTTACAGCACTATCAAGCTGTCTTAAACTGCCTGCGGCTGCGTTTCTTGGGTTTGAAAGCAGAGGCTGTGCATTTTTTGCTCTTTCATCATTTATAAGATCAAAATCCCTCTTTTTTATGACAACTTCACCGCGTATTTCTATACTATCTTTATAATCAATCTTTAGAGGAATAGAATTTATGGCTTTTGCATTTTGGGTTACATTTTCACCAACTACACCATCACCTCTTGTAGTAGCTTTAACCAAAATGCCATCTTCATAAAGCAAATTTAAACTAGCACCATCAAATTTAGGCTCAACATAAAACTTAAGCCCATTTTTAGCGCCTCTATTTATCCAAGATATTAGTTCATCTTGATTAAATATATCTTCCATTGACCACATCTGGGCAATGTGTGCTGATTTTTCAAACTTCTCGCTTATCATTGCGCCCACTCTCCTAGTGGGAGAATACGCTAAAATTTCATCTTTATGCTCGTTTTCATACGCAAGCACTTCATGATAAAGCTTATCATACTCTTCATCGGTTGCTAAAGGATTATCTAGTGTATAATAAGCTTTAGCCCATAAATTTAGCTTTTCAACTGCATTTTTATACTGATTTTGATCCATTTCATTTACCATGTAGATATTTTATTCATAGCTTCATGCATCTTAAAAAGTTGCACATGTTCAGCAACATCGTGTGTTCTTATGATAGTTGCACCATTTTCAAATGCTTTTAGGTGTAGATATAAGCTTCCAGGAAGCCTATCTTTAATCTCGCTTTTTGTGTAATGATTTATAACACTTTTTCTACTTGCACCCACAAAAAGCGGATATCCAAAGTGTAAAAAGTGTTCTAAATGTTTGATTAAAATCATATTGTCATGCGCACTTTTTCCAAAGCCAATTCCAACATCCAAAACAAGATTTTTAGCACCGTAATTTAAACACTCCCCTATCTTTCTTTCAAAAAATTCATCCATTTCGCCCATTAAATCATCATATTTAGGATTTTCTTGCATATTTTTAGGATTTCCTTGCATATGCATTAGGCAATACTGTGCATCATACTTCGTAGCAAGTTTACATAAACTTGTATCGCCTGTGATATCATTTATCATTGAAAAGCCGTGATCTAGGCAAAACTCTAGACAATAAGGATCAAAACTATCTAAGCTAAATTTAGCTTTTTTGTGTAAATTTAGTCTATAAATCTCTTTTATAGTTTTTTCTATCCTCAAAAACTCTTCTTTGGAGCCACAATACTCACTTCCAGGTCTTGAACTAACCCCTCCTAGATCAATATAAGTAGCGCCTTCATTTATAAATTTTTCTATTCTAGCAATAGCCGTTTGCTCATTTACCCTACTAGCTTCGTTAAAACTATCTTTGTTTATATTTACAACACCCATGATATCAGGTTTAGTTGGTTTTATAAATTTATTTTTCAAAAACGATGATAGTTTTTTAAGCTCAAAATCTTGTATAAGCTCTTTTTTTATCAATTTTTCTATCTGTTTATCATTTCCTATAAGCAAGGCACTGCTAAGTCCACTTCCAAGTATAGTTTGATGATTACAAACAAGCTCAGCACCTATACTAAGCGCATCTTGTTTTAGTATATTTGCAGCAGGAGCTTTAATATCTTTAATAAAAAAAAAGTTCAAATTTGCTTTCTTTTTCATTAACTCAAGGCCTATTTTATAAGGCTCTATAGTTTTACAAATTTCTTCAAAGCTTGTGTCGTTGTTTATCTTATAAATTTTCACATATATCCTTTATTTTTGATATATCGTAAGTAAAAGCGGTGTTAAAACTGTGTGCGGTTTCGCATTTAGCGTAATTAAAGTAGAAAGTTTGCAAAAATATTCAAGCTCACTACTTGAAAATTTAATCCCACAAACAAAAGCTTCATAAATAATATCATCTATAAGCTTCAAAAGCTCGTTTTTATTGAGCTTATCCGATCTTTCAAGAGCCGATTTTTCATCTATAAATTCTGTTATTTCTTTTAGTTCAAGTTTTTTTAAATTTAGTCCAGTTTTACTTCTTTGGACTGCTTTAAGCCTATTTTGTATAACAAGACGAGATCTCACTGTTGGCAAAAGAACGCTTTTAGATGTAACAACTATTGAAAAAAAGATATTTCTAGGTGGCTCTTCTAAAACTTTTAAAAGAGCATTTTGTGCTTCAACTCTATAATTTTTTGCCATTATAACGATAAGTTTTTCTTTAACCTCTGCTATATAGCACTCTTTTATAATATCTTTTGCATCTTCAACTAAAAGTTCATCGAGTTCAAAAAGCCTTATATAGTTATTGTCATAGCTTGAGAGAATTTCATTTTTTACACTATCAAAATCGCTGCTGACAATAATCTTATTTTGCATCTAAAAACTTACCTTAGCAGTAACTGCAGCCTCTACACTTTTATCAAAAAGATTATATAATGATAAAAACTTACTATCTACATTTTCATCTTTTGAGTTTAGAGAAAATCCATTTTGAGACTGCTCATCTAGCAACCACATATAGCTATCATCTCTACCTTTAGCAACTTGTGCTCTTTTGTTTACACTATTACCAATATAAAAATATATAAATCCATTTGGAAAAGTTAATTCCAGCAAATCATCAAGCAATGCAATATCATCTTTAGAACTAATCTCATCTAAATTTGGATATATCGCCTTTAAAGAAAAAAAAGGTAGCAAAGGTCTAGGAGATGAATTTGTTTGTCTTTTGTTGATATTTGCTAAAAAATACTCTAAAAACCATTCTCTTTGCTCATCGCAAATCATCAAAAAAACTCGTCCATCTAATAAAAATTTGAGTCTAGAAGCAAGAAGTGGGGACCACTCCTCTCTTCTTTCTTCCATCCAGCTCATAGAACCATCAGCTCTTATGGCTTGCAGTGTCCATTTAAAAAAGTCCATCATATACTATTTATCCAGCTTATATGCTGCATGCAAAGCTCTGACAGCAAGCTCTCCATATTTTTCATGAACTATCATAGAAACTTTTATCTCACTTGTAGATATCATTTGGATATTAATACCTTCTTTTGCAAGTATACTAAAAGCAAGTGCTGCAACACCACTATGGCTTTTCATACCAACACCAACTATAGAAACTTTTACTATCTCACTATCACTTTCTATTTTGCTATTAGGGGCTGCTTGATTCATAGTTTCTTTTGCTATGTCAAGCTCATTTTGAGGAACAGTAAAGCCGATATTTGCAGTGCCATCAACGCCAACATTTTGAATTATCATATCAACGTTTATATCTCTTTTTGCAAGAGCAGAAAAAATCTCAGCTGCAATACCAGGTTTATCAATTACTCCCCTTATATTTACTCTTGCTTGATTTTTATCTAATGCTATACCGCTAACCAATACCTCTTCCATGCTTTTTTCTCCTATTATAAGTGTTCCTTCATTTTCATTAAAACTGTTTCTAGTAACCAAATTTACATTTAATTTTTTTGCAAGCTCCACAGATCTATTTTGTAAAACCTTAGCGCCCAAACTAGCAAGTTCCAACATCTCATCATAACTTATTTTATCAAGTTTTTTAGCTTTTGGCTCAATTCTTGGATCAGTAGTGTAAACACCGTCAACATCTGTATAAATTTCACACAAACCAGCATCCATTGCCCCAGCTATGGCAACGGCACTAAGATCGCTTCCACCACGGCCAAGCGTTGTAACATCTCCATTTTTATCAATGCCTTGAAAGCCTGCGACGACTATTATCTTACCACTTTTAAGCTCTTCTTTCATTCTAGTCGTATCTATGAAATCTATTCTAGCTTTTGTGTGAGCACTATCTGTTAAAATTCCAGCCTGTCTTCCACTAAGCGTTATAGCTTCATATCCCTTTGATGCAAGAGCAATGCTTAAAAGTGCACTAGTAACTCTCTCTCCTGCACTTAAAAGCTGATCCATTTCTCTAGGTTGTGGCCTTTTGGTAAAAAAATCAGCGTATTCAATAAGCTTATTAGTAACACCACTCATGGCAGAAACAACTACTATTAAAGAGTGTCCTTCATCTTTGTATTTTATAACTCTTTTTGCAACTTCATCTATGCGTTCAAGCGTACCTACGCTAGTTCCGCCGTATTTTTGAACAATTAACATTAAATGAATCCTTCCTTTTTAAAATACTGTATAACTTTACTGTAAATTGGTTTTTTAAAATGTTTTACATAATCAAAAAGCTTAGATGCTGGTACAAATTTATATTCTACAAACTCAGGATGTTTCGTATCTGTATTTATACCATCAGCAGTTCTTAAACGAACTAAAAAGTATTTTTGAGTTTGTCCATCAAATGGATACATCTTTGCAGACACATGTCCTGGAAAATCATAACTTATCCACTGTGGGTATTCACCAATAACCTCTACATTATTGGTGCCAATTTCTTCTTTTAATTCTCTAAAAAGAGCAGCTTTAGGACTTTCGCCATCATCAATGCCGCCTTGTGGAAACTGCCATATATTTTCCATATCATTGCGTTTTGCAATGAAAACATCACACTTAAAAGGATAAGATGGAGAAAGAATCACTGCAGCAACATTTGGTCTGTATTTTTTTTCTGCCATAATTCGACTCTTTATATAAATTTTATATAAATTCTACCGAAAAATACATTAAATTTTAGTTATTTAGGTATAATAAAAATAAACTTTTGGAAAAAATTTGTTACTTTACATACATATTCCTTTTTGTAAAAAAAAGTGTCCGTATTGCGCCTTTGGTTCAAGCATTCATTATGATGAAAAAATAATATCTTCTTATTTTGATACTTTAATTTTAGAGCTAAAATATCACATTTCAAATTTACCTAACATATCTATAGAAACTATATTCATAGGAGGTGGTACACCAAGTATTGTAAATGCCAAATACTACAAAAAACTTTTTGAAATATTTACTCCATATATACAAAAAGATGCCGAAATTACAGTTGAAGCAAATCCAAACTCAGCCACACTTCCTTGGTTAAAAGAGATAAAAAGTTACGGTGTAAATAGAGTTAGCTTTGGCGCGCAAAGTTTCATAGAAGAAAAGTTAAAATTCCTAGGACGTATTCACAATGCCAGCGACGTTTTTGCGGCAGTAGACAATGCTAGGATAGCTGGATTTAACAACATAAATGTAGATTTAATGTATGGAAGTAAAGAAGATAGCAAAAAATCCTTACAAATAGAACTTGAAAATTTAAAAAAACTTGATATCACTCATATTAGTGCCTACTCGCTTACATTAGAAGAAAATACGCCTTTTTATAAAAAAAACGAATATGCAAAAGATGATGAATATTTAGCTAAATTTTTGATAGATGGCATAGAAAAATTAGGTTTTAAACAGTATGAGATATCAAATTTTGGCTTAGTTTGCAAACATAATTTTGGATATTGGATGCTAAAGGATTATTTGGGGCTTGGTGCTTTAAGCGTCGGATATATAGATAAAAAAAGATATTTTGGGCAAAAAAGCATAAATGAATATATAAAAAATCCTACAAATAAAACAGTAGAAAACTTATCAGACGATGATATCAAATTTGAAAAGATATTTTTGGGTTTAAGAAGTATAATTGGTGTGAGTAAAAACACACTAAACGAAGATGAGCTAAACAGAGCTACTTTGCTAGTTCAAAATGGAAAGTTAGAGCTTAAAAACGAAATTTTTTATAATAAAAACTATCTTTTATCAGATGAGATAGCTCTTTATATAAAGAGCTAATCTACTAAATTTATAGACCTTCAAAAGGGTTTGTAACTACATCATCTCTATCAATTATGTAAGGTATGATGGCTGCTTGTCTAGCTCTTTTTATAGCTTTTTCAACCATCTCTTGATATCTTTTAGATGTACCTGTTAGGCGTCTTGGCATGATTTTAAAACGCTCTGAAAGGCAATATTTTAATAATGTTGTATCTTTATAATCGATAAACTCAATTTTTGCTTCTGTATATTTGCAATATTTTTTAGAATATTTTCTTTTTTCTGCCACTGTATTTTCCTTAATTAAAATGGTATTTCATCATCAACGTTGTCAAATTTATCAGAATCGACATCGATTTCTTGGATCTTTTCTTCAAAATCATCATAATAATCATTTTTAGGTTTAGATTGAGCCTTTGTATTTGTTTGTGAAAATCCTTGCGAATAGCTATTTTGGTTTTGCCTATTTTGATTATTGTAATTTTGCGAATAACCAGCATTTTGTTGTGCATTTTGGTTACCATAACTTTGAGAGTATCCGCCACCTTGATTGCTATTATTGCCAGTACTTAGCATTTCCATATTTTCTACGACAATGCTATGTTTACTTCTATTCCCACCGTTGTTATCAGTCCACTGATCAAGTTTAAGTCTACCTTCAACAAGTAATTTAGAGCCTTTAGATAGATATTGATTAGCAATTTCTGCAGTTCTTCCAAAGAAAGATATATCTATAAAGCATGTCTCTTCTCTTTTTTCTCCGCTTTGAGTGCTGTATTTCCTAGTTACAGCAATAGCACTATTTCCTATTGCTGAACCACTTGTCGAATAACGAAGTTCAATATCTCTAGTTAAATTACCAACTAAAACTACTTTGTTAAACATATATTATCCTTAATTTTCTTCTTCAAACTCTTTATCTTGGTTTTCTTTTGGTTCTCTTGGAGTTCTTGGTTCTTTTTGTGGTCTTTCTTTTTTAGCAATTTCGCTAAATTTGATACCTTTACTTAGTTTTTCCCAAGCAGAAACCTCTAGTTTGTTTTCGTATTTAACAGTTAAAAATCTTATGATTTCTTCAGTGATACGAAGATTTCTTACAAGTTCAGCTATAAGATCAGCTGGTGCTGTAAAGTAAATCACAAAATAATTTCCACGATCATACTTTTTAATGGTATAAGCAAGCTTTCTTGTTCCCATTTCAACTACTGAAGCGATTTCGCCACCATTTTTTGTTATAACTTCTTTTACGAAGTCAAGTTTTGTTTTTGCTTCATCTTCTGTAAGCGTAGGCTTTAAGATGAACAAAACCTCATAATGTCTCATTTTTTCTCCTTATGGATTTATAGCTCACAACTTTTTGTTGTGGGCAAGGGATTTTTGTCTAAACTGACAAGCTATTATTTTACACTAAATTTACTTAATTTTTTCTGTTTAAATAGATTATCTCTTGAAATTTGATAAGAGATGCAAGAAGGAAATATTTTTTTTCTAGATTAGAATCGGTTTTTAGATCAAACTCTATGCTATTTAATAGCAAAAAAAGCTCTTTAAATGCATTTAAACTAAGTTTTAATGCTCCGTTTTGCAAAGCTTTTGCAACATTTGGAGGGGGAGTATATCCAATAGCCGATTTTATATCAAAAGTTCCACTACTTTTTATATGGGAGTGAATTTTAAAAAGCCTAAACAAAGATGAATAAATGGAATTTAAAAATGCCATCTCACTAAAATTTGCACTATCAAAACATAAAAAAAAGTCATCTTTAAAATCTTTTAGATCTATTAATTTGTTGAAAATTTCTTCAAAACTAACTGGACTTAGACCAAAAACTAGCTCACTTATTGTTTGCTCATCTATTTTCTTATCTAAAGTTACGAGCTTATTTAGCTCATTTGCGCTAAGATATAAATTTTCATTGTAAATACTATAAATTTGATAAAGTGCAGGCGTTGTAATATCAATATTTAGCTTTGCTGCTTTTTTTATAAGCAAAGATATAGCTTCATTTGGATTGTTTGGAGTAAAAAATCTAACAAAATTTGAACCAAAAACCTTTGTGGCTTCTAAAGCATTTTTCATATCACTCTCATAAAATTCAAAAAGAAATTTACATTCACTGTTTTTTTTACAAGCTTCTACGAAAGTTTCAAGCTCTTTTTTTGCTATCTTGGTATCTCTTTTTATATGCAAAACGCTTTTTGAGCTAAATAAATTAGGCTCTAAAAAAGCTGCTTTTACAACTTCAAAATCATACTCATCATAGTAAAACTGTAAGGCTTCATCTTTTCCATAAAGTTCTAAAATTTCACTACTATATTCATCTATTTGATACTCATCACTACCAAAAACAAGAAAGTAGTTTGGAAATTTAGGAGAGTTTAAAAGGCTTTCAAAATCTTTTTTATACATTTAATTTTTCAACTATTTTGCCTAGTATTTTTGCTGAAGGTATATCAACTTCTACAATCTTAACCATAACTTTTTGGAGTAAATCGCAACTATAATTATTTATATAAATTCTAGCACCTTTTATCTCATCGTCTAGTTTTGCAATACAAATCTTGTCATTTGAGCTAATATAGCATTTAAAGGCTTGACCTATTCTATCTTTAGCCCATCTTGCAAATTTTCTATCCATAAAATCAAATGCAACTTTATCAGCTTCTCTTTCAAGCTCATTTAAGGACGAACAAGTTTCTTCTATATTCAAAAGCAGATAATTAAATTTTTTCATATCATTACTTGCGTTTGCTTTTAAAAGTCTGTGTAAAATAAGATCTGTATATCTTCTGATTGGACTTGTAAAATGCGAATATTCTTTAAATCCTAGACCAAAGTGTCCAAAACACTCAGGTGAGTACTCAGCCCTTTTTTGCGCTTTTATGATGAGTTTATCTATCTCCTCTCTTATGCCCATTTCGCTACTTTTGGCTTGAATTTTAGCAATGAGTTTTACAAGGTCGCTTTCATAACTGAAATTTAGACCAAAAATAGTTAAATCATCTAATAACTGATGAATTTTCTTAATATCAGCAACACCATGATTTCTAAAAATTCCCTTTTTTATCCTTTTTGCAGCAGCTTTATTAGCAAGAAGCATACAATCTTCTATAAGAGCATGTGATGGCGTTTCGTTTTCAAAACGAGTTGATTTTAAATTTAAGTTTTCATCTAAGCTCATTCTTAAATCTTTACTTCTAAAGTCAAATCCATTTTTTAGCCTATTTTCTTTTAACTTTTTAGTAACTTCAAAAAGTGGTAGAAGCCACGATAAAATATCTTCTTCCTTAGCTTCTTTAGACTGCAAAATATTATCTACTTCATCATAGTTATAACGTCTTTTTGAGTTTATAACCGCTTCAAAAAGTTCTTCTTTTGTAGTATTTAAATTTTCATCTAAGGTTATTTTAAAACAGTATGCTAATCTATCTTCATTTGGTTTAAGTGAACAGATATTTTCACTCAAGCTTCTTGGAAGCATTGGTATAGCAATATGTGGAAAATATATAGAAAAACCACGCTCTTTTGCCTCTTTATCTATGGGAGTATAAGGCTCTACATAGTAGCTTACATCGGCAATTGCTATATAAATTTGATTATTAGTTTTATCAAAATATATAGCATCATCGTAATCTTTCGCATCTACTGGATCTATTGTACAAAATGGAAGATGAGTTAAATCAATTCTATCTGCGTAAAAACTTTTATCCACTTTATTTCCCCAACTAAGCGCTTGGGTTTCGCAAAGTTCTGGAAAATTTTTATGCTTATTATAAAGCGCAAGAGAAATATCCATGTCGCAACTAGGATCGTTTATATTTCCCATAATTTCAACAATTTCGTTTGAAATATTATCTATTTTTAAAAGCGTTCCAAATGGTAGCTCTTTTAGGGATTTTTGAGATGCTTTAAGCTGTGATGAGAGCATAGTTGCAATATTTACACCAAGTATCGTTCCGCCAAAAGATTTTGTAAAAACAACACTTGTCTTGATTTTTGCTTTTAAAATCATGGAAATCTTGGCTTTTAGTTTTTTACCCTTCATAAGCTTAGCAACTACTATATCACCAAGATGTGCACCATTTAAATCTTTACTTTCGACAATAATATCTTTTTTTATCTTTTCATCATAAGTGTTTATATAGCCAGTTGAATTGCTTGAGATATCAAGTCTTCCTATGACAAATACATTATTTTGGTAGTATCTGTTTTTGTGTAGTGTTACAGCACCTAAGTTCTCTAAATTTCTTAAAATTTCTCTGTGAGGCAAGGAAACTTCACTCTCTTTAACCCCACTAAGTAATTTTTTTAAAAAGCTTTTCACTATTATTTAACTTTTTGTACAGCTTGTAAAAATATCTCTTTATCTAAATTAGCTTTTTTCAGCAAAGGAGCTGTATATTTTTCTAAATATTCATCTTCAAGCTGATAAAATACATTTACCGCACTTTTTACTATTTGAACCGCAACGCAATAATCTTTGATATATGCAGGCGCATTTGATGGATCATTTGAGCTAAAGATAACATCTACTAGCTCTTTTTCAAGATTCCATTGTTCAAATATACTAGCAGTTACAGCTTCATTTGTTATATCAAAAAATTCTTTTTCAACTTCAGCCAATTCATCGACAGATTTTAAATCTTTTATGGCATCTTTAAACTTACCACTAAGACCTTGCTCTATAAGTTCGTTTGATAAAACTATCTTACCGACTTCCATTAGAAAAGAAGCTGGAGAGAGTATATCTATCATACCGTTATCAACTTTTTTATACCACGCAAGCATAAGAGCATTTTGCATAGAAGATATGATAAGAAATTTATCCTCGCTCATATTGTAAGGACTTAAGTTGATATTAAAACTCTTTTTTATTGCGCTTGATAATGCAAAACCTTTTACAGTAGCCATTCCAAAAAGTGAAATCACACGGTTTATATCGTTTATCTCTCTACTAAAACCATAAAGCGGAGAGTTTGCTGAACGCAAGATGTTTGCAGTAAGCATAGGATCACTCTCAACAACTTTAGTAAGATCTGATATAGAACTTTCTGGATCATTACAAATTTTTTGTATTTTAACGACAGTATCGCTAAGTGGCGGAAGTGCTTTTATTTTAGTGTGTATAGTATCATTCATATAACATTTCTCTATCTATCTATAAAAATTACTCATATTCTATCACAAATAACATAAAATTCAAAGTAATTTTAATACATAAATTCTCTCATCATACAAACGCCCTTTATCTGCATATTTTTAAATTTACTAATATTTTCAAAATTTATTCCACCTATTGCATAAATATCCAAATTTGTAAGTTGTATTAAATTCTGCAGCGACATTAAACCTACCCCATTTTTATTTGGATGAGAATTTGTTTCAAAAATATTTCCAAAAGTAAGACTTGTAGCGCCATTTTTAGTAGCAAAATTTAATTGCTCTTCATCGTGAATACTTACATTTATATCTATAAAATTTTTTAGTAATTTTTTATCTATACTTTTAAAAGCTTCAAAGCTAAAATGAATGTTTTTTAAATTTCTAGATAGTGCAAAATTTATAAAATTATGCACTATAAATTCCACTTTTTTTCTTTTGCAAAGAGATATTATATCATCAGCATATTTTTCATAATACACTTCATTTTCTCTTAGCAAAATAGCGTCAATTCTATCCATAACGTCATTTTGCAAAATCTCACTTATGCTTTTTTGGCTTAATACTGAATTTGTGACAAAAACTATTTTTAAGCTCATGATATATAATCATAGTCCTTAAATACAGGTTGTAAGCCAAGTCTTATAACATCATCATAAACTTCTTTTACACTTCTATCATCTGAAATCTCAAACTGCTCATCGCCTGTATTTTGGCTTTCTTTGGAATTATTGCTATGAGTTCCAATACCTACGCTAACTCCGGCTGAAACTTTATTTGTAGCTATTTGCATAGCTGCATTTCTAAATTTAGCATTTTCTCTAGTTGAAATAGTAATTGATGCGTAAGGTAAGAAAAGTCTATAAGCACAGATTATCTGAAGAAGTCTTTTTTCATCTACATCGTGCGGATTTATACGATGATTTGACACCGTTGGGCGAAGGCGAGGAACTGAGATGGCGATATTTGCATGCGGATATTTTTTTTGTATCAAACTCGCATGAAGCGCAGTTGAAAAAGCATCTTTTTTATAATCATCAAGCCCTAAAAGTGCACCAAAACCAACACCTCTCATACCACCCATAAGCGCTCTTTCTTGTGAATTAAAACGGTAAGGAAATACCCTTTTATTGCCCGCAAGATGGATTTTTTCATATTTTGTTGTGCTGTAAGTTTCATTAAAAATCGTTACAAAATCAACGCCATTCTCATGTAAAGTTTTATAATCTTTACTATTCATTGGATAAACCTCAACTCCAACGGTCGAAAAATACTTCTTAGCAAGCTTTGCTGTTTGTGCGATATATGAAACACTTGAGTAATTCTCGCTTTCTCCTGTTAAAAGTAAAATTTCGCTAAGTCCGCTTTTAGCAATATTTTTTAGTTCATCCTCTATACCTTTTTCATCAAGATGAAGTCTTTTTATGTCGTTATTACATCCAAAACCGCAATAAACGCAGTGATTATCGCAGTAGTTTGAGACATAAAGTGGCGTAAAAAACTGTATGGAGTTACCAAAATTTGCCCTTGTTATGATCCTGGCTTTTTGAGCCATCTCCTCAAGACATTCAAGAGCCGAAGCACTAAGTAAAATTTGCAAATCTTTGTTATTAAATTTGTTTTTTTGCAAAACATTTTTTACATCAGCAACGCTTGTATTTTCACACTCAAATTCATCTCTTGCTTTTAAAACTTTATCCATAATCTCATGGCTTATTTGTTCCATTCTATCAAGATATTTCATATGATCACTTCTCATATTTACTCCAAAAAACCAGTTAGTGGTGAGCTAGCATCGGCTGTTTTTCTAACTCTGCCAAGCCCTGAGAGATACGCCATTCTTCCAGCCTCAACCGCAAGTTTAAATGCTTTTGCCATCTCGTTTATATCTCCAGCTGTTGCAATTGCTGTGTTTATCATAACAGCATCAGATCCCATTTGCATAACTTCGCAAGCTTGAGCAGGACTACCAATGCCAGCATCAACAATGATTGGTGCATCAATCTCATCTATTAAAATCTCTATAAACTCTTTTGTTAAAAGCCCACGATTTGAACCAATTGGCGAACCAAGTGGCATTATAGCACCAGCTCCTGCATTTATAAGATCACGCGCCACATTTAAATCAGGGTACATATAAGCAAGCGGTACAAAGCCTTCGTTTGCTAGTTTTTCTGTAGCTTTTATGGTCTCATAATTATCGGGAAGCAGATATTTGCTATCTCTGATAACTTCTATCTTTATAAACTCGCCACACCCAATTTCACGAGAAAGTCTAGCTATCCTAACAGCTTCATCTGCATTTCTTGCTCCGCTTGTATTGGGTAAAATAGTTACATTTTTTGGTACAAAATCAAGTATATTTGCCACTCCTCCTTCATTTGCTCTTCTTAGTGCTAATGTTATAATTTGTGCCCCTGCGTCGTTTATAGCGCTTTTTACAAGATCTAGGCTAAATTTACCACTTCCTAATATAAACCTTGAGCTAAACTCTTTATTTCCAAGTCTTAAAACATCTTTCATATTTTACCTTTTAGTATCAAATTTATAACTACATTTGCACAAAGTGCTGCACACATGCAAACTTTTGGCGACATTACGCCAAACTCAAATATATCATCATTGCTAAAATCTCCACACAAAAAAAGCCTTTTTCCAAAGCCTTTCACGCCAAATTCATCTCTTATTGTGTATCCTGCCATGCCCGAACTTGCAACTACAAATTTATCTTCATAATTTGATAAAATCTCATTTGCAAGCATTGATTTTGCATTTTCATCATCAAAAGCTTCGCAAACTATATCATCATTTTTAAAAATCTCACTTGCGTTATCTTGAGTAATTTTTAAATTTTCACAAGTTACATCTATAAAAGGATTTATAGCAAAAATTTGCTCTTTTAGCGCTTCTACTTTTAGCCTTCCAACATCGCTTAAAAAGAAATTTTGTCTATTTAAATTTACAAGTTCTACGCTATCAAAATCTATAATGTGAAGATGACCAACGCCAACTCTAGCTAAATTTAACGCTAAATTTGAGCCGATTCCACCAGCTCCGGCAATACCAACTCTCGCGTTTTTAAGTAAATTTAGAGAATTTGGTGCATTTCTTTTTGAAATTTGAGCAAAAAATTTATCTTCATTTTTTAAAAGTTCTTCTAAATTTTTCTTCATATCTTTTCTATCCACCTCTTACAAAAGTTGCGATTTCAAGTTTATCGCCATCTTTTAGGATAGTTTTTTCAAATTTAGACTTTGGTAGTATATCGCCGTTTAACTCAACTGCAATATGTTTTATTTCGTAGTTTTTTTGTTCTAGCATTTTTGCAACGCTAAAGCCAATAAATTCATTACTTAAAACTCCGTTTATACTAAGCATTTGTATATCCTTAAATTTTAAGCATCATCAGAACTCATAGCATTCTCCCTACGCCGGCATTATCCGTATACAGGTATTTAGGGTTTAAATCTCAGCTTTTAGCTCCCCTGATGCAATTTTGATATTCTATCACAATTTCTATTTATGAAAAATTTATTTATAAATTTTAATGAAATTATGATAATTATTAAATTTTCATTTAATAATTAATTGATGATATAAAAAAAGGCATAGAGGAAATAAACTCTATTTCTAGAAAAAATGCAAGAAGCGTTGAAGAAATAGCAAGTGCGGCAGAACATCTAAATAAAACGACAGATCAATTAAATGCTAAATTAAGCGAGTTTAGAACTTGTAAATTTGTAAGAAAAAGATATATTTATTAAAAAATCTTTTTTTTATATATTTTAAAATATTTTTATCCTTTTTTATTTTTATTATATTATAATTACACAAAATAAAAAAGGATTGTACCATGCTAACATTTTACAAAATACTTCAGAAATTTTTGCTACTTTTTTCTATGGTTCTTGTTTTGGCTTTGGGATTTATTTTTTATAAACTTTTAAATGCATCAACAGATTTAAAAAACTCAGCCGAAAGACAAATAATTTCTTTTAAATTAGCAGATGAACTTAGACAAAGTTCAGATGATTTAACAAGACTTGTTAGAACATATGTCGCTACAAAAGACAATAGTTATAAAAAACAGTACTTTGCTGTTTTAGATATAAGAAATGGTAAACTTCCTAGACCAGAAGCTTATTATAGGGTTTATTGGGATTTTGTTGCTGGAGGAAATGCCAAACCTAGACCAGATACGCAAACCAAAATATCGCTAGATGAACTTATGAAACAAAATGGATTTTCCGATGCCGAGTTTGAAAAGCTTAAAGAATCTGGAGCTAGATCAAATGGTTTGGTTGCGCTAGAGACAAAAGCAATGAACGCTATAGAAGGGTTATTTGAAGATTCTACTGGAAAATTTACTATAAAAGATACTCCAAACCAAAGTTTGGCAATAGAATTAGTAAATAGTAAAAAATATCATGAATATAAAGCTAGAATAATGGAGCCACTAGATGATTTTTTTGTTTTAATGGAAAATAGAACAAAAGCAGAGTTTGATAAGGCAAATTCAACATTAAATTTTTTCCAAACTTTATTTGTTATAGTTTTAGTTTTAGTCATTGTCTCAGTAGGATCGCTTGTATTTTGTGGACAAAAAATAACTCAAGGAATACTAGGTTGCTCACCAAATGATTTAAACAATGCAATAAACGAGTTAGCTACAGGAAATTTAACCCACAAAATAGATAATGTTAATCAAATAAGTGCGATAGGCAGATTGAAATTTGCTATAGAAAATTTAAGAAAATTAATTTCTGATGCTAAAAATTTATCAAACGAAAACTCTTCTGTAGCAAATGAATTAAGTTCAACTTCCCTTCATACAGGAAAAAGAGTTGAGGACTCAACAAATATAGTTTCTAAAGTTAGTCAAAATTGCACGAGCATAAACTCGGGTATGAAAGGTTCCATAGAAGAAGCTAAAATAGGTAAGAAAAATCTCCAAGAAGCAATTGCTTATGTTGATGAAGCAAATAAAGCTATGTTAAATTTGAACTCAAAAATATCAAATAGCGCACAAACTGAAAGCGCAATGGCTGATAAGATAAATCAACTAGCAAAAGAAGCAGATCAAGTAAAACAAGTTTTAGATGTTATAAACGAAATAGCAGATCAAACAAATTTATTGGCACTTAATGCTGCTATCGAGGCCGCAAGAGCTGGGGAACATGGTAGGGGATTTGCTGTTGTAGCTGATGAGGTTAGAAATTTGGCTGAAAAAACTCAATCAAGTTTAGTTGAGATAAATGCTACTATAAACATTATTGTTCAATCAATTGGCGATTCAAGTGAGCAAATGAATATCAATTCAAGAGAGATAAACAATCTTACTAATATAGCTACAGAAGTTGATCAAACAATAAGGCATATGAGTCAAGTTATAGGAAATGCTATTAAACTTTCAGATGCAACTGTTGATGATTATATAGGCACTGGCAAAAGTATAGATGATATAGAAAAAGGCATAGAGGAAATAAACTCTATTTCGACAGAAAATGCAAGAAGCGTTGAAGAAATAGCAAGTGCGGCAGAACATCTAAATAAAATGACAGATCAATTAAATGCCAAATTAAGTGAGTTTAGAACTTGATTTTAATTTTGGCTATATTTATGTATAATTTCATCTAGATTTATGCTAGGTGAAATTATGTCCAAACAAAAACTTGTTTTAATAGGTGCATCTACTGGCGGTCCTGGTCACTTGCGAAAGCTTTTATGTGATATAAAAATAAATAACGCAATAGTTGTTGTTGCTCAACATATGGATCCTATGTTTATACCATCATTTTGCAATCAGTTATCAAAAGAGTGTCATATAGATATAGAGTGCATAGAAGAAAAAATTAAATTAGAAAATAAATTTTATATATGCAAACATAACACCGAAATTCTAAAAAGCTTAAATACATCTATAAACAAAGACGCAAAACTTCCATATTCTCCAAATATAAACATGCTTTTTGCATCAGCTACAAACTTATGCAATGAAATTGAGATAATGGCTATACTTCTTACAGGAATTGGCGACGATGGTGCAAATGGACTATTTGAGCTCTATAAAAATGGTGCAAAATGCATAGCAGAAAATGAAGAAAGTGCAATCGTGTATGGCATGCCCAAAAGAGCTAAAGAAATAAATGCCAGTTTAAAAACAATGAATTTATCTGATATAAGAAAAGAATTAGAAAGGTTTTTATATGTTTTTTAGAAAAAAAGTGAAAAATTTTGAGCAGAAACCAAAAGAAGATATTATAGTTGATACTAGTAATTTTGACGAGTTTATAAAACTAATACAAACAATAAGTGGAGCTGATTTAAAACCAAAATATAACACTATATTTGAGCGCTTAGAAATGTTTGCAAAAAATAGACAAATACCAAGTTTTAATAAAATCATAGATATGATAAAGACAAATGTTGAATTGAGGCAAGATATACTAAATTTAATAACAGTAAATGAGACATATTTTTATAGAGAACTGGCACAACTTCAAGAAGTTATATCTTATGCAAAAACACTCAAGCATCCCAAAATACTTTGTGCGCCATGTTCAAGTGGAGATGAAGTGTATTCTTTGTGCATGCTATCTATAGAAAATGGCTTAAAAGATATAAGCTTTATGGGAATTGACATAAACTCCGAAGCTATTAGTGAATGTATAACTGGTATATATAATGAAAGGCATTTACACAGATTAAACGAATCACAAAAAAGCAGATTTTTTACAAAAACAAAAGATATGTATGAGATTAAAAAAACATCACTACCAAAATGTGAATTTAAAATAGCAAATATTTTTGGAGATGAGATGTCAAAATTGGGCACTTTTGATATTATTCTCTCAAGAAATATGATGATATATTTTAATGACGAGTTTAAGTTAAAATGCATTCAAGTACTTTATAAACTACTAAATGATAATGGTAGACTTTATGCAGGTCATGCTGACCTTATACCTAGTACTAATATATATAAAAAAATATATGAAAATGGTGTTGCTTACTATGAAAAAGTAATCAATTAATTTTATAAATTTTACTAACTATATAATAATAAAATCCGCCTATAAAAAACATCGATCCCATTATAATTGTTATAATTTCTAAACTAAATGATCTTTTAAACATAAAACCAACAAAAAGTGAAAAAATAGCACTTACTAGCAATATAGCCATGTCATTATACGCTATAACTCTACCATAAAACTGCTCGGCACAATTTTTTTGAACAAGTGTATAAGTATAACTCCATAATGTTGAAGTAAAAAACCCTGCGCATAAAAGTCCAATAAACCCTAAGTAAAAGTTAAATTGTAAAAATGCCCAAGTTATTATACCTACCCCTTGTCCAAAATAAATATACACAATAGTTTTGTTATTTATAAATTTGCTAAGTATTGCTGGTCCAATTATTAGAGAAAAGGCTCTTGCTGTATTCATAAAACCAATTATAAGCGATATCGAAAAAATTCCATAGTACTTATAATCAGCAAGCAAAGCGATTAATGCCTCATAAGAAGTTATTCCAACAAAGCTATGGAGCATTATTAGATGAATTACTAGTTTGTTGTTTTTTAGGTAAATTATACCATTTTTAAACATCGTAAACGCTGGTCTCATGATGCTTTTATCAACTTTAGGTAAGACTAGCTGATTTAAAAAATAAAAGCTTATTATATATAAAATAAAATCAAAAATAAAAGCACTCTTTACACCAAATAAATAGATATAAACTCCAGCTCCGGCCATACCAACAGTATAAGAACATGCCCATATAATAGAATGAATTTCATTTGCCAGTTTTAAGTTTTGATTTTTTAAAATTTTTGGAAGAAGGCTCATTTCAACTTGAAAATATATCCCGCCAACACCCATTCTAATAAAAATTATAACCAAAAGCAACCAAAGCATATTAAGAGAATTTATAAAAATAAGCATAAATATAGTTATACTTTCTATAATCATCATAATAACAAGCATTGGTTTTGGACTAAATTTATCAATCAAAATCCCACTAAAAGGTGCGAGTAAAACACAAGGGATATATGCCATAGCAGCACACATTGATATAGCCCATATGGGAGCGTTAAGATTTATGAGCATTGTAAAAATACCCGTATGAGAAAACCAAGCCCCAAAATAGCATATAGTCTGAATAATACAAAGAAGTCTAAAGTTTTTATCCAACCTTATAAGGGCTAAATATTTTCTCATAAAAACTCATTTTTATTTAACTTACTTTTTATATGGTTTAAATATATATAAATCCTTAAGAGGTCCTGTTGCTTCTCGTTTTTCAGAATCAAGTAAAATCAAATTCGAACCTTTTACCGTATAGTAATTTTTTTCTTTATATTGGTTCGTTGTAGTAATGGTTTGCTTTTCAATATTATAAATACCTTTTTCTATAAATTTACCATCTTTTTCACCCAAATATGTACTTTGTAATACATAAGAACCATTATCTTTAAGTGTAAGAACCTGTTCTATTCCTTCACAACTTGCGCAAGGTAATGTAGCTTGATAAGTACCATAAATTTCAGAATCTTTCTTAGAAATTTTTGGGCTATTCGTAGAGCAACCAATAAAAAAAGCTAAACATAAGCCAGAGATTAGAAAATTTTTTACATTCATTGATAATCCTTTAATTTTATAATAGGATTATAGTATCAAAAGCATTAATTGCCAATAAAAATTATAAAAATTAATTTGTAATCTTTTAGATACTAAAAATTAGCATCTAAAAGATTTATAAAATAAGTTTAAAACCTATTCTTCCTTACACCTTCAACTATCTCTTTAGACATAGTATCTAGTTCTTTTGTTATAGCGTTTGTATTATTAGCAATACTTACATTTTCTTTTGTTAAAGCATCAACATCTGCAACAGAGTTATTTATCATAGATATTGCTTCAGTTTGTTCTCTTATGCTTTCACTCATCTCATTAATGCTTTGAGTTAATACATTTACATTAGCTTCTATTTCAGTAAGTGACTTACCTGTTTTTTCAGCTAGTTTTCTAACTTCATCTGCAACAACTGCAAAGCCACGTCCTGCTTCTCCAGCTCTAGCTGCTTCTATTGCAGCATTAAGTGCTAGTAGGTTTGTTTGTTCTGATATATCTTTTATTATAGTAATAACATTTTTAATCTCTTCAGATTGAGCTATAACTTCTGTTGTTTTTTGATTGATTGAGTTCATAGAACTACTCATCTCTTCAACTGCAGCTGCACTTTCTTCTAGAGCATTTGCTTGTTTGTTGGCTGAAGTGGTTATGCTATTCATAGCATCAGTAAGCATAGTTGCTTTTTGTTGTAAATTTTCTGCTTGATGTAAGCTGCCTTGTAGCATATTAGATATCACATTTCCTAACTCATTTACACCTTTTGCAACCACACCAGAATCATTTATATTTACAGTAAAATTTTTGTTTTTAAATGATTGCAATAAATTTAATATATTATGTATATTATCTGCAACATTATCTTTTAGTGAAGCTTGGAGTTCTTGAAGTGCAATTTTAAGATTATTTAGGCCAGAACTTGTTACTTTTGTATCAATATTTGCAATAAAATCACCATCCTTAATTCTATTTACAAAATTTCTTGACTCTTTTATAAAATTATACTCTTCATCAAGATTTATTTTTGTTCTTTCTATATTCTCATTTATAGCTTTTGCCATATCCCCAAATTCATCTTTAGATGATATTTTTATATTCTCAGCACTGTTTGTTTCGTAGTTGATAAATTTAAAGAAATCATTAAGTCCGTTTTGGATAATTGAGATTGGTTTTAGTGAATGCTTAATCATTAAAGATAGAAGAATAACAATAAGAACTATAAATATAAATGCAGTTGTTCCTTGTGATGTTAAAACAGATTTTAATGTATCATCATAATCCGTAAGTGAGTTAGATGAACATATTACCCAATTAGCTTCATCATATTTAGTGCAAGCTCCAACTTTTTCTTGTCCTCTAAATTTATATTCAAAAGGATGATTACCGTACTTGTTATAGTTTTCCCTTAAAAGATTAGCAGCCTCTGCTGCTTCTGGCTTATCAGACATTATTAACTCTTTTATAGGATGAGCAACTAGTAAATTTGAAGCTATATCTACAACAGTAATCGAACTAGTTGGAGAGTCTTTTATAGCTGCTAATTTTACATTTAAGGTATCTAGAAATACATCACTTGCTATAACACCCACTAGCTTATTATTAATAATAATTTTTTTTGCTATAGATATAGTAGGTTTATTTCCAGTTTTTGCAATATATGGTTTTGTAAAAACTACTTTATCGCTACTTGTCGCAAGCTGATACCATTCTCTTTTTCTTGGCTCATAATTATCTTTTTCTATCGTCCTAAATATAAAACTTACATCTTTATTTTCACCTATATCTGTTCTATAAAAATTTCCATCACTCTCATAAGCAACAAATATATTATCTAATCCAGATGTTTTTGATATAAATTTAATTTGTTGATTTAAAAGATCTCTATCCATAGCGTATTGTGGATTTTTTTGCAAGAAATCTGCAAAATTCTCAACTGCTTTCATCTTGCTTGAAAAAAACTCACTTACAATTAATCTTGAAGAAAGAGCTATGGAACTTTTTCCAGTCTCACTTATACCAATAATCGTCTTATGAGTTGATGAATAATTAATAAATGTAAAAATAGAAAAACAAACAAGAAGAAGAACCAAGATATAAACTGCTAGTTTATTTGAAATTTTATGAAGCATATAAAACCATCCTTTGAAAATATAAAATACTGCTATTATTCTATCACTTGTAATATTAATTATATATGAAACTTTTACTATGAATTTAAATTATTTTAATTAATATTAACATTTAATTAAATTTTTATATTTATTAATTAAAGTATTTTTGTTAGAAATTTTGGGGAGAATACCGTCTCCCCGAAAGCTTACTAAATTTCGTTGCTAAAATCAGCGTCAGCTAATCTTTTTAGTTGTCTATATCTTCTTTTTGCATCTTGTAAATTTTGCTCCAAAAGAGACTCTGCATGCTCTGGATTTAATTTACTAAGAGCATTATATCTTACTTCTGAAAGCAAAAAGTCTCTATATAAATCCCACTCAGGCTCTTTTGCAGAAAGTTTTATAGGATTTTTACCATCTCTTGCAAGCCTTGGATCAAATGTATATGTTGGCCAATAACCACATTTTGTAGCAAGTTCAGCATGATTTCCACTAAGACTTAAGCCACCTTTTATACCATGAGCTATACAAGGAGAGTAACATATTATAAGACTTGGTCCATTATAAGATTCAGCTTCAATAATAGCTTTTATAGTTTGCGCTGGAGAAGCATTAGAGTTTAATTGTGCTACATATATATTTCCATAAGTCATAGCTATCTGACCTAGATCTTTTTTCTGAACAGGCTTGCCACTTGATGTAAACTGAGCAATAGATCCGACTCTTGATGATTTTGAACTTTGTCCGCCAGTATTTGAATATACTTCAGTATCTAAAACCAAAATATTTACATTTTCTCCACTTGCTAAAACATGATCAAGTCCGCCATATCCTATATCATAGGCCCATCCATCACCGCCTATTATCCATTGAGATTTTTTAGATAGATAATGCTTAAGTTCTAAAAGTTTTTCTACACCTTTTTCTTTTTTATTTTGTTCTAAAATAGGTATAAGTCTATCTCTTATCTGTGTTGATTTAGCAGAATCATTTTTATTTTCTATCCAATCTTTATAAAGAGCACTAAGCGCATTTGGCACATCATTTAATGTATTTAACATAATATTTTCTATTCTATGACGTATAGTCTCCGCTGCAATCTTCATACCAAGTCCAAATTCAGCATTATCTTCAAATAAAGAGTTCGCCCAAGCAATACCGTTTCCATTTGAATCTTTTCTATATGGCATTGATGGAGCAGAGCCTCCATAAATAGAGCTACAACCTGTTGCATTTGCAACTATCATTCTTTCTCCAAAAAGTCTTGTAATAAGCGTAATATATGGCGTTTCACCACATCCTGGGCATGCTCCATGAAACTCAAAATATGGTTCAGCAAATCCTACACCTTTTACATTTTCTTTTCCTGTTAAATCATCTTTATAGGTTACATTTTTAAATAAATAATCAGCGTTATCTTGCTCACCTTTTTCCATTTGATCTTCAAGAAGAACCATTACAAGTGATTTTTCTTTGCTTGGGCAGTTTTGTGCACAAAGCTCACATCCAGTACAGTCAAGAGGGCTAACTTGAATTTTATATTTATAATCCTTAATATCTTTACCTTTTGCATCTATTGCGTGCGCTTTTACACCTTCAGGTGCTGATGCCATCTCTTTATCATCAACCAAAAATGCTCTTATAACAGCATGCGGACAAACAAATACACATTGATTACATTGAATGCAGTTTTCTTCTATCCATTTTGGAACCATTACACCAACGCCTCTTTTTTCATACTGAGTTGTTCCAGCAGGAAAACTGCCATCTTCATGTCCTAAAAACGCAGAAACTGGTAACTCATCACCACGAGCAGCATTTATAGGTTTAACAACATTTTCTATAAAATCATCACCTATATATTTATCGGTTTGGGCAATTTGTTCATTATTTAAATTTACCCAAGATGGGTCAACTGTAACTTTTACTAATTTATCAGCTCCATTTTCTATCGCTTTATAGTTCATTTCAACTATTTTGTCACCTTTTTTGCCATATGTTTTTTTAGCAAATTCTTTCATAAGCGTTTGAGCTTCTTCAAAAGGAATTATATTTGTAAGTTTAAAAAATGCTGACTGCATAATTGTGTTTGTACGATTTCCAAGCCCTATCTCATAAGCTAGTTTAGTAGCATTTAATATATAGAAATTAACATTTCTTTCGGCAAGAATTTTCTTTACTTTATTTGGAATTTTCTCGATTGTTTCTTTTTCATCCCAAATTGAGTTAAGCAAGAATGTACCATTTTCTCTAATTCCATCTATAACATTATAAATATCAAGATAAGCAGCCACTGAACACGCAACAAAATGTGGATTTGAAACAAGATAAGTTGAGCGAATAGGTTTTTTACCAAATCTCAAATGGCTTCTTGTGTAACCGCCTGATTTTTTACTATCGTATGCAAAATATGCCTGTGCATAAAGATTTGTGTTATCCCCTATAATCTTGATAGAGTTTTTATTTGCTCCAACCGTACCATCAGCGCCAAGTCCATAAAATAAACACTCTTTTGCATCATCATCGCCAAGCGAAATTCTTTTTCCAACTTTTAATGAAAGATGAGTAACATCGTCGTTTATACCTACAGTAAAACCATTTTTAGGTTCATTTGATTTTAGATTATCATAAATAGCTATTATTTGAGAAGGATCAACATCTTTTGAGCTAAGACCATATCTTCCACCTATAATTAAAGGAGTATTTTCTTTTCCGTAAAAAGCTGCTTTAATATCAAGATATAGTGGCTCGCCCAAACTTCCTGGCTCTTTTGTTCTATCTAGAACCGATATTCTTTTAACGCTTTTTGGCATAACATCAAAAAGATATTTTAAACTAAATGGTCTATATAAATGGACTTTAATTAAGCCAACTTTTTCACCCTTTTTCATTAGATGATCAACAACTTCTTCTATAGTTTGATTTACTGATCCCATAGCAACTATAATATTTTCAGCATCAGGATCGCCATAGTAATTAAATGGCTTATAATCTCTTCCAGTAATTTTTGAGATCTCTTTTAGATAATTAGCTACTATATCAGGAAGATCATTATAAAATTTATTTGGAAGTTCTCTTGTTTGAAAATAAATATCGTCATTTTGAGCTGTACCTCTTGTTTTTGGATGCTCTGGATTTAAAGAGTTATGTCTAAAATCTTTTACTGCTTCATAATCAAGCAATTTATCAAAATCTGCATAATCCATAACTTCAACTTTTTGTATCTCATGACTTGTTCTAAAACCATCAAAGAAATGCAAAAACGGAACCCTGCCTTTTATGGCAGATAAATGGGCAACGCCACCTATATCCATAACTTCTTGTACACTATCGCTTGCAAGCATAGCAAAACCAGTTTGTCTACATGCGTAAATATCTTGATGATCTCCAAAAATTGATAGCGCTTGAGAAGCCAAAGATCTTGCTGCAACATGTATAACACATGGTAGCAACTGACCTGCGATTTTATACATATTTGGTATCTTTAAAAGCAGACCTTGTGAGGCAGTATAAGTTGTAGTTAATGCACCAACTTGCAAACTACCATGAACACTACCAGCAGCTCCGGCTTCGCTTTGCATCTCTATAACTTTAACTGGCATATTAAATAGATTTTTTTTACCTTGAGCGGCCCATATATCAACATGATCAGCCATTGGAGAGCTAGGAGTTATTGGATAAATTCCTGCAACTTCTGTAAATGCATAGGAAACATAAGCAGCAGCTTCATTTCCATCCATAGTTTTCATTATTTTAGTCATTTTATGTGGCTCCTTAATAATTTTACAATATATAAATATATATATTCGATTATACTAAAAAAATTATTAAAAAATACAATATATAAAAAATTATACTAAAATTTATTATAATATTAGTCTTGTTTTGCAAATAAAATAGCGTCTATTGGCAGGTCATAACAATAATCGCAAATTTCACAAAGATCATCTTTTTTGCCATAGCCACAAGTAAGACCTATGGAAATAATATTTGCAGCTTTTGCAGCTTTTGCATCTAGTATAGTATCGCCTATCATATAAATTTTATTTGATTTTAAATCTATAGAATTTATAGCTTTTAATATAGGCTCCGCACTTGGTTTGGGGTTTACAACATCATCTCTACCTATAATAACATCAAAGTATTTATCTACTCCAAGATGTTCAAGAAGGATCTTGGAATATAGTGAAGTTTTAGTTGTAACTATGCCCAATTTTGCAAAAGAAGCGGCTAAAATAATTGCTTCTTTGGCACTATCTATAAGTGATGTTTTTTTTAGATAAACTCTTTTATATTCTTCTTTATATGAAATCAAATAGTCTGAAATTTTATCTCTAGGGGCACCTAATTTTTCAAACATAATCTCAAGAGGATAGCCTATAAGAGAATTTAAATATTCATAATCAATTTTATTAATATTGTTATTATCATTAAAAGCTTTTGTAAAACCATCATGAATAGCACCAGTAGAATCTATAATGGTCCCATCCATATCAAAAAGTATAATTTTATTATTCATAAAGAAAAAAGTTGTAGCACGAATACTCGTGCTACAATGAAAGAAGCTAATTATTTTGTTTTAGGAAATCTAAATTTAGCGTCGGTACGTCTATTTTGAGCACGACCAGCTTTTGTAGAATTATCTGCTATTGGTCTTGTTTCACCATAAGCTTCTGTAGATATTCTGCTTCTATCAATTCCAAGTTTAACTAAAGCAGCAGCAACTGCATCAGCTCTTCTTTGTGATAGTTTCATATTATATGCTGCTTTGCCAACACTGTCAGTATGTCCTTCTAGGATAACTTTGTAGTTTGGTTTTTCGTTTAATGTATTTGCTACTTCTTTAATTTTCTCCATATAAGCAGGAGTTATTTTTGAACTATCGAATGCAAAGTTTACATCCATTGTAAGGTGAATAACTTTCTCGCAACCATATTCATCAACAACTACACCAGCTGGAGTACCTGGGCATCTATCTTTATCATTTGGAACGCCATCGTTATCATCATCTAAAACTGGTTTTGGTTTCTCAACAACTACTGGAGCTGGAGCAACTACTGGAGCTGGAGCAGCTTTAGGTGATCTTTCTCCAAAATTAGCTGCAAAACCTAAACTATAGAACATATTGTGATTTGCATGCTCAAATGTTATAGCGTCTCTTGCTTCTAATTTTAGTGCAAAGTTGTCTGCTATGAAATATTTAAGACCTAGACCATATTGACCAAAGCCACCATCATCTATATCACCACCAAATTCCTTAACATAATCTTCGTAACCAGCACCTAGTAAACCGTAAATCTTAAAATCATTAGAGAAGCTGTAGATATCTTTTACAAAGTTAATAAAATATCTATTTATATCTGTCTCGCCAAAACCTTTAACATTTACGTCATCTGAGCGATCATAACCAATTTCGATTTGATTTAACCATGCATCCTCAAGGTTTTTAGCAATTCTCAAACCATAAGTCATATGGTTATTTGTACCGATATTACCTTCAGTAACAACACCGCCAACTGTTGGAGTAAACTCCCAATGATAATCCGCGTCACTAGCAAATAAAGCTGTGGCAACTGTTAATGCAATAGCAATTTTTTTCATAAATGTTCCTTTCTTATTTTGAAATTAAATGCTAACTTGTATTGTATCACTTTTTTTTAAAAAAGTCTATACTTATTTTAAATAAATTTAAATTTAAATATTATTTTCCAACCATTTTTGTAAACTTTTAACTTCATATGCTGTTTCATCTTGCAAGCTAAGTATAGACTTTGCTGCAGCTTTAGCGGCTCTCATAGTTGTAAAATATGGAATTTTAAATCTTAAAACAGATTGTCTTATTTTAGCAGCATCACTTGTTACAGATTTTGAGTCGCTTGTATTTATAACTAAAGATATATCACCATTTTTTAATTTATCTTCGATATTTGGCCTACCTTCACTTATTTTATATACAAAATCACATTCTATATTAGCCTCATTTAAACACTTATAAGTTCCACTTGTAGCAACTATTTTAAAACCCAAACTTATAAATTCTTTTGCTAGACTTATGGCTTCGAGTTTATCATTATCTGTTAGTGTTAAAAAGACATTTCCTTTTGTGGGCAAGATATTTCCAGCTGCTATTTGAGACTTAATAAAGCTCTTTTGGAAATTAGAGCTAATACCCATAACTTCACCAGTACTTTTCATCTCAGGACCTAAAATTAAATCACTTCCACTTAACTTGCTAAATGGAAAAACAGACTCTTTAACGCATACACGACTATTTATTTTTGGCTTTAAAATACCGCCCTCGCTTATAATTACACCAAATTTATCATAAAATTTAAGAGATTCTTTTAAATTTCCTTGCCACATAACTCTTGTTGCAACTTTTGCCATAGGAATACCTGTGGCTTTACTAGCAAAAGGAACTGTTCTACTAGCTCTTGGATTAACCTCTATTATATAAAGTTCATTTTCAAAAATGGCAAACTGAATATTCATAAGTCCTACAACACCCAAATTTAGTGCTATTTTTTTAGTTTGCTCTTCAATAGTTTTTATCATTTCATTGCTAAGATTCATTGGAGGTAATATGCTAGCGCTATCGCCACTGTGAATGCCAGCTTCCTCAATATGCTCCATTATAGCGCCTATATATACATCAATTCCATCACTTATGGCATCCACATCAAGCTCTAATGCATCTTGTAAAAATTTATCTATCAAAACTGGAGAGTTGTTGCTAACACTCACTGCTTCATTCATATATACAAGAAGCTCCTCTTCATTATAAACTCTTCTCATAGCTCTACCACCAAGCACATAGCTTGGCCTTACTAGTACAGGATAGCCTATTTTAGATGCTTTTACTACGGCTTCTTTTTGAGACGTTGCAGTATCGTTATCTGGTTGTTTTACGCCGATATCTTTTATAAATTCGCTAAATTTTTTTCTATCTTCTGCTAGATCTATAGCTCTTGCACTTGTTCCTATTATTTTTGCACCAATAGCATGTAAGCGTTTTGAGAATTTAAGTGGAGTTTGACCACCAAAGTGGACTATAACGCCATCTGGTTTTTCTCTTTGTATAACACTTCTTAAATGTTCAAAATCAATCGGCTCAAAATACAAAATATCGCTTGTATCATAATCCGTACTAACTGTTTCTGGATTACAATTATACATAATGGTTGCAATACCCATATCTTTTAAGGCATAGCTTGCGTGAACACAACAGTAATCAAACTCAATTCCTTGCCCCACTCTATTTGGTCCACCACCAATTATAAGAACTTTTTTATTTGTATTATCAACTTTTAAATTTGGCAAATTTGGAGTTATGTTTGTTGATGAGTAAAGATATGGCGTTAAAGCTTTAAACTCACCAGCGCATGTATCAACTTCACTATATTCTATATCTATATTTTGCCTACTTCTAACATAATAAATATCATTTTGGCTTAATTCAAGATTGTCTTTTAAATTTATAAGATAGGCTATCATTTTATCGCTAAAACCATAAGTTTTTGCTTTTCTTAAAAGATCAGGATTATTTAAAATATCCATATCAATACATTTTTCAAATTGAATTATCTCATATATTTGAGTTAAAAACCATCTATCTATCTTTGTATACTCATAAACATCTTCTATGCCAAAGCCATCTCTGTAAGCTTGTGCAACATAAAGAATTCTTTCTTCATGGGCATTTCTAAGTCCATAAATAAGATCGTTTTTATCTTTATGGATATGATTAAATCCAAAATATCCCCTCTCCATACTACAAAGTGCTTTTTGAATACTTTCTTTAAATGTTCTTCCAATTGCCATAACCTCACCAACACTTTTCATAGAAGTGCCAAGGTATTGATTTGATCCAGGAAATTTTTCAAATGTAAAACGAGGAATTTTTGTAACTATATAGTCAATTACGGGTTCAAAACTAGCTGCGGTTCCAGTGATATCATTTTTTATTTCATCAAGTGTAAAACCAACCGCAAGCATTGTTGCAACCTTTGCTATAGGGTATCCAGTTGCCTTACTTGCAAGAGCCGAAGAGCGAGAAACCCTGGGATTCATCTCAATAACCGTCATTCTGCCATTTTTTGGATTTATAGCAAATTGTACGTTGCTTCCGCCTGTATCAACACCAATTTCACGCAAAATCGCAAAACTTGCATCGCGCATATGTTGATACTCTTTATCTGTTAGGCTAAGAGCTGGTGCTATAGTTATGCTATCTCCCGTATGAACACCCATTGGATCAAGGTTTTCTATAGAGCACACTATAATGCAGTTATCGTTTTTATCTCTAATAACCTCCATCTCATATTCTTTCCAACCAAGCAAACTCTCCTCTATTAAAATTTCATGTATCGGACTCGCATCAAGACCAGCATTTGCAAGCTCTTTAAACTCATCTATATTATAAGCAACACCACTTCCACCACCACCAAGCGTATAGCTTGCTCTTATGATAAGTGGAAAACCTATATCATTTGCTACGCTCATAGCTTCTTCATAAGTATAAGCATAATTACTTTTAGGCATATCCATACCTATTTTTATCATAGCTTCTTTGAAAGCTACTCTATCTTCACCTTTTTTGATAGCTTCAGGATTTGCTCCTAAAAACTTAACATTGCCAAGAAGATCATTTTCATTAAATTCCATTGCAGCATTTAATGCAACCTGTCCGCCCATTGTAGGAAGTATCGCATCTATATTTTCTAATTCTATTATTCTTGAAATACTCTCTTTTGTAATTGGCTCTATATATGTAGCATCTGCAAAATCAGGATCTGTCATTATTGTAGCTGGATTTGAGTTTATAAGAACAACTCTGTATCCTAACTCTTTTAATGTTTTTACAGCCTGGGTTCCACTATAATCAAACTCGCAAGCTTGCCCAATAATGATAGGCCCACTACCTATAAGTAAAATATTTTTAATATCTGTTCTTTTTGGCATTATTTCTCCTTGATAACTGCGTATAAATATGATGGAACTGAAATTTCTATATAAGGTTCAACTATGACACTTTTATACAAATCTCCTTCTAATACTTTTGAAACTTTTCCAACGGAAATTCCACTAAAAAATATATCATCAAGTCCGCTTGTAAAGACCTCGTCTCCAACTTTTGGATTAAGCCACTGTGGTATAAAATTTACAACTATGTTTTTAAAATTTCCAGAAGCAACACCTGGAATCTTACCATCTCCAACATACACAGAAAAAATACTTTTAGGATCATATTGCAAAAGTCCCATCGGTAAATTGTCTTTTGATACAACAATTCCAGCTGTTTTTCCCTGATATATAAGACCGTAGATTTTGCTAGAGTTATAATCATTAAATTCAAGCCAAATTTTATTATAATCACTAATAGATGCATATCCCAAAGCTTTTACAAGCTGAATTTTAGGCTCATAAATACTTGAGTTTCTATCTATTAAAATAGAGTTTAATTTATCAGCAAAAGTCGAAAGTAAATTTGCTGCTTTTTCAAGTTCCCTGTTTTGCTGAGTTAATATTTCTATCTCGTTAGCTTGCCTAAAATGATTATTTATACTATCTTTTACATATGTTAAGCCGTTATAATATATATTTACAAAAAAATTACTTGTATTTACAACCAATTCTCTCGCAGCATCGCTTCTATAAAGCGAAACTGCAATAAAAATCAGTATTAAAAGTATTAGTTTAAATCTATTCTTCATTTATAAGCTGCTGCAAAAGACTTATCTCTTCTAGAACTTTTCCCGTTCCCTTTGCAACTGCTAAAAGTGGCTCATCTGCAACATAAATAGGAAGCTTAACAATATCAGCTAAATATTTATCAAGTCCTCTAATAAGGGCTCCGCCACCTGTTAAAACAACACCGTTTTCCACTATATCTCCAGCCAAATCAGGCGGCATCATCTCAAGAACCGTTTTTAGTGCATCAGCTATCTCTTTTAGTGGTTCACGCATAGCTTCTCTAACATCTTCACTTGTTAGCTCAACTCTACTTAATAACCCGCTTATCTGATCCCTGCCTTTTATACCCATAGAAAGTTCTTTTGGCAATTGTATAGCTGAGCCAATTTTTATTTTAATCTCTTCTCCGGTTCTTTCACCTATCAAAAGATTGTATTTTTCTTTTACATAGTTTACTATGCTTGAATCAATCTTATCACCAGCCGTTCTTATCGATTTACTGATAACTAAACCTCCAAGAGAAACAACTCCTATCTCAGTTGTTCCACCTCCGATATCAACTATAAGACTTCCTTGTGGCTCTCTTATAGGAAGTCCTGCACCGATAGCTGCAGCCATTGGCTCTTCTATCAAAAATACCTCTCTTGCACCAGCGCTTAAAGCGCTTTCTCTAACAGCTTTTCTTTCAACTTGAGTAAGCCCATAAGGTACTGATATAATAATTCTTGGTCTTAAAAAGCTCTTTCTTTTATGTGTTTTTTCTATAAAATAGCGAATCATTTTTTCTGTCATATCAAAATCAGCAATAACTCCATCCCTCATAGGACGTATGGCTTCAATATCACCAGGAGTTTTACCTACCATCTCTTTTGCTTCATGGCCTACTGCTAATATTTTTTGTTTTCCATATTTTTCAAACTGAACCGCAACAACAGATGGTTCATCTATAATTATACCTTTATCTTTTACTAGAACTAGCGTATTTGCTGTCCCTAAGTCAATCCCCATATCGCTAGAAAAAAATCCTATAAATTGATCTAAAATCATTCTTTACCTTTATGCTGTTAGTTTATTGTGTTTTACAAAAATTGGCTTTGCGCCATCATTTACCACTTCTTTAGTTATAATTACATCATAGTTTTTAAGCTCTGGAAGTTCAAACATTATATCAGTCATCATCTCTTCCATTATGCTTCTTAAACCTCTTGCACCAGTTTTGCGCTTTAAAGCTAAAGTCGCTATTGCCCTTAGAGCCTCATCATCTATCTTTAAGTTTACCTCATCAATAGCAAAAAGCTTTTGATACTGTTTAACTATAGCATTTTTTGGCTCTTTTAAAATTTTAACCATATCGTCTTCAGTGATGTCATTTAGTGTTGCTACAACATGTAGTCTTCCTATGAGTTCTGGAATAAGTCCATAATGAACCAAATCATCTGGTTCAACAAAGCTCAAAAGCTTTTCTTTTTCACCTTTACTTCTTTTGTCTTGACCAAAACCTAAAACATTTTTTCCAAGTCTTTTTTCTATGATATCACTAAGTCCATCAAATGCACCAGCACAAACAAACAAAATGTTTGTAGTGTCTATTTGTATAAAATCTTGATTTGGATGCTTTCTACCACCCTTTGGAGGAATATTTACAATACTTCCTTCAATTATCTTAAGAAGCGCTTGTTGTACCCCTTCTCCACTAACATCCCTTGTAATAGACCTATTTTCACTCATTCTTGAAATTTTATCTATCTCATCAACAAAAACTATGCCATGTTCAGCTTTTTTGATGTCACCATCTGCTACTTGAAGAAGTTTTGTTAAAATATTTTCAACATCTTCCCCGACATATCCAGCTTCTGTTAAGCTTGTAGCATCACAAATTGCAATAGGAACATCCAAAAATCTAGCCAAAGTTTGCGCCATTAAAGTTTTACCGCTTCCAGTTGAACCTAAAAGTAAAATATTTGATTTTGAAATTTCTGTATCATCTTCAACTGCAGTTTGTTTAAAAATTCTTTTGTAATGATTATAAACACCAACACTAAATATAACCTTAGCTCTATCTTGCCCTATGACATACTCATCAAGTACAGCTTTTAGCTCTTTTGGTGTTAGATTATCATAAATTTCATTTTTATCTTCATTTTTTTGATCGCTTTCGCCATTTATGCCATTTAGCATATTATATGATGCTGTTATGCAATATTCACAGATAAAAGAATTCCCATCTATACTTGTAAGAAGTCTTCTATCGGCTGATTCTTCTTTATTACAAAAGCTACATTTTCTAGCCATTAATCTTTTCCTTTTTGCAGAGGAATTCCTCTTGTTGTATTTAAAATAAAATCACACATTTTAAGTACTTGCTCGTTATTTGTTTTTGCTTTTAGTTCATTGGCTTGGTCTTTTAAACCATTTTCGCTTTTGAAAAGAAATTTGAAAGCTTGGTTTATAAGTTCAATCTGCTCTTTATCAAATCTTCTTCTTATACCAACTAGATTTAAACCCCTAATGTAAGCTCTATTTCCTTCGGCCAAACAAAATGGTACTATGTCTTGAGAAAGCGCTGAAGCCCCAGCTATCATGCAACTCTCACCAATTTTTACAAACTGGTGTATGGGTGTTAAACCGCCAATCACAGCATAATCTCCCATTTCTACATGCCCTGCCAAAGTAGCATTGTTTGCCATTATTATGTTATTTCCAATATTGCAATCATGTGCTACATGACAATAAGACATAATAAAAGCATCATTTCCTATTCTAGTAAAACCATCGCCCTTGTGAGAACCTGAACTTATCGTACAAAACTCATGTATAGTAGCATTTTTACCTATGATAAGCCCTGTTTTTTCTCCAACTTCAAAACTCATATCTTGTGGAATTTCACCAACTATAGCGTAACTAAAAATTCTAGCTCCATCTCCTATAGTTGTATCCCCTATAATCCTAGCTCCTTGTTTTATAATACAGTTATTTCCAATCTTGGCATCTTTACTAATATATACATTAGCTTCAACTACAACATCATCTCCAATTATAGCTCCATCTTCTATTATAGCTCTTGAATCTATTTTATTCATAATTTGACCTATTTATCTACTATCATAGCTTGAAGCTCTGCTTCGGCTACCAAAATATCATCTACAAAGGCCTCACCTTTTAAAACCCAAATTTTACCCCTATGTTTTAATACTGATATTTTATATACTATTGTATCTCCTGGTTTGATAGGACGGCGAAATTTAGCCTTATCTATACTCATAAAGTACACTACCTTGTTTGACAAATCTTCATCTAACATACTTTTAAATGCCAAAACACCGCCAGCTTGCGCCATTCCTTCTACAATCATAACACCTGGATATACTGGATGGTAAGGAAAATGTCCTTGAAAGATAGGCTCGCCAATTGTAACATTTTTTATAGCAGAAATGCTTTCATTTGGAGCTAGGTCTGTAACTTTATCTATGAGTAAAAACGGATATCTGTGCGGTAAAATTTCTTGGATTTCAACTATATCTATCATGCGCTTCCTTATTTACATCTAATAACTAAGAATTGTAACGAAAAAATGCTAAAATTTAGCTAATGAGCTTATTTAAATTTAACTATTTTATGCCTTACATCATCAAAAAGTAGATATTTTACATTTATTTCAACTTTAGCATTTTGTATATTATCAACCACAATAATAGGACTTAAACTCTCATCACCACAAAGATATTTTCTTATCTTTAACTCATTTTTAATCTTAAGTGGTTTATAAATCATTTCTCTAACACTTTTGTAATCTGTTTTTAAAATCTCATTAAAGAAATTTAATGATATAAATTTTATCTCATCTTTACAAAACGCTATGTTTTGTGCTTTTTTTAAGGTTAAATTTACAATCTCTCTTCTGAATTTACTTAAATACAAAATATAACTATCCACAACTAAATTATCAAATTTTACATATGCACTTAAAAGCCTATAATTTAAAAATCTATCTTTTATAATCTCAAATTTATCTTGTTTATCTTTTAACCTATGAACCTTTCTATATAGATTTAATTTTTCATCTATAGAGTTTGGGAGTTCTTGTTTGCCAATATTGCTTATCATTTCACTTATAAAAATATTTTGAACATCTCGTTGTTTTTTAAGCGCAAACAAACATCCACAGTAATTTTGTGCATATAAATTATCACTTTTTGCTAAGCTCATTTGCTCGGTAGTTCCACCATTTTTTCTATAATCAGGTGCAATATAATTTAGCTCAAATTTATCACAAACATTTTTTAAAGATTCATTTAGTTGACATAGGGATTTTTTAGGGCTCATTAGAAGCGTTGTGGTTATTTTATTTTCACCAAGCTCTTTTGCTTTTTTGGCTGTATTTTCAAGCCTAAAATCAAAGCAATACTCGCAACGTTTACCTTTTTCAGGCTCATTTGCCATCTCTTTTGCCCCATTATACCACAAATCTAAATCATACTCCCCCATTATAAGTTTTATACCAAGAGTTTTGCAGCTATGCTTTACATCTTCAAATCGAAGCAAATACTCACTATATGGATGAATGTTTGGATCATAAAAATAACCTATCAAGGTTTCATTTGGAAAATCTGATTTTAACTTTTTTAAAAAATAATGACTATCAACAGAACAACAAATATGAATTAGCATAGCTATTTACCTTTTTTGGTATAATTATACAATCTAACTTTTACAAAAAGGCTTAAGTATGAGCAAAGGCAAAAAAATATCTCTTATTATTTTAAGTATAGTAGGTTTTATTTTTATTTTTTATACAGTTTTTGGATTTTTTGGAGTTCCATATATACTAAAAAAGGTTTTGCCAAGCTCACTTAAAAAAGATGGGATAGAACTAAAAATAGAAGATGCGAAATTTAACCCTTTTTCATATAATCTAAATATAAAAAACATCTCAATAAAAACATTTGATAATCTTTTTAGTGCAGATAATATCTACATAAAAATGGAATTTTCTAGGCTATTTACCAAAACTATTCTTATAAAAAAGATAAAACTACAAAAACCAAATATAAATATAGTTAAAGATAATAAAGGAGTATTTAACTTCGATGCTTTCTCATCAAATAACGAAGAAAGTAGCAGTGGTAGCTTATTTTTCAACTTTATATTAAAACATCTAGAGATTGTTAATGGAAAATTTGCATATACAGATAATTCAGCAAAAAAACCCTTCAATATTAGCCTAGATGACATAGATTACACAATTTCTGATATAAATATAAAAGATGAAAGTATAGGACATCATACTTTAGTATCAAGTTCAAGTTTAGCTAAACATATAGCAATTGATAGTGGAGTAAAAATAAAGCCACTTACTTTTCATGGCAATATAAAAATAGATGAACTCGATTTAAAAGCTGCTGCAACTTCTTTACTTGAGACAATGCCTGTAAATTTGCAAAGTGGCAAACTAGATACAAAAATAAACTTTAATATAGTCTTTAGTAGAGATGATATGTATTTTTTGATGGATGATTCTAATTTAGAATTAAAAGATGTATCGATTCTAGATGCAAATGATTCTTTGCTTCTTAAAAAGTTTAGTATACCAAGTATTAACCTAGCATCTAGGATAAAACCTTATGACATAAGCGGGGAAGGAAACTTTGAAAGTTTAAATATAAAGGATTTAAACTACACAAAAATTGGTCATATAGATACACTAGATTTAACTCAAAATGATGTAAATATAAGTATAAAAGACGAAGATTTTGCCTTAGATATAAACTCATCTGATTTACTCGCAAAAAATGTTAAATTTGATAACAAAGCCCTTCTTACTCAGACAGAAGAGATGAATGCAAGCCGTTTTTCTCTTTCAATGGAAAATAAAGAAAAAAATCTATTTTTAGATACAAAATTGGGTGATTTTAGCATATCCCAAACAGACTTTCTTATGGGAGATATGAATGCAAGCTTAAGCGATGGTAAGCTAAAAGAAACTGGCTTTAAACTAAAGGGCAAAGATATGTTTATATCTACTGAGAATCTTCTTACCAAAAATGCTTTATTTAAAAATAAGCTCTTATGGGTGGGTTCGTCCGATATAAACGCCAGCAAATTTCATCTAAAACTAAATAATGAAAATAATATACTAATAGATTCGAATCTTAGCAAATTTATCGTTGGCTTAACTAAATTTTACATGCATGATATGGCAGCAAACATAAATAATGGCTCATTAAGCAATACAAACTTCAAACTTAATGGCGATGATATTTTTGTTTCTACAGATAACTTACATATGATAGATCCTAGCTTTAAAAATAAAATGTTTAAAACCAAAGGAAAAGATTTAAATGCTACAAAATATACTCTTTTGATGCAAAACGATAAAAACTTTAAAATAGATACAAATTTAAGTAATTTTATCCTACAAAATGCTGATTTTGCAATACATAATATGAAAGCCACTTTAAATAATGGAAAGTTAAATAACACAGCTATAACTATGAATGGCGGAAATATCACTGTAAAAAATGGTATCTTAGACACAATTGGCTTAGCGTTTTTTGTAAATAATCAAAAATTTCTCACAAATTCATCATCAAATCTAAAAGACTTTGCATATTATTTAAAAAATAAAAAATCAAGCATAAATGGGGTAAATTATAAACTAAAAGAAACAAATGCATTTGATAAAGATGGTTCTAAAATAGCTTCTTTTAATTCTTTAAATCTAAAAGGCTTAGGCTTTGATATAAGCGATCTTAATTTAAACATCAAAAAAGTTGACCTTGATGCTCTAAACTTAAAAACAGATATTGATCAAAATGGCAAAGTAAGTTTAGTAGAAAATATCCCAATAAAAACAGAGTCAAAAAGTTCATCTATCAAAAGCAAAACTACGTATTCCTCTCCTAAGTCAAAAGAATTTACATATGATATAAAAGAGATAAATGTAAATAATTCAAAAGCAGATATTAATGTAAAAATGAATAGTGCTGGCTTAAAACATAGCTTTGATGGTATTAATATAAATTTAAAAAATATAAACTCAAAATATGATAACCCTTTAGATGTATCACTAAATGCAAACTCAAAAAATATAACCTTAAAATCATTTGGAAAAGTAGGAATAAATCCATTTAAAATGGATCTAAATACAACTTTTTCTCATCATGATTTAGCTTGCTATATGCCTTTTGTAAAAGATTTTACGGATATGAGATTACAAAGTGGGAAATTAGATTTTAGTGGGATTATAGGATATGATAAAACTCCAAGCGTTAAAGGTAATGCCGAGCTTAGCGATATTTCTATACTAGATAAAGAAGATATTAGCATATTTGCAATAAAAAGCCTTGGTATTCAAAATATAGAGTATGAAAATAACGGTCTAGTTTTGGATAACATATCACTTAAAAAACCATATTTAAATGTCTATATAGATAAAGAAAAAAATGTAAATCTATCTAAAGTTGTTAAAAAAACAAAAGATAACACAGAAGAAGAAAAACAAATTCAACAACTCAATAAACCACAACCACAAAAAGATGACAATAGTAGCGATACAAACATAGTTATAAATAAAATTGCCCTAGAAGATGGTGTTTTGGACTTTAGTGATTACTCTATATTTACACCTTTTATAACAAAAGTTTCAAACATACAAAGCAAAATTTCTTCCATAAGAAAAGATAAAATAAGCCGTATAGATATGGAAGGAACGATAGGAAAAAGCGGATATAGCGCTATAAATATTCATACTAAACCATTTGAACCTAAAGAATACACCAAAGTCAACATGACATTTAAAGATATAAATCTTCCAGATATTACGCCTTATAGCAAACAATTTGCTGGATATGAACTAGATGGAGGAAAGCTAAATCTAACACTAATTTATGATATAAACAATGCCACTATGGTTTCACAAAATATAATAAATCTAGACTCCTTAAAGCTTGGCAAAAGGGTTAAAAGCGAAGAATCTGTAGATATGCCATTACGACTTGCTGCTGCTATACTAAAAGATTCTCAAAATCAAATAAACTTAAGCATACCTATAAAGGGTGATTTATCTAATCCTAATTTTGATTATAGCGGAGTTGTTCTAAAAGCTCTCAGCCAACTCTTTACAGATATTTTGACAAGTCCATTTAAGATTATAGTCTCAACTCTTGGTATAAAAAACGATCCAAGATTAGATTCAATTGATTTTAGACCAGGAGATGATAGGCTTATAGTATCAGAAAAAGCCAAAATACCAACTCTTGCACAGATAATGTCTCAAAAAGAAGATTTTATAATTACTATAACTCCAGCTTATAATAAAGAACTAGATAACTCAGAACTTCAAAAAAATAAATTTGATGATGAAATCTCATATTATATGATAAAAGAAGATATGTCTTATCAAAATGCTTTTAATAAACTAAAAACTAAATTTTTTGGAAATAAAAAATTTGAATCTCAAGAAGAAGCTACAAAAGCCTTAATCTCAAAATACGAAATAAAATCTAGTTATTTTGATGATCTTGCGCTAAGTAGAGCAAAAAATATAAAAGATGAGCTTATTGCAACTGGTGTACCTGAAAATAAAATAGAGATTTTGAAAACAGATACTAGCGGAGAGATAAAACAAAAATCTTACATAATGATAAAAATGGGCATTAAAAAGAAATAAAGGAAAACTATGATTTATTCTTTACAAATAGGAAATATACAAGAATATATAGATGAAAATGGGCATGTCTTTAAAAGCGCTATGATAAAAAATATCTATAAAAATAAGCTTAGTGTACACAAAACAGGTGTGAATGATGATAATATATCAGATAAAAAAAATCATGGTGGCATAGAAAAAGCTGTATTTGCAAATGCATTTAAAAACTATAAAATTTGGAACAATTTCCTTGGTAAAAATTTAAATATAGGAGATATGGGGGAAAATATAACCATAAAAGATCTTGATGAAAGAAATGTATATATAGGAGATATACATCGCATAGGATCTGCCGTTTTGCAAGTCTCTCAACCAAGAAAACCTTGCGCAAAAATATATAAAATATACAAAAACAAAAATTTTACAAATTTTATCTTTAGTTCTGGACTAAGCGGGTGGTATTATAGAGTATTAAAAGAAGGTGAATTTAACATAAATGATAGTATAGATATTGAGTGCGTAGAAAATACTAAGCTTAGTGTAATGGAACTAAATAAATTATTTTATGCTCCAAAAATAAACATTAAGCTTTTTGATAAATTAAAAGCCCTAACTACGATAGAAAAGCGCTGGATAGAAACCATAGAAAAGCGTTTAAATCATAGTTATGATAACTCATATATGAGTGAGCTTTAAGCCCTTTTGCCAAGCGCAAAAGCTACAATACCAGATAAAAATGAGCCACAAAGTATAGCAAGCTTTTCTGTGCCATTATAAAGCTCTAAAGCTTGTTCTCCATAGGCAAGATTGCTTATAAAAAGACTCATTGTAAAACCTATACCGCAAAGTATAGCAACTATATAAAGGTGTTTATAAGTTGCTCCCTCTGGCAGGCTTCCAAGACCCAGTTTTACTGCTAAAAATGTAAATAAAAATATACCAACTTGCTTCCCAACAAAAAGTCCTAAAAATATACCCATAGGAACTGTGCCAAACATCTGATTTGTTTCTATTCCACTGAGCACAACGCCAGCATTTACAAAAGCAAAAAGTGGTAAAATTATATAATTTACAGGAAATGCAAGGCAATGTTCTATGCTTGATACTATAGGCTCATTTTTCTTAGAATAAAGAGGGATTGTAAAAGCAACGAGTACGCCTGCTAAAGTTGCGTGAATACCTGAGTTTAAAATCAAAAACCAAAGCAAAATACCCAAGATTATATAAGGCAACTTACTATCTACTTGTTTTTTATTTATAAAAAGCATAAACAAAAAAACAAAAGTAGCAAGCCCAAGATATGTTAAATTTAAATTGCCAGTATAAAATATAGCTATAACTATGATAGCAAAAAGATCATCCATTATAGCAAGCGTTAAAAGAAATATCCTAAGTGAACTTGGCAAGTTTTTAGCAAGCAGTGCAAATATACCAATAGCAAAAGCGATATCTGTAGCCATAGGTATAGCCCAGCCTTTTATAGCTATATCATCACCCCAGTTTATAGCTACAAATATAAATGCCGGAAACAAAACTCCGCCAATAGCACCAAGCATAGGAACCAAAACTTTTCTAAAATCTTTTAAAGCGCCTTCAATCATCTCTTTTTTAAGTTCCAAGCCAACCATAAAAAAGAAAAGTACCATCAAAGCATCATTTACCCAAAAATGAACATTTTCTTCTATATGCCCATCTCTTACCACACCAAGTGGCAATTTAAAATGAACAAAAGATTGGTAGAAAGCATCTAAAATAGAAAGATTTGCAAAAAGTAGAGCTAGAATAGTCGCGCAAAAAAGTGCACCTGCAGCTAAAGTGTCCGAAGAACTTAGTTTATTTACTAAATTTTTCATATTGCCCTTTTATTTATAAATTTAAGATATATGGAAGTAGTATATTTAAAAGAGGTAAATAAAATCAAAATGGTGGCCCCGAATGGATTCGAACCATCGACCACTACCATGTCAAGGTAGTGCTCTACCAACTGAGCTACGGGACCAAAATATGATTCTATCATATACTTTTTTAAACTATCCTTGTGTACGAACTATAAGACTTGGGGGCAAATTAAAATGCTCTATAATATTTGCCTCATTTTGCCTCATTTCACCGTTATCATTTTCATGATCATAACCTAAAATATGAAGCAAACCATGCGTAAAAAGAAGTGCTATTTCATCATCTTTGCTATGTTTAAATTCATTAGCTTTTTCGGCAACTAAATCTAAATTTATAACAATACTCCCTAAAACTCCTCCATAAACAAACTCCAAAGGAAAGCTTAAAACATCCGTAGTTTTATCTATATTTCTATTTTCTTTATTTATTTCTCTCATCTCCTTGGAGTTTACAAAAACAAGTTCAACATCATCATTGCTTAAAAATTCAAAAATTTCATCTAAAATTTTAGGATATTTATCATCACAAATAATCATTTTTCCACCTTTTAAAGCTAATTTTACCAAATATAGATATAATTTTTACTAAATTTAATATATTTAGGAAGCATGTGAAAAAAGCGCTTTGTGTAATAAGTGGCGGAATGGATAGCACTTTATGTGCTTATATCGCAAAAAATGAAGGTTATGAAATAGTAGCTTTACACTTTGATTATAATCAAAGAACAATGAAAAAAGAAAGAGAGTGTTTTAATGCGATTTGCGATGCTCTTAATGTTAAAAAAAGAGAAATTTTAGATGCAGGATTTATATCTCAAATAGGAGCAAATGCTTTAACTGATACTAACCTAGAAGTACCCAAAGATGGTCTTAGTAATGATATACCTGTAACTTATGTTCCGTTTAGAAATGGAATTTTTTTAAGCATTGCAGCAGCTCTTGCGCAAAAAGAGGATTGCGAAGCGATATTTATAGGAGTTGTAGAAGAAGATAGTAGTGGTTATCCTGATTGTAGTGAAGAGTTTATAAAAAGCATTGAGCAAAGCATAAATTTAGGAAGAGGCACAAGGGGAACTAAAATCATCACCCCACTTGTACATCTTAGCAAAGCTGATATCGTAAAAAAGGCCTTATCTTTGAAAGTCCCATTAGAGTTAACCTGGAGCTGCTATGAAAATGAAGATAAAGCATGCGGAAAATGTGATAGCTGTAGATTAAGACTAAATGGATTTAAAAAAGCAGGCTTTAGTGACAAGATTCCATACAAAGAGTAAAATTTTACTCTTTTGATTCTAAACTTTTTGCCAAATTTTTAGCTGCTTTTAAATCAACTTTTCCACTACCAAGCAATGGCATTTCTTCGAGCTTATATATAGAAGATGGTATCATTAAAGGCGGCACATGAGAAGATCTAAGCTTTGCATTTACTTCATCTTCTAGCATATCGCCTTTGTATAATAAAACTATTTTCTCGCCCTTTTTATCATCTTCTACACTCACACAAATAATTTCCATATCTTGCCCTAGTGCATTTGATACTTTTTCCTCTACAGTTGTTAAGCTTATCATCTCTCCGCCAATTTTAGCAAACCTTGAAATTCTATCTGTAATCTTTAAAAATCCATCTTCATCAAGTAGCCCTATATCGCCACTTTTATAATATCTTATACCATTTATCTTAACTATAACATCTGAAGTTTTTGCTATATCATCATAGTATCCATCCATAACTTGATGTCCACCTATTAGTATTAATCCTTCTTCTCCAGTATTTAGCTCTTCTAATGTTTTTTGATCTACTATTTTTACTATTGTTCCAGGAAGCGGCAGGCCAACTGTGCCTGGCTTGCTAAATATCATTTCATTAAAGAAATCTGGATCAAGAGAATTAGGCATATTAACACTAACTACAGGTGTCGCTTCTGTTGTACCATATCCTTCATATATATCATGCCCAAATTTCATTTTAAACTCTTTTTTGACATCTTCTTTTAGTTTTTCAGCACCTGCTACAACTATCCTAAGATTGGAAAACATCAAAGGATTTATTTTTTTGCTTTTATTATAAAGTCTAAAGAATGTTGAAGTACCAAGAAGTACGGTAGCATTGTATTTTGCTGCCATATTGCCTATAGTAGCACTATCTGTTGGATCAGGTATATGGACACTAAGTATACCTTCTGTTAATGGCAAAAATGTAGTAACCGTTATACCAAAAGAGTGAAAAAGCGGCAAAGTAGCCATCATTACATCATTTTTTTGTTTATTTAATAGGCCTGCAATTTGTTTTATATTTGCCATTAAATTTTTATGTGTTATTTTTACACCTTTTGGCTCTCCCTCACTACCACTACTAAATACTATTGTAGCTATATCACCAATGTCAACTGGAGCAAAATACGCTAACTTTATAAGCCAAGCAGGCATTATTATAGTTTTTACGAGAGCTATCAATTTATCTTTTTTAGTTATACTTTGCGCAATATCCTCAAGATAAATTAGTTTATCTCCAATACTATTTTGAAGATTAAATCCACGATCATTAAGCTTTTGTATAAATTTTTTAGATGTTATAATACTTTTAATGCCAGCTTTTTCAACACATTTTATCATAATCTCTTCACTAACAGTATAGTTTAGATTAATTACGGTTTTACCTCTTATTAAAAGAAGTAAATTTATAGCACTTCCAAAAACAGAACTTGGCAAAATTATACCAACATGCTTTTCATCCAAAAATGATTTTTTAAATTTAGATAGTAAAACCAAAATAAGTGTTATAAATTTAAGATTATTTAACTTTAAGCCAGTAGAGTCAACGATAGATGGTCTAAATATATGTGATTTTGCAACATTTATCCAATTAAAATGAACTGGATCTAGATTATTTACATACTCACCCCAGCTATAAAAAGATAGTTCAAATACACTCTTTTTAACCATACTAGCGGTTGAAGTGTTACTCATAGGTTTTCCAAAACTCACACTTATGGCTTTATTTACATCTATACTATTTAGTTCTCTATAACCTTTATTTGCTCTAGAAAAACTTGACCCCCAAAGACCTCTTAGAAAAAATGGAACTATAACACAATTAGAGTTTTTTGCAGCTAGTTCAAAACCTTGCTGAAATTCCCCTAAATGCCCATTATAAGATATCCTTCCTTCTGGAAATAAAGCAACAACTTCGCCATTATCAAGTCTTTGTTTTATTGATTCTATTGCACTTCTATTTATACCTTCACCTATTGGTATTACTTGAAATAATTTAAAAAACCATTTTATATACCAATGATCATAAAAGCTCTTGTACATAACAAATTTTATAGGTCTTGGGGTTGCTATTTGCAAAACAAGCCAATCAATCCAACTTATATGGTTTCCAAGCAATAACACTCCACCTCTTAAAGGAAGATTATCAAGTCCATTTACATTTACCTTATATGTTTGTCTTAATATAGGTAAAAGCAATATCCTACTAAACAAATGAGGTAGCTCTTTTACACAATAAATTGCAGTAAATAGTGTGGCAATTGCACAAACTAAATATAACCCAATCGTAGTAAGGCCAAATTTAACAAAGAATATCGAAAAAACTAAAGCGAAAATCATAGTTAAGTTTTGCACAAAGTTATTACCTGCAAGAACTTTGCCCATCTGTTCATCTTTTGTAAAGTATTGAATTGCAGCATTTAATGGAACTATAAAAACGCCACCACTTATTCCAAAAAGAAGTGAAGCTATAAGAAAAGTAAAGATTGTATTAGAACCAGATAGCATAAAAAGAGCTGCTGACACACCTAATGCTCCAAATGGAACAATGCCAAGCTCTATATGTTTTTTAGAATAACTTGCAGCAATGCCAGATCCTATAGCTATACCAATGGCACTAACTGCTAAAATTACTTGTATGATAACAACATTTGAGTCAGTGGTTATACTTTTATAATGAGCTGGAAAAGTAGCCACGATAACCTGAGAAATAGCCCAAAATACAGAAAGACCTAATATACATAGGAATATTGATTTATTTGATGTTATAAATTTTAAATTTTCTTTTAAATATGAAAAATTAAAATACTTTTTTATTTCATATTTCTGTTCATTATCAACGGCGCTAAAATATGGTATTTTAAATGCAAAAATAGTTTCTATTATAGACATAATAAATAAAATAACACCTACAAACCAAACGGATTTCATGATTTCACCAGGATTTGTTCCATTATAAGACATCTCAAAAAATACCGAAAAGATAAAAGAATTAAAAAGTATTGATATTATTGTAGTAGCTTGAACTACACCATTTCCGGTTCCTAAATTTTGTGTACCTACTAAATTTTTAATTAATGCATATTTTGCAGGAGAATAAATAGCACTTTGTATAGCCAAAAGTAAAGTAAATGCAAAAGCTGTATAGAACCATCCAAATATATAACTTACAAGTATACAAAATGTAAAAGCTATCCCAATAGTAGCACACACCCTTGTTATCATTGTTTTAGAAAATTTATCATTTAAAAATCCAGCTGGTGTGAATAAAAATACAAAGGGAAACAAGATCATAGCATTAACAAGCAAACTTAAATATATTAAAGTATCTCCGCTATAATATTTTAAAATAGTATTTTGTATCGTAATCTTATGTCCTAAATCAACTCCTGCATTTATGAACATAACAATGATATATGGTATAAAACCTTTTTTTAAAAAAATAGAATTCACTAAGCTTACCTTTTTATTTTTATTTACACAAAGCTATCCCCAAATGGGGATAGAGTTTAATGTAAATCCTTCCAGATTTTTCTTTTCCAAAGTATTGCAAAAACAGATAGTATAGCAAAATATAACATTATATTTATAGATACCATACTTCTTTCTTCTTTTTTAGAATCTCCAACTTTTTGCATATATTCTACAACTTTGTCATTTGCTTTTTGATTTAGACCTACTCTAGGCATAGCTGTGCCAGGCAACATTTTTTGCGGATCATTTATAAATTTAGCTAAATAATCTTCACCTTTTGAGCGAATCATCATAGAAAGATCTGGGGGATTTGATCCTATGTGGTTTTTAAGACTTATTCTGTCACTTAAAGCATATTTATCATCATACTTCATGTCATGGCATCTTTGGCAAGCATTCTTAAATACAACATCACTTTTTACATCTTTTGGAGCAATAGACTTAAGAAAAGTCACAATGTCTGCAACTTCTTGATTTATATCGCCCCCAAGTCCAAAAAACTGAGTCATAGGAAAAGGTTTTTCATCATTAAATACATGGCCCAAATTTAAGGCTAAAGTTGGTTCAAGTATAAGAGCTGCTAAAAACTTATCATCATACATATATCCAGCCAAACTAAGGTCAGGTGGAACAACTCCCATAGCTTCACTTGCTGTTTTATTATCCCCCATAGGATTAGGTAGTCCCTTTACTTCTAAAGAGTGGCAACTTGCACATGCCGCAGCAAAAGTTTGCTCTCCTGTTGTAGCATTACCTTTTGCAAAATCAATTGCACCAACCTTATTCCAAAGTTCATCATATTTTGCTTTTAAATTTGTTGCTTTTTCAAGCTCCTTGTTCGCTAAAGCAAGTTTTGGTTCATCTTTGCCAGCTTTTTGAATACTACTATTTGCCATTGCGACTTTTTTATCCGCAAATTGTTTGTCCGTAGTTGAAAAATCATAACTAGGTTCAGATTTATGGGGATTCATTATGGAATGAGCTAATGGTTCAACGCCCCAATATGTAACAAATACCATAAATAAAACTATGATTAATATTTTTAACTCTTTCATTTTCTACCCCCTTTTTCTTTCAGCTATAGTAATAAGAGGCAAGAATATAACTATCAATGCTAGATAAGTTATAGAAAGTACAAAACCTATGTATGTATTTCCAATCCCAAAAGTTAAGCCATCAGCCGGTAGCTTTCCATATATAGTAAGACCAATAAGATCTATCATTAAAACCCAAAACCATACAAAAAATGCTTTATTCCTATGAGCAGGTGCCACAACTTTGCTTCTATCAAGCCATGGAATAAACATAAGAGAAACACCAGCAAAAGCAAACGCTATAAGTCCGATATCAGCAGCTTTTAAAGGTCCTACATCAAAGAAAAATCCTCTTAAAATTTCATATTGCCACAAGAAATACCACTCAGGATAAATATGAGCTGGTGTTTTTAGATGACTAGCTGGATCAAAGTTAATAGGATCCATCGCGAAATTGAACTGAAAACCTACCAAATAGAAGAAAAATATCATAAAAATACAAACATACATAAAGTCTTTTGCTAAAAACCCTGGCCAAAATGGTATAACTTTAGCTTCTCTTGTATTGCCTTTTAGATATTTCTCAGCTTCTAGTTCAAAATCTATCTCTTCACCATCAAGATTGTTTACATGAGGAAAACGAAGAGCATAGAAATGAAGAGCTATAACAACTATTATAACAACAGGAAGTAAGCATACATGCAACATAAAAAATCTAGTAAGAGTTGGGTCACTTACTGCATAATCTCCCCTTATCCATTCAACAAAAGCATCACCAATAACTGGAATTCCACCAAAAAGCTGAGTTATAACAGTAGCAGCCCAAAAACTCATCTGACCCCAAGGAAGCATATAGCCACTGAAGGCTTCAGCAGAAAATATCAAGAATAACAGTATACCACTTACCCATATCATCTCTCTGCCATTCTTATAAGATCTATAATAAACCGCAGTAAAAGTATGAATATATAGGATTAAAAATATAACCGAAGCTGCAACTGCATGTATATGTCTCCAAAGCCATCCGTACTCAACTTCTTTCATGATAGTTTTATTTACACTATCAAATGCCATAGCCATATCAGGTTTATAATACATTACAAGAAGTAGTCCTGTAACAAAAAGTAAAACAAAAAGTGTTAGCAATATAACACCCATAGCCCATAGAAAGTTTATGTTTTTTGGTATCCAGTACTCACTAACCATAACTCTCCAGAATTTATCTATATTTAATCTTTGATCAAACCAATCAAATAGACTTGTAGATTTTTTTATATGTGACATAGCTTCTCCCTTACGCTTTAGCCATTAGCTGTTTATACTCAGGACCTTCTTCGCCAAGAATAAGCGTAGTTCCATCTATCTTAAATGGCGGTATAACTAAAGGTTTAGGAGGTGGTCCAAATGTATTTATACCTTCTGCATTAAAAACACCGCCATGGCATGCACAAACAAATTCATTTCTAGATGCGCTCCAGCTAGGAATACAGCCTAAGTGTGTACACAATCCAATAACAACTATATATCTAGCATCTCCAATAACAATATCTCTCGCATCGTTTGGCTTTGTATTGGCCGATTTTTTCATTACAAAGATTGGTTTTTTACGCCACTCCACATTATAAATTTCACCCTCTTTTATAGGTGTAAGATCTACTGTGGTAAAACCTGCTGCTTTAACACTAGGGAGTGGATCCCAAGTTTTTTTGATAGCACCAAGCGCAAATATACCGCCTACAGCAGCAACAGCACCAAAGGTCATACCTATGAAATCTCGCCTACTATTTTTTTCGGACATGCCTTTCCTTTCTTTCATTCTAAACTTTAAGTAGAGATTTTACAATAATTATTATTAAATTTAAATGATATTATTTTTTAATTACATATTATATTTAAATTTATAAATACAACTTATTTTTTAAATTTTTATTAATCCTTTATATGATAGAATAAATAGTTTATAAATACGGTATATAGCTATTTAAACTTAAACCACATTAGCTATTACTTATATCTTAAATAATAAGGAGCTTTAATGGTAGAAAATGCCACTAAAATAGCTTTTGCCACAATACAAAAAACAAGCGAATTAACAACCATTAGTCTAGATTTTTATGCTACATTAGCAACAATTTGTTTTGTGCTTTGGTTAGGCACATTTCTTACTAAAAAATGTGATTTTTTAAGCAAATATGATATCCCAGTGCCAGTTACTGGTGGTTTAGTAGTCGCTATTTTTATTTTTTTACTTTACATACTAGGCGGTGTAAGTATTAAATTTAATGAAGTTATAAAAGATCCTTTTATGCTTATGTTCTTTACATCTGTTGGGCTTAGCGCTGATTTTGCAAGCCTTAAAAAAGGTGGTAAACTTTTAGTTTTATTTGGTATAGCGGTTTGTTCATTTTTATTTGTTCAAAATGCTGTTGGCATTGGCGTTATGACGCTAATGGGTGAAAATCCCTTAATGGGATTGCTAGCCGGCTCAATTACATTAAGTGGTGGGCATGGAACTGGAGCTGCATGGGGTGATACATTTGCCAAAGCGCCGTATATGTTTGAAGCTGCCAAAGATATTGCTATGGCAAGTGCAACATATGGTCTTATAAGCGGCGGATTGCTTGGTGGTCCAATAGCTGGAAATTTGATTAGAAAATTTAATCTAAAGCCAACAGATAAGGGTAGTGAGCTAGAAACTAGCGATGAAGTGTTTTCAGAACCAGAAAAAAATCGCCTTATAACAAGCTCATCATTTGTAAAGAGCTTAGGACTATTTGCGCTTGCAATGTTTTTAGGAACAACGATCAACTTTTTCCTTAAAGGTACAGCCTTTGCTCTTCCTACATTTGTTTGGTGTCTATTTAGTGGAATTATCATTAGAAATTCATTTCATTATTTCGATATTCATCAAGTTTTTGATAGAGAAGTTGGTGTTATAGGAAATGTTAGCTTGTCAATATTTCTAGCAATTGCCATTATGACTTTAAATTTGATAGAACTTACAAAGCTAGCTATCCCGTTAATAAGCCTTCTTGCTATACAAACAGTTGTTATAGTTGTATGGCTTAGATATGTAACTTTCAATATATGCGGTAAAGATTACGATGCGGCGTGTTTAGTTGCTGGACACTGCGGCTTTGGCATGGGTGCAACTCCAACTGCAATTGCAAATATGCAATCCGTTACAGATCACTTTGGTCCATCAAGAATTGCATTTATAGTAGTTCCTATTATGGGTGGATTTTTTGTAGATATTGCAAACGCTTTAACCATTAAGTTATTCTTATTTTTACCAATATTTGGCTAAAATACAGTAGAAACATTAATTTGCTTCTACTAAAATTTCAAACTCATTTAATTTTATTAAATTTATTGAACATATTTGTATTCTCATTATTTAAAATAGTATATAATATTAATTGGACAATATAATAACAATTAAGGAGCTTTCTTGAATGAAAATGTTTCTAAAATAGCTTTTGCCACAATACAAAAAACAAGCGAATTAACAACCATTAGTCTAGATTTTTATGCCACATTAGCAACAATTTGTTTTGTGCTTTGGTTAGGCACATTTATAACAAAGAAATGGGAATTTTTAAAAAGATATGATATTCCAATACCAGTAACTGGCGGTTTAATAGTTGCAATATTCATCTTTTTATTATATATGTTAGGCGGAATGAGTATCAAATTTTATGAAGGCATAAAAGATCCATTTATGCTTATGTTCTTTACCTCTGTTGGGCTTAGCGCTGATTTTGCAAGCCTTAAAAAAGGTGGTAAATTACTTCTTCTTTTTGGAATTGCGGTTTGTTCATTTTTATTTGTTCAAAATGCTGTTGGCATTGGCGTTATGACGCTAATGGGTGAAAGCCCTCTAATTGGCTTAATATCTGGCTCAATTACATTAAGTGGTGGGCATGGAACTGGAGCTGCATGGGGTGATACATTTGCCAAAGCACCATACTCTTTTGAAGCTGCAAAAGATATTGCTATGGCAAGTGCAACGTATGGCTTAATAGCAGGCGGTTTATTTGGTGGACCAGTGGCTGGAAGATTAATTAGAAAATTTGATCTAAAACCAACAGATAAGAGTAGTGAGCTAGAAACTAGCGATGAAGTGTTTTCAGAACCAGAAAAAAATCGCCTTATAACAAGCAGATCTTTCGTAAAAAGTTTAGGACTATTTGCGCTTGCAATGTTTTTAGGAACAACAATTCATTTCTTTTTAAAAGAAACTTTTTTTGCACTTCCTTCGTTTGTTTGGTGTCTATTTAGTGGAATTATCATTAGAAATTCATTTCATTATTTCGATATTCATCAAGTTTTTGATAGAGAAGTTGGTGTTATAGGAAATGTTAGCTTGTCAATATTTCTAGCAATTGCCATTATGACTTTAAATTTGATAGAACTTACAAAGCTAGCTATACCGTTAATAAGCCTTCTTGCTATACAAACAGTTGTGTTAATTTTATGGCTTAGATTTGTTACATTTAATATTTGTGGTAGAAATTACGATGCGGCGTGTTTAGTTGCTGGACATTGTGGTTTTGCTATGGGTGCAACTCCAACTGCAATTGCAAATTTACAATCCGTTACAGATCACTTTGGTCCATCAAGAATTGCATTTATAGTAGTTCCTATTATGGGTGGATTTTTTGTAGATATTGCAAATACGATAATTATTAAAATATATCTATTTTTACCTATATTTTATTAAAATAATTACAAACATTAATTTGCTCGTAATTATTAAATAGCAAATTTATTTATCTTAAGCTCTCCACTACTCATATCTAAGTAGTAAAGCATATCCTTTTGTACTTCTAAATTTGCTAAGTATCTTATAGCTATATTTGCCTCATATGCTGCCATAAACATAACCATAGGTGCAGCAATGCCACCTGGCAATCTATTATTTATTTTAACAAAATCAAATTTAGCCTTGTTTATAAAACAAAGTTGACCATTAAATCCTTCTACGCTTGTATAAATCCAAGGAGTATTTGTAAATTTTGCAAAAGTATCTATAAGCACTCTTGTGGGCATATTATCGGTTGCATCCAAGATAAGATCAAATTTCAAACCTCTTTTACTCCAAGTTTTAAAATCTTCCAAATATACTTCTATATTTGCGCCACTATATCTTTTTTCAAGTTTTTCTTTAAATACCTCAGCTTTATATCTACCAACATCACTCATATCAAAAAGTATCTGTCTATGGATATTATGAAGACTAACGGTATCAAAATCAACAATGCTAATCTCGCCTATTCCACTAGATGATAATGCGTATCCAAGAGAACTCCCAAGTCCACCACTTCCTATGATGGCTATTTTTTTATCTTTCAAGGAGTTTTGTGTGTCTTCACCCCATAAAGCAATTTGTCTAGCAAAATATTCATCCATCATATATTTCCAAAACTCTTTAGTTGCTCACTAAATTTCCATAAAGATCTGGCCTTGCTTATCTCTTTTTTTTCAATATCTACTATAAGCATCTCTTCATCTTTTCCAAGCTCATTTATAATCTCTCCAAAAGGACTTATTAGCATGCTTCGACCATAAAAATTCCATCTTTCGTTTTCGTATTTATGCTCTCCAACTCTATTTATCCTAAGAAGATACACCGAGTTTGTAAATGCTCTAGTTTTTAAAAGTTCTTTCCATCTTATTTCACTAAAAAATGTACAAGCACTAGGAACTATAACGACATCTACGCGCTTACTCATAATCTCTTGCCAGCATGTATCAAAATTTGTCTCATATGCATTTAATATACCAAATTTAACTCTATTTATACTAAATGTTGGAATAAGCAAGTTTGAACTTGAATTAGAAAAAAAACTTTTTTCATCCCAGTGAGAATATGGCATAAGAAAATTTTGCTCATAAAATTTATTTTGAGTTTTTCTAAATTTAGCACAAACTTTTGCAAAACCTTTTCCTTTTTGCAAAACAAGTGGTGCAACTATGGTGATGTTATATTTTTTACAAAGATCATTCATGATAGCTTTTCTCATATTGCTTTGTTCTATTATGAGATTTTTTGGCATTTTTACAAGATCTCTAAAAAAATTATTTAATACATACTCGCCTATGCAAACTAGCTCCACACCTTCATTTGCACAAATTTGCAAATAATAATCAAGCCTTGCATGACTCATAGGTAAAGTTGGTAGCTGAAGTGCACAAATTTTCACTGCTCATCCTTATTTATATATTCAACTTCTAGCTTTACATCTTCAAGTATTTTTCTACTCTCTTTTAGAAGTTTTACTCCTTCTTTATATATACTAACACTGTCTTGTAAATTTATATCTTTGTCATTTAATTTTTCAAGTATATCATCTATCTTTTTTAACTTATCTTCAAATTTCTCATTTTCCATTCTAATCTCCCTCTAAAGCTTTTTTTATATAATCATCAATTTTATCTATCTCTACTAAAAATGCATCATGACCATAATTACTATCAATCTCCACATACTTTACCTTACTTTTATGCTCTTCTTTTATCACTTCATACATCTCAAACATCAAATTTGGCGGAAATAAAACATCTCCTTTAAAAGAAATCAAAAAAAGATTTGCTTTAATGTTACTAAGTGCGTGTTTAAGGCTATCATAATGTCTTGTACAATCAAAAATATTCATCATTTTAGCTATATATATGTAAGAAAGTGGATCAAATTTCTTTGAAAAGCTAAATCCGTTATATTGCATATAACTATCTACTTGAAATCTTCCAAAAAGTTCATAAAGACCGTCTGTTGGGACATAATTTCTGCCAAATTTGCTATCCATGGAGCTTGGAGAAAGAAAACTTATGTGTCCTGCCATTCTACCAAAAGCAAGGCCTTTTAAGCCCTTTTGAGCTATTTCTTTTTCGTCGTAATTACCATCTTTAAACTCTGGATCATTTCTAATAGCTTCAATTGATATTGTATTAAATGCTATTGCCCAAGGTTTTGTTTGATACGAGCTAGCTAGAATTATGACATTTTTTGCAAAATTTGGATATTCTATAGCATAACAAAGCGCTTGCATCCCTCCAAGTGATCCACCAATTACCGCATAAACACTATTTATACCAAGTCTTTTAAAAAGCTTAATCTGTGCTTTTACAACATCACTTATCGTTAGAACAGGAAAATTTAAGCCATATCTTTTATTTGTATTTGAATCTACACTAAGTGGCGAAGTTGAGCCAAAATTTGAACCTAAAATATTTACACAAATGACAAAAAATTTATTTGTATCTACTGCCTTGTTATCACCTATTAAGGCATCCCACCATCCAGTCTTACTATCATTTTCGTACTTTCCAGCTGCATGGTGAGAACCAGTTAAAGCATGACAAATAACTACGACATTATCTTTTGTTTCATTTAGCTCGCCATATGTCTCATAAACAAGATCATATGGAGCTAATATTCGCCCACTTTCTAAGTGTAGGGGTTCTTTAAAATGCTCTTTTCTAGTACGTAAATTTAACACTAATTTACTCTATAGTTTGGTGCTTCCTGTGTTATTATAACATCGTGAACATGACTTTCTCTAAGTCCTGCACTTGTAATTTCTACAAATTCAGCTTTTTGCTTAAATGTAGCTATATCTTTGCTTCCACAATATCCCATAGAGCTTTTTAACCCACCTATTAACTGATGAACTACTGATTTTATGCTACCAGCATAAGGGACTCTACCCTCAATGCCTTCAGGGACTAGTTTTTCTTTTGCAGTTCCTTCTTGGAAATATCTATCACTGCTTCCTCTACTCATAGCTGAAATTGAACCCATACCGCGGTATACTTTATACTGTCTTCCTTGAAGCGTTACAAGATCACCTGGAGCTTCATCACAACCCGCAAAAATACTTCCCATCATAACAGCGCTTGCGCCAACTGCTAAGGCTTTTGCAAGGTCACCTGAATATTTTATACCACCATCTGCTATAACTGGAATGCCGTATTTATCAGCTTCTTTTACACAATCATCAATGGCTGTTATTTGAGGCACTCCAACACCAGCAACTATCCTAGTTGTGCATATACTACCTGGACCGATACCTACCTTTATACCATCAGCACCAGCTTCAGCTAAATCTTTTATACTAGCGTAGTTTGCAACATTTCCCACAACTATATCAACATCTTTAAATTTACTTTTTAGGTCTTTTAGCGTATCTATAATACCTTTTGAATGCCCATGAGCTGAATCAATAACGATAACATCAACTCCAACTTCAACCAAAGCCTGCGCTCTGTCAAATTGACCAACACCAATAGCAGCGCCAACAACAAGTCTTCCAAATTTATCTTTGTTTGCACCAGGATATTCTATTCTTTTTTTAAGATCTTTTATGGTTATAAGACCACTAAGTTTGCCATTTTCATCAATGATAGGTAGTTTTTCTACTTTATTACTTTTAAAAATTTTCTCTGCATCATCAAGTGTGCAGCCTTTTGGTGCAGTTATTAGGGGTGCTTTTGTCATTACATCACTAACAAATTTATCTAAATTTGTCTCAAACCTTAAATCTCTATTTGTCAAAATGCCTATCAAAGTTTTGTTTTCATCAACAACTGGAACACCAGAAATTCTTACTTCTGCCATAAGATCTAGTGCATCCCTTACTTTGGCATCAGGATTTATAAAAATTGGATCTATTATAACTCCACTTTCACTTTTTTTAACTCTTTTTACCTCTTTAACTTGTGAAGCTATATCCATATTTTTATGAATAATACCAATACCACCAAGTCTTGCCATCATTATAGCCGTTCTATGCTCAGTTACAGTATCCATAGCAGCCGAAACCAAAGGTATATTTAGTGATACATTTTTGCTAAATTTAGTTCTTACATCAACACTTTTTGGTAAAACATCTGAGTACTGTGGAACAAGCAAAACATCTTCAAAAGTTAAAGCTCTTTTTTCTCTTAATTTCATATTATCCCCTTATAATTTTTTCAAGGCCATAAGCACCATCTAAAACAGTTTGTTCATCGTAAGCTTTTCCTATAAGTTGCGCACTTATGCTCAATCCATCTGTATTTTTCCCAACAGGAACACTAATAGCTGGAAGACCAGCTAAATTTACACCTATTGTATAAATATCACTTAGATATGAAGTTAATGGATCAGAAAGTTCTCCAAATTTAGGAGCGACTTTAGGAGTTACTGGCATATAGACTAAATCTGCTATTTTAAATATATCTTCATACTCTTTTTTGATATAAGCTCTTGCCTTTTGTGCTTTTACATAATAAGCATCATAATATCCACTACTTAAAACAAAAGTTCCTAGAAGTATTCTTCTTTTTACCTCATCTCCAAAACCTTCGCTTCTTGTTTTTATATACATTTCAGATAGGCTTTCACAATCAGCCCTTTTTCCGTATCTAACGCCATCATATCTACTTAAATTTGCACTTGCTTCAGCTGTTGCAACAATATAATAAGTAGCAACATCGTATTTTGAGTTTACAAAATCTTTATGAACTATTGTGTGTCCAGCAGCTTTAAGCTTATCTAATGCCAGATTAAGTTCTTTTTGAGTATCAGTATCCGCTTCTTTTAAATAATTATCTATAACGCATATTGTCAATTTTTTATCGCTATTTAGCTTATCAAATGTGCTTACAAACTCCAAATTAGCACTTGTGCTATCTTTTGGATCATATCCTGCTATCATATCATATAAAATAGCGGCATCTTTTACATTTTGAGTAATTGGACCTATTTGATCTAAACTGCTTGAGTAAGCAGCTAAGCCATATCTACTAACCCTACCATAACTTGGTTTAAAACCCACACATCCACAAAGCGCGGCTGGCTGTCTCACACTTCCACCAGTATCACTTCCAAGAGCTGCGATTGCAAGCCCTGCTCCAACTGCAGCTGCACTTCCACCGCTACTTCCCCCTGGCACTCTTGAGTGATCAAGCGGATTTAAAGTTTTACCATAATACGATGATTCTGTTGTATTTCCCATGGCAAATTCATCCATATTTGTTCTACCAAAAGGAGACAATCCTGCTTTTAAAATCTTTTCTATTACAGTTGCATTATATGGCGCAACATAACCTTGAAGTATTTTTGATGCACAAGTTATATTCCAATTTTTTACTTGAATGTTATCTTTTATAGCAATAGGAATACCATCTCCATTCTCATTTATGCTCTCATTTGTAAGCTGTTCTACATATGCACCGATTTCTTTATTTTTATTAATTTTTACAGCAAGTTCTTTTTTAAAGTTTTTTATATCTTCGCTACTTAGTTTTAAAGCTTCTTCTAAAGTTATCACTAATTCTCCTTATTTTTATTTACAAATCTTATACCAGCATATATCATAATGCAAATAAGTAGTATAGTAAATACAATTATCCAATTACTAATAGGCTCATTAAACATTTTGCATCACTTTTTGGCATCTATGACACAATTCGCCCTCTTCCTTGGCTTGATATTTCCAACACCTTGGACATTTATGCAAACTTGATTTTAAAAGTTTAAATTTATAATTTTCAACCATAAACTCAGCTAAACCCTCGGTGTTATCATAACTTTTAATCTCACTAACCATAAACCAGTCCATAATCTCTTCTAAATCTAAACTCAAAAGCTCGCTAGATGTGGTTTGCATACAAAGTTCAAGCGTAGAACTTATCGCTTTTTGTTTTTTAAGTGTATCTATAATCTCAAAAAATTTAGCTCTCGCATCAAGTCCAGAACTTATTTCATCGCTAAATTCATACTCAATCGGCTGATACGCTAGATCAAAAGCATCTTTTGCCCCATTTTTTATGATATCTGGCGCATAATCCATAACTTCATCAACTGTATAAGTTAAAACTGGCGCTATTAGAGGGAGAAGGGATCTAGCAATAATAGCCATTGCGCTTTGTGCGCTTCTTCTTCTATCTGAATCCACTTTATCACAATAAAGCCTATCTTTACAGATATCAAGATATATACCACTTAAATCTGAACTTAAAAAGTTTAAAAGAGTATTAAATCCTTTTGAATATTCATAGTTTTTAAAGCAATTATGTGTCTCATCAAATACAATTTTTGCTCTAGATAAAATCCACTTATCAAGTTCTGTAAAATTAGTATAAATATCATCTAAATCATAAACATTTGCTAGTAAAAATCTTATAGTATTGCGAACTTTTCTGTATTGCTCACTAATTTGTTTTAATATGTTATCACTTATCTTGAGGTCACCAGAATAATCGCTCATTCCAACCCATAGGCGCAAAATTTCAATGCCGTATTGCTTAGCAACGTCAGCTGGTGCAACTACATTACCAACTGATTTGCTCATCTTTTGACCTTTTTCATCAACTGTAAATCCGTGCGTCAATATGCTTTTATAAGGTGCATATCCATTTACTGCGCAACTTATCAAAAGTGAACTTTGGAACCAACCCCTGTGCTGATCGCTTCCTTCTAAATACATATCAGCTTTGTAAGAGCCTGCATCATAATCATCTGTTGTCAAAACCGCATTCCAAGTTGATCCGCTATCAAACCAAACATCTAAAATATCTGTTACTTTTTGTAAATTTGAAGCTTGATATTTTGAATTAGCAGGAAGAAGCTCTGAAATTTCCTTATCCCACCAAGCATCAGCTCCATTTATTTCAAAGATATTATAAATATGATTCAATATATCTTCATCAAATATCGGCTCAAGTGTGGATTTATCTATAAAAAATGCAATAGGAACACCCCAATCTCTTTGTCTTGATATACACCAATCAGGGCGATTTTCTATCATCGAAGTTATGCGGTTTTTACCGCTTTGTGGATAAAATTTCACATTTTCAAGCTCGCTTAATGCAACTTCTCTTAAAGTTTTTCCATCAAGTTTAGGCTCATCCATCGCTATAAACCACTGTTTTGTAGCTCTATAAATAACTGGTTTATGTGTTCTCCAGCAATATGGATATGAGTGTGTAAATTTGCTTTGTTTTAAAAGATGATTCCCTAAAAGTTCTAATATTTTTTCATTTGCCTTAAAGATGTGCAATCCTATAAACTCATTACAAATAGCATCTGGCAATAAACCTTTTAATCTAAGTGTATTATCATAACATCCACTCTCATCAACTGGCATGATAACTTCTATGCCATATCTTAAACTTGCATGATAATCATCCTCACCGTGCCCAGGAGCTGTATGAACCAAGCCACTACCCCCATCCATCAAAACATGTTCACCTAAAATAAATATGGATTTTCTACCATTTAATGGATTTATAGCATGAAGATTTTCAAGTTCTTTTGAATTAAAAGTTTTTACTACTTCGCCGTTTGTTAAACCTTCATTTTTAACATTTTCAAGAAGTTTTTTTGCAAATATTAAGTTTTCAGATGTTAATACATACTCTTCGTTAGGGTTTAGAGCTATTGCTTGATTGGCAACAAGAGTCCAAGGTGTTGTTGTCCAAATAACTGCTTTTGTATTTTTTGCACCAATTTTTGCATTCGCTTCATCGCTTAAATCAAAAGCCACAAAAACACTATAATCTTCTTTGTCCTTATACTCAACTTCAGCTTCAGCTAGAGCGCTTTTTGCAGCCCAGCTCCAAAATACAGGCTTACTTCTTTGTATCAAAAGACCTTTTTTAGCTATCTCACAAAGTGTTTTATATATTCTAGCTTCAAATTTAAATTTCAATGTCATATAAGGGTTATCCCAATCCCCTAAAACTCCCATATCTTTAAATTCATTTTTTTGAATTTCTATGAATTTTTGCGCATGCTCTCTACAAAGCTCTCTTATTTTAACTTTTGAAACATCTTTTTTCTTTTCACCCAAACTAACCTCAACTTGTTGCTCTATTGGCAACCCATGACAGTCCCAACCAGGTAAATAACGAACATTTTGCCCAAAAAAGTAATGAGTTTTTATTATAATATCTTTTAAAATTTTATTTAGAGCATGACCTATGTGGAGATGTCCATTTGCGTATGGAGGACCATCGTGTATATTAAAAGCTACTGTTGATTTAGCCCCTTTTTCCTTCATTTTATCATAAGCTTTTGATTCATCATACCATTTTTTAAATCTTTGCGGTTCACTTTGAGGAAGATTTCCTCTCATTGGAAATTGAGTTGTTGGAAGTAAGAGGGTGTCTTTGTAGTCCATAATTATACCTTTTTTTATAAAAATAGTAAATTTTATCTAACGAGGCATTAAGAAGTTATTAAATTTAGATATTTTTTTCATTTTTTGTTTTTAATATAGTATTTCCAAGCTCTCTAAACATATATCCAAATATTCCCGCACTTATTGGTTTGAATGTAAAATAAGAGCAGTTTTACTCACGGTTGTGTATATTTTGAAGCAAACTTTGAACAAAATTAAATACAGTCGCAATAACAGAAGTTAGCAATACCAAATATGAAATCTCTATTTTTACTTATCTCTAATCCTTATAAATATGTGTTTCACTTAAAAATATAGACCAAAAAAGTGCCACACATAATACTTTTTATCAAATCTCAAAGAAATAAAATACATCAAAATAGTGATATATCGATAAGTAGTGTCTTTGCTTTGGAGTAAACTATCTTTTCATATTTGCTGCTTTATTTACACTAAAGCTAAAAGGATCTGTCATAAAATCTTTTTCGTTATTTTGTAAAAATGCAAAAAGTTCATCTAAAAAGTCATTTACAAGATAGTTTTGAAATCCACTTTTTGATGAATTTGCCTTTTGCATAGCATCTCTAAACTCAGGTCTTTTTGCCACATCTGATATGATATTTTTAAAACTTGAATTTAGTTTTGAGTATGTATTTTTCTTTAGATATGAGCTTAAAAGTTCGCCATTCATTATCTTCATAGTCTCATCTTTACTTAGGTTTGAAATAGAATTTTGCAAAGTCTGAGATACAAAAGGCACATTTTGTTTAAAACTTAAATTTAAAATTCTACCAAATTGTTCATTTAATTTTCCACTTTTATCGATATTTTGGAGAATTTGGCTAGAGTTTTTTGGCAAATCAACAGTAAATTCACCATTTTTAGGGTTTAAGATTGCTTCTTCACTTTGTTTTACAACCTCAACTAATGATTTTTTATAATTTGCAACATCATAAGCGTAATAACTTTTTAGCGCAACCATAGCATTGGAAATAGCCATATCCCAAGAAGCAAAAGCAAATAATGGCGCAATTAAAAGCATAAATATCAATTTTTTCATATTTTTTCCTTAAATTTAAAACCGCATTATACCTAAATTTAAAAAATAGTATAAATTTATCTAACACTTAATCCTTCATCTAAATATTTGATGATAGGATATATAAATAATTCTATAACTCTTCTTTTACCAGTTTTTATCTCAGCAGTCACACTCATTCCTGGTTCTATGCTTTTTTGCTCTCCTTCAACTAAAAGAGTAGTTTGTTTTGGCTCTACTTTTATCTCATAAATTTCGCCATGTTGTTCATCTTTTATCGAATCGCTTGAAATATAAAAAAGTTTTCCATCAAGTTTACCGTATTTTTGAAAGTTAAAAGTGTCTATTTTTATAGAAACTTCTTGCCCTACCATTAAAAAGCCTATATCTTTGTTTAAGGCATTTGCTTTTATGATAAGTGGCTCATTTGCCGGTATAATCGAAAGAAGTGGCTCTGTTGAGTTTACTACGCCACCTTGCGTATTTACCATAAGCTTACCAATATATCCATCAACAGGAGAAGTAATTTGTTGTTGTCTTCCTTGAAACATGTATGTATTGATTTGGGCTTTTATATCACTTGCTTCTTTTTGTTTGTTTATAAGTTCGTCTAAATACTTAGTTTTTGTATTTTCCTTAAAAACACTTATCTCTTGTTTGATTTCTCCTATTTTTTTTGATGTTTCTAGCTTTTGTTGTCTTGCGATACTAAGCTTTTGAGTAGCATCTAAAACCTCTTTTTGCGTATTTTCATAATCCTTATACGCAATGATATCTTGAACGCCTTGAAGTCTTTCTAACCTATTGCTACTTTTTTTAAGAAGAGAAGATAGCCTATTTATCTCAGCATCTGTGCCATCTAAAGAGTGTTTTGTTTGCTCTAACTTAAAATCATATTGTTTAAGTGCATCTTTGTATGTATTTAGCTGATGAAAATAAAGATTTTTTTCATCTTCACTTAAGGCATTTAAATCATTTTCATTTAATTTTTTATCAAAACCAAGAGCTTCTAAGCGTTTTATGGTCATATTTAAGGCGTTTAACTCGTTTTGTTTTGTTGTTAAATTTACCTTTGAAACACTTGGATCTATCTGCATAAGGATATCTCCTACCTTTACAGCTTGTCCTTCTTTTACTAAAATTTTGGATATTACCCCTGTTTCAAGTGGCTTTAGAATTTTTATCTCTCCTGTTGGTATAACCTTGCCCCTAGTGGTAACTACAACATCAACTTTTGCAAAAAATAGCCAAAGAACGCAAGCTATAATAAGAGCTATTATTATCCATAAAATAGACCTACCAAGTGGATTTAGCGGCTTATCTTCTATCTCAACGATAACAGGTTTGAACTCATAAGAATCATCATCAATTTTTCTAAAAATTTTAAACATATTTTATATTCCATTACATAATGTATCGTTACTTATTATATCTTTTTTTACTTTTAACATATCTAATTTTATCTTGCTTTGGATTAATTCTATATTTTTTCTCATATCTAAATTTGCACTTTCTATTACATTATTTAAGCTTTCTTCACCACTTTTATTTAGCCTATTTGTTATATTTAGTATATTTTTTGAATAATCTCTTGAGTTATTTAAATTTAATATCTTATTTTGTTCTTGATTTATATTTTCTTGTAAAGATTTTATATTTTGATCATATTCTCTTTTTGCATCAACAAGCTCTAAATTTGATTTAAGATACTCTATTTTTGCATTTTCTATCCTAGATTCTCTTCTAAATCCATCAAAGATAATGTATGATACAGCTAGACCGAATTTATAACCATTTTTCTCAGTTTTATCTATCGAGCGCGTAAACTCATCTCTATCGTATCCATAAAAATTATATCTAGCATATAAACTAAAAGATGGAAAGTAGTTTTTAAACTCACTATTTAAAAGATTTCTTTTTTCTTCTATCTGATAAGATAATTGCTTTGCTCTTGGTGTTTCATAAAAATTAGCAAAACCCACATCTAAAACAGTTTTAAAATACAAAAGAGAATTTATATCAGTAATGTTTGCACCAGTTATATAATTTATATTTGAAAGTGCTTGAGTGATATCTTTTTGGATATAAGATAGATTGGAGTTTTCATCAGCTATCTTTAAAGCACCTTCAAAAAGATTGGATTTTGGAAGCTCTCCAGCTTTATTTAACTTTTTTTGATTTTCATAAATTTGGGTTAAATTTAAAATCAAATCTCTTGTGTATTTAAGGCGCTCTTTTAATATCATAGCCTTATAATATTCATCTAGCAGATACAAAGCAACATCTTTATAAGCCATGCACTCTTTTTGTTTTGCACTTTTAATTTTAGCCTTATATGCATCTATTCTATCAAGCGTTGAACCAAAATTAAAAATATTATAATTAATACCAATAGATGCATAAGCTTGATATCCACTTGCTTGTATTATGTTTTCGCTACCAACACTAGTGTTTCTTAGTGGGAAATCATCGTATCTTTTTGAATACTCTTCATTTAAACCCAAACTAAGACTAGGATATAACTCGGCTCTAGCAGCTCTTAACTCAGTTTCAGACATTGCTGTTTCAAGTTTTTGTAGTAAAATTTTTGGTGTAAATTTCTTTATATTATCCAATAAATCCTCGTAAGTATAAGCATCTTTTTTGGTAATGGAATTGTTTAAGCTTGATTCTAATTTACGATGATTTTCGCTAATTTTTTCGTCCACATTCCAAATGCTATCATCTTCGCTTATTAGATCATATAAAGAATTTGAAAATTCATTTGCACAAAGTGTGCAAATAAGTAAAAAGTTTATAATAATAATTTTAAACATTGACGCAACTAGACTTTAAACATATAAGACAGTAGCTGGATAAAATATCCAGCTTTTTGTTTTATGCATTTTGCCAACTATTCATAACCATATTCATCATATCTGCATTTTTTTGAATATTGTTATGATTTGCTATGATTATGTGCTCTTTACCATAGGCATTAAGATCTTGAATAACTTTTGCAATCTGATCTTTTGTGATAAATTCACCATCTGCAAGCTCAATTCTTTCAATAGCTCTTCTAGCATCACTAAATTGACCAAAAACTGTTATAGTTCCACTATCGCCTTCACCATATCTTATAGATAAATTTCCAGCAGTTTTTACAAAAGTTATATCCTCTTTTTTGACACTCGCATCAAATTTAATAGTGTCAAAGCCACCGTCTTTGCCAGAATAATTTACTAATGGCATATCTTTTATAACATCAACACCATCATTTTTCTTAAAGAAATACACATCGTCTCCAAGACCGCCTCTTAAGATGTCTCTACCATTTCCGCCATTTAAGAAATCATTACCTTTGCCACCATCTAGAGTATCCCAACCTTGTCCGCCAAAAAGTCTATCATTATCGTCTCCACCATATAATACATCTTGGCCAGTTCCGCCTATTAAAATATCATCTCCAGCTCTACCATAAAGAGTATCATTTCCTCTATTTCCAGCTATAATATTATTCTCAGCAGTTCCTTTGATTCTATCTACATACACTCCAGTTATCTCTTTCCATAGATCTTGCAATGTTAAAGGAAGTTCATCAGGATTTATTAAGCTGTTTGAGAAATCAACACCCTGAGATTCAAGTGAGTTTATCACATTGTTAAAAATACCCAAAGATGTATCTACGATATTTTGAACAATAGCTGTGTGTTTTAGCAAATTTGCAACACCTGCAACACCTGCGGCAACTAGTCCTATACTTATGCCAAATATAGGATTTACTGCTGCTGCTGTGTTGCCTATGGTTCCTAAAACACCACTAATTGCGCCAAGTATATCGCCATCAGTAACTTTGCCATTCTCGTTTGTCAAAGCCTTATGTAGATTATCCATCCTCTGATCTAGCTCTTTATGTGATATATTTAGATCTTGAGCTGTTTTTTGAAGAAATTTAAATATATCAAAAATTGTATGTACAACCTTGTCAGCTGTTCCAATAGAATCATTTATTGCGCCAGTTATGTCTTTTAATGGAATAGTTTCTGCCATTGTATACTCCTATAGATCGTTTATAAATTTATTTAAGCATTTTTTTGCCAACTATTCATAACCATATTCATCATATCTGCATTTTTTTGAATATTGTTATGATTTGCTATGATTATGTGCTCTTTACCATAGGCATTAAGATCTTGAATAACTTTTGCAATCTGATCTTTTGTGATAAATTCACCATCTGCAAGCTCAATTCTTTCAATAGCTCTTCTAGCATCACTAAATTGACCAAAAACTGTTATAGTTCCACTATTGCCTTCACCATATCTTATAGATAAATTTCCAGCAGTTTTTACAAAAGTTATATCCTCTTTTTTGACACTCGCATCAAATTTAATAGTGTCAAAGCCACCGTCTAGATTTCCATTATTTATCAACGGCATATCTTTTATAATATCGACACCATCATTTTTCTTAAAGAAATACACATCGTCTCCAAGACCACCTTTTAAAATGTCTCTACCATTTCCACCATTTAAGAAATCGTTACCTTTGCCACCATCAAGATAATCCCAACCTTGACCGCCATTTAAAATATCATTGCCATCATCGCCATAAAGTTTATCTTGACCAGTGCCCCCGATTAAGGTATCATTTCCGCCATTTCCTTTTAGTATGTCATTTCCTCTGCCACCATCAAGAACGTTGTCTTTATTGTCACCAATTAAAGTATCTCTGTATTTGCCTGAAATTGCAGACCAAAGATCATTTAAAGTAACAGGAAGCTCAGATGGATTTATAAGGCTATTTGAAAAGTCTACACCTTGAGATTCTAGACCTTCTATAACTTTATGGAATATACCAAGTGAAGTATCTATAACATCTTGAACTATGGTTGTATCTTTTAAAAGTGTTGCCAAACCTGCTATAGATGAACTTACTATACCAATCACACTTCCAATGACTGGGTTTGCTAAATTTGCAGCTTTTGCAGCAACCCCTACTATATTTGAAAGAATGCTAAGTATCTGTCCGTCTTTGATTTTGCCACCTGTTTCTAAAGTATGCTTCATATCATCTAGTATTTTGGCAATAGAACTAAGAGGTCCATTTGCGCCAGCTATAAGATCTTTAAAATCTTTAAAACCTATAGATGTATTGTTTGCAGGAACTCCATTTGCAGTCTCTTTTTTGATAGACTCAACCATATCAAAAAGTTTTTTTATAGCTTCTATAGAAGTATCTAAAAACTTTTTTGCATCTACGCTTACCTCGCCTTTAGCAGTAGGAATATTTAGGGCTGTATTTTGACTCATTTTCTCTCCTTTTATTATTAATTCAATACAAATAGTACATAAATAAATATAAAACTTTGCTTAATATATTATTGTAATATTATTTATACCAAATTTCCGCGATTACACCGTTAAAGCCAAAAAATTAATAACTCTAATTTTTTTACATCTGTAAATAAAAATATTAATAAACTACTATCTAAATAAATAAATTTTATATAAAAAGTGAATTTTTAGAAACATTCTTAGCGTTGTAAATCTTGCTTATCATATAGCATTTTATAATACCCATTAAGTGCTATAAGTTCTTCATGAGTGCCTTTTTCTTTTATCTCGCCTTTATCCATTACTATAATCTCATCACAATCTTTTACCGTGCTTAATCTGTGAGCAATAATGATAAAAGTTTTATCTTGTTTTATTTGTGATAAATTTTTTGTTATTATGCTTTCGCTTTCATAGTCAAGTGCCGAAGTTGCCTCATCAAATATCAAAATTTTAGGATTATTTATAAGTGCTCTTGCTATAGCTATTCTTTGCTTTTGTCCACCACTTAAAGATGAACCCCTTTCGCCTACTATCGTATCATATCCACTTGGAAGTTCTGTTATGAAATCATGTGCCCCTGAAATTTGTGCAACTTTGATGATATGTTCCATGCTAGCTCCAGTTGAAGCAAATGAGATATTATCTTTTATGGTTCCACTAAAAAGATAGTTTTCTTGCAAAACTACGCCGATATTTTGCCTTAATACATAAGGATTTAAATGTCTTATATCAATACCATCTATATAAACAGCACCTTCACTTTGAAGATAAAGCCTTTCTATAAGCTTAGTTACAGTACTTTTACCACTTCCGCTTCTTCCAACTATACCTACGCTTTTATTTGGCTCTATGTGTAAATTTATATTTTTTAGAACTAAATTTGAACTTGTGTTATATTTGAAATTTATGTTTACAAACTTAATATCGCCACTGATATTATTTAAAGCTATAGGTTTATCTGTAGTTTGTTCTGTAGGTGTATTTAGTATATCACCAAGCCTATCCACACTTAAAAGCGCTTGTTGAAACTCGTTCCAAAGACTTACAAGTCTCATAATAGGGGCTGAAAACTGTCCTGCAAACATCTGAAAAGCTATAAGTTGCCCAACCGTAAGTTTATTTTCCATGACCAAATTTACACCAAAGTAAAGTATACTTAAAGTCATTAGTTTTTGCAATGCATTTGCAAAGCCACTTGCAACATTTGTTAAATTGCTAAGATTAAAGCCTGATTTAACATACTTTCCAAGATATTCTTCCCACTGTTTTTGCATACTTCCTTCTATAGCCAAGGATTTAACAGTTTGCATTCCAGTAACTGCTTCAACCAAATATGAGTTTGAAGCTGCACCCATTTGAAATTTTTCTTCTAATCTTTTTCTTAAAACTGGCGTTATAAAAAAATAAATAGCTCCAATAACTGCAACAAAACCAATCGCAATAAGTGTTAATTTCACGCTATAAAGTAGCATCATCAAAATAAACACGAAGCTAAATAGCACATCTAAAAGTACGGTAACTGTTTTATTTGCTATGAAATCTCTAATGATATCAAGCTCTCTAACACGAGCGACTATATTTCCAACTTTTCTGCTTTCAAAATATATCATAGGAAGAAGTATCAGATGCTTAAAAAGTTCACTTCCAAGTCTTGCGTCAATTTTAGTTGTAGTATGCGCAAAAATATAGTTTCTACAAAGCGATAAAAGCATCTCAAAAATGATAACACCAAGAAATGCAACAGCTATAACATTTAGCGTACTTATACTATGATGAGTTAAAACTTTATCTAGTATAACTTGCGTAAAAAGCGGTGTTACAAGTCCAAAAAGCTGCATAATAAAAGAAGCTATCAAAACCTCAAATACGATCATCCTATAAGCAAGCATTCTTTTATAAAACCAAGCAAAACCAAATTTGATTTGTGAATTTATAGCTTTGTGAGTCAAGACAATAAATCTTCCGTTTACTAGTTCATCAAGTTCATTAAAACTTATCTCTCTTGTCTCATTTCCACCATCATAAATGACAGCTTTTTTCTCATCTTCAAGCAGTTTTAATATACAAAAATACTCACTATTTTTTTTCTGCGCTATAAAAGGTGCTTCGTATTTTAAAATAGTTTTTATATCATAAGCTTTTATCTTTGATCTAAATTCGCAATCTTTTAAAATCCTAACAAGTTCTTCCATGCTAGGTTCTTTTGCATTTAAAGCAAATTTGTTTATAATAGCTTTTGTGTCTACCGGAATTTTGTTGATTATACAGATAAGTTGAATGGAACCCAAAGCGGTTTTCATACTAGAATACCTTAATTTAAATTTATAAAAAATTATATCGCGCATTTTACAAAAAATTATTAAAAAATAACTTTAAAGTTGTAAATTTAAGAAAAAATACAGATAAAATTTTATTATTTTTGAATTTTAAGCCATTATGCATTATAATTCTTTCCTTATTTATTTACTAGGACTACCTTTGGAAATTTTTTTAATAGCTTTTGCTCTTGCAATGGACAGCGTTGCACTAAGCATGGCAAGTGGTTCAAAATGCAATTTTTCTTTACTTACCGTTTTAAAAATGGCTTTTATATATGGATTTTTCCAAGCTTTGATGCCATGTATCGGCTATCTTCTAGGTCTTAGTTTTGTAAACTTTATATCACAAATCGATCATTTTATAGCGTTTTTAATCCTAGCTTTTCTTGGTATTAAAATGATGAAAGATAGTTTTTTAACGCAAGATGATATTGAGCAAAAAGATGTTTGCACTAAGGATTTCTTACTTGGTGGTATTGCTACAAGTATCGATGCTATGGCTGTTGGAGTTACTTTTAGTTTTGGCGAAAATAATATCTTATATATAGTTTCTATCATAGGAATAGTTTGCTTTGTTTTATGCGTGATAGCCTTTTATATAGGTAGAAAAATAGGCGAAGTTCTAGAGTCAAAAGCAGTATTTTTAGGTGGTTTAATACTCATCTTAATAGGCACAAAGATACTTCTAACTCATCTTGGAATATTAAGCTTATAAACGCCGTTTTTTATCTTTCTTAAGACATCTTTACTCTCTAAAAGTTTGAAAGTTTCTATAACAGTTGGCTTACTTATATCAAGTTCTAAGCAAACATTTGTGATAGTTTTCATAAAAAGTCCAAATTCATCAGCATTTGCTACGATATATTCTATAACTTCAAACTTTTTATCGCCCAAAATAGCTTTATAAATATCAAGTGAGTTCAATGTATTCATCCTAGATTTATAAATTTGTTTAAAATATTAGCTACAATTCTAGCAAAAAAAGGATAAATTTGAAACTAATATCATGGAATGTAAACGGACTCAGAGCAACTGTAAAAAACGATGCCTTTAAATGGCTAAGTGAGTATAATCCTGATTTTCTAGCACTTCAAGAAACAAAAGTAAAAGATAATGACATACCAAAAGAAATGTATAATCTTGGTTTTAAGCAAATAGATACAAACTCTGGTATTAGAGCTGGATACTCTGGTGTTATGAGCTTATCAAAATTTGAAAATACTTGCTTCAAATCAAATTTTAATGATGACACAGAAGGAAGGGTATTAGAACATAATTTTAAGGATATTGTACTTTTTAATATCTACTTTCCAAACGGACAAAAAGATGAGGATAGACTAAAGTATAAACTTGATTTTTATGACAAGTTCTTAAACTATGTAAATACTCTTGTAAAAAACGGCAAAGAGGTTATATTTTGCGGCGATATAAACACGGCTCATAAAGAAATAGATCTAAAAAATCCAAAAGCAAATAGCCAAACAAGTGGATTTTTAGAAATAGAAAGAAAATGGATTGATAAAGTTATAGAACATGAATACATTGATACTTTTAGACATATTCATGGCGATGAGGTAAAATACTCGTGGTGGAGTTATAGATTTAATGCCAGAAAAAACAATGCCGGATGGCGAATTGATTACTTTTTCATATCAAAAAATTTAAAAGACAGACTAAAGGATGCATTTATACTAAATAACGTCTTTGGAAGTGATCACTGCCCTGTTGGAATAGAAATAGACATTTAGTTTATAAAGAAATTTTTACTTTTTGGATTGATTTGAATATCATGAATAGTTGTAAACTCACTTTTTTGATATTTACAAATAGCGGCCCTTGCTATCATTGCGGCATTATCAGAGCAAAATTTTAGCGGAGCAAGATGCAAATTTGAATTATATTTAGTACAAATTTGCTCTATTTTTGAGCGCAAAAGCGTATTTGCACTAGCTCCTCCAACTATACCAAATTTCTTAAATTTATAAACTCTAAAAATCTTTTCTAGTTTATCGCAGATATGTGCGCACGCTGTTTTTTGAAAAGAAGCAGCTATATTTTCATAGTCTTTGGATGTTGGATTTTCTAAACTCTCAACTGCCAATCTAACTTGATTTTTAAGCCCAGAAAAGCTGTATTCAAGTCTTTTATCATGGAAAAGCGGAACTGTAAAATTATAAATTTTTTCATCGCCATTTTTTGCTAAATTTTCTATTATTTGCCCGCCAGGATATCCAAATCCCATCATTTTTGAAATCTTATCAAAACTCTCACCAAAACTATCGTCGTTAGTTTGAGCTAAAATATTTATTTTCAAACCCTCATCAATATATAAAATCATCGTATGGCCACCGCTTACTAGCAACACACCCATTGGAAATTCCTCTTTGCTATCCAAAAAAAGTGAGTATATATGTCCTATGAGGTGATTTACAGTAATTAGTGGTAAATTTAAAGCTAAGCTAATGCTTTTTGCCATTGCAACACCGCTTGCCAAACTAACACTAAGCCCAGGCTCATTTGTTACAGCTACAGCTTTAATCTCGCTAAAAAAAGGTTTAATATTTTTAAGCATATCAGGTAGTGCTTTAGTATGAAGTCTTGCGGCGAGTTCTGGTACGACGCCACCGTATTTAGCATGCTCTATCTCTTGAGAAATTTTTGAATAATACTTTAGCTCGTAGGTTTTAATATCCATTAGTGCAAGAGAGCTATCATCACAACTGCTTTCTATAGCTAGTACAAGCTCCTTCATCATTCAAACTCAACTAAAATCATGCCGATAAATTTATCTTTTTTACCATCTATAAGTTCATAAAATTCACATCTAAAAATATTACCATTTTTATCCACTGAAAAGTTTTTATCTAAATCTTTTTTTCTAACAAGCATATTTGCTTCATCGTTTTTACCAGAATCAAACCCTATAATGTTTGCCCTAACGCCTTTTATAGGATTTATTTTTATACTTTTTGCTTTAATTTTTGTACCAAGTTTCACATTAGAGCTCATTTTTCCATTTATATCTATATAAACACTATCTAAAATATCGCTATATTCGAAATACTCAGCACTTAAAGTGCTTATTGGATTGCTTTTATTATAAAGCCTGTACAAGCCATCACTTTGAGCTTTAAAGCTTAAATCATCACTATTGGAACTAAAGTTTATCTCTTCTTTGCTCATAGGAACAAAATTTAATCTTTGTCTGATGTTGTTTGTAGTAGCAAAAAACTTACTATCTAACCTGAAAATAGTATCTTTATTATCATTATCTATGATAGTAATCTCAAAAGGTTTTTCTTTTGCAATTTTATCATCACTAAAATCAACTAAAATCATGCCAATAAATTTATCTGGAGAATTTTTACCAATTTCATAAAACTCAACTCTATAAATATTTCCCTTTTTATCTATAGAATATTTTTGATCCAAGTCTTTTTTACTTATCAATATGTCTGCTTCATCTTCTTTTTTGGAATCAAAACCTATTATATTTACCCTAACATTTTTTATAGATGGAATCTGAATATTTTTAGCTTTTATTTTTGTATTTAGAGGGATTTCTAGAGCGACATTATCAATGTTTACATTAACTCTATTTATTATATCGCTATACTCAAAATATACTGGCTTTATAGTTGTTAAATGCCTATTTCCATAATAAATTTTATATTCATTTTTATCACTTTTTACAAAACCCACTAGCTTATCTGCAGATTTTAGAGCAAACTCATCATTTTTTTTCATAGGAACAAATTTTATGTTATCTCTTGGATTTTTTAAAGATAGAAAAAATCTCCCATCACTTAAACTAACATCAATCTCTTTTTTCAAAATTTGAGCAATACTTTGAGGATTTAGCTCAAAATTTCTCTTAAATTTAATTCCCATTATATCCATATATTTTTCTATAGCCAAAAGATGATAAAATACCCTATCTTCAACCTTTAAGCTCTTACTAGTTTCATTAGCATAAGATGCTTTATCATTTCTAATGCCAAAATATGTTAAAGATTTTTGCATCTCTTTATCATAATCTTTGGTTCTAGTATTTTTTACATGAAATTTATGTTTGGTATCAAGTATGCGATCATTAACATTTTTGGCTACAGCAAGAGCGTTTTCATATAAGTTACCATATATAGTGCCATTTAAATCAATTTGATCTATGATAGTACTATTTCCCCATCTGCTCGGATTTTCAAAATCATTAATATATTCATCTCTATAAAATCCGCTACCATCGTGCAAATTTAAAACAAGTGAAACATTTTCATCAAGCATAAGATTTTGAATTTTTATTACATTTTTATAATCTGGGTCATTTTCATCAATATGCGCAAATTTACGGTTCATATCTCCGCTTAAACCACGAGAATTTGCCAAAATGCTTGATGCATTTAAATTTGGAACAATCCAAATTGAACCACTTATGATATCATATTCATTTATAATTATATTTGCAGCATTAAATCCACCAGGCTCATCACCTTGAATTCCACCTATTAAAAGCATTGTGTTGTTTGAATCACTTTTTATTTTTTTTACTAAATCAAAATCCAAATTGTCAACATATATATCTTTTGAAAAAGAAAAGGTTACAAATAACATTGAAAAAAATATGGTCTTAAGTGCTGATTTATAACTCAAATGCTCTCCATTACGTTTTTAATTAAATATATAAATTATATCAAATTTAAACTTAATCTCAAAAAACAATATTAAAATATTGCTTGTAAAATAAAATTTGTTACCACATTGTATCTTTTAGAATATATCATAGCTTATTTGTATTTGGAGATGAGATGAAATGTTAGATTTAGAACAAATTATAAAAAATCATTACCCAGAATTTTTTGAAAAATATCCAGAATTTGTAACTAAAATTTTTATTTTTTTCATAAAAAAAATTTTCTATGAAAAAAAGTTAAATGAATTTTTAAAAAATAATGAAAACTTGGATGCTCAAAATTTTGTAAACAGTGTTTTGGAATATATTGATTTTACATATTCGTGTAATTTTAAACATAACATACCAAAAAGTGGAAAAGTTATATTTGTAGCAAATCATCCACTTGGTTCTCTTGATGCATTATGTATAATTTCTCTTATTTTTAGTGTAAGAAAAGATTTTAAAATTCTCGCAAATGAACTTCTTTATGAAATAAAACCCCTTAGAGAAATTCTTTTCCCGGTAGATAATCTTACTCAAAAAAGAACTTCAAATACAGCAAAAAAAGTTATAAATGCTCTTAATAATGAAGAAGCAATCATAATCTTTCCAGCAGGCGAAGTTTCAAGACTAAAAGGATTAACTCCAAAAGATAATATGTGGAAAAGTGGATTTTTGCATTTTGCAAAAATTACATCTTCTCCAATAGTTCCTATACTTGTTGATGCAAGAAATTCTTCACTTTTTTATATGCTTTCTATTATAAACAAGCCTTTGTCATCTTTACTTTTAGTTAGGGAAATGCTTATAAAAAAAGGTAAATCTCTAAGTATTAAAATTGGCGAGCCAATACCTTTTAAAAGTATAGCATCTGAAAAAATAAATATAAAAAATAGTGCGAAACTAGTAAAAAAACATCTTTATAGGATTGATACAAATAAGCCTCAAATATTTAAAACACAACAAAATATTATAAACGAACAAAGCTATTTAGACATAAAGCATGAATTAGAAAATGGATTGATATTAGGTAAAACTGGTGATGACAAAACGATTTATTTATGTAGTTTGGAAGAAAACAATGCTTTATACAAAGAAATTGGCAGACTAAGAGAGATAACTTTTAGAAAGGTTGGCGAGGGAACTGGCAAAAGTTACGATACAGATGAGTATGATTTATACTATAAACACATAATTTTATGGGATGAAAAAGAAAATTTGATAGTTGGAGCTTATAGAATCGGGCAAAGCGAACACATAAAAGATATAAAAAAGAGTTACTATTGCGAAACTCTATTTAAATTTAGCGATAATGCAAAGTTTTTATTTAAAGATACAATAGAGCTTGGAAGAAGCTTTGTAAGACCAAAGTACTGGGGAACTTATGCGCTTGATTATTTATGGTTTGGCATAGGAGCTTACATATCAAGATATAAAAATGTAAAATATATGTTTGGACCAGTTAGTATAAGCAACTCTTACTCAAAAGATGCAAAAGATATGCTTGTTTATTTTTACAATAAATATTTTGGAGTTAACGAAAATCTAGTTAGATCAAATCATAGATATGTACTTAGCAAAAATGAATTGAAGCGTTTAGATACCATTTTTAGTGCAAGCGACTATAAAGAAAATTTTAAAATTCTAAAACAAAGCCTAGCTACTCTTGGTTTTAGCGTACCTACACTTTATAAACAATACGGCGAACTTTGTGATGATGGAGGAGTCAAATTTTTAGATTTTGGAGTTGATCCTAATTTTAGTAATTCTTTAGACGGATTTTTAGTAGTTGATATATCAAAGATAAAAGAAGCAAAAAGACAAAAATATATAGATAATTTTTTAAAATAAAATAGCCTTTTGTTTTTATCAAAAGGCTATAAAATCAAAACTTATTTCATTTCGCTTTTTAATATTTTAGTAGGAACACTTGTTAAGCCTGCATCAAAGTATTTTTTAGCGCCAGTTTTTATACTATCAAAAATTTTAGAATCTACTTTTGCATCTATTTTAGCATCTTCTGCATAATATTTTTGAGCTATTTCTACTTTTTCTTTATCGCTTTTACCTTTTGAGTTTTGAAGTATTAGAGCTGCTTTTTCAATAGCTAGATCAGAATGAATTGAAGTAAAAATCATCTCCACATTGTAAGTTTTTAATGTTTCATTTAAAGCTTTTACTTCCATTCTGCAGTATGGACACTCAGGATCAGTAAATACAACCATAGTGTCTTTATTTTTATCGTTACCTATTTTTAAAATATTATCTGATTTCTCTTTTTTATATACGCTTGTTAATGCACTTTTTAGCATCTCAAAACTATAGAAATTTTTATAAGATAGTTGTTTTTTTAAATCTAATATATCTGGATATATAAAATTTCCTTTAGTAAAAACTATATCTTTTTGAGATTGATCACCTTTAACAAATTTAAGTATAACCATCTCAATACCGTCAGTATCTGGCAATGATTTTCTACTCTCAACTTCTACTTTTACACCCTTAACTTTTAAGTTATCATAAAGAGATAAAATTTCCTCATTTGTAACAGCACTAAGCGCAACTGCGCAAGCCACAACTGACATAAAAATTTTCTTCATTTTTGCCCTTTTTTAAAATATAAAATTATGATTTTGATTATAACTAAAATATAGTAAATATCTCTAAAATATATTTTTAAATATAATAAAGCAAATTCCACTCACAATACATGATATAGGTATAGTAATAACCCATGCGAACATGATAGGTTTCATTAGCGACCAGTTTGCTTGCTTGTTTACAAGACCTATGCCAAGAACGGCACCTATTAAAATATGCGTGGAAGAAACTGGTATACCAAGAACAGACGCTAGCATAACAACACTAGCAGCACTAAGCTCTGCACTAAAACCAGATGCTGGGTGAATTTTAGTTAAATTTGTTCCAACAGTAGCAATAACCTCTTTTCCTATAAACCAAAGACCAGCAATCAGAGCAACGCCAAAAGTTGCCATAATTGGCATCGGTATAGAAACCATAGAATTTATCTCTCCGCTACTTAGTGTATCTATAATAGCAGCAAAAGGTCCAACAGCATTTGCTATATCATTTGATCCATGTGAAAAGGCAAATCCAGCTGCAGTAAAAACCTGCAACCAACTAAAAAGTAAGAAAGTTGATTTAGAAAGGTCTTTGCTTTTTAGTGTTTTGGCTAATATAAAAATAGACATCCAAACAACTGCAGTTATCATACAAATAGTAAGAAAATTCTCAAGAACGCTAAAACCAAGATGCAAATTCGCAAGACCTTTAAATATCATCATTGAGCTTACTATAAATGCACCACAAGCCGCTATAATAGGAACACCGTATTGCAAAGCATTATGAGATTTTAAGTTTTTTTGTTCCTCAGATATTTTATGAAGTTCTTTATAATACTCTGATTCCAAATCATTTGCATCATAAGATACTTCACTCATGATATCAAAATCGCTAAGCATAGATTGATTTATTTTGATTTTTTCATCTTCATTAAGTGTTTCAAATTTGGCTTTAAAAGCTTTTTTTAGCTCTTTTTTTCTTTGTTTTAACTTATCTAATTCCGCTTGAGCAATATCATTATAATTTAAAATATGTTTTTTTATCAAAGAATATACTATATAAGAAACTACGCCACCAAGCAAAGGAGAGGTTACCCAAGAAAGAGATATAGAGCCTATCTCAGACCATCTTACCAAAGAAAATGTAGAGATATTAGGATTATCCATCATATAGCCAAGCGTCATTCCAGCACCAACTATACCGCCAATTATAGCATGTGTTGTAGAAACTGGCATACCTTTTTTTGTAGCTATAAAAAGCCAAACACCAGCGGATACAAGTGCACTAGTCATTATATATATAAAATCAATTGAACTAACAGAAAGCGCATCTAAGTCTATGATTCCGCTTTTTATAGTTTCCGCAACCTCAGAACCAGCCAAAACTGCACCACTTACTTCAAATATGGCAGCTACACACAACGCTTGTTTTAAACTAAGAGTTTTCGCACCAACACTAGTTCCAAATGAATTTGCAACATCATTTCCGCCGATGTTAAATGCCATAAACATTCCAAAAGCGGCAGATAAAACAAATATGGCTTTAGAATTATCCCCTATAAAACCAAATCCCCAATATATAAAATATACTATAAAGCCAAGTAATAATCCACCAAAAAACAAATCTAGGCCCGAAATCTTTTGTCTCATTAAAATCTCCCGATGACATAAAATATAATTGTATCACTATTTTATTTTATAAAAAATAAATATCAAAGCAAAATTTAAGCTCTTTTGAACCATCCATAAAACCCACCTTCAATCTCTCCAAGATATAATATTTTTAGGTCTAAATTTAAAGCAAAATTTTGCCTATCTATGAAATTTGAAGCAAAAAATACTAATATATATTCTACATACTCAGGTAAGTTTTTAAGCAAATTTTCTCCGCCTTCTATCATACAAAGATTATAGTTTTTAATGAAATTAATATCATTTCCAATGTTTACTTTTCTATCTTTTATATCAAAAAGAGGGATATTTTTATCAAAATCTTTTTTAGTAGAGTATATAAAAATATCTGGACTTTTACCATTTACCAATCTTGAATCAAGCCTAGGTTTATCGATCCTAACTGTATTTCCACCAATTGCAAGAAGGGTAATTTTATCTCTTATGGCATGCACCATTTTTCTTGAACTCTCACTTGTTATAATACCCCCACTTACAACACCATTTAATGAAGTTGCGAGCTTAAAAAAAGTGAAATTTCCGTTTTTCCAATCCAAAAAAGGCTTTAAAAGATCATCACATTTTTCTTTTAGCACATCCAAAACAACCTCTATGCCAGCTTCTTTTAAAATACAAGCCCCACCACTTGCTTCTTTAGTATTGTCTTTTGAGCCAATTACTACTTTTTTAAATTTAAGCTCTTTTAGCAAATTTGCGCAAGGTGGGGTTTTTCCATAATGAGAACATGGTTCAAGAGTGACATAAGCACTCGCTCCTTCAAGTAAATTTGCATGATTTTCAAGACAAAGCTCGTAAGCTTTTTTTGCATCGCTAGGAAAATTTAAATTTGGATTTAAAATTTTAAGTGCCATTAAAACGGCTTCTAGTTCAGCGTGAGCACATCCTGCTTGTTTATGAGCATTTATACTTAAAATTTTCCCAAATTTATCACATATTACACAACCAACAGCTGGATTTGGATATGTTAAAATTTGATACTTCCATGCTTCTTTTAAAGCTAAACTCATATAAAATTCATCATTCATTTTATTTCTTTTTTATAATTTTATGTAGATTATATCAACTTGATACTAAATTTTAATTTTTAATGAAAAAGATTTAATAATGTGTGATAAAATTGCTGCTTTTATAAAGGTAAATTTATGTTTAAAAATGTAATCCCACTCAGTTTTATAGTAGCTTCAAGATTTTTTGCACTATTTATAGTTTTGCCAGTTATTAGCTTATATGCGCTTGAGTTAAAAGGTTCGAATGAATTTTATGTGGGGCTTTTGGTTGGTATATATGCGATTATGCAGATGATTTTTCAAGTCCCTTTTGGAATGCTTAGTGATAAGATAGGTCGCAAAAAAACTATGATAATAGGTTTAATTATATTTATAGCTGGCTCTTTTATTTGTGCAGTTGCAACCGATATATACACAATGCTTATTGGTAGATGTTTGCAAGGTGTTGCAGCAATTGGCGCAGTAGCAAGCGCTATGATAAGTGATTTTACTACTGAAGAACAAAGAAGTAAAGCAATGGCTATAATGGGTGGAATGATAGGACTGAGTTTTACTATATCTATGGCGCTAAGTCCAGTTTTAGGTCATAAATTTGGACTTGGAAGTCTTTTTTATCTGAGTGTATTTGTAGGTATTTTGAGCATAATTTTACTTTATATTGCAGTAGAAAAAGAACCAAGCATACAAAAAACAAAAAAAGAAAAAGTAGACCTGGTTGCAATTTTGCTTTATAAAGATCTTACAATTATGAATTTTACAAATTTCATGCAAAAAATGCTTATGAGCATAGCCTTTATATCAATTCCAATAGTTTTAGTAAAATCCCTTGGTTATAGCGAAGCAAATTTATGGAAAATATTTTCAGGCGGTGCTTTACTTGGTTTTGTAGCGATGGGCTTTGCTGGATTCTTAGGCGATGGCAAAGGAAAATCTAAACAAATTTTGATAGTTGGAGTTGTTCTTTTTTTAATTGCTTATGCTGTATTTGCAATAAGTCAAACTCAGAGTTTATTTATATTTGGAGCGATGGTATTTTTCATAGGATTTAATATACATGAGCCTATAATGCAAAGTTGTGCAAGTAAATTTGCAAAAGCAAATCAAAAAGGTGTGGTTTTGGGCGTATTTAACTCAAGTGGATTTTTTGGTAGTTTTGTAGGAGGCGTAGCTGGAGGGACATTTTTACAAAATTTTTCCCTACATGCTCTTGCATTTTGCATACTTGTGATATCCATAATCTGGCTAGTTTTGCTTTCGAAGCTAACAAATCCATCTAAATTTAAAAACATATATTTAGATGAAGGTGAAAATCCAGATTTTTCTAAAATAGAAAATGAGCAAGGCGTGATAGAAATTTATAAAAAAAATCTAAGCTATGTCATCAAATATAATTCCTCTTTAATAAATGAAAATGAAATTTATGCAAAAATGAAAGCTTAATTTTGAGGATTTTAACTTTTTTTGTATTAGGATTTTTTATATCAAATTTAAATGCTTATACAAAAGAAGAAATTTTAAAATCCATAGTTAATGTATCCCATAAAAATCGAATAGAATCAGAAATATTATACACTATAGTTAAAATAGAAAGCAACTTCGAGCCATTCGTCATATCGCTTTTAACATCACAAAAAGAAGCAAAACTTTTTAAAGATTATGAGATACAATATGCCAAAATAAACATTGGAAGATATAGCCTTGATAAAAGAAAGTGGATTGTAAATATCTTTCCACAAAATGAAGAAATTGCAAAAATTCTAATAAAAAACCTGCTAAAGCTTGATTATAGTATAGATGTAGGTTTAGGTCAAATTAACTCATCTAATTTTAGTTCAAGCGAGATAGATAAAATTTTAGATCCAACTTACAATCTATCCAAATCAGCAAAAGTTTTAAGATGTTGTTTTAATTATAAAAAGAAAGATATAAGACAAACTATAGAGTGTTATAACTATGGTATGAGAAAAAGAGATTCTTATCCTTATTTCAAAAAATTTATAGAAAACTATAAAAAAGATTTTTTAAAAAATAATTGATGTATAATTGCACATTAAGGAAAAAATTTGAAAGAGATAATTTCTGATAGAAAAACATTAAGAATTTTAGCTTTTGGCTATATTGCCATAGCTCTAATAGGTGCTTTTTTACTAACACTAGATTTTGCCCACATACACAAAATTTCTTTTTTAGATGCTTTTTTTACAAGCACTTCAGCTATGAGTATGACAGGACTTATAGTTAAAAACACAGCAACGGATTTTACTATTTATGGACAATTAATAATACTAGCTTTAATTCAAATTGGTGGTTTTGGATATATAGGAATTGGACTTTTTGTATTTATAATAGCTAGAAAAAAGATAGGTTTTGCCGGTAGAAACTTACTAAAAGAATCCTCTATTTATCCAACAATGGAAGGTATACTTAAGTTTTTAAAAAAAATTATCTTTTTTGTTATTATCATTGAGCTTGTGGGCGCTATGCTTTTATTCTTTAAATTTGTGTTGATTTATGACTTTAAACATGCATTATGGCATAGTATTTTTCATTCTATTTCGGCTTTTAATAATGCTGGTTTTAGTACGTTTAGAACTGGTCTTATGAGTTATAAAACAGATGTTTATGTAAATTTAATTATAACATCACTTATTATAATAGGTGGAATTGGATACTTTGTTTTATTAGAGCTTTACTTTTTTCAAAAAAAGAGACTAGCAAGCTTAAGTTTACATACAAAGTTAGTTTTAAGCTCAACTGCCATTTTGATAGTTTTTTCAACAGTTTTAATATGTGTTTTTGAGTACCACAACATGCAAAGTATAGGGAAATTATCTATGTTTGATAAAATTTTGGCATCTTATTTTACAGCAATAAACTATAGAACGGCCGGATTTAACACGCTTGATTTTAGTACTTTTAAAGATGCGAGTCTCTTTTTTGGCTCCCTTTTTATGATAATAGGTGGCGCACCTGGTGGAACTGCTGGTGGCGTCAAAGTAACAACTATGGCAGTATTGCTTGTTTATACATACTGGGTTATAAAAGATGGTAGAGCTAGAATATTTGGCCAAGAGTTGTCCCAAGAAACAATCAATAAAGCTTTTATAATAGCTACTTCATCTATATTTTATATACTAGTGTGCGTTACGCTTTTGTCCTTTTTTGAGGACAATAAGCGCTTTTTAATACTTCTATTTGAAACTTCATCAGCTTTTTCAACTGTTGGAGTTTCCGTAGGAGATGGCGGAACACTATCGCTAAGTGCAATACTTTCAAATAACAGCAAAATACTTTTGATAATTCTGATGATAAGCGGAAGAGTTGGCACATATGCATTCTTACTATCGATTTTCAAACCAGAAAAAGAAAAATTTATAAAATATCCACAAGGAAAAGTATATCTATGAAAAATTTATATTATGGCGTAATAGGACTTGGTAAATTTGGATCTGTTGTAGCAAATGAGCTTATAATGCAAGGAAAATCTGTTGTTATAGCAGATAGAAACGAAGAACATCTAAAAGCTTTGCAAGATTTAGCAAGCCATGCTTATATTCTTGATTCAACTAATATAAAAGCATTAAAAGAAGCTGGATTTGTAAGCTTGGATATGGTTATAGTTAGTATTGGTGAGAGTATAGAAAATAGCATACTTACACTAATGGCTCTAAAAGATATAGGCGTAAAAAACATCATTGCAAAAGCAAGTACACAAATACATGGTCAAATTTTATCCAAACTTGGAGCCACAAAAATTATTTATCCAGAAAAAGAAAGTGCGAAAAGACTCGTTAGAGAATTTCTAATACATCCAGAATTTGAAGTATTTGACCTATCTGCAAATACACTTAGAGTTGTAAAAATATCCGTAAGCCAAAAACAAGGTTCACAAAGCTTAGAAAATATAGCTAAAAATATGAAAATACTAGCTTATAAAAAAGAAGGTAGAGAATGGGAAATTTTTCCAGATAAAGACATAAGTGCTTTTGTGGGAGACACACTTATTTTATTTGGCGATATCAAAGAATTTGAGAATTTTATAGACGAAATTTAATTCGTCTATAAAATTTATTAGTTTTTCTTTTTTCTCATTGCTATATTTATCATTTCTACAGCGAGAGAAAATGCCATTGAGAAATATATATAACTTTTTGGTATATGAAATCCTAAACCATCTGCGATTAGCGAAACTCCAACAAGTATCAAAAATGAAAGTGCTAGAATTTTTATCGTTGGATTATTTGATACAAATCTACTTATCGATCCGCTTGCTACCATCATGACACCAACTGCTAAAACAACAGCTGCTATCATTATCTCTATATGATCGGCCATACCAACAGCTGTTATAACACTATCAAGAGAAAAAACTATATCAAGGATGGCAATTTGAACTAGCACCATACCAAAAGACGCCTTGCCTAGACTTTTTTGATTATGCTCTTCTTCTTCAGTTACGCTTGAATGTATCTCTGTAGTTGATTTAAAAATTAAAAATAAACCTCCAACTATCAAGATAATATCACGACCAGAAATATCAATTCCTAACACACTAAACAAAGGTGTAGTTAATTTCATTATCCAAAATAGACTAAAAAGCAATAAAATTCTACTAATCATAGCAAGAGCTAAACCTAAAATTCTAGCTTTATTGCGTTGATTAACAGGCAACTTCTCACATAAAATTGCTATAAAAATAATATTGTCTATACCTAGAACAATTTCAAGTGAAGTAAGAGTTAAAAGACTTATCCACGCTTCTGGGGAAGTAAGAATTTCCAGCATATATTTCCTTAATATTATTAAATTTATAGTCCTTATTATACATTATTTTGCTTTAATATTAAAATAACTTAAAGCAAAAGTTAATTTAAATTTAGATAATATTAAGTTTAGTTCTTTTAGTGTAAAAAAGACAAATTAGGTAAAAAAAGGAAAGAAATGAGCGATATAATCGCATATAAAGTTAACGGTGTTATCGTAGATACACAAAGTTACGACGGAAACGGCGGTGAGCCAATATATTTTGATGATTCAAAAGAATCCCTAGATATTATAAGACACTCATGTGCACATTTGATGGCTGAGGCTATAACTTCGCTATACAAAGATGCTAAGTTTTTTGTAGGTCCTGCAATAGAAGATGGATTTTATTATGATTTTAGAGTGACGAAAGAAAATGGAGAAAAGCTTGGCGAAAGCGATTTAGCAGATATTGAAAAAAAGATGAAAGAGTTAGTTGATGCCAAAAACGATATAGCTAAAGTTTGCTATACCAAAAAAGAAGTAACTGATAAATTTAAAAACGATGATTTGAAGATGGAAGTATTAAAACGCATTCCAGATGGTGAAGTTAGTATATATTCGCAAGGAAACTTTGAAGATATTTGTCGTGGTCCCCATGTTCCAAATACAAAATATTTAAGATTTTTTAAACTTACAAGAGTTGCTGGGGCATATCTTGGTGGCGACGAAAACAAAGAGATGCTTACTAGAATTTACGGAACAGCTTTTAGCAATAAAAACACATTAAACGACCATATAAAAATGTTAGAAGAAGCTAAAAAACGTGACCACAGAAAACTTGGTGTAGAAATGAAACTTTTTACATTTGATGAACAAATAGGAGCAGGTCTTCCTATTTGGCTACCAAATGGCGCAAGAATGAGAAGCAAGCTTGAAAAACATCTTTTTAAGGCCCATAGAAGAAGAGGATATGAGCCAGTTCGTGGCCCAGAAATACTAAAAGCAGATGCCTGGAAAATTTCAGGTCACTACACAAACTATAAAGAAAATATGTATTTTACCAAGATAGAAGAACAAGAATATGGCATAAAACCCATGAACTGTGTAGGTCATATAAAAATCTATCAAAGCGATATAAGAAGTTACCGTGATTTGCCTCTTAAGTTTTTTGAATATGGTGTAGTTCATAGACATGAAAAAAGCGGTGTTATGCATGGACTTTTTAGAGTTAGAGAATTTACTCAAGATGATGCACATTTATTTTGCATGCCTTCACAAATAAAAGAAAATGTTCTTGAAATTTTAAGCTTTGTTGATAATATTATGAAGATTTTTGGCTTTGATTATGAGATGGAAATATCTACTCGTCCTGCAAAAGCAATAGGTGATGATGAAGTTTGGGAAGTTGCAACCAAGGCTCTAAAAGAAGCTCTAGACGAAAATAACTTCAAATACGGAATTGATGAAGGTGGCGGAGCATTTTATGGTCCAAAAATAGATATAAAAATAACAGATGCATTAAAGAGAAAATGGCAGTGCGGAACTATACAAGTTGATTTTAACTTACCACAAAGATTTGATCTTTCCTATATTGATCAAAACAACGAAAAACAACGTCCGGTTATGCTTCACAGAGCAATTCTAGGTAGTTTTGAGAGATTTATAGGTATTTTGATAGAACACTGTGCTGGAGAACTTCCGTTCTTTATGGCTCCACAACAAGTAGTTATAATCCCAATAAGCGAAAATCATGAAGCGTATGCAAAAGAAATTTATAGCAAACTACAAGATGCCGATATAGATAGTGAAATTTATAATAAAAATGAGAGTTTAAATAAAAAAATAAGAACAGCGGAAAAAGCTAGAGTTCCTATGATTATAGTTATAGGCGATAGCGAAGTTAAAAACAAAACAGTTGCTCTTAGAGATAGAAGAGCCAGAACTCAATCTGAGCTTAGTTTGGATGAGTTTTTAAAATTAACAAAGGAGAAACTAGATGAGGTGCATTTTTGAGTAAAGAAAAAGAAGTTTTGCTCAACGAAGAGATAGAAGCAGCGGAGGTAAGATGTATTGGGGATGATGGTACAGTTTATGGCGTACTATCATCGGATGAAGCATTAGATATAGCCTATAAAATGGGGCTTGATCTAGTTTTAATAGCTCCAGATGCCAAACCACCAGTTTGCAAAATAATGGACTATAGCAAATTTAGATATCAACAAGAAAAAAAGAAAAAAGAAGCTAAAAAGAAACAGAAAGTTATAGACATTAAAGAGATAAAACTTTCTTTAAAAATAGCTCAAAATGATATAAACTACAAAGTAAGACACGCTATTGAATTTCTAGAAGAGGAAAAACATGTGCGTTTTAGGGTATTTTTAAAAGGTAGAGAAATGTCAACACCTGAAGCTGGTGTTGAGCTACTAGATAAAATTTGGACAATGATAGAAAACATTGCAGAAAGAGACAAAACTCCAAATTTTGAAGGAAGATATGTAAATATGCTTGTAACTCCTAAAAAGAGCTAACTTGCAATATATAGACCAAATTTGATTTGGTCTATATAAAAAAATTTTATTAAATATTAAAAATTAAGTATTTTATTAGGTTTTTATATATATAATAAAAGTTCATTTTAATTTTTACTTGGACAGATGGGTGAGCGGCTGAAACCACACCCCTGCTAAGGGTGCAGCTCTTAATCGGGGCTCGAGAGTTCAAATCTCTCTCTGTCCGCCATTTCAAAATTATTTCTTGAAATTTTCCTAAATTAGTTATAGGCTTTCAAGTATAGATATATATTTTTGTGCTAATTTTTCATATGTAAAATATTCTAAAACATATTTTTTACCATTATCGCCCATATTTTGCAATTCAATTTTTGAGAATTTACTTATTTTTTCAATAGCTTTGGCAAGATCTTCATTATTAAAACCAATATCTATTCCGCAATTATACTTACTAATCATAGTTCTTTTTTGGTTTATATATTGCAAGATACATTTACCACTATACATATAATCAAAAATTTTATTTGCAGAAATTCCATATTTATACAATTTTCTATCCATCCAACCTATATAACAAACATCAAAAAGCTTGAGCATGGATTGTATTTGATTTTTTGGTATAGCATTTATAAAAATAACATTCTTTAGGCTTTCAAATTCTTTCTTTAATTTATTTTTCTCGCTACCATTCCCAACTATAACAAAAAATAAATTTTTGTTATGTTGCAAAGCTTTTGCAGCTTCTAATAATAGTATAATAGCGTTTGAAATTCCTATTTTACCAGTATAACCTATTATAAATTTATCCTTAGGAATTAAATTACATATCTTATTGGGTAGATTTTTTTGAAACATCATGTCTTGCAAATTTATACCATTTGATATCCAATGTACATTTTTTTTAAATCCCAACTCTTTAATATGCTCTGAATAATTTTCCAAATTTGAAACTATTGTATCTGATTTTTTAATTGCAAACTTTTCTAAGTATGACATTATTTTAATCATAGGATTATTTGAAGAAAATCCGCCTATTTCCATTAAACTTAAAGGCCAAATATCCCTAACTTCACAAATTAACTTAGCTTTGTATTTTTTAGAAAAATAGTAAGCAGGAATTATCGGAAATGGTTCAGTAGGAGAAGATATTATAAAATCTGGTTTATCTATATGTCTGCCTATAAAAAAAAGTTTAAAGACAAACTCAAACCATTTTATAACTCTTTTTTTACTAAATGATCCACTATATCTTATAACTTTTATCCATAAGAACTCTATACTGTCTATAGTTTCTTTTTTAAAAATATGTCCATTCATATCAGGAAAAGATGTAAAAATATGCGAGTAAGATCCGCTTATGATTATTGTTTTATACCCAAGTTTATTAAATTCTTTTGCTAGATAAAAATGTCTATACATTCCTCCGCCGTATTTTGGAGCTCCTGCATATCCATTTATAATCCAAATGCACTTTTTATTTTCCATATTTTGCATCTTTTTTAAATTTAGCCAAATCCCTTAATCCAAGACCATGTAAGCACATAACTTTTTTATTATCCTCTATGTCATTTGTTACAATTGTACCAATTCCAATTGTAACATTTTTACCTATTTTGATTTTTTGTATTATGCTAGTATTTGGACCTATCCAACAATTTTCACCTATGTTAACCGAGCCACTTATTTCAGCACAAGCCGTTATTATAGTGTTTTTTCCTATATTACAATTATGACCTATATGCACCTGATCGTCTGTTTTTACTCCATCTTTAATTATTGTAGAATCAAAAGTAGCCTTAGCAATAGAATTTTTAGCACCTATTTCAACACAATTTTCTATGATTACATTGCCAATATGAGGTATTCTAACTGGAGTCCTATCATCTTCAAAATCGAATCCAAAACCATCTTCTCCTATTACAGAACCCGATTTTATATAGCAATTATTACCAATAACCGTATTATTACCAATTACAACTAAATTATTTATTTTTGTATTATTTCCTATTTTTACATTATCACCAATAGTGCAATACTCGCCTATTGAAACATTTTCTCCTATAGAGCAGTTTTTGCCAATTTTAGAACTAACAGAAATAGAATTATTATTCTTACTTACAAAAAACTTATTAGCAACTTTTGCAAAACTAAGTCTTGGATTTTTAACTTTTATTATAGAAAAAGAAGAATCAGATTTTATATCTTCTGAAAAACCATATGGAAGCAATATTAGACATTTTTTTTGTATTTCAGGCAAACTAGTCGTTTTACAAAATGCTATTGAGCCATCTTGAAGATTTGATAAAGATGTTATATTGCTTAAAGAAATATTTGCACCTATATATTTTTCTCCTAAAAAATTTGCTACTGTTTTAACATCTATATTCACTTTTTTCTCCCTACATAACAAATCTAATTACTTCAAAGCTTTCAGCATAATTAGCACCAATTTGCACCCCTCTCGCCTTTGCAAGAGAAAATACAAATTCCTTACTCATATAATCTCTTACTCCTTGAGATTTATATTCTTGTAGCGCATTATATTTTGCCATAATGTGCTCTTCTTCAAGTTTAACAAATGAAGTTGTATTAAATGTTAGATTATTCCAAATAAGCTCATACCCAAGTATTGTTGTGTTTTTAAAAGCTCTTAGTCCTTCCGCTGCTATTGTGGCATGATCTTGATGTATATCATTTAAAGATGGCATTAAAACTAAATCGGGGTTCAAATTTTTTTTATATTCTATTAGTTTTTCTAAAATTTCTTGTCTAACATAGTTTAATTTTCTAACCTGATAATCAAAAATTATTACGTTTTCTTTTTTTATACCTAATTTCTCAGTAGCTCTTATTACTTCTGTTTTTAATATATCTTTTGGAAAACCTTCTGGCACAGATTCTTTAGCTGTTGAAAATGCAAAATAATAAACATTTGACCCAGATTTAATAAGCTTGTTAATTAGACCTCCAGCGCCAAGTTCTCCATCATCTGTATGTGGCGCCAAAACATACACATTTTTATAGTTTAACATTATTAAAATCCTCAAATATATTATTTTTATTAAAATTTATTAACTCTTTTACAATATTTTCACTTGCATTACCATCACCATATAGGTTATTACTAAAACATATTTCATTGAAATTTAAATTATTATAAACTGACAAAATTGTATCCTTATTTGCGCCAGCTAATGTATTTGCACCACATTCAATTAATTCAATCCATTCAGTTTCATCCCTAAGCGTTATACAAGGCTTTTTAAAGAAATATGCTTCTTTTTGTAATCCTCCGCTATCTGTCATAATTAGTTTTGAATTATCTATAAGCCATACCATTTGAAGATACCCAACAGGCTCTATTATTGTTAAATTTGAAATATCAAGATTTAGATTTGCTAATATTTTTTTAGTTCTTGGATGTAGTGGTAAAATAACTTGTATATCTTTAGAGATTATATTTAATGCCCCAAAAATATTTTTCAGCCTTTCTTCATTATCGGTATTTTCTGCTCTATGTATAGTACAAAGTATAAATTCGTTTTGCATATCTAACTTTGGCTTAATAGATAATTTCTTATAGAATATAGCTCCATCTTGCATAACATCGCCACTTTTAATAATTTTACAATTAAAATTATTAAATCCCTCATTTTTTAGATTATCTATAGCGGCATTTGTTGGACAAAAAAGAATATTGCTAATTCTGTCTGTAAGTATTCTATTTATCTCTTCTGGCATTTTCATATTAAAGCTTCTAAGCCCAGCTTCAATATGAGCTAATTTTATACCTAATTTACTTGCTGTAATAGCGCCAGCCAAAGTTGAATCCGTATCACCAAATACTAGCACCCAATCAGGCTTTTCTTTTAATGCAACTTCTTCTATTTTTTCTATCATTTGTCCCGTCATGGCACCATGAGACTTTCCACCAATTCCTAGAAAATAATCTGGCTTAGAAATTTTCATCTCCTCAAAAAATATATCGCTCATATTTGCATCATAATGCTGACCGGTATGAACAATTATCTCTTTAATATAGCCATATTTTGATATTTCACGACCTATACTGCCAGCTTTTATGAATTGCGGTCTAGCACCTAAAATAGTTAGGATTTTCATTCACATAACCTTTTATAAACTTCAAATATTTTTTGTTCTTCAATTTTCCAATTATATTTTTCCAAAATTGATTTTTTGCCATTTTTTGCCATTTTTTCAGCTTCTGTTGGATGAGAAATTATAAAATTTATTGCGCTTGCTATATCTTTTGGATTCATTGGATCAACACAAATGCCGCAATAATTTGTTTCTATTATATCCTTCCAAAGTTTAAAATTTGATGCTATTACTGGAATTCCGGCACTCATATACTCAAACATTTTGTTTGGTTGAGATTCTGTATGGTTTGGGACTGGATAAAATGTCACAAGACCAGCTTTTTGGTACTTCATTACTTCTGATACCTGGGACCTATTTAAAAACCCATGAATTTTTGTTTTTTCTTTTATGGATATTTTATTTATATTATCCTCAAGCTCTTTATTTTCAAAATTGCCTACAATATTTAATGTTGCATTGCAATATTGCATAGACTCGACTATTTCAACGGCACCTCTAATTTTTGAAAGAACTCCAATATAACAAATTTCATCTTTTTTTTCATTCCATGGAATATTATTTTCTAACTCACCTAAAATTGGATAATTGTTTATATCTATTGTATTTAAATTTATTTTTAAAAACTTATCCCTTATAAACGGAGTAGCAGCTACTATATAATCAAATTTTTTACAAGCATACACTTCATAAAAAGAGTATATAAATGATACAAGTTTTCTTAAAAATAACGGTATATATTCTTTGGTTAAAATATCTTGTCCTACATCTTCGTGGGAATCAAAAATAACCTTTTTACCATAATTTTTAAGTTTTATGCCAATTGGCATAAGTTCTGGATCATGCAAATGGTATATGTCGCAATCTAATTCCATGGCTTTTTTAAAAACATTGTTAGTAGTTTTTGTCATACGAGAAATTCTGCCCCTGGCTTTGATTCCAGTATCATAAATTTTAACATTATTTTGAATGTCATCACCTTTGCCATCAGCTACAACAAAACTTACATCATATTCTTTAGCAAGAGAAGAACACATTTTTAAAAATATCCTAGAATCATTTCTAGTATGAGCTGATGTTAAATGTGCTACTTTAATCAATTTTGACATTATAAACTCTTTCCCAGACAGCTATACTATAAAGCCTGAATTTTAATAAATCATTAATTTTATCTATCTTAGACAAAAGAGCGTCTATGTTTGATATTTTGTTAATTATTTTAGAGTTTTTTATCTCTGATATTATTTGTGAATCTATGCTACTTATCCAACTTTTATCAGGAGCATTAAAGCCTAATTTATTCTTTCTAAATACAACGTTTTGAGGTAATTTATCTTTTATAATCATTCTTAATATATATTTTGTCCAGCCATCTTTAATTTTAATCTCACTATCTGTATTTAAAGCACATTCTAAAGCTTTATAATCCAAAAACGGTAGCCTAGTTTCAACAGAATGCCTCATAGAGTTCTTATCTTCAAATCTAAGCAAGGCTGGTAAATTTGTATAAGTAATTTCGTATTTGCTAAGTTTAAAGACATCAAAATAATTCTTAGATAGCTCGTCTAAAAATTTAAAATCATTCATATATTCTTTTTTTACAAAATCACATTCTAGCATATAAGCCTTTTTCCTTAACTTAGATAAAATAGAGCCAAAAGTATATTTCATTATATTTTTAAAGCTCATTTTAGAGTTATTTTTAGAAGATAAAATTATATTTTTTATCATAGAAAAAAGACCATGTTTTTTAAAAATATCAATATATATAGAAGGATAATACCTCTCATAACCAAGCAGAGTTTCATCTCCTCCTTGACCATCAAGCATAACCTTGCATCCTATTTCTTTTGCTTTTTTCATCACAAAGTATTGCATAAATATAGAAGGTCCACCAAAAGGTTCTTCTTGCGTATAAACTACCTCATCTATACTATTTTTAAAGTCCTCTATATTAGGTGTTACAATATGCAAATCTAAATTTGCATTATTTGCAACTATTTTAGCATATTCACTCTCATCACTACTTTTTTCTATGGATTTAGCGTGCACTGCCATAAATTTATTATCATGTAGCATATTTGAAGCAATAGTAGCAACACTAGAACTATCAAGTCCGCCACTCAAACAACTACCAACAGTAACATCGCTTCTTAACCTAATTTTTATAGATCTAATTAGCTCATTTTCATATTTTTTAATAGGATCATCTTGGGTCTGTGTTTCTTGCTTTAATATGTCATAATATTTATAAATTTGTATCTTGTTTGTTTTTAAATCATAAATTAAATTCGAAGATGGCTCTAGTTTAAAAATATTTTTAAAAAATGTTTTATTAGTGTTTTCAAGCATTCTTGCTACCAAATAATCCACAACAACTTCTATATTAACCATAGGATTTTTTAAAACTAAAAGTTGTTTTATTTCAGAACCAAATGCAAATTTATCTTCTGTTTGAGTATAATAAAATGGCTTAACTCCAAAACGGTCACGACTACAAAAAACAATGTTTTTTTGTTTGTCATGTATAGCAAAAGCCCACATACCATTAAATTTATCTACACATTTTTCGCCCCATTTATCATAACTTGCCAAAATAACTTCTGTGTCGGTTTTAGAATCAAAACTATAGCCGTAAGAAATGAGCTCTTCTTTTATTTCAAGATAATTGTAAATTTCACCATTGTATGTTATGAAATACTTTTGCAAATATCCCATAGGCTGATGACCATCTTGCGTCAAATCTAAAATAGAAAGTCTTCTGTGTCCAAATGCTAAATTTGATTCAAAATAAAATCCTTCGCTATCAGGTCCTCTATGTGATATAAGATCATTCATGTGCTTTATATCTTTTTTATCTACGGGCAGCCCGTTTTTATTTATTAAGCCAGTTATTCCGCACATTTATTTAACAACCTTTTGTACTCATTTATCATTTTTTCTTCTTGTTTTTCCCAACAATATTTTTTAGAAAAATTTAAAGCATTGAAACTAAATTCTTTGAAATCTTTTGTTAAAATTTCATCTATAGCCTTATTTATACAATCACTATTACCATATTCTATCACAACACCAAGATTATAATTTCTAACAGTTTGAGTGGCATCTTTTAAATTTGAAACAATTACAGGTAATCCAGCCATTGCATATTCAAAAAGTTTATTTGGCATAGAGTAAGTATAGCTAAGACAAGTGTTGTTTGAAAAAATAGGCGCTGTAATACCAATATCTGCAGAAGATGTATAATCTAGCAAAACAGATGGATCAACAGCTGGATGAAAAAATATATTTTTTGAATTTTTAGAAACTATTTTAATATATTCTTCCATTTCTCCATATCCCATAAAAACAGTAACCACTCTATCGCCTTGTCTTTTTTGCATAGCCTCAATCAAAAGTTCAAGACCACGATCAGCCGATAATCCGCCTTGATATAATAAAATTATACTCTCATCTTTTATATTTAAATTTTGTCTTAATATATTCGTTTTTGTTATCTCCTTATAAATCGGAGCATTCATAACCACAGTAGGGCGAGTTATATCGTATTCATCTTTGTACCAATCAGCTATACTTTCGCTTACAACAAATATTGAATCCACTTTTTTTATGAAAAATCTTTCCATCATTTTTAATAAAGTTTTTCTTATATTTTTACCAGGCTTTTGCTCTGTTTCAAGTTCATGGGCATCATAAATGAGTTTTGCTCCATAAAAATATTTTAAAAAAATCCCAAGAGGAAATAATTTCACTCCATGAATATTAACCATTTTTATATTTTTACTTTTATAAAATTTAGTTACCCTAAAACAAAACTCAATGTATTTTAAAATTTGAACAAAAAAGTTTTTACTTAGTTTTCTTGTTTTAAGTTCAAAGCGATTCAATACAATATCGTCCGTATAAACGTGCTCTTTTTCTAAACTCTCCAAATATAAAGCTGCAATAAAAACTTTTTTTGCTATATCAAATTTAACAATAGAACTAGTTTCTTTCAAAATTCTGCTTGGATTTGTGGCCTCACCTAATACGATATGCAAATTATTCATGATCTATATTCTTTTAAACTTTGTTTTATCTTCAATATATCCAAAAAAAATAACTTTTACCAGCTTTCTAAAAAGTTGCCATTTAGTATAATGCCAATGATTTGGATGTGATAAAAATATTATAAATTTTTCACCATTTGTGATAGCTTGATTTGGTGTCAATCCATATCTGTAGCCAAAATTTATCTCTATTGGAACATCACTTATATAACAAGTGGTCTTATCAATTAATTCTTTATTGTATGCTTCCAATTTTATATCAAGATACTCATATGTTGATATATCCTCTGTTAGAAAATTATTTGGCAACCCAACCATTATATTCTCCTTTTCACCATGACTTGCTATAGTCAGACAAGGTATATCGCATAATAACCTATAAGTTTCTAAATTAAATTTAAGTATTTTTAAACATTTTGTTTTGAAATCTGTTTTAAAAAGATCTTCTTTTGTTTTAATATTAGGATTTGCCTTTATAAAATCTGCAATTGGTTCAAAATGCAAGCTGCTCTCGCTTCCATGTAGCTCAATCTCTTTCATTAAAACCGGTTCAAATGTAGAATTTCTAAAATAAAAGCTGGACTTAACTCCATATTTTTTTTCAATCTCAAACATACCTTTAGTTGCATATGAGCGATGATCTACATCATGTCTTAAAATAAAAATTTTTTTGTTTGGATTAAAATTTTTTAGAACATAGTCCCTCAAACTTATAACTTGATAATCGTTTTTAATAGCATTGCATATAATTTTTTCATATTCTTTTAATCTATTATTTAAAATATATCTAATAATTAATCTTATTCTTTTAAACATATATTCCTTTCATAATCTAAATTTAAACATTTCTTTAAATTCTACTACCGTGTAATTTTACACAAAAATATATCAAATATACATACCAGCAATATTATTTATAAACATGAAGTATATAATTAAAAAATTTTACTTTGTTTAAATTTTATAGGAGGAAAAACCATACCAAATAAAAACCACAAAGGAACCCAATTTATAAAAACTGCACATGCTGCTATTAAAAATATTCCTAAAAATAAGCTCATATTATACAAAAAAAATACATTATTTAAATAAAATCCATTATAGCTTTTTATGCTTTCTTTTGTTGCCATAATTAAATATATAAAGAAAATAATAGTGCCAATAATTCCCATGTGAGATAACATAGAAAGAACAAAGCTATGGACATATGTCCCCTCTCCGGTTTTTAAAACATCCACATTTATATTTCCAAGCATTGTATTATTATTAAAATGGATTATAAAATTATTCAATGCATCAATTCTTGTTGTAATTGATGCCATATCATTACCAAAAAATCTCAATTTTTCTATATTTATATCATAGTAATTAATAACGACCATAAAAAAACAAATTATTATAAAAAATGTAATCCCTGAAGAAAAAATTAATTTTTTTGTGAGCCTACTAAAAAAAATTTCTTTATAATTTAATCTATGATGATCAAGAAATTGTTTTGATTTTGTAATGCTTGTAAATATATAAAATGTTATACCTGCAAATAAAATACCACTTATGCATATAAATGCATTGTTTGAACCTATTATTTGAGATAAAAATATTCCTAATAAAGTAATACTAAAATAGATGCAAAAAAATATAATAGAAGTTATGGTCATATTTTTATAATATTTATTTGAAAAAATAAAAAAAAGGTAAAAATCGAATAAATAAAAAAAGAAATAATTAAAAAATTTCCGGATCTCTGATAAAAACCATCGAGACCTTCTATCAAAAACAGATCTTTTCTCATTTTACCTAGCATTTCAAAAAAAGTATCAAAAAATAAACTAAAAAAAACTATAGATAGTGCCATATAAAAAATATTAAAAGATTTTAAAAATGACCTTGAACTTGTTACTTGATGTTTTATAAATTGAAAATTTACTGAAATTATAGCGCCCATCAAATAAAAAAGTATAATTCCACCAGTTGTTGCTATGGTAAAAGATTTCAGATCATCTGTTTTATTGATTAAAATATTTACAATATAATAAGAAAAAAATAATACTAATATAAAAAAAGATTTTTTAATACAAAAATTCTTTTTTAAATAAAATTCTAAAAACAATAATGCACTTCCCAAAACTACAAAAAAACCAAGAAATTCGATAGCAGGTGATTCATCTGCAAATAATTTAATATTAGTAAATAAATATATAAGCAATACTGTTATCATAAGAAAAAATAACACGTATTTACATAGCTTTAGTTTCATTTATTATCTTTTTAAATATATTTTTATTTTTTATGCTTTTTAAATTACTATTATGAAACAATAGAACAAAATTACCGTCATATATACAACATTTATTTTTCAAATTATTAATTAATTTTATAGAAGATTGTTCATCTAGCATCATATATGATTCATCATCAAAAACACTACACTCCATAACAATTAGTGGCATTTCTTTTAAATTTAGCTTTTTTCTATTTAGAAAATCAAACATGCTAAACTCATAACAAATTCCATATCTAAATCCTGGAGCATCAGCATATCCACCTGTTGTATCATATGTAAATCCAGCATCATCTAATAATTTTGGCGTAATAACGCTGTCCCATCTTAGATAGTGTTGTCTATTTCCAATAACATTTTGATTTATATTTAATGTTTTTAAAACTTCTTCTAATTTCTTTTTTTGTATTAGAAGTTTTTTGCCATCTTTGTATGTATTGTAACTGCCATGAACGCCAATTTCGCAGTTATTTTTAGCAAGCATTACCATAAGTTGCTGTATTTTTTTATCATCTAAAGAATAAAACCCATTATTTTTTTCACTACTATCTGGTATAAAATAAAAAATAGGATTCAAATTCGCCCTTTTGCATGTGTCTATATACCACTGAAAAGTATAATTTTTATCATGGATAAAATTACCAAATTTATTAGATACATATAACTTTATAGTGTTTAAAAATTTACTTATACTTTTTCTTTTTAGAATGTCTGCAATACAAGTTCTACAAAGCCAATATAAACTTCTAACGCTTGGATCAAACGGCTCGTCTACATCGCAAGTTACCAATGTTTTAAAATTAAATATTTTAAAGTTCAAACTATCATCTAGATTGAGTATTATATTTTTAAGAAATTGTATATATTCATTAACTATAGGTCTATCTATAAAATTAAATTTATATCCTAGAGTATCTTTTGCCATAAATCTATCATGATTGTCTCTATTTTTATTTACATATTCTTCCCATCTAGAAAGCATAAAAAAACTAGAAGCAAATATATCAATATCACAAATTATTTTATCTGCTAAAATATCAAATTTATCTACCCCGTATATAATAGGCATGTCTTCTTGTGGAGTGAATTTATTTTTAGTAAAATTAACTTTTTTTGGAATATTTTCTAGACTTAAATACTCTAAATCATTTTTAAAATTATTAAAAAAATGGTCTTTAAAAACTATCTTTTTACCATTTTGTAAATTTATTTCCCAAGAATCAATATCTTGTTTTATAATGATTTCATAATCTAAATTTAAAAACTCATCAAAAAACAAGTCTAAAATATATTTTCTTTCGGCTATGTTGTTATTTGGAATAAATATAGATATCATGCATTGCTTCTTAAAAAATTTTTAGTAAAATGTAAAAGCTCATATAGTCTAGAATTTGTTTTTGAAATTGTAAAATATGGAGTTTGAATAGCTCCAAATTGTCTAAATGAATTTTCGACATATTCTATCATACTGCCCTCAAAATCAAAAATATCCACAAAACTAGATACATATTCTATCATTTTATATACAAGTAAACTTGCAGCTCCGCTATTTCTAAAATCAGGATCTATAGTACTTATAAGATCATACGCACTTTCATTGTCCCATATAACAAACAAGGCTCCATGAATATTTCCATCTTTGTCTATGGCATAGATAGTTCTACCAGAATTGTTTGCATAAGCATTATTATAAATATTTTCAAATGTTTCTTTAGTATATGAAATTTGAGCCTTTTGTTTTTTAAGTGTCATTTCGTGATTTTTATAAAACTCATCACAACTCAGATCAAATTTTATATCTACTATATTTTTTGCCTTATTGATATTTTTTCTTTTAGAGTGTGCAAAGTTATTAAATACTTCTTGTATATTTTTTATACTAGGAATTCTATAAGAATATTTTGTAGTATTTTTAAAACCCTTCCAATAAAAAGGCAACCAATTTGTAATCCTAGAATGAAAATTTTGCTCAAAATGGTCAAAATTTGGCAGATTATCTATAAGCTCACTCATGAGCTCCTTTTCCCAAGATAGCCTTTTATAATACTGCTGATTTTCTGGATAAACTATATATGAACCCATAGTTTGAGTAAATTGTGGCATGTAAATAACATCAAATCCATGTTTTTTTGTTACAACATAAGGCATACTAGCGACAATTTCTCCTCCCTTTTGAACAATGGCAACATTCCAACCATCTAATCCACATACACTATCTAGCCACCAATCTTTACTAAAGATTGGTATATCTTTTTGTATTTTACAAAATTCCCTATAGATCCCTTTATTATTTGTCATTAAGCGCCTTTGTTTGTAAAATTTTATCCGTCCAGATAGGGAAATTTACTATATTTTTCGATAAGTAGCTTGAATTTGGATAATCTTTTTGAGTTTTATCACCAACAACTATTGAACTCCAATTGTAATTAGAGGCTTCTATATCATCTATTTTAAAATTTTCACGAACAAAGCTCATTCTATTCCACTCATCGCAATCATTAATTTTTATATCATATATCTTTTCAATCCTATCTTTTATCATATTTTGCAAATTTATATAATAAGGTTTTTTAGCATTATATATACTTTCTTGAGCTTTTACAAAATCTATTTTGATATGATTTATTCTTTTTATATTTATCTTATTTTCCTTTTTAGGAGCCAATCTTAGATATATTTTTTTTAGTAAAATAAAAAAATTAAAAATAAGTCCATTTGCCATTTTGTAAACACTTTTTTCTTTAAAAACTGCTAACAAAATTTGCAATATATCATATTGATTTAAATTTGCAATATATGTATCTGGATTTGAATACTTATATAAAAACTCCAAAAGCTTTAAATCTAACTTGGACTTTCTTGGACTTTCTACTTTTAAATTACCATACAATAATTTAAAAAAGCTAAGAAAATCTTTATTAATATAATTAAATTTGATATATCCACCATACATGCAAGTAATTGGTTTATCTAGTGAATAAGAATAAATGGCAACATCACTTAAAATTGGTTTATAGCTATACTGACAAAAGTGAGCTAAATCTTCTACTACTAAAATATTGTTTTCATGGCAATATGAGCAAATTTCTTCATACTCTATATTATATAATCCTTGATAATGCTGAAGCAATAAAACATCTATATCTTTGTGTTTTTTTAACTCTTCTAAAGATATAGAAAAATCTTGCAATTTTACATCTAAGATCAAAATATCTATATTTTCATGCAATAAAGCTTCATATACACTATAACATGTAAAAGACTGCATACAAACTTTTATAGATCTTTTTAAAAAATTAGCATATGAAGTCACAAAGAAACTAATTGCAGCGCTTCCTCTATTAAAATAAAATTCATCGTCATTTAAATGCTTATAGTTATGTATATCTTTTTTGGCATTTTCAAAAAGCTCTTCGCTTAGATACTTTGGGTTTGATCTTTTTATAAACATAATTATATTAACTTTTTAATTAATTTAGCTGGATTTCCATATGCCAAATAATCATCTGGTATATCTTTTGTTACATTGCTACAACTTCCAATAATACATCTTTTGCCTATTTTTATACCAGGTTGAACCACAACATTTGCACCTATCCAAGTATCGTCATCTATAAATATATCAGCACTTTTTATATATCTTTTATAAATCATATCTTTCATCATTATAGAATCATTTGGAGAAGAATATAAAACAAAGGTAATATTTGGAGATAAAGCAACTCTATTGCCAATGATTAACTTTGTATCATTGCCATCTAAAATAGTTATTGAGTGATTTATATACGTTTTATCGCCAAAAATTATGCCTGTTTTTTTCCAAGCCAATTGTCTAATATCATGAAATGGTGTATTTCTAGCAATTGCCCTTAGTGGGACTACTGTATTTATAGATTTTACTAGTAAAAGCTGGTATAAATGAAAAATTTTTAAAATAATACCGTTTATAAAGCGCACTCATTCTCCTTTTGAAAATTTAAATGTCATTATTCCGTTTATTATATATGCCAACGAATAAGCCATACTAAATAAACCAAGTGTAGCGTAAATATTTTGGAATAAATAATATCCAACCAATATAGAAATAGATACAGTTATTATAAGATAAATCTGCCAATATAAATCTAATTTTTGTTTTCCAGCTATAACAAACATGCTACCAAAAGGAATCGTAATGAATTTTATAAAATACATTGGTATTAAAATTTGAACATATTTCCCAGCAATTTCCCATTCTTTTCCAAATACAAAACTAAATATAAAAGGAGAAAATAAAAGCAATACAGAAAATGGTAAAATGGATAAAATAAGTAATTTTTTAAAAGTATTTTTATATAAATTCACACATTCTTTATTTTTAGCATAATACAAAGATGCTTCTTGCATAAAAACATTATATATGGATTTTGTAATTAATGTAATTGGCATATTTAAAGTTTTTTCAGAAAAAGATAAAAATCCAACTACACTTAGATTAAAAAAATTAGAAAAAAGTATAGTAGTTAGCTGTCCTGATATAGTATTTATAATATTTGAAGGTAGCAGAAATTTTGGAAAATTTTTATACTTTTTTGCAAGAATTATCATTTTTGCAAATGAAATATCTGAAATACTATTTTTATCTTTAATCATATTTTTTAGTAGTTTTAAATTGGCAAAAAGATTTGATGCTAGCTGTCCTAAAATTAAGCCAGTTGCACCACTCTTAAAAAATCCTACCAATATTTGCAATGAAGCCAAAATGATTGACTTTATTATAGTAGCATTTTTAATATCATTATAATATTTCTTTCTATTGCTATAGTAACTTACGATATTATAAAAACCTGTAAAAAAAATAGCTAATGGTATAAAATATAGCCAAATTTTTATATCATCATTGCTTAGTAATCTAACAAAATAATCATCGAATAAAATTACTAAAAACAATAAAATTAATGATATAAAAAATGTGATAATAAAACTTAAAGCAGCTATATTTAATGCATTTTTATCACTTTTTGGTATCATTATAGCAAGATCATATCTTCCATTGGCTATGCTACCAAAGATTGATGAAATAGCAACAAACAGTGCTAAAACTCCAAAATCTTGTGGTGTATAAATTCTCGTTAATATAGGACTTATAGCTATTGGTATAGCTTGTGCCACTGTTGTTCCTGTTATCAATGTAATAACATTTTTACTAAATTCGGATTTGGGCTTTATTTTATTAATCATGATTATCTTTTTTATAATATAATTTATAAAATACTTAGCTTCCGATTTGAAATAACCTCTAAAACTAATAGAAAAATTTCAGCATTATTCATTTTAATTAAAACCTTTATATATTTATCTTTATGTATTTATAAAACTCTGCCAAATTATACAAATCTATATAGTAAGCAAAAATTACTAATAAAAAAATATTTATTTTTATAACAGATGTATGCAAATCATATATATCTTATAATTAAGATATATTTAAACGTTCCACAAAATATTTACTAAACTATGATTTCTAAAAAATAAACAATTCTAGTTATAAATTCTCTACTATATACTGTATTTCTTCTTCGCTTAAATAAGGATTCATTGGCAAACTCATTATCTCATTTGCTACTATTTCTGCTATTGGAAAATCCCCTACCTTATATCCTAAATACGAAAAACATTCTTGTAAATGTAAAGGCATAGGATAGTGAACAGCAGTTGGAATTCCTTTTTCTTTTAGATGCTCTTGGAGATTTTGCCTATTTTTTACCCTTATACTAAATTGCGCCCAAACGCTTGTTCTTCCATCTTTTATAGTAGGTAGGATGTATTGTTTATTTTTTAGCAAGTTTGTATACTTTTTAGCTACATCGTCTCTTAATTTTAAATCTTTTTGAAGATATTTGAGTTTAACCCTTAAAACTGCCGCTTGAATAGTATCTAGTCTACCGCCAATTCCAATGTATTTATGATGATATCTTTTACTTTGTCCATGAACTCTAAGCATTTTTATTTTTTGCGCTATTTCATCATTGTTTGTAAAAACAGCTCCTCCATCACCATAGCATCCAAGTGGCTTTGATGGGAAAAAGCTAGTACAAGATATATCTCCTAAGTTACTATCCATTTTATCCTTGTATATACATCCAAAACTTTGGGCACCATCTATAATGTGCTTTAAGTTATACTTTTTACAAATTTTATCAATGCCATCTATATCAGATGCTTGCCCATAAAGCGAAACAGAAATTATAGCTTTTGTTCTAGAGGTTATTTTATCTTCAATCTTATTTACATCTATGTTGTAAGTCTCTTCATCTATATCAACAAACACGGGTTTAGCCCCAGTAAGCGCTATCATTTCAGCAGTAGCTATAAATGTAAATGGTGTGGTTATAACCTCATCGCCTTCTTTTATATTAAAAGCCATTAATGCCAACAAAAGCGCATCAGTTCCGCTACTACAAGTTATAGCATTTTTAACTCCACTAAATTTACACAACTCCTCTTCTAGTAGTCTAACATCATCCCCCATTATAAAAGACACATTGCTTATTACATTTAAAACAGCACTTTCAATCTCATCTTTATATAAATTATGTTGATAAGCCAAATTTGCAAAATCTATTTTCATTTTATTTCCATCAATTGTTCATTTTGTAATTTATATTTTTTTCCATCTTTATCTAAGGCTAAATTATCTTTATCAAATTTAAGAGTATTTCCACTTATACCAACCCACCCTATTTGACGAGCTGGAACACCTACCATTAGCGCATATGGTTTTACGTCTTTATTGACAACTGCCCCACTTCCAATTAGCGCATATTCACCAATAGTAACACCACAAACAATCGTGGCATTTGCACCAATTGAACATCCTTTTTTTAGAAGTGTTTTTTTAAATTCATCTTTTCTAACTATAAAAGCACGTGGATTTATAACATTGGTAAATACCATAGAAGGTCCTAAAAAAACATCATCTTCTACCTCCACGCCCTCATATATAGAAATGTTATTTTGAACTTTTACCCCATTTCCTATATTTACTTTGGGTCCAACAACGCAGTTTTGACCAAAAGAACAGTTCTTGCCAATATTTACTCCACTTAAAATATGTGAGAAATGCCAAATTTTTGTATTATCTCCTATATTAGCCCCATTATCTATTATGGAAGTTTCGTGGCAAAAATAACTCATTATAATACTCTCTTGCAAAACTCATGATATTCTCCACTAAGAGGAGAAACTTCCGAATTTCTTACACAAGAGACTATGTTTATAGAATTTCTAGCCTCATCAAGACCAAAGCCATTTCCTTTTAAAATTTCTTCATAGCTTCTAGTGTGCAAATCAAAAAATCCTCCGCTAAATTCAATCTCTTCTCCATTTACAGTTATGCTTCTATAAGTTCTTTGAGCTTTTTCTTTTACTTCATTTGGCATATAATCATAATTTACACTCAAAAACCATCTAACTCTAGCATGCTCTAGCTCTAAATATCCAGCATTTGCATCTGCTTTTTTAAGATGTACTATGTTTTGCTTTACTCCACCAAAAATCCAAGTAATCATATCAAAAAAATGAACACCGATATTTGTAGCGATTCCTCCACTTTTACTTTCATCGCCTTTCCATGAGATAAAATACCATTTTCCACGACTAGTTAGATAAGTAATATCAATATCGTAAATTTTATTTGGATTTTCTTTTAGTTCTTTTTCAATTCTTTCTTTTAGTTTTATAATATTTTCATGAAGTCTTAATTGTAAAATATTATAAACTTTTTTTCCAGTTTCATTTTCAAGCTTTTTTAATTGGTCTATATTTTTTAAATTTAATACCAAAGGTTTTTCTGAAATTGCATTTGCACCATTTCTAAGAGCACATCTAATATGTGCATCATGAAGATAATTTGGTGTAGTTATAGATATAAAATCTACTTTATCACTAGTATCTTTTATTTTGTAAAGATGTCTATCAAATCTCTCAAACTCAGTAAAAAACGAAGCTTCTGGGAAAAAACTATCCATTATCCCTACACTATCGTTTTTATCTAATGCACAAACCATATTATTGCCAGTTTCTTTTATAGCCTTCAAATGCCTTGGTGCAATATATCCACCAACTCCAATAATAGCAAAATTTTTCATTAAAGCCTCCAAGTAGGGTCTTTAACAATACCCTTAATATCCATAATAATATCACTATTTAAAATCTTTTTATAATCATTTCTATTGTATTTTTTAAACTCATCATGCCCAACAGCAACTATGATAGCATCATATTTTTTATCTGATTTAAAAGGATTTTTTATTAGTCCATGAGAATAGTCCTTTTTCTCTTCATTAGGATCTACCCATGGATCATAAACATCAACATTTATTTTAAATTCTTTTAATTTTTCTATTATATCCACTACTTTAGTATTTCTCATGTCTGGACAATTTTCCTTAAATGTAAGTCCCATTACTAAAATATTAGAATTTTTAATATTTATATCATTATCTATCATGATTTTTATCGTTTTAGTCGCTATATAATCACTCATTGAATTATTTATCTGTCTAGCACTTAAGATCAAATTTGGTTTATATCCAAGCTCTTCAGCTTTATAAGTAAGATAGTATGGATCAACGCCTATACAGTGTCCTCCTACTAATCCTGGATTAAGTTTAATAAAGTTCCATTTTGTTCCAGCAGCCTCTATCACTTCTTTAGTATCTATACCCATGGTATCAAAAATAAGAGCTAACTCATTAATTAGAGCAATATTCACATCTCTTTGAGTGTTTTCTATAACCTTGCTAGCTTCTGCAACTTTTATGCTACTAGCTCTAAAAGTTCCAGCTGTTATTATACTTTTATATAATCCATCTACAATATCTGCAATCTCTGGTGTGCTACCACTAGTTACTTTTAAAATTTTAGAAACAGTATGCTCTTTATCGCCAGGATTTATACGTTCTGGAGAATATCCGCAGAAAAAATCTTCATTAAATTTAAAACCAGATGTTTTTTCAAGCTCTGGAACACAAACTTCTTCTGTAACTCCAGGATAAACAGTACTTTCATAAATAACAATATCTCCTTTATTTAAAACAGAGCCAATTGTTTGACTAGATTTTATAAGTGGTGTTAAATCTGGTTTATTTTTAGAATCAATTGGAGTAGGAACTGTAACAATATAAATATTTGCCTGTTTTATATTGTCTATATCTGAAGTGTATAATACTTTTCCGCTAATTTCATCTAACTGAGTAGAATTTAATTCCAAAGTTCTATCATATCCACCTTTTAATTCTTTGATTCTTGCTTCATTTATATCAAATCCAATTGTTTTATATTTTGTAGCAAAAGCATGCAAAAGCGGCATGCCAACATAGCCAAGACCCACAATACATATTATTTTATTTTTTAGCATAAACTCCCTTATTTTTGGTAATAACCAAATTCTATCACTTTGCTACTTACATATTATTTAATATGTGTTATAATATTTACTTTTATATTAAAGGCCATTATGAAAAAAATTTTTTGTATATTTTTATTTATAATATTTGACATGATATGTATTTTTATATCCAATACTACAGCGGTTTTATTCAAAAATGAAATAAACTCTGCACTTGGTATAGATATAATTCACGATATTGAACAATATAATAGTTTCTATATAATGTATTTCGTAACTATTTGTATATTTTTTTATCAAGGAATTTATACAAAAAGATATGACTTTTGGCATGAAAATTTACTCATAGCCAAATCTTGCCTACTTTCATTTGTAATAATTTTTTCATTTTTAGCACTAGGGAAAAATTTATCATATTCTAGAACAATTATAACAATAAGCTTTTCAATGATATGCTTGTTTATACCATTTGCAAAGTATATTCTTAAAACTAATTTATTTAAACTTGGTCTATGGAGCAAAAAAGCAAAAGTGATAAATGGAAGTCCCAAATTTATAAGAGAGCTTTTTAGAAATAATTATTTAGGCTACAAAATAACAAGAAAAGATGATTATGAAACAATTTTTATATTTAGCAAAGGACTAAATATATCAGACCTAAGCAAAGTTGTAGAAGAGAATATTTTAGCCAATAAAGAAATTATTTTTACGCCTACATTAATCGGATATGATTTTAGCAAAGGAAATATATTTAATATTTTTAACTCTAGAATAAATCTATTTATGCTAAAAAACTCGCTTTTAAGCCCAATAAATAGATTTATAAAAATATGCATTGATTTTTTTATACTAATGTGCGCTTTTCCATTTCTACTGCTTGCTTTTTTTATAATATTTTTCTTAATAAAAATAGAAGAACCAAGGGGCAGTATTTTTTTTAAACAGCTAAGACTAGGCCAAAAAGGAAAAGAATTTTGGTGCTATAAATTTAGAAGCATGAAAGAAAATAGTGGTGAGCTGATGAAGGAATATCTACAAAAACACCCAGAAGAAGTACAATATCACAATACTTTTCATAAATACAAAAATGATCCAAGAATTACAAAAATAGGTAGCTTTTTGCGCAAAAGTTCATTAGATGAACTACCACAACTTATAAATGTTTTAAAATTAGAAATGAGCATAGTTGGACCAAGACCATTTATAACAGGAGAAAGAGAACAAGCTGGCGTAAGTCCAAATGATATGAGAATTTTATTAAGCGTTAAACCTGGAATGACTGGACTTGCGCAAATAAGCGGCAGAGGGGATACCGATTTTAAAATTAGAACTCAGATGGATATATGGTATGTAAAAAACTGGAGTATCTATAACGATATAATTATTATTCTAAAAACTATAATCGCCGTTTTAAAACGCGAGGGCGCTAGTTAGTTTTATATTTTTGGGTTCTATTTATAATGGAATCATAAATTAAAACTATAAAAATGGAAAATATAAATCCAATTACCGTTACAACCTCAACAATTAATCTCTTCTTTGGTTTTTCTGGATGTTGAGATGTTACTATATCTCCAACTATATTTGTATTTGCATAATTATAAGGCGCTAAAGATAACTCTATCAATGATTTTTCATCCAATAGTTTATTTAACTGAACAGTTTGAAAATTTGCAAGATCTCTTTTAAGTTTAGGTACAATCTCATTATTTAGTTTATTAATTTCTACATTAAAATCAACTATTCTAGCCTTATCAGAGATAAGCCTATTACTTAAACTTTGACGCTCAATTGCCGATAAAACAATCAAATTTTTATCCGTAATTTTATTTTTATCCAAAACTTTTAATAAATTTTCTGATTCTTCGACATTTTTATTTAAAATTTTTATCTTACTCTCCAAGCTAGGAAGCGTTATGTTATTTATAGTATTTAATTGACTTTCAATATCTGCAATCATATTATTTTTCAAAAAAGATATTTCTCTATCTTTATTTGCCAGTGCAACTTTTTGAGTATCTAAGTAACCATCTAAAACTTTTTTGTGCTCATGTGAGATATCACTTACTATAGTATTTATTAATTCAATGGCAAATTCATTTGTTTTTCCATATGTTGTGATATCTAAAAAATTAGGATTATTTTTTACAATAGACAAATTTTTTGCTATAGCATCTGCATCATCTTTTTCAGCCAATAAATCTATATATTTAACTTTTAACTTTTCTGCAACATCTACTGTTTTAGCAAGCATTATTTTTCTATCAATGTTTTGATTGTAGTATCCTATCTCAACTAGAGCAGTAGCTTTGTACCACGGAGTTGAAAAAAATGCATAAAGTATTGCTAATACAGAAAAAACTAAAGTTATAACAATAACCATAATTTTATAATTCCAAATTTTACTAAAAAGATTTAAAAAATCTATTTCATCATTATTGCATATATCTATATCTTTATTATTCAAAGTTTTCTCCAAAAACTATTTTATTTTTAAATTATTTGATAGTATCACAATATCTCTTCAAGACTTTGTATTATTACATTTTTATCAAATTCTGAAATTCTAGCAAAAGCTTTTTGAATTTTTTCTTTTTTATAATTTTTATTATCCAAAGCAAATTTTATTGTCTTTGCTAGCTCTTTAGCATTGCCAACTTCAAATAAATCACCACACTCTCCATAATTTAAAATTTCTCTTGGTCCAATTTCGCAATTAGAAGAAATTACAAAAGTTCCACTTGCCATAGCTTCAACCAAAACAAGCCCAAATCCCTCTGTTTTAGAAGAGAGTATAAAAATATTTGCATTTTTCATCCAGACATATGGATTAGTTTTTTTACCCAAAAATAAAATATTTTTTTCCAAATTCAAATATTTTGTTATTTTCTCTAAACTATATCTGTCTACTCCATCTCCAATAATATAAAGCTTATCACTAATATCAGAGTTATCATACAAAATTTTATATGCCATAATTATTGTTTTTATGTCCTTATGATTTTCATCTATTCTTGTTACTGTACATATATATTTATCTCTAATTAATATTTTTTCATCCTCACTTAATGATGTTTTATCATTTGATTTTAACAAAATATCATTAAAGTCAAAAGGATTATATATTATTTTTATGTTATGATTTTTTAAATTCGGATAAAAACGAATTAGCTGTTCTTTCATTTCTCTTGCTATTGTTACTATGTAATCATATTTATTTAAATTTTTTTCGTATTTAGACCTAAATATCTTAGTAAATTTACCAAAAAAATGCTCTACTGAACCATGTAACCAAATTATTTGTCTTGCTTTTTTATAATTAGTAAAATAAGTTGGGGAAAATTGATAAAAACTTACTATCGCATCAAAGTCGTTTTCTTTTAAAAAAGCCTTTATTTTAGTGTGATAATAGTAAAAATCAAATAAAAAAATTAATATGTATAAAACTATATTAAAAATTATATACTTTTTGCCCAAAGTTCTAAAAGTATATATAAATTTAGTTATTTTTTTACTTTTTATAAAATCATATTTTAGTTCTTTTGGAAGCTCTGGCTCAAGATTATTTCCATCTAAACCCATATTATAATCTATCAATAATCTTACATCATAATTTTTTTTTAATAATTCTTTTAGATAAATTATTGCGCTTTTTTCTATTCCCCCAAATTTAATAAAGGGCAAATAAAACAATATCTTCTTCAAAAAAAACTCCGGGTAAAATATATTACATTTATATTAAATTAGAAAAACCAAACATTAATATACCATAACAAAATAAACCAACCTGAAAAATACAGTTTTAATAAAAACAATACAGCAAATATGATTTATGCGACATATAATCTTCTTGATAAATTATAAATAAATCCACTATCTATAAAAATAGTAAGATAAATAATTTTTTTCAATATTCCAAATTTTTTATTTTTAAGCACATATTTGGGTTTAAAACATTCTGGACATATATTTTTTATTTCTTTGGTAATTTTTATATTAGAAATAGAAACAATGCTTTTAAATAATCCTATATAAAAATCTTCTCTTACTTCTTGCAATACTTGCTTTTCATTTAAAAATGAAAATGATTGTTTATTAAAATTTATATGGTCAATTATTAGCCTTTGGGATTTTTTAGTTGTAATTGAGCTACCATTTACCCTTCTATAATGCAAAAAAGCTTTATTTATATATGCGATTTTATTTGAGTAATAAAACATTTGTATATTTAAATACCAATCTTCAGCAAAAGAAAACTCCGAGAAATTTATTTTTGTATAAATTTCTTTTTTAATTAGTTTATTGCATAACGATGGTAAAATATAATGCGAAAGAATTGACTTTAAATAACTTAGTTTATTACTAGGATTAATATAAGATGAAAAATCTTGATTTATATAAATTTCCCTATTTTTCGAATTTATATACAAATCAGAAACTACTATATCAGCATCAGCTAATCTTGCTGCTTTCATAAATGAGCTTATCATATCAAGCTCGACCCAATCATCGCTGTCTATTTGTATGGTATATTCGCCACTAGCAGCTAATATGCCGTCTTTCCTAGCTATACCAGAACCTTGATTTATTGTATGGTTTATAATTTTTATATCATTTTTTCTATTTGGATATTGTTGTATTATATTATTTAAGATTTCCATAGAGTTATCTTGAGTACAATCATTAATAAATATGTATTCTATATTATCGTAATCTTGTTCAAAAAGACTAATGGCACATTGTTGTATATATTTACTTGTGTTATAAATCGGAATAATTATAGAAACATCATACATATCTACCCTTTAGAAGTATTCAACAATAATATCAAAATCAACTTAAACTCAAGCTATTTTTTAAAAAATGAATTGATTTTTCGCGCATATTATCTAAAATTTGATTTACTTTTTTTATAATCTATTTTTTCACCAAAATTACTATTTTTACTTATAATTCTATCTTCTAAATCAAGTAGCTCAAATAAACTATGAAACCTATCTGCACCTCTTGACTCATTTATCATACAATAAAGCTGTTTTTGAAAAATTATAGAAAAAATACATCCATGAAAAGAATCTGTTACTATATATTCTGAATCATATATTGCTTTGGGCCATTCTTCAACACTTTGAATATTTTTTTATAAAAATTTAGTTTTGACATATCTCCTTTGTATTTATTCCCGCCAAAAGATGCTGCATAAAATATTTTAATAGTATTTTTATCGTCTATAAATCCAAGATAATAATAATCTTTATACTATGCAAAATAATTTGGTCTAAAAACCTGATCACTTCCTATTTGGTTTTTTAGGACTTTCAAATATGACTAAATTTCTAGCAAAATGCTATTGAAGCTAAATTCTTTTTTAACAATTCTACTGCCATCTATTTGATTAAAAAAGCCCTCCCCTTTCTTGGAATTTAACATAACAAGAGATGTGCCTTTGTCTTGATTCATGCTTTTATCAATATTTTCTATGTCCCAAAAATCAGCCAAACTTATATCCGCAACTCTTGGAAAATCTTTAAATTTACAATCATAGCAAGACTCTATTAAAAATAAATGTGTTTGTAAATACCCAACAAAAAAAATGGGTCATTATTTCTATTTTGAACATACTTTTTTCCATTTTCAAATTCCAAACGCATAGAAAATTTATGCCATCTATACGTTTTATCTTTTGCTTTTATTTTAGTAATTTTTGAAAAGAATTTTTTTTAAAAAAATTCTATATATTTTTGGGACACAGCTAGAGAATTAACTCCTAAGCATATAAAATCGCAAGTTATTAAATTTGGATAATCTTTATGATTCAAATACGCATAAAGACCGTAAATTTAATAAGGTGCGCCGCAAACCAAAACTTTTTTACCATCTTTTAATCTCTGTTTAATTTGAGAAAAAACATCCTTCATAAAACTATAGGCATATTTTGAACTTCTTAAATCATCAAGATGAGTTCTATTATCTGTTAATATGTGTGAGATTGTATTGTCTTTATTATAAACAGCACTACTTACAAAACCATTATCTTCAAATACCTTCAAAGCGAGTTCAGAAAAAATACCACCACTTGCGCTATCTAGACGAATTTTTTCATCTTTTGAATGATAGTTATAACAAAAAATCTCTCTTTTTGATTTAAAATTATAAAAAAATATATGCCTAAATTTACAAAAATTGATACAATAAACACTAAAACAAAATTTATAAAATTATTATCTAAATTTGAAGCAATAAAATTAATTCCAATATAAGATAAAATAGCACTTATTAGAACCTTTAAAAAAATTTCTAAAAAAAATTCTTTATACGTTATTTCTAGCCATTTTTTTAAATAAAATATTTCAACCATAAAGCACAAAAAACTAGCCACAATGTATACAATTACGCCAATTGTCATTTCAAAACCAAATTTATAAAAAATAAATGAGACGGGAAATGCAAGAAGTAAAATAAAACCTCCTGTTAGGCTTATTTCGCGTATCTTTCCTGTAGCTTGTATGGCTGCAACAAAAGGCATATCAAGCGAATATACAAGTGCTTGCAATAAAAATAATCTTACAAATATATTAACATTTTGTGGCGTATCTATAAGCCAAAGTGATAAAATATCATCTATATATATAAAAATAGGCAAAGCTATCATCCATAAAATCATAAAATTTATTTTAGAGTTTAAATATAGTAAATTCTTAAGTTTTATTATTTCATTTTGAGCATATAATTTTATTATAGAAGGAGTTAAAGCTTTTTGGAAACTTGCAACAAATAACATGATTCCAGTATGGATTTGCAAAGATACATTATAAGCAGTAACTGTGCTTAAATAAAAGAATATGCTTAACAAAAATCCTATACCATTTCTACACAAAATAACAGCCAAATTTCCAATAGTATTCCAAGAATTATATATCAATATATCTTTTAGCAATATTTTCTCAAAACTTATAAAATAAAATTTAATACTATATTTTTTATAAGTATAAAATATATATATTATTGTTACAAATACAGTTTGTAATAAAAGCCAAAAAGAGTATTCAATAATTTTATTTTCATCATTTTCATTAATTAAAAATATAATAAAAACTTTTAAAAGTATGTCAACTATAGATATCAAAGAATAAGCCGATAAGTCCTCATAAGCACTCATTAGCGATACATATAAATTTTGCATAGCCGTTAAGGATAGCGATAACATAAGCAAATTAAATGTATTTATAAATAAATTTAGCTCATTTTTATCTATATTTATATTCCCATTAAAAAATAATATAAAAATTTCGCTAAACAATATAGATATTATGATCGAAAATATCGAAACTAGGTTAAAATTTCCAAATAAAATCTTAATCTTATGTATATTATTATTACCTAATTCAAATGCAAAAAATCTTTGCGCAGATACTGTAAATACAGTAACCAAAAACAGTGCTATAGTTATAATATTTATGGCAACACAATACATTCCATAGTATTGAGCCCCTAGTTTATCCAATAAAATTCTAACTATATAAAATCCAAGCAACATTACAGCTAAAAGTCTAAAATATAGAAAAACAATATTTTTATAGATTTTTTTATTCAAAATATAGTCCTAATATGCAAATACATTTTAAAAACTTAAAGCAAAACTTGGCGTATTAATATCATAAATTTATTTTCGGATACAAAAAGCGTATTTATCAAATTTTTAACTTTTATACCAAATTATAGCAACTCAAAGTAATAAATTATACATTAAATTCATTTAAAAACATATTGAAAAAACGCTAAATTTAGAGAAAATAAATACTCTTTAGTATAAACCATTATCAAAACTTACATATAATTCAATAAAGGAAAGAATAATGAAAATAGCAATTAGTGGCGGAACTGGTTTTGTTGGTAGTGCATTAGCAAAAGAACTGCAAAAAGAACACGATATAGTCTTAATAAAAAGAGATGATTTTAAGCAAAATAGACTTTTAGAAATTATAAAAAATTGCGATGGCGTAATAAATCTAGCAGGAGCGCCGATATCTAAAAAATGGACAAAAGAGTATAAAAAAAAGCTTTTAAATAGTAGGATAGAAACCACAAAAGCTTTAGTTGAAGCTATGAAAATTACAAAACCGCAAATATTTATATCAACCTCTGCTATTGGTATATACAAAAATGGCTACAGAGGAGGCGAAGAAAACGCTATTTATAATGATGGGTTTTTAGGAACTCTTGCTAAGACTTGGGAAGAAGAGGCTTTAAAAGCTACAAAAGGTAATATAAAAACGACTATATTTAGATTTGGCGTTATTCTTGGTAAAAACGGTGGGGCATTAAAACAGATGGAAATACCTTTTAAGTTAGGACTTGGCGGAAGCATTGGAAATGGTGAAAATATCATGAGCTGGGTTAGTCTTGAAGATGTAATTTGTGCTATTAAATTTGCACTTAGTGGTCATACGAATGGAATCTATAATCTTACTTCACCAAATCCTATAAGCAATAAAAACTTTAGCATAATCTTAGCAGATACTTTTAATAAACCTATGTTTTTATCTGTGCCGATATTTATCTTAAAACTAAAATTTGGCGAAGGTAGCGTTGTTATGACAGATTCCCTTGAAATTTATCCCAACAAATTGCTAAATGAGAATTTTGTCTTTAAGTATCCAAATTTAAAGGAATGCCTAAACAGCATTTACAAATAAATTAAACTTTTAAAATTTTAGCTTTTAAATCACCTTTTGTATGATAATACATAGCACTTGTTACTATGGCATCAATGCCTGTTTTTGCGTACTCTTTTGCATTTTGCAAATTTATGCCACCAGCTGAGATTATCTTGACATATTTGTATTTTTCGTTTCTTACTTTTACGATTTTTACAGTATCATCTAAACTCATTTTATCAAGTTGAATGCAATCGCAAATTTCAAGCAAATTTATGCCATCTTCTAAATTTAAAGCCTCAACTATAAGCTTTTTTTCGATAAATTTAGTTTTTATTTCTCTTAAAAACTCATAAAATTTAGCGTCATTTTCATATAACACTCTATGGTTTTCAAAAAACAAAATACTATCACTTAAATTTAGCCTATGAATCATAGCTCCGCCATCACACAAAGCTTTTATGCAAAATTTTTTTGCATTTGGAAAGGTTTTTCTAGTGCCTAAAATTTGACAATTTTCATTAACACTTCTAACTTCATCAACCATTTTTCTACTATAAGTTGCTATTGCACTCATGTATTCAAGTAAATTTTGAGTTAGTTTCCAAATTTTATGGATATTTTTATAACATCCACTTGCTTTAAAAATGAGTGAATTTGCTTTGATTTTTTGTCCATCTTTTGCCACAAATTCACTCTTGCATCCAAGCTTAAGTGCTATTTCTTTAGCAAATTCTCCGCCACTCATAACTATATCATCTCTACAATATATCTCCAAAATAGCGTCTGCATTAAGATCTTTTTGCAAACACGTAGTCATATCTATGTAAGGCAAATCTTCATTTATGTAATCATCAATTATATTCATTACTTATTCCTCAATTTTACTCAAATTTAGATTAAATGCTTTAGTGTTTACATTTATCTTTTGCCCTATTTTAAGCCCTTTATCGCTATCAACTACAACTTGAGTTAGTTGTTGCCCAATAGAAATAGTTACAACAAATATCGCATCAACTTTTTGCACATCCAATATGGTTCCAATAAATGAGAACTTTTGACTCCCGCTTTGTCTTAGCAAAATATCTTTTGGGGAGCCAAATTTAGTGATTTTGCCATTTTCTAACTCAAGCATCAAATTTGTTAATTTATAAATTTCACTTGGAGAGTGACTAACAAGCATTGTTGTAGTGCCAAATGCTTGATGAATTTCTAAAAGCTCATCTTGAAGTTTTATGCGTAAATTTGGATCAAGAGCAGAAAGAGGTTCATCAAGAAGTAGTAATTTTGGTTTTCTCATCATCGCCCTACCAAGAGCAACGCGTTGTTTTTGACCGCCACTTAGTTTGGCTGGATAACGATTTTTAAATTCCGTTAAATCAAGCATATTAAGAAGTTTGTTACAAAGTTCATAATCTTTTTGTACAAAAAGAAAATTTTTTTCTACACTTAAGTTTTCAAAAAGTGCGTAATCTTGAAAAACAAATCCAATTTTACGATCTTGAGGCTTTAAAAATGTCTTTTCATCTTGCCAAATTTCATCATCTACTTTTATAACTCCAATGCTTTTTTCAAGTCCAGCTAAACATCTAAGAAGGGTAGTTTTACCGCTCCCACTAGCGCCGCTTATAGCTAAAAATGTTCCGCTTTTTACACTAAATTTAACATTTAAAACCATCTTGTCAAACAAAGGCTTATTTATGCAAATTTCTATCATAATTTTGCCTTTTGATTAAAAAAATACACACTAAGCAAAACCACAAAAGACATTACTAACATGATAGCACTATAAATATGAGCCGATTTATAGTCCATAATCTCAGCAAACTCATATATCGCTATGCTTGCCACTTTTGTTTTTCCTTCTATGCTTCCACCAACCATAAGTACTATACCAAACTCACCAACCGTGTGAGCAAAAGTTATAACAAATGCCGTTATTAAAGATGGCTTGATGTTTGGAAGCACTATACAAAAAAGAGTTGTAATCTTGCTTTTACCGCTTAGATACGATGCTTCTATAATGTTTTTATTTAAGCTTTCAAATCCTGATAAAAGTGGCTGAAACATAAAAGGAAGTGAATAAATACAGCTTGCAAACACAAGACCACTAAAGCTAAAAACTAGTTCTATTCCAAAGTTTTCAAATAAAAACCCACCTATGAGAGAATTCTTTGAAAAACCAAAAAGCAAATAAAATCCCACAACAGTAGGTGGCAAGACAAGTGGCAAGGCTGCTATACTCTCTACAAAAGGCTTTATCTTGCTTTTAGTGCCACTAAGGACATAAACAACTGGCAAAACTACAATAAATAGCACAAAAGTAGTAATAAAAGCGAGCTTAAAAGATACAAGAAATGGAGTAAAATTTATCAAATTTCACTCCTGTTTTGAACTAAAAACATATCTGTTGATTTTATTAGAAAAACAACACTCTGCCCAACTTTTAAATTTAGCCTATTTGCCGAGCTTGTAGTTATTAAAGACGATATAAAAATACCATTTTTATCGCCAATGATTTGAGTTAAAATTTCACCTTTTTCAATGCTCTTAATACAAACCTCTATTTGATTTGAGTAGCTTAAATCATCTTTTTTTGTTTTACAAATAGCAACTGCTGATGATTTAAACCCAACTATAATTTCATCTTCTAAAGTAGCTGAAATTTCAAGCGAAACAAAAGCTAAATCCCCAACTTCGCTTGTTAAATTTATGAGATTTAAAGAGTGGTTAGACTTTATACCAACTACTTTAGAAATAATCTTATTCGTATCCATGTTTTGCAAATATCGCTTTTGCTACGTCACTTTTTATAAATTTATAAAAATCATTTGCTAGCTTATCCTTTTCATGAGTTTTTATCAAAACCATGCCTTGGTCAAGTGGAGTATAAATCGCCCTATCAACTTCTATAAAATTTTCCCCTTTTTTATACTCATCTTTGCCACTAAGAGCCGATTTTGGTATAAAGCCTATCTCAGCAGCACTAAGCGCGTAAGGTAAAACACCAGATATACTATCTGCTTGAACTATTTTATCTTTTATACTTTCATAAACTCCAGCCTTTTTAAATGCTTCAAGAGAAGCTATACCATAAGGCGCTGTTTTTGTATTCGCAACGGCAATTTTATGTATATCTTTATCTTTTAAAAGTTCCAAACCTTTAGTCATATCGCGCTTATCTTTACTAAACATGACCAAAACTCCTCTTGTATAAGCCTCAGCAGGAGCTGTAGCAAGACCGTTTTTAAACACATCTTGTGCAAAATCCATATTTGCAGCCATAAATACAGCATAATCAGCACCATTTTTTATCTGCGCATTTAGCTTTCCACTACTTGCTAAAACAACTTCTAGCGTATCATTTGGATTTGTTTTTAAAAACTCGGCTTTTAAATCCTCCAAGACATAGCCTATATTTGCAGCAGCAGCAACTCGTATGTTTGCCGCATTTAAAAAACATACGCTAACCAAAATTAAAAGTAACTTTTTCATTTTTCCCCCTATAAACCTATCATAACTTCACTTGATTTTATCACACCAAAAGCCATTTTTCCCTCTTTTAATCCAAGATTATCAACCGAACTTTGAGTTATAATGGCAGTTAAAATTTGTCCTACGCCTATTTTTAAACTAACTTCTGAATTCACCTCGCCTTTTATAATTTTCTCAACTTTACCTTTTATAATATTTCTAGCACTTATTGCCAAGTCTTGAGTTGTTGATATCATTACAGAGCTTGATTTTATTATAGCCTTTACTTCTTTTCCTATCTCAAGATCTAAATTCTCAGCTGAAGTTTTTGTTATATTTGATGAAATTTTTGCACCACCTTTTAAAGCAATTAAAATGTCTGAATTTACTTTATCGTGTTTAATGTTTTCTACTTTACCACTAAATACATTTCTAGCGCTTATTTGCATCGTTAACCTTTCTAAATTTAATATATTTCCGCTATTAAAGTCTATGTTTTTAGAAATTTGCTCTAAAAAGTTTTTTTGGATATTTTCTATATTTTCATAAGTTTTTATAAGCTTTTTTGCATACTCACTAAGCGTACTACCACCGCCATATTTTCCACCACACTTTCCTTCTACAAGAGGTTTTTCAGATAGATTATTCATAAGATCAACAGCATCCCAAGCAGACTTATAACTCATGGGAACATTTTTAGCAGCTTGCAAGATTGAACCGGTTTTATCTATTTCTTTTAAAAGCTTAATGCGTTTTGCAAGTACAAAATCACTGCTGTTTGATTTAATTATAAAATTTGAAACTAATTCCATTTTTTTCCTTTGGACAAAATTATAATAACTTTTTTCTTAATTATATATTATTATATATAACGCTTTTAATGTTTTGTATTATCATGAAAAAACTGTAAAATATTCTATAATTTAAAGAAATCAAGATAAAATATAATCCAAGAAATAAGGCTTATTTACATTTTTACAAGGTTTTTTATGAATTTTGAGTTTATAAAAGAGTTTTATCCTATGTTTATCACAGCTGGTATACTTACGATAAAAATTGCATTTTATGGGGTAATTTTGTCAATTATAATCGGGCTTCTTTCAATGTGTACTAGGATTTTACATCTTAAAGTTTTAACTAAGATTTTTGATATTTACATTGAAATTTCAAGAAATACACCACTTCTTATTCAGCTTTTTTTCTTATATTATGGTTTGCCAAAAATCGGTATAAGACTAGATAGCCTTACATGTGGAGTTGTAGGCCTTGCGTTTTTAGGTGGAAGCTATATGAGTGAGAGTTTTAGACTAGGATACGAAGCAGTTAAAAAAGCACAGATTGAAGCTGGACTTAGCATAGGACTTAATAAAATGCAACTTATATATCATGTGATTTTACCACAAGCATTTTTTGTTGCTCTTCCATCAATTAGTGCAAATATAATATTTTTAACCAAAGAAACATCTGTTGTTAGCGTTATAGCTTTGGCTGATTTGGTGTATACTACAAAAGATATTATGGGGCTTTACTACATGACAAACGAAGCTTTATTTATGTTAATTGTTAGCTATCTTATCATTATTTTACCAATTTCTTTAGGGCTAACACTTCTTGAGAAAAGACTTAGCTATGTTTGATATTTTATTTGAAGGAAATAACTTTTTACGCCTCATGCTTGGGCTTTGGGTTACTATAAAAATTTCACTCATATCTATAGCTTTTTCACTAATTGGCGGTATGGTTTTAGGCGTTTTAATGAGCTCAAAAAACCGCTTTATTTACACATTTTTAAAAATAGGTCTTGAGATTGTTAGAGTAATGCCCCAGATTGTCTGGTTAATGCTAGTATATTTTGGACTTAGCAAATGGTTAAATATCCATACAAGTGGAGTTAGTGCTGCAATTATAGTTTTTAGCATTTGGGGAATTTTTGAAATGATGGACTTAGTAAGAGGTGCAATAAAAAGCATACCAAAGCATCAGTTTGAAAGTGCTACAAGTCTTGGACTAAAAAATGCCCAAATTTACTCATATATCATCATACCACTTGCAATGAGGCGTTTGGTACCAGCGTCTATAAATTTACTAAGCAGGATGATTAAAACAACATCTATTGTTGTTTTAATAGGCGTTGTTGAAGTAGTAAAAGTTGGTCAGCAAATCATAGATAGCACAGTATTTACGGATAACTATGCAGCATTTATAATATATGGATTTATATTTTTTCTATATTTTGCAATTTGTTATCCAGTATCAAAATTCTCAAAAATTTTAGAAGATAGGTGGAATTAATGCAAGTCTTAAAGCTTAATAAAATAAATAAATTTTACGGCACAACTCATGCGTTAAAAGATATAAGTTTTAGCGTAAACAAAGGCGAAGTTGTGGTTATACTTGGACCATCTGGGTGCGGCAAAAGCACAACTTTAAGATGTATAAATGGGCTTGAGCATATACAAAGTGGAGAAATGGAGATTTTAGGGACTAAAATAAATCCCAAATTTAACAACTGGAGAGAAATCAGACAAAAAGTTGGTATGGTTTTTCAAAGTTATGAGCTATTTGATCATTTAAATGTTATGCAAAATGTCATTTTAGGACCTATGAAAGTCCAAAATAAAAGTAAAGATGAAGCGGTAGAAAATGCTAAATTTTGGTTTCAAAAAGTTGGTTTATTGGAAAAGCAAAATGCACATCCAAAGGAGTTAAGCGGAGGGCAAAAACAAAGAATTGCGATAGTTAGAGCGCTTTGTATGAATCCAGAAATAATGCTATTTGATGAAGTTACAGCAGCGCTTGATCCAGAAATAGTAAGAGAGGTTCTTGATGTTATGCTAAATCTTGCAAGTGATGGTAGAACGATGGTTATAGTTACTCACGAAATGAGCTTTGCAAAAGGCGTGGCGGATAGGATTATTTTTATGGATAAAGGGGAAATCGTTGAAATTTCTACTCCGGATAAGTTTTTTACAAATCCAAAAACAGATCGTACTAAAAAATTTCTAAATATGTTTGAATTTAATAAACAGCATTAAATAAATTTTGATATTAATATAATTAAATTAGCCCTTAGGATAAGGGAATTCAGATTTTTAAGGAAAGAAATGAAAAAATTTCTAACACTTGTAGCTACGCTTTTATTTGCAGTAGCAACTATAAACGCTTCAACACTTGATGAGATTAAAGCTCGCGGTGTTATTAAAATCGGAGTTTTTGGCGATAAAATGCCATTTGGATACATTGATGCACAAGGTAAACATCAAGGATATGATATAGCTTTAGCAAAGCGTATAGCAAAAGAGCTTTTTGGAGATGAAAGCAAGATAGAATTTTTAATTGTTGATCCTGCAACTAGAGTTGAGTTCTTAAATGCCAATAAAGTTGATATCATCTTAGCAAATTTTACAAAAACAAAAGATAGAGAAAGGGTTGTTGACTTTGCAAATCCTTACATGAAAGTTAGTATCGGTGTAGTTAGTAAAGAAAGTGCGCCAATAAAAAGTCTAGATGATCTAAAAGGCAAGACACTACTTATCAACAAAGGAACAACCTCTGATTTGTATTTTACAAAAAACAATCCAAATGCCAAGATTTTAAAATTTGACCAAATAGCAGAAACTCTTGCAGCCATGCTTGATGGTAGAGGCGATGCTTTAACGCATGATAATGTGTTTTTATTTGCTTGGGCCAAAAATAATCCCGGTTTTGTTGTGGGAATTCAAACTTTAGGCAACGAAGATGTTATAGCTCCAGCCGTTAAAAAAGGCAATAAAGGGCTTCTTAACTGGCTAAATGAATTAATCACAAAGCTTGAGGGTGAGAAATTTTTCCACAAAGCATATGATGAAACCATAAAACCTATATATGGTGATGATATAGATCCTAAAAATGTTTTGATAGAAAAATAGATTTAGAGCCTCTAGGCTCTAAATCTATAAAAAATTTCTTACATTTTAATATTTTATTACAAATTTTAAATTTTTATCTTTAAAATATATAAATCTCAAGCTATATTCTAGTAAGATTTATCCCTATATATTATTTTTTCATACTAAAATATATTGAGTAATATTTAGTTTTAAGTTTTATTGTACTACCATACGAATCTAAAATATTATTTTAAAAGGAAATAACAATGGAATTTTTACAACTCCTTTTGGTTTTAATAGCTTTAATAGTTATTATAAAAAAACCAAATATGGAAAATATTGCACTTACGATAGTCGCCTTTTCTTGGTTATTTATGATTTATTTTTATATAGGACATAAATCATCAGCACTCTTAACTATAATGAATCTCTAAAGGAAAAATATGAACGATATAAAAAAAGTTAAATTATTTTATACTTTAATGTGCTTAGCTGGCTTTTTAATTACACTTTTGCCAGTTGGAATTGCAAATCTTTATTTTGGGTATGTATTAAAAGATAGCCCTTGCACACTTTGCTGGGGACAAAGAGAGGCAATGATATTTATAGGCGTACTTGCACTTTTTATAGTAAGATATGGACTAAAACCTAAATATATAGCGATGCTTCTTATAGTTGCTGCTTTTGGACTTTGGCAGTCTTTTGCCCATTATGGAAATCATACTCACAGAGACCTTGATCAAGGTTTTGGTTTAGCAGTATTTGGTCTACACACATATTTTTGGGCCGAAGTTGTATTTTGGTCTGTTATTGTAATGCTTGGCATTATGTTTTTCTTCGCTCCTAAATTTAGTGCTTTTACTGAGGAAATGGGTAATGAAAAATATAGAAAACTTAGTAAGCCAGCCATGTTTGCATTTATAATATCAGCTTTTATAATAGCTTCAAATGTTTTCCAAGCTTTTGTTAGTACAGGTATACCTCCTTACGCTGGACAAGGCGATCCTGTAAGATTTAGTCTAGATAAAAAATATATCATTTGGGATAAAACTGGAAATAATGACAACTATAAAACAATTTCATTTTTAGGTAAAAGAGATGTAAAAGCTCCAGATTATGCTTTTGCACCAGCTACAAAGCTAGGTATAAATTTTGATAATGACTCATCAAAAGCTCCACTAAATGTAGATGAGAGTCTAAAAATATCTTCTAGCATGGATATAAATTTATCAAAACCTATCAACTCACTTGAGTTTGCAAATGGCGAATTTATAGCAAGCTCAAAATGGGATGTTTATTTTATGGATGAAAATTTTAATGTATCAAGAGAGCTAGAGCTAGATCCATACTACTCTGCAACCATTGATCCTATCATAAGCGTTAATGCACTTAGTGAAAACAAATTTATCCTAATGGGCTCAAACAAAAGCTTCTTAAAATTTGCAAAAAACGATAAAGCTGATGAAGTGGCTGGTTATGCTAATTTTTTAAAAGGAGCAGATAAATTTGAAGCAAACAAAGAAGATCTTGGAAGAGGTAGAATTAGCACTGTAAGAGCAAAACTAAATCACATTGCTAGTATGGCAAATGATGGTAAATACATTTATACAGCTACAACTCCAAATAATAAAGATAAAAAAACTTTTGTAATATCAAAAATTTTGATAAGTGACATGACTTTATCTGCAGAATTTACACCAAGCGCAACTCTAAAAGATGGTGCAAATTTAGGCGATCTTTACATAACTTCTATGGTATTTAAGGATGATAAAATTTATGCACTTAGCAGAAATCACAATGTGATAGTAGTAATTGATCCAAAAAATGAGAAGATAGAAAAAACAATCTCTTTCCCAAGCGATATAAAAAATGCTAGAAGTTTGGTGTTTAAAGATGGAAAACTTCACATACTTTCTTATCAAGATAACAAAAATACACTATTTACACTAGAATAAATTTAAGCCCTTCTTAGGGCTTAAATTATATTTGTCTACTTAAAAATTCTTCAATATCTTTGTAAATTTTAGGCGCAGCACTTAATGCAGTTTCATTATAAACTTTATCAAAATATCTATCTATTTTAGAGCTTGCAAGATTATTTAGTATGCTTAACTTTGCCATACTAGCATAACTTGCTATATCCAAAACTTCTCCACTTGAACCAATACATACAAAAAGCTTCATCTCATGAAGTCTTTGATACAAAACCTCATAAAATGGCGCCATTTCTCCAAACATCACAATATGATGACGCAAAAATTCACTTCCACACTTTGGGCATTTTTTGCCACGCATATCATCATAGCCTATATCAAAAATTTTACCACATCTCTCGCATCTAAGTTTTGTTAGCTCTCCGTGCAAATGCACAACATCTTCGCATCCTGCTCGTTCAAGTAAATCATCGACATTTTGGGTTAAAACAGAAATTTTATCTTTAAATTTAGCTTTTAAATTCGCAATATTAAAATGTGCGGCATTTGGTTTTACATCTTTAAGTTGCAATCTTCTTTTATCATAAAAATCAAGAACCTTTTTTCTATCTTTTGCAAAACCTTGCACAGAGCAAACCTCCATCACATCATACTCTTCCCAAAGCCCGCCATTATCTCGAAAAGTTTTTAAACCACTGTCTGCACTAAGTCCAGCTCCACTTAATATTAAAACCTCATTCATTTTTCTTCTTTTAGGCAAAAATCTCATTGATATTTTTTTCAAACTCCAAACTAACCAAAAATTCAGTTTTATAGATAAGTTTTTTTTCGCCAACTTCCAAGATTAGAGTTAGCTTATTATCTCCACCATTTTTATGTTCCAAATGAGCTCTTGAATAAATTTTGTTAATGATATCTTGATTTAACCTGTTCTCATCTAGAGAAACTTCTAAATTTCCATAAGTTTTTTTCGTTTCAGTCATTTGTGATTTTTGATAAAAAGTCTTTTTCTTTCTTGGAGTAAAGTTAAAATTTTCTGCATCATCTAAATTTCCCATACTTAAAAATCTAGTGCTTATCTGTGAGTTTTCATTTGTTAAATTTATTGCAAATATATATGGCTTTTGTTTATCTTCATCGCTTAAGCTAGAAAATTGCTCTAGCGAGTTTTCAAAAACAGTCATAGAAAAAACACCATAAAGATCTAACAGCTTAACAATAGCCATTTTATTGCCTTTTTTGGTAATTCTATTATTTATCTCTTCTATTTTTGCCACAACCATGATATCACTTGAACCACTAATTTCTCCAAAAGAATTGCTAAAAGTTATATTTTCTAGAGATTTTATCTTATCTTCATGGTCTTTTAGTGGATGCCCAGAAAGATAAATACCAAGAGTTTCAAGCTCATATCCTAAAATTTCCATCAACGGAAGCTCTTCGTCTGTTTTTAAAATATCAACTTTGACTTGACTTATGCTCTCATCATCACCAAATAGTGATTCTTTTGCATTTTTCTTTATAGCATCAGAACCTTTACATGCATCTAAAATATTTTCAACATTTCTTAGTAAGCACATCCTGCTTAATCCAAGACAGTTTATAGCGCCAGCTTTTATAAGTGATTCTAGAACTTTTTTGTTTACCTTAAAGCTATCAACTTTTGAGACAAAATCGTCTATATCTTTATACCCACTCTCGCCTCTTTGCTCTACTATGTTTTCTATAGCGCCAAGACCAACGCCTTTTATAGCGCCAAGACCATAGATAATTGACTTTCCATCATCACTAACGCTAAATTGCCTAATAGATGTATTTATACTAGGTGGCAAAAGTTTTATGCCAAGTCTTTTTATCTCATCCATGTATCTAGCAAGTTTATCTGCGTTACTTTCTTCACTTGTCAAAAGTGCTGCCATAAACTCAGCTGGATAATGCGCTTTTAAGTATGCAGTTTGAAATGTGATAAGCGAATATGCTGCCGCGTGAGATTTATTAAATCCATATGAAGCAAATTTCATAATAAGTTCAAATAACTCATCGGCCTTTTTTACATTATATCCTCTTTCTTGTGCACCTTTTAGATATTGTTCTTTCATCGCCGAAAGTTTTTTCTCATCTTTTTTACCCATTGCACGGCGCACTAAATCAGCTTCACCAAGACTAAAGCCACCGATTCTTTGCACGATTTGCATAACCTGCTCTTGATAAACGATAATTCCGTAAGTTGGTTCTAAAATCTCTTTTATATCATTTATGAGGTATTCAACCTTAGCTCTTCCATGTTTTCTATCTATAAAATCTGGAATTAGATCCATTGGTCCTGGGCGATAAAGTGCTATCATAGCAATTATATCCTCAAAACAGTCAGGCTTCAACCTAACTCCAAGCTCTTGCATACCGCCACTTTCTATCTGAAATACACCAAGAGTTTTTCCACTTTGTATCAGCTCGTATGTTTTTTTCTCGTTAAAATCTATCTGTTCCCAAAGTATATCTTTATCATATCTTCTTTTTATGAGCATTAAAGCGTTGTTTATAACAGTAAGTGTTTTTAAGCCAAGAAAGTCAAATTTGATTAAGTCAACATCTTCAAGGTAATCCTTAGCATACTGCGTAACATAGTGCCCATCTTCACTATTTGATTGCTTAAAAAGCGGAGTTTTACTCCAAAGCGGTTCATTGCTTATCACAACACCAGCTGCGTGCATTCCTGCATTTCTGTTTAGTCCTTCTAAGTCGTTTGAGTATTTCCAAATTTGATTTGCCAAAGGATTGCTGTTTATAAGTTCTGTAATCTTTGGCTCTTTTTGAATAGCACCATCTATCAACTCGCCATTTTTATCCTTATGTCCACTAAGTGTGATTTTAAGCTCATCTGGTATGAGTTTTGCCATCTCGTCAGCTTCTTTATAAGGCATATCACAAACCCTTGCAACATCTCTTATAACGCCTTTTGCCAAAAGTTTACCAAAAGTTGCAACCTGTGCAACATTGTAACTTCCATATTTTTCTATGACATAATCAATTATCTCTCCTCTTCTATCTTGACAAAAATCCACATCTATATCTGGCATACTTATACGATCAGGATTTAAAAAACGCTCAAAAAGTAAGTTATATGGAAGCGGATCAATATCTGTTATCCTAAGACTAAAAGCTACCAATGAGCCAGCAGCCGAGCCTCTTCCTGGACCAACAGGAACACCTCTATCCTTTGCCTCTCTTATGAAATCCCAAACTATAAGCATATATCCTGGAAATTTCATCTTATCAATGATAGCTATTTCATGATCTAGTCTATCTTTATAAAACTGATGTTTTTCTTGCGGGATAAACTCTAACCTCTCTTCAAGACCTTTTTTTGCAACCATCTCAAAAAACACAGCATCATTTTCAAAACTATACTCATTTTCTGGCTCAGGCAAGCTTATGCCCATCTCTTTAGCATACTGTGTTGTAAATTTGAAATTTGGCGGTGTTGGATCACCAAGATGAAGCTCTAAATTACATTTATTTACAACTTCTGTAGTGTTTTCGATAACTTCTGGAATATCAGCAAAAATTTCTCTCATCTGTTCATCAGTTTTTACATAAAACTCATGAACACTATGTCTTAATCTATCTTTATCATTTAACGTTTTTTTCATAGCTATACACATAAATACTTCGTGCGCTTCGGCTCTTTGTTTAAATGTATAGTGAGAGTCGTTTGTAGCGATAACCTTTATGCCAGTTTCTTTTGAAATTTGTAAAATTTGATCGTCAATCGCTCTTTGTTCACTTATACCATGACGCATAATTTCAAGATAAAAATCATCACCAAATATCTCTTTGTATTCAAGAGCTACTTCTTTTGCTTTTTCATAGCCTTTTGCGCCATATTTTTTATTTCTCTCGCTTAAATTTAGATGCCAGTTCACTTCACCTGCCAAACAAGCAGATGAACAAATAAGCCCTTCACTATGCTCTTTTAAAATCTTTTTATTTATTCTTGGATAATAATAAAATCCTTTGATATAGGCCATAGAACTAAGATACATAAGATTTTTATATCCTATCTCATTTTTGGCTATCAAAATAAGGTGAAATCTCTGTTTTGTACTCTTATCTTCTATATCATCACCATTATGAATATAAGCCTCCATTCCTATGAGAGGCTTTATACCAGTAGCTTTCATTGTTTTGTAAAAATCAATCGCGCCAAACATATTGCCATGATCTGTTATCGCGCAAGCTTCTACGCCTTGTTCTTTTAGTGTTGAGGCTAGCTCTTTTATCTTGTTAGCGCCATCAAGAAGCGAGTATTCTGTATGTAAATGTAAATGTGTAAATTTGCTCATAATAAATCCAATTTCATGTAGTAGATTTATATTACACTTTTTTTGATTAAGATATAATAAACATCTATTTAATGCCGCATTTAGGTATTTATTTATAGTAAGTTTAAAGTCTTACTACTTTATGAAACAACGATTTAAAAAATATCACACTGGACAAAAACCGACTATATCAACATTAAAGATAAATTTAGCCCAGACTACCAACTTTTAAAGCAAAACGCCAAAATTCCAATTATAACAAGACCAAGCGATGCAACCATAATTCTTTTACTTTTGCTTAACATTTTCTCTCCTTAATTTTTATGCAACCATAATCAATTTGAAAAAATGTTTTATAACAATGCCAATAAAGCCACTAAATTTATAATAATACAATATTGTATTATCTATACAAAAATATATGAAACAGAAATCTGTTTTAATTTACTTCATTGCATTAATAATATCTTCCATAAATAATTTTGCTCCAAAGTATGATAAATGATTTTCGCCATTAAATAATGCTCCATTTTGATTAAATGTTAAGCATTTCGAAGATTCATTACACATTTTACCGTTCATATCTATATAAGTTACATTCAGTCCTTTAAGAGCCCTTCTAATATCATTATCAATATTAGTTGTAGGTATGGCATCGAATTCATATTCGAAAGTTAGTTTGCCACTACTTACTTGCCTTTTTAGTTCTTTTGCTACATCAAAAATTTTATTATCTTTAAAAGGAAGTGGCGGCTGAAGCAATATAATAGGATTATGCCCAAGAGATATCAGCTTTTCAATAGCAGCTCTAAAATTCTGATAAACCTCATCTCCTGTAAGTTTTTCTTTAGCCTCTGTTGTTACATTTGGTATGTAATTATCAATAGGCTTTTTACCGCCATAAAATTGAGTGAAATTTGCACCAATCAAAAAATTTGATGGTTTTAATTTCTGTATTTTAATCCATCTTTTTTTGTTTATATCAGAACACTGTGGAACATTTCCAAACCAAATTCCCTCCAAAAGCAAAGGGCATTGCTCATAATCTAAATACATAGTGCTTATATTTTTTTGTTCAGAAAATATATAATCAAAAACACCTACAAAAGAATCACCGGCTATGACTAAGTTTTTACCACCATTATCTATTTCGCAAGCCTCTGAAGGTTCTCTCATAGCACAAGGCTTTCCATATATTTTTAGTCTTCTAAATTCTGGTATTTCAAAATGTCTTAATGTTTCTGCCGCAATTTTACTTTTTCTAAATTTATAACCCTCTGTATATTGAGCACCTTTATAAAATAATACAATAGTAAAAATTAAAAACAATAATATAAAATATTTTTTATTATTTTTGCTTCTCCTTATTGGGTTTTCAAAAAATTTATATGAAAATGCAGAAACTACAATAATTAATATAAGCAATATGATAAAAACTTTATTGTTAATTTCTCCTTGACTAAATCTATAAAATACAAGTATTGGTTGATGATACAAATACAATGAATAAGATATAACTCCAATAAATATCGCTGATTTTAATGTAAATATTTTATATACAAGACTGTCTTCTTGTATAAATAATATAAAAAAAGCGGTCCCAATAATGACCCATAAACTAACAAAACCAGGATGAGAATCAGTATCTCTAAAAAATATAATGCAATAAAGTATTATAACTAAACCAAAGGCAGATAAAAAATTATTGATTTTATTCTCTTTTATATACTTTGAAGCTAAATAAACTATACCTCCAGCAAATAACTCCCAAACTCTAGAAATTGTTGAATAAAAAGCAATAGTTGGATTGATTTTCATTAAATAAAGACAATAGAAAAATGAACATGCAAAAAGTATAATTAAAATCTGTTCAAAATTATTATTAAAAAGTTTTTTAATAATATATACTATAAATGGGAAAACCAAATAATATTGCCACTCAATACCAAGACTCCATGTGTGCAATAATATTTTATATCTACTAGAATCTGCTATATAAGAGTCTTCATTCATAAAAATATAATTTGAAAAAAATGCAATAGCCCCTTTTAATTGTTCTATAAAATTTAATATATCGTGTGGTATCAAAAAAATTAAAGTAAGAAAACAAGAAAATGCTAGCATTAAAAGTAGTGCTGGATATATTCTATCAATTCTACTTTTATAAAATGTAAATAATGTTGTAGATCTATCTATTAGTATGCCTGTAATTAAAAATCCTGAAAGCACAAAAAATATGTCAACTCCAAGGAATCCTCCTGGTAAGATTCTAAATCCAATACAGTTTAATTCTGCGTGATATATTATTACAGATAAAACAGCAAGAGCTCTTAATCCATCGAGCTCATATCTATAAGATTTATTTGTCATTTATTACCTTTTATTATTTTAAACAAATATTATATATAATATTTGTTTAAATTTTGATATAAGAATATTGAGCCTTAATATTTTTTGACATTTGCGATGTATGATATATAATATTGCCGGGTTTTTAGGTTATTTTGTCGCCTTTTACATCTCTTTTAATATCTTAAAACAGCCTCTATTACGCTTTATAAGTGATTTGTTATCTAATCATGGATTAAGTTGACAATGTCATTTATGCTATTTTCTTGCGATAAATTTTCTATGCGTTCATGAAGTGGTGCAAAAAAGTGCTAAACATAAAATATTATAACAGCATCAAAACAACTAGCTATAAGCATAGCAGTATGGTTTGCAACACTTTTATACTTATCTTTTAATTTTTAAAAAGCGTATTTAGTGTAAAATAAATTCATAATTTTCCAAAACTTCTATATTTAGCTTTTTGTTAATACCTCAACACTACAAGTATACAACTCTTGCCTTTGTATTATAGTAAAAACAATTATCTGTTTTAAATTTAAAGATAATATAAATGCGCCTAAAACTCCACTGTTCATCAAGATGTAGCTATATCAACTTCTAGTTTTTTCATAAAGAATTTCGCCTTTTTTGAGGCTAACTAGCGATGAAGTTTCTAAAATCTCTTTTTATCGCTTTTATTTATATAAATTGTCTATAAACTCTAAATTTAAAAGCTTGCTATTTTGGTGCTAAGCATAAAAACCTTTGTAACTAAGTCGCTGAAATATAGGCTAATTATATATAATATTTTCAAATAAAAATATATTTTATAAATTTTTACTATTTATAAGTATAATGCTAAAAAATAAAGGAGAAAAAATGAAAACATTAAACAAAGAAGAGATAGCTGAAGTTATGTCAAGCGGAAGTGGCGTGGTTTATTTTGGTGCGCCTTGGTGCAAAGACTGCAAATTTGCTAAGCCCATACTTGAGGAGCTTAAAAAGTCATATCAAAATGTAAACTTTTATGATGTAAATGTTGATGATAGCGAAGGTGTGAGAGATGAATACTCTATAAGACATATACCAACGATATTTTACCTAAAAGATGGCAAAGAGATGCATGAAAGAGTTGTAGAGCCTCATAGCAAAAATACCATAGAAGAAGGTATAAAAAAGATTATATGATTTAAATAAAACGATTTTTATTTTATACTAAAGTCGCTTTATTTTTATAAAAACTTTCATTATCTTTATATATTTAACAAATTTTAGCTAAAATAACAGAAATTATAACAAAGTATATTAAGGTATATTTATGAAAAAAACTATTTTCGCTCTCACAACTGTACTTTTTTTGAGTGCTTGTTCAAACAAAAATTTTATGCATGATCCTATAAAAAATGAGCTTTTAGCATACACCCAAAAAACAGAAGTTATAAATAAAAATCAAAGAGTCTTAGTATTAGGCACATATTTAAATCCAGCCTATCCAGATCTTGTTAGCGAAAACTTAGAAGAGCATTTTATAGTAGCAATTTATCCAAAAGAAACAGAAGTTGCAAAAGGTTCATTTACAATAAACAGAAGTTCACAAAATGTAGTTGTAAGAGAATTGCAAGAGGGCGATGAACTTCTAAAAAGAGTAGCCTTTAGCGTCCCTTGGGGGAAATACTATGAGATAGTTTCCCCACAAAAAAACACAGATGTTATAAGGATTAATTTCGAAATCTATCCATCGGCTCGGATCGAGTTAGCATTTCAAAAAGTGTCTGTATCGATGTATTGGCAGCCAAAGCGTTAAGGTAAACAACATAGTTTGCCAAAACCTTTTTACCATAATTTCTTGTTTCATCAGCTTTTACAAGCTCCATGCTTAAAAATGGTTCGTATTTACCCTTTGAAAACAGATTGTCTTCTACTAGCATTTTTTTTGTCATACCTATGCCACCATTGTATGCATATGCTATAAAAATTGGATGATAAAGATATTTTTCCAAATAGTCTAGATGAATATTTGCAAATTCATAAGCAACTTCTGGTTTAAACATATCATCTTGATCAAAATTTTCTAGTTTTAACTGTTTTTTACCTATATCGTTTGCCAAAAACGGCATAAATTGCATCATTCCTAGCGCGTAAGAAACAGAAATTGCACTTGGTATAAATCTGCTTTCTTGTCTAGCTATAGCAAAAATTAGTGCTTTTCTATGTGCCTCAACACCGCTTAACAAATAATCGTATGCCATAGGATAATAATGAGTTTTATATTCACTAGCTTTTTCCATCATATAGCTATAATGCCCAACAGTTTCAACTGTATAAAATTTAGTAGCAAAATCGCTAAGTTGTGAACTATTCATATCTTTTATTGTTTGCTTTGTATATTCCCAAGTAAATGGATCACTTATACTATAGTATTTTAAAGTAGCGACTTGTGGGCGTGGAATAATGATATCTTTTTTATTTGCACCAGTAATTTCTCTTGCATAAATGCTATAAATATTAATATCAGTGCTATCTGCTATATTTTGGAGTACATTTTTATCTTTACTTAAATAATAAACCCAAAAATTTGCATTATCTTTAGCCATAGGAGAGCTACCTAAATTTGCAGCACGGGAAAAGAAATTTATTGCTCTATCTTTTTTATCAAAAAGTAAAGAATTTACACCAAGATAAAAAGCCGTATCATAAGAATATGCATTTTTAGGATCAGCATCTAGAAGAGAGCGCCTAAATTTTGGCATAGATTTATTTAAAACACTCTCTTTTAACAAGCTTTCAAATCTTTTTTCAGATATAAGTTGATTGATAAAATTTATATTATAACTTTTATCAAAAGTTTCTTTATTATTATAGATACTATAATATGTTAAAAAATTTCCACTATCCAAAGTGCACTCATAGTATGAAATTGGATCATTTGAATTTAACCCATATAGCATATTTGCAGAGCTTGGATGAGATGCTTGATATTTTTGTATCAAGATGTTTCTATCTTCGTTGCTTAGTTTTATAACTCTACTCATGTATAAAAGTTTTATTTGACAACTCTCGTTTGCATCCATAATGTTTGGGTAAGCTAGCTCACATTCAGGTATAACCTTTGGTTTTTCACCAACTACTTTTTCAATAGCTGTTTTTAGTCTACCTCTATATCTATAAACATCATCTCTAAGCTCATAGACATCTTCTTTAGAGTATTGTCCTTCAGTGAGTAATCTATAAAAATAGTAATCTTTAGCCAAACTCTTTGGTTGTTTTTTTAAATTCTCAACTCCAACAACTCCACCAAAACAAAAACTCAAGCATAAAAAAAATACTATACTACATCGAACCAGCAAAGCCAAATAAACTCCTTACAACAAAAAGATCCAAAAATTGTATTATAAGAATAACAATAATTGGTGCGATATCAATACCACCAAATGTTGTTGGCATAATACTTCTAATCTTGACATAAACTGGCTCTGTAAGCCTATATAGCCCTTGGACTATTTTATTATAAGGATCAGGTCTTACCCAAGAAATAAGAGCCGATATTATGATAACCCACATATAACCCACCAAAACAATATGCAATATTGTTGCAATCGCAAATATAAAATTATTTACTAACAAATTATTTCCTTTATATCATTTTTTATAAACTTATAAAGTTCACTAAGTTCTGGCCCATGTTCAGCCCCAGTTAAAAGCAACCTAAGTGGCATGAAAAAATTTTTGCCTTTTAGAGATGTTGCTTTCATCAAAGCTGCTTTAAACTCATCAAAACTCTCTTTTACATCAAGATTTTGAATAGCATCTCTTAATAATTGAATTTCATTTTCATAATCGCATTTTATTTTTTTAGAAGAGTAAATTCGTGAGATTTTTTCTTTTATTTCGTTTATCAAGCTAGCTTCTTGCGTGTAAAAACGAATAAGATCTGCAAATTTAGCAGACATTTCAAAAAGTTCTGCAAGTCTTTCATCGCTTGCTCTTTTTATATGCTCTCTGTTTATTTGAGAAAGTTTATCTATGTCAAATTTGGCTGGGCTTCTAGATACTTTTGTGATATCAAACCATTCTACAGCTTCACTCATACTAAAAATTTCACATTGTGTTTTATTACCAAGCATAATAAGATAATTCGCGATAGCCTCAGGCATATATCCGGTTTCTAACAGCCATTTTACAGATGAGCTATTTTCTCTTTTACTCATTTTTGTGCCATGTTCATTTAAAATAATAGGCAGATGTGCATATCTAAATTTGCCAGTATAGCCTAAATTTTCTCGTATAAGCTCTTGCTTTGGGGTATTGCTTATGTGATCTTCTCCCCTTATGATAAAATCAACGCCCTCAAGCATGTCATCAACCGCACAAGCAAAGTTATAGGTTGGAGTTTTATCGGTTCTCATGATAACAAAACTATCGATATTTTCTGGCTCAAAAGATATCTCACCTTTTATTTCATCAACAAAACTCATAGTTTTACTTGGCTTTTTCATTCTGATAACTGAAGATTTTTCGCAGTTTAAAACCTCTGCGTCACTTAGTTTTTCACAAGTTCCATCATATCTATAAGCTATATTTTTTTCTTTTGCAAGTTCTTTTTTATTTGCTATCTCTTCATCAGAGCAAAAACATAAAAAAGCTTTTTTATCCATTAGAAGTTTTGCTGCTAGTTCTCTGTGAAATTTAAGATTTTTACTTTGATAGTAAAGTGCATCCCATTTTATGCCAAATTTAGTTAAAATATCTAAAATTTCAGCATCTTTTCCTTCTATATTTCTTTCCTTATCAGTATCTTCAATGCGAAGTATAAAGCCACTTTTATCTTGTAGCGAACAAATATAGTTAAATATAGCTGCACGCAAATTCCCAATATGCATATCACCTGTTGGTGATGGAGCAAAGCGATACATAATTATCCTTAATATCCATAATTTTCAGATAATTATACTAAAGGTAATCTAAATAAAAAAGAAATTTTAATTCAAACTTGTGTTTTAACGGAAATTTAAATATAAAAAAATAGCATAAATTTCCTTTAAAATTTATGCTAAGAGTATAATAAGAGTGGTAAAATTTATTTTTTAAGTTCTTTAATTCTAGCAGCTTTTCCACGAAGTTCGCGAAGATAAAATAACCTTGCTCTTCTAACGCGTCCTCTTCTTAGAACTTCTATAGACTCTATACTTTCGCTATATATTGGGAAAATTCTCTCAACGCCAATACCATTTGCTCCAATTTTGCGAATAACAAATGTTTCGTTTACAGACTCTCCTCTTCTAACTATACAAATGCCCTCAAAGTTTTGAACTCTACTTTTTTCACCCTCTTTGATGCGAATAGCAACTCTAAGTGTATCGCCTGCTCTAAACTCAGGCACACTTTTTTCAGCTTTTTGAGCTTTTTCAAAAGCTTCAATATATTTGTTTTTCATTTTATTCCTTTGTTTAGCGACTTGGATTTTATAAACAAATCTGGGCGATGGAACCTAGTTTTGCAAATCGCCATATTATCTTTCAAAGCTTTTATTTTACCATGATTTCCCTTTAAAAACTCTGAAATTATTTTTAAATTTTGAAAATTATCTGGCTTTGTAAAAGAGGGAGCCTCTAAAAGTGTATTTTCAAAACTCTCTTCTAAAAGCGAATCACAATTCCCTAAAACTCTATCTATGTTTCTGCTGATAGCATCACACATACAAAGTGCAGGAAGTTCTCCGCCAGTTAATATGAAATCTCCTATACAAAATATCTCATCTGCAAAAAGCTCGTAAACTCTCTCGTCAATACCTTCATATCTACCGCAAACAAAACACACATGCGACATATTTGAAAGTCTTTTAGCATCTTTTTGCGTAAACTGTTTTCCAACAGGGCTTACAAAAATGATTTTTGCATTTTTGTCTTGTTTTTTAAGATACATAAGTGCATCATAAAGTGGTTGAGCACTCATTAAAAGACCAGCACCGCCACCTATCATATACTCATCAACTTTTTTATATCTATTTGTACTAAAATCTCTAGGATTTAAAAAACTTATATCTAAAAGAGAATTTTCAACTGCTCTTTTTAAAATAGAATCACCAAAATACGGTTCTATTAAATTTCTAAAAAGAGTTACAAATGTAAATTTCATTATGAATTTTCAAGTATCCCGATACTATCTTTTGAAAATATTTTTTTATTTTTTATATCAACGCTTAATATATATCTATCATTATATGGCAAATAAAAGCTCTTTGGCAAATCTTTTTGAACAAGTTTCTGGGAAGTTTTTATAAGCAACATATGACTCAAAGGAAATTCTTCTATATCATCAACAATACCCAAAATCTCTTCGTTCTCTATAATCTCACAACCTATTACATCAAAATAAAAAAACTCATCTTTTTGTAATTTACAGTTTTTTACAGTATCTTCTTTTGTACTATATAAAACCTTATTTGTAAGCTGTTTTGCGCTATCTATGTCATCATATCCAATAAATTTTATCAAAAGCTTTATTTTATCAAAGCTTTCAACTTCAAATTTATTTAAACATTTATCGTAAAATATTGCACCTTTTTTAAATTGATTTATAAAATCACTTCTATTGTTTAATTTAAGATGTCCTTTTAAACCAATTGTTTTGCCAATGATAGCAACTTCCAATAATTCATTATTCAATAGCTTTTACCGTAACTCTATAGGAAAATGAATTTTTTGCCTTGCATCCTATGATAACTGCTTTTATAGCATTTATAATTCTGCCGTCTTTGCCTATTAGTTTTCCAGTATCAGCCTTGTTTGCAAATATTGTAAGCTCGCAAAAATTGCTTTCTTTTTGTTCTTCTTGTATATCAACTTGATCTGGGAATTCGGCTATTAATTTAGCGTACTGTAATAAAAAATTTTTTACCATATTTATTTGCTAGTAGTTATTCTAGCCACTCTATCACTTAATTTTGCACCAACACTTTTCCAATATGCTAGTCTTTCAGCATCAAATTTAACAACTTCTGGCTCAACCATTGGGTTATAATAACCAATGCTCTCTATCCAACCACTATCTCTTCTTTTTCTACTATCTGTAACTACTATACGATAAAAAGGTCTTTTTTTGCGACCAGCTCTTGTTAGTCTAACAACTGTTGCCATATTTTTACTCCTTAAAATTTATAAATAAAGCTTAGATATAGTCATAACCATAGCTAAACTTTATTATCAAAACTTTCCCATAATTATCTAGGAAAGTTTTGAGCTCCACCTAGCATACTTTCGAGTCCCCTCATACTAGTTTTGTTTGATAATTTTTTTGCTATCTTGGATGCATTACTAAATTGCTTTAAAAACTTATTTACATCCATCTGTGAAAGTCCTGCACCATTAGCAAGTCTTCTTTTTCTTGAATTATTTAAAAGCTCTGGATTTTCGCGCTCTTTTGGAGTCATTGACTGTATCATAGCTTTTATACGTTTTATTTCATCTGAACCTTCAAGATCTATATCTTTTAACTTTCCTGCAACATTTGAAAGACCTGGTATCATACCAATAAGATTTTTCATATTCCCAAGTTTTTTTACACTCTCAAGCTGTTCTATAAAATCATTAAAATTAAACTGACCTTTTTTTATCTTTTTGTTTAATCTTTTTGCCTCTTTTTCATCTATAATGGTACTTGTTTTTTCTACAAGTGTTGCTAAATCGCCTTCACCCATAATGCGACTTACAATTCTATCTGGTATAAAACTTTCTAGGTCTGCAACTTTTTCGCCAACACCAACAAATCTAAGAGGTATTTCAAGCTGTTTTGCGATACCTATCGCAACGCCACCTTTAGAATCAGAATCAAATTTACTTAAAACAACACCAGTTATATCTAATGCTTCATCAAATCCACTAGCCGATCTTACTGCATCTTGACCACTCATTGCATCAGCAACATAAAATACCTCATGTGGATTTATAGTAGATTTTACTTCTTTTAACTCTTTCATCAATTCTTCATCAATTGCTAATCGTCCTGCGGTGTCAACAAGAAGAACATCATATAATCCATCTTTTGCTTTTTTTGCAGCGCCTTTTGCAACATTTATAGGATTAGCTTCACCATCTATGCTAAATAAATCTATTTCATTTGCCATACAAAGTTGTTTTAATTGCTCTACTGCTGCAAGTCTTTGTAAGTCGCATGCCGCAACCAAAACTTTTTTCTTACGCAACTTTAGATAATTTGCTAATTTAACCGTAGTAGTTGTTTTGCCACTACCTTGAAGTCCAGCCATTAAAACAACTGTAGGTGGATTTGATGCATAAACAAAGCCTTGATTTCCAGGAGCCGTTAAAGTAGTAGTCAAATTATTTTTAATGCTATCTAAAAACTGCTTTTGACCAATACCTTTTTCTTTAAGATCTTTTTCTATATTAGTCAAAAGATCCTTTACAACTTTATGATAAACATCAGCCTTTAACAAAGCTTTCTTAAGAGTTTCCATTGCATTTTTAAGTGCTTTTTCATCATCAATGGTTTTAAGCTTATTAACTGCCGATCTAAAAGAATCACTTATTTGTTCAAACACTAATCCTATCCTCAAAAAATTTTATATATAAATAATAAAAGCTCTAATTATACTATATTTTTCTTAAACTAAAATTACTATATAACTGCATAATGTGCCCAAACACAGTTTGATAAATCATTAATTTTAGCAATAATGTCCTTACTAATATTTTGATCAACTAGTATGACAGCTAAAGCATAATCTTCCTCGCCTCTACCTAGTCTAAAATCTGCTATATTTATGTTTGCATCTTTTAGTATAGAAGCTACAGACATAATAACCCCCGGGACATCTTCATTTTTAAATACTATCATTTTACCTTTTGGCTTGAAGTCCGTTTTAAAGCCATTAATGCTTACTATTCTTTGTTCTGCATGAGAAAATACTGTTCCTGAAATTTCAGTAATTCCATTTTGAGTAACCAAAGAAACAGTTGCTCTGTTTTTATAATCTTTTTCATCAAGAGTTTCAACTGAAGTTTTTATCTCTTTTTCTTCTGCAACAAATTTAGCATTTACATAGTTAATGTGATCGCCTAAAATATTTTTTAATGCTCCAACTATAGCAAAAATAAGCATTGAGTTAGCATATTCGCCGATATCACCCTCTGTTTTAAGTTTAATCTCTCTTATAGATCCATTTGATATTTGAGCGCCAAAATAAGCCATTTTTGAAATAAGCTCCATATAAGGCACAACAAAATCAGGAATACTGTCTTTTTTAATAGGTAAATTTAATGCATTTGGATAACTTACGCCCCTTGCGGCGCTTATAGCTTGCTCTGCTGCAGCTATGGCTATCTTTTCTTGAGATTCATATGTATTTGCACCAAGATGTGGAGTAGCACTTACATTTTCAAATTCTAATAATGCGTGATCAGTTGCTGGCTCTTTATCAAGTACATCTATACCAAGATATGCTATTTTTCCACTTTTTAAACCCTTTTCTAGCATTTTCTCATTATAAAGACCACCTCTTGCGCAGTTAATGAGCCTAACACCATCTTTTAATTTTTCAAGCTCTTTATCTGATATAATATCAATTGTTTCATTTGTTTTTGGTGTGTGTATAGTTATAAAATCTGAATTTTTAAGAATATCGTCTAAATTTTCAGTATAAGCTCCACCCATACTTGTAACTTTAGCTGGATCTATATATGGATCATAAGCTATAATATTCATTCCAAAAGAAAGTGCTCTTTGTGCCACTCTTGAACCAATATTTCCAAAACCTATAACGCCAAGAGTTTTTCCAAAAAGCTCAATCCCGTACCATTTTTCACGTTTCCATGTTCTATTTATTTTAAGATCATTGCTTGAATTTATGAATTTTCTACTACAGTTTAAAAGATGACACATTGTCATTTCAACAGCTGCTATAGTATTTGCTGTGGGAACATTCATTATAATGATACCTTTTTTTGAAGCACCATCTATGTCTACATTATCGACACCTACGCCTGCTCTTACTATAGCTGTTAAATTTTTACCAGCATTTAAAAAAGTACTATCAACTTCTGTTGGACTTCTTGTTATTGCAATATCGGCATGTTCTATTACTTTTAAAAGTTCATCTTTTGCTATTTTTGTAGCATCTATTACTTGAATATCATCTTCTTTTTCTAAAAACTCAAAACCTTTTTGATGAATAGCATCACACACAACTACAGTTTTCATAACACAATTTCCTTTGTTTCAGAATTTATATCGTATGTTTTTAGATTAGATATAATGTTTTGTAGTAACTCTTTATCTCCAGTGTATAAATAGATTAAATTTTGCGTTTCATCTTTTAAAACACTAAATTCTACACCCAATCGTTTAAGAGTTTGAGAGACACAAAACATAGAATAAAAACTATTTTTATCTATGATAAGTTGAGTAATCTTACTTAGATTTTTTGGGTTACCAACTTTTATATAAACCTTATTTGTCGGAAGAGCATAATCACTGCTTTTTCTATTTGCGAATTCTTCAATCCAAGATAAAGGTTTTTTTTGCTCAGGCTGTAAAAATTTATTATTTGAATCAATAGTGGAGTTTGCATCTACAAATAAACTTGTATTTGCATATCTCCATAAATAAAAACCAAAAACTAATAACAAAATAGCTAAAAAAGAAATAATGCCAAATGTTAATAGTTTTTTTTTCATTAGAATCTATTATGATAGTTGATCTTTAATAATATCACCTAAATTAAAACTATCACTATCGTTTATCTCTTTTAGAACTTCTCTTTCCTTTTGTTTTGAAAGGCGTTTTATACTAAGTCTGACTCTATTTTTTTTCTCATCTATAAAAGCAATAGCTGATTCTATACTATCTCCCACTTTTAGACTTGAAACATCTAAACCAGAACCTATATCTTCATTTCTAATAAGAGCATCAACATCATCTTCTAAATTTACAAAAATACCAAAATCTTTAATATCTCTTATAGTTCCAGTAACTATATCTCCAACATTATGTTTTTTAGCATATTTGCAAACAGGACTACTTGTTAAATCTTTTAAAGAAAGGGATATTTTTTCATTATCTTTGTCTATTTTAATAATTTTAACCTCTAATTCTTCGCCTATTTTAAAAAGATCTTTACATTTTAAATTTCTATCCCAAGATGCATCTTCATTATGTAAAAGCCCTTCAAGTGCATCAATTTTTATAAAAGCACCAAAATTTGTTATCGTTGTTATAACACCTTTTACGATATCTCCTTCTTTAAATTTTGACATAAAATCATCAAATGGTTTAGAAAGCATATTTTTTAAAGAAACTCTAAGTCTTCTATCGTTTGCATCTATTTCAATAACTTCTACATCAATTTCTTGCCCTTCGCTAATAAAATCTTTTGGATTTTTTATATTTTTATCCCAAGAAATTTCGCTTATATGTAAAAATCCTTCTATATCGTTTCCAAGATCAACAAATGCCCCGTATGGCTCTATATTACTAACTAAAACTTTTATAGTATCACCAACATCTAGGCTATCTTTTATCTCATCCCAAGGATCAGGCATAGCAGCTTTTATAGATAACGAAAGATGATGTTTCTCATTGTCATATTTTGTAACTTTTACTAAAACTTTATCGCCTTCTTTATATAATGTTTTAGGATTTACTGGACCTTTATAGCTAATTTCACTATAGTGCACAAGCCCATCAACTCCTCCAACATCTACAAACATCCCATAAGTTGTGATTTTTTTAACAGTTCCTTCAAGTACATTATCATTTTCCAAAATAGAGCCAATTATCTCTTTTTTCTTTTTCTTATCTTCTTCCATAATCTTGCGTCTTGAAATAACTATACTTTGATCTTCTGGATTTACTTTTATAACTTTTGCAGATAATGTCTTACCTATCACATTTACATCTTTAAATCCACTTTGAGATCTAGGTAGGAAAAACTCAACTCCATCTTTGTTTTGAGCAACAAAGCCACCTTTATTTTTAGATATAATTTTTACATCAACCATATTTTCAGCATTTTCATCATAGCTGTCTATAAATTCTTTTACTTTCTCTTTGCGAATAGCTTTCTTATGAGATACTATTGGTTTTCCATTTCTATACCCAGTTATTATTACTTTTATCTCATCGCCCTCTTTGACATCTAGCTCGTCTTTTTCATTTTTTAACTCACTAGCGTTTAAAATGCCTTCAGATTTCTTTCCAATGTTAAGAAAAATTTCATCGCCTTTTATAGCAACTACAACACCGCTACATACAGTATCGTTTGATTGTTTAAAAGATTCCTCTAACATAGTAGCAAAATCTAAATCATCGTCCTCAAAAATATCGTTTTGAACCTTATCGTTCACCTCAGCCATCGTCTTCCTTTGTTGTAATTTTTACATATTTTTAGAATATCCAAGATTATACTTAAAAATAGCTTATTTTCATATTAATTGTTTTTTGACTTAAATGTAAATTTAAAACTTTTCTAATACTTTTATAATACTTTGTATAATCCAATCAGGAGTACTAGCCCCAGCACTAACTCCGCACAAATTCTTATTTCTAAACCATTTTTCATCAAGTTCAGACTCATTTTCTATAAGATAGCTATCTTCACAAAACTGTTTAGAAATTATAAAAAGTTGTTTTGTATTTGATGAATTTTTACCGCCTATTATAATCATAATATCAGATTTTTTGGCAAGTTCTTCAACAGCTTTTTGATTATCAAGCGTTGCATTACAAATTGTATTAAATACTCTGGTTTCTTTTGATTTTTCCATAACGGCAGCGACAATTTTCTTAAAATTTTCTATCTTTTTTGTAGTTTGAGAAATTATTGCAACTTTATTATGAAGGGAAAGTTTTGATATTTCATCTATATTCAATATAACATATACATTGCCTTTTGCATAAGATTTAACACCTTTTACTTCTGGATGATTTTCATCTCCAAAAATAACTATATCATACCCTTCATCGCTCATTTTTTCTACAATTTTTTGAGGCTTTGTTACATAGGGACAAGTTGCATCAATAAGCTCTAGATTTCTTCGCCTTAAAATATCTAAATTATCTTTTGTTATGCCGTGAGTTCTTATAATTACCTTTTTTTCATCACTTAATTGATTAATGTTATCAAGTGTTTTTACTCCAAACTTGTCTTTTAATCTATTTATTTCTTCATTATTGTGTATAAGTTCTCCAATTGTTGAAGAATTAGGAGAATTTTCAGCTAATTGTATAGCTCTTTTTACGCCAAAACAAAATCCACAACTCTTAGCAAGTTCAATCTTCAACTCTAACTCCAATATCTCTTAAAATTTGAGAAAATGATGGAAAAGATGTATTTATGCATTCGCTATTTTCTATAATCATTCCGCATTTTAGACCCAAAATAGCAAAGCTCATGGCGATTCTATGATCACCGCTTGGTTCAATTATAGCAGCGTTTGGATTTCCACCAACTATCTCAAAACCATCATCAAGTTCTTTTGCCTCAATTCCGCAAGTTTTAAGACCCTCAACCATTACAGCGATTCTATCACACTCTTTTACTCTAAGCTCAGCTGCATTTCTTAAAACGCTTTTTCCGTTTGCACAAGCAAAAGCTATTGCAAGTGCAGGTGCTTCATCTATAAGCCAAGATGTGTTTTTATTTACGGTTATTGCATTTAGAGTAGAGTATTTTACCTCTATATCGCCTATTTGGTCATATGAGTTTTCTTTTTCTATAAAGTTTACAATAGCCCCCATGCTTTTTAAAACCTCATAAGCACTTGTTCTTGTTTTATTTAAGATTACATTTTTTAAAATTATATGCGATTTTGGGATAATAGCGGCTAAAAGTGCAAAATAAAAAGCAGAACTTGGATCATTTGCTACATTTATATTTAATGGTTTTAACGGCTTTAAAAGTGGTTTAACGCTTATATTTAGATTATGTGAGCTAATGTCTGCACCCATTAATGCGAGCATCTTTTCACTATGATCTCTACTTAACTCTGGCTCACTTAACTCACAACCGTTTGAATTAAGACCAGCTAAAATAAGAGCTGTTTTTACTTGCGCTGAGGCTATCTTACTATTAAATTTAAAAAAATCTAGTTTCGTTCCTTTTATGCAAAGTGGAGCTAAATTTCCGCCTTCTCTACCATAAATTTGCGCTCCTACTTTGCTAAGTGGTGCACTAACTCTTTTCATGGGTCTTGAATTTAGATATTTATCACCACTTAAAACAAAAAAACCATCTATACTAGCTAAAAATCCCATCAAAATTCTCATCGTAGTTCCAGAGTTTCCACACTCCAAAATACAGTTTGGTTCGACAATCTCTTTAGGCGGTGTTATTTTTATTTCATCATCACTTATCTCAACTTTGGCACCCAGTTTTTCTACAATCTTAAGTGTATTTAGTGTATCTTCCGCCTTTAAATAATTTTTTATAGTGCTTGTTTGATCACTTAAAAGCGTAAATATAGCGCATCTATGAGATATTGATTTATCTGGAGAAATCTGATCAATGCTAGCTTTTATTGGTTCAAGTGATGCTATAATCTTCATCTTATTTCTAAGCCTAGTTTTTCTTTTAAAACATCTAAAATCTTTTGCATTCTACTAGCTATTTCATCATCTTTTAATGTATTTTCCATATTTTGGAAGATAAATTTAATACTTAAACTAAAGCTATCTTTTAGTGTTTCATCTTTGTATATATCAATAGGCATAAAATCTTTTAAATCTTCTACATTTATAGAGTTTATACAGTTTTTTATATCTTTATAATGCATAGAATTAGACACAACCAAGCTTAAATCTCTACTTATGCTTGGCATTTTTGAGTACTCTTTTGCTATTATTTTCTCAAACTTAAGTTTGTAAAACTCTATTTCACAAATATATGTTTTTGGCAAATCCATTTTTTGCTCTACAGCCAAATTTAATCTACCTATATAACCTATACAGACACCATTTTGATAAATTTTGCCTTGTTCAAATTTATTTAAAAAAGCCAAATCACTACTAACTTCTATATGCATTTTTCCAATACAGTTTTGAATCCTGTTTGCAAATTCCATAAAATCTATATCTTTCCCTTTTGGGCCGTTTAACAAACCAGGCTCATTCCTTAATCCAGAAACTAAAAACGCTAAATTTAAGCTCTGTTTAGCATTTTCATCAAAAACTTCACCTATCTCAAAAAGTCTAATTGATTTTTTAGAGTTTTTTATATTTCTTGAGGATGAATTTAAAAGATGATTAATAAGAGTTGGTCTTAACATATTTAATTCATTATTTATTGGATTTGCTAATTTTAATTTACACTCTTTAAAGCCTAAATTTATAAGCTCTTCTTTATTGTCAAAAACATAATGCATGCATTCAAAAAATCCATTTGATACTGCCCTATCTTTAATAATTTTTGTATTTTGATAGTTATAAAAAACAGCATTTAGTCTATTTTTCTCTCTAAATTCCAAGGGTTTAGATTTTATATTATCAACACCTATGATTCTTACTATCTCTTCACAAATATCATGAGAATTGTCTATATCATGTCTAAAAATAGGAATTTTTACATTTAAAAATTTTTGTTCCGCACTAGATGTTACTTCAAAACCAAGCCTTTTTAAAATTTTCAAAGCCTCATTTTTTTCTAGTTGTATGCCAATCATGCTATTTTGATCAGCTATATTTATGTTTACCATTTTTTGAGGAATTTCATTATTTACATGTTGCGAACCAGCATATATAGAAATACCATCAAAGTTACTAAAAAATTTAAAAAGATAACTAAATCCAAAATCTAAATCAGGCTCACTACCTCTACTTGATCTATAAAGATGCTCGTCTTTTCTGAGATTTTTATTTTCATAAGTGATTTTTGATATTAACGTTGGATCTGTATAGTTTGCCTCTAGAATAATGGTTTTACTATGTTTATCAGTAAGTCCAGCTTCAGTTTGATAAATTCCAGCTTTGCTAAGCCTAGTATCATCAATCTTTACAACACTAGCACCAGTAATACTATCTTTTGCAATATCTAAAGTAATTTTTTCATTACCATTTGCGATTTTATCAAAATCATATGCCCTAAATAAAACACCAGTTGTGTGTGTAGCATAAGATATGATTTTTTGAACCATATCATCTTTTTTAACATCAATATAAGCTAATCTTATTTTTAAAATTAATTTTTCTTCAAGTTCACTATTTAATTTTATGGCTTTATACTGAAAATTTGAAATTGGTTTTTCATCAGTTTTGATGCTTAAAATTCTACCAATTCCCAGCAAATTTTCACCATCTTCATAAAGGTCAATTTCTTTTAGTGGTATGTCTAGTGCAGCAGATAAATCTCTAGCAACTCCGTAAATACTTAAACAATCCCCTCTATTTGCGGTTAAATCTATCTCTATAATATCATCATTTATAAGAGGATAATTACTTAACTCATTTCCAAGTTTTAGCTCTCCAATACTTGCATCTAGAGGCATTATACCATCATTTATTTTTGGCATGCCAAGCTCTGTTGATGAGCATATCATGCCACTACTAGCAACACCTCTTAATTTTGCATTTTTTATCTCCATACCATTTGGCATAATTGCGCCCACCATCGCAACTGGCACAAACTGACCTGGCTCAACATTGCCTGCACCACAAACTATAGTTAAAATTTCACTTCCAACATCAACCTCGCAAACATTTAAATGATCTGAATTTTCATGTTTTGAACGACTTTTTACATATCCTACGACTATTTTTGATGGAATTCTAACTTCTTTAAAACTATCAACTTCTAGACCTATAGAGTTTAAAGTTTTTAATAGCAACTCATTGCTAACTTCGCTTAAATCTATCCACTCATTTAACCAATTTCTAGTTACTACCATCTAAACTGCTCCAAAAGTCTTAAATCTCCCTCAAACATACTTCTTAAGTCTGGCACTTGGTGTAAAAGCATGGCAAACCTCTCGACCCCAAGACCAAATGCATATCCACTCACATCCTTATATCCAACAAACTCAAATACATTAGGATCAACTATCCCACTTCCCAAAACCTCTAGCCAACCACTATTTGAGCATACTCTACAACCTTTTCCGCCACAAAAAATACAACTTATATCAACTTCAGTTGAAGGCTCTGTAAAAGGAAAAAAGCTAGGGCGAAATCTAACCTTAACGTCACCAAACATATGTATTAAAAAATCCTCTAGCATATATTTTAAATTAGCAAAACTTACACCATTACCATTTTCAATAACTAGTCCTTCAACTTGATGAAACATAGGCGTATGAGTTAAATCTAAATCACGCCTAAAAACCGAACCTGGGGCTATCATTCTAATGGGCGGTTTTTGATTTTGCATAGTTCTTATTTGCACTGGACTAGTATGTGTCCTTAGTAAATTTGCATTCTCAAAATAAAATGTATCTTGCATATCTCTAGCTGGATGATATTTTGGTAAATTTAATGCTTCAAAGTTATGAAAATCATCTTCTACTAAAGGTCCTTCTTCAATAGAAAAGTTTTGAGATACAAAATAATCAATAATCTTATTCATAGTTATAGTTATAGGATGAAGCGCGCCACTACTTGAAGTTTCGTTAAAAAGTGTTATATCACAAGCTTCTTTCTTCATCTTTTTATTGAGCTCTTCCTGCTCAAACTCGAGCTTTTTTGTATTTAAAAGATCACTAAGCTTATCTCTTTGTGCATTTAAACTAGCTGCAAAATTCTTTTTTTCTTCTCCATCTAGCTCTTTTAATTTGGAAAATCCTTGAGTAATAATACCTTTTTTTCCAAAAAGATTAACTCTTATTTCATCAAGCTCACCAAGACTTTTGGTATTTTCTATGCTCTCTTCAATATCTTTCAAAACAGACCTTTTTGAATAAATTTTTGATGATTTTACTGTTTTTATGCTAATAATATGCTTTAACGAGCTTCTTCGTCATTTGTTAATAAAATATAGTATAATGCTTAAAAATTTAAACTCTATAAAGGATATAAAATGGCAGAAAAAACAGTATTTGAAAAGATTATTGACGGCGAACTTCCTTGCAACAAAGTCATGGAAGACAGTGATTTTTTAGCTTTCCATGATATCAATCCCAAGGCTCCCATACATATATTAATAGTTCCAAAAAAACATTTTGAAAATTTCCAAGAAGTTGACTCTCAAACAATGGGAAAAATGACAGAGTTTATTCATAGTGTTGCAAAATTAGTTGGAGTTGATAAAAGCGGCTATAGGCTCATAACAAATAATGGAAAAAATGCTGGGCAAGAGGTAATGCACTTACATTTCCATATGATTTCTGGCGGTGAATTTAAATGGAGCGATAAAGCCGTAAATCCTCAATCAACTTTTTGATATTTAAATATATTATTATTGAAAATTATTTTCATAATTTTATAAATTTTTGATACAAATTTATTTTATTTTAATATTTTTATAGATATAATTTCTTAGTTAATAAAATTTATTTAAGGAGATAGAATGCTAGTTACAAAAAAAGCACCTAATTTTACAGCACCTGCTGTTCTTGGAGATAATAAAATAGTTGAAGATTTTAATCTTTATAAAAATATAGGTAAAAATGGCGCGGTTGTATTTTTTTATCCAAAAGATTTTACATTTGTTTGCCCAAGTGAGATCATAGCTTTTGACAATAGATTTAAAGAATTTAAAGATAGGGGAATTAATCTTATAGGCGTAAGTTGCGACAATGAATATACTCACTTTGCTTGGAAAAATACACCAAGAGATAATGGTGGTATCGGAAATGTACAGTTTCCATTAGTAGCTGATCTTAAAAAAGAGATAGCAAAAGGATTTGATGTTCTTTTCGATGAAGCTGTTGCACTTCGTGGTTCATTTTTATTAGATAAAGATGGAACAGTTAGACACGCTGTTATTAACGATATGCCACTTGGTAGAAATATTGATGAAATGGTAAGAATGGTTGATACAATGCTATTTACAAACGAACATGGTGAAGTTTGTCCTGCTGGATGGCATAAAGGTGAAGCAGGCATGAAAGGCTCAACTGAGGGAGTAGCTGATTATCTTTCTAAAAACGCTTCAAAACTATAATCTTTTAGAGTGTCTTTTGACACTCTAAAATACAAAATTACAAATTATCTCTTATTTAATATCTTTTACAAAATTTACTTGATATAATTACCCAAAATGCTTTTTGGAGTTTATGGTGAAAAATTTGCAAGAAAATTTAAAACTTTTTTATCTTGGACTAAAAGATAATGAACCATACTTATATAAAAACAAAGATCTTACAACTCACGCTACCATAATTGGAATGACAGGAAGTGGTAAAACAGGGCTTGGCATAACACTTTTAGAAGAAGCATGCATAGATAACATTCCTACTTTTGTAATAGATCCAAAAGGTGATCTTACAAATTTATGCCTTACATTTCCAGATATGAAAAAAGAAGATTTCTTGCCATATATGGATGAAAACGAGGCTCAAAATGCTTCACTAAGCGTTGATGAAATGGCAGAAAAAACAGCAAAAACATGGAAGGAAGGTATAGAAAACAGCTTTCAAAGCCTAGATAGAATTAAGCTGCTTAAAGATAGTGCTGATTTTAAAATTTACACTCCTAAAAGCTCTGATGGTATTGGAATATCACTGCTTAGCGATTTTAATGCTCCAAATTTAAGCGATGATCAAAATCTAAATGAATATATATCATCTCTTACATCATCGCTTTTATCGCTCCTTGGGCTTGATACAAGCGACATTGGTTCAAAAGAATATGTGCTTATATCAAATATATTTTTAAATAGTTTTAAACTCAAACAAGATGTTAGCCTTGTAAATTTGATAGAGTTTATAGCAAATCCGCCATTTGAAAAAGTTGGGGTTTTTGCCGTAGATACATTTTTCCCATCAAATGACAGAATGAAACTTGCAATGAAACTAAACTCACTTATCGCAAGTCCATCATTTGCGCAGTGGAGAGTTGGCGAAAAACTAGATATAAAAAATATGTTTTTCAACAAAGATGGCAAAGCAAGATGCAATATTTTCTCCATTCCACATCTAAGCGATAGTGAAAGAATGTTTTTTGTAACACTATTTTTAAACGAAATGATAGCTTGGATGAGAACAAGCGAAGGAACAAGCTCACTTAGAGCTATTTTATATATGGATGAGATTTTTGGATTTTTTCCACCAACTTCAAATCCGCCATCAAAAACTCCAATGCTTACACTTTTAAAACAAGCTCGTGCATTTGGCCTTGGCGTTGTTTTATCCACACAAAACCCAGTTGATTTAGACTATAAAGGCCTTTCAAACATTGGGACATGGTTTATAGGAAGACTTCAAACCGCACAAGATAAAGATAGGGTTATATCAGGACTTAGTGGCATTAGTGGGAGTAATTTAAATAAAGCGGAGCTAGAAAATCTGCTCTCAAATTTACCAAAGAGAAATTTTTTAGTGAAAAACATAAACTCAGATGGACTTGATATTATAAACACAAGATGGGCACTTAGCTACCTAAAAGGTCCGCTTAGCAAAGGTCAAATTTCAAATTTAATGCAAGATAAAAAAGCTGGAGCTAATGAACACAAAAAAGTAGATCTAAATAACACAAAACCTCTTCTTTCTTCAGAAATAACTCAACTTTATAGTTATGGCTCAGACTTAAATTTAGAGCCTTATATGCTTGGAACTGCAAAAGTTAGATTTTTTGATATCAAAAAAAATATAGATGAAACCAAAGATTTGCAGATGCTACTTTTAGTTGAAGGAGATAGTTTAAACTGGGATGAAGCTTCAAGAAATCCTCAAATTTCCCTAGAAAATATTCCCAAAGATAGTTCAAAATACTCATCTTTACCATCTTTTATATCAACCTTAAAAAACTTCAGTTCGCAAGAAAAAGATTTAAAAGACTATATCTATAGAAATGTCAAACTTTATCTTTACTCAGCACTTGATATAAACTCATCTCCAAATGAAAGCAAAGAAGAGTTTTTAATAAAACTTCAAGATAAGTGTAATGAGATTTTAGAAAAAACCACAGATGAAATAACAGCCAAATTTGAAAAAGAAAAAGCCAAAATCGAAGACAAACTATCAAAGGCAATGATAAAGCTCGAAAAAGAAAAAAATGATCTTAAATCAGAAGGCATAAATGCTGCAATTAGCATAGGAACATCTATACTTGGAGCTATTTTTGGCGGAAAAGCTCTTTCAAGGACCAATATGGGCAAGGTTGCCACAGGAGCTAGAAGCGCAGGAAGAGTGCTTAATCAACAAAAAGATGTAGGCTATGCAAACCAAAGTGTTGAAAGTATAAACAATGAGTTAAATGAGCTTATTGGAAGTTTTCAATCTCAAATAAATGAGATAAAAAACAAATATGATCTAAAAAATATTACCATTGAAAAGATTGCTATAAGCCCTAAAAAAAGTGATATTTTTGATGAAAAAATTACATTAGTTTGGAAAAGTTAAAGGATAAAAATGAATGAAAATTTAGTTGCGTATTTGGTAGCTTACTTAATAGGAGCGATACCTTTTGGTCTTATTTTATGTAAAAAATTTACAAACCTTGATATAAGAAATGAAGGAAGTGGTAGTATTGGAGCTACAAATGTTTTAAGAGTTTTAAATGAGCATGGCTCAAAAGAAGCAAAAAAATTAGCCATTTTGGCCGTAATTTGTGATGCACTAAAAGGAGTTATACCTATACTTATAGGAAGATACTTTTTTGATCTACATATAGCAACCCTATGGAGTATGGCTGTTTTTGCAGTAATTGGGCACTGTTTTTCACCATATCTTAAATTTGAAGGCGGAAAAGGTATAGCAACTGGAGCTGGTGTTTTTGCTTGCTTTTTACAACTTGAAATAATTGGAGCAATTGCAGTTTGGTTTCTAGTAGGAAAAGTATTAAAAATATCATCTTTAGCTAGTTTATCCGCTCTTTTAGCAGTAGTTGTACTATCTTTTATATTCCATTACGATATGCCTGGCATAAATACACACGCACCAATACTAATAATAGCTTTTATAGTTATTTACAAACACATTCCAAATATCAAAAGATTGATAACTAGAGCAGAAAGTAAGATTATATGACAACAATCATTGAGGATTTTGAGTTTAAAACTATTATTGGATGCTTGGATTTTGAAAGGAAACATAAACAAGAAATTAGGCTATATATAGAATATCAAAGTAGTGAAATAATAGATTACACACTTATAATGCAAGAAATAGAGCTAATTTATAAAAAGCATAAATTCAAATTTGTAGAAGAGTCCATAAAAGCAACTTTTGAGAAACTTAAAATAAAATTTCCAAATTTAATATCTGTTAAGATTAAGATAATTAAATCTCAAGCCCTTAAAAATTGCAAAGTAGGCGCTATGGATGAAATAGTTTACTGATTTTTTGCTATCTTGAATTTTTTCTTAATATTTGATACAATTCCTTAAAATTTTATGAAAGAGAGCTAATAATTATGAGGATTCTAATAGTAGAAGACGAATTAACATTAAACAAAACTATAGGCGAAGGATTACAAGAATTCGGATATCAAACAGATAATTGTGAGAATTTTAAAGATGCTGAATATTTTATAGGCATAAGAAACTATGATCTAGTTTTAACCGACTTAATGCTTCCAGATGGCGATGGAATAGATCTTATCGATATCATTAAACAAAAGTCAGCAAGAACTTCTGTTATAGTATTATCTGCAAAAGATGACAAAGAAACAGAGATAAAAGTTCTTAGAACTGGTGCTGATGATTTCATCAAAAAACCATTTGATTTTGATATCCTAGTTGCTAGAATAGAAGCAAGACTTAGATTTGGCGGTACAAACACAATAAAAATTGATGATTTAACAATAGATCCAGATGAAGAAAAAATCATCTATAAAGGTCAAGAAATAGAACTAAAAGGTAAACCATTTGAAGTTCTAACACACCTTGCAAGACATAGCGATCAGATCGTTTCAAAAGAGCAACTTTTAGATGCTATCTGGGAAGAACCAGAACTTGTAACACCAAATGTTATAGAAGTTGCAATAAATCAAATTCGCCAAAAAATGGATAAACCTCTAAATATATCTACTATAGAAACAGTTAGAAGACGTGGATATAGATTTTGTTTTCCCAAAAAAGCTTAAGAAGTAAATTCGTACTACAGTTGGTGCTTGCATCAACTGTTTTAATAACTGTTATTTCTGTAATGCTTTATCATTATGTAAAAATAACAATATTTGAAAATGTTGTTCAAACTATGCTAAAAGAAGCTAAATCAATAGACTCTCTAGGTACAGAAAATTTCAAAAGAGTGTACAATGATTACTATTTTGGAACTCAAACTGCAGATATTGAAGTTATTGATCTTAACTCGTCTGTGAGTAAATATTTTTTCGAAAAAACTACAAAAAATGGACTTGATTATCTTTTGCTTGTATATCCAAATTTTGCAAAAAACGCTACTTTACTTTTAACTAGAGAAACGACTGCATATAACAATGTTGTCAAACAAATACTTATAGATATAGTAATTGTTAATGCAACCTCCATTTTTCTAGTACTTTTTTATGCTTTATTTCTTTCTAGAATGCTACTTTTCCCTATAAAAACTTTAACCTATAAATTAGGAAATTTAAACGAAGGGTTTTTGCAAGAAGTTAGCACAAAAGATGTTCCCATAGAATTTATGCAATTAACAAAAAGTATAAATGGCTTGATATCTAGAATTCAGACTTTTGTTCAGTATCAAAAAGAACTTTTTATAGGTGTAGCTCACGAGCTAAAAACCCCTTTAGCGGTCATGAAAACAAAAAATGAAGTTACTCTTATAAAGCAAAGAGATAGCGAAAAATATATTGAGGCTTTAAAAAATAACAATGAATCTATAAACAAAATGAACTCCATGATAAGCTCTATTTTGGAAATAGGTAGACAAGAAGGAGCACAGTTTGAAGAACCTAAAAAAATAGATATCATTGCATACATAAACGAATTAATAAATAATTTTAAAATATTGTCGCATTTAGAAAAGATAAATATAGAAACTGATTTAAAACCAGAAAAACTAGAAGTTATGATACAACAAACCTTATTTTTACACATACTTCAAAATTTTGTTCAAAATGCTATCAAATTTTCACCCAATGAATCTACAATAACCATAAAATCATACATACAAAACGATAAATTTATAGTAGAAGTTATAGATGAAGGTTGTGGTATAGACGAGAGCAAAAACTTATTTGCCCCATTTGTTAGAAGTGGAAACAAAAGCGGTGCTGGCCTTGGACTATTTCTGGCATTAAATGCAGCTGAGGCAATTGGAGCAAAAATAAATATAAAAAATAGAAAAGATAGAAGTGGTGCCATATCTTACATCTCTTTACCTTTATCAATAAAATTTAAACAAAAAACTCACAAATATACAAATTTTTAGCTTTTTTTAAAATATATTATTGTATAAACTACACTAAAAATTAAAAAGGCAAAAAATGGCATTAATGATAACAAATGACTGTATAAGTTGTGATGCATGTAGAGAAGAGTGTCCTGATGACGCTATTTTTGAAGATAGTCCCATTTATATCATAGACCCAGATAGATGTAGTGAGTGTATCGGTGATTATGCAGAACCTGCTTGCATAGTTGTTTGTCCAACAGAATGTATCATACTTGATCCAGACAACATAGAAACAGCGGAGGAGCTTAAACTTAAACACGAACAATCAAGTGAAGCATAATGGCGAAAAAAACCGCTATTATAGATCTTGGTTCTAATTCAATGCGAATGGCTATATTTGCTAGAACTAGTAGATATGGCTTTTATATATTAAACGAAAGTAAAGTAAAAGTAAGGCTTGGAGAAAATGCTTACGAAAATGGCGGCTATATACAGCCTAGTTCAATGCAAAAAGTCTTAAACGGTTTTGCTTATTTTAAAAAAATAGCAAAAGAAAATGAATGTGATAAATTTTACTGCATAGGAACTTCAGCATTAAGAGATGCTCCAAATGCTAACGAATTTATAAAACTTGTAAAAAACAAATATGGACTAAATTTAAAGCGCATCGATGGAAAAACAGAAGCTAAGTTTGGCGGAATAGCAGCAAATAATCTACTTTATAATATTAAAAATGCGACAACCATAGATATAGGTGGCGGTTCTACTGAGCTTGCGCTTATACAAAATTCAAAAGTTGTCGATGCTGTTTCTTTAAATTTAGGAACAGTTAGATTAAAAGAGCTTTTTTTTGATAAAAAAAATTTAAACGGCGCAAAAGATTTTATAGATAGTTTAATATCTCAAATACCCCCTAGTTTTAAGAATGATAATTTAATAGCAATTGGCGGTAGTTTGCGTGCTATTTCAAACGCCATAATGGAAAAAAACAATCATCCATTAAAAATAGTTCATAATTTTTCATATAATCTTGAGGATGAAAAAGACTTTATTTCTGCGATATGCAATTCTTCAGCAACAGATTTAAAAAACTTTAGCATTAAACAAGAAAGATTTGATACCATAAGAGAAGGAGTTATGATATTTTTAAAAATAGCTCAATATCTTGAATCAAAATATGTATGCACAAGCGGTGCAGGCGTAAGAGAAGGTGTGTTTTTAAATAGCATTTTAGGTAAATTTACAAAATTTCCACCAAATTTTAATCCGAGTTTAAAATCGTTACAAGATAGATTCTTAACCACAAGTAGTTCAAAAATTTGCAAATACTGTAGAGATATATTTGATGCATTAAAGCCTATTCACAATATAGACGAACGCTATCTTTTTGAATTAAATGTCGCAGCAAAATTACACAATATCGGCTCTTATTTGGGTTTTTACTCGGAGCATTTGCATAGTAGCTATATGGTGTTAAACTCGCTAAATTATGGCTATACACACGCACAAAAAAGTCTTATTTCTTTAATAATAAAAAATCATGGAAAAAAAGAAGTTGACAAAAACGATTTATCTTTATTTGGAAGTCTTTTACCAGATGCTAAAACAATTTTATGGCTTAGTTTTATACTATCTTTTGCCAAAATTCTAACAACAGTAGAAGAAAAAGGTGCCATTTTTACGCTATCAAATCAAACTCTGCATATAGAAAATTTTATAAATGTAGATATCCAAAAAGAGCAGATAAAAAAACTATCAAAACCTGCAACCTTTGCTATATCTTTTGATTAACTAAGGCTCGCTTTTTGTTTATAATCACTAAGCGAGTTTTGTCTTTCTTCTAAAAATTTACCTAGTCTTTGTCTATTTTCTTCAAAAAACACTTCAAAATCATCGCTGGTTTGTATATTATCGGCACCAAATTTATCTAAAACCACATTAGAGCTTCCAACCAAGATAAGATATTTTCTATTTTCATGTTTTAATAGCATGATTTGATTTTGTCTATCTAGTGGGCGCTGAAATATGATGTCTATGTTGTTTTTCTTATCGTTTTTTATAAATTTTTGCAATGGGTTTTTAATATTACCAACTCCATAAGATATATTTATTGAAGATGATAAATATTTTTTTATAAATAGCAATACAATTATTAAAACGATCAAAAAAGCCATAACTATTATGTATCTTTTATCAAAACTAGGTTCTTGTGCATATTGTATTGAATCCACTGTATTTTTTGTAGTTACAACATTATTTACTGCAGTTCCTTGAGAGTTTATAACCCTAACCCTAAGTCCATACTTATCTTTTGTCATTGCAGCTTGAATATTTATTGGTTTATCTGCCCACAACACTAAATTTGTAGAGTTTTTAGCACCCTCTAATGACATAGTTTGTAAAATTGTCGAATCTAAAGTTCTATCAACATTTTTTTCGAAACTTACACCATCTAATGTCAATATATTTATACCATTTTCTACTTTTTGAACTATCTTGCCATCATAAGGAGCGTCAAAGCTAAGCATTAAATCAACTCTTTCATCTCGCTCATAAATATTATAAGTAAGTAAATTTACGCCAAATAATGGCAATGATAAAAATATAAGTAACAAATATCTCATTAAAGCTCTTTTTTAAAATACTGAACCACTGATTTTGAGTCCAAAATTTCGTTTATTCTAATTGCTAGGTTTTTTTCATAAACCATAACCTCACCCTTGCCAACAATTCTATTATTAATATAAAGCTCTACGCTTTCTCCAGCTGGCTTTTCAAGATCTATCACAGAGGCATTTTCTAATCTCATAAATTCTTTTACGCTTAATGTAGTTGTTCCAAGTTCAGCAGTAAAATATACACTGATGTCTAAAAGCTCGCTGTAATCAGAAAATAAACCTTCTTTTATAATATCATCATCTGGCATATTTACCTTGTTTTCTTCGCTCATGCTTTTTTATATCCGATTTGAAATGTTCTATTATTCATTTTAAATATCATTTTTTCTTTAAGTCTTAAACCAAAAGTTTTAACCATGCCAAGATACTCTGGTGTTCCTAGCCTATAATCATCACTTCCTCTATCTACTAGTAAATTTTTAGCATATCCTATAATCTGATTAGCAGACTCTTTACATATGTCACAAAGATCATCTTCTGTTAACTTATAAGTGCCCAGTAATGCTTTACCAAAACTATTTAAAGTTTCTTTTTTAAAATAAAGATAAAAATTATATTCTTCACCATTCTTAAAGACTGGGATAGATGCACCATAATAATCTTTGCCTAGCGACTTGCCTCGCTCAAGCTCGTAACCAAGTATATCAACACAAAAATGTCTAACAGAATACTCAATAGCACTAAGCATTTTCTATCCTTTTAAGCTAGTTTTATATAATTATACTTTAAAAACCGTAAAATGTTTATAAATTTTACTCTTCAAAAATTTTTGAAATTTCATTTATTGCATCTGAAACACTAAACTGAGATGTTATTTTTACTATACTTGTCCCAACTATGACACCATCTGCATAGGTTTTAGTGAGCCTCACATCTTCATTTGTTCTTATACCAAAGCCAACTGCTATAGGTAAATTTGTAGCTTTTTTAATATCTGCCACCATATTTTTAAGCCTTGATACTGGCGTTTGTTTTCCACCCGTTACACCAATAGAACCAACCGCATATATAAAACCTTTTGATCTTTCCAAAAGTTTACTTAGTCTATGTTCCGAAGTTACGCTTATTAGAGGTATCAAACAAATACCTAAAGCTTTGGATTTTTCAAAAAGCTCCTCGCTTTCTTCATACGGCAAATCAGGTATTATAAGGCCGCTTATACCGCACTCTTTTGTTTGTTTTAAAAAATCATCAATTCCATAAGAAAATATAAGGCTGTAATAAACTAAAAAAACTAAGCATTTATCAGTTTTACACTCTTTTAACATTTTAAAAATATGCTTTGTATCAACGCCATTTTGCATGGCAGCAAAACTAGCATCAAATATTACTTTACCGTCAGCTATAGGATCTGAATATGGAATGCCTATTTCAAGGATATCAAGTGCACTTTTATCAAGGGAATTTATAAGCTCTTTTGTATACTCTAAATTCGGATAACCAGCTACTATATAACCGATATTTGCCTTTTTATTTTTAAAAGCCAAAGATATCTTATCCATATATTGTTCCTTTTTTGTAATTCATTATAGTATTTACATCCTTATCCCCTCTTCCTGAAACATTTACAACTATTGTTGATTTTTGTTTTAAAGTCGGACAAAGCTTTTTTAGATATGCCAAAGCATGGGCACTTTCAATTGCAGGTATAATCCCTTCTAATCGTGAAGTTAACCTGATGGCTTCTATACACTCGTCATCTGTAATCGCAGCATAATAAGCCCTATTTATGCTACGCAAATAGGCGTGTTCTGGCCCAATACCAGGATAATCAAGTCCAGCCGATATACTATGAACTGGTAAATTTCTTCCAAACTCATCTTGTAAAACCATAGTTTTCATACCATGAATTATGCCAACTCGTCCATTTGTCATAGTTGCAGCGTGATATGGAGTATTTGCACCAAGGCCACCAGCTTCAACACCTATTAAATTTACATTTTTATCATCTATAAATGCTGTAAAAATACCCATAGCATTGCTTCCACCGCCAACACATGCAATAACATAATCAGCTTTTATATCTTTTTGCCTAAGTTGTATCTTAGTTTCATCACCTATAATTCTTTGAAAATCCCTAACAATAGTAGGATAAGGGTATGGTCCAACAACAGAACCTATAACATAAAATACGCTTTCTATCTCATTTACCCAAGCTTGAATTGCTGCAGTTGTAGCTTCTTTTAGTGTTTTTAAACCTTCATTAATTTCTATAACACTAGTTCCTAAAAGATGCATTCTAAATTTATTTAATTCTTGCCTCTTAGCATCTACTGCACCCATATAAACATCACACTCAAGCCCAAGAAGTGCAGCAGCTGTTGCAGTTGCAACGCCGTGCTGTCCTGCGCCTGTTTCAGCAATAACTTTCTTTTTACCCATTTTTTTAGCAAGCAAAGCTTGTCCTAAGGCATTATTGATTTTATGGGCACCTGTGTGATTTAAATCTTCTCTTTTTAGATAAATTTCATGACCATAATGCTCACTTAGTCTTTTTGCATGATAAAGTGGCGTTGGACGACCAACATACTCTTTTAAAAGATAATCAAGCTCCTCTTTAAACTCCTTGCTTTTTGCGATTCTCTCATAAGCCTCTTCAAGCTCTTCAAGGGCAAACATTGCAGTTTCTGGCAGAAATTGGCCACCAAATTCACCAAAATAACTTTTTTTGTTCATAGATTTACCTTGATTTAAAATTTATTAATTATACCAAAATGGTTTTAAATTTATCTTTTTAAATTTAAAAACGTAATTTTTCTAAAATTTGAGATATTTTTTGAGGATTTTTGATACCATTTTCATCTTCAACTTTGCTGTTTATATCAATAACCCTTGGTTTGTATTTAGCAGCTTCGCAGACATTTTCTAGCCCTATTCCACCAGCTAAGCCAAAACTATATGGTTTTAAATCTTTTAAAATACTCCAATCAAAGCTAGTTCCATTTCCACCAAGTTTTTCACCTTTGGAGTCAAAAAGCGCCATATCATAAAATTTATCATTTAAATTTGGAAACTCATTGCTTATATTAAAAACTCTCCAAATTTCTATGTTTTTAGCATGCAAGCCCTCATATAAATTTGGTAAAATTTCACCATAAATTTGAACTATATCCAAATTTACAGTTTTACAAATTTGTAAAATCTCATTTTCATCTATATCAGCAAAAATACCTACGCATTTTTTAGCGTTTGTATGAGCTAAATTTGAAATCTCACATGCTATGTCTACACTAACTTTTCTTTTGCTTTGCGCAAAAATAACGCCAAGATAATCTATGTTTAAATTTATAATACTTCTAGCTTCCTTAGAGCTTTTTATGCCACAAATTTTAATTTTTTGCATTTTTATAATCTTGATAAAACTCCCAAACTTTGCCATCTTTTATAGCTTTTAAAATCATCTCTTTTGCATCCATTGGGGTTTTTACTTTCTGCGCACAATACATGCCAAACATAGCGTTTAAGACAACTATATCAAATTTAGCCCCGCTTATCTCGCCTTTTAGAGTTGCCTCAAGCACTTTGCCGTTTTCTTCACCAGTTCCACCCTCAACATCTTTATGAAAAGCTCTGTTAAATCCAAATTGCTCAGGCGTGATTTTATACTCTATGATTTTATTATCTTTTACTTCGTGGATTAGCGTTTCATCGCAAATACTTATCTCATCCATACCATCCATTCCATGCACTACTAAAGCGTGTTTTCTACCTAAGTTCATAAGTGTTTTTGCCATCAATTCATTAACTTCTTCAAGGTAGTTTCCAGCTATTTGATAACGAAGCGATAAATTTGGATTTAAAAGTGGTCCAAGCATATTAAAAACTGTTCCTATCTTTAAGCGATCGCGAACTTCTTTAACCTCAGCTGTTATTTTATGGAAAAGTGGCGCATGAAAAAACGCTAAACCTTTTTCTTCAAGAAGTTTTCTGTTTTCTTGCAAACTACCGCTCATTGGTATATTTAAAGCACTAAGCGCGTCGCTACTTCCGCTTTTGCTTGTAACTGCTTTATTGCCATGCTTTGAAACCTTCACGCCAAGAGCTGCAAGGATAAAAGCTGTAGTTGTGGAGATATTTATCGTTTTTAAGCGGTCTCCACCAGTTCCAACGATATCAAAAAACTCACCATCATCACTATAAGTAAGTGAGTATTTTAAGATATTTTTTACAAACGCAGCAAGACTATCAGCATAAAGGCTTTTTTCGCTTATTAGCACTAGAAGCCCTGCGAGTTGCACGATATCATAATCTTTATCATCAAGCGCCTTGCAGATCACCTCATAATCCGAGCTATCAAGCGGATATCCTTTTTGAAGCTTTAACATGTATGGGGCAAAACTTGTCATATTTTCTCCTTTTGAATTTATATTATAATTTATAAAATTTTCTATAATTTTTTTGCCATACTCGCTAAAATAGCTTTCTGGGTGAAACTGCACACCAAAAATAGGTTTATTTTTATGCCTAAAAGCCATTACAACATCATCATCCAAGCTTTTTGCTAAAATTTCAAAATCAGTTGGTAACTTACTAACATGTAAAGAATGGTATCTCATGACACTAAACTCTTCGCTTAATCCATCAAATATTACCCCTTTTTGATAGACTTTTATATGAGAAGTTTTACCATGAAGTGGTTTTTGTAGCTTAGAAATTTCTCCGCCAAATACAAAACCGATTGCTTGGTGACCAAGACAAACGCCAAGTATAGGCACATTTAAATCAGCTTTTAAAATTTCTAAGCAAATTCCACTATCTTTTGGATGTTTTGGACCAGGACTTAAGATGATGTGAGTTGGATTTAACCTTTTTATCTCATCAAGCGTGATTTTATCGTTTCTCACACACATCACATTATCACTACTCATCTGCTTTATGTATTGATAAATGTTGTAAACAAAACTATCGTAATTATCTATTATAAGTATCATTTTTCTTCTTTACACAACTCTTTTATAACTTTTAGGCATGAGTTTCGTTTGTTGCAAATTTCCATATACTCATTTTCGGGGACGCTATCATAAACTATGCCAGCTCCTGCGCCTATGTATGCGATGCCTGAACTAAAAATAGCACTTCTTATAAGTATTGCCATTTGCACGTTGCCGTTAAAATGCCAAAACCCTATGCCTCCACCATAAACTTTTCTCTCTTTTAGCTCAAGTTCATCTATGATTTGCATAGCCCTTATCTTTGGGCTTCCACTAAGCGTTCCAGCTGGAAAAATACTTGAAAAGATATCAAAGTTATCACTATTTTTATCTTTTTTACCCCAAACTTCGCTGATGATATGCATAACGCTTTCATAAAATACAACTTGCATTGGTTTTGCAACTCTAACGGATGCCGATTTTGCATGTTTCCCTATGTCATTTCTTGCTAAATCTATAAGCATTTTATGCTCAGCAAGTTCCTTTTCATCATTTAGCAAATCAGCCTTTAAAAGCATATCCTTCTCGTGGCTTTCTCCCCTTTTTCTTGTTCCTGCTATTGGGGCAACAAAAATGTTATCATCTTTTATCTCAAACACAAGCTCAGGACTGCTTCCAACTACATCGCCATACATAGTAGGAAAGTGAAACATATAGGGGCTTTCGTTATTTATTTTTAGTTTTTTGTAAAACTCAAGGCTGGATAAATCAGTCTCAACCCTTAAAATTTCACCTAAAACAACTTGAAATATATCGCCATTTTCTATATAAGTTTTTGCCTTTTTTAGCATATCAAAGAAGTAGGATTTTTCTTTTTGATAATCTGTTAAAATTTTAAATTTATACTCTTTTTTTTCGCTTTTTATATAAGATCTAGAGAGTCTTTCTTCTAAATTTAAATCATCATAAAATGTATAAATTTTACTCATTTTATCATAGTGAATATAAGCTTTTGCGTTTGCGTAGTAGAAATTTGGAAAGTCATAATAACTATCTTTTTTTATCCCAATACTCTCTATAGTTTTAACTATATCATAGCTCATCACACCAAAAAGACCGGCAAAGGGAGCTATTTTATTAGCCTTAGTAGAGTTAAATTTGTCTTTTAACTCACATAAATTTTCGCCACTTACATAAGTACAATCAACTCCAATTATAACTTGCAAGCTATCTTCAGCCAAAAAGCTATTTTTATAAATTTTTAAAATTTTTTCATAACATGCCAAAGGCTCTAGTAAAAGCATAAAACTCCATATATTAAGTATATAATTAAAGCATTATAAAATAAAATCACTTTACCGTCTCTTAACAAAAATATAGGTAAAATCACAAAACCAAATTAAAAATAAAGATATTATTATGGAAATTTTTTTTCTAATTGTTTTTGGCATTTTTACTGGTTTTTGCTCTGGTTTTTTTGGCATAGGTGGTGGAACTATAGTTGTGCCAATGATGATAAACATGGGATATGATATAAAAACAGCTGTTGGAATTTCCATACTTCAGATGTTATTTAGCGCGACATTTGGATCTTTTGTTAATTATAAAAAGGGAAGATTAAAAATAGATAATGGTATCTTTGTAGGATTTGGCGGACTTGCTGGGGCTAGTTTAAGCGGTTTTATAGTAAGTATTATTGATGAAAAAATTCTAGAAATCGGACTACTTTTAACTCTAATCATAGCTATAATCAAATTTTTTACTTCAAATTTAAATGCTAAGCCTAAAAATCCACCAAATTTTACGCTTTTCATAATAGGTTTTTGCATAGGAGCTATCGCTATAAGCATGGGCATTGGTGGTGCGCTTTTCTTAACTCCTATTTTAGTTGGCTTTTTAGGTGTAGATATAAAAAAAGCAGTTTCTATAGGGCTATTTTTTGTAATATTTAGCTCAGTTAGTGGCTTTATATCACTTGCTATAAATGGGCATGTAAATTATCAAGCAGGAATTATCCTAGGTTTAGGTAGTTTGCTTGGAGTTTATTATGGAACTGGGGTAAGCTTTAAAATGGAAAAAAGTTTACAAAAAAAATGGCTTTTAGTTCTGTATATAAGCATGTTTTTACTAACTTTAAGAAAAATAATATTTCTTTAAATCATAAATCTTTCAAAGCATTTATGATCAAAACCATTGATTTATCTATACCAAATTTAGACGTATTTATACATAAATCATAATAAATACTCTCTCCCCATTTTTCATCTGTATAGTAATTGTGAAATGACTCTCTATTTTCATCTTCTAACTCTATAAAATCGCTAGCTTTTTGCCTATTTAAATTTTCTTGCTCCATTATCCTTTTTAGCTTAAATTCCATATTAGCGTGTAAAAATACAGATAAAAACTCACTATTTTGTCTTAGAAAATAGTTAGCACATCTTCCAACTATGATATAGTTATCATCTTTTGTTAGTTCATTATAAATTTTTTTTATACTATCTTTTCGTTCTACGGCTATTTCGTTTTTAACAATAGCTTGCAAAAGAGAATTGACTGGTTTTTCTTTATAAAGTCTATTCATCTCTTCAAAATAGCCAAAATCTTTAGCCTTTTGAAGCAATTTTTCTTTATTTAGATAAGTAAAATTTAGTTCTTTTGAGAGTTTATAGGCTATCTCTCTACCACCGCTTCCTGTTTGTCTTCCTATAGATATTATCATTTTTTATCCTTAACTTAAAAAAATTTTGCAAAAATAGATGCGCCAATAACCGTTAAAAGTCCACTTACTGCTATGGATAAAGATGCCATAGCGCCTTCTATATCTCCATATTCTATAGCTTTTGCAGTTCCCATTACGTGTGATGCACACCCAAGAGATACGCCTCTAGCAACTTTATTATCTATCTTAAATATTTTAAACAAGCTATCAGCTATGATACTACCAAAAATTCCAGTTATAATAACTAAAGCAACTGTTATAGTAACTATACCATTGAGCTTATGTGAAATACCTATGGCAATTGGTGTTGTTACGGATTTTGGAAGCATAGTTACATACATTTGATGATCTAGTCCAAAAACAAAACTAAGAGCAAATATGCTCAAAAGACCAAAAAATACACCGCTTATCAAGCCTAACATTATGGCAACATAATTATGTTTTAAAAGCTCTAATTGCTCGTATAAAGGCACAGCCAAACAAATTGTTACTGGGGTTAGAAAAAAACTTATATGTCCTGCACTTGCATTAAATTTATCATACGGTATGTCAAATAAATAAAGAAACAATATGCAAAAAATTATAGCTAGTAAAAGCGGATTTAAGATGGAAAATTTAAACTTTCTTTTTATAAAAATGCCCAGTTGATGTGATGCTAAGCATAAAAATACGCCAAAAAATGCAGAATTTAAAAAAACTTCTCTCATGATAACTTATTAATTTTTCTTACTAAATTTATAAACCATCTGTGTTATAAGACCACTCGCAAGCATTACTACAATTGTACTGATAAATGTTATCGTAATTATAGGAAAGAAATTTTTTAAAATTTCACTTTGTGAGTTTATAAGACCAACTCCAGCTGGTATAAAAACAACTGGCATTATCTCTATGAAAAATACAGCAGTTTCTCTTATATGATGAACTTTTATTACCTTAAAATATAGAGCAAAAAACATGATAACAAGCCCGTAAATACTACTTGGTATATTTCCTGGCAAATCATAACTTAGCATCTCGGCTAAAAAAGATATGCCTAAAATAATCATAATTTGTTTTAAATATTTCATTATTTTCCTTTAATTTTTAAAAGATTATATATCAATTTATAATATAAGTTTATAAATTTAAACATATGTTATATTTTTTTGCCTATAATAAAAGATTAAATTTGATTTATCAAAGCTAGGAAAAATAATGAATGATATTATAAATGTGATAGGTGCCAAACAACATAATTTAAAAAATATAAATTTAAAAATACCCAAAAATAAACTCGTAGTTTTTACAGGACTTAGCGGGAGTGGCAAAAGCACACTTGCATTTGATACACTCTATGCCGAAGGACAAAGAAGATATTTAGAAAGCTTAAGCTCATATGCAAGGCAGTTTTTAGATAGAATTGCAAAACCTGATGTTGTAAAGATAGAAGGCCTAACACCAGCTATCGCAATTGACCAAAAAACAACGTCTAAAAATCCTCGCTCAACTGTTGGGACGATAACTGAAATTTATGATTATATGCGTTTGCTATATGCAAGAATTGGCGTACAACACTGCCATAAATGTGGCAAACCGATCTCAAAAATGAGTGCTAGTGATATTATAAATGAGATTTTAAAATTTCCTGATGGAGCAAAAATTTCTATCATCTCTCCAATAGTTCGCGAAAAAAAAGGAACTTTTTCTGATATTTTAGAAAATATGAGAAATAAAGGCTACGTTAGAGCGATAATTGATGGTGTTATGGTGCGTCTAGATGAAGAGATAGAACTTAGCAAAACCAAAAAACACTCCATTTCTATAATCATAGATAGAGTTAGCGTAAGTAAAGAAAACTCAGCAAGAATTGCAGATGATGTCGAAAAAGCACTTCATGAGAGTTTTGGAGAAGTTGAAGTTGAGATAGCAAACGCAAAAGAACTTGATATCAAAAACTCACACATCCATTTTAGCGAACATATGGCTTGTTTTGATTGTAAAATTTCTTTTAAACCGCTTGAGCCACTTTCATTTAGTTTCAACTCTCCAAAAGGAGCTTGTGAAAGCTGCGATGGACTTGGAATAAGATTTAGCTTAGATTTAACAAAGATTATAAATGAAAACGCTACTATCACAGGTGGTGCTATAAAAATAATGCATGGATTTTTTAAAAGTTATTACGCTAAATTTTTACAAGCATTTTGCGAACAAATGGGCATAAAAACAAATGTGCCATACTGCGATTTAAGTGAAGATGACCAAAAACTTCTACTTTATGGAAGTGTAAAAGATATCATATTTTTATGGAAAAGGCACAAATTAACACGTAAATTTGAAGGTGTTATAAAGATGGCTTATGATATCTTAAAAGATCATAAAGATTTAGAAAATTTTATGAGCGAGAAAGTTTGCCCTGATTGTTTTGGGCATAGATTAAGACCAGAAAGTTTAAGTGTAAAAGTTGCAGGCGTTGGGATAGGTGATATTTTAGATATGAGCATTGAAAAGTGTGTAGAATTTTTTAGCGATGAGAAGAATTTTAATTATCTAAATGAACAAGAAAAAACCATAGCTTTACCTATATTAAATGAGATAAATGCAAGGCTTTATTTTCTTAAAAATGTAGGACTTGGTTATCTTAGTTTAGGGCGAGATGCAAGAACTATAAGTGGTGGTGAGGCTCAAAGGATACGAATCGCATCTCAAATAGGAAGTGGCTTAAGTGGGGTAATGTATGTTTTAGATGAGCCAAGCATAGGGCTTCATGAAAGAGATACAGCAAAACTAATCACAACACTTAGAAGTCTACAAGAAAAAGGAAACTCAGTAATTGTAGTAGAGCACGATAAAAAGACTATAGAAGAAGCAGATTTTGTAGTTGATATTGGACCAGGAGCTGGTATGCATGGTGGAAATGTGATATTTAGCGGAGATGTTGCAAATTTATTAAAATCAGGAACACAAACCGCACAGTATCTAAATGGTGAAAAAAATATAGAATATTATCAAAACAGAAAACAAGAAGATTTCTTAGAAATAAAAAATGTAAATATAAACAACATATCAAATTTAAGCGCTAAATTTCCGCTTAGAAATTTAGTAGGGATTACAGGAGTTAGTGGAAGTGGGAAAAGCTCTCTTGTTCTTCAAACACTTCTTCCAAATGCACTTGAGCAACTAAATCATGCCAAAAAAATCAAAAAAACAAAAGGCGTTATCATAGATGGCCTTGAAAAACTTGATAAAGTTATATATCTTGATCAAAGTCCAATAGGTCGCACTCCAAGAAGTAATCCCGCAACTTATACAGGTGTAATGGATGAAATAAGAAATCTCTTTGCACAAACCAAAGAAGCTAAACTTAGAGGATACAAAATAGGTAGATTTAGCTTTAATGTTAAAGGTGGCAGATGTGAAAAATGCCAAGGCGATGGTGAAATAAAAATAGAAATGCACTTCTTGCCTGATATTACAGTAGTTTGCGATACATGCAATGGCACTCGTTACAACGCCCAGACATTAGAGATTTTATACAAAGGCAAAAATATTTCAGATGTGTTAAATATGAGCGTAGATGATGCATTAGAGTTTTTTAAAGCTATACCAAAAATCCATGCTATTTTACATACTCTTCATGATGTTGGTCTTGGGTACATAACACTTGGTCAAAATGCTACAACTCTAAGTGGAGGCGAAGCTCAACGCGTAAAACTAGCAAAAGAGCTAAGCAGAAGCGATACTGGAAACACACTTTATATATTAGATGAGCCAACAACTGGACTACATTTCGCAGATATAGACAAACTTACAAAAGTTTTGCAACATCTTGTTGATCTTGGAAATTCTGTTTTTGTTATAGAACACAACATGGATATCATAAAAAACTGTGATTATCTAATAGATATGGGTCCAGAAGGTGGAGCTGGAGGTGGAAAAATAATAGCAACAGGCTCACCAAAAGAAATAGCAAAAAACTACAAAAAAACACACTCTTACACAGGAGAGTATTTGAGCTATGAATTAAAAGGAAAAAAGTGATAGCCGTTTATCTTTTTTTAAGCACGATGTTAAGAGGTGCGATTTGTCTTGCACCATTTTTTATATTGAGCTTTTTTATAAAAATTCCAAATAAATTAAAACACTTTGGGGTTTTTATCATAGCAGTTTGTATATCTATGTATTTTTCATCTAAAGTTGAAATGCAAGGAAAACAGCTTGTGTTTTATTTCCTACTAGATATGCTTACAACCTATCTTGGTGTGATTACATTTATGGGGCTTGGTATCACCTTGCATAACTCTAAATTTTGCAACTTTTGTAAAAAATATAGAAAACTTTAGGAGTATATATGAAAACACTAACTATTGTTGATACATTTGGATTTTTTTTCAGACTTTACTATGCAATGACTTCACTTAAGTCAGCAAATGGCAAACCAAGTGGCATGGTAAACGGTTTTGCAAATTTCATAATGAATTTAAAGAATGAATTCAAAAGCGATTACATCATCTTTGCACTTGATAGCAAGGGGGGAACCTTTAGAAGCGAGATTGATGCAAACTACAAAATGAACCGCGTTAGCCCGCCAGAAGATTTAAAAGAACAGCTTGTAGTTTGTATAGATATGATAGAAAAAATGGGACTCTATAGTCTTGGCAAAGAAGGTTATGAGGCAGATGATATAATAGCAAGCGTAGTAAAAAAATTTAAAAACGAAATGCAAATTAACATAGTAACTCACGATAAAGATCTATATCAGCTAATTTCTGAAAATGTAAATATATACTCAGCTGCAAAAAAAGAGCTTTATAATAGAGATGGTTGTTATGAAAAATACGGTGTTTTTCCAGAACAAATAATAGACTTTTTAGCCATCTGTGGTGATACATCTGATAATATCCCAGGAATCAAAGGTATAGGAGAAAAAGGTGCCAAGAAACTTCTTGATGAGTTTAAAAATTTAGAAGGAATTTACTCAAATTTAAGCTTAGTTGGAAATGAAAGAACTAGAAATCTTTTAATAGAAGGAAAAGAAAATGCATTTCTTAGCAAAAAACTAGCCTCTTTATACGATGACATAGAAGTTCCAGACATTACAAAAGCAAAGTTTCCTCAAACTAATCCACTTTTAAATGTAACTGAAATTTTAAAAGATTATTCACTAAATCGCATTCTTTCAAATTTACAACAAAAAGCCGATAAAATAACCCTAAATTTCGAACCAGTGCTTATATTAGATGAAAGTGTTTTAAGCGAAATTTTACACGACATCAGTGAAGATACCATTATAGCTTTTGATACCGAAACCACAAGTCTTGATAGCAAAACAGCAAACATAGTAGGTTTTTCATTTTGTTTTAATGATAAAAAAAGCTATTATGTACCTCTAGCGCATAAATATTTAGGTGCACCAAAACAAGTTAGCCTAAAAGCTGCTACGTGGGCAGTAGAGAAAATTTTCAAAGGTTTTGTAGTTGGGCAAAATTTAAAATATGATTTTAACATAGTAAAAAACTGCCTTGGCATAGATTTACCTAAAAAATACGCAGATACCATGATACTTGCTTGGCTTGATAATCCTGAGCTTAGTGCAGGCATGGATAATCTTGCAAAAAGACTTTATGATTATGATACGATAAAATTTGAAGAAGTTGTTAAAAAAGGTGAAAATTTTGGAAGCGTTGAGCTTGAAAATGCACTAAAATATGCAAGCGAAGATGCTTGGATAACGCTTAAGTTTTTTAATACCTTTAAAAATTCTCTTGATGAAAAGCTTTTAAATTTAGCTAAGAATTTAGAATTTCCTTTCATAAAAGTACTTTTAGATATGGAAAATAACGGCATAAAGCTAAATTTAGAAAAATTAAAAGAACTAATTGGCTCAAATGAGAAAAATCTAAAAATTTTAACAGATGAAATTTATGATTTAAGTGGTGAAAAATTTAACATAAACTCTCCAAAACAGCTTGGAGAAGTGCTTTTTGAAAAATTAAATCTTCCAACTGGTAAAAAAACAAAAACTGGCTATAGTACAAACGAAAATGTACTAAACTCACTTCTAGAAGAGCATCCAGTGATTGATAAAATATTACTATATAGAGAACTTTACAAACTCCAAAGTACATATTGTGAGCCACTTTATACGCTTGCAAATAAAAATAAACACAATAGAGTTTTTACAAGTTTTATTCAAACAGGTACAGCTACAGGAAGACTTTCGAGTAAAAATCCAAATTTACAAAATATTCCTGCTCGCGGAAGTTTAGCCAAACAAATGAGAGAAGTCTTTGAAGCAAAAGATGGTTACACTTTTATATCGCTTGATTATTCACAAATCGAATTAAGACTTCTTGCACATTTTAGCAAAGATCCTGCACTTTTAGATGCATTTAACAAAGATGAAGATATCCATTCAAGAACGGCTATAAGTATATTTGGAAGTAGTGATAGCAACTATAGAGCTATAGCAAAAAGCATAAATTTTGGGCTAATTTATGGCATGGGCTCAAGCAAACTTGCGAATCAAATCAATATTTCAAGAAACGATGCAAAAGATTATATTGATAGATACTTTAAAGCATTTTCAACTATAAAAGAGTTTTTAGAAAGTATAAAAAATGATACCAAAAATAGCGGTTTTACTACTACTTTGCTTGGTAGAAAACGCTACTTTGACTTCTCTAAGGCTACTCCAATGCAACTTGCGATGTATGAACGAGAAGCTGTCAATACAAAATTTCAAGGAAGTGCGGCTGATGTCATAAAGATTGCAATGCTTGAAATTTCTAAACACTTAAATGATAATACAAAAATGCTACTTCAAATTCACGATGAGCTTGTTTTTGAAGTTAAAGAAGAGCTAGCAAGCGAGTTTGGAATTAAAGCTCAAAATATAATGGAAAATATAATTAAATTAAATGTTCCGCTTAAAACAAGCCTAAGCATGGCGCAAAACTGGGGGGATTTAAAATAAAATTTAATACAAATTTTAAGAAATTTGAAGTATAATGGCGGGACAATTGTTTAATGGAGATTAAATGGATTTATCTACTATACTAGGTCTAACTTTGGCAATCACAAGTATCTCTGTGGGCGATATCCTTGAGGGTGGAAATCCTATACACGTTATACATCTTTCATCATTTTTGATCGTTATCCCAACAGCTATGCTTGCTTCTGTTACAGCTACACATAAAAGATATGTAAAAGCTGCCTTTAAAGAGCTAAAAACTGTATTTAAAGGAGCTGGCGTAAATTTTGGAGATACTATTTCCATGATGGTAGAATACTCTACAATAGCTAGAAAAGATGGGATTTTGGCATTAGAATCTAAAACAGCATCTATAGAGGATCAATTTTTAAAAGATGGCATGATGATGATGATAGATGGACAGCCAATTGACGAAATAAAAGAAAATCTTGAACTACAACTAGAAGCGTTAGAAGAATATTATCATGAATGTTCACACTACTGGATAAGAGCTGGGGAAAGCTGTCCAACATTTGGTCTAGTTGGTGCGGTTATGGGTCTTATGCTTGCTCTTGGTCTTCTTTCAGACCCTGCTGCGATGGCTGCTGGTATTGCTGGTGCTTTTACAGCAACAGTTACTGGAATTATGGGAGCTTATGCATTTTTTATACCATTTGGTACAAAGATGATGTCAAATGCAAAAGATTTAATAAAACAAAGAATTATAATAATAGAAGCAATTGTTGGCATTTCAGAAGGTGCAAACCCAAGAAATTTGGAAGCAAAATTGTTTAACTACTTGCCTCAAGGCGAGCCTAGAGTTTCGCAATTTAACTAAGGATAAAAATGTCAAAAAAGAACAAACCTCAGGAGTGTCCAGCTGGTGAAAAGTGGGCTGTTCCTTATGCCGACTTCTTATCTTTACTTCTAGCTTTGTTTATTGCTCTTTGGGCAATTTCTGATTCAAGCAAAAGTAAAACAGAAGCTTTACAAACTGAGTTTATAAAAATATTTGACCAACCAAAAACTGTTGCCATGAAAGGGCAAAAGTCTGGTGGAATGGAAAATACGAATAAAGATGCAATGGTCAATAAAAAATTCTCTGCGGATTCAGATTCTGAAGTAGGTCAAGAACTTATGTCATTGCTTGATCAAAAAGAGTCTCAAGTGGCGCTTGATTTTCCTGCTTCTATCAAATTTGAGCCTAGAAGTGCTGATATAAACGATCCAAATATAATAAATTTCATAAAAATAGTTTCTCTAACCATAAAAAAACTTCCATCTCAAGTAAATATAGAAGTGCGCGGATATGCTGATGACTACAGCGATGATTTAGAAAATTTTAAATTAGCATCACAAAGAGCTTATAATGTTACAAAAGCTTTATCGCAAAATGGTATAGATTCAAAATCTTTAAATTTTTCTGCATTTTCCAGCATAAAAAATTCTCTTAAAAACAATAATTCAAAATCAGTAAAAATATATTTTAAAGTTAACAAAAACGATGTAAAAACACAAAAATCTGTTTTAGATAGCATTGGAAATGCACAAAAATAATTTTTTATAGCTTGTTTTTAAATTTTGTTCTATTACTAGAATACACAAAGCTTAACACCTCAGCAACGGCTCTATATAAATTAGCTGGTATCTCATCATTAATATCACAAACCTTATATAGCTCTCTTGCAAGAGGCGGATTTTCTATAATTGGAACTTTATTTTCAGTAGCAATTGCTCTTATCCTAAGTGCGAGATAATCAACTCCTTTTGCTAATACCACAGGTGCATTTTCCTTACTCTTATCATACCTTAATGCAACTGCGTAGTGGGTTGGGTTAGTTATAACAACATCTGCAACTGGAATATCTTGCATCATCCTGCGCTGCGCCATTTGTCTTTGTAAACTCCTAATTTTACCTTTTATTTGTGGATCACCTTCCATTTGTTTATACTCATCTTTTATCTCTTGTTTGCTCATTCTAAGTCCTTTAAAATACTGAAATCTCACAAGAAATACATCCAAAATCGATATAATCAAAAAAAGTAGCAACATAACAGAAGCTAATATTATAATCTTTTCTTTTAGCCATATTAGTTGATTAAACATTGTAAAAAGAAGAGTTTGTGGAAGCTCTTTTGTAAATGAAAGCAAAAAGTAAAACGCCACTATAAAAACCAAACTTACTTTTAAAATTATTTTTAGACTCTCTCCTATTTTTTTAAGAGAAAATAGTTTTTTCAAACCGCTTAAAGGATTTATTTTATTTAAATTAAACTCAAGTGGTTTTGTTGTAAAAATAAAACCAAACTGCATAACACTACCTATAACTCCAGCTATAGCAACACTTACTGCTATTGGCAAAATCATCATCAAGGTTCTTAGTGCTGAAGTAATAACTATTTCATAAACTAATTCTTTTGTAAATTCTACGCCAATCATGCTTTGATAATATTGATATAAAAAAATTAGTTGTTTCCCTATAAATGGTATCATTACAAGAACCAAGATAAGCGCTACAAGAAGAGTTATAAATCCAGATAAATCCTGACTTTTAGGAACATTGCCTTCTTTTCTGGCATCTTCAATCTTTTTGGATGTGGGTTCTTCTGTTTTTTCGTCATCAGCCATTTATAAACTTTTATTGAGATATAAAAATTTATTATATCAAGATATTTTTAAATTTAGTAATATTAAATTTAAATCACTTAGTTATATTAAAGAAATATTTTTATTTAAACATTATAATTTTAAATTTCTTTAATAAAAATTATTGTAAAATAAAATTTATACATAATATTTTATTAAAGGATTATAAATGAAATTCATTTCCATAGTTGCTTCAATGCTAATTGTTAGCTCTACATTTGCTGCCGATCTTGCACAAAGTGCAAAAGACGCTGGATTATTACCTCTTCCTAAAACACAAAAAGAAGTTGATAGTGCGCTTAAATCTATTGGCTTAGAACCTGGTAAATTTACAAATGAAAAAGCAGAACTTGGTAAAAAATTATATTTTGAGCCAAGACTTTCAAAAAGTGGAATTATAAGCTGTAACACCTGTCATAATCTAGGACTTGGTGGAACAGATGGCGTAAGCGCAGCAGTTGGGCATGGGTGGAAAGAAAATCCACATCATCTCAACTCTCCAACAGTTTATAACTCTGTTTTCAACACAACTCAATTTTGGGACGGTAGATCCGCAACTCTATCTGATCAAGCTAAAGGACCTATAGAAAATCCAGTAGAAATGGCAACTCCTGCCAATTTAGCAGTTGAAAAAATAGCTTCACTTCCAGAATATGTTGCTGAGTTTACCAAAATATATGGAAAAGATAGCGTTACATTTGACAATATCGCCGATGCAATAGCAATGTTTGAAAGAACACTTATAACTCCTTCAAAATATGATAAATTTTTAAGAGGTGATAAAAAAGCTCTTAGCAAGGCTGAACAAGATGGCTTAAAACTTTTTATAGACAAAGGTTGTGTAACTTGTCATAATGGCATAAATTTAGGCGGAAGTATGCAGGCATTTGATCTAGCTAAAAAATATAAATTTGCTGATCTTGGCGATTTCAAAGGAGATGCAAATGGTCTTGTAAAAACTCCAACCCTTAGAAACATTACTTTAACCGCGCCTTATTTCCATAATGGTGCAATTTGGAGCATAGAAGAAGCTATAAAAACTATGGGAAGTCTTCAACTTGGTATAGAAATAACAGATGCAGAAGCTTCTAGTATAAAAACTTTTTTTACAATCGCTAACAGGCGAGATGCCAAAAGTAACTTACCCTATGTTTCCAGCTAGCACAAACAAAACTCCAAAACCTGACTTTAAATTTTAATTTTCTAAACTATCTTGCAATATTGCAAGATAGTTTTACAATCTTTTAAGTAAATTTGAGATATACTATCAGACTGCAACCAAATTAAGCTCCATAAATCTTTTTATATAAAAAGTGCTTTTTGGTCTTACCAAATTTAAAGGATAGTTTGATGTACGCAATTATCAAACACAGCGGCAAACAGTATAAGGTTAGCGAAGGTGATTATCTAAACCTTGATAGATTTGAAGCTGAAAAAAAAGATACTATCGAAATTACAGACGTATTAGCTGTAAATAACGGTAGTTTAACGGTAGGGGCACCATTTGTTAAGGGTGCGAAAGTTGTCTTAGAGATAGTTAATTTAGGTAAAGATAAAAAAGTCATTATCTATAAAAAACGCAGAAGAAAAGACTCAAAACTAAAACGCGGATTTAGAAGACAATTCACACGCGTAAAAGTTACAAGCATACAAGCCTAAGGAGATAAAAGATGGCACACAAAAAAGGTCAGAGTTCAACTCAAAATAACCGTGATTCTATTGGTCGCCGCTTAGGTGTAAAAAAATTCGGTGGCGAATTCGTACGTGCTGGTAATATCATAATCCGCCAAAGAGGAACAGCAACTCATCCAGGTAGCAATGTTGGTATAGGCAAAGATCATACTATATTTGCGCTAATTGACGGTTTTGTTAAATTCGAAAGAAAAGATAAAGCAAGAAAAAAAGTTTCTGTTTATCCAGCTGCTTAAAACTAAATAACCTTGATAAAATTTCCTTATCAAGGTTTTCTTTTTATTATATTCATATTACTTATATTATTTTACGTAGATTATAGATTTCTAGCAAAAAGTTGCCAGAAATTTACATTTAAGCTATTTTAAAACAGCTATACCTAGCCCGACTTTATTTACTTGTCTGTTGTAATCAATCAAGCTTTCTCCATAACCATTAAAGTATTGTAAATATCCATATATTCCATTAAATAGTGGAAAATACCAAGAAAGCTCTACTGCACCACGATTATTATCGCCAAAATTTAAGTTATTTCTAAAAAGTGCCGCAAGCTTATGTCCATATAAATCGTATGCAACTTCAATATCTCCATATCCCATATAACTATTTATGTCATCATTATAATCATCTGGGCTAAAAGAATACCAAGCTCTAGGCGTTATACTAAGATCACCAAAAGTAAGCTTTGTTGAGACATATGCCCTATTCCAAGATCTAGAAGTCTCTCCGCCTTCTCCATTTGACTGATGATTTATACCAAATCTAACCCAATCAACAAATCCATAGTTACTCGACATATTTGGTATGGTCATAAAAATTTCAGGCTCGTAGTTGTTTTCTCTAAACGGAGAAGAGTTTTTTTCAATCTGCCAAAAAGATTTTTGAGAATACGCAACAGATATTGTCTCGTTCATACCAAATAAATCATAAGTAAGAGGTTTTTCTATACTGATTTGAAATTTAGACTCACCATTGTGTCTATCACCTTTATCATGAAAATCATACGCATATATAAAATAAGTTGGTTTATAAAGTCTAATGCCTAATTTATCTTCTAAAGAGCTACTAGAAATATTTTCTCTTGTTGTAGTTTTACTTTGCAAAATAGGCTCATTTTTTGTTTCATGAGTAACATCCTTTTGAAGAGTATTTTCAAAATTTATGCTCTTTTCTGCACTCATTTTGTAATACTTCATGGCATTTTGAAAATCACCACTTTGTTCAAACTCAACTGCTTTTTTATAAAATTCATCAGCTGTTTGCGAAAAAAGCATAGAAGCACAAACACATGAGAAAATGATTTTTTTCATTTATATTTTACCTTGTATTTATTTTTTGACATTATATACTATAAGATTTTAATTTTGCATTAACAAAGAAATTACGGCTATATATCATCATCTACATTGAATCTTATAAATAAACTTAGGATCTATAAAATTTGGTGGATAAGCAAGAATCGCACTAAAAGGACGAAGCTCAAATGGTTTTATATTATCTACTTTTACACTAACTTTTACAGGAGCAGAATCTTCTTTTTCATTTTTATACAAAAAACTAAAAAAGTTATTTGTTTTTGTTAGGTGCTCACTAAGATCTTGCAATTTTCCAGGACTTGAGTTCATTTGAATTGATACCACACAGCTAGAAAAATTATATTTACTTGTATTTTTAACACTACCTTTAAGCACAATAGTTTCATTTATATATACTCTTTGAGTACTAACATCTGTAATAATAGCCGTTTTTAACTTATCATCAAGCGCCAACATTACCATAATAGAGCCAATTGTAACGATCAAAAAATTAACAAGTATGAGCGAATAAAAGTTTTTTGGCTTACTTTTATTTAAATAAATCAATAAATTTAGTAAAACAAAAATCAAAATAGCACAAATTAAGACTAAAATATGCCATATAGTAAAGTAGCTCATTAAAAACACTCCGAATCTGCAATTATTTTGTAACTAGGCTTATAACCAAAGTCTTTTATCAAAAAATTTAATTTTTTAGTTTCATTTATATCTAGTGGCTCTGATATCATTTGAGATGTAGTATAAATGGGTTTAAATTGATAAATCAAATTTTGTAAAAAATTTTTTCCATCTGCTATGAAATCAATCTTTATAGAGCAGTATTTAAATTTATGAGTAGATAAATTTGTAATATTTACATCTACAAGCAGCATATCTGAGTAATTCATTTGTTTTGCCAAAACTACACTCACATCTCGTTTGCGAACAGTGTTATCAATATAATCTTTTACATAAACTATGGCAAAAATCGTAATTAAAAATGATAAAACCAGTGTCAGAAGTGATATTAATGGGGTTTTATTAAAAATAAGTATAGAAAATAAAATAAGTAAAAAAAACAAAACAACTATCCAAGCAATAGAAGCGAAATCTATCCAATACCAATGATCAAGATAAAAAACAAAAAATTCTTTTATCTGATTTAAAATTTTCATTTATCGCTTCTACTATTTTTTTCTTCTATACCACTAATCCCTTCTCTTCTTTGAAGTTCTGCATAAATTTGTTCTGGATGTATTCCATAATTTGCCAAAGCAACATAAATATGGAAGATTAGATCGGCACATTCATAAATGACATCATATTTTGGATCATCACTATGTTCTCCAAATTTTTCAAACTCAAATTTAGAGTATTTTCTAGCCGTATCTAAATCCTTGCAAGCAAAAGATAGCTCACTTGCTTCTTCACAAATTTTCTTTAAAAAATAGTTTTCGCCTTTACTAAAAAGCTTAGCCACATAAGAAGTTTTTGGATCCCCATTTAATTTTCTATCTAAAATAATATGATAAAGTTCGTCTGAAAAATTATAAGATTGTATTTTATTTTGTACTTTTTCTTGTTGCAACTTAGTATTTTTTATATCTATTCTTTTATAAAAACAACTTTTTGAACCTGTATGACAAGCAGATTCACCTACTTGTTCAACTACTAATAAAAGAGTATCATTATCACAATCTAAATACATCTCATGTATAATCTGGACATTTCCACTCTCTTCACCTTTTTTCCAAATTCTATTTTTAGAACGAGAAAAGTAGTGGGCAAATTTAGTCTCTAAGCTAATATTTAGCGCTTCTTCATTCATATAAGCAAGCATCAAAACTTCTCTATCAAGTCCTTGCACAACAACTGGTAAAAGACCGTTAATTTTTGCCCAATCTACTTTTATATTATCCATTTTTTACTTTATTTGTTTTCTATAGCACTTTGTTTTGGCTTATCTTTGGTATCAATCCAGATATTTGGTACAGCACCGCCAGGAGTTAAGAAAATTTTAGCATCACTATTTTCTCTTAGCGCTTCATTAAATTTAGCCTGAGTTTCTATCTGTTTTAACTCTAACAAGCCTCTATCTAAACTTTTTGCTATCTCTTTATTTGCATAAGCAGTTGAGTCGGCTTCAATTTTTACAGCATCTGCTCTACCTTGAGCTTCAATTTTTACAGCCTCAGCATTACCTTTTGCAAGGGCTGCTTTTTTAAGTGCCTCTTGATTTGCTCTTTCAACTTCATATTTTGTACGCTCTGCTTCTTGTTTAGCTATTTGAACGCGTTCAATTTGTTCTTTAACTTTTGGAGGCAAGATAATTTCCCTTAATTGTACAGCCAAAAGTTCAACTGGTTTGTTTGGAAGATTATCTATATAAGTTCTTATGTTTTTATCTATATCTCTTGCAATAGTTTGTCTGTTTGGTGGTAACTCTTCTGCTGTAAATTTAGCAACAACACCTCTTACAATCTCTTTTACAACTGGATCTATGATTTTATTTTCCCAGCTAAGTCCCCATGAAGCTATAGTTTGAGGAGCGTTAGTTGCATTTAGTCTATACTGAACTGTAACATCAACGCTAACTGGTAAGTTTCTTGAATCTAGCACCGAAACAGAAGCTTTCTTTATTATTCCAGAGCCTCTTACATTTATCTCGCCTGAATCTTCATTAGATGTATAGTTGATAATGCGAACTTTCGTATCAACCGATATAACCTCTTGGATAAATGGTATAAAAAAATGAAGTCCTGGTTGAAGAGGATTTGGCTCAAATTTACCAGCAGTTGAAAGAATTCCAACTTGCCCAGATTGTATTATGGTAAATGGTCTTGCTACAACAATTACTGCTACTATAACTATAAAAACATAAAGCAATCCCGAAAATTTACCAAAATCAGGCTTTTTGAAATTTAAATCAGGCTTTTTAAAACCATTTCCTCCGCCGCTATTACTACCATTGTCGTTTCTTTTTTTGTTAAAATAATCATTTAAATCAGCTGGCATATTTCTCCTTATTTTATATATGTTAAGTATTTTTCAAATTTAGGGTTATTTCCCATAACTACATCAAAATAAGCTTTTTGAAGTTTTGATGTTATCTCACCCATCTTGCCTTGACCTATAACTCTTGAGTCAATCTCAGAAATAGCTGTTACCTCAGCCGCAGTTCCTGTAAAAAATGCTTCATCTGCGATATATGCTTCATCTCTAGTTATTGGTCTTCTTACAACTTCATATCCAAGGTCTAGAGCAATTTCTATAACTGTTGCTTGAGTAATGCTTTCCAAACTTGTATTATTTAGTGGGGTTATGATTTTACGATCCCTTATGATAAAAAAGCATTCGCCGCTACCTTCAGCTATATAACCTTGCGGATCAAGAAGCAATGCTTCATCACACCCTGCTTGTTTAGCTTCAAAATTTGCCATTTGTGAGTTAAAATAATTCGCACTTGATTTTGCTCTATTCATCATGGAAAACGGAGCAGCTCTCATCCATGAACTAATTTTTACTTTTATGCCTTTTTTAAGCGCTTCTTCACCCATATAAGCACCCCATTCCCAAGCAGCAATTGCTAGATCATTATGCGCTCCTTCATTTGAAACTCCCATGGTACCGTATCCAAAAAACGCTATAGGTCTTATATAAACTGCATTTTTAAAATCATTACTTTTTAGTAAATCAACATGGGCTTTTAAAACTTCATCATAAGAGTAAGGTATCTTGATAAGACAAGATTTTGCTGAGTCAAATAGTCTTTTTGTATGCTCTTTTAGTCTAAAAATAGCAAGACCTTTTTTTGTTTGATATGCACGAACTCCTTCAAAAACTGCATTTCCATAATGTAAAGAGTGTGATAAAACATGAACTGTTGCATCTTTCCAAGGAATTAGTTTGCCATTCATCCATATATTTTTTGCTTCATTTATAATAGCCATAAAACATCCTTTCTGGAAATTATTTAAAAATCTAGTATAAATTCTATCTTAAACTTTCTTAATATAAAGTATAAAATAGTATTTTATACTAATTATTTAAACTAATTTTCGTTATAATCAAAAATTATAAAATTTATGAAGGAATCCTTTTATGAAAAGAAAAAAAATTTATAATCCCAGCTCAAACGAAACTCTAACAGATAGAAAAATTTTTAGTGGCAATCCACATGGAATTTTAAATTTTACAAAAGCAAAATACCAATGGGCGCTTAAACTATGGGATTTAATGGAAGCAAATACATGGTTTCCAAGAGAAGTTGACACGACAGACGATGTAAGAGATTATAATTTTAATCTAACTCCAGCAGAAAAAAGAATGTATGATTTAGTTTGGAGCCAACTAATATCTATGGATAGCTTCCAAACAAACAATCTAGCCGATAACATAAATCCTTATATTACAGCACCAGAAATAAATGCAATACTAGCAAGACAGGCTTATGAAGAAGCAAATCACTCTAAAAGTTACGCAGTTATGGTTGAAGCGATTTGTGATAATACAGATATGATTTATGAAATGGAAAAACACGATGAAGTTTTAAGAGAGAAAAATGACTATATCTCAAGCGTTTATGAAGAGCTTGCTGGAGATGTAACTGACGAAAAACTCCTTCTTGCAATGGTTGCAAACCAAATTTTAGAAGGAATTTACTTCTATAGTGGCTTTACATCTATTTACGCCCTTGCAAGAGCTGGAAAAATGCTAGGTTCTGCTCAAATGATACGCTTCATTCAAAGAGATGAGATAACACATTTGCTTATATTTCAAAATATGATAAACTCAGTTAGAAAAGAAAGGTCTGAACTTTTTAGCGAACAAGTAGTTTTAAAAATTTATGAAATGTTTGAAAAGGCTGGGAATCTTGAGATAAAATGGGGTAAATATATCACTCAAAACCAAATTATGGGCTTTACAGATGATATTATCACAAACTACATTCACTATCTTGTAGACCAAAGACTAACAGCTATTGGATTAAAAGCAAAATATGGTGCCGCACATCCGATAAAATGGGTTGATGATTTTTCTAAATTTAATGACCAAAGAAGCAACTTTTTTGAAAGCAAGGTTACAAACTATAGCAAGGGTAGCTTAAGTTTTGATGACTTTTAGTAAAGATTTAGCTAATGAATAGTTTAGAATACACAAAATGTGCCAAAATGGCTAGCAATATAGCAGATTTAATGACTCTTAGTCCTAGAGTTTACAAAGCTTTTTGTGAAACTCCAAGGGAAATTTTTGTACCCATAAAAGCTCACGCTTACGAATTAAATCCACATCCTATATCAGGAAATCAGTGGATAAGCTCGCCAATAACTGTTGCAAAAATGACAACAGCCTTGGAATGTGAAGATGTAGATAATATCCTAGAAATTGGCTGTGGTAGTGGTTATCAAGCTGCAATTTTGGGAAAACTTGCGCATAGAGTTTTTAGTATTGAACGCATTCAAGAATTGGCAAATACAGCCAAGATACGCTTTAAAGACCTAAATATACTAAATGTAAATATAAGATATGATGACGGTGTTGATGGATGGAAAACATACTCACCTTATGAAAGAATCATTTTTTCTTGTGCTTGTGAAGACATAAGCCCTAAAATCTTCGCACAACTTAAAGATGGAGGCATTTTAGTTGCTCCAATGAAAGAAAGCGGCAAACAATTCATTTATAAATTTAAAAAAGATTTCAGTGGCAACATATCAAAAGAAAAAATAGAGGAGTGCCTTTTTGTACCGCTTCTAAGCGGAAGAGAGTAGAAGTAGCTCAAAATTACTGTTAAATGTAATTTTGAGCTACAAAAAATCATCTTTCTTTATCTTTTAATAATTTTCTAGACAAATCAGCTTTATTATCTTTCCTTTTAAAAGTAAAATAAAAATATAAATCTCATTTAAATAATTTACTTTTTTCTACATCTAATAATTTCTCTTTATTTTCTATAATTTCATTCCTATCCAAATTTATTTGTTATTTATTTCACTTAATTTTTTCTCAATTTCTTCAAAACTAAAGCCTTCATTAGCACCTTGCCTTAAAAAATCATCCATATAGGCTTTTTTAGATATTGCAAAATCAAGCTCTTTGTCACTTCCTTTTTGATACGCACCAATCCTAAGTAAAACCTCATTTTCTTTTAAAAGCGAATAGCATCTTTTAAATTTTATAGCATTTTCTCGGTGCTCTTTGTTTACAACATCATTCATAATTCTTGAAGCTGAATTTTGGATATCAATTGGCGGATAGATACCAAAATCAGTAAGCGCCCTATTTAAAACAATATGCCCATCAAGTATAGATCTACTTTGATCAGCTATAGGATCACTCATATCATCGCCCTCAACAAGAACCGTAAAAAATGCAGTTATAGAGCCTTTGCCCTCTTCTTTTCCAGCTCTTTCCATAAGTTGTGGAAGAAGTGCTAAAACAGATGGTGGATAACCCTTACTAGTTGGTGGCTCTCCTAAAGCAAGCCCTATTTCACGCTGTGCCATAGCAAAACGTGTAACGCTATCCATGATAAAAAGCACATCCATGCCTTGATCTTTAAAATACTCTGCTACACTCATTGCAGTAAATGCGCCGTATTTTCGCATCAAAGGGCTATCATCACTAGTTGCAACTATTATAACAGTTGAGTCTAAATTTCCGCCTAGATTTTTTTCTATAAACTCAGGAACTTCGCGCCCTCTTTCGCCAATTAATGCTACAACTTTTATAGGAGCAGTTGAGTTTCTAACTATCATTCCCATGAGCGTTGATTTTCCTACACCGCTTCCTGCAAAAATTCCTAACTTTTGGCCTTTTCCGCAAGTTAAAAGACCGTCAATTGTTTTTATACCAACGCCAAATTTCTCATCTATTAACCCTCTTTTCATCGCATCAATAGGAGCTCGCATAATAGGCGCATAGTCTGTACAGTTTATCGCACCTTTTCCATCTTTTGGCTGTATTAACGGATCAACAACTCTTCCTAAAAGCTCCATTCCCACAGGTATATTCATGCCGCTTTCATTAAGATAAACCATATCTCCTATCCTAAAACCTTCAACAAAACCAAACGGCGAAACATAAGCGCGGTCTTGCTTAACTTCTGTCACCATCCCAAGGCCATCTTTTAAACTGTTTTTTGATATGATTTTTACAATATCACCAATGCTTGGCCTAAGTCCTGTTATCTCTATAGAAGTTGATGAAATCTTACTTACTACGCCAAAAATATTTGATAGTTGTGGTTTTGATTTAAGTTTTGATTTAAGAGAATTTAAGCTCAAAATCTAGGCTCCCTAGGGGAATTTATAAGAGAGAAAAACTCTTTTCTAGTATCAGGATTAGTTATAAAACTTCCACGAAGTGCCGAAGTTGTAGTAGTTGAGTTAATCTTCTCAACACCACGCATTTCTATACACATATGCCTTGCTTGAAGCACTACGCCAACACCAAGTGGCTTAATAACAGATTGTATGGCGTTTGCAATCTGCTCTGTCATTTGTTCTTGAATTTGAAGTCTACGCGCAAAAATATTTACCATGCGAGGAATTTTACTAAGTCCAACAACTTTTTTATTTGGTATATATGCAACATGGGCTTTTCCTATTATTGGTAACATATGATGTTCACAAAGGGAATAAAACTCTATGTCTCTTATAAGTACCATTTCGCTGTTGGATGTATTAAAAAGTGCATCATTTAGAACTTCAGCTGGATCTTTGTCATATCCACTAGTCATAAATTCATACGCTTTAAAAACTCTTTCTGGAGTTTTTAAAAGTCCTTCTCTATTTATATCCTCACCCATTATTTCAAGCATTGTTTTAAATGCCACTATAAATTCATCTTTTCTTGATAAATCCAAAATCTCAAACCTTCTTCTATAAATTTCTTTAAATTTTATCAAATTTTCTCTTTTTTGTGAATAAAATATGTTTTTTATTTAATTTTATACAAAAATTTGATAAACTAAATAGACAATTTTTGAAATATAAAGGAAATAAATGGAAGTTAAGGCTAAATTAACAAACAAAGCTAATGCAGAAGCTAGTGCCAAAGTTGATGCAAACCTACTTGATGAGCAAGTAGAAAACATGGCAAAAAAAGCTTCAAAAAATATGAAAATAGCAGGCTTTAGAGCAGGCAAAGTTCCCGTAAGCATTGTAAAACAAAGATATTTAACTGAACTACAAAAAGATGCTGAGCAAGAAATTTTAAGAGAAGTTTTAGAAAAAGCCCTACAAAGCAGTGGGAAAAAACAAGAAGATATGATGGGTGAGCCATTTATCACTAAATTTGATAAATCAGATAATGGAATAGATATAGAAATGGAAATTTCTTTTAGACCAGAACTAAAAGTTGGCGAAATAGATGACATAATACCTGAATACTCTACTCCAAGGGTTACAAAAAAAGAGATAGAAGCTAAAAAAGAAGAGCTTGTTAAACTTTTTGCGCCTATTGAAAAATCAAGAAAAAAGACTTTAGATAAAGGCGATTATGCTAAATTTGATTTCGAAGGTTCAGTAGATGGCGTTAAATTTGAGGGTGGAAGTGCGACAGATTATATATTGGAAATTGGCTCAAATCAATTTATACCAGGATTTGAAGATCAAATGGTTGGCATGAAAGTTGGAGAAGAAAAAGATCTAAATGTTAAATTTCCAGCTGAATATAATGCAGAGCACCTTGCAGGAAAAGACGCTGTATTTAAAGTAAAACTAAATGAGATTCAAGCCAAAAAAATTCCTGAGACATTAGATGAAGAAATGCTTAAAAAATTAATTCCAGGTGAAGAAAATCCAACTGAAGAGAAACTTGAAGAACATCTAAAAAATCAACTAAAAGATGAGAAACTATCTAAACTTATAAATACAGATTTAAAACCAAAATTAGTAGAAGCTTTGGTTGAGAAATTTAAATTTGACTTGCCAAAAAATCTAGTTGAGCAAGAAATAGACATGCGTTTTAGAAACGAATGGCAAAAATTTACTCCAGATGAAATGAAAGAATTTAGAGAAAACAAAGATGCACTTACAAAAAAACGTGAAGAATTTAGAAGTGGAGCTGAAAAAAGCGTAGCTTTAACATTTATTATAGATGAACTTGCTAAAGCTAAAGATATTACAATAAATGATCAAGAACTTTTGCAGGCTATATATTTTGAAGCTTATAGATATGGTATAGATCCTAAAAAACATCTAGAAACTTATAAAAATCAAGGCGCTTTACCTATCATAAAAATGTCAATGATTGAAGAAAAATTATTTAACTCAATTTTTTCAAAAGATGATAAGAAGTCAAAAGAAAAAGAGGAAAAATAATGAGTTATTATGTACCATATGTAGTTGAAAAAACCAGTAGAGGCGAGAGAAGCTACGACATATACTCAAGGCTTTTAAAAGACAGGATAATAATGCTGAGCGGCGAGATAAACGATGAAGTTGCAAGCTCCATCGTCGCCCAGCTTTTATTTTTAGAAGCTGAGGATCCGGATAAAGATATATATCTTTACATAAATAGTCCAGGTGGCGTTGTAACTAGTGGATTTAGCATATATGATACAATGAATTATATAAAATCTCCAGTTAGCACGATTTGTATAGGTCAAGCAGCATCAATGGGAGCATTTTTACTAAGTTGTGGTGAAAAGGGCAAAAGATATGCTCTACCAAACTCACGCATAATGATCCACCAACCACTTGGCGGAGCAAGAGGACAAGCAACTGATATAGAAATACAAGCCAAAGAGATCCTTAGGCTAAAAGAAACTATAAATGAAATTTTGGCTAAAAATACAGGTCAAAAAGTAACTAAAATTGCCAAAGATACTGACAGGGATTTTTTTATGAGTGCCAAAGAGGCTAGCGAATACGGTCTTATAGACAAAGTACTAGAAAAAAGTTTTAAATAGAGTAATAATCATGGTTAAACTAGATAGCGCAACAACACAACAAGATGATGTAGTTAGTAGCAGTTCAGATGATATTCAGTCTTTTTCAAAGAGTGTATTAAACAAACTTGTTAAAAAAAATATACCACCAACACCGGATAATTTTGAAATTTATTTTAACCAAATGTTAGATGAAAAACCAGAAAGTTTTAAAAAACAAATATCTGAGTTTTTAGAATTTGATGGCATGGATAGTGATAATGCTAGAATTAGTATGGAAAATGATATAAAACAAGTTTTTATAAAAATTAAAAGCATGCTTCAAGCAGTTGCAGTTATATATAAAAACTTTTCCATACTAAAAAATATAATCTCCAAAAAGCTTTCAGAAATAGAAACAAACACAAACCCTTTAGCAGTTAAAAACCTACTGTTAACACTTGATGATAGCATTACAAAACTTGATGTTTTACTAGAAAAACATATGAATATCCTAAAAGACGGCTATGAAGATGTTATCAAAAAACACAGAAGCCTAGAAGGCCAATCTGTATATGACTCCAAATTTGAAGTATTTAATAAAAATTATTTTATAAAAAGTATAGAAACAGAAATTACAAACATTAAAAAATATAAATTTTCTTCATCTATTTTGATGGTAAAAATTAGTGATAAAATTTTAAATAAAATTCCAAATTTAAAAGATAGAGAATCTATTGCAAGAAATGCGGGTAAAATTCTTGTTCAAACATCAAGAAGAAGTGATATTATAGCATACTGTGACAAAGAAACTTTTGGAATTTTGCTAAAACATACAAATTTAAAAAGTGCAATACAAGCATGCGACAGGATATCAAAACTGCTTTCATCAACAGTTACTTTTATAGACAATATGGAGATTAAAATACAAACTGAAATTTCGGTTTTATTGCTTGATATTAACAAAAATTCAAATGAACACATAGATATGTTGCTAGATGGCATAAAAGAATGTATTAAAGAAAATAGTCCATATTTTGTTATTCAACCAGAAAAAAATGAAATAGATGAAAATCAAGATTATGATGATATAGAACAAAAAGAAGATTAATGGTATTAGAAGTTTTAACATATCCAAATAAAATTTTATATGAAACATCCAAAGAAGTTAAAGAATTTGATAAAAAACTTACTATTTTTTTAGACGATATGTATGATACAATGGTAGCAAAAAATGGTATTGGGCTAGCCGCTATACAAGTTGGCAATCCAATTAGAGCGATTGTTATAAATTTGGCAAACAAAGATGGCGTGCAAGATAAAAATGATTTGATAGAACTCATAAATCCAGTTATCATTCACAAAGAAAATGAAACCACTTTTCAGGAAGGATGTCTTTCTGTGCCTGGATTTTATGAAGATGTAAAAAGAGCAGAAAATATAAGCGTTGAGTTTTTTGATAGACAAGGACAAAAACAAACCTTAGATGCAACAGGTCTTCTAGCTATTTGCATACAACACGAATGCGATCACTTAGATGGACATCTTTTTATAGAAAAAATCGGCTATAGAAAAAGAAAAAAATTCGAAAAAGAGTTTAAAGAAAAACAAAAATCTAAATGAAAACTTTAAAATGTGCAACTTTTTGTGGCGAATTAAAGATAGTAGATGTTGAGTCTTCGTTTGCAAAAGGATTGCCAGGTTTTGATATCGTTGGACTTGCTGATACTACAATAAAAGAAAGTGTTTTAAGGGTAAAATCTGCACTGCATTTCATAGGTTTTAATTTCCCTGCAAAAAAAATCACCATAAATCTCTCTCCATCAGATTTTAAAAAAACAGGTAGTCATTTTGACCTTAGTATCGCACTTCTTATAGTTTTACAAAATCTTGAAGATATAGAACCTATTTTTGTTTTTGGCGAACTAGGACTAGATGGATCAGTAAAAAGTACTGCAAATCTTTTTTCAATACTACTGTTTTTAAGCACTCAAACTAAAAATGCAAAAGTTCTTTTACCAAAAGATATAACAAACAAAGCCTCAATGATACCAAATTTAGAAGTTTATGCGATAACTTCACTACAAGAAGCTACCAAATTTTTTACCGACAAAGAAAATAATCAAAGTTTTAAATACACAAAAACCCATCCAATTTTTCAAAACTTTTTAGATATAAATGGACAAAAATATATCCCAAATTTTGATTTTTTACTAGATTTTAGCGATATAAAAGGACAAACCAGAGCAAAAAGAGCCTGCCTTATAGCAGCAAGTGGTATGCATAATGTTTTATTCGAAGGAAGTCCAGGATGTGGCAAAAGTATGTGTGCAAAAAGACTTAGATACATTCTGCCACCACAAAGTTTAGATGAAATTTTACTAAATTGTGCCTATAGCTCACTAAATGATGAAGAAGTTGAATTTAGTGCATTTAGGCCATTTAGAGCGCCACATCACAGCTCAACAAGAAGTTCTATATTTGGCGGCGGCTCAAATAAAGCTAAAATTGGCGAAGTTGCATTAGCAAATGGCGGAGAGTTATTTTTTGATGAGTTTCCACACTTCCCTAAACAAATTTTAGAATCCCTTAGAGAGCCCCTTGAAGATAATCAAATTCTAGTTTCAAGAGTAAATTCAAAGATAAAATACGAAACAAAATTTCTTTTTGCAGCCGCACAAAATCCTTGTGTATGCGGAAACTATCTAAGCAAAGATAAAATTTGCTCTTGCTCACCAATTGATATAAAGCGTTATAAATCACGCATATCTGGGCCACTTTTAGATAGAATTGACATCTATGTTTTAATGGATGAGATTAGTAAAAGCGATAAAAATGATATAAGTAGCAAAGAGATGTATGAGCGTGTACTCATAGCCTTTAGGCAACAAAAACTAAGAGAGCAAAAAGACTTAAACGGCAAAATTAGCGATGAAGAAATAAAAAGAGTTTGCATGTTAGAAAATGACGCAAAAGATATGCTAGATATGGCTATATCAAGATTTAAGCTATCGCATCGTGGTATAAATAAAGTTTTAAAAGTTTCAAGAACAATCGCAGATTTAAAAGAACAAGACATCATTAAAAAAGATGATATCTTAGAATCCTTAAGCTATAAAATGGTAAACGAGCTATGAAAAATATATTTTTAAAAACAAGTGATTTAGATAAAAATGCAAGCGAGAACTTAGGTATAAGTGAACTTGTTTTGATGGAAAATGCAGCATCAAAAATAGAGGAAATTATAAGAAAAAAAATAAAAAAACACTCAAAAATTTTGGCTCTTTGTGGCAGCGGAAATAACTCTGCAGATACGATTTGTACTTTAAGAAAACTAAGTGGGGATTATGAGTGTTATGCTTATTTTACTTCGCAAAATTTACATGAAATGCCACGTATTCAGTTTGAAATTGCAAAAAAAGTAGGTGTAAAAGAAACTTTAAATTTAAAAGATACGTATCACTGCATAATAGATGGAATTTACGGAGCTGGCTTTAAAGGAGAGATGAATGATAAAATTTTATCTCTTATAGAAAATATAAACCAGAAAAAAGCTTTAAAAATCGCAGTTGACATTCCAAGCGGTATAAATTTTAGTGGTCAAATTTCACGAAATGCATTTAAAGCCGATATAACGGTTTGTATGGGGGCTTTAAAAACCGCTTTGTTTTCTGATAAGGCAAAAGATTTTGTAGGCAAAATTATAGTTGCAAATTTAGGCATATGCAAAGATAAATTTGAAAAAGACAGTGATACATTTTTACTTGAAAAAAGCGATATGATCTTACCTATTAGAAAATACAAAAACACAAATAAGGGAAGTTTTGGTCATACTTATGTGATAAACGGAGATATGAGCGGTGCAAGCGAGATAGCAGCTATTAGCGCAAATGCTGTTGGAAGTGGCTTAGTAAGCGTAGTTGGAGAGATAAAACACATATCTCCTATCATTATGATAAAAAAATCTCTAAAAAATGCAAAAGTTATTGTAGTAGGATGTGGGCTTGGCAATACAGAGATAAATTTTGATGAACTAAAAGATAAGACGCTTGTAATAGATGCTGATATGTGCTATAAACCGCAAACTATCACACTTTTAAAGCAAAATCCAAATTTCATAATAACTCCTCATCCAAAAGAATTTTCTTCTCTTTTAAAGCTTGCAAATTTAGCTGAAGCTAGTACAGACGAAGTGCAAAATGATAGATTTAAATACGCTAAAATGTGGAGTGAAAACTTTGATGGCGTTCTTGTGCTAAAAGGAGCAAATACCATTATAGCTCAAAATCGAAAACTTTTTATTATGACAAAAGGTACAAATGCTTTAGCAAAAGGTGGTAGTGGTGATGTTTTAGCTGGTATTTTAGGCGGACTTCTTGCGCAAAACTACTCACTTTTAGATGCAAGTATAAGCGGGGTTTTAATGCACGCATATGCCGCAAAAAAATTTAAAAAACACTCATATTCACTTAACTCATTTGATTTAATAGAAGGATTAAAATGTCTGTAAAAAATATCGCAATATTATTTAGTGGAAATGGTTCAAATTTAGAAGCTATTTTAAACAAAGTTCATAACAAAACTTTTAATGATATAACCATAAAATGCACACTTTGTATATCAAATAAAACTGATGCTTACGGGATTATAAGGGCTAAAAAATTTGGATTAGAAACTAAAGTAATAGAAAATAAAAATTTTACCACAAGAGAAGATTTTGACAGAGCTTTGGTTAAAGAGATACAAAAACATGATATTGATTTAGTAATTTTAGCTGGTTTTATGCGTATTTTATCACCAGTTTTTACATCTTGTATAAAAGCCATAAATCTTCATCCAAGTATTTTGCCACTTTTTAAAGGTGCTCATGCTATAAAAGAAAGTTTTCAAAGTGGTATGATGGTAGGTGGAGTTAGCGTGCATATGGTTAGCGAGGAACTTGATGGCGGCAAAATCATAGCTCAAAAAACCTTTGAACGAGAAAAAAATATGAGCTTAGAAAAATGGGAAGAAAAAATTCATTCCTTAGAACATGAAATTTTACCTCAAAGCATAATAAATTTATTAACTGAATAAATGCATAAAACTTAAAAATATTTATTAATTAATTTTTTTTAAGTTTTATATAATTAAATTTTAATATTTATATATTTTAAACCATATTTTAGGTTAATATTTATATTTATAAAAAGAAATTTAAATAATAACTTTTTTATTTTATTGATAATCTATATCATTTAAATAGAATTTTTTTTAAGTAACTTTAACCTCTACAATGATATAATCCAAAATCACATTTTGAGGTTACCCAATGAAAAAAATTTTAAAAAGAGATGGCAAACAAGAACTGTTTTTATCATATAAAATAGAAGATGCCATTAAAAAAGCTTTTCAAAGCGAGAATGAAAAGTATGACAACAAAGTATTTTACGCAGTCATCGATGAAATCGCTTCAAAAGAAATAACAGCTGTTGAAGATATACAAGACTTAATAGAACAAAAACTATTTGAATGCAAACATTTTAATGTGTTAAAAAGCTTTATGTTATATCGCCATACGCATAAATTGCAAAGAGAGCAAATTTTAGGACTAAGCGAAGACACAACATACATTAACTCAACTCAAACCATAAACGAATATATAGGAAAACATGACTGGAGAATTTTAGCAAATTCAAATGCAAGTTACTCTAATGCCGGCCTTATTAATAACACAGCAGGAAAAGTTATAGCAAATTACTGGCTTGATAGCGTTTATAGTAAAGAAGAGGGTTTGGCGCATAGAAATGGGGATTACCATATCCATGATTTAGACTGTCTTACTGGATATTGCGCTGGATGGAGCTTAAGAGCACTGCTAAATGAAGGATTTAATGGTGTCAGAGGCAGAGTTGAAAGCAGAGCCCCACATCACTTCAGAGAAGCCCTTTATCAAATGGCAAATTTTCTTGGAATTCTCCAAAGTGAATGGGCTGGCGCACAAGCATTTTCTAGTTTTGATACATACCTTGCACCTTATGTGTTTAGGGATAATTTAACAGATAGAGAAATCAAAAAAGCAATAACAAGCTTTGTTTTTAATCTAAATGTACCTGCGCGCTGGGGACAAAGTCCATTTACCAATGTTACTATAGATTTAACTTGTCCAGCCGATCTAAAAGATCAAATTCCAACAAGCGAAAATAAACATTTGCTCAATGGGCTAAATGACGAAGCTCTTCTTAAAAAAGCAAAAGAACGTGGTAGAGAAAAGCTTATAGATATGACTTATGGTGATTTTCAACCTGAGATGGATCGTATAAACATCGCATTTTATGAGGTCTTGACAAAAGGCGATAAATGCTCACAGCCATTTACTTTTCCTATACCAACTGTAAATTTAACAGAAGATTTTGACTGGAATAGTCCAGTTGCAGAAGTTTTATTTGAAAACACAGCCAAAATGGGTTCAAGTTATTTCCAAAATTTTATAGGAAGTCAGTATACAACGGATGAAAATGGCAACAAAATAGAAAACAAAAAGGCATATAAACCAGGTGCTGTTCGCTCAATGTGTTGCCGCCTTCAGCTTGATTTAAGAGAGCTCTTAAAAAGAGGTGGTGGTCTTTTTGGCTCAGCTGAAATGACAGGCTCAATTGGTGTTGTAACTATAAATTTAGCGCGCCTTGGCTATCTTTATAAAAATGATAAAATAGCGCTTTATCAAAACCTCGATAAACTTTTAGAACTTGCAAAAAGTACTCTTGAAAAAAAGCGTAAATTTGTAAAAGAGATGTATGATAGAGGTCTTTATCCATATACCGCAAGATACCTCAAAAATTTCAATAATCATTTTAGTACAATTGGAATAAATGGCGCAAATGAAATGATAAGAAACTTTACAGATGATAAAGAAAATATAACAACTAAATTCGGAATGAACTTTGCGCTTGAACTCATAGAATACCTAAGAGAGAAAATACGTTTTTTCCAAGAAAGCACAGGAAACCTTTATAATCTTGAGGCAACACCAGCAGAAGGAACAACATACCGCTTTGCAAAAGAGGACAAAAAAAGATACCCAGATATCATACAAGCAGGATCTAATGAAAATGTTTATTATACAAACTCAACACAACTTCCTGCGTATTTTGGAGATGATCCATTTGAAGCACTTAATTTACAAGATGAGCTCCAATCAAGCTATACTGGCGGAACCGTATTTCACTTATATATGAAAGAAAAGATTAGCTCTGCTGATGCTTGTAAAATGCTTGTAAAAAATATAGTTACAAATTATAAACTTCCATACATAACTATAACACCGATATTTAGTGTTTGTCATAAGCACGGATACATTTCTGGTGAATACGAATACTGTCCATATTGCGATGCAGAGCTTTTAATGGAACAAAAACAAAATCAAAAGGGAGCATAAAATGGAAAATTTTCCAAAAGAACTACAATCAAAAAGAACAAAATGCGTTGTTTATACAAGAGTTATGGGCTATTTAAGACCAGTGGAGAGCTTTAACTTAGGAAAAAAAGGCGAACATAAAGAGCGTGTTCAATTCGTAGAAAAATGCCATAACAAAGATCAAAAAATAGCTTAAACATGGGGCAAATTTACGATATTACCCCATTTACCATGACAGATTATCAAGGCGAGCTTTCTTGTATAGTTTGGTTTAGTGGGTGTAATATGCGTTGTGTTTATTGTTATAATATAGATGCAGTTTTAAATCATGGCAATATAACAAACGAGCAACTTTTAGAGTTTTTACAACAAAGAGTTGGTAAGTTAAGCGGGGTTGTATTTAGTGGTGGAGAATGTACACTTTCGGAAGATTTTTTAAACCTTGCAAGAAATGTTAAAAGTCTTGGCTATAAACTCAAGGTTGATACAAATGGAACAAATCCAGATATCATAAAACAAGCAATAGAAGAAAACCTTATAGACTATATAGCATTAGATTTTAAAGCTTACAATGATAAATTTATCAAAATAACAAAATCCAACTTATACTCCAAATTTGAACAAACTTTACAATACTTAATAAATATAAACTTTAAATTTGAAGTTAGAACAACTGTACATAGTGAGTTTTTAAATGAAGATGATATTTCTCAAATGGCACAGTATCTTGAAAAATTAGGATATAAAAATAACTATTATTTACAAAACTTTTTACAAACAAATCATAATTTTACAATGATTTCATCGCAAAAAAAGATTATTAATGACAAGCTGATAAATACAAAATTAAATGTAAAATTGCGAAATTTTTAACAAAATTTAGAATATAATTCCACAAATCAACCTTAGGAGGAAACCATGAAAAGGATTTTAATGTTTTTATGTGGGCTTGCAATAGCTTTAAACGCACAAATAAAGCAAAAAGATGTTGATCCATCTGTCATAAGAGAGGATATGCAAATTATTGATGTAAGGACTCCAGCAGAATGGAAAGAGACTGGTACAATAAAAAATGCATATAAAGTTTCTTTTACAAAAGATGATAAAAAAACACCAAATCCAAACTTTTTTAAAGAAGTTAAAGCAACTAAAATTGATTTAAACAAACCGGTTTATGTAATCTGTAAAAGTGGTAAAAGAGGTGAAAAAGCTGCTGAGGCTTTAGAGAAAAACGGAGTAAAAGATGTCACAAATTTAAAAGGTGGCATGGATAAACTTATAGCAGATGGCTATAAAACAGAAAAATAACCAAACAAAATTAGAACATAGTTATAACACTATGTTCTACACAACTCATCTACCATAAATCCACATAATTATAATTTTTATTTATTATTAAATTAGGAGAAAATATGCAAAACCAAAAAGATATATATCTTGCAGGAGGATGCTTTTGGGGAGTTGAAGGATATTTTAAAAAAATACCAGGCGTTTTACAAACTGATGTTGGTTATGCAAACGGTAAAACAGCAAATACTTCTTACAAAGAGTTACCTCAAAGCGACCATGCAGAAACTCTCAAAATAAAATTTGATGAAAATATCGTAAGCTTTACTGAAATTTTAGCTCATTATTTTAGAATAATAGATCCAACATCCATAAACAAACAAGGAAATGATATTGGCAGACAGTATAGGACAGGAATTTACTACACTGATGAAAGCATGAAAAAAGATATAATAGACTTTATAAATCAAGAACAAAGCAAATACCGACAAAAAATAACAGTAGAAGTAGATGTACTTAAAAACTTCATTCTAGCAGAGGATTATCATCAAGATTATTTAGATAAAAATCCTGAGGGCTACTGCCATATAGACTTGAGTTTAGCCACAAAGCCACTTTATCATGATAAATTTAAAAAGCCAAACGAAAACGAAATTAAAACCTCACTAAACGAGTTACAATACAATGTAACCCAATATAAAGCAACAGAGGCTCCTTTTAGTTCTAAATTTGATAAATTTAATCAAAAGGGTGTATATGTAGATGTAGTAACCAAACAACCACTTTTTAGCTCAAGCGATAAATTTGATGCTGGATGTGGATGGCCAAGTTTTTCAAAACCTATAACAACAGATGCTATAAAATATAATGAAGACACAAGTTGTGGAATGCAAAGAATGGAAGTTAGTTCCAAATTAGGAGACTCTCATCTCGGGCATGTTTTTGATGACGGTATAAAAGAAAAAGGTGGTTTAAGATATTGTATAAATGGCGCTAGTTTAGAGTTTATTCCTCTTGAAAAAATGAAAGAAATGGGATATGAAGATTATATATTGTATGTGAAGTAAATTTGCGCTTTATGGCGCAAATTTACTACTCCTCGCTTTTTTTATGAGGCAAAACTAAATTTAAAAATACGCCAACAATAGCTCCAAGACCTATTTGAGAAAAACTTGCAAAACCTAAATCAAGCACCATTCCACCAAGCGCAGGCACCAATATAAGAGCTATGATTATCATATTTCTAGGACTATCCATATCAACTCTATTTTTTATAAGACTCTCTATGCCAACACTTGCTATAATTCCAAAAAGAAGTATCATAATTCCACCTAAAACGCAAGCAGGAACACTAGATATAAGTGCCCCAAGTTTTCCAACAAAAGCAAGCATTATAGCAACTATAGCAGACCAAGTCATGATAGCCGGATTAAACGCTCTTGTTAAACGCACAGCTCCAGTTACTTCAGCATAAGTTGTACAAGGTGGACCAGCAAGAAGCGCTGCTACGCTAGTTGCTATACCATCTCCAAGAAGAGTTTTTTCAAGACCTGGATTTTTTATAAAGTCATCTTTTGTAACATTGCTAATGGCAATAACATTGCCAATATGTTCAATTATGGGAGCTATTATAACAGGTATCATGTATAAAATTGCATCCATTTGAAAAGTTGGGAAAGTAAAATTTGGAATACTAAACCATGGTGTATTTTTTACCACAGAAAAGTCTACAATTCCATAAAAAATAGACATCGCGTAACCTGCAGCTATACCACATAAAATAGGTATCAACTTAAGCATACCTTTTGCAAATGCTATGCAAAGCAAAGTTATAAAAAGTGAAACTCCAGCTATTATCATCGCCTCATTTGTAGTAAAATTTGGATTTAATGCTTGATATGCTTTTAATGCATCGCCTGTTGGGATTGCCATATTTACAGCAGATGGACTAAGAACAAGACCTATTGTCATTATAACAGGACCAACAACAATTGGCGGCAAAATCTTTTCTACAAATTTAAATCCTTTATATTTAACCACGAAACTAAATGCACTATATGCTATACCTGCTACAAAAACAGCTCCCATAGTCGCACTTAATCCCCATTTTGATATACCAAAATTAATTGGAGCAATAAAAGCAAAACTTGAGGCTAAAAAAATTGGTACTATTTTTTTTCTGCAAACAAATTGAAATATAAGCGTTCCTATGCCTGCTGTAAAAAGAGCAATGCTTGTATCAAGACCTGTGAGTATAGGCATCAAAACAAGAGCACCAAATGCAACAAATAAAAATTGTGCTCCCAAAAGTAAGTCTCTTAACCTAAAATTATATTTAGTGGAATTCATTGTATTTTTTCCTTGGAGATTAAAATAAAAATCTGCTAATTTTATCCAGTTTATCTGTAATTTTACTTATAAATTTTCATATGTATAAAATTTATAACTATTTTATATTATTTATGCCAAATTCAATATATTTTTGGTATAGTATCTAGCTATTAATTTATAAGGAGCAAAAAATGTCTGTAAAAATTACTGATATATGTATATCATGCGGTTCTTGCATAGATGAGTGTCCAGTTGAAGCTATAGTTGACGATAGCGATAACCCAAAAGGTGAGGATATTTACTATGTATATCCAAATAAATGCGTAGAATGCGTAGGGCACAATGATCAACCTGCATGTGCATCAGCATGTCCAACTGATGGCTGTATAGTTTGGGATGCACCAGTTGATGGTCAACCAAGCAGAAGTGAAATAACAGCAGATATGAGATATGGTTCTACACCAGTAGTTCAATAATTTTTTATATAAAAGTAGGCGTAAATTGAGCCTACTTTTATTTTTTACTTTTTTTTGATATAATCTTTCCCCTAAATTATTTTTTATTATAAGTTAAAAGGATAAACATGCAAAGAACACTTTCTATTATAAAACCAGATGCCGTTAAAAAGGGTGTTATAGGAAAAATTATTGATAGATTTGAGAGCAATGGCTTAAAGATTGCAGCAGCAAAAAAACTTAAACTTAGCAAAGAAGATGCTAAAAATTTTTATATAGTTCATAAAGATAGACCATTTTATAATGATTTGGTTGAATTTATGACAAGTGGTCCTGTTGTTGTTATGATTTTAGAAGGCGAAGATGCTGTTGTTAAAAACAGAGAATTAATGGGAGCAACTGATCCTAAAAAAGCAGAAAAAGGAACAATTAGAGCTGATTTTGCAGATAGCATTGATGCAAATGCAGTTCATGGAAGCGATAGCTTAGAAAATGCGGCTATTGAAATTTCATTTTTCTTTTCAAATAGAGAGATTTGCTAATTAGATAATGAAAATTCCATTTTCTACTATAAATAAAAATATATGTCCGTTTGATTTTAAAAAAAATAATGTAGAATTAAAAGGAACCTTAAAAAAAATTGATATAAACCTAGCTCAATGTGATGCTCATATAAAAGGTGAATTACCATATGTTTGTAGTAGATGTGGTGATGATATGGTTATTATGATGGACTATGATTTAAATTTGATTTTAAGTGATGGATTTTATAAAGATAAAGAAGGAAAACTTGATGATGTTATTGAGTTTTTTGATGGAAATGTAGATTTAGATGAGATAATTACTAGTGAAATAGAGTCGTATAAAAGCGATTGTTTTTATTGTGAAAAATGTAAAATTTAGTAAAGGAGTTAAAAATGGCAGTACCTAAAAGAAGAGTGAGTAAAACTCGCGCAGCAAAACGCAGAACTCACTATAAGGTAAATCTTCCAATTCCCGTTAAAGATAAAGACGGTAGCTGGAAAATACCACACAGAGTAAACAAAACTACAGGCGAGTATTAATAGATGATTCGCGTTGCTATCGATGCTATGGGTGGTGATTTTGGATGCGAACCAATTGTAAAAGGTGTCTTACAAGCTTTGGAAGAAAAAAGTTTTAAGGCCATCTTGGTTGGAAATGTAGAAGAAATTAAAAAAAGCATACCAAATCATCTTTCCGATAGTATTAGCTATGTACAGGCTGATAAAACTTTTTCTATGGCAGAACATGCAACAGATGCCATAAAAAATAAAGAAACATCTGTATATAAAGCAATAGAACTTCTTAAAAATGGCGAATGTGATGCTGTTGTTTCAGCTGGTCATAGCGGGGCAACAATGAGCTTAGCTACTCTAAAAATAGGAAGATTAAAAAATGTCCTTAGACCTGGCATCGCTACACTTATGCCAAATCAAAATAATAAAAAAACACTTATGCTTGATGTTGGTGCAAATGTTGATTGCAAGGCAGAACATCTTTTTCAGTTTGGTGTAATGGGTGAAGCTTACGCAAGAGAGATTCTAGGCATAACAAACCCAAGTATTGGGCTTTTAAGCAATGGTGAAGAAGAAGGCAAAGGAAACGATGTAACCAAAGAAGCTTTTGTTCTTTTAAAAAGGCTTGATTCTTTTATTGGGAATGTTGAAGGTGGACAAATTTTTGATGGAAGCGTAGATGTTATCATATGTGATGGATTCATTGGGAATTTAGTTCTTAAGACTAGTGAGGGCATTGCTAGTGCTATGATAAAAATGATTAAACAAAATATTAAAAAGTCTTTTGTGTCGGTATTGGGCGCACTTTTAATGAAAAAAGTATTTAAAAATGTAAAAAGGTTAGTTGACTATGACGAATATGGCGGAGCACCTTTAATTGGTGTAAAAAATTGTGTTATTATAAGCCATGGAAAAAGTAGTCCAAAAGCTATAAAAAACGCTATATTCCAAGCGATTAAATTTTCTGATTCTAAAATAAATAGCAGCATAGAAAATGAACTCGCAACATTTATAAAACAATAATTATGATAAAAGCCTCAATGATATCGATAGGGGCTTATGTCCCTAAAAAAATTCTAACAAATTTCGATCTTGAAAAAATGGTTGAAACAACTGACGAATGGATTACCAAAAGAACAGGCATAAAAGAACGTAGAATAGCAGAGGGTCTATCGACATCAGACCTAGGATATGAAGCTGCAATGATAGCTATAAATCGCTCTGGTTTAAATACAAAAGATATAGATATGATAATATGCGCTACATTTACACCAGATTATCTATGTATGCCTTCAACTGCTTGCGTAATAGCTTCAAAACTTGGATTAAAAAATATTCCTGCTTTTGATATAAGTGCTGCGTGTTCTGGTTTTATATATCTACTAAATATCGCAAAATCTTTTATAGAAAGCAGATCTGCAAAAAATATCTTGATAATTGGCGCTGAAAAAATTAGCTCTTTTATTGACTGGAGCGATAGAACAACTTGCATATTGTTTGGAGATGGAGCAGGAGCTGCCGTGATATCAGCTAGAAATACTAATGAAATAGTTGATGTTCATTTAGGAAGCGACGGCAGTAAAAATGAGCTCCTAATAATTCCTGGGTGTGGAAGCAAAAACCCAACAAGCACAAATGTTATAGAAAATAAATTAAATTTCATTCATATGAAAGGTAATGAGGTTTTTAAAATAGCCGTAAATACACTTACAAAAGATGTTATTAAAATTTTAGAAAAAAATAATATAACAAGCAAAGATATTGATTTTTTCATACCTCATCAAGCAAATTTACGCATAATTCATGCTGCCACAGAAAGACTAAATTTAGGAGATGATAAAAGTGTTATAACTGTCCATAAATACGGCAATACAAGCGCAGCATCTATTCCTATGGCCATTAACGATGCTTATGAATCTGGTAGAATACAAAATGGAAACTTACTACTCTTAGATGCATTTGGTGGCGGCTTTACATGGGGAAGCGCACTTTTAAAATTTGGCGGCAAAAACTTTAACGAGCTTTAATTTATACAAATTTCCAAATATTTAAACATTAAATTTATCAAAAACAAGTATAATAAAAACAAAAAGGTAATTCATGATTTTTATTGATGCGTGTTTTAAAAAACAAACGCCATATACTCCAGTTTGGATGATGAGACAGGCTGGTAGATATCTACCTGAATATATGAGGGTTAGAAAAGAAGCTGGTGATTTTTTATCACTATGCAAAGATTATAAAAAAGCAAGTGAAGTTACTTTACAACCCGTTGATATACTAAATGTTGATGCTGCTATTATATTTAGTGATATTTTGGTTGTTCCTCTTGAAATGGGTATGAGCTTAAGTTTCCAAGCTGGAGAAGGTCCTGTTTTTGAAAAAAAAATACAAAATAAAGAAGATTTGAATAATCTAGATATAAATAAAGCATTAAAAAATCTAACTTATGTTTACGATGCCATCAAATTAACAAGAGATAATCTTTCTCAAGATAAAGCTCTTATAGGATTTTGTGGAGCGCCTTGGACTATAGCAACCTATATGATAGAAGGACAAGGTAGTAAAACATACAATATATGTAAAAAACTTCTATATACAAATCCAGAGTTTTTACATCAAATTTTATCAAAATTAACACAGATACTAAAATTATACCTAGAAGAGCAAATAAAAGCTGGTGCCAATGCAGTGCAAATTTTTGATAGTTGGGCAAGCGTACTTGAGATGGATGAATATTTTGAATTTGGCTTTAACTATATAAACGAAATAACAAATTACATAAAACAAAAATATCCACATATTGCAGTTATTGTTTTTCCAAAAGGTATAAGCGGCTACTTGCACAAAGTTAGTGGAAATTTTGATGTTTTTAGCGTTGATTGGAGCACTCCATTAAAAAGTGCTAGAGATATTTTGTCTTCTAAATTTACACTCCAAGGCAATATGGAGCCATGTAGACTTTACAGCAAAGAAGCTATATCAAAAGGTGTTGATGAGATTTTATCCATTATGAATAACAAACCTCATATCTTTAACCTTGGACATGGAATTTTGCCAGATATTCCTGTAGAGAATGCAAAATATTTTATAGATGAAGTTCACAAAAAATCTCAAAGATAAAGGAAAAAAAATGAGTTTTATTAAGGAATTTAAAGAATTTGCCATGAAAGGCAATGTGGTAGACATGGCAGTTGGTGTTGTTATAGGTGCAGCATTTGGAAAAATTGTGTCATCTTTAGTTGGGGATATAATAATGCCAATAATGGGCATCTTAACTGGGGGTGTAAATTTTACACATATGCATATAGTCCTAAAAGAAGCAATAGGAAATGCGCCTGCTGTTACACTAAATTATGGCTCTTTTATACAAACTGTATTTGACTTTTTAATCATAGCATTTGCTATATTTTTGGCTATAAAAGCTATAAATAAATTTAGACAACAAAAACAAAAAGAACCAAGCGATGAAGTTGTTTTGCTTAGAGAGATTAGAGATTTACTTAAAAAATAATGCTAGAAAAAATATCTTTTTTTAAATATATTCAAAAAACAAAACTAGAAAAACTTGAAAATGTAAGTATTATTAAAAAATACAAAACTGATGATTTGCTTTTTATGGAAGGGGAGCAACCAAAATGGTTTCACTTCCTTATAAAAGGCAAAGTTCACCTATTTAAAACAAAACAAAATGGAAGCGAAATTTTTATCCACGATATTGTAGCTCCTTCATTTATAGCAGAAGTTGCAAATTTAGAAAATATTCCATACCCAGCTAGTGCTAAATTTATGTGTAATTCTGAAGTTTTAAAAATTGATTATGAGTTTTTTAAAAAAGAGTTTTTAACAGATCCTGATATTTCAATTGCTTTTATAAAATCCTTAGGCGAAAAGCTAAAAATAATGAACGAGGTAATACATAGCGAAATCATTTTAAATGCTGAAGCAAAAGTAGCAAAACAGTTAGTAGAGAATACAGAAATTTTTTCTATCCTTAAAAATGTGCAAATTGCAAAAATGCTAAATTTAACACCAGAAACACTTTCTAGAATTTTATCTAAATTTAAAAAAAGTAAATTTATAAAGATTAACAAAGATTCTATCTCGATAATAGATACAAAAGCCCTAAAAGAGCTTTATATATCATTTTAAAATATCAAACCTTCATTTTCTTGCATTTGTAAATTATCCATTTGAGATGAATTTGGAAGAGGAGATTTATCTGTATAAAAACTCTCTTTACCCTGATACATCATGCTTTTTACACCATCTGGCTTTATAAATTTAGTCTGCATATCTGGATTTAACTCCTTGTAATCTTGGACAAATTTTTGAAACACAGGTGCTGATGTTCTTGCCCCACCCTCAACTCTTTTCATAGGAGTATTGTTATCATTACCATACCAAACAAGCACTACAAGCTCTGGAGAAAAGCCGCAAAACCAAGCATCTATATTGTTATTTGTAGTTCCAGTCTTTCCAGCTATTTGCACTCCATCAACTTTAGCTCTTCTACCAGTTCCTTCATTTACAACAGTTTGGAGCATATCGACCATTAGGTAAGTTTGCTCAGGCTCCATAACAAATTCTCTTTTTGAATCATAAATTTGAGTTATACCAAATTTGTTTGTAACTTTTCTAATAAGCTTTGGCTCAACCATTTCACCAAAATTTGGAAATATCGAATAAAACTTAGCAAATTCTAATGGAGACATTCCAAAGCTACCAAGTGCAATTGAAAGATCTTGTGTTATTCCTTTAAAGCCAATATCTTTGAGTTTTTTATAAGCTATATCAAGACCTATTTGATTTAACAAATTTATAGTTGCAAGATTTCTTGAATCTCTTAAAGCTTCTTTTAATGTTATAAAGCCCTTATATTTATCTCCAAAATTTCTAGGTATCCAATCTTCTCCAGCATTTGCATTTTCAAATACTCTTGCCACATCGGCAATCTTACTCATAGGAGAATAACCTAAATTTAAAGCTATTTGATATATAAAAGGTTTAAAGCTAGAGCCTAACTGTCTTGCAGTTTGAGTAACACGGTTATAGCTACTTTTATTGTAATCAACACCACCAACAAGAGCAAGTATATCGCCACTTTGTGGATGAGTTGCTATAATGGCACCATTTAAAACCGTACTATTTGCATCCTTATCTCTTTTTAAAATTTCATTATAACCAAACTTAAGAGCCTCAACCGCTTTTTCTTGAAGTTTTAAATCAATGCTAGTTTGTATAATATAACCACCGGTTTTAATATCTGCAAAATATGAAGACGCCTCTTTTATAATCTCATCTACAACATAAGGAGCTTTGTTTCTACTAAGAGTATCATCATAAACCACTGGCTCTTCTGCTATGGCTATTTCATACTCATTTTTATTTATCCATCCCAAATCATTCATTCTACCAACTACACTGTTCGCACGAGAAAGAGCTAAATCTAGATGTTTTGTAGGATCATATGCACTTGGAGCTTTTGGCATACCAACTAGCATAGCAATCTCTTTTAATGTTAATTCATCTAAAGTTTTTCTAAAATAACCATTTGCAGCAGTTTTGATACCATAATACCCATGTCCAAAATACACATGATTTAAGTATCTTTCTAAAATTTCCTCTTTTGTTAATTTACTTTCTACCTCATAAGCAAGTACTGCTTCTTTAATCTTTCTTATAAGCTTTTTTTCTGGACTAAGAGCTACATTTTTTATTAGTTGCTGAGTTATAGTAGAAGCTCCTTCTACTAGCTTCATAGCTTTTAAGTCTTTTACTAATGCTCTAAAAATAGCTTCTATATTTATACCCTCATGCTCGAAAAATGCCGTATCTTCTATCGCAACAAGAGCTTCTATGATTTTACCTGGAATATCTTTATATGGTACATATAGTCTATTTTCATCATCAAAAATATTTGCTATAAGCTCACCATTTCTATCATAAACTTGAGTTGTAAGTCTTGGATTATAATCAATTATATTATATGCCTCAAAATGTATATCACTATATAGTTTTCCAACAAAAATAGCTATAGCAATAAAACAAATAAACAAAAAACTAAAAATATATTTCATAAAAATGCCTTTAAAATTTCCACACAAAGACCCCTTGCGTTACTTAAATATCCAGAGTAATCTTTGATATATTTTTTATTAAATCCCTCTATCATCATAGCACCTGCTTTTCCTCGCCATTTATTGCTTTGCAAATACTCATTTATATCATCTTTTTTAAAATCATAAAATCTAAATTTAGTCTCATTTACACTAATTATTTCAAAATTTTCACCACAAAATAGCATTGCACTAAAAACACTTGTAATGTTTCCACTTTGCTCAAGTAGCATTTCCCTAGCTTCATTCTCATTCTTTGCTTTACCAAAAGTTTTGCCATTAACGCTAACTATACTATCTGCAAACAAAATATTTTTTGCACTTAAATTTGCTTCTATAAATTCTTTTTGTTTAGATTTTACAACTTCTAGGACATACTTATAAGGACTATGGTCTTTAAAAACGTCTTCTTTAAAATTAAGCTTAATCTGATTAAACTCAATTCCATTTTCTTTTAAAATTTCAGCCCTTGTTTGAGAAGATGATACAAGTGTTAACATCAAAAATTCCTAAAATTTATTCCCAAAAAAATCGAGAAGCACAGACAAACGATATTTAGTGGTATAAAATAACGTAAAATGATTACTAAATTTTCTCTCGCTTCTAAAAAGTCTTGATTTTTTTTAGCATCTCTTGCTTTTTTATATCTAAATCCCATATAAACTGTATTTATAGAAACAAAAAGAAAAACTGCAATCTTGGTACAAATAATCGCTTCTAACATAGGGTCTGCCATTTTTATTACATTTTTTTCCATCAATATAGACCCACTTATAAAAATGAGCAACATTGAAGAAATCAAAATCACAGCAAGTCTATTTATAGAAGCAAAAATAAAGTCTATATTATCTTCGCTTACAACAATTCTTTTAAAAACAAATCTAGCCATAAGGCATGCATTTATGTTAGCTCCCAATAATATAGCAACTCCTAAAATGTGCAAAAAAGGAACTAAATTTTCTATTTTGGCAAAAGCTATATCTATCAACCTAATTTCTCTTTTATAAATTTTTTTGCATATTCATATGCTTCGTCCAATTTGGAAATATCTTTTCCACCTGCAGTTGCAAAGTCATCACGACCTCCACCTCCGCCTCCTAAAATTTGAGCTACATTCTTAACGAGCTCTCCTGCCTTTATAGGAGCATTTTTCACACCCGCTGCTATATTTATTTTTTCATCTTTTTTGTTTCCAAGTAAGATTACCACTTTTTCATGCTGGTTTTTTATCTCATCTATTTTTTCTTTTATATCACCATCAAATTCACTTACTATAACTTTTATATCGTTTACATAAGCTACTTCTAAAGCACTTGAATTTGCAATGGAATTCATTTTACTTTTAAGAGCTTTTATCTCATATTTTTGCTTTTCAATAGCAACTAACGGGGATGTTGATTTTAAAGCCTCGCATATGTCCATATAGTCTTTTCTTAATTTCTTTACAAACTCTAAAGCACTTTTTGAACAAATAGCTTCTATTCTTCTAACTCCTGCACTTACGCCACTTTCTTTGACTATTAAAAACATTCCAATTTCATTAATATTTTTAACATGTGTTCCTCCACAAAGCTCTTTACTAAACTCTCCCATACTAAGCACTCTTACTTTTTGATCATATTTTTCACCAAAAAGGGCCATGGCTCCAGTTTTTTTAGCATCTTCTATATCCATTATCTGAGTTTTTACTTCACTTCCAGAAGCTATGACAGAGTTTACCATATCTTCAACTTGTCTTATCTCGTCACTACTCATGGCTTTTGGATGTGAAAAGTCAAATCTAAGTCTAGTGGCTTCAACACTGCTTCCAGCTTGTGCAACATGATTTCCCAAAACCTTTTTTAGTGCAGCATGAAGAAGATGCGTTGCACTGTGATGCCTTGCTATTTCATCTCTTATATCATCAATCTTGCACTCTGCTATATCACCTGTTTTTAATCTATCTCCAACTTTTACCAAACTCAAGTTTAATCCAAAGAATTTTTGAGTTTCTACAACTGTATTTTTCGTATTTATAGTTCCGATATCTCCACACTGTCCGCCACTTTGCGCATAAAATGGAGTTTCTTTAAGCATAGCCCAGCCACTTGTATTAGAATCTAGTTCTTTTACGAGTTTAAAATTTTCATCAAGTAAAGCTAAAATCTCAGTTTTATTTTCTTTGGTTTCGTAGCCAACAAAGTTATTTGGCCCAAATTTCTCAAGTAAGGTTTTAAAATCTCCACTTTCAGTAACTTTATCGCCACTTCCTTTCCAACTAGCTTTAGCTTTTTTTCTTTGCTCGCTCATAAGCTCATCAAATTTTTTTTCATCGACACTTATATGCTTTTCTCTTAGCATATCTACAGTAAGATCTAATGGAAAGCCGTAAGTATCGTATAGCTTAAATGCAATTTCACCACTAAAAATATCTTTTGTATTTTTAAGCTCATCGTTAAATAGCTCAAGTCCAGATGCTATAGTTGAAAGAAATCTCTCTTCTTCAAGCTTTATTTGTTCTTTTACGATTTCTTTTTTATCTTTTAGATATAAATAATGTTCACCCATCAATGAAACAACAATATCTACAAGCTTATACATAAAAGGCTCTTTTATACCAAGAAGGTACCCATGCCTTAAAGCTCTTCTCATGATACGTCTTAAGACATATCCTCTACCTTCTTTATCAAAATTTACGCCTTGTGCAAGTAAAAACACAACTGATCTTATATGATCACTTATAACCCGGTAACTTGCACCACTTTTGTACTCATATTTTTTACCACAAAGTACTGCAACTTCATTTATAATAGGCATAAATATAGATGTGTCATAGTTACTAAATACACCCTCTTTTATAGCTGTAATTCTTTCTAGTCCCATGCCAGTATCAATACTTGGTTTTGGCAAAGGCTTTAAAGAGCCATCAGATGAACGCTCAAACTGCATAAAAACAAGATTCCAAATCTCTAAAAATCTATCACCATCACCACCCATATAATCTTCATCTGTATTAAAATGCTCTGTGCCTTGATCATAAAAAATCTCACTACATGGTCCGCATGGCCCAGTTTCACCCATAGCCCAGAAATTATCTTTATCTCCAAATTTATAAATTCTTTCTTTTTGTATATATTGTGACCAAATTTCATAAGCTTCATCATCTTTTTCATGAACAGTTACATAAAGTTTATCTTTTGAAAGTTTTAAAATCTCGGTTATAAACTCCCATGCATATGGGATAGCTTCTTTTTTAAAGTATTCTCCAAAACTAAAATTTCCTAGCATTTCAAAAAAAGTATGGTGTCTTGCAGTATAACCTACATTATCTAAATCGTTATGTTTACCGCCCGCTCTTATACATGTTTGACAACTTGTACGTATCGGCGGATTTGGCCTAGGAACTTCGCCTGTAAATATGCTTTTAAATGGCACCATTCCTGCATTTGTAAAAAGAAGTGTTGCATCATCTGGCACAAGAGGCGAACTTGGTATTACCTCATGCCCTTTGTTTGTAAAATAATCCAAAAATTCTTTTCTGATATCCATATTTTTTCCTAAAAAATTATATTAAAGCTTATTATTTTACACTAAAATTTGTTTTAATCAGATAAAACTTAGAAATTTAAGATTATTTTTTTTGATTTTTCTTTAAAAATTGTTGATCTATATAACCCATTTCTATTAGTTTATTAAAAATTTTAACAGTTATTGGTCCAGCTGCCCTACCGCCACTTTGACCATGTTCTACCAATACAATTACTGCGTATTTTGGATTTTCATATGGACCAAAGCTAGCCATCCAAGCATGAGAACGCTGATAATACTCCATATCAGCTTCTTTCATACGAACTTTTTCGCTTTGAGAAATACCTACAACTTGTGCTGTTCCTGTTTTACTTCCTATAGTTACATTACTTTCTGATAAAACCCTAAGAGCTGTTCCACCCTCACTATTTGCAACATCTTTCATTGCCTTTTTTATATATGCTAAATTTTGTATCCTATTTGGATCTATAAAAAAATCACTTGGAGTAAATTCGGCTTTTTTATCGTTTATAGAATCTAAAAAATGCGGAGTAAGGTTTTTATTGGTAGCAAGAGCACCTATATATTTTGCCATCTGCATAGGAGTTACTAGAAAACTTCCTTGTCCAATAGAAGTAATGAGAGTATCACCTTGATACCAAGGTTCTCCAGTTTTTTGTTTTTTCCAGCTTCTGCTTGGCACTGTTCCAACAAATTCATTTGGCAAATCGACATTTGTTTTGTATCCAAATCCAAATTTCTCATACATTGGAATCATAGCATCAATACCCACCTTAAAACTTCCTTTATAAAAATAATCGTCACAGCTGTTTTTTATAGCATCGTTTAAATTCATAAATCCATGCCCTATTTTTTTCCAACATCTAAATTTTCGACCTCCAAGCTCAAAACTGCCACTACAAAAAAACCCATCTTCTTTACTCATTTTTCCGCTATCTAAAAACGCCATAGCAGATGCCATTTTTATAGTTGATGCTGGTGGATAAAGTCCGTTTACAAGTTTGTTTGTAAATGGATGATCTAGACTATTTACTATCTCGTTCCACTGTTCATAACTAATACCAGTAACAAAAGGATTTAAATCATACTCAGGAAAACTTATAGCAGATAATATAGAGCCGTCAGTTAAATCCATCACGACTATCGCTCCAGCTCTGTGCTCAAAATTTTCATAAATATACTTTTGTAAATCAAGATCTATTGTAAGTTTTATATCCTGACTTCTTGGTTTTGTATATGAAATTTCTTCTACTTCTTTGTTTAGTGCTGTAACTTTTGTTTTTCTTTCTCCGCTTATACCTTGTAAAATGGAATTATAATATCTTTCAACCCCACTTCTTCCAGTATAATTAGTTAATTTTGTCATAGGATCATTATTATAATCATCCAAATTTGCCCTGCCAACATATCCTATAACGTGCGATGCTACATTATCGTTTGGATAATGTCTTTTAGAAGCTGGTTTTATTAATAAATTTTCTCTTAATATAAGTTTTGCGAAATTAGGTAACATTGCTTCATAATCTATAAAATCAACTACTTCAATAAAATCTTGATTGTAAGGTGAATCATTTTTTTGATAATCTTTTTTGATTTTTGTTGCATTTAAATCCTTAAATAAAGAAACCACATTAGATATCTCTTCATTTAAAATTTCTTCTTTATTGCTCATGTGAGGTTTTATTGATATAGAAAAACCAAGTCTATTGACAGCTAGCGGTCTTCCTTTTACATCATAAATATTTCCCCTAACTGGAGCAATTAATTCTGTTTTAACAGCATTTTGTTCTGCTATTTCTTCATAATATTTATTCGATTTTATAGAAAGATAATATATTCTTGTTAATAAAATTATCCAAAATATGGTTATAAAACCAAAAATCAACCTCATTCTCATAAAATTTTCTCGCGAAATAATAGTATTGAGATAAGTGATTCAACGGTCATAAAAATTAAGAACTCTCTATCAAAATGAAAAAACTCATCGCTATTTTGCATATAAACAAAAAGTTGATTTATTAAAAATACAGATATATATGCACTTATAGTAATAATAATTAAAACAAAAAATCTATATTTCATATTGACAAGTAGCCAATCTAAAAAAAAGTTATAAAAAAGCAAAAATGCTATCAAAATCGAGAATAAATAAAATCCATGAATTTGTTCTATGAAAAATAGATAAGCTATACAAACATACCAATCTTTATTAAAACCCCCAAGTGTTTTTTCTTTTTTTAAAAGTATTATTATCATATAACAAAAAACCACACCTATAAGTGGTGGAAGAGGCATTATAACTGTAAAAATTTGATATATAAAAAGCGTTAAAACGCTAATTGCATATTTTATACTTGATAAATAAGAGCTATTTCGTCGCATATAGGAAAATGTTTGCATTTGATACAATCAGCCCAAATTTTTTGCATAGGAATTTCTGATTTGTCTATAATTTTAAAACCTAAATTTATAAAAAACTTATCTCTGTAAGTAAGAGTTATGACATCTTTAATGCCATAAAATTTTGCCTCTTCAAGAAGTTTTTTTACTATTTCGCTTCCAACACCTTTATTTCTATAATCTTTTGACACAACCAAACTTCTTACTTCTGCCAAAAAATCACTATGTATATGAAGAGCTGCATGGCCTGTTAATTTTTCACTATAAAAAGCAACTGTATATGATCTGATATTTGTGGCAACCTCATCACTATTTCTTGGAAGTATAGTGCCCTTTTCAACTTCATTTTTTATAAGCTCTTGCATACTAGAAATATCTTTTAAAGTGGCTTTTTTGTATGTTATCATAAACCAAAACTCCTATTTATGATAATTTCTCTAGCTTCATTTATACCACTATTTTTTAAAACAGATACAAGATGCGCATCTTTATCTTGCTTTAGAATCATACTTCTTTCGCTTTGATTTAGTTTATCGCATTTTGTATAAATCGTTATAACTTCTTGGTCAGCTCTTTTAAATTCGTTTATATAATTTTTTAAATTTACATCAGATTCTAATCCAATATGCCTAGAGTCCACAAGATGTATAAAAAGTCTTATGGATGTCCTGAATTTAAGAAATTTATCTAAGTTTTTTTTCCAAATTTCTTGTTCACTTTTGGATACCTTAGCATAACCAAAACCAGGTAAATCCACAAATATCAGATCAAACTTACCATCATCTTTTATAAAAGATATGTCAAAAAAATTGATAAGGCGAGTTTTACCAGGAGTTGAAGAGCTTTTTGCAAGAGATTTCATATCGGCAATCGCATTTATAAGACTACTTTTACCTACATTTGAACGACCCAAAAAAACAACTTCACTTATGGCAAACTCTGGAGAATTATCTAAATTTGGTGAAGAAGTAATAAATTTAGCATTAGCTACTTTTATCACTTTTTATCCTCAACTTGAAAAATCATCCTAACTGGTTTTTTATCCTTGCTTTGAACTTGATAAGTTCCACTTATCTGATTTACCTCTATAACATTGCCATAAACTTTTTTATCAGTTTCTTCTTCGTGTAAGAACGCATTACCCGTCATTATATAAATTTGTTTTTGAGGTATATATGTTAGCTCATCAGCATTTCCATTATAGTGTTTTTCATTAACCAAAACTTTAAATTTTGCATTTCCATTTGCCACATATTTTGTTGGCTCTTTTTTGTCATTAAATGTTATTCTTACATTATCTGCCCACAAAGTATCATAAGATCCCTTTTTAACAACAACATTTCCTTTTAAATCACTATAAAGATTTTTTTCATCTGCGAAAAAATTATCTGCAGTAACTTCAACTTGCTCAGCAAATAAAACTGAAGAAAACATAAGAAGAAAGAAAACTATTTTGATTCTATATCTACCCATGAATGAACACCTTTTGCATAAATTTGCTTATTTTTTGTATCGTATTTTACACTTTTACCTATAATTTTATCCTTATTTTGTGTAGCAACAAAATCAGTATCGCTTCTTAAGGTAGCATTTTTGATATCATAAATAATTTCTTGCGATGAAAAATCTAAATTATCACTATTTTCATAAAAGGCATTTTTTTTAAAAATAATTTCATTTTTTTTGTAAATTCCCTCATCAGAACGAAGATTGTGAATAGTATTATCACCTCTATAAAATTTACCTTTGAATTCATAGAAGTAATCACCCTCTCCAATCCTAAGAGCATTTTTTGCCTCATAATACCCATTTGTACCATTAACATTTATTTCATAGTTTTTTATACCATTCATCTGCATATCAGCAATATTAACATCTATTTTAGAAATTTGACTTAAGTATGGGCTTTGAAAAGCAATAACTGCCATAGAAACACTAAAAAGAGCTATAACAAAATAAAATATTTTTATTACCAAACTTTTTTCCAATCTTCAAAAATGTCATTTTCTCTCATAAGAATTTCTATCATCTCTCTTACTGCGCCGTTTCCACCATTTTTACTTAATTTAGTCTGAACATCTACATCAAGAGTCGCATCATTTGGCTTAAAACTTCTTTTAACTTTATTTAATAAAATTTGATCATTATAATCATCACCTATAGCAGCAGCATGTTCAAAATCTAAATTTTCTTTTTCTAAAATTTCCTGTGCTGTTTTAAGTTTATCCTTAACGCCTTGAAAAACATAAGATATCTTTAAGTCTTTTGCTCTTTCTTCAACTCTTTGTGAATTTCTTTTGGTTATGATTGCTACTTTTTTACCAAGTTTTAACCAACCTTCTATTCCAAAACCATCTTTTACATCAAATTCTTTTATCTCTCCATTTGGAGAGTAAATTATCTTTCCATCTGTTAAACAACCATCAACATCTAAAAAAATAATCTCTATCATAAAACACCTTTTGTGCTAGGAATTTCTACCCTATCATTTTTACAAAGAGCTCTTCTTAATGCAACTGCAACAGCTTTAAAAGTAGCTTCGATAATATGGTGAGCGTTATTTCCTCTTAGTTTTATTATATGTAAATTCATACTAGCATTTAAACTTAATGCTCTAAAAAACTCACTTACTAGCTCTATATCAAACTCTCCAACTTTACCACTATCTATATTATCATAGACTATATAAAATCTATTGCAAAGATCTATTGCCACACTAACAGCTGCTTCATCCATTGTAACTACACTATCGCCAAATCTCTCAACGCCATGCAAAGGATAAATGGTTTGTTTAATACATTCGCCTAATAAAATTCCTACATCTTCTACGCTATGATGAAAATCTACATCCAAATCTCCAATTGACTTAATTTTCAAATCAAACAATGAATGCTTTGCAAAAGAACTTAACATATGATCAAAAAAACCTATGCCTGTATCTATTTCGTATTTACCACTTCCATAAATTTCAAGCTCTATACTTATATCTGTTTCTTTTGTTTTTCTTGATTTTTTTATCATTTTTACTCTATTCTCTAACTATAAATGCTCCATCTATTTTACCAGATTGAGCGTAATCTCTTGCCTCATCTTCGCTTCTAAATCCAGTTAAGAATACCCTATGAATAGGTTTGTTATCTAGTCTATAAGTTTTTACAACTGTTTTATATCCGTCAGATCCATGATAATTCTTCTCATAGATTCTTGCGCCATCTATATTTCTAAATGCTCCTATTTGAACCATGAAAGTTCCGCCAGCATATGTTACTGGAGTTGGAGTTGATGTCGAATTAATAGCACCATTAAATCCTATAACCTGAACTTTAACTGGAGCAGTGCCGGTTCCTATTAGGTTTATTTTATTTGCCGCACTTTTTGAAAGATCTATTATTCTATCTTGAACAAAAGGACCTCTATCATTTATCCTAACTATAACTTCTTTAGAGTTGTTTAGATTTGTAACTTTTACAACTGTATTCATTGGAAGAGTTTTATGAGCTGCAGTTAAGCCATGCATATCATAAATCTCGCCATTTGATGTTTTTTTGCCATGAAAATCTGGACCATACCAGCTTGCTATTCCACTTGCTATATCTCCAACATTTACAACTGTTGGATAATATGTTTTACCATTTACTTTATAAGGTCTCATGGTGGCACTATGCATACTTGGAGAATTTATGATAATTCCATTATCATTTCTTGATGGAGAGACTATAGGCGCACCTAAAGAACAGCCACTAAACACCAAACATACAAATGCACTTATAAGTGAATATTTATGGTATAACAATTTTTTCTCCAATGCGTAAATTTGCATTTGTCATATTATTTGCACTTTTTAAATTTGCTACGCTGACAGAAAATTTCTTGGCTATTCCAGATAGCGTATCACCTTGCTCTATAATATAATCTTTTTTTATTTGCTCTTTTGAGATTTTAATAGAGCTAACATTTGGAATAAAAAGTTCTTGATTTAAAGCCAATTTATCTGATTTTAAAGAGTTTAATTCTTTTATAGTAGCAGAATCTGTGCCAAATTTATTTGCAATATGTCCTAATGTATCACCATTTTTTACTATATAAATATTTTTTTTGATCTGTTTTTTTGGATCAAAATTATTAGCAAACAACCCTTGCTTATTTGCTGGTATATAAACATAGTAATTTTTTGTATTTGGTGGTGTCATATCTTGCTTTAGGTGGGGATTATAAACTTTAATCTTATTTAAACTAAGGCCGATGCTATCGCTAATTTGACCTAATTGAGTTCCACCGGGTACAACCACCTTTGTAACATTTATTTTATTTGGCCTATTTAGCAATGCAGAGTTATTTGATATTATAAAATCATTATCCTCTGCTATGTATGTGGCTGAAAGAATTTTTCTTACAAATGTTCTAGTTTCTAATGGTATATATTTTTTTTGTGGATCAAGCAAAGTAGATAAATCATTTGTTCCAGCCGCGTTTATAGCCCTTGCAAGCCTTCCTTCGCCGCAGTTATAAGCCATTATAGCTAAATACCATTTGCCAAATTTTCCCTTTAAGTCTTTAAGGTAAGAAATAGCAGCTTTTGTAGAAGCTATAGGATCTTTTCTTTCATCTACATATTTATCAATCTTTAAACCATAAAGTCTTGCGGTTTCTTGCATAAATTGCCACATACCAACCGCACTTGCATTTGATTTAGCATGATTTGAAAGCCCTGATTCTATCATAGCAAGATATAAAAAAGCGTGTGGGATATCGGCATCATCTATGATTTTCTTAAGCATTGGTATATAACTATATCCGTCTTGAATTGTGTCTATAAATTCTTTTTTGTCGCTTGTTGTAATATTTTCTTTAATAGATAAAAAAATTGGGTCGCTTGCATATCTTGTATCAATATCAAGTTCTCTAAGAACTTTGATTTGACTTGTATAGCTATTTTTTGCTGTATAACCAAATAGCTGGGTCGTAAAAATAAAACATAATAGTATTGCCACTACGTTTTTCATGATTCTCCTTATACTTATACTACACTATTTAATTCTTTAAATAGTTCTTTTGAATTTTTAGTTGTAATTTCTTCTATATCGTTTACATCCATATTTAAAATTTCAGCCATTTTATTTGCTACATATTTTGTATAAACTGGCTCGTTTCTACTTCCCCTATAGGGTTCTGGCGTCAAATATGGCGCATCTGTTTCTATCAATAAATTTTCAAGCGGAATCTCGCTTAAAATCCCAACCAAATTTTTAGCATTTTTAAATGTTAAAACGCCACCTATTCCAAAATATACCCCGTATTTAGCCAATGATAGCAAAAGTGGGGAGGCATTAAAACAGTGTAAAACTACTTTTTTTAAACTAACTTTGTATTGTAGCAAAGTTTTGTAAATATCCTCATTGGCCTCTCTTGCATGAATAATTAAAGGCTTGTCTAATTCTAAAGAAAGCTCTATTTGTTCCCTAAAACACTTCATTTGAGAAGATTTAATCTCTTCTTTTTCTTGCTCGTTTTTTGATAGCCTAAAATAATCCAAACCACATTCACCAATAGCTATGCATTTACTATCTGTCAAAAAATCTCTTAAAATTTTAATATCAAAATTATCTATATGGTATGGATGAACACCAGCAGCAAAAAAAATATTTTCATACTTATGAGCTATGTTTCTAGCCTTTGGAAGATCTTGTAAATCTGCCCCTGGTATAATTATACTTTTTATTCCATTATCAACTGCTCTTTTTATAACGCAATCCAAATCTTCATCAAAAGAGCTATCGTCTAAATGACAATGGGTATCTATTATCATACCATTTCTACCCTATTTCTACCGCCATCTTTAGCTCTATATAAAGCCTCATCTGCCTTATTTATAAGCTCATCTATATCCAATTCTTCATCATTAGTACAAAAACCTATAGATACAGTATATCTTACCTCATGATCTTTAATTTTCACAACTTGAGATGCAACAACTGCACGAATTTTTACAAATATTTTAGCCGCATCTTCTTGAGTAATGTCTTTTAAAACAACGCAAAATTCTTCTCCACCAAATCTTGCTAACAAATCGCTTCCTTTTGTATTGTCTAAAAGCACATTTGCTAAATTTTTTATAACTAAATCTCCGCCATCATGACCATAAGTATCATTTACTTTTTTAAAATGGTCAATATCTATCATCGCTACACAAAAATTTTGGAGTGGAAAATCTCTTCTGTATGTTTCCATATTATTATAAAAATATCTTCTATTAAAAAGGCCAGTTAAAAAATCTTTATGTGCTAAATCTAAAATTTTATATACATTTTCTATATTATCAAGGTTATTATTTATCCTACAAATAAGTTCATCTTTACTAAAAGGTTTTGTTATAAAATCATTTACTCCACGCTTAAGAAAATCTGATGCGACATTACTATCGGATGTTAGGGCTATTATTATAAGTGAATTTTTATCATGTTTTTCTCTAAGGTTTTTAGTAAGTTCCATTCCATCCATAACAGGCATATTATAATCAGTTAAAACCATTTTAATATCTGGATTTGTCTCAAAATATCCTATTGCCTCTTCACCATGAGCTGCTGCATAAACTTTAAAAAGCTGAGAAGTCAATATAGCTTTGATAGAATTTCTAGTTGGTATAGAATCCTCAACTACCATAACTTTATACTGTCTATTTCTATAAAGTCTATTTACTACCTCAAAAATATAATCTACATTGTGTTTATCACCCTTAAAAACATAGTCAACTATATTTTTTTCTATAAAAGCTTTTTTAGTTTGTTCATCAGTGCTACCAGTTAAAACAATAACCAAAATACCTTTTGAAATAGCATAATCAACTATCTCTCCATTTGGTGCATCTGGCAAATTTAAATCAAGTAAGGCAAGAAAATAGTTATCGTTTTCTTCTATAAGCTCTTTTGCTTCAGCAAAATCATAAGCAACATCTACGCCTAAATTAACGCTATTTTGCATTTTTCTAGCAATAAGTTTAGCCAAAGTTTTATTATCATCAACTATAAGAATTTTTTCACCATTCATACATAACTCTCTTGTTTTAAAATAATATAATTTAATATTTTAACATCTTTTTATATTTTTAAACTTAAAAAATTTATAACCAAGATAATACAATATTACTAAAAGCAAGTTTTGCAAAACTATATCTCTTCCCAAGCTCATTATCTAGTTTATAAGTTTATAAGTTTATAGTTGTATTTATCTTATCTAAACTCTTTTGGGTTTTCTTAGCTAGTTTTATAACTTCATTGGCAATAACTACAAGAGATGTTTGAGATAGTTCATTTTGCAACTTTTATAAGTATGCAATTCCTTTAGTCAGATTTCATTAAATAAACTAAACTGCTTTGAACTTTCCTTCCTTTCAAATGCATTGAGATAATTAAATATAATGTCGTTGTCATGAACTATATTATTGTGTTCACAGAATTCATGAAATAAGCTCATTAACTTTCTACTGTTTTTGCTATTTGCTATATAATTATTTCCATAGTCTCTTATGTATTGCTCTTTTAGCTTTGGAAATTTTTTATCTAACTGCAAATAAAAAAATTCTCTGTTTCCCTCTCTAAGTGTAAGCCCCATACCAAAGCATATTATTCCAAATACTTTTGCTTCCTTGCAATAATTTAAAATGCCAATAATGCTTTCTTTTGTATCGTTAATAAACGGCAGTATAGGAGTTAGCCAAACTACTGTTGGTATTCTCTCATCACGCAAAATTTTTAATGTCTCAACTCTTTCTTTTGTTGTTGAAACATGAGGTTCTATCTTTTTGCAAAGTTCTTCATCATAAGTCGTTAGTGTCATTTGAATTACACATTTTGTTTTTGAATTTATTTCTTTGAATAAATCCAAGTCTCTTAAAACATTATCTGACTTTGTCATAAGGGTTAGACCAAAACCATATCTATTTATAAGTTCAAGAGCTTTTCTTGTGTAATTTAGTCTTAATTCTTCATGAATATATGGATCAGTCATAGAACCTAAGCCTATCATACATTTTTTTCGCTTTCGCTTTAAACTTTCTTCTAAAAGGCTGATCCCATTTTCTTTTACTTCTATATCTTCAAATTCATGGCTCATCTGATAGCATTTACTTCTTGAGTCGCAATAAATACATCCATGAGTGCAGCCTCTAAATAAATTTATTCCATTCTTTGAAGAAAGTATTCCTTTTACTTTTGCAAAATGCACTTTACTGTCCTATTCTGATTTTCTTGACTTACAATTTTTCTTATGGGCCTTTAACTTTTTCATAGCCCAAACATAATGACTTGCGGTTGCACTTACAAAGTACGAACCAAGTGTACTTCCCGCTGTCCATGCATAGACGCCTTTGGAAAACAATTCTTCGCTCGTAAATTTTTGAACTAATTTTAATACATTAATATGAGATTTATTAAACAGGTTTATAGCTTCCTTAAGAGAAGTTTTTTGATGTTTCTTCCAAAATTCTACATTCATATCTCCATAAGTTTTCCAATTATATGGTTCAGGCAAAAATGGTTTTTCTTCTCCCTTTTGATTGGAATGTACCCAGTTCAAAATAAGTTGATGCCATTCATAGAGATGGATTAAAACATCTCTTAAGTTTTTATCTCTTTCCCAATGAGCTTCTTTTTTCTTTTCATCTTTTGAAAAATCAAAAGGTGTATTTAACTCTTTCTCAGTCATATTTGAAATAAGCAAATTTAACTTTTCATAATTTTCCTTAGCAGCAGTTATTAAATCATTTTTTGTCGTTGCTCTTGGCATAGCACTTTACTCCTTCCATCTTTTTAGAGTTGGGAAAAACTCCATCATCATTTTTCTTGCACTATCTTCATTCATATCTTTATTGGCTTCAACCACATGAGGAACACATATCTCAATCATTTCTTCCATTGTACCTTTGAAAGTAAATTCGCCTTTCTCAAAGCAATATTTACAATAATCTTCATTTACGCTTCCATCCGAATTTGTCCCATAAAGATATGTTCCCTCTTCTATAGGCATAGCACAACACCGACAATACTTCTTATCCATTTTTTATTCCTCCTATCTTTATTTAAGATAATTATACCTCATTATACTTGACACCATTTGTCATGTTATATATTTTTCTGCCATCTTATTTATCATTTTTTTGATTTGCATTCTAACTTCTTCAGGTTCCAATACTTCTACCCCATCTCCAAATGAAAAAATATAGTTATATAAGTTATAGTCATTCGGTATTTCTATTTCAGTATATAAATTTCCATCATTATCTTCTGTAATTTCTCCGTTTAATTCATCATATACTCGAAAGGCAACTTTACGATCAAACTTAACTTTTATATGTACTGTATTCTCATATGGCATTTCTTTTTTGAGTATCACATCTTCAAAGCTATCGTCAAAATTTTCAGTATGAATTTCTAAATTCTTTATCCGGGACAATTTGAAATATCTAAAATCATTTCTAAGCAAACACAAGGCATATAGATACCAATCCTGACTCTTGAAAAGTAATCTCACAGGCTTAACACTTCTGCTTGTTTTTTCTCTAGTGCTACTAAAATATGAAAATGAAATAATATTTTTATTTAAAATAGCAGATTTAATATCATTAAATGTTCTTTTATACAGCTTATTGTTTTGCCAATTATTAAAATCAACTTCTATCCAATTAGTGCTTTTTATTTTAAAGAGTGCGGAAAGTTTTGTAAGAAGCTCGTTTTCACATTGTTTTGTCGTAGTATTTATTCCTTGAAGAGCAGACATAATTTGTTGTTTCTCATTTTCAGACAGTAGTGATTTATTAAGCACAAAATCTTTGGCAATTTCTATTCCACCACCTTTTCCTTGCAACGCATAGATAGGAATACCAGCACTGCTAATAGAGTCAATATCTCGATAAATTGTTCTAACCGATACCCCAAATTTATCTGCAAGCTCGTTTGCCGTAACTTTTTCTTTTTCTAAAATGTAATATAGTATCCCAAATAATCTATTATCTTTCATTGTCTTAACATCTCCTATATTCATTATAACACATCTTAAAAACAGGCGTCTATGTAATTAGATCAAAATATAGATCGTAACCTAATTGATAATGATTATTGACAAATTGGCTTAGGTTATGCTATCATATTCATGGGTAAAATAGTCGATAAGAAAAAAAGAGGGAAGACATCAAATTTAGGAAGTTACAAAAGTACCATTTTGAAAAAGGTATGAAAATAATACCATGGACGAAATCATAGAGAAATCTGGTATACCAACAAGTGTAGTTTATCATTATTACAAAAGTATTTATGACATTATGTCTGATGGTTTAGATTATGCAGATGAAACACTAGGGAATTTAACTAAGAATTTTGATGGGTTTGTTCAATATCCATTAGTGGGTTTTAAATGATAATGATTTCAAGGTACTGTTTTCGATACTTTTACAATGCATTGCAAGGAATGAAGAATTAAGAAAATAGATAGTGAATTAAATTTCAAATTCATAGATATCATGCATAAAGATTTTGGGGATAATGGCTATTCTTGATTATGTGTTTTAGTTTTTTACTACACACGCTTATGTTGGTATAGATATGAGTCTTTTGTTCAGTCGAGGCTAAGGCGTTATTTTAAAAATAAAAGCTTTATTAAGTAAATGATTATATCTTAATCTAAAAAAATAATAAGAGATTAAAAACAAGGATAAGCTAATGAAAGTATATAAAAAGCTTTTCAAATATATGCCCAATGATCTGGGAAGTGGATATATGGCAATAATCGTGTCGGCTATTTCGGCTGTACTTATGGTATATGGTTACTATTTAATATATCAATTTTTAAGAGAAGTTATTATTGTTTCTGATTTTGAACAGGCAAGACATTATGCGATGCAAATTGTTTTATATTTGACAATTAGTGCGATACTATATTTTATCGCTGGACTTTTATCACATAAATTTGCATTTAGACTAGAAACTGTTTTAAGAAAAAAAGGAATAGATGGACTACTGAATTCAAGTTTCAGATTCTTCGATTTAAATTCTTCGGGTTATGTTAGAAAAACAATTGATGACAATGCCACAAAAACACATACAGCTGTAGCACATATGCTTCCTGATAATTCACAAGCTGTTTTAGTTCCATTATTATCTGTTATTCTTTCATTTATTATTAGTTATAGAGTTGGGATAATCATTTTATTGTTAACTGTAGTATGCGCATTCATACTAAAAGGAATGATGGGAAATGGTGAGTTTATGAAGTTATACCAATCATCTCTGGATAAGCTTAGTTCTGAAACGGTTGAATATATAAGAGGAATGCAAGTTGTTAAAATTTTTGGAACGAAGCTACAGTCTTTTAAGGTATTGTATAAGGCAATTACAGACTACTCCAAGTATTCCTATAATTATACAATTAGCTGCAAAAAAGCATATGTTATCTATCAGTGGATTTTTTTAGGATTAATTGCTATTTTAGCCATACCGCTAAGCTTCTTTTTAACAGGATTAAATGCCCCTAAGACCATTGCAGTTGAACTGATTATGATTTTGTTTTTAAGCGGTATAATTATGGTTTCCTTCATGAAAATCATGTGGGCAAGCATGAATCTTTTTAATGCAAATTACGCAGTTGATAGTCTGGAAGAATTATATAACAAGATGCAAGAAGATAAACTTACTTATGGCAAAAGAGATGTTTTTGATCATTTTGACATAGAGTTTGATCATGTTACGTTTTCTTATAAGAACAACAAAGTTCTTGATGATATGTCTTTTTATCTTGATGAAGGAAAAAGTTATGCTTTAGTAGGACATTCAGGGTCTGGAAAGTCAACCATAGCCAAGCTCTTGTCTGGATTTTATAAGGTTGACAAAGGCGCTATTAAAATTGGCGGGTATCCGCTAGAAACCTACAGCAAAGAAGCGATTATAAAGGCTATTTCATTTGTCTTTCAAGATAGCAAGCTATTTAAAAGATCCATTTATGAAAATGTGGCACTGGCAAATCGAGATGCCACTAGGGAAGAAGTTAAAAATGCAATGAAATTAGCTGGATGTGATGAAATAATAGCTAAGTTTAAGGATAGAGAAAATACCATTATAGGATCTAAAGGTATATATCTTTCTGGAGGAGAAAAGCAGAGAATTGCAATCGCTAGAGCAATTCTTAAAAAATCAAATATTGTCATCATGGATGAAGCCAGTGCTTCTATTGATGCAGAAAATGAATATGAACTGCAAAAAGCCTTTAAGAATCTTATGAAAGATAAAACCGTGATTATGATAGCCCACAGATTAAGCAGCATTCAATCAGTTGATGAAATACTTGTGTTAGAGAATGGCCAAATCGTTGAACGGGGAGATGGCAATTATCTTCTGGAAAATAAAGGATTATATAGCAGACTCTTTAAGCTTTATAAAAGCGCAAATGATTGGAGGGTAGTCAATGACTAATTATTATAAAAAGCGTTTTTGTTTGACCGATCAAGGCGCAAAAAATCTTGTAAAGGCTACATGGTCTTGTTTTTTATCCTTTTGCGTTAATATGCTACCAGTATTTATACTTATGACTCTTGTCGACCAATTGGTTTTCAATAATATAAAAAGCTTGTCTTTTTATATTATTGCTTCAGTTATAACGCTTATTTTAATGTATTTTGTTTTATCGAAGGAATATGTAAATTTGTATAAAGCAACCTATAAGGAGTCCGCCAATTTAAGAATTGATATTTCAGAGACGCTATCAGAACTACCTATTGAGTATTTCTCCAAACATGATTTATCCGATCTTTCTCAGACCATTATGGCTGATGTTGAAAGAATAGAGCATGCTATGAGTCATTCCATACCAAAGGTTATAGGAATGTGGATATTCTTCCCACTTATGGGCATAATTATGCTAATAGGAAATTGGAAAATGGGACTTGCTACAATCATTCCAACACTAATTAGCTTTCTATCTTTCCCATTGGCAAAGAAGAATCGAATAAGTGAAAACAATAAATATTATAGTGTATTAAGAGATACTTCAGAAAGTTTTCAGGAAACCATTGAATTACAGCAGGAAATCAGTAGCTTTAATTTATCAGAAGAAATGAAGCAAAGTCTTTATAAACAAATGGAAGAAAGCGAAAAGATTCATTTAAAAGTTGAAGCGGGATCAGTTATTCTTATGGGAATATCCTCTCTTTTTTCTTTCATAAGTGTTGCAGTAGTTATTATAGTCGGCATTGCATTAATGCTTAAAAATGAAATAACACTTCTTTATTTGCTTGGATATATCATTGGGGCAATCAAAATTAAAGAACTATTTGATATCTCAAAAGAGGGAACAATGGAAATGTACTATATTGATCCAGCAATTCAACGTATTAGAGAGATTAAAGAAACTGTTTTACAAGAGGGTAAGGATGCTCAAATCTCTAATTACGATATTGAATTTAAAAACGTATCATTTGCCTACGACAAGGACACGCAAGTACTACATGACATTAGTTTTTTAGCAAAGCAAGGTGAGATAACAGCACTTGTTGGTACTTCAGGATCTGGGAAAACATCCATACTACGACTAATTTCTAGACTATATGATTATGATGACGGAAACATATTAGTTGGAGGAAAAGATATTAAGAGTATTTCTACTGATTCACTATTTAAACAAGTATCCATTGTGTTTCAAGATGTTACTTTATTTAACACCACTATTCTTGAAAATATCAGACTTGGGAAAATCACAGCAACAGACGAAGAAGTGAAGTATGCCGCGAAGTTAGCAAATTGTATGGACTTTATCGATCGCTTACCAAATGGATTTGATACCGTAATTGGAGAAAATGGTGCTGAACTTTCAGGCGGAGAAAGGCAGCGTCTTTCTATTGCCAGAGCATTTCTTAAAAATACTCCCATCTTGATATTAGACGAAATTTCAGCGAGTTTAGATGTGGATAACGAGCAAAAAATACAACAAAGCTTAATTGAACTTATTAAAAATAAGACGGTTATTATCATATCACATAGACTAAAATCCATAGAGAATGTAGATAATATTGTAGTAATTGATAATGGATATGTAGAACAAACCGGAAGTCATAATGAGCTCATTAAAAATTCAAATGTATATAGAAATCTTTTGGAAAAAACACAATTAGCCGAGAGTTTCAGCTATTGATAGGAGACATAAAATGGCTAAAAATTTACAAAGAAAAGATTTGATTACAATTTGCATTTACACGGCAATATATTTTGCTATTATGTTAGCGGTCATAACTCCTATTATGCAAATTCTGATGCCAGCCCCTATAGTCTTATGCAAAGAAATACCTTTATGATGATATGTAATAAAGTACAAAAAATAGTAGAATTTTGATTATTGGAGCAATTACTGTTTTTATATATTATTCAACTAGTTTTGCTATTGGTTGCATATTGATTGGAATAGTTAGATATATAACAAAATATAAAAATTTTATAGTTTGCACTATTTTCTATTGGGATGATTGGCTTGCTTTTACTATACTGCCACCACTCACCTAGACAAAATTTATTAAACATACCTTCTTAAAATGATATAATTTATCTAAGATTTTATGATAAATTATTTGACAAATTTAAAGAATAATATGTGAGTAAAAAATGAAATACTTACAGTACTGAGTTTAAAACTAAAGTTGTTCTTGAACTTCTATCTGACAATCACACCATAGCACAGCTTGCTAGCAAATAGATATTAGCGGTGCAACCAAAGCCTACAAAGATGAAATAAATACTCTTAAGGAAGAGAATGAAGCTTTGGCTAAAACTCTAGGTAAAACAACTATTGAAAGGGATTGGACAGTAAAAAAGCTAAAGAGCTTGGACTCATTAAGTAAACAAAGTCTTGTATCATCTAAGCTAGAATCATCAATGCAAACAGATCAAAGTAAGATAGAGAATTAAAATTGAACGATGAGAGCAATCAAAATAGTATAAAATGCTTACAAAACATAAAACCAACAAATCTACAAAAGAGCCATCTATTCTCAAGCAGTGTAAACTGCTTGACATAAACCGTTCTAGTCTTTACTACAAACCAGTGCCCATAAAAGATAGCGACCAAGCCATCATAAAAAGAATAGATGAAATTTATACTACTATATCGTCAACTTACAGATATAGGTTCATGCATAAAAAGCTTCTTGAAGATGGATATATTTTAGAAGTTAATAAAACACAGACTTATGCAAAAGATGTACTTACAAGCAATATTTCCAAAAAGAAAAAGACATAATGGTTGCTTGTTAGAAAATAAAATATATCCATATCTACTTAAAGAGTTAGATATAAACAAAATCAATCAAGTATGGTGTGGATATAACATACATTCCAATTAAAGGTGGACATATGTATCTAGCTGCAATACTTGATTGGTATAGCAAAGCTGTTTTATCGTATAAGTTATCAAATACCATGGATATACTCTTAGTTACAAGCACTCTACAAGAAGCCATAAATAAATATGGCAAACCAGGAATCTTTAAGACTGATTAAGAAAGTCAGTATACAAACTTACAACGCACTAGTTTACTTAAAAAGCATAACATTAAGATTTCTACGAATGGTAAAGTAGATCAATTGATAATATAGCCATAGAGAGATTCTTTAGAACTTTAAAATATGATAAAATTTATCTAAACGAATACAAATCTATAAAAGAGTTAAAAGATGGAATTGATAGATACATAAATTTTTATAATAATGAGAGATTTCACTCATCATTAAGGTATAATAAACCTATTAGTGTTTATCTTAAAAAAGATGTAAAAAGTGCCTGAAACAAAAAAAGACACTTAAGGGTAATGAGTTGGAAGATAGGATTTAAAAAGATTGTCTAAAGAAGTGGTGGCAGTATAATTTTTTTGTGATACAACATAAATTTTTTGGAGATGTAGTGAAAAAATCAAGACTTGGTCTAGTGCAAACCGACATGCTTTCTATATTAACTCAAGATGAAATGTCAAATTTCAAACACGAGTTTTTAAAAAAAGGAAGTGTTATATATGCAGATAATATGAAACTTGTGATTATTACAATTGGTTCTGCTAAAATTGCGTTTTTTGAGGATGGCGAAGAGTTTATAATATACAACTTAACTGATCAAAATACTACGATAATAGACGATAGTTGTGCTATTGAAATTTTAGAAGATAGCGAGGTTTATACTATTGATGATAGTGCTATAGGCGAGCTTTTTTCCAACAATGAATTTGCTAAATTTTACTCAGAAACACTTACAAACATACTTTTAATCCAAAGACAGATTATGAAGTCTATACTATTTGAAAATGCTAAAGGTCGTATAGCAAATTTTTTAATAGAACTTGCAAACGAACAAGACTTAATGCAAAATGGTTATAAATTTGTATTTTTACCATTTTCTTTGAAAATTCTATCTTCTTTTGTTGGATTAAAACGTCAAAGTGCTTCAACTGCCTTTAATGAACTCATCAAAGATGGGATTATACAAAAGATTTCCCCACACGAGCTTTTGATAGTAGATTATGAAAAACTAAAGAGTTATACTAACTAAAATTTATTTTTAAGATTTTTAAGTTAAAACTAGGAGAATAGAGATGCTTTAGTACATCTCTATTTTGAAATTACTTCATATCATATTTATTGGCCATAAAACCAACAATACCTACAAAAAATAATCCGCCAAAGATATTGCCAAGAGTTACAGGAAACAAATTTTTAGTAAAAAAATTTGTGACGTTTAACGCCTCTAGTTGCTCTGCACTAATTCCATGAAGCATATGTGAAAGCTCGTTTATATTTCCGCCAACTTGTGCTAAATAGTGAGCTTTTGCGATAAGTGCTTCAGTTATTATAAACATATTTGCAACACAGTGTTCCATAGAACAAGCCACAAATGCCCCTATCATCCACATAATTGCAAAAAACTTACCAGCAAGGTCGTTTTCGCTTGTAGCAGTCCATATAGACATACATACAAAGACATTACAAAAAATGCCTCTTATAAAAAGTTCTATAAATGGCGTTGTAACCTTGCTTGCAGCTGATGGTATAAAATGTTGAAGTATATAACCGTCATATTTTAGTGGCAAGCCAGAGTAGTAATACATATAGGCAATAAGCACCGCACCCATAAAGTTACATATCCAAACCAATGTCCAGTATGAGACAGTTTGAGTCATTTTTAGTTTGCCTTCATAAATACTAACACCACTTAAAACAGAGCTAGTAAAAAGATGACCACCATAAAAAACAACCATCATAAGACCACAGCTAAATGTGATACCACCTATAAAATTTGCCATACCTATAGACTGTTTTTCAGCCATTCCTACGGTAGAGTGAGCCCAAAATATATCGCCCATAGCAATTGCTGCGCCAGCCATAATAGCTAGAAATACTAGACTTATAAAAGGTGTATGAACCTTATGTTCCATTGAACTTGAAACAGCTTGTGCTGTTTGTGCAGGATTTAACATTTTGTCTCCTTTAAATTTAAATCTATTTGTAAAATTTTTATGATATCTGGTGAAAATTCCCTAATTGAACCAAACTCATTTTCTGGCATATCTTCACCATAAAACACACGCCACTCCTTTAGTTTTTCTTCAACTATACGGCCAACCTCATCATCGCCACGAAGCGGATTTCCAATACATAAAAGTGCCTTTTTTGCTACGCTTATCTATAACTCCTTTCTAAATACCAAATATCCTTCTTTTAAACTGCTAAGTAAATTTTTTAGCTCACACTCACATATCTGAGATGTAAGTTTTAACGCGTGCTCTGAAAACACTTCAACCTCAAAGTATTTGCTTAAATTTCCGAGTTTAAATTTAACGTATTCTCCAGACTTAGCTATAATACTGTCAAACTCTTCTTCACTTATCTCTAACACTTTTTGACTAAAATCAATAGTGCCAACACCGTGTCCAACACATGTTGAAAAGAGTTTTATATCTTTTAACTGCTTTGGCATTTTTTCATTTTCATCCATGTGTCGTCTTGTTAGTTTGTAGATTTGTATCATTTTTTATCCCAAACTGAATCAGTATTTATAGCGCACTCACTACTTGCGTGAGCATATTTTAAATAAACATCGTTGTGTAAAATCCCCATACACTCAGCATACCTTGGATCCTCTTCTTGTTTCATTGCTTGCAATACAGCTTCTTTTGTAACAATAGGATCCTTGGCGTTGCCAGAGGTCGATATGGCTTTTATGTATTTATCATAAAGAGTTCTTCCAAAAACATAACTCATTAGTCTTTTTGCGTGCACCTCGACATCTCTTTCAAAAAGTACGTCGCCTATAATTGATTCTTTAAAAGGAGGCAAAGATAATTCATCATTTTGAAAATGGCGTTTTTTTAATTTTTGATCAATTATTCCAAGTGCCATACCAAGACCATATATCACGCCAGCTGGATGTGGTGGACATCCTGGGATATAGACATCAACTGGAATTATCTTATCAATACCACCCCAAACACTGTATGCATCATAAAATATACCCCCGCTACTACCACAAGCACCAAATGCCACGACTATCTTTGGATCTGGAGCAGCTTCATAAGCACGGAGTAATGGGTAATACATTTGCCTAGTAACTGGACCAGTGCAGACTAAAATATCAGCATGTCGTGGATTTGCTACTAGTTTAAAACCAAAACGTTCAGGATCCCACATTGGTGTTATCGCAGCAAAAATTTCTATCTCACAACCATTGCAGCTACCACAGTCTATACGATACACACTAAAACTTCGTTTGATATTTTTTAAATGCTCTAATTTTGAGGTTAGGTCATTTGCTGTTTTTATGTCCTTAGGGACTTGATACATACTCATTTTATCGCCTCCTGTATTTCTTGAGTAAGCTCTTTAACTGCATTTGCTTTTTTACATTCTGGGCAGATATAAAGGTACTCTTTGGCCTCTTGTAGTCTATTTGGTAGCAAATTTGCATGTTCGAGCTTTCTGAATGTGTAATTTATAAGTCTTTTTGAAGTAAAAGGCTTACCACAACACTTGCAAGTTTGAACTTCTAGATCCCCTCTTTGAATGAGCGCCGACTTGTCAAACTTAACAGCCAGCTCAAAGCTATTGCTTAATTTAACTGCACCAGTAGGGCACACCTCATCACAACGTCCACAAAAAATACATCTACCACAATTAAATTCCCAAATAAGTCGATCTTCGCTTTCATTTAGCTTTATTTCAATAGCATTGCTAGGACAAGCTACACCACATGCCGCACAACCTATACAAAGATCATATGTATAATATGGCTGACCACGGAAATTTTCTGGTACGATATATGGCTCAAACGGATACGCATAGGTTGCTTTACCGTATTTTTCAGTTATATCAAATAGCTTCATCATCTTAAATCCTTTTTACTAACTCCACCAGCTTGGCAGAATTTTTTAAGATCTTTCTCTGTTAAAATTTTACTCTTTTTGCTTCTTACATCAATTAGTGTAACACGCTCTGTACATGAGTAGCAAGGATCAAGCGAGCAGACAATAAGTGCTGCATCTGAGATGTTGTTGCCCCTAAATTGATATCTTAGGCTTGGCCAGTTATTGTAAGTGGCAGCTCTACATCTCCAACGATAGACTTTTTGAGCACTTCCTTGCATTATCCAGTGAACGTTTTCTCCACGTGGTGCTTCATCATGTCCAAGAGCAAAATTTTCAGGCTTTATCATTGTTATTGGATCTATCATGATTGGAGTTTGAGGCATTAACTCAAGACATTGACGTATAATGTGAATAGAGCTTTTTAACTCTTTATAACGTACCATTTCGCGACTAAACACATCTCCGCCATGCTCTACTGCTACTTCAAAATTTATTTTTTTAAAAAAGTCATAAGGATGATCGTAACGATTATCACGTTTAAAACCTGAACCACGCATATTAGGACCAACTGGACTAAAATCACGTGCTATTTGTTTCTCTAGCACACCAACGCCTTTCCAGCGACCTATTTGGCGTTTGTCTTCCATGATCGCATCCCAAATTTCACCTATTTGAACATCAAGATTGTTAATAATTTCAATAGCTTTTTTAATCTCATTATTTGTCATATCACGTCTTAGACCACCCATAACGACATTGCCATAAGTCTTGCGTCCACCAGTTACTAGTTGTGCTAACTCCATTGAGTACTCACGAACTCTAAATATATGCATAAAGGCGTTATAGTTGCCAGTAACCTCACACGCTAATCCAATATTTAAAAGATGTGAGTGAAGACGCTCTATTTCAAGACAAATGACTCTAATAGCTTGTGCTCGAAGAGGAATTTCAAGCTTTATAGCTTTTTCGGCCGCCTCTATACAAGCTATGGCGTGAGCATAGCCACAGATGCCACAAACCCTTTCTGCAAGATAACCCATTTGATCATAGTTCATACGATTTTCAGCAAGTTTTTCCATACCTCTATGCTGATAAAATAGGCGATAATCAGCATCTATAATTTCATCTCCATCACAAAACAACCTAAAATGACCAGGCTCGTCACTTGTTACATGAAGTGGACCAAGTGGAACGTCTACAACTCCATCACCCTTTGGAAATAAAAACTCAGACTCAGGCTCATCATTATGATCATACGCTTCAGGTCGGTATCTATAATCCATTGCGTCTTTTCTAAGCGGATGAAGACCATCTGGCCAGTCGTCACTTAGAACCAAACGCCGTTTATCAGGCAAACCTTCAGCTATAAGGCCAAACATATCATAAGCTTCTCTTTCATACCAAACACAAGCTGGCACTACTTTTGTTACGGAAGGAAATGTTGGATCATTTGCTGGTATTAGTGTTTTTACGCTTATAAAGCACTTTTCTTCAGGAGCAAAGTCATCAGCTTCGCTCATCTTTGAGCCTTCCATTGAAATGGCGTAATAAAGTGCAAAGCATCCATTTATTTCACGTTCGTCACTTGGTACCATCGTGCTTATAAAGCCCCCGATATCATAATAAAGAGTCTTAACCGCAAGAGGCAGATCATTTCTATCAACCAAAACAGTTAGCTGATCATCGCTTTGATAAGTTGTCTCTAAAACATTTACTCTACTTTTTAAAATTTCTACAAAGTTATTTCCTCGCATTTTAAGCCCCCATAATTATTTTTACGCCATTTTCAACTAAGGTGTAAAAGCTATCAATATGCCATACACCAAATACTATCACTAGCATACAAAGTGCTATAAGCGGTAAATTTTCACTAAAAGTCATCTCTTTTTTATACACTATCTCGCTTTTTGGCTCACTAAAGCTAGCCATATTAAAGTGTGAAAAATCAGCTATAAAAATGATACTTAAAGCAATAGCAAAAAGTACAGTGCTTATAAATTGAGCGCTAGCAATAGCACCTTTAAAAACCAAAAACTCACTTACAAATATTGCAAAGCCAGGTACGCCAACAAGTGAACAAACAGCCGCACCAAACATTATCGTTGTAACAGGAGCAACTTTTATCATACCACCCATTCTGCTCATATCTTTATGCCCATAAATTCTAGCAATGTTGCCTGTTGAACAAAAAGCTAAAGCCTTCGTAAAGCTGTGAGCCAAACAGTGAAATATAGCTGCAAAAAGTCCAAGTTTACCGCCGATACCAAGTGCAAATGCTATAACACCCATATGAGCGATAGAGTGATAAGCAAACATTCTTTTAACATTATGTTGACGCATCAAGAAAAAAGCAGAAACAAAAAGTGTTATTGTTCCTGAGACTAACATAATATTTTCTACAAAGCTAAACCCAACTGCATTGGCAATAACTGCGTAATATCTAAAAATGGCAAGCATTGCACACTTTAAAAGTACGCCAGAAAGTAATGCCGAGATTGGCGCTGGACCCTCTGCGTGAACATCTGGCAACCAAGTGTGAGTCGGCGCTAAACCTGCTTTTGTACCAAAGCCTATAAGTGCAAAGATAAATATTAATTTAGCAGCATTAGCATTTAAATTTTTAGCATTTTCAAGTATTGTTGTGTAAAGCATCGCACTTTGACCATCTTGAACATTTACAAATGTTGCTGAGTACAAAAGCACAGTCGAATAAAGTGCAAATGCTAAACCAATAGAGCAAAGTACGATATATTTATAGCCACTCTCGGTTGAGTTTTTGTCTTTATGAATGGCAACTAAAAAGACTGAAGCAAGGGTTGTAGCTTCTATTGCAGCCCACATAAATGCTACGTTATTACATATAACGCTTAGGCTCATAGTAAAGATAAAAATATGACTAAGTGCATAAAATTTCTTTAAATCACATAATCCAATATGCCCATCTTTTAGTTCCCACTTCATATATGTAGTTGAATAAAAATTTACCAAAAATCCAGTAACCGCTATAAGTAATAGAAACACGCAACCAAGGCTATCCAAAAATAAAAACTTATCATTCGCATAGGTTGTACCATTGCTTAAAACATGAGTTATGTTTTTAAGCAAGACTAATGATGTCACTCCTGAGATTGCTATGTGTAGTATACTAAGCAGCTTTTCATTTTTAGGTGCTAAAAACATTACTAATGCACCTATTAAGGGGATGATAAGTATTAGTATTAAGTTATTCATCATTAACCCCTTAAATTTGATGCCTTGGATGTATCAAGGCTATCGTAAGCTTTATAAAACCTAACCGCTAAAATACTCATAATAATAACGGCAAAAATTGCATCTGTTAAAATTCCAAGCTCAACAAGTTCATGTGAGTTGTACGCCATAAGTGCTAAACTTATATGTATGCCATTTTCAAACAAACAGTAAGACAGAATTTGTTTTATAAATGAATTTCTAAACATAAAACCAAAAATTCCCATCATAAATATGGTAGTCGCGGCAATTAAAACGAGCTTCTCTTTAATAAGAGAAAACTCAAGGAATATGCCATGTATGCTCATCGCAATAGCAAGTGAAAAACCCATCGCTATAACTGGACTTACAAAAAAACCACCAACAGGCTCATCTTCGCTTACAATACCAAGCTTTTTGATTAGATAAAGCATAAATGTTGGCACAAAGATAACCTTTGTAACGATCGCAACTATTGCCCAATTTGATAGTTCCGGTGCATTAAATTTACTCGAAAGTATAAAAAATAGAGCGACTAAAAGCATGGTTTGAACTGCGTATATAAGCACAGAAGCACGAAGGCTTCTAAGCCCAAAGACTGCCAAGGATGTAACAATCATGCTAATGGCTAAAATTTCTATTGTTGACATCTTAGACTCCTACTACATAAAGTATTAAAGCCACAAATGCTATAGACATAGCAGCTATGGCATTTTTGCGAAGACTTGAAGTTATTTGAAAGCGTGGTCCAAAGTTATCTATAAAGACCGCTAAAACATAAAATACACCTGTTTTTAGCACAAACACTATAATAGCTAATATTGGATTTGCAAAATTCCAAGGCTCAAAAATGGTTAGAAAAAGCCCTATCATTGCAAATTGCTTTAATATAAGTGCCGCTTGAACTAATGCAAGATCGCTTCCAGCATACTCACCAAGTACACCTTCTTGAAGTTCTTGTTCTGCTTCTGCCAAATCAAAAGGCTTTCTGCCGGTCTCAACATACATACACCATAAAAAAGCGATTGAAGCGACTGCAAAGCTTGGTATGTGATAGCCTATGATACCACCTTTTACCATATTTTGAATTTGAACTAAATTTGATGTGCCAGCTACAAACATAACAACAATTAAGCATATTATCATGACAGGTTCTACATAAACGCCGATCATTTGTTCTCTACTGCCACTCGTGGCTGCAAAAGGGTTTCCACTATCTATTGAAGCTACACCAAATACAAATCGAAGCAACGCTCCAAGATATAGTATGACAAAAATGTCAGAATAGACTCCAAAGTTTTCATTTTGGTTATATGTTATAGGTATAGCTGCCAATATAGCTGCTGAGGTTGCAAAAAGAAAGAATGGAGCATATCTAAAAACCCAGTGTGAACAGTTAGGAACTGTCCTAGCACGTTTAAATAACTTTATAATATCACGATATGTTTGAAAAAAATCACTTCCTTGTTTTGATTGCAGTTTAGCACGTAATTTCCTTGCCATACCATCAAATAAAGGTGCTATTAAAATTATAACAACAACTTGAAATATCATTAACAATATAGTTTGCATAACTTCCTCCTACACCAAAAAGTAGCCAACGGCTAACATTGCACAAAGATATACTATGATGTAAAGTGTATATGTATTCGTGTAGCCACTTTGCACTATACCTATCTTGTCAGCAAATTTTACAGACCATTTAATCACTGGTTCATAAAATGAGTCCCACCAGATATCTCTTGGATGATTATGATATTCAACTGGTGAAAAATAATCTTTTATAACGACTTTTTTCTTAGATCTAAAAAGCCACTGCATTATCTTTCTAATATCTCCCGTAAAAGGACTTGCAGTCATTTGCATACGTTGGCTATACTTAAATCCACAAGCCCAAGGGTCTGTTTCTCGTGGAGTTAATCGGTTGGCTTTTATTACCATAAGTATAATAAAAGGAAGTGCCAAGGTGGTGCTTAAAATTGTGGCTATCAATGGCATAGATACGCCAAAACTGCTATTTGATGATATATTAAGCGTTGGCACTAGAAGATTTTGCACAACAGAGTTTGAACCTACACCAAAAGCAATACATCCAAAAGCCAATATACCCATACCAGTTAACATAAAGATATTTTGCTCTTTTGCGTTTTTGTAAATTTCTTTATCTCTTGGTGTTCCACCAAATATAACTCCATAAACTTTAACAAAACACATAACCGCAAGTGCTCCAGTAAGAGCCAAGGCTATAATAGCAAGACAAAAAAATGCTCTAGCCATCATGCTTTCTTGAGCACCACCCATAAGCAATGCTTTATATGTTATCCATTCACTTATAAAACCATTTAATGGAGGCAATGCTGTTATAGCCATAGATCCTATAAGGAAAAAAGCAGCAGTATAGGGCATCTTTTTAGCAAGTCCTCCTAGCATTTCCATGTCTCTTGTATGGGTAGCATGAAGTATAGAGCCTGAACTTAAAAAAAGTAGACCTTTAAAGGTAGCATGGTTTAATATATGGTAAAATCCACCTAAAAATCCAATACCAACCATAGTTAAATTTCCTGCAGCAAGTCCATATATACCAGCACCAAGACCAAGCAATATAATACCTATGTTTTCAACTGAGTGATAAGCCAAAAGTGCTTTGTAGTCGTGTTGGCAAAGAGCATACAAAACTCCAAACAAAGAGCTGGCTGCACCTAAAATTATAATAGTCAAACCAAAATATGTGCTAAGCGGTAAATAAAGTGTAAATTTAATAAATGCAAAAAGAGCTACTTTTATCATAACACCAGACATAAGGGCCGATACGTTTGAAGGTGCCGCTGGGTGAGCTTGTGGTAACCAAACATGAAAAGGCCACATCCCAGCTTTTGATCCAAAACCTATTAGAAAGAGTATAAAAACAGTAGTAGAAACTCCCATTGGCATATTTAGGTTTGTAAAAGCACTAAATTCTAGGCTTTGTGCATAGTATGAAATGATAAGCAAACCACACGTAATGCAAAATGCACCAATCTGAGCAATACCAAGATACACCATGACCGCCTTTATGGTTCCCTTGCCATCATTTACTAGGATTAAAAATGATGATATTAAAGTCATCAGTTCCCACAAAACAATAAAACAAAAAACATTGTTTGCACTAATAACCAACAACATTGATAGTATAAATATGTTAAACAAGAAAGCAAAGACACCTACGCTTGCTTTCTTGGCGTATTCCTTGGCATAACTAATAGCATAAACACTACTTGCAAAGCCTATAAATACAACCACAAAGCTAAAAAAATTACCAATTGGGGTTAGCTCAAATTTTGGAGCAAATAAAAAATTTCCACCAAGTATAAAGCTTTGAGTCAAACTCATGTTCATTATAAAATAATACATTGCATAAAGGCAGCTTATGGCACAAAGTCCAAAACCAACTTTTCTGGCAGCATCACTTGAACTATATAAAAACATGCTAAGTGTTGCTGCAACTAAAAACAGCGAGTATACTATTATCATAACTCACTCCTTAAATTTTTTGGCTGTAAAATTTTTTGTACAAACTCATTTACAACATCCTCTTTACTTTTTTTGCCTACTTTGTGTTGGTTTGCAACTGGGTCTACCATAACAATAGTAGATGTAGGACAAACTTCAACACACGCTGGACCACCTTCGCGACCATTACACATATCACATTTGATTGCAATGTTTTTTGCCCCTGCTTGAGATTCAATCTCTAAGTGATATTTTGGTTCAGTAGAGTAATTTACTGATGGCATAAGTTCAGCACTTGAGCTTATAGCACCATAAGGACAAGCGATGGTACACAGTTTGCATCCTATGCAAATCTCTTCATGTAACTCAATGTAGTTTGAGTTAAATCTTAACGCACTTGTTGGGCAGACATTTGCACAAGGTGCATCGTCACATTGGCGACACTGCGTAGGCATAACGCCTTTTTCTTGGCGAAGAACTGTCAGTCTTGCTTTAGAGAGTTTTCCGCGCTCATAAGCACTTTTAAAACAGGCGGCCATACAAGTTGCACAACCTATGCAACGACTGTAATCCGCGATTACAAATTTATGTTGCTTCATAAATCCCCCCCCCCCTTCTATTTGATTTTTAGATTTATATAAATTATAGCTTAATATAATAATTTATTATTTTTTTAAAGCTTTGTATAATTTTATAAAAAATCAAAAATGTTTTCTGTCATATTTCTGACGAATTTCATAATTTTTTATTTATATTGCAAAAATAGTTGTAGAGCTAAACAAATAGTATTTAAAGCTATATTTTGTAAGAATAGTTTGTTAAAATTTAAAATTTACCCCGAAATAATCGGGGTAAATTCTAGTGATTCAAAGCAGGCGAATAGCCTGTGCATGGATGATGATGAAAATCATCGAAGATAACTTTGTCGGTTTTAAATTTGATACGTTTTTCTTCTCTAATTTGTAAAAATTCATCCTCATCTATTTTTTTAATCTCTATAGCGGCCTTAAAAGTAGGTGTTTTTGATATGAAGTCCCAACCATTGCTAGTCAATTCATTGCAACAACTTTCCCAGTAGTGATATGTCATCTGCACAATACCATTAGGGATAACATCTGTTATATCGGCTTTTATAACTATATAACCATAGCGACTCCAAGCTTTAATAAAGTCACCCTGTCTTACACCATATTTTTTAGCCAACACTGGGTTCATTTCGGCAATAGGTCCTATGCTATCACCTCCATTTTCAATGGTCTTTGACCTACGAGTCATAGCACCTCCAGCATACTGATAGACTTTTCTAGTAGTTAGCAGCTGTATTGGATAATTAGCATCTGTCGGCTCATCAACACTTCCTGCCATAATAGGCCATTCAGCTGGCAAGTTTATACGCTTTGCAAAATCAGCTTTTGCCGATTCTATCTTATCTGTGCTGCTTACATGAAGGCAAGGTACTAACTTTCCTTTGCCGTCTGGAGTAAAGAATTTTTTATCAAGATAGAGCGTTTGTCCTCCCATATGATCTTCATTTGGACAAGGCCAGTGAAGACCGTGATATTTTTTGATACGATAGTAACTCATGCCGCCATATCTTCGTGGGTCACATTTTCTTTGCTCCTCCCATATTTGCTCTGGTGAGGTAAAGTTAAAGCCATCGCTAGCTCCCATTCTTCTAGCTAGTTCGCAGACTATCCACCAGTCTTGTCGTGCATCACCAGGAGGTGTTATAACCGCTTCGTTATGTTGGACACGGCGTTCAGCATTAGCATAAAGACCTTCTTTTTCGCTACTTGCAACACCAGGAAGAACAACATCTGCTTTAAGCGAAGTCTCTGTTAAAAAGATATCTTGAACTACATACATATCAACCTTTGAAATAGCTTTTAAGAAGTGGTTTGTGTTTGGATCTGTCATAACTGGATTTTCACCAATAGTCCAGAAAAGGTGGAGTCTGCCATCAAGTATTGCATCTGGAACTTCTGTTTTATGAATGCCTATCTTACCATTTAAAAAGCCAGGCTCTAAATTCCAAACTTTTTCATACCAAGAACGTTGTGCTGGATCTGTAACAGAACCTAGATTTGAAAAAATATTAGGTAAAACACCCATATCGCAACATCCCTGCACATTCTCTTGCCCACGTATTGGCAAGTCTCCACTACCTAGTTCACAAACATTACCAGTTAGCAAAAACAAATTTGATATATCACAAACCGCACCAACACCGTGATTAAAGTGTGTTACACCCATACCATGAGTAATGACTGCTGGTTTTACAGTAGCATATATACGAGCCGCTTTACGGATGTCATCAGCATTTAAATTTGTATAGTTTGCAACTACCTCTGGTGCATAGTCTTTAACTGCTTCACGAACGTATTCAACACCAGTAGTGTGATCGTTTACAAAATCCCAATTTATAAGGTTTTCATCAAAAAGTACATAAATAAGAGAATTTATAACTGCAATATTATGCTCCGGTGCTAGTTGTAAGTGGATATCAGCACGATTTGCAAATTCAGTTTTAACAGGATCAATTACTATTAATTTTGCACCTCTGCTTAATGCACGTTGTATGTGCATAGCGACTATTGGGTGACCATTTTCTGGATTTGAGCCAATCATTAGTATGCAATTACTGTGATTGCCTATTTCTGTGAAGCTATTTGTTGCTGCTCCATTACCGATTGTTTTAGCAAGACCTGCCACAGTCGGAGCGTGTCAAATTCTAGCACAGTGGTCTACATTGTTTGTTCCTATAACAGCACGCATTATTTTTTGTGCTACGTAGTTATCTTCAAGCGTGCATCTAGCTGAGAAATTTCCGGCTATTGCATCTGCACCATATTTTTGCTTAACCTCCTTCATCTTAGAAGCTACAAGATCAAGTGCTTCGTCCCAGCTGGCTTCAACTAAAGTACCTTCTTTACTAAACACACCATCTTTTTTACGTATCATTGGTGTCGTTAGCCTATCGCGAGCTCCAACGTAATCCCACCCATAAAAGCCTTTTAGGCATAAGTTGCCTTCGTTTACAGGGTTTTCCAATACACCTGTTGCACTTTGTATAACATTGTTTTTTACGTGTAACTCAACCTGACAGCCAGTTCCACAGTATGGACAAATAACTTTGCCCGTTTTACTGTTAGGACCAAGTTCTACAAATAAAGTACTTGGCTTGTTAGAAAACATTTTTTTCTCCTTTACATATGCAAAATTGCATATTAGTAGATGAAATTTTTGCATATATGAACTTAAATAGAAATAAATTTATTAATAAAAATAATCAATTTTTTATTTTAATAATATTTTAATTTTAGTATATAATTTTTTATTCCATACCAAAAAATACCATTTTATAGGACTTAAACTAATATTATCATAAAAATATTTTATTTTGAAATTTAAGGTTATTACCTAAGTGGTGTATAAAAATTTATAAAATTATAAAATATCTATTTAATATTAAAATTTATACTTATATATAAAATTTTATAATAAACTTAAAATCAGCGATGTAATAATTTGATTTTAAAATATTTTTATTAGATGTAGTCATATGCTAACAATATTTACAATAAAAGATCTTTTATATAGACAACATTGTCGACAAATTTCACAAATTTGACATTTAAAACAAACACAACAGTTATTACACTTTTTTAATAATAAACAGTTGTGTTTTATAAAAGGGTTTTAGGGAATTTCCCTAACGAGTCTATTTGTCATATATGTTTTACTTGTAAAATCTGCATTACAAATAGTATGCTCGCCCTGCGGGAGATAGTGTCTATATCTTTTAATAATATATTTGAACCAATATTTGTTATATAATTATCAGTTGTATAAGCTATATCTTTTAGTATATCACTAGCACAATTAAAAGGTGATGAAACACAATTGATTGATGAATCATATAATCCATTAGCTATATCTTTAGCTAGCTCTAGTTTATTACTATCTTTTATAGTATTAAATGCATTACTAGCTTGAACCTTAAATCCCTGCGCAGGAGTATATTTTATATTTGGTTGTATATATTTATTTATGAAATTTAAGTTATTTGTAGAATTATCTATATACTTGTTAGTGCTGTTGATACTTTCGTTTAAGGATTTAGTAGTTAAATTTCCAAAGCTACTTGTAAATATCATGGAAATTGATAGTAGTGTAGTTAAAACTCTTTTAAATTTAGATACTATTGACACTTAATATCCACTCCTTAAATTTAAAGCTATATTCTAATCTAAATTTAGAAATTTGACAAATTTGGGATTAATGTCTTAAGTCAAATTTAGGACTACTTAGTATGTTAAATTTAAGAGCTCTACTAAATTAATGGCTTTAGAATTAACTAAATTTAACAGGGAATATTTTATATTTAGCACTTAATAATTAAAACCTACTTGTTAACCCATCTATTTCCCAAGAAGCCAACCGAACTTCCAGCCCATTCTTGTGATTTATTGCGACTATTGAATATATTGGAGTCTTTTCTTCTAAAATTTCACACAATGAATACTCAATATTTACTTCAGTATCGCAAAATACATAATTGAAATTTAACTTTTTTCTTAACTTCTTTATTTGTATTATTATCATTCGTATTATTTTTCTAAAATTCTTATGAGAATAGTTATCTTCCATAATATCATCTTCATTTATTTCAAAAAGAATACCAATAACATTATCTAATATTTTATAGAAATTCTAATTTCTATAATCTTGCCATAAATTTTATATTCGCAGATAGCAAACGCTTCTTTTTTTTAAAAAGCTTATCCAATACAAAACTATAATTATGGTCGGTTTCAAATTTTTCCCATTTTTCAAATGTTTCAGCAATAGGATACTCTAATAGAGTTTTATTGGCGTTTCTTGACAATAAAGATTCTATATTATTAATTTCATTATTTATGTCAATATTAGACTTATCAAAAACTATTCCAAAACTTATAAAATTACTCATTTAAGTTGCCTTTGTCTATTTTAATTCCGTTTTTCTCATGGAAATTAATTTGTTTTTCATTAAATTTCCATCTATTCCAAAATCATTTGCATGCTTAAATTCATGTTGCAGTTTAGACTCTGGTATAGAATTTATATTAATTTTTGTTGCGTAATCAATCTCTTTTCCAACCTTCCCCACATCCAAAGCATCATCCACTTTACCAACTATACTTCCCACCTTAGCTGTCTTACTAGCTATGTTACTACCTTTAACTATACTACCGGCAGTTCCTATTGGTAAAGCTATCTCACCTAGTATTGAGTAGTTTCTAAAGTTTATAGAGTTTTGGTCTTGTATGATAGAGTCTATGAAGTTTTTAGAGTTAAAATCATTGTAGCTTTTATTTATAGCATTATATGTTTGTTTTGGATTAGATATAGCTGTATATAAGTTATCTATAGAGTCTATTGGATGAAGGACTGAATTACCTATATCTACTGCGCCATCATATAATCCTTTACCTGCTCCAGCTAAACCATATCCTGTAGATATTATGTAATCTTTTATGGTTGGATTAGTATTTATATAAAGATTTTTTTCATAGAAATCTTTATTGTTATTATAGTTATCAGTGGCATATATATATCTGTTGTTAAATTGTTCTTTTGTAGGATGAAATGCTTTTGTATCATCAAGTTTTGTATTATAAAAGATACTTTGCTTTATAAAGTTTTTAGCTAAATTTATATTATTAAGCTCATCTTTTGAAAGATATTTATGTATGCGTTACTAAATGAATTGTCATTTAATGATACACCGCCTTTAGCAAGAATTGAGCTAGCTTCTTCATAAGAGTATATTTTACCATCTGAATTTGAGTTAAGCTCTTTTTGAAAAGCTGTTATGTTATCTTTATCTTTTAACCACTCTACTTCTTTCTTATGAAGTTGTCTATTGTTTAGTTCCCCACTTGTTGCTAGGTTATATCCTAAGTTTGCTCCATTAGTATCATTTAGTAGTGAGCCAACTATAATTCCTGTTAGTTGTGAAGTAAGGAGTTGTTCATCTTTGCCTAAGTTATTACTAAGTGGAGATAGTGCTTCTCTAGTTCCTGATATTATAGCTCCATCTAAAAATTTATTTCCTAGTATAGATGAAGTTGTTCCACCTACTAGTGAGTGGGTTATAGTTTTACCTAGACTTCCTTCACTCATATCTTTTAATATGCCTAAATCACCTGCATAGTTAAATAAGTTATCACCTATAGAGTAACCTAAATTTACTATAAAACTATCTTTAAAATCTGTTCCATATAGTCCTGATAGTCCTGAGCTTATAGCTGAGTTAGCTACACTTGTAGCTATAGTATTTGATACTTTATCTAAGTCTTTTATATAATCTAGATTATTTATATATGAACCTAGAGTTGCACTTATAGCACTTTTAGAATTTTCAAATTTGAATTGATTGTAATTTATAGAAGCTACACTGTTTGAGATTATAAGTAGTGTAGCTAGAATGATACTGGTTAAATTTGACGGGAATTTTCTCAATTACATATACTCATTTTAATAATATTTTTACTCTTCAATAAACTCTACGCCACTCAGGTTTTTTTTTGCCAATGGGTTATTAAATATTTTTTTACAACACTTATTCTCACAACAAATAACCCCTTGGTTTTTGGCATTATAGGCATTGCCGCAGTTTGGGCATATTACATAACCCTCTCCAATATCCTTACCAATTTCCAAATTTGCTATTTGATATTCAGGAAAAATATCCATATACTGATGTCTTGTTAATTTTATCTTGCCATTTTTTGCACAAACTCTCGCTAATGCATTATTTGCATCATCATATCGCTTGTACCCATATTTACCAGCATCATAGCTCATTGTTAAGTCACACTCAAAGCTTTTATAGTTTATCTCTTTTGGTGCTATAGATATATAAGATACTTGTTCTATTTTATTTGTTTCTAAAATACTACGGCTTTTTTCAAAAATTTCTATACTCCAATTAGACATAGCATTATCAAGAATATAAAATAATTCTGACTCATAGCAATCAGTTAAATAAATTTGTCCATAATCAAAGGATGTTTGCAAACAAAATCTAATATCATTACATATCTCTATACGCAAAACATTATAAATGGTATTTTGATTTAAATCAGAATGTGGTTTTTTTAACTTTACTTTCATATTTGGCCTTAAAATTTAGTTTTGTAATCCATATCATAATATACTTTTTTTGTTATGTCATTATAATAATGCAAATCTCTATCGTCATCAGGAAGTCTTATTTCATATTTCCCCCAATCTTTTATGTTGCTTCCATCTTCTATTAACTTTTGCTTTAGCTCCATATTGCCAAGTTTATCTGACTTTATAATCAACTTTCCTTTATCGAGAAACTCTTTTTTTATAGTATTGTCAACATTAAAAATCGAAGAATATTCCTCTTGTTTTAAATATGCATATTTACTTTAAAATAACATTAATAATAAATATGTTTATAATATCTAAATATACAATTTAATTCTTTACTAGTTAGTCCCTATAAATTTGTCAATATTTTAGAATTTGATTAATGCCTAAGCTTAATCGACCAAAATTAGTTTCTACTTCTTTTTTAGCATCAGTTTACTATAGCTTTAATCCTGTAGCTATATTTGCTAAACATAAACTAACTTTTCAATATCTATAAAAAGAATTTTATTCAATTAACTATTTCTGTTTTTATATATTTACAACGAGCTAATTCCAAATTTTCCAACAAAAATATTAATATTTTGCCTACAAAAAGCTTTTGTTACATAAATATATTTTTTAAAAAGTATTTTATAACAATTATTTCGCTATCTATATTTTATAAATATTTATCAAAACACTTTAAAGATTATAGTAGAATTTTAGCTTATAGAGCCAAAATTCTACAAGATAAATCTATAAAATATTAAAAATCTCATAAATATAATGTGTTAAAACATTAAAATAATACACTTGAATTTTGTTATTAAATAAATTTTAACAGAACCAAATTTATTTCTCAAGAGGCCAATAAACTACTGGCTGTGAACCAATTCTAGCTTCACCGTAATACATTCCTAATTTATCTTTTGTCCATGCAAATCCGGTATTGCCATATTTGTCTATAGAGATTATTCCACCTCTTCCTTGCAATGCACTGACTTCTTCAATTGCTTTTTCAGCCGCCTTTTGAACATCATGTGTACTATATTTATATAATGCCGATACTTCATGTGCTGCATTAACTCTCATGTATATATCACCAGATCCTGTGCATGACACAGCAACTGAATCATTATCAGCATATGTTCCAGAACCTATAATAGGACTATCTCCTATCCTGCCTGTCATTTTATTAGTCATACCACCAGTACTTGTTGCAGCTGCCAAATTTCCATTTTTATCAAGCGCAACAGCTCCAACGGTTCCTAGATAAGTTTCTTCTTTTAAACTTACACCACTCATTTTTTTAGTTTTTTCACTATCTAATAAAGGTTGTTTTTCTTTTTTTGCTTTAACTAGTTGGTCGTACCTGTGTTGAGTAAAATAATATTTTTGATCAACCATCTCAAGTCCATTTTCCTTTGCAAGTTTATCAGCACCTTCTCCTGCAACTAATGTATGCCAAGTTTTATCCATTACAAGTCTTGCACCAAGGATAGGATTTTTAATATGCCTTGACATAGCTATACCACCGGCTTTTTTAGTTGAACCATCCATTATGGAAGCATCTAACTCATTAAAGCCATCTGATGTAAAAACAGCGCCTTTCCCAGCATTAAAGTTTGGGTCATCTTCTAAAACCATTATAGCAGATGTAACAGCATCCATAGCACTTCCACCTTTTTCCAATACAGCTTGACCAGCAAGAAGTGCTTTTTTCATAGGTTCTTCACGAATTTTAAACTCTTCTTTAGTTAATTTAAGACCACTTGTTCCACCGTGTATAACTATAACTGGCGAAAACTTTTCCGCGGCATTGAGTGTCATAGCGCCTAATATAGCTACTAAAATCATAGCAACTTTTGATAACTTATAAAACTTCATGGCATCTCCTTTAGAAAAATTTAAATTTATTATATAATCTTATAATAAATTTAACTTAATATTATCTATAAAATTAATCTTAAAACATTATCTGTAAAAGCTAAATCAAACTTATTGCATTAAAATATATACAAGAGTATTTAATACGAGCAAAATATTATTATTTTACTACCCCTCCCATATTAAACATTATCAAATGTTGTATTCCTTTTGAAAATATTTCACGCTAAATGAAGCCTATTAAATCCAAAATATTTATTAAATTCTACTGAAATTGATTATAGAAATTAAGTTAATTTTATTACTAATATCTTAATTATATAATAAGTTATATAACGATAGAATACATAAATATCGTAGTAAAAGGTTATAAATGAAAAAATTGTTTTTATTTCTAATTTTTGGAATCAGTTTTCTCTATGCTCAACGAATAGTAACAGATCAAATGAATAGACAAATTACTTTACCAAATGAAGTTAATCGCGTTATTGTGCTCCAACACCAAACACTTAATATCATAAATCAAATAGGCGCAGCAAATAAAGTTGTAGGAGTGCTTGAAAGCTGGAAAAAAAATCTTGGAGATGGTTATCAAAGGCTTATGCCAGGAATTGAAAATCTTCCAACACCAGGTGACTTAAAATCTGTAAATTATGAAGCTATTTTGGCTTTAAAACCAGATGTTGTTTTTGTGGCTAATTATATTGATAAAGAATATATCAATAAGCTTACTGAACTAGGTGTACCCGTTGTAGTGGTAAGTTTTTTTGTAAATTCTAAAAAAGGTGCAAATACTGTAAATATTGAATTTGAAAATCCTGAAAAATCATATGATGAAGGGCTTTATCAAGGAATTGAACTTATAGGAGAGATACTAGGCAAAAATAAAAATGCCAAAGAATTAATAGAATATGTAAAGGCATCTCAAGAAGAACTTAAAACCATAACTAGCAAAATTCCAAGCAATAGTAAAATTAAAATATATATGGCAAACCCAAATTTTACAACTTACGGCAGTGGAAAATATACGGGCATTATCTTTAATAGAGCTGGCGGAGTAAATGTTGCTGAAAAAGAATTTAAAGGCTATAAAGAAATTTCAAAAGAAAAATTTATAGATTTAAATCCAGAAGTTATTTTTATACAAGATAGATATCCGCAAGTTGCAGATGAATTAAAAGATTCAAGCATAAAAAGTGTTGCAGCTATTAAAAATAATCGTATCTATATGATGCCAGAATATGCTAAAGCATGGGGATATCCAACTCCGGAAGCTATGGCATTGGGAGAATTTTGGGTAGCTAAAAAACTTTATCCTGAAATTTTAAAAGATTTTAATCTTGATAAAAAAGTGGATGAATATTATAAGAAATTTTACAGAACTAATTATAAGAAATAAACTAAGTGTGTATTAAATTTTATAGTTTGATATTTTTGTGGATTATAGTTGTCTTAATTTCTTTTAGATTGGGGCACTACAATGTAGGTTATAGAGACATTTTAACTGTTTTTATAGGTGGAGGTAACTCTACTCTACAAAATGTTATTTTTCAAATACGCCTCCCAAGAATTTTAATATCAAGCCTTTGTGGCGGTATTTTAGCAATTTGCGGTATATATTTACAAGCTCTGTTTAAAAACCCTATAGTTGACCAAAAAATTATCGGAGTTAGCACTGGAGCTGCATTTGGAGGCTGCATAGCTATACTTTTGGGGCTTAATAGTGTTCATTTAATAGGATTTGCTTTTGGCTTTAGTTTAATAGCTCTATCTTTATTATTTTTTATATCTTCTTTTGTTAAAGAATTTAGCATATTGACTCTTATATTAGCAGGAGTAGTAGTAAATGGATTTTTTGGAGCTCTTATTGGTTTAGTTCAGTTTTGTAGTGATAATGAAGATATATTACCCAATATTGTTTTTTGGCTTATGGGCAGTTTCTCAAGTGCTAACTATCAAAAACTATATCTTCTTGTAATTGTTGCTATTCCGATTATAGCCATACTCTATATGTCTAGATGGAATTTAAATATTTTAAGCCAAGACGAAGAAAGCCTAAAAAATAACGGCATAAAGGTTAAAAAAATAAGAATTTTTATACTAGCTTGCGTTACTTTATTAATAGCAACCCAAGTTAGTATAAGTGGAAATATTGGTTGGATTGGACTTGTAGTACCACACATGATAAGACTTATGGTAGGAGCAAGCCATTTAAAAAGTGTGCCTTGCAGTTTTGTTTTTGGTATGAGCTTTATGCTCATTGTTGATACCATTTCAAGAACAATAACAAGTGTTGAAATTCCGCTTAGTATCATTACTGCACTTATTGGAGCACCTCTTTTTGTTCTATTGTTAAAAAAAGGGGTAGCAAGAAACAAAAATGCTTGAAGTTATAGAATTGGGATACTATTATCAAAAAAAAGTATGTTTTAGTAATTTAAATTTCAAATTAGAGAAAAATAAAAAATTAGCCATTTTAGGTGTAAATGGTCAAGGAAAAAGCACTCTATTGCGATGCATAAGCGGAGCGTTAAAACCAAAATTTGGCACTGTTATAAAAAATGAAAATATTGCATTTTTAGCTCAAAATCCAAATTTTGCATTTGATTATGAAGTATTAGACATAGTATTAATGGGTGGGAAATTCTCCTTTTTTAATATACCAACAAAAAAAGACATAGACTTCGCCTCTGAATGCCTTAAGTTTTTAAATATGCAAAATTATCAAAATCACAAATTTGGTACTCTTTCTGGAGGTCAAAAACAACTTGTACTTTTTGCCAAAGCTTTATATAGTAAAAATGAAATACTCCTTCTTGATGAACCAATGAGTGCTCTTGATATAGCAAATCAAGATAATATTTTAACTCTAATCAAAAATCTTGATAAAACAATTATATTTACTACTCATTCACCTAATCACGCATTAGCAATAGCTGATTTTAGCTTATTGCTTTTTCAAGATGGATATATATATGGCAAAAGCGATGAAATATTATCAGCTAAAAATTTAAGCAAACTTTATAATATTAGAATTGAAAACACAAGCTTAAATATAGATTCTAAAACAATAAATTTAGCTATGCCAATTTATAGTTGCAATAAGTGATTGTCTGCTTTTTATAAACTCTATTTACACTAATATAAAAATTGTTTAAACTTAAGCATTAATTTGATAAAATCTAATAAGATAATCTATATTTTATGCAAAATACTTAATGGTTAAAGGGTTTTATGGAAAATATATTTTTGGAATCTTACGATGTTTTTAAAACTTGCTCAGCTAATGCTGGTAAATTTTATAACAATTTCTTGAAAAATAACAAAAAATACCAAATAACTCGTTGTTATTATATAATAATAGTCGATAATGTTTTTTTAACATACTCGCATTTAATGCTTTACGAGGAGTGTTTGTACCTGCTTTTTTCCCAAAATAAACTGAATAATGGTAATTTTACACTTAAAATCAAAAAAGCTGAGTTAGCAAAAAAATTTAAAACCGATATTACAAAAAGTGCCACCGAAACAATCAAACGCCTATATGAGCTTTATGAAGTAAAAATTTCAATTTTAGTAAAAGACAAAATTGAAAAACAAATGAATATAATAGAGTTCATAAGTGTTCCTAAAACCGATAAATATAGCGATTTAGAAAATGAGATAACCATTAAATTAAATTCCGAATTTGTTCGCCTCTATCGTTGCAATTATATTGATAAAATAGAGTATTTAAACGAGTTCTCGCAAGAGCAAGGTAGTTTTATACGATATTTTATGCAACACGATCTTGATAGTGGTGTTAAAAGCTCAGCGATACTCGATAAAATGGGTGTTTTTAATTATATCCCATTTAGTCGTAAAAAACGTTTTGAACAAGAGATAGCTAATATAGAGTTTTACTACAAAAACGAAAAATACAAAGAAAAAGATGGATTTATAATTTCTGATACTAAAACAACAAAATCCTCCGAAAACAAAAATACAGCCATTGCTTTTTATGAGATGATTTGCAAAAAGATAAAACAGCAATTAACTAGACAAATTACGCTAAACAATGAGGATTTAAACGCTTATTATGAAAAATTTAATAATCTTGATGATGCAAATTCCATTTTTAGAATTTTGACAAACATTGAACTAATGTTAAATAACTCTCTAAACAAAAACAAAAGTGATATTTTTAGTTTTTCAAGATTTTTTGATAGTGTGGTTTGCACTAACAAAGACTGTTTTAAAATTTATATAGAAGTTAGCCTGAGTGGCTTTGAATATATTTTATCAAAGAAGGCAAATTTAGACATTTACGATGTAGAATCAAGTGATTATGGGCTTACTACATATCCTTTGTCGGCGTGTTCAATCTAGTGTATTATTTAGTTTTTGCAAAATCTTTTTAAGTTTTGGATCGTTTTGAGCACTTAATAATTTTTTGTTAATTTTAAGCATCTGCTTAGTGAAATCTGTTTCAAAAATTTCACTAAAAAAACTTTTTGTGTCTTTATTTGGAGAAATTTCATACATATTTTTCCAAATGTCAGTTATCCACCATCCACATTGCGAAATACAATCAAATTCGGTTAAAAATTCATTCTTTAAAATCATTGCTATTGCATCAACTTGTTTAATATCTTGCGTGATAAAATCAAAATGCTCTCCATCTCTTCGATTTATAAAAAGCCTATATCCAAATGAGTTGATATTATCTTCGCTACAAATTTTAAAGCTAAAAATACTATCTATAAAATCCCTATGCGATACGCATAAATGGTGTTTAAAAGAGAAATTTGGAAATGAGTTAAATCGTATATCTTCAACACTAAATATCCAAGGAGAATTTGAATTTGCAGACAAATATTCATTTACACTTTTAGCGATAAATTCTTTATAACAAGCATCTTCAAATGTAAAAATATCGCATACTTCTTGATTTTTATCTTGAATTTCTTGAAATTTCATTGGCTCACTCTTTTATTTTAGCAAAAAATTATATCATTCAATGAATAATAAAACATTTAAAACCTTAAAATATGGATTAAATTTATATTTTATTAAAATAAATAACTAATTTTATTTTTATTTAATTAAAAAAGTGCTACATTATTAACAGTCATTATCTTTCATTCAAAGGAGAAAGAATGGAATTTCTTATGGTTCTTATGTTTCTCATTGCTGGAATTTTTCTTTTCTTTAAGCCCTACAAAAAGTCGCTCGTTATCGGTTTTGGCACAGCTGGTATTGTGATACTTATCTTAAGTATGGCATATATAAATAAATTTACAGTTTTACCTATGGGTAACTTTTAAAATGAAAACGAATGAAAATTTACATAATCCAGCTTGGGGAGATGATGAAATACGCTTTTTTAACCTCTTTGCTATTGCAGCATTAGCACTTGTTTCACTTCCTGTTGGTATTGCTTGCGTGATACTTGGCTTTGGTATGGGTGATAGTCCGTGCGTTATGTGCTGGCACGAGAGATTTTGTATGGTAAGCATATCTTTTATAGCCTTACTTATCGTTAGATACGGCTTTAAAGCTCGCTATTTGGCCGCACTTTTGTTTATGGCTTGCCTTGGTATTTATGATGGTTTTACACATTATAGTCTAGATGGTACTTATGGTGGTTATCTTGACATAAAACAGGGCTTTGGGCTTGAAATTTTGGGTGCACACACTCAGTTTTGGGTAATTGTAGTACATTTTTTTGTATTTTTGTTTTTGGGTGTGATTTTATTGCTTGGCAAAAATATTGGTTCTATAATGAAAAAGAGTGAATCAGGTGAATATGGAATGGTTTTACCTAGTTTCATGCTCGGCAAAGTCGCTATTGCAGTTTTTACAATCATAATGGCGTTTAACCTAGTGCAAGCATTTATTACATCAGGTCCACCACCATATATAGCTTCAGCTACACCATCTCGTATGACATTTGATACTTCAAAGTGGTTTTGGGAATTAGATCACTGGCGTGAAACAGAAATTGATTTCAGAGAAAGTTGGAATCCAAAACTTCCAGACTTGCCTAAATAAGGAGAGATGATGAAGAAAATTTTAACTACTATTGCTATTTTAGCGCTTTCATCTTTCGCCAATGAGTTTAATCTAAACGTAAATGATGGTGCTGTACAAAATGTTAATATGTTAAAGCAAGTAGATGCTTTTGAGCTAAAATTAAATGACAATACGCCTGTTACTGGGCTTGATTATGATGAAGGCTCAAAGACATTTTTAGTTGGTACACTCAAATTTGGACTTTATACAATGGATGAGGGTTTAAAAAATATAAAAACTTATCTTAAAAGCACACCAGATTGGATAATGCAGATGGAAGACACCGTTAGTGCAAGCTTTTTTAAGGGCTCTTTAGGTATTATTAGCTACAATAAAACTTATCAGTTTTTTAAACATGCGCCAAATCAAAGCACAGAGGAAGCAAACAAAGCATGGAGATACTTACCAGTAGGGTATGAAAATTTCACTCTTGATTTTAAAGACCGCTACTACACAGTGCGTGCAAAACAACAATTTATTTTATCTTGGGATCACTCAGATAACTATGGCGAATTTTTCGTTGCTACCGTACCTGATGACATAAAACAAAGTTGGAGCATTGCTAGTTTTTCAGATAACGATAACTTACTATCAACAGAGTTTATCCCTAGCTTTGATGAGAGCTTGGGTGTGAAAAAAGATAGAGGTATAAATGATTATTATATCACTGGAATGGATGCAAATGGGGAGTATATATACTTGCTTTCTAAACAATACTCAAGCATCTTAAAACTTGATCCACGCAATAGAAAAGTGGTTGAAGTGCTTGGATTTAGTGGTCTAACTGACGCTCGTGCATTAGCTATAAAAGATGGCAAATTTTACATTGTTTCAAGAGAAAATGGCACAAACAAAGTCACTATTTTTGAAAGATAATTTAGATGGGCTATTATCCTTTAAAATTTTAATCTTAAAGAGCAACCCGTTTAATTACTATAAAATTTAAAAACGCATTAAAAGTTATATAAAAATAGAGCAATAATACAAAATACACAGAGTCAGTCAAGATAATTATGCTACTAATGAGCATAATTTTGCTAAATTTAATGATGAAAATAAGCTTCAAGTAATATACACAGCTTAAAACAATTTGACAATGCTGTTTGCCTTAATGCTTGAAACACTTTGGATAAAAATAACGGATTTTTTGGAAAATAATAAGTAGTTTTTTATTTTAAAAAGAACAAATAAAAGTATTGCAGAGTCAAAATCCGACCCTGCAATGCAATAAAAGGGTAGTGAAAATTTCTTAGAAAATATAAATAGCAGAAAATACCATGATAACCCTTAAACAAAAGCCGCCTATTAGTACTCCAAATTCACTAAATGTACTACCTTTTGCTTCAGCTTCATCTAAAACGCATGTTTGTTGTGTATTTGCACTAACGCAAGGAGTCACGATAAGCCCTTTTAATCCACTTATTAGTGGTAATGCAAGCCCTAAAATAACAAAACCTACCCAAAATACAACTGCCAATGATCCAGAAACCATTTTTGTTATACTCATCATACCAGCTGCTTCGTGTCTAGCGTTTGCAAAAAGCATAAGAAGTGCAAAAATTTCAACTGCTACAAGTATAATGTGAAATTTGTGTGACTTATGACTTAATAAACCACCGCCACTCATTGAAGAAATAGCATTTGCACTAAATCCAGTTGATATAGCCGAAACAGTAAATAGTATTGGCAACCACATACTAGCCCAAAGAGGAACAGCTTTTACAACATAAAGCAAAAGTCCTGTATAGCCCATTACACCAATGGCTAAAATTGAGCCAATGATCAACATGTAATCGCAAATTTTAACCTCTTTTCTAACTTGCAATAGTACAACAAAACTAACTATAATAAAAAATGTTAGCAAGTATGTTCCTATACTCATCATTGAAACAGGACGGGTATATAGTTGTAAAATTTTAAATGGATTTACAGCTGCACTTGGTGCAAGGTCAAATAGCAACAATGCAGTTCCTACTATAACCGCAACAGGTGCTAGTAAAAATCCAAAATTATAAAATTTACTATCAAGTTTTCCTAAAAAACCTTTATAGGCCAAAGCCGAGCATAAAAATGCACCGGCACCTAAACCACCCAAAAAAAGATATATGGCTATCAGCCATCCCCATGTTGTCTGTAGCATAGTTTTTCCTTTTAAATTTAAAACTTTGAGCCTTTGTTATTAGGCACATTGAGTAAGTTTTTAATTTCTTGATCTAAATACAAACATAAAAACTCACCAAAATTTTTCCATATGTCAAGTTTCGCTGACAAAGCGCACTTTTGGCCAAATTTACTAAACCACTCAGCTGGATGAGTGTTGATAAAATCGCGTTTTAGTTTCAAGATATTTATAAAATCGGTTTCGTTTGTATCATCTATTTTTTTAATAGCATTAAAACTCATAAAATATAGTGCTTGCAACTCATATCCGATATAATCATCTGGAAATTTATCAAATTTATCCCTCTCAACTCTGAGTCCAATGTTTTCATAAATTTCTCTAACTTGCATAGTTTTTTGCCCAAATATTGTTTTGTAATCAAAATATGTAGATTCATAAGGCAAAGCTTTTGGACGGCGAGGACCAACAAAAAGTGTGTTAAATTCATACCTAGTTTCGTTTAGTAAATTTTCATCATTTTTACATTCTAGAAATTCTGTTATAAATTTACTCCCTTTAAATTTAGGCTCGAATTCGCTTATCAGATTTAAAAAGTCATCTAAATTTTCAGACTTTAACTCTTCAAAAAACAATCTTCTTAAAAAGTCCTCAACAGTGATACTAGCACATAAATCTGATCGCAAATTTTCTAGCAAGTTACTCATCATATATCCTTAATGAATAAATTCGTTTCGTTTCATGCGTGGATAAAAACGAATATTTGGCTTTGTGAAAAAGTACTTAAATCCAATCATTTCTTTTTGCATACCAGCACTATCACTCACATCGCTATCAACTAATTTTAATACTCCGCACGGACAACCTGCCACACAAGCAGGCTCTTCGCCACGCTCAATTTTTTCTGCGCAAAGATTACACTTTTGAGCTTTGCCATCTTTAGCTTTTGTAATAGCGCTATAAGGGCAGGCAAGCATGCAGTATCCACAACCTATGCACTTATCGTGGAGTGGCTGGACTATACCATTTTCTAGCTTTTTATAAGCACCAACTGGGCATACTTCCATACAAGCTGGATTGTCACAATGATGACAAGAATGAGTAAGATAAATTTCTTTTTCTATACCATCTTCATGAATAAGCATAGTATCAACATGTCGCCAATTTATTTCTGGATCTTGATTGTGATACACTTGACACGAAATTTCGCATGCCTTACAACCTATACAAAAGTTGTAATCAAATAAAAATCCAAGTTTTCTATTTTTCATCTTATGCTCCTACTTCTTGTTTGGCTGCTTTTTTTACTTCGCAAAAACTTGCAGTATATGTTGAACCATTGCCAAGATCACTTACACCATCAGAACAAAGAATATTTGCTCCAGTTCTTGACTTAGTTACTTTTACCCAAACATTGTTCCAAGCATAGCAAATACCAGGCTTCATTTGAGATGTCTCAACGGCTGTAAATATTGCTGTGCCTTTTTCATTTGTTGCCTCAACTGTATCTCCATTTTTTATGCCACGAGCTTCCATATCTTCTTTTGTCATAAATAACTCTGCGTTACCTTTTATGATAACTCGTTTTAAGATGTAAGGCATGCTGCCCCAATTTGTATTATCTTGAAGTTGAGTTCCTGGTGTCATGAAATAAAGTGGATATTTTTTTAAGTAATCTTTTCCGAAAGTTTTACTCTTTTTGTAATAATCCCAGTCATCTTCAAGGTCAATAACAGGGTGAAAACCTGCATCTTTAAATGTTTTTGAGTAAAGTTCGGCTTTACCACTTTGTGTTTTAAATACTAGCCCATCTTTTGGAGCATAAGGATAATATGGAAATTGATCTTTCATTGTCTCAGGCGTTCTAAATGGTTTTATCCAGCCTATTTTTTTGAGTTTTTCATAAGTAATATTTTGTTTTTTGGCAAACTCAGTATCTAAAAATCTACGACACATTGTCTCGCTATCCCAATTAAAACATTCTTCTGTATAACCCATAGCTTTTGCAAGAGCATTAAAAAACTCTAAATTTGTTTTAGCTTCACCAAGTGGTTTTACACTTTGTGCGTTGTAACAGACATAGCCAGAAATTTGGTCATTTTGTATATCTTCACTTTCCATAAATGTAACACCGGGCAATACATAATCTGCATAATCGCAAGTATCTGTTTCGTATGGGTCAATTACAACTAGGAAAAAGTCATCGTCCATTACGCGTTTTTTAATCAAATTTGTATTTGGCGCTGTTACCATTAAATTTGAGTTGTAATGAATACAAGCTTTTATCGGAGTTTTTATAGGTTGATCAAGATAGGTTGGGTTTTCTTTTTGAATTCCTTTTCCAAATTCTACATAACTAACTTCTTGTCTTTGAATTTTTTTACCATCTTTATCTTTTGGTGATAAATCTGGCATACAATTTTCAAAGTTAAAGCATCCTTTTACATGAACATACGCCCAAAAAAGCCCACCACCAAGTTTTGTTAGAGATCCAACTAATACTGGCAAGAATGTAACAGCACGAACAAGTCTTGCGCCATTAAAATGTCTTTGCCCACCGTCTCCGTGCATAATCGCAGGTGCTTTTGCTTTAGCGTAAAGTCTAGCAAAAACTTTTATCTGATCCACGCTCACACCGCACATATTAGCAAGCTCGCCATAAGTGTAAAGAGAGCACTCTTTTACTAGCTCATCAAAGCCAGTTGTGTATTTTTGGACAAATTCATGATCATATAAATCTTCTTCAATGAGTAGTTTACAAACCGCTAAACAAAACGCTGGGTCGCTTGATGGTTTAATTTGGATAAACATATCAGCTTGATTTGCCATTGGAGTGCGAATAGTGTTTATTACAATAAGTCTACCACCTCTTTTTTTCACACGGTGAGCAAATTTTACCCAGTGAACTGCAGTGTAAGCTTCATTTGAGCCCCAGCTAATATACATATCACTCTCATCGAGTTCAAGTGCATCTTTTGAAAAATCTGTTCCAATAACACTTGGTGTACCAGCATATCTCGGCCAGTCACAAGGGTTACGAACAAGTCTTGTTGCACCATATTTTTCAAAGAAATTTCCAGGAGCAATAGTTTTTGAGATATGTCCTTCATTTCCAGAATAAACAAACTCGGTTAGCGCTTCTCCACCAAATTCCTCTTTAATTTTTGTTAACTTTGTTGATATCTCTTTTAGAGCTTGATCCCAGCTAATTTTTTCCCATTTTCCTTCACCCTTTTTACCAACACGTTTCATGGGATACATTATACGGTCTGCGTTGTATAGGTGCATAGCATAAGTATGACCTTTTACACATGCGGTACCTTGTGTTAAAGGATGAGCTGGATCGCCTTTTATACCTACCATTTTTCCATCAACAACTTCTGCTATCAAAGCACAAGCATCACGACAGTTTCTAGGACAGGTTAAGTGATGATAAGATACATTTTCACCTTTGTGCACTTTTGGCTTAAAGTCCACCTCAAACTGCTCCATAGCAAATAGTGATGGTGAAGAACCTGCAACTGCAAGTCCCGCACCGACACCCTTTAAAAATGAGCGTCTTTGCATTTTATTCTCCTTTTAGAAATTCTTATTTTGTAAATATAAATACTTTGTTTTCACTGCCTTCTCGTGAAAAGATATAAAATTCATCGCCTTTAATACTAATAGCTCTTGGATTTGTAGCTCCACTTATTGTATAAACATTTTGTATTTCTTTGCTTTTTAAATTTAACTCTAAAATACTTAAATAATTTTTACTAAGTAAATATGCTATATTATCCTTTACATCAATTCCGGTAATGTAATAATCATTAATATTTCTGTCTCTTTTTAATTTTAAATTTGAAGCAATTCCTGGTATATACTCTTCAAGTAGCATTTTGTCATCTCCATCAAAAATACCAATACTCCAACTATCTTTAACATCATTTGGTACGCTTGCTATGATAAATTTATTAGTATTAGCATCATAGTCCCAATCAAGAATATATTGTTGTTTTGCCCTTATAGTAAAAAAGCGATTTTTATTGCCAAAATCATTTAATTTAAATTTATCCCAGCCAACAAGCAAGTGTCTCCACTGAGAATTTTGCTCAGCCTTGTTGCTAATATCTACTGGTTCGTAAGAGACGAAAGTTTTGTTAAAACTTATCATTCCAACTTCATTTTTATACCAAGTTACTCCTACTGTTTCTTCCATCTCCATTATAAAATGTCTATCATGTTTAGCATATCTTAAAGTTTGGAAATTCTCATCTGTCACGTAAAACTCATTATTTTTAGAAACTAGAGCAAATTGTTTTTTTTCTTCATCATAATCAGCTCCAGTAATAGGATTTTGGTTTTGTAATTTTAAATTTATAATATCTTTTTGTTTCAACGCTATTACATTATCAAATGCGCCAGCACTGCTATCAAGGTTAAACTCAAAACCAAACGCTAAAGTTGTTAATGTAATTAAGCATATTAAATTTTTTTTCATCTTTTATCCTTTAATTTGGTAAATCAGGAAGCTCTGGATTCCAATCAAACCTAAAATCAAAAGTTGTATTCCAGTGGTCTTTTTCCCAAAACCATTTATCGGTGTCAAAACTCATTCTTGATGGAGTGCTAGATCCTATATATGGAGGTATACCAGATGTTACAAAAGCTTGAATACAGTTAGCAAAAACTATTATAATAAAAGCAATTGTTGCAATTTTGCCAAGTGGAAGGTAATTTAAAAAATTTCCGTATTCATTATTTTCTGTTTTTTTCATTATAGTGCCTAAATTTCTACTTATTAATATAATAAAAGCCAAAAATACAAACACAAAGAAATTCACTACCATAACCCAAAATTGAGTATGTGCTCCAAAAATTTCCAGACCAAAACCCTGTTTTATATCAAGATATCCACCAAATGTGCCATCAATACTATAATGTATAAAACCATTAAATAACCCCCAACAAGCCATCAAAAGCAATGCAGCAAGATAGCTTTTTTTTGGACCATAACGTACTATAAAAAGAGCAATAAGACTAATTGCTATCATTGTAATACGCTCTGCCCAGCACATAATACAAGGATTATCTCCCATGCCAAAACCTAATATAATACATGCTATGCCAACTGGGAAAACAATAAGTACAAGTGCAGCAAATGACATTAAGTTAAAAAATTGTTGTTCTTCTGCCGGTATATTATTAAATATATTTGAAACATTGTCTTTCATAATATACTCCTAAAAATTACCGATAGGTAAAACTACCCAAAGATTAACATAAAATTCTAGTGCCACTAAAATTACGCATCCAAGGACAGCAAAAGTTGTAGCTAATGCTCTTTTTTCTGGTTTGAAATATAGTAAAAGAGCAGCTATAAAAAATAAAAGCAACTCAAAAAATTCCATTTTAACCCCTTTAAAAAATTTGATTTTAGCACATTGCCTTAAGTAAATAATATAATTATATTTATTAAATTTAGTTTAAAAATATATTATTTTTTTTCTAAAATATAATTTATTTTAATATATCAATAGAATATTTTTAATTTTTTAGAAAAAAATATTCTAATTTTAGATAATTTTTATATAAATTAATAATATAGATTATTAAATAACTTAATATATTAAAATAATAGAGAAAATAAAAAATTGGGAGATATTATTTTATATAAATGTTTTGTAGAGAGATTTATAAGGTAATTGTAAAAAGATATAATTAAACATGAACATCAAATTGGGTTTTAATAAAGCTCTATATGTTATTTATTATTTATAGCGGATTGTAGATTTAATATTTTTAATCTATTATTATTTATTATTTCTTTTGCAGTTGATTTTCCAAACCTGAAAATCAACTGCACAATGTATATGATTTATTTATTATGTGGTTTAAATATATATAAATCTTTAAGAGGTCCTGTAGATTCTTTTTGATCAGCATCAAGTAAGACCAAATTTGAACCTTTTATTTTATAGTAATTTTTTTCTTTATGCTCATCTACAGTAACAATTGTTTCTTTAGTTACAGAATAGGTACCTTTATCAATAAATTTTCCACCCTTATCGCCCAAATAAATACTTTCCAAAACAAAAGTATTATCATCTTTAAGGATTAATTTTTGTTTTATACCAGGGCAACTAGCGCAAGGTAAAGTTGCTTGATAGGTTCCGCTAATTTTTGTATTTTTCTTGACATCTTCTTTATTGTTTAATGAAGAGTTAAGATCCAATGCTTTATTTGTAGTAATATCTTGCTTAATATCTACTGGCTTAGTTTCATGGTTTGTTGAACATCCAAACAAAAAAAACAAACATACGGTTGAATAAACTAAATTTTTTAAATTCATAATAATCCTTTCTAGTATATCTTAAATATCTTGTAACAAGTAATTATATGATAAAAATATTAATTAATAATAAAAAATATCCAAATTTAGTTTTAACATTATTTATACTTATATGTAAAAGTATTAATTTTTTAAACTTTTATTTGTATTTACATCCAAATATGTATCTGTTATAATTGTTTTTCCAGCAGCTTTTACATCTTTATACCAAGGTCTTTGGGTTGCTTTCCATTCTTGTGGTGGAATAAAACCTGTTGCATCAAAAAAAGAATTATCTTCTAGAGCAACATATGTAGTAATTGAACCCATTGAGGTTCTAGCCGATTTTATAAATCTTAAAATATCTTCTTTTTCATTTCCATTAAATTGTGCCACTGCTTTTGCTGTTGAATCATTCACATTTTGGATATTTAAAACAAAATTTCTTATATAATTTAAATTTGTGTCAAAAAGTATCTTTTTTCTTTTAATAAATTAAATATAATATTTTAAGTTAACATTATGAAATAAATTTTGTACCAAATGGTGACCCCTACGAGATTCGAACTCGTATTGCTGACGTGAGAGGCCAGCGTCCTAACCATTAGACGAAGGGGCCGATTGTCCCGTGTAGGGTTCGAACCTACGGCCACATCATTAAGAGTGATATGCTCTACCAGCTGAGCTAACGAGACTTGTAATGGCGCAGCGGACGAGGCTCGAACTCGCGACCTCCGCCGTGACAGGGCGGCATTCTAACCAACTGAACTACCGCTGCACCTAAATAATGATATGGTGGTCGCTATAAGACTCGAACTTATGACATCCACCTTGTAAGGGTGGCGCTCTACCAGCTGAGCTAAGCGACCATCAAAGATGAAAATTTAAGAAAGGAATAATTATATAAAAATTATTTTTAAAAGTCAAGAACTAACTTTTGAAATTTGGCTTAACATAAATTCTTAAAACTTTTTACATAAAATATATACAAAAATTTATTTATATATCTCAAAAAATGCTTTGATTTTAGAACATCTTCTAATAACGCCAATATTATTTCCTCTTTTGTGGCAGTATAAATTGATGCTATATTTGTAATAAATTTAAATATTTTTCGCTATATTCATTCATTCTAAATTTCACATAAATAACAAATGAAAATTGTTATTAAAGCTTTATAAATTTCTTATTTATATTTATGTCTTTTTATGGTAAAATCATATAAAAAGGACTTGTTTTGAAAAAAACTATAAGCGTAGCACACTCTCCAGATGCCGATGATATTTTTATGTATATGGCAATAAAATTCGGCTGGATAAATAGCAAAATACTTGATTTTACAAATATTGCCATTGATATAGAAACACTAAATTTAGAAGCCATAAAAGGCACTTACGACGCTACGGCTATTAGTTTTGGCTTGTATCCAAAAATTTCTAACGACTATGCTATACTAAGATGTGCAGTTAGTTTTGGAGATGGATATGGTCCAAAACTTGTAAAGAAAAAAGGTGTAACCTTAAAGAAAAATTTTAAAGTCGCATTAAGTGGTGCAAATACAAGCAATGCAATGATTTTTCGTATAGCTTACCCTGAAGCAAAAATCATGTATAAAAATTTCTTAGATATTGAAAATGCAGTATTAAATGGCGAAGTTGATGCTGGTGTTTTAATACATGAAAGTATTTTAGAATTTAATGATTCTCTTTGTGTTGAAAGAGAGCTTTGGGATATCTGGAATGAGCTAAGTGGAGGAAATTTGCCTTTTCCATTAGGTTGCATGGCATTAAGGCGAAGCATGCCTCTAATAAATGCAATAGAGTGCGAAAAAATTTTAACAAAAGCAGTAGAAGTGGCTCACAATAACTCAAAAATACTCTCATCTATGCTAATGGAACGAAATATGATAAGAGTTGATGAAATAAAGCTAGAAAAATACCTCTCACTTTACGCAAATTCTGAGTCAATAAGCATGAATGAAACTCAACTAAAGGCGACAAATAAGCTCTTTGAACTTGGTTATAAAGCTGGATTTTACGAACAGCTTATAGATGTAAATGACTATTTAATACCTTTAGAATATGAAAACTTAAGGAATTCATAGATGGAATCAACACTTATAAAACTTGGAATAGAAACATTTAAAATAGCTCTATATCTATCTCTACCGATGCTAGCAGCTGGTTTAATAGCTGGTCTTACAATAAGCATTTTTCAAGCAACTACGCAAATAAATGAAATGACTCTAAGCTTTGTGCCAAAAATAATATTAGTTGTTATAGTTATAATTTTTACAATGCCTTGGATGATGAACATGATGATAGACTTTACAACAAATATATTTAATTTTATACCTAAGTTTATATTTTGACAAAGGTTGTTGATTTTTCTAAGTTTAGCTCTGTGCGTATAGGCACAGTTTGCGAAGTTGAGATAATAGATGAAAACTCTAAATTTGATGGCATTATTGTAGGTGGAGCAAATAATATTTTAATATCGCCAAATCCACCAAAACTTGGCATTTTAGATGATAAGTTTGATTTTATTAATTTTCAAGATAACATCTTAAACATTGGTGCAAAAACAAAAAGTACTAAAATCTATAATTTTGCAAAGCAAAACAATATAAAAGGCTTTGAATTTTTAGCAAATATACCCGGAACTCTTGGTGGACTTTTAACAATGAACGCGGGCCTTTGCGGATATAGCATATCTGATAATCTAATAAATTTAAAAACAAATTTCGACTTTTTTAAAAAAGAAGAGATTAAATTTGAGTATAGAAAAAGCAACATACAAGGCATTATTTTAGAAGCTAGCTTTAAAGCTTTACCAAATTTTGACAAAGAAATTTGCGAAGAACTTAAACTCAAACGCTCAAACCAACCAAAAGGCCATAGCTTTGGAAGTTGCTTTAAAAATCCACCAAATGATAGCGCCGGAAGACTTCTTGAGCTTGCAGGACTAAAAGGCTATAAGCATGGAAACTGTGGTTTTAGTGAAAAACATGCAAATTTTTTGATAAACTATGGAAACGGTTCATACGAAGAAGCATTGCATCTCATAAATCTAGCAAAAAAACTAGTTTATGATAAATTTAAAATCAACCTTGAAACAGAAGTTATAATTCTTTAATTAACTAAAAAACAATTGCTTTACTACTATTGCAATAACACAAATTGGCGCAATATACCTTAGAAAATTGTGCCATATTTTAAACCATATTTCACCCATATCCTTTTTATAAAGTTCGTAAAGCGCCTTTTTATCCATCACAAAACCAACAAAAATAGCTGTTAAAAGCGCACCCAAAGGTAGCATCAAATTTGAACTTACAAAATCCAAAATATCAAAAAAGCTTTTTGTAAAAAATGTAAAACTAGCTCCATAAATGGCATGCATAGACAGTATACACAGAGTACTTAAAGATATAATTATTATCCCACAAAATACCAAAGCTTTAAGTCTAGAAATTTTATACTCATTTATAAGGTAAAAAACAAATGGTTCTATCATGGATACAGCGCTTGTAATACCTGCAAAATATAATGATATAAAAAATGCCACAGCTAGGATATTTCCCATTATGCCAATTTTTGCAAAAAGAGTCATTAAACTAACAAACACAAGTCCTGCACCCTGAGATGATGGATCAGCTCCAAATTCAAAAACAAATGTAAAAACAATGAGCCCCATCATAAGGCCTATTAAAATATTTATAAAAGCTATACTTATAGAACTTTTTACTAAATTTGTATCGTTTTCTAATGAAGCTGCGTAAGTTGTAATACAGCCAATACCAATGCAAAGTGTAAAAAATGCAAGCCCAAGTGCAGTTAAAAGTACATCAAAAGTTATTTTGCTAAAATCTGGTCTAAAAAGAAAAATAAAAGCCTTGCTAAAGCCATCCATACTAAAAGAGTAAAAAAGCATCGCTAAAAGTAAAATAAAAAGTGTTGGCATGACATATACATTCAATTTTTCTATGCCACTTTTTATGCCTTTTGATACAACTGCTAGTGTGCTAAAAAACGCTAAAAAATAAAAAAGTAAATTTCCACTCAAATCATTTGTGATAAAATTTCCAAAAAGTTCCCCAGATGTTTTTATATCTTGTGGTAAAGATCCAAAAGATAAGAAAATATATCTTATAACCCAGCCCATTATAACAAGATAAAATGATAAAACAAAAATGCCCCCTAGCATTGTAAAACCAGCATATTTCCATTTTTTTAGATGTGTTGGAGCTAGGTTTTTATATGAATTTACTGGATCTTTTCCGCTAAGTCTTCCCATTGCCATCTCTGCTAAAAATACGCTAAAGCCTATGCTCAAAGTAAGCACTAGATATAAAAGCACAAAGGCAAAACCACCATTTTGTCCAACAAGAGTTGGAAATTTCCAAGCATTTCCAAGACCAACGGCACCGCCTGCAACCGAGAGTATAAAGCCTATATGGCTAAATTTATCATTCATGGCTAAGAAAAGAAAATTTGATTTATCATAATTACAAGCACAGCAATTGGCGCAACAAATTTAAGCAATATAACCCACAAGTTAAAAAGCTTCTCCCCCATATACGGTTTAAGCAAAATCTCTACAGGAATTTTTTTCATAACAAATCCAACAAAAATAGAAGTTACTATCCCGCTTAATGGCATCATTATATTGGATGTTAGATAATCTAGTATATCAAAAAAACTTTTTCCGCAAAAAGTAAATATATGTGAAGTTTTATTATAATATCCTAAAATACAAAAAATTCCTAAAATATATGTAAATATAAAAACAGCTATAATTGCTTTTTTTCGCGTTATATGACAAGAATTAACAAGATAATAAATACTTGGCTCTATCATTGATATAGCAGAAGTTATTGCAGCAAAAAGCAAAGATAGAAAAAATGCAAAAGCAAGTATATTTCCAATTATTCCAAGTTTTGAAAAAAGTACAGTTAAGGATACAAAAATAAGCCCTGGTCCTTGTTGAGATGGATCAGCATTAAACTCAAAGATGAAAGTAAAAACGACAAGACCCATCATAATACCAATCAATATATTTATAAAAACTATACTTAAGCTAGAAGTTAATATATTTGTTTTTTCTGGTAAGCTTGCAGCGTAAGTTATAATCGTAGTTACACCCAGTGAAAGAGTAAAAAATGCAAGCCCAAGCGCAGATAAAACACTATTTTTATTTAAAGCAAAAAAATCAGGAACAAGCAAAAAAGCCAAACTCTTTATAAAGCCATCGTAACTAAGAGAATACACAACCATAAGCAATAGCAATACAAAAAGAGATGGCATCATCCACACATTTAACTTTTCAATGCCATTTTTTACACCTTTTGAAACTATATAAAATGACATCAATGAACAAATACTAAAACATACAAAAGATACAAAAAATTCATTTCCAAGCAAAGAGTTAAATGTGGCTCCACTTTCATCTATATTTTTTGGCAAATAAACTATACTAACAACTGTATATTTTAAAATCCAGCCCATAACAACAGAATAAAACGAATAAATAAGCAAAGCGCCTATCATAAAAAATCCAGCGAATTTCCATTTTTCTTTATTATTTGGCGCTAATTTTCTAAAAGCTTCTACAGCATCGCTTTCAGCTAGCCTTCCTATAACAATTTCAGCCAAAAATATAACAAAACTAACTCCCAAAGTAAGAACAAGATATAAAAGAATAAATGCACTTCCGCCGTTTTGTCCAACTAATGTTGGAAACTTCCAAGCATTTCCAAGCCCAACAGCGCTTCCAGCAACAGCTAAAATAAACCCTATTTTGCTAAATTTCTCATTCATTATTTTATCCTATCATTTTTTTTAAAAATAACTCATACGCCATTATAATTATCACAGCAACTGGAGAAATAAATCTTAAAAATAGATACCAAATTTCAAAATACACACCTTTTAAATATCTACCAAAAAATCTCTCCAATATATCTTTTTTCATAACGTAACCAACAAAAATAGCCGCAAAGAAGCCACCAAGTGGCATTATAATATTTGACGCCAAATAGTCTAAAATATCAAAAAAACTCATGCCTAAAAAGCTAAATTTATCACTAGTTACAGAATAATAAGATAAGATACAAGCGCTAGAAAGTACATATATAATTATGCCTATTAGTATAAGGGCATTTTTTCTTTTCATATTGTAAGTGTTTATAAGATAAAAAGCAAAAGGTTCTACCATAGAAACAGCACTAGTAAGACCAGCAAAAAATAGTGCAACAAAAAACATTACTGATAAAATATTACCAATAATACCCAGTTTTGCAAAAAGAGTTGTAAGAGATATAAAAATAAGTCCTGGTCCTTGCGAAACATCTGCACCAAATTCAAAGATAAAAGTAAATACCACAAGTCCAATCATTAAACCAATTAAAATATTTATAAATATAATATAAAGCGTACTAGAGACAAAATTTGTATTATCATTTAAACTTGCACTATATGTTATAACAGATCCTGCTCCTATAGAAAGACTAAAAAATGCTAGCCCCAAAGCCTGCAAAACTGAATTTACGCTAAGCTTACTAAAATCAGGTAAAAATAGAAATTTAAACGCATCTATAAACCCATCCATAGTAAAAGAATACATCAGCATCAACACAAGTATAATAAAAAGAGTTGGCATCATCCACGAATTTAGCTTTTCAATCCCATTTATAATGCCCTTTGATACAACTACAAATATATAAATAAAAACAATGCTAAAACAAACAAACTGTTCAAAAAGTCTATTTGTAATTAAATTTTCAAAAACTATTTTACTGCTTTGGATATTATTTGGAAGATCAAAAAAGCTCAAATACGCATAATAAACAGTCCAGCCTATTATTATGCTATAAAAACTAACTATTAAAATAGCTCCAAGCATACTAAAACCTACAAATCTCCAAGGAGTTTTTTCTCCACCTAAAGCTTTATAGGCATTTACCGGATCTTTTCCGCTTAACTTTCCAATGCCAAGCTCTGCTAAAAATATCACAAAACCAACACAAAGTGTGAGCAAGAGATACAAACATACAAATGCACTTCCGCCGTTTTGTCCGACAAGAGTTGGAAATTTCCAAGCATTTCCAAGACCGACAGCACTTCCAGCAACGGCTAAAATGAATCCTATGCGACTAAATTTTTGATTCATAAACAGTCCATATTTTCAAATTTAAAGATTAATACTATCAAAACAAAGCTTAAATAATATAATTTTAAGATTAAAAAGATAAACATAATTAAAATATGTTTAGATATGAAACAGTTTGATTTTATGGATATTTGAAAGTATAAAATTTATAGAACTTATTATGCAAATTTTAAACCCGCATAATAAGTGGTAAGATCATCTTAAAGACATTATAGTTTTTATTTCTTCTTCGTTTATACCAACCATTGCTTCGCCTAGATCTTTTGAAACTTCTAGTATAACGTCTGGGTTATTATGGTTTGCAACAGCTTTTACAATAGCGGTAGCTCTTTTTTGTGGGTTTCCTGATTTAAATATACCGCTTCCTACAAATACGCCTTCAGCTCCAAGCTGCCTCATAAGTGCAGCATCTGCAGGAGTTGCCACACCGCCAGCTGAAAAGTTTAAAACAGGTAGCTTTTTATTTTTATGAACATATTTTATAAGTTCTATACTAGCGCCATACTCTTTTGCAGCGCTATATAGTTCATCTTCATTAAGCGATGAAACATGAGCTATCTCACCCATTATTTGCCTTAGGTGTTTTACAGCTTGCACAACATCTCCCGTTCCGGCTTCACCTTTTGTACGTATCATCATAGCACCTTCACTTATGCGTCTTAATGCCTCTCCTAAATTTCTAGCACCACAAACAAATGGGGTTTTAAAAGTTTTTTTATCTATATGATTAGAATTATCAGCAGGACTTAAAACTTCTGATTCATCTATAAAATCTATACCTAAACTCTCTAGAATTTGAGCTTCTACAAAGTGTCCAATTCTTACTTTTGCCATAACGGGTATATTTACGGCTTTCATGATACTTTCTATCATCTTTGGATCACTCATTCTAGATACTCCGCCAGCCGCTCTTATATCAGCAGGAACTCGCTCAAGGGCCATCACAGCAACTGCACCAGCATCTTGTGCAATTTTTGCTTGAGTTACATCTGTAACATCCATTATAACTCCACCAAGGAGTTTTCTATAAATATCCATTATTTTCTCCAAAAATAGTTTTTGCATTTAAGTTTTATTGCAAGCTACGATAATACCTACAATAATCTTAAATTTAAATATAACTATACTATTTTCTTACTCTTTTTACTGCATCCAACAGCATCTCAAATCCAACTTTACTTGAGTTTTCGACATCTTTTATAATCTTAATACCCTCTTCTTTATTTTTTATGGATTTATCCGCAAATATATTTATTGCTTTTGTAATCCCAGCATGAACATTTTCATGATGGGCAGAAACTTTTTTAACAGCATCTTGATTATCTTTTAAAATCATTTTAACATGATCACCAAACCATTTACCAAATCTACAACTATTATGATCTGGAATATTTTTTATCTCATCATACAAAAATGCTTTATAAGCATTTAGCTTTAAATTTATATGATCTACCTTGCCATTACTTATATTAATTTCGTTTGTAATATTTGTAGCTTTACTTATAGTTTTATTTGTATTTTCATTTACTTCTTCTATATTTTTATGAAATCCATCAAGTCTTTGAGTAACATTGCCTGAGAGTTCTCTAAACTTCTCACTCATTTCAGACATTGTGCTAGAATTTTGCTTTAATTGATTAATATTGACTTCCACCTCTCCTGTTGCCTTTTGTGTCCTTTCTGCTAGTTTCCTAACTTCATCAGCAACTACTGCAAATCCTCTACCATGTTCTCCTGCTCTTGCTGCTTCAATTGCAGCATTTAAAGCAAGAAGGTTTGTTTGATCTGAAATATCTTTAATCAGGTTTATTATCTCTACTATAGCTTCTACACTTCCATTTAATGAATGAGAACTACTTTGGAGTTCACCGCTAGTCATTTCAACTCTTTGCATGGATTCGTTTATATAATTTATCTCTTCTTGAAGAAATTTTATTTTTTCAAAAGTTTGACCATTTAGTTCATTCATATCATTTAACATAACTAAATTTTCTTCCATAGTACCTTGCAAGAAGTTTATACCATCCCCATAGCTAGCTATTAAAAGATCTAATGCTTTTTGTTTAGTATTATCTATTTGCGTGGTTTCTTGTGAGCTTATTTGAAAGTTATTAAGCTGGGATTTTAGATATTCTATCTCTTCTCTAAAAGCTGCATTTTCTTTTTTTAATAACTCTAGTTCACTGGCATCTTGAGATTTTTTGGAATTTAAAAACATTGAATTTCCTTTTATTGAGATATTTTTGTAATTATACAATATATTTTTAAAGAAATATTCTTTGTTTTACTAAATATTAATATTAAAAGCAGTTATTAAATATAAAAAAGAAATGTAATAATTGATATAAGATGAGCGAAAGCTCGCTCATCTTTATAAAGAGATTAAAATGAGTATTTAGCCTCAAATCTAAATTTGTTTTGATCAAGATCGTTATCAGGTCCATGATAATCTTTTAAATCTTCATTAACTCTTGAATACCAAGTTTTGAATTTAAGTTTTTTACTATATTTATAATCAACCCTTGCAACCCATTCACTTCTATCAGTTTTTGCATTGTAAGTTTTATTTGAACCATCTATATATTCGCCACCAATTCTTAATTTATCAAAGAATGTATAGCCAGCACCAGCAAACCAGTAGCTATTCTCTCCTTCAAAGTATGAATAGTCAAGTAGTTCTTCACCTGGGCTTATAAAATTACCTTGATCCTCATATGATATTAAGCTTACTTTATCTTTATCTGTATTGAATGCTAAATAACCACCAAATACATCAAAATCATAAACTTTAGCAGTTAATTGTCCAGCATAGAAATCACCATGGTCAGCTAAATCATCAGTTGCATTTTTGAAGTCATTATCCATAGATGAAAATCCATATTGACCTTTAAGTTCTAAATTAACTGGATTAAGATCAAAATTAGCAGTTAACTCAGCAGCAAATAAACTAGCAACATCTTGCAAATATGCATACCATAGTTGGAAAGCAACTGGATCATAAGAACCAATAGCTGCTACACCATATAGATTATGTTCATTTGTTTGTGGTTTTATTCCTAATTTTAATGAGCTAATATCTTTATCATTATCTAAGTTATCAAATGCCATAGCAGCAAGTGTCATGCCTTGGATATCTTTATTAAGTACTTTGATACCATCGCCAATCATATCATCTGTAAAGAATGCTCCAACTTCTTGGCGACCTGCCATGATAGTTGTATTAGCTATATTGTAACCAAGTAGTGCTTGTCTAACTTTGAAAGTATCTGAATCTTTATTCCAATTGTTTTCATCTGCAAAATCACCAGAACCATCTTCAGATAGATATTGTAATCCAACTACAGTAAAGAAGTTGTCATCTAAAGCAGCTTTAAAATTTACTATAGCTTTAAATTGATGATTAGCTGAAGAATGACTTCCTGTATCAGGATCTTCATTATTTTTGTTTGTATAACGATATCTTAAATATCCACTCATATCAACATCTTTTATAGCTTCTTCTAATGGAATAGCTGAAGACGAAACTGAAAATGCACCTAATGCAAGCATAACTGCTAAACTAAGTTTAGTTAATTTCATAAAATCTCCTTAATGAATTTTTTGGTAAATGAATGATAACATAAAAGTGAGTGTTTTGCGCTTAAAAATTTATAAATTTGCATAAAAATTAATAAATGGAAACAAAAATGAATAATATTAGTAAATTTTTCCATAAATTCACCTTATTATTTATAATAAAAATTTTAATATGAGTATTTATTGTATAAAATAATCTTATTTATCTTTAGAATAATAATATATAAATATAATTTATTATTATAAATTTACAATATCTCACTCAAAGCAACACTATAAAACTAAATCTAGTATTTATAAGAAAGATTATTTTGAAATATATTATATAAAGAATATTTAAGAGATTAACACGCTTTGCAGCGACTTACTTTTCCACATCCCAGTAAGGGAGAGTATCATCAGCCATGATATGCTTAGCTTCTTGGTTCGAGATGGGACAAGGCGTTTCCATATCTGTATAGCCACAAAGCAGTGTTAAATAAAAGAACTAATTAAATTCTCTTATTAAACACTGTTATGTAAATTGTTAAAAGTCTAAGTTTTAATAATAAAACTATTCAATCTTGTTTAATTTATTAGTTATTTTATAACTTTAATTCTAATTTGTGAGTATTTGTTTGTTATACAAGGAAGACGATTTAAAAACAAGGGAGCATACTTTTTTGTATGTGACCGAAGTTTTTAAGAGTCTGACGCTGTAGAGTAGAACAAAGACGAAACAAATTTTATCCTTAACAAGGAAGTGATGCTTATAAAAGTAAGCAAACGTTCTATTAGTACTGGTCAGCTAAATGACTTACATCACTTACACATCCAGCCTATCAAACTAGTAGTCTACTAGAGAACTTAAAAGAAGATTCATCTTGGAGTTGGCTTCGAGCTTAGATGCTTTCAGCTCTTATCACATCCCAACTTAGCTACTGGGCGATGCTCTTGGCAGAACAACCCATACACCAGTGGTTGGTTCAACCCGGTCCTCTCGTACTAGGGTCAACTCTCCTCAATCTTCTTACGCCCACGGCAGATAGGGACCGAACTGTCTCACGACGTTCTGAACCCAGCTCGCGTACCGCTTTAAATGGCGAACAGCCATACCCTTGGGACCTGCTCCAGCCCCAGGATGCGATGAGCCGACATCGAGGTGCCAAACCTCCCCGTCGATGTGAGCTCTTGGGGGAGATCAGCCTGTTATCCCCGGGGTACCTTTTATCCTTTGAGCGATGGCCCTTCCACACAGAACCACCGGATCACTAAGACCGACTTTCGTCTCTGCTTGGCCTGTATGCCTCGCAGTTAAGCTAGTTTATGCCTTTATACTCTACGAACGATTTCCAACCGTTCTGAACTAACCTTTGTAAGCCTCCGTTACATTTTGGGAGGCGACCGCCCCAGTCAAACTACCCACCAGACATTGTCCTACATGAGGATAACTCATGCTAGTTAGCTACCCGAATAAAAAAGAGTGGTATCTCAACAATGGCTCACCATAAACCAAAATCTATGGATCAAAGCCTCCCACCTATCCTGCGCATTCTTATCCAAGTAGCAGTGTCAAGCTATAGTAAAGGTCCACGGGGTCTTTCCGTCTTGCCGCGGGTAGGAGGAATTTTCACCTCCACTACAATTTCACTGGATCCCTCTTTGAGACAGCTCCCATCTCGTTACGCCATTCATGCAGGTCGATATTTAATCGACAAGGAATTTCGCTACCTTAGGACCGTTATAGTTACGGCCGCCGTTTACTCGGGCTTCGATCAAGAGCTTCGCTAATGCTAACCCCATCAATTAACCTTCGAGCACCGGGCAGGCGTCACACCCTATACATCCACTTACGTGTTAGCAGAGTGCTGTGTTTTTGGTAAACAGTCGGGAGGGACTCTTTGTTGTAACCTCTAGTGCTATTCACACTGGTAGGCACACCTTATACCGAAGATACGGTGCTATTTTGCAGAGTTCCTTAAAGAGAGTTCTTCCACGCGCCTTAGAATACTCATCCCACCCACCTGTGTCGGTTTACGGTACGGGCAATTATTACTAAACTTAGAAACTTTTCTTGGCTCGATAGTATCATGGGTTCTCACGCTACTCCGAAGAGCGTTGTGAGCCTTTAAGGTTTCAGATAAAGAAATTCGGATTTGCCTAAATTTCAACCTACGCCCTTAGACTAACTATTCCATCAGTTAGCCCCACTAACTTTAAGCGTCCTTCCATCGCACATAATAATTGGTATTGGAATATTAACCAATTTTCCATCGCATACCCCTTTCGGACTTTGCTTAGGACCCGACTAACCCTACGATGACGAGCATCGCGTAGGAAACCTTGGGTTTACGGCGTTAATGATTCTCACATTAATTATCGCTACTCATGCCTGCATGCTCACTTCTATTCGCTCCAGCGCTCCTTACCGGTACACCTTCAACGCTGAATAGAACGCTCTCCTACCACAGTGTCTATGAATATTCATACTAAATTGCTTTTTAATGTCTTTAATATACTATGCTATTTGTTTTTAAATTTGATAAATTTAAAACTAAAAGTAAAGTATTTTGGATAAGAAATTAATGTTGTAAAGATTTTGTAAAAAGATATAAGACCTAAAGTCTATCATAAGAAAAAATCAAACTCATTAATTTATCGCCAAAAGACAAGCTAGTATAAATAGTCATAGACACTATCTACGACTTCGGTACTTATTTTAGCCCCGTTATATTTTCCGCGCAAAATCACTAGACCAGTGAGCTATTACGCTATCTTTAAAGGATGGCTGCTTCTAAGCCAACCTCCTGGTTGTTTCAGTAACTTCACATCGTTTTCCACTTAAATAAGATTTAGGGACCTTAGTCGGTAGTCTGGGTTGTTCCCCTCTTGACGACGGATTTTATCACTCGCCGCCTGACTGCTGTGATTACACTATAAGTATTCGGAGTTTGATAGGGTTTGGTACATTGGTATACGCCCTAGCCCATTCAGTGCTCTACCCCTTATAGTTACGACACAACGCTATACCTCAATATATTTCGGAGAGAACCAGCTATCACGATGTTTGATTGGCCTTTCACCCCTATCCACAAGTCATCCGGAGCCGTTTCAATGGCCGTCGGTTCGGTCCTCCACCGGCTTTTACACCGGTTTCAACCTGCTCATGGATAGATCACATCGTTTCGGGTCTGCAGCATCTGACTTATCGCCCTATTAAGACTCGCTTTCGCTACGGCTCCGGGTTTCCTTAACCTTGCCAGACACCACAACTCGCAGGCTCATTATGCAAAAGGCAGTCCATCACACGTCATAAAGAATCGTGCTCTGAATGATTGTAAGCAAATGGTTTCAGGTTCTATTTCACTCTGATCACCTCAGTTCTTTTCACCTTTCCCTCACGGTACTTGTGCACTATCGGTCTAGTAGTAGTATTTAGGGTTGGATCGTGGTCGACCCAGCTTCAGACAAGGTTTCACGTGCCTCGCCCTACTCAGGATACTGCTAAGTAAAAAGATGATTTCGTATACGGGAGTATCACCCTCTATGCTCAACCTTTCCAGATTGTTTTACTATCATGTTTTAGTCTTTTATGCAGTCCTACAACCCCACTAGTAAACTAGTGGTTTGCCCTCTTACGCGTTCGCTCGCCGCTACTAGCGTAATCTCTTTTGATTTCTTTTCCTGTTGGTACTAAGATGTTTCAATTCCCAACGTTCGCTCCATATAGGTAGTATATATCACTATATACTGGGTTGCCCCATTCGGAAATCTATGGATCAAAGCTTCTTGACAGCTCCCCATAGCTTATCGCAGTCTAGTACGTCCTTCATCGCCTCTACCAGCCAAGGCATCCACCACTTGCTCTTAGTAGCTTACCTTTTTTACTTCTCACAAGAGCAAAGCTCTTGTTTTGATGAGGAGTTTCACTCCCTCAACCCACCTAAAGTTACAGATGATATTCGCTACTTTGTAGCTCATATCATAACTAGTAAGGTTGATAAACTTAAGTAGTTAAGTTTACATCTTATTGAGAAGATTTTTGAATATTTTTATATTCTAATTCGCATCACTTCCTTGCTAAAGATAAAAGTAGTTTATACTAATTATAATATTTAATCATATGATTTAAGACGGAAAGAGATTAATAATATATAAAGATAAGTTTTTAACTCTTTATATACCGTGACATAATCTTTAAACTTTTAAATTTGGATAACAAATAAATTTAAAAGCTTGCTTTTTATAATCATAATGATTAAAGCTTTAACAAGGTCCTGTAAAATTGTTTTATTTTATTAAAACTTGTTTGTGACTTTTAACAATAATAATTTAAATAACATTTAGATTATAAAATCTAAAATAAACTTACTTAATTAACCAATAAGTTTAGTTTAGATTTTTATTTTATTACTATGATAAACATTTTTATGTAACTACATAGAATAACTAACATACTAATAAGGGAAACTATGGTGGGCCTAATAAGACTTGAACTTATGACCTCACCCTTATCAGGGGTGCACTCTAACCAGCTGAGCTATAGGCCCTTTAATTTATGGTGGAGAATAGCGGGATCGAACCGCTGACCTCCTGCGTGCAAAGCAGGCGCTCTCCCAGCTGAGCTAATTCCCCTCTTTATTATCTTTTTCCTTTATACTTCGTCATATTTCTTCAAAATCTACGTCACATACAAAAAGTATGTTCCTTGATTTCTTAAAATATTCCTTGTCTAAAGAAAAAATCTTAATAAATCTAATATAGTTCATAGACTTATTATTTAATTTTTCTTTTTGTCTATATTTTAGGAATTAGACAAATTTTTATTAGCCGTCAATCTTTCAAAACTAAACAAGGATGATTGAGATTCTCTTTTCTTGACTGATAGTTGTGAGACTTATCAGTTTGTACTCTAGAAAGGAGGTGATCCAACCGCAGGTTCTCCTACGGTTACCTTGTTACGACTTCACCCCAGTCGCTGATTCCACTGTGGACCATAACCAATTTGGTATTTGGGCTTCGAGTGAAATCAACTCCCATGGTGTGACGGGCGGTGAGTACAAGACCCGGGAACGTATTCACCGTAGCATGGCTGATCTACGATTACTAGCGATTCCGGCTTCATGGAGTCGAGTTGCAGACTCCAATCCGAACTAAGACATATTTTATAGATTTGCTCCATCTCGCGATATTGCTTCTCATTGTATATGCCATTGTAGCACGTGTGTCGCCCCGGACATAAGGGCCATGATGACTTGACGTCGTCCACACCTTCCTCCTCCTTACGAAGGCAGTCTGTTTAGAGTGCTCAGCCTAACTGTTAGCAACTAAACACGTGGGTTGCGCTCGTTGCGGGACTTAACCCAACATCTCACGACACGAGCTGACGACAGCCGTGCAGCACCTGTCTTAACATTTCTGCAAGCAGACACTCTTCCATCTCTGGATGATTTGTTAGATATCAAGTCCGGGTAAGGTTCTTCGCGTATCTTCGAATTAAACCACATGCTCCACCGCTTGTGCGGGTCCCCGTCTATTCCTTTGAGTTTTAATCTTGCGACCGTACTCCCCAGGCGGTATACTTAATCCGTTAGGTGGATTACTGCCATGACTAGCATAGCAACAACCAGTATACATCGTTTAGGGCGTGGACTACCAGGGTATCTAATCCTGTTTGCTCCCCACGCTTTCACGCATTAGTGTCAGTTAAGTTCTAGCAGATCGCCTTCGCAATAAGTATTCCTCTTGATATCTACGGATTTTACCCCTACACCAAGAATTCCATCTGCCTCTCCCTTACTCTAGATAAATAGTTTCCCAAGCAGTTTAGTAGTTAAGCTACTAGATTTCACAAGAGACTTATCTATCCACCTACGCGTCCTTTACGCCCAGTGATTCCGAGTAACGCTTGCACCCTCCGTATTACCGCGGCTGCTGGCACGGAGTTAGCCGGTGCTTATTCGTTGGGTACCGTCATTGTTCTTCCCCAACAAAAGGAGTTTACGCTCCGAAAAGTGTCATCCTCCACGCGGCGTTGCTGCTTCAGGGTTTCCCCCATTGAGCAATATTCCCTACTGCTGCCTCCCGTAGGAGTTTGGACCGTGTCTCAGTTCCAATGTGACTGATCATCCTCTCAGACCAGTTATGCGTCAAAGCCTTGGTGAGCCATTACCTCACCAACTAGCTGATACAATATAGCCTCATCCCATAGCGAAAAGACTTTCCCTATTAAACTTATGCAAAATAGGAGTATGAGGTATTAGCACTCATTTCTAAGTGTTGTTCCTCTCTATGGGGCAGATTAGCTATACATTACTCACCCGTGCGCCACTAATCCGTCCTAGCAAGCTAGGACTTCATCGTTCGACTTGCATGTATTAGGCACGCCGCCAGCGTTCACTCTGAGCCAGGATCAAACTCTCCATATTAACTTCAAGGAGTAAATACTCCTTTTGAACCACCTAAATGATACATTAAGGTGTTTTAAATTATATGAAGTTTTAATCTAAAAACTTTTTATTTTTATTATCTTGTTTTTATCTACTCTTTACTTTCCTAAGAAAGCCTAAGAGCAAATGGCTCAATCGATCACTTGTTTAGATTTCAAAGATTGACTAAAAATGTTTAACAATATTAATTTAAAAAACATACTTCAAACAATAAAAAAAGATCTTTTGGATTTCAAAAGGTTTTTCTGTGAAGCGGAAATTGAATTGTACAGAAGAATTGCTTAAGGGGAACTGAAATATATGCAAAAATATAAAATTTATTATGAAAATTTAAAATAAAACATAATTTGATTATTTTTTAACTAAAGAATTTATAACAACATTTTGCATAAAAAATAAAACCAGTATTTGTAGTTTACGAAATTTAATTAGAGTTACTAAAAGCTACAAACACGGTATTGCAAAGTTATTTTTCACAGAACTTTTTATAAAATTTTATTCATCTAATCTATATTTTGAATTAAAACCCCAAGCAATGGAAATTTATTATTTAAAATAATATCTTTTTTATTTTGGTCAATTTTATATGTTTGGGTTAAATTCTCACCATCTTTTATCAAAATTCCATTATTTAGTAAATTTTGCTCAATCTTGGAATAATCATCATCAATTATTCTCAAATATGACTTATCAAAAGTTAATTTAGCATCGCCATAAATATAGTTAAAAAGATTTGAAGCAACATTTTCAATATCAATATTTCTATTTAGATCTTTAATGCCCAGCTTTGCATTTATAGTAAAATTCTTTTCATATTCATTTTTAAAATTAAAATTTTTTATCTCTATAGATGGATTTGCAATTAGAAATTCATAGCCCAAGTCAGTCAAAGTTTCAAAATTAGTGTTTTCGCTATTAAACATATTTTCGTATAACAGTAAACTAATATTTTTCATACTAGACTCAAAATTTATAGAATTGAGCTTATAAATTTTAGATTTATACTCGAAAATCAACTTATTTATTTTAGAATTTTGATCGTAATTTATTAAATTATTGACTATTGTTGCAATAGAGCTTGAATCAATGTCAGACATTTCTACAAAACCATCAGAAGTTTTTAAAACAATCTTTTCTACTGTTATTTTATCTGTAATTTCATCTGTGTTTAAAATATCTATATATCTTTTAATACCAATAGGCGTTTTAAAATTAATATCATACTCAATTCCTGAAATAGAAAATAACATATTATCTATTTTGCTACTTAAATTCACATCATCTATTTTAAATAAAACATTAGAAATTTCGCTATTTTTATTTAATTTTGCTTTTAGAAAAATTGGGGAAACTATTAAATTATCACGATCTATAAGATTTAACTTAGAAAATTTAGCTTCAAAATCATTATCACCTTTAATGTTAATAACATTTGTAAAGTTCATAATTTTGCCGTTAGTAAATATTTTCCTAAAATTTTCATTTTCAATCTCTACATATCCCTCGGTTTTTAATCCTAAGATTAGAGCAAGAGGACCATGATATGTTGTAGAAATAACTTTAAATTTCATATCTTCCATATCTTTAGAATATTCATCATAAGACACACCAAAAAATTCGGAGATATCTTGTTTTGTCACCACAATATCACTGGTAGCTTTCGTAGAAAATAGCCCTTCTTCAAATTTATTGTTATTTATAAAATGGCTATTTTTAGAAATTTCTTCATAGTTTTGCACGAATTTATTTCCAGCATAATAGCTTCCACCTAAAAGCAAAATAACTAAAATAGTAAAAAATAAAATAATTTTTTTCATATTTCTCTTTCTATAATAAATTTAGCAAAATCGATGCAAATTAACTATTTTACTATAGTTAGAATTTCATCTTTGTTTCTGCGAATTTTTGGCTTTTGTTCATTTACTCTATACCCAAATGCCAAAAGCATAGCTATGCGTTTTTCTTTAGGATTGCTACCTAGTATTTTATGCAAATTTTCTTCTTTATACCAACCTTCTATCGGGCAACTATCAATTCCTAAAGTTGCAGCCATAAGCATCATATTTTCACAAGCCAAAAAGCATTGCGCCTTAGTCCAAGCAAAAATTTCCAAATCACTAGAGCCTACATTATTTTTTATAAAACCTTCTGTTTTATCAAGATACTGTTTATATTGTTCACTATTTTTATCAGCTCTTCTTGATATCATGTCTTTTATATATTCGCTTCCGAGCTTAAGCTCGCTTATCTTTGCATAAATCACCAAAAGATGTGACGCAGTTGTTATCTGAACTTGATCCCAACACTCTGGCTTAAGTTTTTGTCTTAAGCCATTATTCTCAACTAAAAGAAAATCCCAAGGTTCCATACCAACAGATGATGGACTAAATCTACCTGCTTCTATAATAGCATCAAAATCTTCACTATTAATTTTGCGATTTTCGTCAAAAATTTTACAAGCATGCCTAAATTTTATAGCTTCCTTTAAATCCATTGTATGTCCCCTTGCAATTAATTTTATATAATTTTATCAACTATTTATAAATGAAATTTCAAATGATTTTAAAGTGAGATTTTGTAAAATCTATATGTTTTGATGCAAGGAATAAAATGTTAAAAACAACAATAGCTCCAAATAATTTTTTAGATACATATATTTTAAACACAGAACTTTCTAAAATAAGTGGCATATCTTCAAATGCTTATTTGTTTTGGAAAAATATAGCTATTGGAAAATTTGAAAACTCTAGAGTTGTTTTTTTACAAAAATATTCAATACCAAAAAAATACGAAGAAGATATTAATAAATGCACAAATTTAGACGGTTTGGTACTTTCTAGTGCATTTTGTTCTTTTACAGGACTTCCAAGCTCACATTTAACAAAATCTAATGGATCAAAAATTTATGATATGTTAGAAATTACTGAAATTTCTGGAATAAAATTTGTAAATTTAAAGAAATTTTATGACGATTTGAATTTAAATTATAAGTTTAGAATTTACATAGAAAAATGTAAATTCTTCTCTCCTACCCCACTAGAAAAACGCATTAAACTATCAGATAATTTGTGTCTTGGATATTACTAATTATCCTCATCATCCTCAAATTTTTTCTTTATAACTTTTACAGTTTTAACGCTATTTTGATCCATTTTTGTTATCTCATATTTACAGTTAATATCTTCTATCTTATCACCAACAACAGGTAGTCTTTCAAATAAACTTGTTACATATCCACCAATTGTTAGCTGTTCTAACTCATCATCAAATCTTATATCTAAAAGTTCTTCAATTTCTTCTATCTCAAATCTTCCGTTAAACTCGTAAATATTATCACTAATTTTTTTATAATTTAATTCTTTGTTATCATGTTCATCATTTATATCACCAACTAACTCTTCTATAATGTCTTCCATAGTAAGAAGTCCTGCTGTTCCGCCATATTCATCTATAACCAGTGATGCAGAAATTCTTTCTTTATTCATCATAACTAGAATTTTAGATATAGATGAACTTTCTGGAACTATAATAAATTTTCTAACTATAGCATCAAAATCTACTTTATTATTTGGAATAATACCTTTTTGCAAAATATCTCTAACATGTATCATTCCCAAAACAACATCTTTGCTACCATCTATGTATGGATAGCGAGTGTATTTAAACTCAGATATTGCTCTTAAGTTTTCTTCATAACTTTTTTGTTTATTAAGACAAATCATATCTTTTCTAGGAGTCATTATCTCTTTTGCAACAGTATCGCTAAAATCAAAAGCATTTTTTATAATTTCGCTTTCCATTGAGTCTATAATACCGCCTTTAAGACTCTCACTTACTATTATTTTTATCTCTTCTTCAGAGTGTGCTATCTCGCTATCTTTAGCTCTTCTAATGCCAAAAATTTTAAGTATTACTCCAGAGCAAAAATCAAATATCTTAATAACTGGAGAGAAAATAACCCAAAAAACGTGTAGTGGCTTTGCTACAAAAAGTGTCGCTCTTTCTGCTTGAGCTATAGCTATTGATTTTGGAACTAGTTCACCAAGTACAACATGACAAAGCGTTATTAATGTAAAAGCTATAATGAAAGATGCACTATGAACCATAACACCTTCTAAGTTAAAATACTCTTTAAGTGGTGATTCTATAAGTTTTGAAACGGCAGGTTCACCAATCCAACCTAAAGCAAGCGAACTAAGCGTTATACCAAGCTGGGTTGCACTAAGATAAGTATCTAGAGACTGTGTCATTTCATAAGCAAGTCTCGCATTTGAATTTTTGTTTTTTATAAGCTCTTCTAGGCGTGTTTTACGAACTTTTACAATAGCAAACTCAGAAAGAACAAAAAAAGCATTCATAAGTATGAATACTCCAGCTAATATCAACATTAAAACCGAGTGTTCGGGGTCCAATTAATTATCCTTTTTGTAAAAAAAAATTTTTGCCATTATATCAAAATTTTACTAAATTTATATATAAATTTAAAATTTAAATTTTAAGCATCAGAGTTTTTATGCTTAATGCCTATAAAATCTTTCCTTAGTACAAGATAACCTTCATTTAAATTTGATAAAATTTCTTTAAATTTACAATCCAACATATTATCTACAAGCTTTTGTGCATGCTCTGGGAAAATTTCTACCTCAAAATACTTACTTAAATTCCCAAGTTTAAATTTAATATACTCATTTGGAGAGTTTAAAATTTGCAAATACTCTTCATCGGTTATTTCTAAAATTTTCTGGCTAAAATCAATAGTTCCAACACCATGTCCAATGCATGTAGAAAATATCTTTATCTGACTAGCCTTACTGGTTTCAGCTTTATTACCATCAAGATGTCTTTTGGTAAGCTTATGAACTTCTACCATTTTTCTCCCCAAAAATCACTATCTAGCTCTATTTTATCTTCATCATCGCAAGCTATATACTCCGTATATACTTCATTATGTAAAATTCCTATACATTCACGATATCTAGGATCAACTTCTTTTTGCATAGCTTCTTGTATAGATACTTTTGTAAGCTTTGGATCTTGTGGATTAGTACTATTTTTTATGGCCTGTATGTATTTATCATAAAGTTTTCTACCAAATACATAGCTCATCAATCTTTTTGCGTGCACTAGCAAATCTCTTTCAAAAAGAATATTTCCAAGAATCGAATCTTCAAGCATTAAAGGCATCTTCTCTTCTTTTTCAAAACTAATTTTTTGTAGTTTTTGTTCCATTACACCAAGAGCTGAAGTTAAACCGTAAATAATACTTGCTGGATGGGGTGGACAACCAGGAATGTAAACATCCACGGGTATTACCTTATCAACTCCGCTTAAAACACTATAACAATCATAGAATATACCGCCACTTGAACCACAAGCACCTAGCGCTACAACAAGTTTTGGATCAGGAGTAGCTTCATAAGCCCTTAAAAGCGGATAATACATTTGCCTTGTAACAGGACCAGAACAAAGCAGGATATCAGCATGTCTTGGATTTGCAACAAGCTTAAAACCAAATCTCTCAGGATCCCACATAGGAGTAATTGCGGCAAAAGTTTCTATCTCACAACCATTACAACTGCCACAATCTATCCTAAAAACACTAAAACTTCTACCAATTGTTTTAAGCAGTTTTAATTTCTCTTCAAGAACATTTGCATCTTTAATATTTTGTGGAACTTCATAAATTTTCATTTTACTTCCGCTCCATTTGCCTTATTAAAACTATCAACTGTAATATTTTTTTTACACTCTGGACATAAATGTAAATAAAGCTTCGCATCTTCTAGTCTTTTTGGGCTTAAATTTGCCTTTGAAAGTCTTATATAACTATACTCAACAAGCCTTTTTGTACTAAAGGCTTTAGAGCATTTTTCACAATGTTCCACATCGAGTTCACCTCTTTGAATTAAGGCAGATTTATCAAATTTAATAGCTAGCTCAAACTCATCGCTAAGTTTTATAGCCCCAGTTGGGCAAACTTCATCACAACGTCCACAAAATATACATCTAGCACAATCAAATTCCCATACTATCTTTGACTTATCATTATTAAATTTAACCGTTATTGCATTTGGGGGGCAAGCTATACCACATGCCGCACATCCTATACAAATTTCATATTTATAAATTGGTCTTCCGCGAAAATTTTCTGCTACAATGTAAGGTTCAAATGGGTATTTATGAGTACTTTTACCGTATTTTTCTGTTATATCTATAAGCTTCATCATCTTAAATCCTTTGTAGGATTATTTTTTAATGTTTTAGAAAACTCTTTTAAATCTTTATTGGTTAAAATTTTAGTTTTATGAGTTTTTATATCAACCAATGTTATTCTTTCTGTACATGAATAACAGGGATCTAAACTACAAACTATAAGTGCTGCATCAGCAATCGTATTTCCATGAAACTGAAATCTTAAACTTGGCCAGTTATTATAAGTTGCAGCCCTACATCTCCATCGATATACTTTTTGAGCACTTCCTTGCATAATCCAGTGAACATTCTCGCCTCTTGGCGCTTCAACATACGCTAGAGCATAATTTTCTGGCTTTATTCTAAGCTTAGGATCTTCTATGATTGCAGTTTGTGGCATTAGTTCAAAACATTGACGAATTATATTCACAGAGCTTTTAAGATCTTTATATCTTACTATAAGTCTTGAAAGAACATCTCCTCCATGCTCAACTGCCACATCAAAGCTAATATGTTTGAAAAAGTCATAAGGGTGATCATACCTAGTATCTCTTTTTATACCACTTCCTCTGATATTTGGACCAACTGCTGAAAAATCTCGTGCTACTTGTTTATCAAGTATGCCTATATCTTTCCAACGTTTTATTTGTCTTTTATCATCCATTACAGCATCCCAAATTTCATCAACTTGAGTATCTATAATTTGTAAAATCTTAAGACTTTCTTTTATCTCAGCGCCTGTTATATCGCGCCTTAAGCCGCCCATTACAACATTGCCATAAGTTTTGCGTCCACCAGTTACAAGCTCAGCTAACTGCATAGAGTATTCGCGTATTCTAAAAATATGCATAAATGCAGTATAATTTCCCGTTACTTCGCAAGCTAAACCAATGTTTAAAAGATGCGAGTGAAGTCTTTCTATCTCAGAGCATATAACCCTGATAGCTTGAGCACGGCCTGGAATTTCTAAATTTATAGCTTTTTCTGCAGCTTCAATACAAGCTATAGCGTGTGCATAACCACAAATTCCACAAACTCTCTCTGCAAGATAACCCATTTGATCATAGTTCATTCTATTTTCTGCAAGTTTTTCCATACCTCGGTGCTGATAAAATAGTCTATAATCCGCATCCACTATAATATCTCCATCACAAAACAGTCTAAAATGCCCAGGCTCATCTGCTGTGACATGCAAAGGACCAAGAGGAATATCTGTTACATTTGCACCTTCTGGCCTTAAAAACTCATATTCTGGTTCATTTTTGTGATCTAACATATCTGGACTATACCTATAATCCATAGCATCTTTTCTAAGTGGAAAAAGATTATCTGGCCAATCATCACTTAAAACTAGCCTTCTTTTATCAGGAAGCCCTTCGGCTACAAGCCCAAACATATCAAAAGCTTCTCTTTCATACCAAACACAAGCTGGCACAAGCGGAGTTACACTAGGATAAATCATGCTATCTGGCGAAACAAGAGCCTTTATAGTAATAAAGCATTTCTCATTTTGATCTACCTCATCATCTTCACTCATTTTTCCACCTTCTATGGAAAGTGCATAGTAAAGAGCGTAACTTTTATTTATAGATCTTTCATCGTTTGCAACCATGGTTGAAAGATAGCCACCCATATCGTAATACATAAATCTCACAGCCTCTGGCAAATCGTTTAGTTCAACTAGTGCTGTAACTTGATCTTCGCATTGCCTTGTTGTTTCTAAAACTTTTATTTTTTGTTCTAATGCTTGTATAAATTTATCACACTTCATAAATTATTCCTTGTTTCCATTTATTATCGCAACGCTATTGTTTATTAGATCAATAAAAGTATCAAATTGCCATATGCCAAAAGATATTATCAATGCAGCAAGTGCAATAAGAGGTAAATTCTCAATCAATTTCATCTCTTTTGCAAATTTAACTTCACCTTTAACATCGCCAAAACTAGCCATAAAAAAGTGTGAAAAATCTGCAATAAAAATAATAACCAAAGCAAGTCCAAATACAGCCATTAATGTATATTGAGAGTTTATTGCAGCTGCTTGAAATATCCAAAATTCACTAACAAAAATTGCAAACCCAGGAACTCCGACTAGAGAACAAATTGATATGCCAAATAAAACTGTAGTAAGAGGTGCTATTTTTATCATTCCACCCATTTTACTCATATCTTTTGTTCCATAAATTTTCGCCATATTTCCTGTTGTGCAAAATGCTAAAGCTTTTGTAAAGCTATGAGCAATACAGTGAAAAATAGCTGCAAAAATACCCAAATACCCACCAACTCCTAATCCAAATGCTATCACACCCATATGAACAACTGAATGGTAAGCAAACATTCGTTTTACATCATGTTGGCGTATAAGGAAAAATCCAGCCACAAAAAGTGTTGCAATACCAGAAACAATCATTACATCTTTTACAAAATCAAATCCCAGACCATTTCCAACAATCGCATAATACTTTATAAGACCAAGTATCGCACATTTTAACAAAATTCCTGAAAGCAAAGCAGAAGTTGGTGCTGGACCCTCGGCATGAACATCCGGGAGCCATGTGTGAGTTGGCACAAGTCCTGCTTTCGTTCCAAAACCAATAAGCGCAAAAATAAATATAAGTTTTAAAGCATCTTTATTTAAATTTTCAGAATTTTTAATTAAATTTGTAAACAACATATTGTCACCAACTACGCTTTCATTCCCAGCACAATAAAGCAAAATCGTTGCATAAAGCGCAAAAGCAAGGCCAATGCTACATATAACAATATATTTATATCCACTTTCTGTAGATTTTTTGTCTTTATTTAGGGCAACTAAAAATACAGAAGATAATGTTGTTCCTTCAATAGCTGCCCACATAAATGCTATATTGTTACATATTACACTTAAAATCATAGTCCAAGTGAAAATAAAACTAAGAGCAAAGTAGTTTTTTACCCGTCTTAGAGTTGCATGTCCAGCTTCAAGTTCCCATTTCATATATGTTATCATATATAAACTTACCAAAAAACCAGTTATTGAGATAATTAATAAAAAAACCGCTCCAAGCGAATCCAAAAATAAAAACTCTTTAAATGCATATATATAATCATTTTTAATCACTAACCTAATAGCGTATATCAAAAATATAGATATAATAGCATTAAAAGCTACATGTAAATTTAGTAAAACTTTAAAATTTAAAGGAGAAAAGAATATCGTAACACTAAAAATTAGTGGCAAAACTAAGATTAAAATCAAAATATCATTCATCTATCAACCTTTTAAATTTATAGCTTTAGATGTATCAAGAGTTTCATAAATTCTATAATATCTCTTAGCCAAAATTCCCATTATAATAACTGCAAATACAGCATCTGTTAATATGCCAATTTCAACTACCTCATGAGCATTATAAGCCATAAGCGCTAGACTTAAGTGTATGCCATTTTCAAATAAGCAATAAGATAAAATTTGTTTTACAAATGAGTTTCTTAAAATAAAACCAAATATACCTATCATAAATATAAATGAAGCACCAAACATCGAAATGCTTTCTTTAAATATAGAAAACTCTAAAAATACCTTATATAGCATCATTGAAACTGCCAAAGAAAAACTAAGCGCGATAATTGGCGATATAAAAAATCCACCAACTGGCTCTACTTCATTTATGACTCCAATTTTTTTAACAAGTTTTAGTAAATACCAAGGCACAAAAACAACTTTTATAAAAAATGCTGTCATAGCCCAAATAAGAAGCTCTTTTGCATCATATTTGATATATAAACACACAAATATACTCACTAAAATCAGTGTTTGCAAGGTATACATTTTTATACTTTGATTATATTTTCTTAGACTAAATACCCCAAAACTTGTTATCATCATAAAAATTGCTAAAACATTTATCAAATTTACCATCTTAAACTCCAAGAATAAAGCAAAAAATAGCACTACAAGCTATTGCAAATGGAAAAATAAGTGTTTTTTTAACACCTTTAGACATAGTAAATCTTGGACCAAAATTATCTATAAAAATAACCAAAACATATAAGATTCCAATTTCCAAAATAAATACCATGAGAGCTAAAAGTGGATTTTCAAAATTCCAAGGCTCAAAAATAATAAGAAAAAAGCCAAGCATGCTAAATTGCTTAAGCATCATAGATAGACCAACTATAGAAAGATCCTTGCCGCTATATTCACCTAAAACACCTTCTTGAAGCTCTTGTTCTGCTTCGGCTAAATCATAAGGTTTTCTACCAGTTTCAACATATATTATCCATATGAAAGCAGTTGATGCTATGGAAAAAGATGGGATAAAATATCCATAAGCACCGTTTCTTACAGCATTTGAAATTTCAACTAAATTTGAAGTTCCAAGTCCTAGCATTACCACGATAAGACACATAATGGCTATGCATTCACTGTAAACTCCTATAGTAGCTTCCCTGCTTGAGCCAACTGCAGCAAATGCATTACCAGTATCGATACCAGATATGATAAAAATAAATCTAAACATAGCTGAAAGATAAATAAATATTAATATATCTGAAATTCTAGCAAAAATAGAATTTTCTCCATAAGTAACTGGAAGCAAACAAAACATAGTTGCACTTGTAACAAAAAGAAGATATGGTGCTATTTTATAAACAAGGCTTGAACATTCTGGCTTTGTTCTACCTCTTTTTGCAAGCTTTAAAACATCATAGTAAGTTTGAAAAATGTTTGGACCTATACGCGATTGAAATTTAGCTCTTAGCTTTCTTGCAATTCCATCAAAAAATGGAGCTATTAAAATCGCTACGAAAAGTTGTAAAAAAATCAATATAAAATCCATATTTTTCCTTACAAATAATAATACACAAAAACAATCATCAAACAAAGATAAATCAATATATAAACAGCATAAAAGTTTGTTCTACCATTTTGAAATATACCTATTTTATCAGCTACTAAAACACAAAATTTGATGGTTGGGTTATAAATTTTATCCCAAATAAGATCATGCATTTTGATTTTATACGTAACCTTAGAAAAATAACCATTCATTTGAGTCTCTTGTTCTTTTTTAAACAAAAATCCAAAAGTTTTTTTAAGATCTCCACTAAAAGAATTTGAGTTTGTTTGCATAGATTTGTTATACACAAATCCACAGGCCCAAGGTTTATCCACTCTATGTGGTGTATTGTTTGCTTTTAATATAACAAATAGCAAAAACGGCACAATACTAAATAGAGATAAAATTACTAAAAACAGTGGCATAAATACAAACTCTTTGCTAGATATAGCAGATATGTTTATGCTAAAATTAGAGCTTATAATATTTAAAAGCATTTTTACAACATCTATCATAAATACACCCAAGCAAATGGATATTATTGCTAAAAGTATAAGTGGCAAAAGCATAGTCTTACTAACTTCTTTAGCATTTTGAACTATTTTTTCATTTCTAGCATAGCCTAAAAATATAGTTCCAAAAACTTTTGAAAATGCCATAACAGCAAGTGCTCCAGCGATCCCCAAAGAAACAATTCCTAAAATAGAAAATAATCTTATATCAACACCGCTATTTGATCCACTTGTTATAAAACTTTTATATATAATCCACTCACTCGCAAAACCATTTAGTGGCGGAATAGCACAAACACTTAATATAGCTATAAAAAATAAAATGGCACTAATTGGCATTTTTTTACCTAAACCACCGAGTTCATCCATATCTTTTGTATGGGTAGCATGATGTATATTTCCACATAGCATAAAAATAAGAGATTTAAATACACTGTGATTTAAGATATGAAAAAGCGTTCCCACAAAACCAATAAGCATTATATAATCAGAATCTACACTCATACCATAATAACTCACTCCAAGACCTAAGAAAATAATACCAATATTTTCAGATGAACTATAAGCTGTTGCTACTTTATAGTAATTTGCAAATACAGCATATAAAACACTAAAAATAGCTCCTATTGAGCCAAAAGCTATTAATATATATGAAAAACTTGTTGAAATATTTAGCATCAAAGTAAATTTAATAAATGCAAAAAGAGGTACTTTTATCATAACTCCACTCATCAATGCTGAGATGTTTGATGGTGCTGCTGGGTGTGCAAGTGGCAGCCAAACATGAAAAGGCCAAAGACCTGCTTTTGATGCACAACCTATAAAAAGCAAAATAAAAATTCCAAAACTAGCAAAAGTTGATACTTCTAAATTTGCAAATTTAGAAAACTCAAAACTTCCAGCTAAACTTCCCATAATAATAAGAGCTATCATCAAACAAAACGCTCCTACTTGAGAAATCCCAAGATATATCATAGCGTTTCTTGATGAGTCTTTTTGAGCGCTTACCATTACTAAAAGAGCTGATATAAGAGTCATTATCTCCCATAAAAGCATAAAAGAAAACACTCCATTACTTGCAACAACCAAAAGCATTGAGAGAATAAATGCACTATATAAAGATGCAAATACTGCTAAATTTGCCTTTTTTGCATAGGCTTTAGCGTATTCCATGCTATATAAAGATACCGCAAAAGATATTAAACATATTATAAAACTGAAGAAATTTCCAAGTGGTTCAAGTCTAAATGTTGGGTTTGAAATAAAATTTCCAGGTAGCTCATAACTCATAGTTTGAGTTAAGTTGATAAAGAAAAATACTGTCCCATATAAAGTAATAAGAGCAGTTAAAGCAAAAGATATTTTTTGTGCTACAAAAGGTTTTTTATAACACAATATCGAGATTATAGACACACACAAAAGTAGCAAATATATAGTTTGCATTAATTTTCCTCACTCTCATTTTTAGCAAGTTCATCTACCTTAGTATCAATATTTATATTTTCATCTTTTATAATCTTTGGTTTTGGCGGTTGAACTGGAGGGATATTTGCTATATTCACTCCTGGAATCACTTTTTTTAAAAACTCACTCATATCAGCTTTGAGCTTTTTGCCAAATTTTGCCTCACCTATCATAGGGTTTATAAAAACTAGTGCTCCTTTTGGACAAACCTCAACACAAGCTGGCCCGTCTTCCCTTCCACTACATAAATCACATTTTAAAGCTATACTCTTTAAACCACTTACACAACCAGCTTCCAAATTTATCTCTGCTTCATCTTTTATAGACGGTTGAATTTCGGCATCTATTTCTATTGCTCCGTATGGACAAGCAACTGTGCAAAGCTTACATCCTATACAAAGTTCTTCATGAACCTCAACACAGTTATTTACTATACGAAGGGTTGCTGTTGGACAAACATTTGCGCAAGGCGCATCATCACACTGACGACATTGATTTGGCATCTTACCACTATCAAGCTTTAGTACATCTAGCCTACTTTTAGCAAGTCGTCCTCTGACATAAGCATTTTTTATGCAAGTTTTCATACAAGCATTGCAAGCTACGCATAATTCTGGATTTGTTATGACAAATTTATTAATCTTTGGCATAAAATCAACCTTTTTTTGCCTTATATATAGGTTCTATTTGTTTTGCAACATTTTTTAAATCTTCTATTCTGTTTTCTGGAGATGGGTGAGTAGATAAAAACTCTGGTTGAGATGCCCCGCTTGCTTTAAGCATTTTTTGCCACAAAGTAACTGCTGCATAAGGATCATATCCAGCTCTTGCTGCAAGTTCTATACCCATTCTATCTGCTTCTACTTCATTCTCTCTTGAAAATGGCAAAACAAATGTATATTGTGCTGCAACATTTGCCAAGCTTCCGCCAATTCCAGTAAATTGTGATATGGCAAAAATTCCAAATTGTTTTACTTGATCTCTACTTGCTTGTTCTCTACTATGTTCTCTTAACGCATGAGACATCTCATGGCCTACTATGGCAGCTATCTCATCATCAGTTAAATTTAATTTTGTAATTATTCCTTCATAAACTACTATTTTTCCACCAGGCATACACCAAGCATTTAATGTGTCACTATTTATAACATTTACTTTCCAATCCCATTTTAAAGCATCTTCTCTAAAAATACCAACTTGAGATATCAAATCGCTAGATATACGCCTTACTCTTTGTGTATTTTTCTCATTTTTATTTAATATCCCTTTTGCTTGCGCATCTTGAAGAACTTTTGCGTAAGCTTTGTTGGCACCTTGATTCATCTCATTTTCACTTATCAAAAATAGCTGAGATCTATTTGCTCCAACCATTCCAGCATTTGTAGAACTACTACATCCAATAAAAATCAACATCAAAAATGGTAAAAAAATAACAATTTTTTTCATAATGATTTCCTAGTACTTATAATTTTATGTATTTTAACATGTTATACCTTTAGTAAACATTTTTTTATTAAATATATATTTACTTAAGTGTTTTTATATCCTATATTGTGTTCAAATTCTTTTAATCTCTTATGAATAGATCTTAGTTCAGTTATAGTTGTCCAGTTACTTACCAAGATAGAAAAACTCTCTCTAACTTGAGAAAATGCATTTGAAACTTGAATCAAAATCCCAAGCGTGATAGCACCACTAAATAGCGATGTTCCCATAAAAAGATGTGGAACTATAACCATAAATTGTTCAAAAGAGTACAGCCATATATTGAAATATCCATAATGCAAAAATAATCTATGATAATTAAATCTAAGACCAATAAAAAGCTCGGTTAATGTACTAATATAGCCATAATTTTGTTTATCATCTTCAGCATAAACAAGCTCTTTTCTAAACGCGGCCTCAACTTTTTGGTTGTTATACTCAAGCCTAGGAAGCTTTATACCAACAAACCAAGATACTATTATACCGCCAATAGATACAATTAAAGCTATCCATACCAAAGAACCTTCTAAGGTTCCTAAAATAGGCAAGTCTAACCCATCACCTAAATGCCAAAGTATAGGCAAAAATGCTATTAAGGTCATAATTGCTTTTATAAAAATAAGTCCTAAACTTTCTACAATTTTAGCAAATCTATAAATATCTTCTTGAATACGCTGAGATGAGCCTTCTATATCTTTTGTTACATTTCTCCAGTGAACTATATAATCAAATGTCATAGCTTCGCGCCATTTAAAAGTATACACACTTGTAAAATACTGTGTAATGGTTGCAATTATCACATATGGCATTGCTATATACAAAAACTTCCTTACTTGCATCCAATACTCATCAATACTATGCCTACCGACATTTTGCATCATATCGTAAAAATCTTTATACCATTCATTTATTATTACATTACACTGAACCTGCGCATAAAGAAGAGCTATAAGAAAAAATCCGCCACCATATGACCAAACGAGCCATTTTTTGTTTCCAAAATACGAACTAAACATTAAATAAATTCCTTATTAAATAAAAAAACGATATTTTACATTTTTTGTACTAAATATCAAATTTAATTATATTTTTGATACAATTTTTATTTGCTTTACCAATCATAAAACTAGCTTGTATTAATATTAATCCAAAATTTGGAGATAATATAACAGTTTTAGCATTTTTTAGGTATTTTAATCATCAAACTTATATTAGATAATGAAAATCCATATAAATTAAATAAATAAAACAAACCCACTATGAAAACTGAAATTTTTACCGCAATTATGGTAAGCATACATATTTTCCATAAGGACTTGCGCTTTTATAACAAGCTATACAAATTTAAACTCTAGCTCTCCTAATAACATTTGTCATATCTCTTCATAATACACAAAAGAAAAGTTTTTTGGTTTTATTGGTATGGCAATAATTGGCTATTTCTTTATTTATTTTGTAATTTTACTTCATTAAAAATTGATTTACATCAATTTTTTTTATAGTAAATTATTGTAAAATTCAAAGTTAACAAATCTTAACAAAAGGAGGTTTTTTGAGTATAATTAAAAAAATCAAAGAATATCCATCTTTTTTTGCCATTTTAATACTTATCATAAGTTTTGGATTGGTTATAGGACATGGGCTTTTTACTTTTGTTTATGCTAAAGGATTTTCGTATATGAGTAACGATCCAGCCGCCTGTAAAAACTGCCATGTTATGAACCAAGTATATGAAAGTTGGATGAAGGGTGGGCATCAAAATGTTGCTACTTGTAACGACTGCCATGTTCCTCATAATTTCATAGGAAAATGGATGATGAAAGCGCAAAGTGGTCTTCACCATGGATACGCTGTTACATTTAAAGACAATCCTGTTTCTTTTAGCGCTACGCCAAAAAGTAAAAAAATAGTTCAAAATAACTGTATGACTTGTCATAAAGACTACGCCGCACACTCTATAGATGCTACTATGAAAGCTGGCGCACCTGGTAGCGAGCCTCTTAGCTGTGTAAGTTGTCATAGACAAGTTGGTCATGCACATAATTATTGATAACAAAATTTAGGAGAAAAAATGAAAAAAAATGGAATACTTTTTACAATTGCGTTTTTAATCGCAGTTATACTGGGTGGTGCCATGTTTGCTCTTTTTGCTAACATTGGCGAGAAAAAAGCAGAGGAAAGACAATATCCTATGATGCTTCATAAAGTTAGCGATTTAGATCCAGATATAGAAAAATGGGGCAAAAATTTCCCTTCTCAGTTTGATAATTTTATCGCTATGAGAGATATCAACTTTGAAACTCCATTTGCTGGCTCTATGCCATATAGCAAACTTATAAGATGGCCTGCTGCTACGGTTTTTTGGGATGGATATGCATTTGCAGTTGATTACAACAGACCAAGACTACATTATTATTCACAAATAGATCAAATAGAAACAAAAAGAAACGATAAAGAGTACCTCAACTCTCATGGTCTTCCTAAATTTAAAGGTCAACCAGGTGCTTGTGTAAACTGTCATACAGGACATTTAACAGCTATTATTAACGATCCTGATTATCATCTGAGTGAAAATCCAGTTGAAGCTTCAAATAGACCAATGGGCTTTTTTGACGTAGACAAAGAAAAAGGTGCGGCTAAAAAAGCAGCTTGGACAAAAATGAACTCAATGCCATATTTTGATGTTATGAAAATGGTTGCAAACAAACACGGTGAAGATGCTACAAAAGGTTCACATTTAGGAAGTAGCTGTGCTGATTGTCATAACCCTGATGATATGAGCTTAAGAGTTACAAGACCAGCATTTGTAAATGCAATGGTTCAAAGAGGCTATGAAGCTGATGCAAAAACTGGTTTAAAAGCAACTAGAGCAGAGATGAGAAGTTATGTTTGTATGCAATGCCATGTAGAATACTATTTCCAAGGCAAAGATTCAACTCTAACTTTCCCATGGTCAAAATGGCCTAAAGATAAACCATTTAAGATAGAGATGTTTGATGAGTATTATGATGAAGCCTTAGCAAATGATAGCTTTAAATTTGACTATAAACATAAACAAACAGATGCTGCTATAATAAAAATGCAACACCCAGAAGCTGAGTTAAGTTCAGCAGGAATTCATGCAAGAAACGGTGTAAGTTGTACTGATTGTCATATGCCTTATGAGAGAGTTGGCGCTACAAAAGTTACAAACCATACAGTTCAAACTCCTTACGCAAACATCACAGCAAGCTGTAAAACTTGCCATATGCAAGATGAAAAAGAATTAGTTGGCAGAATTGAGTTTATACAAAATCGCCATGCTTATGAATTAAGAAAGTGCGAAAACTCACTTTTATCACTTATTACTGATATCAAAAACGGTAGAGCCGAACTTGCTAAAAATGCTCAGTTTGCAAATTTAGGCGCTGATGAGCAAAAAGCTGCTATTAGTGAAGCCCTAAAAGATGCGCTAAAAATGCACAGAAAGGCTCATATGAGATGGGATTTTGCATTTAGTGAAAATAGCTATGGATTCCATGCGCCACAAGAAGCTACTAGAATCATTGGGCAATGTCAAGAATATGCAAGACAAGGTCAACTTGATTTAATAAATGCACTTTCAAAATACGGTATAAGCATAAATTTAACAAAAATAGCTGATAAACCAGCTGCTCCTGAGCAAATAAAAACGCATAAAGCTCCAACAGCAAGTCTTCCTTCAGCTGAATTATTAAAAATAGATGAAGAAGTTAAGAATTTAAACTTTAACTAACAACGCTCTTCTCCTAAATTGCCCAAAAATAACTTTTTGGGCAATTCTTTCATAAATTACTATTTAATAAATTTAATTATGTTTATTTTAAGTCTATTACTATACAATTACATAAAACCTTGTCATTTTATTTATACATTATCTAAAAAATATAATATTTTTCCAAATTCTACTATAATTATTTTCTTATAAAATATTAAAGTATTTTAATTAATTTTTTAATTTTATATTTATATTTTTTATGTATAATTCGTCAAAAACAAACTTAACATGAAGGAGAAAAATCATGGCAACGAGAAAAGAACACGATTTTATAGGTGAACTAGAAATCGATGACAAGTTTTATTACGGCGTTCAAACTTTTAGAGCTGTAGACAACTTTAAAATGACTGGCAGAACTTTTGGAGATTATCCATTTTTCGTAAAAGCTTTTGCTCAAATTAAAAAAGCAGCAGCTCTAGCAAATAAAGAAGTTGGTGTTTTAGATGCACAAAAAGCTGACGCGATAGCTAAAGCTGCAGATAGAGTTATAGCTGGAGAATTTAGTGATCAATTCGTAGTTGATATGATACAAGGTGGAGCTGGAACTTCTACAAACATGAACTCAAATGAAGTTATAACAAACATTGCATTAGAGAGCATGGGACATAAAAAAGGTGAATATCAATACTTACATCCAAATGATCACACAAATTTAGGACAAAGCACAAACGATACCTATCCAAGCTCTATCAAAGTTGCAACTTATGCAAAACTAACAGATCTTTTAAAATCTATGAATCATCTAAAAGATGAATTAGACAAAAAAGCAAAAGATTATAAAGATATCATAAAAATGGGAAGAACAGAGCTAGAAGACGCTGTTCCTACAACTCTTGGCAATACATTTAACGCTTTTGCAAGTTATTTAAAAAGCGATATAGAAAAAATCACAGCAGCAAGAGAGTCTATGACATATCTAAATATGGGTGCAACCGCTATTGGAACTGGTATTAACTGCCATCCAGATTATAAATTTGTAGTAGAAAAAAGATTAAAAGAGATTACAGGTGTAGAGTTTAAACCTGCTGAAGATTTTATAGCAGCTACTCAAGACACAGCTGATTTTGTTCATGTAAGCGGAGCTTTAAAAACAGCAGCAGTTAGACTAAGTAAAATTGCTAATGACTTAAGACTTATGAACTCAGGACCAAGATGCGGTCTAGACGAAATAGAACTTCCAAAAATGCAACCAGGTAGTTCAATTATGCCAGGTAAAGTAAATCCAGTAATCTGCGAAGTTGTAGGCGAAGCTTGCTATGAAGTTATAGGAAATGATGTAACTATCATGCTTTGTTCAGAAAGAGGCGAATTTGAGCTAAATGCATTTGAACCAGGCATAGCTTACGCACTATTTAACTCTATAACAATTCTTGAAAATGCTATGAATACACTTGCTGACAAGGCTATCAAACATCTTGAAGCAAAACCTGAGGCTTGCTTAAAAGCAGTTCTTGGCTCAGTTGGTATAGTAACAGCATTTAACCCATATATAGGTTATGAAAAATCAGCAGGCATTGCAAAAGAAGCGTTGCAAACAGGTAAATCAGTTGGTGATATCTGCCTTGAAAAAGGTTATTTATCTAAGGCGGAGATCGATAAAATATTAGATCCAAAAAATATGCTTAACCCACATATGGAGAAAAAATAAGCATATTTAACAAATTTAAGCTTAATGGAATGATATTGAAAGTATCATTCCGCTTGAAATGTTTAAAATTCAAAAAGGAGTTCTTTTATGGATATCATGTTAATACTACAAATTGTAGTTTTATTTGGTGGCATATATCTAGGTGTGAAATTAGGTGGTATGGGAGTTGGCTACGCTGGTGGTCTAGGCGTTATTATTTTAACTACAGTATTGGGAATGAGTACTGATATAAGTAAGCATATCCCATGGGATGTTATTTTAATTATAGCATCTGTTATCTCTGCAATTACTGCTATGCAAGTTGCTGGAGGACTTGATTATTTGGTTCAAATTGCAGAAAAAATTCTTCGCAAAAATCCAAAACAAATAAACTATCTAGCTCCAGTTGTTACATATCTTTTAACAATTTTAGCAGGAACTGGACACACAGCATTTTCTATGATTCCAGTTATAGTTGAAGTTGCAAAAGGTCAAAACATAAAACCTTCTGCACCTCTTGTACTATCAGTTGTATCTAGCCAAGTTGCAATTACAGCAAGTCCTGTTTCAGCAGCATTTGTTGCAATGACTGGTATTGTTGAGCCTCTTGGTGTTAACTACCCAATGCTTTTACTTATATGTATAACAACCACATTCTTTGGTATGCTTATAACTGCTTTCATAGTAAATAAATTCTATAACCTAGATCTTTCATCAGATCCAATTTATCAAGAAAGACTAGCAAAAGGTGCTGTTGCTCAAATACAAGGCTACCAGGAAAGAGAACTTCTACCATATGCAAAAAGGTCTGTTGTAATATTTGCTATAGGTGTTTTCTTTGTAGTTTTATATGCACTTGCTATATCAAAAAATATCGCATGGATTAAAACAGTAACACTACCAAGAGATGGTGCGATTTGTAGCTTTATGCTTACAATTGGTGCTGCTATTGTTATGTTTTGTAAAGTTGATACAAGCAAACTTCTTTCAACTAGTACATTTAAAAGCGGTATGAGTGCTTGTATATGTGTTTTAGGTATTGCATGGCTTGGAAATATTTTTGTCCAAGGTCACATTGGAGCTATTAAAGATGTAGCTTCACAAGTTGTTTCAGCGTATCCTTGGAGTTTAGCTGTTGCTTTATATTTTGTTAGTTGCCTCTTATACTCACAAGCTGCAACTACAAAAGTTATGATGCCAGCAGTTGCTATTGCTCTTGGTATGACTGGTCCAGAAAACTCACAACAAGTTTGGATTATGGTAGCTTCTTTCGCAGCTGCTTCTGGTCTATTTATATTACCAACATACCCAACAACACTTGGTGCCATAGCAATGGATGATACAGGAACAACAAGAGTTGGAAAATTTGTATTTAACCACTCATTCCTTATACCTGGAACAATCATGGTAGCTGTTTCGGTTGGTCTAGGATTTATTATTGCTCCTGCACTAATTGGTTAAGGAAAACTACTTATTTAAAAAATAAAATGCTTCGAGACACCTTAAAAATTAGGTGTCTCTCTTTTTTACTTCTTTAAAGGATATTAATTGAAAAGAATTGGTATCATTGGTGGCATGGGACCACTAGCAACAATAGATATTTACGAAAAAATAGTTAAACTTACAAACGCTAGCAAAGACCAAGATAATATACCTATAGTTATAGATAATTATCCTCAAATTCCAGATAGAACGGCCTACATATTAAATGGCGGTAAAGACCCGTATCCTTATCTAAAAGAGAGTGCTATGCGTCTTAAAAATGCTGGATGTGAAGCAGTTTGTATGGCGTGCAATACGGCTCATTACTTTGCAGATAAACTTGTAAATGAAACAGGTATAAATTTAATCCATATAGCAAAAAATGCCGTAGATGCCATAAAAGATGAATTTCCAAGAGCTAAAAAAATAGCAGTTATTGCTACAACCGGCACAACAAAGGCTAAAATTTATGAAAATAAATTAGTTGATGCTGGATATGAATGTGTAAAAATAAACGATGAAAATATGCAATCCATAATGGACTGCATTTATAAAGGGGTAAAAGCAAATAAAACAAAAGAGTATGTAGATCTTTTTAATGCAACGCTTGAAAATATACAAGCAGATGCTTATATTGCAGCTTGTACGGAGATTCCTATATTATTACCATATTGTAAAAAGAAAGACCAATTTGTAGACGCAACTCTTGAGCTTGCCAAAACAATGGTTAAATTTAGCCTAGAAAAATAATTCTAGGCTTCTTTTGCAGCTAATTTAATAATTTCTTTTATAACTTCACTTGCCATTTTTAAAGAATTTACAGGTATATACTCATAAATCGAATGAAAATTGTGTCCTCCTGTAAATAAATTTGGAGTTGGAATTCCTTTTTGAGAAATTACCGCACCATCATATCCACCACGCATAGGTTTTATTTTTGGCTTAATTCCTAGTTTTTCAAAAGCCTTTAGTGGGAGCATTACAGCTTTATGATCTAAGTTTAGATAATTAAATACATTTTTGTATCTATCACTCAAAGTTATTTTAACTCTTCTATTGTAAATTTCATTAAAAGAATTTACCAATGTTTGTAAAAATTCCCTTCTTTGGCGATACTTTTATTCATCAAATTCTCTTATATCAAGCTTTAATATAGTTTTTGCACTATTGCCACTTAATTCTTTTACCCAGAAATATCCCTCTTTATTTTCGGTATACTCCGGAGCTTCTCCAGCTGGCAAAAGTGAAATAAACTTATGAGCCATTAAAAGCGAGTTTATAAGTTTACCTTTTGCATTCATTGGATGAGCAGAAGCTCCAGTAAATTCTATCTCACAATCCCCAGCATTCCAGTTTTCATATATAAACTCACCTATCTCGCAACAATCCAAACAATAGCCAAAATCAGCCCCAACATCTTTTACATCTAAAGCCTTTGCACCTCTTAAACCCTGCTCTTCATCTGGAACAAAACATAAGATTATTTCACCATGTTCTTCGTTTTTATTTGAGCAAAAATACTCAGCCATATTTACAATAGCAGCAATTGCTGCTTTATCATCAGCTCCAAGTAAACTTCTGCCATCAGTTGTTATAATATCATCTCCGTGATAATTTTTAAGCTCAGGATTTTCACTAACTTTTAATAATATTTCATCATTTAAAGCTATATCTCCACCGGCATAATTTCGCACAATTTTGGCTTTTGTATCATTAGTTTGTTCTGCGCTTGTATCAAGATGTGCAAAAAAGGCTATTTTGGGTAAAGATTTTTTAGAATTTGTTGGAATTTTTGCTATCAGGATAGACTTCTCGCTTAAGCTTATATGTTTTATGCCAAAAGTCTCAAGCTCATTTTTTATAATTTTAGCAAGTTGTAACTCATAGGGGTTGGATGGCATTATGCCATTTGCCCCATTTTGTCTATTTGTGGTAGTATTTATCTTTGTATAGTTCAAAAATCTTTCTACAATATCCACATATTATCCTTTTATAGTATAAAAAATGCTATAACCACAACAGATACAAACATTCCTAAAAATGTTCTTTTTGCAAGATCGACTGGATTTGCCATGGCAATTCCAGCACAAACAATGCAAGCTCCAGCTATAGGAGATGCACTTCTACCTAAACTTCCTGCAATTTCTGCTGCCATTCCAAGCTTATCTTGAGCAAAACCAAGGTCTTCAGCATGAACAGTAATAGCAGCATTAAAAGCCATGGTTGCAGCATCTCCTGATCCAGTTACTATTCCCATGATAAATGGTATAAAAGTTCCACCAAATTTAACATATGTTTGCTCATGCTTTAAAAACTCTATGACCCATTCAATAGCTCCACAAGCCGTAAGTCCTGCCACAAAAACACTAGCAGCTATGATAATACCCATTATCTCAGCATAAGCACTTCCCATACCGCTAAAAAACTCTTGTGTTATTTTTTGCGGATCTGTCCATGTAATAAAAATAGATATAATCGCACCTAAAATCATTGCTTCAGCAACACCCATTTTTGTCCATTTTAGATAATCATATTCACTCAAGCTTGTACCGCCTATTATTAGTATTGCAAGCGGTATTAAAGGCATCAAAGCATAAAGAATACTTGCTTTAAATTTATTATCACCTTTAGAATTATTTATTAGCGTATAGTCTTTAGTTTTGTCATAATCTTTTAAAATTATTGCCATTATAGATATACAAATAGCAACTATAACAAGAGCAGTAAAAGCATTTGGCATTTGAACTTTTATAACATCTTGAACTGTATAAGCAGCATTTCCTGATTTTACAACCAAGTCTGTTACATATATGTTGTGTGACGCACCAGGGCTTAAAACTGAACCAAAAGTTCCAGCAAGAACACTAGCTGCAGCCATAGAAGGTCTAACACCTGATGCCATTAAAAGCGGTATCAAAGTTGCACCAACTGCAGCAGAACATCCAGCAGCTGATGGGATGGCAATATTTATAAAATATGTTAAAGTTGTCGCAAGTGGAATAAGTAAGAATCCTAAATTTTTAATAGGCTTCGTAAGAAGCGCAACTAAATGTTGATCGCATTTTGTAAATTTCATAACATATGCAAATCCCATACTAGCACATATTGCTTTTATTAAATTTGCATTTGTCATAGATTTTGTAAATGCTTCAAACGCCCCCATAGGCTTTAAACAGATCACACACAATATAAGCCCAACACCGCCCAAAACCGTCTTTGTATCGCACTTTTTTATAAGTAGAAAAACAACTACAAATATACTAGCAAGTGCTAAAAATAGTTTTAGCATCTCCATAAAAACTCCTTTTAAATTTCAGTTATTAAATTTTAAATTTCTCGCCAACTTTTAAATTTTGAACATCTTTTTGATATTCAAATTTATAAATTTCATCTGCCAAACCACAAATTTTGCATGTATTATCATTTATCTCAAGCCATGTTCCTTCTGGTAAAGCATATATTGTTTCGCCAGGATTTGCAACCAAAAACTCCTCTAACCTCTCTTCCCTGCTCTCGCCATTGTGTCCAGATATTTTACCGCTTATAAAATGCGGATTTATCTGATAAGGAAAAATTCCAAGAGTTTCAAAGCTTTTTGGCATGATTATAGGCATATCATTTGTCGTCATCATGGTTTTACCAGCTATATTTGCACCAGCTGACCAGCCGAAATAATTTACTCCATTTTCTACTGCATTTCTTATCTCGCCAAGCAAATCAAGTTTATAAAGCTCATGCAACAACATAAAAGTATTCCCGCCACCAACTGCTATGGTTTTAGCACCTCTTATGGCTGCTTTTTTATCCTCATAGCGATGAATAGACTTGATATTTTTGGTTTTTAATCTATCAATTACTTTTAATTCATATTCTTCATTTGTTCTTCTAACTCCAGCATATGGGATAAAAAGAATCTCTTCTTTAAAATCATCTCCTAAAAAATCTTTTATAGGATTTTTACAATGTCTTAAATAACCAGTATCTCTATAGCTTGATGCACTAAAAAGCAAAGCTCTTTTCATATATTTTCCTTTATTTTGAATTTATTTTGTACGCGGCTCTTAAAAATAGATCTACACCAGCTAGCATTGAGTCTTCATTTATATCAAATTTGGAGTTATGATGACCTGCGCTTAAATTTGTTCCTATCATTACATATCCGCTTTTACCGCCACTTTTTTGAACTGAATGCATAAAATGAGCGTAATCTTCACAAGCGCCAAAGTCTTTTTCTTTTATGATTTTATCATCATCTATAAATGGTGATATTTTAGCGAGCTCATAAATCATATCACTTATCTCTTTGTCGCTATCGCCACCTGCTGTCCCGCCAGTTATAGTTATCTCACTTTGTACATCATAAATTTCGCTCACTCCTTTTATGATATCCTTACATCTTTTAAGCATAAATTCATTAAGTTCTGTTGTCTCACCTCTTGTCTCGCAGGCTAGATATCCATTTGGTGCTATGACATTTCTACCCTCGCCAGCTCTTAACACACCAACGTTTACGCGTGTTACGCCACCAGCGTGGCGAGTAATCCCATGCATATTAAGAGCCATCTGGGAAGCCGCAAGAAGAGCGTTTTTACCATTTTGAGGAGCTCCTGCTGCGTGAGCTGAAACACCTTTTATATTTACATCAAATTTTGTTGTTGCAAGAAGTTTGTTTGAGCCGCAAATTACTGAGCCCATAATGTCTGCTTGAAATCCCATATGAGCACCAAGCAATACATCTACACCATCACAAACTCCAGCTTCTTCCATAGCAACTGCACCTCTTGTGCCTTCTTCTGCTGTTTGAAAAATAAATCTAAATTTACCACTAAAGTCATCTAAATTTTCAGCTATTAGCTTTGCTAAAGCTAATCCCATTGTAATGTGCGAATCATGCCCACAAGCGTGTGTAATGCCAGATATATCCGAACAAAAACCTTCTTTGAATGGTCTATGACACTCTTCGTTACTTTCAGTAACATCAACACCATCTATATCAAATCTAAATGCTACTAGCTTTCCACTTCTACCAGTATCAATTTGTGCAACAAGCCCAGTTAAGCCATCTTCCATAATATCAAGATATTTTGCTTGCTCATCGTTTAAGAGAATTTTTGCTCTTTTTATAGCATCCTCACATGATTTTTTATCTCCAAGACCTTGTCTTGCTTCAGGCTTTATGGCCTCGCGACCCATTTTTAACTTATAGCCAAGCTTGCTTAACTTATCGGCAATAATGGCTGTTGTAAAAAATGTAAAAAATCCAGTTTCTGGGTGTGAATGAAAAAATCTGCGAGTTTGAATCATATCTTCTTTCAAATTTGTAACCATATTTGCTATATTATCCATCGATATTCTCCTTTTACTAGCGAATTTATTGATTATATAATTTTAAATCTTAAATAAAAATGTATTTTTAAAAATTAAGTTATTTTTTATATTTATAAAATTATCACTCGCTTGCTAAATTTATCATAGTACGGATTAGTATTTCAGTACCTTTTATAGCATCTTCAAAATTTATACTCTCGTTTATATTATGACTTATTCCATCCTTACAAGGGATAAAAATCATTCCAACGCTTTTTGCTATACCTTTTAGATGCATTGCATCATGACCTGCACCACTTGGCATTTTAAGGGTATTTATACCCAAATTTATAGCATTTTCATCAAGTAAATTTACCATATCATCATCAAGCTTTACAGGTGTATCACATGCTAATTCTTTGATCTCATAGCTAAATTTTAGCTCTTTTGACAAATCTTTTATATATTTTCTTAAATTTACATTCACCAAATTTAAAGTTGCTTCATTAATATCTCTAATATCAATGCCCATAATAACTTCACCTGGAACTACATTTATCGCTCCTGGAATTACTCTTATATATCCAACAGTTGCTACTAGTGTTTTTTCTTGTCTTGCTAAGTTTTGCGCTTTTATAATTATATGACTTGCAGCGACTAAGGCATCATTTCTCATATCCATGGGCGTTGCGCCACTATGATCTGCTCTACCTTTTATGTTTAACTCAAAGCGAATAGGCGCTGCTATGCCAGTTACTATGCCGACACTAAAACCTTTTTCTTCAAGCACTCTACCTTGTTCTATGTGAAGTTCTAGATAACTTTTATATGTATTGTTTTCTAATACACAGCTTTGTAAATTCTCTGGCTCTAAACCAAAGCTTTTCATGGCTTCAAAAACTGAAATTTCATCATCATCTTTTAAATCTTTAAGTCTTTGGATATTTATTTTACCACTAATAATCTTGCTACCAAGGGTTGCCATTTTAAAGCGACTTGATTCTTCACAAACAAAAACTATGAGTTCGAGTGGCCTTTTGAGTTTAACGCCACTTTCTTTTATAGAAATAATCGCCTCAAATCCGGCCATAACCCCTAAAGTTCCATCATAAAATCCACCTTTTGGCACGCTATCTATATGTGAACCCACACTAACTGGAGGTAAATTTGGATCTAGCACATCATCAAATTTGGCAAAGATGTTTCCAACTAAATCTATTCTAACTTTCAATTCAGCATTCTTCATTAAATTTAGCAAATATTTTCTGGCATTTTTATCTTCATTACTAAAAGCTAGCCTAGTAAGTCCTCCACCGCTTAAAGCACCAAATTTAGAAATTTCTCTAAAATTTTCTTTAAATCTTTCTTGGTCTAGCATTGCCATTCCTTTCTATAAAATTAAACTTAAAATATAGTTTTATTGTATCAAATTTAATACAGCTGTAAACTTAAAAAATTTTTGTTTAAGTAGGAATATAATAAAATTACAAAATTCAATTCATTCACGAGGTTACAAATGACCTACACACAAAAAGACCTTATAAGCACACAAAATCTCACAAAAGGTGACATAATTTCATTTTTAAATTTAGCAGATAAATTTAAAAATCTCAACAAACAACCAAACAAAAAAGATAGTTCACTCGCTGGTAAAACTGTTATAAATGTCTTTTTTGAAAACTCAACTAGAACTAGAACTTCTTTTGAGATAGCAGCAAAAAGACTTGGAGCAGACGCTATAAATTTCACAGCTTCAAATAGTAGCACTAAAAAGGGTGAAACCCTCATAGATACGATCAAAAATATGGAAGCTATGAGAAGCGACATTTTCGTAGTGCGTCATGACTGCTCAGGAGCTATTAAATTTATAGCAGAAAATACAGATGTCTGCGTGGTAAATGCAGGAGATGGATTAAACGAGCACCCTTCACAGGCTCTTCTTGATCTTTACACCATAAGAGAGCAAAAAGGTAGCTTTGAAGGACTAATCGTAGCTATAATAGGTGATGTCTTTCACAGTAGAGTTGCAAGATCTGACATTTGGGCTATGAAAACACTTGGCATAAAAGTAAAAATTTTTGCTCCTCCTATCATGATGCCTTTAGGCATGGAATCTCTCGGTGTTCATATCTGTAAAAATATAGAAGAAGCTATAGAGGGAAGCGATGTTTTAATAATGCTTAGAATTCAACTTGAAAGACAAGATGGAAGCGCTAAATTCCCATCAGTTAGAGAGTATTCTAAATTTTTTGGCTTAACAAAAAGTAAAATGGAGCATGCAAAAAATGATGTTATGATACTTCATCCAGGTCCTATAAACCGTGGTGTTGAAGTTGATAGTAATGTAGCCGATGATAAAAGATTTTCGCACATATTAAACCAAGTTGAAAACGGAGTTGCCATCAGAATGGCAATACTTAGCACTCTTGATCAAAATAGATACAAAGGCAAATGATGAAAACCCTTATAAAAAACGCAGTTATAGTAAATAGAGATGAAACTATAAAAACAAATATTTTAATAGAAAATGAGATTATATCTCAAATCACAAATGAAGAAAAATTAGCTGATAAAATCATAGATGCAAAAGGGCTTTTTGTTGTACCTGGACTTATAGATATGCACACTCACTTTAGAGATCCTGGGCAAGAGTATAAAGATGACATAAATAGCTGCTCTGAAAGTGCCGTAGCTGGTGGCGTAACAACAGCAATGTGCATGGCAAACACAACGCCAGTTAATGACAATGCGTCTATAACTAGACAAATGATAGCAAAAGCAAAAGCAAGGGGGCTTATAGATTTATTGCCAATTGGCGCTATCTCAAAAGGCTTTAATGGCGATGCTATCGTAGAAATGGGTGATATGCTTGAAGCTGGAGCAGTTGCATTTAGTGATGATGGGCTTCCAGTTAGCAGTAGTCTTGTTATGCGTTCGGCTCTTGAGTACTCAGCTCACTTTGGCTCTTTTATTATAAATCACTCAGAAGACTGTTCGCTTTGCAGACATGGTGTTATGAATGAAGGCAAAGTTGCAGCAAAACTCGGACTAAAAGGTATGCCAAAAGAACAAGAAGAGATAATGATTTCAAGGGATTTACTATTAGCAAAACTAACAGGTGGACACATTCATGTAGCTCATGTTAGCTCTGCTTGGTCTTTAAAACTCATACAAATGGCAAAAAACGAGGGTATAAATGTAACTTGTGAGGTAACGCCTCATCATTTTACATTCAGCGAAGAAGAGCTTTATGGATACAATACAGCTTTTAAAATGTCGCCACCTCTTCGAACAAATGAAGACATACAAAGCATGAAAGATGGATTAAAAAGTGGTCTTATTGATGTTATAGCAACTGATCATGCACCACATAGCTGGGATGATAAATTTATAGAATTTGATAAAGCTCCATTTGGTATTTTAGGGCTTCAAACGCTTATTCCCCTAACTCTAAAACTAGTTGAAGATGGTGTCATTTCTATGCAAAAATTTGTTGAACTAACCAGCAGTAATGCTGCAAAAATTTTAAAAATTACAAATAAAGGCAAAATAGCTCCAAATTTTCTAGCAGACATTACTATAATTGATCCAAATTTAGAGTATATTTATGATGCAAATTTAAATAAATCAAAATCTACAAACTCGCCAGTTTTTGGCAAAAAACTAAAAGGCGCAGCAGTTTATACCATAAAAAACGGTGAAGTTGTATTTGATTTTCCAAATGTTATAAAATAGAATTAAAAATAATTCACAAAAAAACTATTTTTATAGTATACTATATGTTAAATAAAATTAGCGAAATTTAAAGGATTAGAAATGGGTTTTAAACAAAAGATTTATGCTACTATTAGTTTATTGCTTATACTTGGCTATGCCACTTTTACCTTTGTTAGCTATCAAAGCAGTAAGCAAATCATACAAAGCGATATTGAAAAATCTTATACTGATGCTGTAAATACAAATTTAAATTATATAAGAAATTTTGTTTTAAATATCCAAAATGTGAATGATTCAACAGCAAAAGCAGTGGCACAATTTAATGGAAATGAAAAAGAAGATATTTTAAGATTTATAAAATCGGCTAGAACCTCAATGGGTTCAATTACTACATATGTTGCTCTAGAAGATAATTCTTTTTTTGATGCAACAGGTTTTATTCCACCACAAGAATGGAAAGCAACCCAAAGACCTTGGTATAAAGATGTAAAAGCTGCTGGAAAAACAATTATAACAGATACATATTTGGATGTAAATACAAATAAAATGGTAGTAACCATAGCAAGTCCTATTTTAGAAAACTCTAAATTCAAAGGAGTAATAGGATCTGATATATCTCTTGAGGTTTTAAGTGATTATGCCAAAAATGCAAAATTAAATGGCGGATCATTGAGAATACTTGATAGAACTGGTGTTGTAATAGGAAATGAAGATACAAAAATTGTAGGAAAAAAATATATAGATCTTTTCCCAGAACTATCTCATGTTGTAAAAGAAGTATACTCTAAAGATACAGGTATAATAGAATATAAAAATAAACAAGGTAAGAATAGGATTAATTTCTTCTCAACAGGAAGTACAACAGGTTGGAAAGTTATGGCCATACTTGACAAAGATGTTGCTTATGCAAACCTTAATAATCAACTACGTAACTTAACAATCTTATCAATCATAGCAATAATCTTAAGCATCACAGTAGTCATGAGTGTACTAGCAGTTTTATTTAAACCACTAAGCAGATTATCTTTAATGATAAAAGACCTTGCAGTTGGCGAAGGAGATCTAACTAAAAGACTTAATGTAAATGGCAAAGATGAAATAGCTAATATGGGTAAAGATGTAAATACATTTATACAAAAGATTCAAACCCTTATAATAAACTCAAAAGCAACTAGCTCTGAAAACGCTTCAGTTGCAAATGAACTATCTCAAACATCTCTTGCAGTTGGAAAGAAAGTTGAAGAAGAAAGTGCAGTAGTAAATAATGTAACAAAAGATGGAGAGCAGATCATTCATGATATAAGCTCTTCTGTTGAGAATGCTGAAAATAATGCTAAAGAACTATCTAAAGCTAATGAGAACTTAGAGAATATCAAAAATGATATGATAAAACTAAATGCAGTTTTAAGTAATATCTCTCAAAAAGAAATAGAGCTATCTCAAAAATTAAATCAAACAAGTAGAAATACTGAAGAGGTTAAAACTGTTTTAACTGTTATAAATGATATATCAGATCAAACAAATCTTCTAGCTCTTAATGCTGCAATAGAAGCTGCACGTGCAGGAGAAGCAGGACGTGGATTTGCAGTTGTTGCTGATGAAGTTAGAAAACTAGCTGAGAAAACTCAAAAGAGTTTAGATGAGATAAATACAACTATAAACCTAGTTGTTCAATCAGTTAATGATGCAAGCTCTCAAATGGAAGAATCAACCAAAGATATAACTGATATTTCTGAAAATGCTAGAAGCTTAGAAGATATAGTAAGTAAAAATACTATTATCATTCAAGAAAGTATTAACTCTAATCTAAATAGCGTAAAAGAGTATAAAGAAGTATCTAATAATATTAAAAACATTATGAAAAAAGTAAAAGAAGTTGATGCAATTGCTAGTGCTAATGCTAGAAGTGTTGAAGAAATAGCAAGTGCTAGTGAACATCTATCAAATATGACATCTAAACTAGATAATGAGCTTGGGAAGTTTAAGGTGTAAGATAAAGCCTAATTCATACTGCCATAAACTTAAACTTATGGCAGTAAATTTAAATACTTATAAATAAATTTGGTAAAATATACTCAATTTCAAACAATATCACAACAATAAAACAATTCTAATTAAATTTTAATCTTATTTTAATATTTTTAAATATAAAATGAAAAGCTATTTATAATTATTTACAATAAGGATTTTAACTATGTCAAACACTATAAAAATAAGTCTATTAGCATCTATAGTACTTACAAACCCACTACTTGCCAATGCTTCTACAGAGTTAGAAGAAGCTATTAAAAACACTAAATTTACAGCAGAAATTAAATCTCAATATGCGTATTCTAATCTTTTAGGATATGATAGCGCTGATAAAATGGCTGGAGTTGGTGGTAATATAGGTTTTTTAACCGGAGATTTTTATGGTCTAAAACTTGGCGCAACACTTCAAGCTATGGGGAAAATTTATAGCGATAGAAAAAATGATTTATTTAAAGATAGTCTAGATGCAAATGGGCTAGCTTTATCTGAAGCTTATGTAGACTATACACTTCAAAATACAAATTTAAAACTTGGTAGACAGTTTATATATACGCCATTAGTAAGCTCGGCAATAAACGGCAAATCTTCTGAAGTTATACTAAAAGATGCATTTGAGGCATATACTATAACTAACTCAGATCTTCCAGATACTACTATTACCGCAGGTTTTATAAATAGATATCAAAACTCAACTGATTACAATGGTCATATAGGTAAGTTTAAGAAATATGACTTAACTCAAGACGGTGCTTATACTGTGTATTTAAAAAATACCTCTATAGAAAATTTAAAGCTTCAAGCACAGTATTTAAGAGTAGATGGTTATGATGATAATAAAGATGCTGTATTTTTTCAAGCAGATTATAATCTAATGGGACATATTCTTTCGGCTCAATATACTTTTGCCAAAAATAGAATGATGCCATCTGAGCTAGAAGACTCTGCTGTTTGGGGTATTAGCGCAACAGGTCCACTTGGAATATCAAATTTAGGATATGCGACAGCTTTTACATCTAGTTATAAAGATGGCGATAGCTATGCTGGTCTTGGAAAAGGTACAAATGATACATTATTTACAGCAATGCCACTTGGTGGAGATCAGGTAGCTAGACGCGGGAATAGCGATACTGTAGTTGGTGCTATAGTTGTTCCAGTTGAGCAATTCACTTTCATACCATATCTTGGCAAATCTTTTGCAAATCCTAATGATAAAAATCAAAGTTCTTTAATAGGAGATGTTTTGGCATATGGTCTTGGTGCAATGTACAAATATGATGAGCATTTAAATTTAAAAGCAAACTGGGAATATGCTAAAACCGAGGAAAGCATAATTATGCCAAATGGAAATCAATCAGACAAAGACAACAACACGGTAAAAATTTACGCTTCTTATCTATTTTAATAGGTTAAAAGGCCATAAATGAATGTATGTATAATACCAGCAAGAGGTGGTAGCAAAAGAATCCCTAGAAAAAATATCAAAGATTTTCATGGGCAGCCAATCATAGCTTACAGCATAAAGGCTGCCATAAACTCTAAACTTTTTAATGAGATTATAGTCTCAACAGATGATGATGAGATAGCTGGGATAGCGATTAAATATGGTGCAAGTGTACCGTTTCTGCGCCCAAAAGAACTAAGCGATGATTATACAACGACAGGAGATGTTGTTGCACATGCGATTAAATTTTTAAAAGACAGTGGTAAAGTGGTTGATTTTGTCTGTACGCTTTATGCAACAACGCCATTCATTCAAGAAAAATACCTTAAAATTGCCTATGAAAAGCTAAAAAACTCAAATGCATGTAGTGCGTTTTCTTGCACTTCTATGCCATTTCCAATACAAAGAACGTTTAAAATTACACAAGATGATAGATGTGAAATGTTTTTTAAGGAGCACTTTAATACAAGAAGTCAAGACTTGGAAGTTGCATATCAAGATGCGGGTCAATTTTACTGGAGTAATCTTGCTAAAACTCCAACAGATATTTTCTTTGGAAAAGATAGTATACCTATAGTTTTACCACGTTACATAGTGCAAGATATAGATACTATGGAAGATTGGGCAAGAGCTGAGATAATGTATGAAGCGATAAAAAGGATAAAGATATGAAAAAACGCGAAGTTAGTATCATAAATTTTTTACACCTCAACAACGAGGAATACTATAAAATTTTAGAATATCGCAATCAAGAATTCGTACGAAAATTTTCAAAAAATAAAAATATCATATCTCAAGAAGAGCATGAAAACTACCATAAACTCCTAGAAAAAAAAGATAAATTTTTTGCATTTTTGATAAGGGTTGATGGAAAAGACTATGGTGTATTAAACTTGAAACAACAAGATGCAAATACATATTATGTAGGAGATTATCTTGTAAAAGAAGATTATAAATTTGAAGGTGGTGGTGTAGTTAATACAATTTGCTTAAATTATATATGCGAAAATTTAGGAATCAAATATTTATTTTATGAAATCTTAAGAGCAAATACAAGAGTTTTTAGACTTGGTATAAATAAAATTCACTCACAACAAGATAATGGTGACTCTTTTTATGAAACAGTAGAGATAGTGCCACTAAAAGATAGTTCAAATTCAAAAATTAAAAAAATATTTGATAAAATGTATGAAATAACCAATTATAATTACTAAAACTCAGTTATTAACATATCACAAAAATCAAATTTACCAAGTTTCATAACAATGCCAGAGTATGCAAGCCCTGCACCAAAACCAGCTAACATACATTTATATTCATTGCTTATTAGTTCATTTTTTGCATTATGACAAATACAAACTGGTATTGTTGAACTATTTGAGTTGCCATAATGTGTTACAACATTACTAGGCACCTTTTGCTCTGGCATACCTATCTTTTGTGCGAGCTTATCAACCATAAATTTGTTTGGTTGATGAAAAAAATAGTACTCAATGTCGCTTTTGCTAATTTTTGCAAATTCTAAAGTTTGAAGTATATATCTTGATACATCTTGCATAACAAACTGAAAAACAGCTTGTCCATCCATATGTATACACTCTAAATTTTGAATATTACCATACTTATTACTAGCAAATTTTTTCTTCTCAGAATCACTTAATGGTCTGAAGCCAAGTGCTGGATAAACAAGTGCATCGTAAGACTTTGCATCTATAACAGAGTGAAAATAAATAGGTTCATTATTAGTAGAGTTTTCAACAATAGTTATACAAATCGCATCTCCAGATAACGGATATGAACTAGTATTGCTTCTGTCAGGATTTTTACACATTACATCTCCTGTTATAAGCACAACTTTTTTCATATTATCATTATTTAAAAGCATAAAGGCTTGCAAAAGCCCATTTGTGTAACCAGTGCATTGTTGATTTGTATCTATACAATATACACTACTATCTAGATTTGCAGCTTCCATTATCAAATTTGCAGTTGAAGGCATCAAAAAATCTGGCGTAGTAGAAGACACAACAATAGCTGAGATATCCTCTTTTTTGAGCAAACCGCGCTTGAACATATATTTGAGCCCATAAACGGCAATTTGTGATACATAAGACTCATTTTTAAAAATCCTATGCCTATCATAACCCATAGTTTTTTGTAGCTTTATGTTTTGAGCTCTAGAAAGAGAGTTGAATTTCATATCTTCTTCAAAAGTATATTCAGTTTCTGGTAAAAGCGTCAAAATACCTGAAATTTTTTTACCATGAAATACAGTTTTCACAACTCTCCTTCTAAAAGTATCATATTTTATTCACTACTTCTTTTTGCTTGATTTAATCAAATTTTCAATAGCTTCAATGCTAGCAAAATTTTCAGCTAAAATCTCACTTCCATCTACCTTTACATTGAATTTTTCTTCAAGTTCCGTAACTAAAGTTAATATATCAAAGCTATCCAACATTCCACTTTCTATAAAATTTTCGTCTCCTAAAAAATCATATTCTGGTCTAATGTCTATTAAAATTTCTCTTATTTTATCTTGCATATTTACACCCTTAAATACTAATTATAAAAAAGAACCACCATCTATAAAATAATTTTCACCAACTATGTATTTTGCACTATTGCTTAAAAGAAATATAACCATATTTGATACCTCTCTTGTGCTAAGAATTTTAATATCACGAGAATTCTCTTTTTGAGTATTTTCATCTTGCAAAGATCTTATAATTTCTGTTTGTTCCACCATTTTAGTGATAACACCACCAACTAGTATATTGTTTACTCTAATTTTTCTTTTTAAAAGTTCTAATGAAAGTGTTTTTGCGAGCGATTGAGATGCACTTTTACTCATGAGATACGCTATTTGTCCTTTAGCACGATTGTTGTGGACTAAAAATGATGACAAAAATACAACACTTGCACAATCATTTGAAAATTGTTTTTTTGAAAATTGTTTTATAAGTTCAAGATAAGAAAAAGTATTTATCTTAAAAACTGTATCTAATTTTTCATAATCCAAAACTTTTATAGGGTAAACAGCAGGAACACCAGCTGCATAAACAAGACCATCAAATTTAACACCATCAAAATTAACTGCACTATTTATAAGCTGTGAAATACCATTTATATTTTCTAAGTCATAAATAAAATACTTATGTTTATTTGGCTCCATCATTAAAGAAATACTCTCTTTAAGGTTATCTTCATCCCTAGCTACTAACACAACACTAGCTCCTAGCTCACTAAGATGAATAGCTATTTCTCTACCTATACCAGAGCTTGCACCAGTAACTAAAAATTTCTTACCATTAAATTCGCTCATAAATAACCCCTGACATCAAAGCATCTTCCATAAACACCGCTTGATGCATCGCTCAATAAGAATGCGATATGTTCTGCTAAATTTTTTGGGTCTATTGCATCTGTTTTCATCATATTAACTAAATCTAAAACTCTAGGAGAAAAATCTCTTATACCATCATCCACTACAGCCGGTCTAATGGCATTTACTCGTATATTTTTTTTATGTAATTCCTTTGCCATTGCTATAATGCTGCTATCCATAGCACCTTTTGATGCTGCATACGCGATTCTTCCAATATCAGGGTTTATACTAGAATATGATGATAAAGCAACTATGCTAGCGTTTGGATTGGATATTTTTTTATGACTAAAACATCTTACCAATTCTACAAAAGAGAAAAAATTTACAACCATTACATTGTTTAGAATATCGTATGTTGTATTTTTCAAAGGGATAATCGGAGCAGTGCCAACACTATAAACAAGTCCATCAAATTTATGTCCGTCAAATTCTACTAATTTATTTATAAAATCACTAATTTGAGATAGATTTTGTAAATCAAAAGATAAGTATCTATGAGATGCGTTTTTATTTAATAAAGAAAAAACATTATTTAATTTTTCTTCAGATTTAGCGCTTATAACAACTTTTGCACCAAGTTCACTAATTTTGATCGCAGTAGCTTTTCCTATAGTACCAGTTGCCCCCATTATGAGGATTTTTTTACTATCAAGCCTTAGGAGTTGCATCTAAGACCTTCTCTCGTCCTTCATCCCAAGTAATATCAGTTTGTATGATAGAAAATATATCAGATGGCCTTATATAAGCATCAGCCACACCAAGTGATAAGCCTATACCAAAACCAGACATTATAATTTTTATATTTTCATTTGAGTTATTTTCTCCATAATGATAGCACATGGCATTTGGTATACTAGCACCTGACGTGTTGCCATACCATTCTAAAGATAAAGGAACTTTTGATATATCAACTTTTAGTTTTTTAGCTATAACTTCCAACATCGATTTATTTGCTTGATGGAGTAAAATTGTATCGTATTCATCTGTATTTGTATTAAAGGTTTCAAGAAATTTTTTAAATAGTTTTGGAACTCTAGTAATACTAAATGTAAAAATAGCAAGTCCATCCATATTTATTTCTGGATCAAAATCTGGATTATCTACAAATTCATATCTAAGACCCTTTACGGCGCCAAGAGCTTTAAAGCCACTTCCTATAGTTTGCAAAGCAAACCTAAATCCAGGAGCACCTTCTTCATAATCTATAATAGTAGCACATCCACAGTCACCAAATAAAAATGTATTTAAATTTTTATGTTTTGGATTATCTGAATGCACATCGCCAATCAAAAGCAAAACTCTTTTTAAATAACCGCTTTGAAGTTTTGAAGCCGCAAGATGAAGACCATAAACATATCCAGAACATCCCAAGTTTACATCATAAGCCATACACTCTTCACTTAAACCAAGTCTATATTGTAATGTGCTTGATGTTGTCGGATCTGGATAATCAGGAGATTGTGTGATAAATATAAGAGCATCTATACTATTTCTATCGATGCTTTTTTCTGTAAAAATTTTTTCAGCTGCTGCCAAACATAGATCAGAAGTTATAGTTTTTTGTTTTTTACTATAAAACTTACGTTTTACTCCGGCATCTTTAACAAATCTATCTACACTATCTTTTCCAAGATCTTCATAAAAATCTTTAGCCTCTAAGCTACTGTCTGGGACAGCACAACAAACAGCTGAAATTTTGACATTTTTTATATGATCTATCATTATTTCATGCTATCCAAAACATCTTGTATAGTTTTAAATTTTCTAATATCCTCAGGTTTTGCAACAATCCCAAATTTCTCATCCATCATAACTACATATGATATAGTAGCAAGAGAATCCCATTCCTCTATGTCTTCTAGTTTAGTTGAGGGCGAAAAATCACTAACTTCTAGTTCCAAAAGCTCAGCTATGAGCTCCATTTTTTCTTCTAACTCCATGATTAGCTCCATTTAAAGAAAGTTTGAGAAATAAGCATAATTTTAGCTTATAAAGTTTAAAATATAGCTTAAGTTTAAGCTTAAAAATCTAGTAGGATTTTATTATGCAAAAAAATATTTTAGAGTATTTAGAAAAAAGTGCCACAAATTTTCCAGATAAAATAGCCATAGAAGACAAATCATCAAATATAAGTTTTTCAAATTTAAAAAATAGCTCTAAAGCAATTGCTACTCATTTGCAAAAACTAAACATAAAAAAAAATATGCCAATAGCTACATTTTTACCAAAAAGTATATCCGCTATACAAGCATTTTTAGGGATAGTTTATAATGGTGATTTTTATGTCCCGCTTGATGTCAAAAATCCTCTAGATAGAATAAAAGCCATTATCAATAATATGCAGATAAAATATATCATAACAGATAAAAGTTATAGTAATTTTTTTAAAGAATTTGATATTAATTTAATTTTATTTGATGATATAAATTTAAATGAATATCAAACTTTTAATGATACAAATTTCAACCTATCACTAGATACAGATGTATTGCATGTTTTAAATACTTCTGGTTCAACTGGCGTACCAAAAGGGGTTACTATACCTCACCGCTCTATAATTGATTATATAGACTGGATAACTAATGAATATAAATATGATGATAGTTTAATAATAGGCAATCAATCCCCCCTAAATTTTGACATTTCAACATCAGATATTTTTATGACATTAGCAACTGGATGTAAGCTCATTCTTATAGATGAACAACTATTTATGTTTCCAGCTAAACTTATTGAATTTTTAGAACAAAAAGATATAAATTTTGTATTTTGGGTACCATCTATACTATCAAATATATCCAAACTAGATCTACTTAAAAACAGTAACCTGAAAATAAAAAGCGTGTGGTGTGGCGGAGAATTAATGCCAACCAAGCATCTTAAATACTGGCAAAAACATTTGCCAAATACTATTTATGTAAATACTGGTGGCGCAACAGAAGTTGGAGTTGTGTGCACGCATTATAAAATAGAGCGAAAATTTAATGATGAAGAATTACTGCCAATAGGACAAGCTTGTAAAAATATGCAAGCATTTATATTAGATGAAAATAATAATTTAATCGATAAGGCAGATATTGTAGGAGAGCTTTGTATCAAGGGTAGTGCTTTAGCTTTAGGATATTATAATAATCCAGAAAAAACAGCACAGTCTTTCGTGCAAAATCCACTAAATAAAGCATATCCAGAAAAAATATATCGCACTGGAGATTTGGCATATTATAACGAAAATAAAGAATTGTTTTATAAAGGTAGAAAAGACTTTCAAATAAAGCACATGGGATACCGTATAGAACTAGGAGAGATAGAAACCGCTGTTTTAGCCATGCAAAATATAGACAATGCATGCACTTTATATGATAAAGAAAACAGTAATATCATTTTAATATACGAGTCAAAAACCAAAGCTTCACAAAAAGAAATTTTGCTAGAACTTCGCGATAAGCTCCCAAAATACATGTTACCAACTAAGTTTATTTGTCTTGATGAAATGCCGCTTAATGCAAATGGGAAGATTGATAGAAAAAAACTTCAAACAATGATATAAAGAGGATTTTGTGAATCAAAATAAAATATTAGAAAATTTTAAAGTTAGCTTTTCTAACAGCTTTAAGCTTCACAACAATCTTATATTGCCAAACGAACTTTTTGATAAACTAGAAAAAAATGAGCTTTTACTAACTCAACATGAAAATAACTTTTTTATATATACTAAGCAAAACGCTCTTACTTTTTTTATAAACAATGATAGTAAAAACTTTAATTTGCCTAGCTGTGTTTGCAAGATAAGTGCAAGAAAAGAAGAAGATTTCGCTAAATTTGATAACTTTTTAAACCAAAATCATTTTAAAACAGCAGATGCACTCTTTTTAATGTATAATCAAAAGCCTATACAAAATCCACTTGACGATAAAGACATAGTCTATACAAAAGGTGAAAACTTGGCAAAAGATATACATGAGTTTTTATCATATTTTTTTGGTGATACTTGGATGATTTACATCTCGCAAAATGACATAAAAGAAAAAATAGCAAAAAATGAAATTTTATTAGATGTTTATGGTGGCAAGATAAGCGGTGTTTTAATTTTCAGCAAAAATTTAGGACAAATTGTAATAGATTATATTGCTACAAAAAAAGAGTATAGAAAAAACGGTGCTTTTTTACTTATGAGTAAGCTTTTTAGCGATACTTCAAATTTAGCAAAAAAAATATTTGTGAGCTACAAGAACGAGCACGCTATAAAATTTTATGAGCGTCTAGGTTTTGAAAAGCTTACCTCATCTCCTAGGATAATCAAATTTTATAAAAACTACTGAAATTTTTCTGATAGTAAAAATTCCTTAAAATGCCCCGGTTTTACAAGTAAATTTCTATCTAAACTTTTAAAAAACGGCACCGAAACACTCTCATAGATTTTTTTGCATTTTGAGTTTAAAAAAAATGGCTCTACATATCCGCTAAATAAAGAATCTCCAGCAAAAAGCAACTTATCCAAGATTATCACACACGATCCATCACTATGCCCTGGCGTGTGAAAAAACTTAAACTCTAAACCATGCCAATTTAATATAAATTTGTCGTCAAAAACAGTATCAGCTGGTTTTATAATAACTTCTCCTCTATTTACTATTTTATTTGCTTTCATAAATTTATAAATAAGTTCTGAAAATTTGGACATATTTTTAGAGCTTGAGCCAAAATTTAGACTTGCTTTTTGCTGCGCTATAACTTTTGCGCCATATTTCTCACGAAGTTTATCAACTCCTAAAATATGATCAAAATGTTCATGTGTAACGAAAATATATTCTAATTTCGTTTTATCTATGACTTTAGAAATTTCTTCAAAATTATTTGGATCTATAACTACGCTAAACTCGCCTTTTTTTAGCACATAGCTATTTATCTTAACCTCATTATCATTGCAAACTATGATATCTGGAAGTGTGACCACTCTAAAACCTCGCCCTTTTTTACATCTTTGCTTAGCCTAAGTCCTATAACTTTATCCCTATCAAATGGCGAAATGCCATATCCTGGACGAAGCATATCAAGATCATCTTTTGTAATTATATCTCCTGCTTTTAGATCTCTTTTTAGATGTAAAGATCTTGTAGCCCAATGTTTTTCAGGTACTTCATTTTGCGGCAAAAGCTTTCTTTGATCACCAAAAGCAATTTCTAAATTTCTAACCTCATTAACTATATTTTTCATATCAATTGGATCCATACTAAACCAGTGGTCAGGTCCCTTTAAATTTTTATCTATCGTAAAATGCTTTTCTATGATTTTTGCCCCAAAACAAACCGCTCCAAGAGTTGCAGTTATACCAAGAGAGTGATCAGAAAATCCTATGACACACTGTGGATACATCTGTTTTAAGGTTTTGATTACATTTAAGTTCATATGCTCCATTTTTGAAGGATAATTAGTCACACAGTGAAGTAAGCAAAGATCTTTTGTGCCATTTTCTTCAAGCAAATTTATAGCCATATCCATCTCAGCTAATGTGCATTTGCCTGTTGAAAGAAAAACAGGTTTTTGTAACCTACCTATAACTTCAAGCATATCTACATAATTTACATCTGAAGATGCGATTTTATAGATAGGATTATTTAGCGTTTCTAAAAACTCTACACCCTCAAGACTAAAAGGCGTAGAAAAGCAAATGAGTCCTTTTTTAGCGGCGTAGTCATAAATTTCTTTATGAAATTCCCTCTTAAATGTCACCATATCAAACATCTCTTTTAATGTTTGCGTAATTTCTTTGTTGTTGCCGTATTTATATGTGTATTGCATGTCTTTGTTTGAAAGAAGTTCTTCGGCTGTATAAGTTTGAAACTTCACAGCGTCCACGCCACACTGGCTTGCAGCATCTATACTTTCTTTTGCTAAGTTTATATCCCCATTATGATTTGCGCCAACTTCAGCTACGATGAAAGCAGGAGCGTCGTTTGAGATAATTTTATCATTTATCTTTATCACATCTGTCCTTTTAAGTGGATTATGATTTTTTCTATATTGTCTAATGCGCTTGCATCTATAAGTTTACGAGCGTAAGCACATCGTTTGTTTACATCGGCAATTTTTAAATTTATTAAACTCTCATACGCTTCATTTATGCTAAAAAGATCATTTATCATACCAAGTTTAGCAAAATTTGCTACGCAATACTCTAAATAACTCCACCTAACACAAGCAACGGGCACACCAAGCACCATGGCTTCATATGTGCTCATTCCCCCAAGAGTTACCAAGATATCATTTTGCAAAAGCAAATTTATAAGACTTTTTGGACTATTTACATAATTTATATTTGGTTTTTTGATATTTGCTATTTTTTCTTTTCGCTCCTTGCTCATTGCTGGACCAAGAACTATAGTGTAGTGGTATTTATCATCATCTATAATGTTTACAAAATACTCCGTGAAATTTGCAGGATCAGCTCCTCCAAAACTTATCAAAACATTTTTTATGATATCTATATGAGTATCTTTTTTGCGGTATTTTAGCAAATCTTGCGAAATGATATAATATTCAAAGCCACGGTAAATTTGATAATTTCCATTTTTAACTTCATAATCAAATCCATCCATCACAACTAGCACGTCAGGTTCAAAACCATGCTCAACACCGTTAAAATGAATGATATTTTTTACCTCACACTCTTTGCGTAAAAAATCGCTTAAATCCTTATTTGCATCAAGCAAATCACATATATAAATTTCTGGCCTTAGCTCTTTTAAAAGGTTTAAAGAACTATTTACATCTGCACTTTTGAATACATTTTTATACTCATATCTTTTAAAAAGTTCATCATTACACTCAAAAATTGCCATAACTTCATATTTATCAAAAAGAAATTTAAAAAGTTCAAAACATCTTGAGAGATTTCCAATACCTATTTTTTCATCGCCTCTTGCGTGGATTAGTATCATTTTATAACCTTTCTAGAAAATATTATATATAAAAATTTGTAATATAAATTTTATTTGGCTTCTTTTATATAGTTTTTTTGTATAAGTAAATTCAAAGTGCTAAAACGAGATAATTTCAAAATATTTTCAAATTTAAAGGCTCAAAATGACTATAAATGAGATAAGAACCCCAGCTTATGTATGCGAAGAAGAAAAACTTATATCAAATTTAAAGCTTTTAAATGAAATATCTACCAAAAGTGGTGCGAAAGTGCTTTGCGCATTAAAAGGTTTTGCATTTTCCCTAGCAATGCCTTATATTGATAAATATCTAAATGGTGTTACTTGTAGTGGATTACACGAAGCAAAATACGCACAAGAGTTTATAAAAAATGGCGAGATACACACCTACTCTCCAGCTTTTAAAGATGAAGACTTTGATGAAATTATAAAAATTTCAAACCATATTGTTTTTAATAGCTTTAACCAAGTAACTAAATTTAAAACAAAAGCTTTAAAAAATTCCCTTCACTTGGCCATAAGAATAAATCCTGAAACTTCATTTTCACCAACAGATAGTTACAATCCTTGCTCAAAATACAGCCGTCTTGGTATGACAAAAGCAAATTTGCTTTTAGCTTTACAAAAAGATAACTCATTTTTAGATGGCATAGAAGGACTACATTTTCACGCACTTTGCGAAGAAAGTAGTGAAAGCTTAGAGATAGTTTTAAATGAATTTGAAGAAAAATTTGACGAGTTTATAAGAAAGATGAAATTTATAAACTTTGGTGGTGGTCATCACATCACAAGAAAAGATTACAATATAGAGCTTCTAATAAATTTAATAACTAAATTTAAGCAAAAATACGGCGTAGAAGTTTACTTAGAGCCTGGCGAAGCTGTCGGCTGGCAAACAGGATATCTTGTAACTAGTGTACTTGATATCGTACAAAATGAAGCAAATATCGCTATCCTTGATACATCTGCTGAAGCCCACATGCCAGATACTGTGATAATGCCTTACAGACCTGCCATTAGAAACGAAAGCAAAAATGGTGAATATGTGTATAGATTTGGCGGAAATACATGCCTTTCTGGAGATATTGTAGGACAGGATGCAGGAGATAGCGAATATAAATTTGATAAACCTCTGAATATAGGCGATAAAGTTATATTTGAAGATCAAATTCACTACACTATCGTTAAAAATACTACATTTAATGGAATAAAACTTCCTGATTTGCATCTAATAAACAAAAATGGTGATATTTTATCGTCTAAAATTTTCGGTTATGAAGAGTATAAAAATAGAAATTAAATTTAAAATAATCTTAAAAAAATCTTCTAATTTTATAAGATTTAGCTAAGCTTTATAAATTTAAGCTTTGGTAGAGTATATTAAATTTAAAAATTTATCATTTTTTTATATTTTTGCAATTCCCTGCTTATACTTATGAAATGGTGCTTACCAAAATATTCTAAAACTGCATATTTAAGCTAGTTTTAATAATTTAAATTAGAAATTTTTGTCTATATCTAATTAAACAAAAATATTGTAAATTCTGAATATTATAGAATAAATATAGAAAGGCAAAAATTGGAAAACTTAAATTTAGCAAGAGGACTTTACTACTCACTATTTTCAAAACTTTTTGTTTTTACAAATAAAGAAGATAGATTTGATGGTATTAAAGAAAAACTTCTTCTAATTTGCCAAAACCCAATTGATAAGTCTAGTTTGCACGCTGCAAATAGAATTTTGCATAGCTTTGATCAAAGTAACTATGAAAAAGTTATATCTGAGTATGATAATATTTTTCATACTCCTCCAAGACCTCTTAGAACTACAATCAGTTACTTTGACGAGGGCAGAGAAATAGGTGATGCTTGTGTAAAAATAAAAAGAATATTAGCACAAACAGATATTAGAAGAGATAAAGACAAATTCAAGGAGAGTGAAGACAGTTTTGGTTTTATTTTTACTTTAATGGGATATATGATATCTCAAAATATACAAAATGGTGGTAAATTTGAGAATCTTTGTGAAGAGCTTTTTGTAAATTATATAAACCCATTTATAGATGAGTTTATAAATTCTATAATGAAACATCCAAAAGCGTCGATATATAAAGATATAGCACTAATAATGTCTGATTTTATAGAGTTTGAAAGAGTGTATTTTGTACAAAGCAAGCCAGATACACAAAAACACAAACAAGTTAGCAATGATTTATCAAAATCTGAAATGATACGAAGAGAAGCAAATAAGGCTAGGAGAGATAAGGAGAAAGAAAATGAAAGAAAATAGACGTGAGTTTTTAAAAAACGCGGCTATGGTAGCTAGTGGTGTTGCAGTAGCAAGTATTCCTGCTGCAGCCGTTAAGGTTGAGGATATTAAAAAAAATAGCGGTAAAAAAACCGAGATTTTATATCAAAAAAATCCCACATGGGAATTTTATTATAAACAAGCAAAATAACATAGAAGAAAGGTAAAATTATGTCAATAAGTCATAGCAAGATAGGTCGTAGATCTTTTCTTAAAATGGCAGCACTTTCTGGTAGTGTCGGCTTAGGTTCTTTAAGCTTAGCTGATGTCACAAGAGATGCCACACAAGAAGAGATGAAAAACCCATTTCCAAACTCAAAACTTGTAAAATCAATATGTACAGCATGTTCTGTTGGATGTGGAGTTATCGCAGAAGTTCAAGATGGTGTTTGGGTAAGACAAGAAGTAGCGCAAGACCATCCAGTAAGTGCTGGTGGACACTGCTGTAAAGGAGCAGATATGGTAGATATGGTTCGCTCCGCTGTTCGTTTAAAATACCCTATGGAAAAAGTTAACGGGGAATGGAAGAGAATCAGTTACCAAGAAGCTTTCGATAAAATAGGTGCAAAGCTTAAAGAGTTAAGAGAGAAAAATCCAGAACAAGCAATGTTTCTAGGCTCTGCAAAAACTAGTAATGAGCAAGCGTATTATATACGTAAATTTGCAGCATTTTATGGAACAAACAATATAGATCATCAAGCTAGAATTTGACATAGTGCAACAGTCGCCGGTGTGGCGAATACTTGGGGTTATGGCGCTATGACAAATCATCTTGGAGATATCCAAAAAAGCAAAGCTATAATAATATTTGGAGCAAACCCGGCAGTAAACCATCCTGTTGGTTTTAGACACTTTTTGCTTGCGAAACAAAAAGGTGCGAAAATAATAGTTGTAGATCCTAGATTTACACATACTGCCGCAAAAGCGGATTATTACGCACAAATTAGACCAGGAACAGATATAGCATTTATATATGGTATGCTTCACATTATTTTCAAAAATGGTTGGGAAGATAAAGAGTATATAAGAAAAAGAACATACGGTATAGAAGCCGTTATGGAAGAAGCTAAAAAATGGACTCCAGACATTGTTGAGGACGTAACAAGCGTAAAAAAAGAAGTTTTAGAAGAGATTACTAAAGTTTATGCTCAAAATAGACCAGGTACGCTTATTTGGGCTATGGGTCTAACTCAGCATACAATAGGAACATCTAATACAAGAATGGCTCCAATATTGCAATTAGTTCTTGGAAATATTGGTGTTGAAGGAGGCGGAACAAATATCTTAAGAGGACATGATAATGTTCAAGGTGCTTCTGATATGGGATGTTTAAGCGAAAATTTACCAGGATATTATGATCTAATAGAATCTTCTTGGAAATGGTTTAGCAAACAATGGGGTGTGTCTCACGAATGGATGAAAAGCCGCTTTATAAATGAAGACATGATGTATAAAAAGGGCTTTACCCTAGCTAGATGGTGGGCTGGCGTATTAAACGGCAAAAATGGAAATGATCCAATAGACAATGCAGGAACTAGCTTAAAAGCACTAGTTGTACTTGGAAATGGTATAACTTCGACCGCACAACAAATGAAAGTCAAAGAAGGGCTTGATAATCTTGACTTATTGGTTTTAGCCGACCCATTTGTAAATGAAGCTGGTATTATAACCGATAAAAAAGATAATATCTTCCTACTTCCAACAGCAACACAATTTGAAACATCTGGTTCAGTTGTTGCAACAAATAGAAGCGGACAATGGAGATATCAAGTTGTTGAACCTCTTTACGAATCAAAACCAGACCATGAAATTTTGTTTGAACTTGCAAAAAGAATCGGTTTTTACGATGAATATACAAAAACTATAAGAGATGATAAAGGCAACATCCAGTGGCCAGAAGCCGCAACAAGAGAGATAGCAAATACTCTTAAAAGTATTGGATATACAGGTTGGACACCAGAAAGACTTAAAAAACATACGGATAATTGGGATAAATTTGATCCAATAACCCTAATGGGTAGTGGCGAAGTAGCTGGGGAATATTATGGTCTTCCATGGCCATGTTGGACAGAAAAACATCCAGGTAGCCCTAATTTATATAATATAAATATTCCTGTAAGTAAAGGCGGTATGGGATTTAGAGCTAGATTTGGACATATTAGAGATGGCAAAAATCTACTTGCAGAAGAAGGTTCAGCTCCTGTTAATTCTAGCATAAATGGTGGATATAACCAAATCACCAAAGAAAATATAGAAGAAGTTTTAGGCATCAAATTAAGTGAAGAAGAAAAAGCTCAAATGGGTAATAGCTGGTCAACAGACGCTAGCAACATAATAGCTGAAAAATGTATAGAAAAAGAAATAGCTCCTTATGGCAACGCTAAAGCTAGAATTATTGCATGGAATTTTATTGATCAAATTCCATTACACAGAGAACCGCTTCACTCACCAAGACAAGATCTAGTAGAAAAATATCCAACTTTTGAAGACCAAGAAAATCAATATAGAGTATTTACTAGATTTAAATCAATTCAATCTGCCAAAAACTATAGTAAAGAATTTCCTGTAAATTTAATAACAGCTAGACTTGTAAATTTAAATGGTGCAGGTATGGAAAATAGAGCTAGTATATATCTTTCAAGAATTACCCCTGAGATGTTTTGTGATATAAATCCAGCTCTTGCAGATAAATACGGTATAAAAGATGGCTCTATGATGAAAATTTATAGCCCAGAAGGTACATGGATAAAAGTAAAAGCTAGATTTACACATTCAGTAAACGAACAAAGCATATTCTTGCCTTTCCACTTTACTGGAATTATGCAAGGTGTTGATATGACCAAAAACTTCCCTGCTGGGACTGCACCTTATTCAAGTGGTGAGAGTGCAAATACTGTTACAAACTATGGATATGACATAGCGTGTCAAATTCCAGAAACAAAAGGCGGTTTATGCCGCATAGAAAAAGCTTAAGGAGTAACCCATGTCATCAACTATAAGAATGAAATTTTTATGTGATTTAGATAGATGTATAGATTGTAGTGGTTGCTCAGTTGCTTGCGATGATGCACATGAGCTTCCACTTGGCATTAGAAGAAGAAGGGTTATAACTTTAAACGAAGGAATTCCAGGTAAAGAAGTATCAAGCACAATTGCTTGCATGCACTGTTCTGATGCACCTTGTGCTCAAGTTTGTCCAGTTGATTGTTTTTATGTTAGAGAAGATGCTATTGTTCTTCACGATAAAGATATCTGCATAGGTTGCGGATATTGCCTATACGCATGTCCATTTGGTGCTCCACAATTTCCAAAAAGTGGTATTTTTGGGACAAAAGGGTCAATGGATAAATGTACAATGTGCGCAGGTGGTCCAAAACCTACAAACTCAGAAGAAGAAAGACATTTATATGGACAAAATAGAATTTCCGAAGGAAAAGTTCCTGTTTGTGCCGCGATGTGTTCTACAAAAGCCCTACTAGTTGGCAACAGTGAAGATGTTGATGCAATATATAGAGCTAGAGTTATGGAACGCAAAAGTGTGCATGGAGAATTAGGTACACCTAAAGAAAATATTTTTTAAACTAAGTGTGCTATAATAAATAAAAATTGTTATAGCACAATGTATTATATAAGACTAAAGGAAATTCTCATGAAAAAATTACTTTTCTTGTTAGGTTTTGCGTGTTTCGCATTTGGAAATGATTTTTTAAAAAAACTTCAACATGATAGTTCAGTTTGGGCAGAAGATCGCATAAAAAATATAGATAGTTACTATGATGGTTTTGCGCCGTTTTTTGTTAATTGGCAAAGTAATGGTTACTTTTCTTGGCTAGCTGCTGGTGCAATTATAGTAGTAATTTTAGCTTTTGTTGGGCATTATGCAATAGTTGGTCCAAAAATATTTTCACACCATCATGGCAAAGTTTACGCATTTAATGCTATAGAAAGAATTGTGCATCTTCTTGCTGCTGTTGCTTGGGTTATACTTGTACCAACAGGTCTTATTATAATGTTTGGCGATGCTTTTGGCGGAGGTTTTTTTGTAAGACTTTGTAAAAATCTTCATGGTCTTGCTACTATAATATTTGCCATATCTCTCATACCAATGTTTTTATTTTGGTTTGTAAGAATGCTACCTGCAACTTATGATTTAAGATGGATGTTTATGGTCGGTGGATATCTTTCAAAAAATAAACAACCAATTCCAGCTGGCAAATTTAATGCTGGTCAAAAAGCATGGTTTTGGGTTGCAACTGTTGGTGGGTTTTTTATGATACTAACAGGCGCTAGCATGTTTTACCTTGACTACAATATACCTGCTTTAAGAGAAAGTATGGGAATGAGTCAAATAGAAATTTTAAGACTATCAGCTACTGTGCATAATATTTTAGGCGCAGCTTGTGCTGTATTTTTATTAGTGCATATTTATATGGCTGTTTTTGCCATAAAAGGCTCTATACACTCTATAATAACAGGATATAAAGAAGAAGAAGAGGTTTATATACTTCATCATTATTGGTATCAAGAACTAGTTAGAAAAGGTAAAATTCAAAGATCAAGTTTTGAAAATCAATATACAAATTTAGCATAAGGAAGTATTATGGAGCCACTTTTTAGCACACAGATTACTAAATACAAAGGAGATGAAAGTTTTATTTGTGATGATGTTTTAGTTAGAGAAATAAAACTTGAAATTTTAGTAAATTATAAAAAAGTTGGCTCTGTTATGGCAACTCCAGTTGATCAAAAAGCACTAGCTGTTGGCTATTTGATGAGTGAGGATATTATTTCAAGCGTTAATGACATAAAAGATATTACAGAACTTGATGATGGTATGAAAATTTCTATAACTGCCAAAATAAATGAAAATAGCTTAAAAAGATTAAACGCCGAAGGTGTAGTTATAAGTGGATGCGGTAGAAGCAGTACTGCAAACATAGATCCAGATGCAATAAATGCTAAAATTATACAAAATGATATCAAATTTAGCAAACACATAGTACTTGATCAAATGAGCAAATTTTATACTCAATGTGAACTTTATGAAAAAACAGGCTGTGTTCACACTGCTAAACTTTTTGTAGATGAGAAAACCTTTTTTATAGGTGAAGATATAGCACAGCACAATACCATAGATAAGGCCATAGGTAAAGCTAGACTTGCGGGCGTTGATCTAAATAAAACTTTTTTAATGGTAAGCGGTAGACTAAGTTCAGAAATGGTAGCTAAAGCTGTAATGCACCAAATTCCACTTCTTGTATCAAGAACCGCACCAACTTGTCTTGGTGTTATGATAGCAAGAAAATTTAACCTAACATTATGTGGTTTTGCTAGAGGCGAAAACATAAATGTGTATAGCGCAGTAGAGAGAATCCATGCGTGAAAATATAGCTGAACTTATAAAAACATCTTTAAACAAAAACGGCAAACTAAACTGCGCGACTGCATTTAAAATAGCAACAAAAACAAAAAGTGAGCCAAAAGATGTTTCACAAGCGGCAGATGAACTAAATATCAGGATAGATAATTGTGATTTAGGTCAGTTTGGCCATCTAGAAATAGATGCTGGAGATTCACAAGTTTTTGAGAAATTAAAACCTTTTGTGGATGATAAAAATAGGATTTTGTGCAAAGATGCAAGATCTTGCGCTAGTGGAGTTAGTCTTAAAAAAGTTCGTTCGACATTAAAAGAATTTAAAGTTGATGTAAAATACTGTGAACTTGGGTGTTTTAAAGAAAAAAAAGGAAAAACTATGCAGATAAAAACAAAAATTTGGATAGAAAATCCCAAAGGTGAGTTACTTTTTGGCAAAGGAAAAACAGAAGTTCTAAATGTTATAGAACAAACTGGGAGTATAAAAAAAGCCGCCGAAATATTAGGCATGAATTACAAAAAATGCTGGAGTCATCTTAAAATTTTAGAAACAAATTTCAAAGACGAACTTTTTGAAACAAAACAAGGTGGTGGCGAGGATGCCGGAACAAGACTAAAGCCTAAGGCGTTTGAACTTATCCAAAACTATAGGCAACTTGAAAAAGACATAGAAGATTTTGCAAACAAAAGATTTAAAGAGCTCTTCTTAAAAAAATAGTCGTAGCAAAAGCTACAACATTAATGGCAAGTTTTTGCTATTTCATACCCGTAGCTTTTTATTTTTTCTACTTCTGTTGCTGGAGTGTTACCCTTTGCTATTAGATAATCTCCTAAAACTACGGCGTTTATACCACACTCAAAAAGAGCCTTTTGATTATCTCCAAACACTACTTCCCTGCCCCCTGCTATCATTAAACGTGAATCTGGAAGATATTTTTTAGCAAGCTTTACACATTCTAAAGCATCATTTCTACTCATTGTTGGTTGATTAATCTTAAGCCCTTTTGCATTTATATAAAAATTTATAGGAACGGTATGAGGTTTTATACTAGCAACTTGTTTTAAAAATTCATGTCTTTGATCATTGCTTTCCCCAAGTCCAAAAATTCCACCACTACAAATTCCTAGACCTACACTAGCAACATTTTCATTTGTTTCATATCTCTCATCCCATGTATGAGTTGTACAAATTTTAGGGAAATGACTTTTTGCTGTTTCTAAATTGTGATTATAACTTGCTACGCCATTTTTTTTAAGATAAGAAAGCGAGTCTTTATCTGCCCTACCACAACATGCTATAATGTGTAAAGATGGTACTTCCTTACTTATAATACTAGCAAGCGAAGCTATGTATTCGCATTTATTACTATCAAGCCCTCTTCCAGAAGTAACCAAACAAAATCCAAGAGCACCATGCGATCTAAGTAGTTTTGCCTCTTTTAAAACCTCATCCTTATCTTTATATTTATAAGTTTTTACTTCCAAATCATTATGGGCGCTTTGCATGCAATATCCACAGTCTTCGCCACAGTTTCCGCTACTTACATTTGAAATCGAACATAAAAATATATCTTTCATTATCAAACCTTTTTGTTTTTGATTTATTATGATACTTAAATAAACTAAATTTAAGACAAAATTTATTCTTGATTTTATATTAAATTTATAATCTAATATTATTTTTTTAGATATAATATAATAAATTTATTCTAAAAGGAAAGTAATCATGAAAAAGAAATTTTTTCTTGCGGGTTTAGTCTGCCTTGCCTTTATTGGCTCATCAGTTTTAGCTTGCACAACTATTCTTGTTGGAGAAGAAGCCTCAAATGACGGCTCTTTACTTGCTGCAAGAAGTGCTGACAGCAAGGCTGTAAAAGCCCAAGTTTTTTTAATTCACCCAAAACAAACTGGGCAAACAGGTTTTCATAGTTCAAAAGCTCACGATGGCGCAAATGATTTTAAATATCCACTTCCAGAAAATTCTATGCGCTATACAACTGTTGCAAATTCTCATACAAAACTTCACGGTGCAGTTGGATACAATGAAGCTGGTGTCGGCTTAAGTGGAACTGAGACAATATATGCAAAAGATGAGCTTTTAAAAATAGATCCTTATAATGAAGAAACTGGCATAACAGAAGATGACATACCAGATGTGTTGCTTCCTAGGATTAAAAGCGCTAAAGAAGGTGTATTACTTCTTGGAGATATAGTTGAAAAAATCGGTGCTGGAGAAGGTTTTGGCGTGATTTTCATAGACAAAGATGAAATTTGGTATTTTGAAACAGGTACCGGTCATCATTGGATAGCAAATAAACAACCTAAAGACAAATATTTTGCATCTGGAAATCAAGGAAGATTGCAAGATTATGATCCAAATAATAAAAATTTCTTAGCATCAAAAGGCTTAGTAGAATTTGCTATAAAAAATGGTACCTATAATCCAAAAAAAGACGGAAAATTTAACTTTACAAAAGCCTTTACAAGAGATGACGATAGAGATATAACATATAATTATCCAAGAGTTTGGTGGATTCAAAAGATGTTTAGTCCGTCTTTAAAACAAGACATCACAAAAGGCTCAGAATTCCCAGTTTACTTAAAACCTGACAAAAAATTAAGTGTAAAAGATCTAAAAGATGCTATGCGTTCACACTATGACGGCACAAAGCATGATCCTTATGTAAATCAAAACACAAAAGATGATATATATAGAGTTATAAGCGTATTTAGAACTTATGAATCTCATGTAATGCAAGTTAGGCCTTGGCTTCCTATGGAGATAGGTAGAGTTACTTATGTGGCACTTGGAATGGCTGATTTAAGTGTTTATTTGCCGTATTACTATGGTTTAGACGGTTTCATAGACGGATATGACAAAGGATCATATCAAGCTGATGATGAATCGATTTACTGGGTGTATAGAAAACTTCAAACTTTGGTTATGATGGATTATAACAAATACGCACCAATAGTAAAAGAAGCTTACAAAAATTTTGAAGATTCCCTAGATATTAGACAAGAAAAAATGGAAAAAGAATATGTCAATCTATATAAAACTGATAAAAATAAAGCTAATAAGCTTTTAAACGACTTTAGCAAACAAGCTATGATGGATGCCAAACTTTTGACCATGGATCTTACAAATAAAATCTTTACACTTCTTACAGAAGATACTGATGCAAAATGGAAACAGCTAAATAGAAACAAAAAAGACTAGGTTTTTATAGATTTTATCTTAAATTTATGTTAATATCCTTTGATAAAAAGGATATTAACAATGAAAACTTTATTTTTTTGGCTTTGTAATTTTTTTTATAATATTAAAATTTATGGCAAATTTGAAGCTAGAAAAAATGAATCTACCATTATTATTTCCAATCACCAATCTATTTTAGATGGTGCTCTTCTATGGGTCATATTGCCACAAAAGCCGCTTTTTGTTATAAATACAACTATGGCTAACAAAAAATTAGTTAAATTTTTTATAAATTTCTGCGATTATGTAACTATAGATCCACTAAATCCAATGTCACTAAAAAACGTCATACAAAACATTAATTCAACTTCAAGACCAGTTGTTATATTTCCAGAAGGTCGCGTTACAAATACAGGCTCACTTATGAAAATATACGGAGGAGCTGCATTTATAGCACAAAAAACTGGGGCGATCATACAACCAATGATTATAAACGGTAGCAAATTTACATATTTTTCAAGAATGCCTCATGCTTTTCCAAAACGTATTTTTACGCCTATTTCTATTACATATTTTGAGCCATTTAAAATAAAATTTGACGAGAATATATCAAACAAACTAAAAAGAGAAAAAGCCTCTCAGTTATTGCAAATAAAAATGCAGGAATTTTTATTTCGCTCACGTACAAGACGGGATATATTTGAAGAATTTTTGTATGCCAAAAAAACTTATGGCTCTAAATTCAAAATAGCCGAAGATATCAAAGGTATGTATTCTTATAAAGATATTTTAACCATGAGTATTATTTTAGGTAAAATTTGCATAAGACTAACTGCAAATGACAAAAGAATAGGTGTTATAATGCCAAATATCATTGCAACACTTGGATTAATTTTGGGACTTATCTCTAAAGGAAAAACTCCTACGATGTTAAATTTCACATCAGGTGTTTCAAATATCCAAAATGCCATAGTGGCTACAAATTTAAACTATATAATTACCTCTAGAGCATTCTTACAAAATGCAAAACTACAAAATAAAATTGATAGTTTGAAAAAAGTTCAAATCCTTTACATAGAAGATTTTAAGCAAAAAATAACTCTTTTTGATAAATTATGGCTTATAGTTTTTGAGAAAAATTTCTTTCATTTAACATATAAAGCCAAAAATCCAAATGAAGAGGCTGTTGTGCTTTTTACATCAGGAAGTGAAGGAAAACCAAAAGGAGTTAGCCTTAGCCATAATGCACTTTTAGCAAATATATATCAAATAACATCGATCATAGATGTTACAAATGAGGATAAAATGCTAAATGCGCTACCTCTTTTTCACTCATTTGGATTAAATGTAGGTGGATTTTTACCACTACTAAGCGGAGTTAAGCTTTTTTTATATGTTTCGCCGCTTCACTATAAGATAATGCCCGAAATTTCATACGATACAAATGCAACTATACTTATAGCTACAAATACATTTTTGCTAAATTATGCAAAAAAGGCTCATGTTTACGACTTTTATACCATAAGATTAGCTATATGTGGCGCAGAAAAATTATCCCAAAACACCAAAAAACTTTGGTTTGAAAAATTTGGCTTACGAATTTTTGAAGGCTATGGGGCAACAGAAACTGCTCCAATAATCTCAGTTAACACACCCCTTGCATATAAAAGTGGTTCTGTTGGCAGGGTTTTACCAGCTTTAGATGTAAAGCTTGAAAAAATTGAAGGCATCAGCGATGGTGGAGTATTGTGTGTAAAAGGCGAAAATGTAATGAGTGGCTATCTAAAAGCAACAAATCCAGGAATTATTGATAAACAAAACGGATGGTACAATACAGGCGATATAGCTAGAATTGATGAAGATAGATTTTTATATATCATAGGTAGACTAAAACGATTTGCAAAAATTGCAGGAGAAATGGTATCACTGCAAGAGAGTGAAAAATTAGCAAAAAGCACATCTCCAGACTTTATTCATGCTATAATTAGTGTAAAAGATGATAAAAAAGGTGAAGCTTTAGTTCTTTTTACAACAGATGAAAATCTAAACAGAAGCAAGCTTTTAACTAGCGCAAAACAAAATGGTACAAGTGAGCTTTGCATACCAAAAAAAGTTATATTTACCAAGGAAATACCACTTTTAAGTACAGGTAAAACAGACTATGTATCTTTACAAGAAAACTATAAAGAATAACTTAAAAATATACTTTCGCTATTTTATATAATTTTATAAATTTAAAGCAAATTATATATAGAAATAAAAAATAGCTTAAATCCCAGAATGGCATTATTTAAGCAAACAAAATAACAATATAATTTTAATATTATTTAAAAAAATGTTGTAGTATATTAACACACTCAAATATTAAAGGAGAAAAATGACTTTAAAATTAGAAAGAAAATTTAATCCTCCAGTTTTTTACACATCTGTACTTGTTATATCTCTTATCATCGCCGTAACGATGATTTTTCCAAAATTTACACTTGAGAAGTTAAAATTTGCCCAAAACTATTTAACTGTAAATTTTGGTTGGTTTTATGTTTTAAGCATGACTATCATATTTTTTGTTGTAGTATTTTTAGGTATTTCAAATTTTGGAAAAATAAAACTCGGACCAGATCATTCTAAACCTAATTATACAAACGGTTCATGGTTTGCGATGCTTTTTGCAGCTGGAATGGGCATAGGACTTATGTTTTTTGGTGTAGGTGAACCTTTAATGCACTATCTTGCTCCTCCAAGCGGTGATCCTAGAACAATTGAAGCCGCAAAGAAAGCTATGAATATTACATTTTTTCACTGGGGGTTAAATGCTTGGGCTGTTTATGGTATAGTTGCCATTATACTTGCATTTTTTGCTTATAGACATAATCTTCCTTTAACTCTGCGCTCAGCTTTTTATCCAATAATCGGCAATAAAATTTATGGTAAATTTGGTGACGCTATTGATGTATTTGCTGTACTTGCAACACTTTTTGGTGTTACAACATCTCTTGGACTTGGAGTTTTACAAGTAAACTCCGGCTTTAATTATCTTTTTGGTATGCCAATAAGCTCTTTTTCTCAAGTTTTGCTCATCACTGCCATAACAATAGGAGTTACCCTTTCAGCAACAAGCGGCATAGATAAGGGCATAAAGCTACTTAGCAATACAAATATGATATTAGCTGTGATATTTGTGATTTTCATACTAGTTTTGGGCGAAACTAGTACACTTTTTAAATCTTTGATCGAAAATACTGGCATTTATTTATCATCTTTTATAGGAGATACTTTTAATCTTTACGCTTATGAAAAGAAAAATGATAGTTGGATAGGTGGGTGGACGATACTTTATTGGACTTGGTGGATATCTTGGTCGCCATTTGTTGGGCTTTTTATAGCTAAAATATCAAGAGGTCGAACGATAAGAGAATTTGTGATTGGTGTTTTATTTGTGCCAGCCGGTTTTACTCTTATTTGGATGACTGTTTTTGGAAATAGTGCTATAAATTTAGTAAATAGTGGTTTCGAACAACTTGCAACTATGGTTAATAAAGATATTTCACTTGCTTTATTTATATTTTTAGAGCAATTTCCGCTTACATTTGTTTCAGCTTTTATAGCAGTTTTAATGATAATACTTTTTTTCATTACTTCTGCTGATTCAGCTTCAATGGTTATAGATATGCTTTGTTCAAAAGGAGAAGACAAGACTCCAAAATGGCAAAAAATATTTTGGTGTACTTTAACTGGTATTTTGGCTGCAGTTTTACTATATACTGGAGGACTTGATGCACTTCAAACCATGACAATCATTTCGGCACTTCCCTTCACTCTTGCAATTCTAGGTTCTATTTATGGGCTTTTAAAAGCTTTAAAGATAGATTCTGAGAAAAAATATACTCAAAACATAGCAAATTTGCCTACAACTATAGGAAGCACTAAAAGTTGGCAAGAAAGACTCCAAGCCATTATAGATACTCCAAATAAAAATGAAGCAAAAGATTTCTTAGCTGAAGTTGTAGAGCCAGCATTAAATGAAATCCGTGATGTATTTAGTAAAAACTCTCTAGATGTTAAAGTACATAAAAATGAAAGTAAAATTTCGCTTGAAGTTAACCTACAAGATGAACAAAATTTTCTTTATGGCGTTCAACTTATAGAGAAAAACTCACCTGCTTACGCAATGAATGATAGCTACTACAGAGCTGAGGTGTTTTTAAAAGAAGGTGGTCAAGATTATGACATTATTGGATGGAGCAAAGCATCTGTTATAAATGATGTTATAGAGCAATACCGCCGTCATATGCACTTTTTACATAAAACAAGGTAGCATTTATGATAAATTTATCTTATTGTGTGATAATGCACAAAAACTATTAAAGGTAACAAAATGAAGTTAAAATTTATAGCTTTACTTATAGCAATATCTCAAATTTTTGCTATTGCAAATGATACAACAAGCGAAAAAAGTATTGTTGTATATGGAGATAGTCGTATTAAAGTTGAGCCGGATATGGCTATAGTTGATTTTATAATTTCATCAAGAGCTAACACACCTCAAGATGCAAAGGAAAAAAATAGCAAACTTTCTAGTAAAGTAAAAAAGATAATAAATAAAGATGACATACAAAAACAAAATATAAAAATCAAAAATAATGCCATAACACCACAAGATATCTATAATAAAGATGGCAAGATAGAAACAACATTTTATTTAGCATCTCAAAATATAGAAATTATACTTACTGATATATCTAAAGAAAGTGAATTTTTAAATGAACTCACTAAAATAGGCATAGAAGATATATCTACAAAATATAAAAAATCTAAAATGCAAGAACAAGTTGATTTAGCAATAAAAGAAGCTATAAATTCTGCTGTATTAAAAGCTAAAAATATGGCACAAAGCACTAATGCCACATTAGGAGATATTTTAGAAATAGAAGAAATACAAACAAGTCCTTCTTATGGATCTTACAGAATGACAGCGTTTGGTGGCGCTGAGCAAGATCTAAATGGAAGTGATGGGGTTATAGATATAAGCGCTAAAATTAGAATTAAATTTGCTATAAAATAATTTAATTAAAATAGTAGCTAAATTTCGCTAAAATTGATTCTTAAAAGTAAAATTTAGGAATTTCATGAAAAACATAAGAAATTTTAGCATTATAGCTCATATAGATCATGGCAAAAGCACACTCGCAGATAGAATCATAAGCGAGTGTGGAGCTGTGAATGATAGACAAATGAGCGCTCAGCTCATGGATACAATGGATATAGAAAAAGAGCGTGGAATAACTATAAAAGCTCAATCTGTTCGACTTACATACAAATATAAAAACGAAGAATATATTTTAAATCTAATAGATACTCCAGGACATGTTGACTTTAGCTATGAAGTTTCACGCTCACTAGCAAGTTGCGAAGGTGCACTGCTTGTAGTTGATGCAGCTCAAGGCGTACAAGCTCAAACTATAGCAAATGTTTATATCGCTCTTGAAAATAATCTTGAGATCATACCAGTTTTAAACAAAATAGATCTTCCAGCTGCCGAACCTATACGCGTAAAAGAAGAAATAGAACATATCATAGGACTTGATTGCTCCAATGCGCTTGAAGTTAGTGCAAAAACAGGTATTGGAATAAAAGATCTAATTAAATCTATAATTGAGCGCATACCAGCTCCAAATACTAATGACGAAGCACCGCTTAAAGCTCTTATTTATGACAGCTGGTTTGATAGCTATTTAGGCGCTCTAGCTCTTGTTAGAGTTTATGATGGTGTTATCAAAAAAGGTGATGAAGTTTATGTCATGGGAACTAATAAAAAACATGAAGTTTTAGATCTTATGTTCCCTCACCCACTCTCTCCTGTAAAAACAAAAGAAATTAAAAGTGGTGAAGTTGGAATTGTGATTTTGGGACTAAAAAATGTTAGCGATGTAAGTGTTGGAGACACCATAACTCTAGCAAAAAACAAAGCAAGTCGTGCAATAAGTGGTTTTCAAAAAGCAAAACCTTTTGTTTTTGCAGGAATTTACCCGATAGAAACAGATAAATTTGAAGATTTACGCGACGCACTAGATAAACTTAAGCTAAATGATAGTTCTATCAGCTATGAACCTGAGACGTCCATTGCGCTTGGTTTTGGTTTTCGTGTAGGATTTTTAGGACTACTTCATATGGAAGTTATAAAAGAAAGATTAGAGCGAGAGTTTGGACTTGACTTAATAGCTACTGCGCCAACAGTAACATATGAAATTTATAAAACAGATGGAAGCACTCTAAAGATGGAAAATCCAAGCAATATGCCTCCAGTAAATGAGATAGAGAGCATAACAGAGCCCTATGTAAAAGCTACTATCATAACTCCAAGTGAATTTTTAGGTAACCTTATCACACTTTTAAATTCGCGCCGTGGAATACAAGCTAAAATGGACTATATCACGCCAAGTCGCGTTTTGCTTGAATATGAGATACCAACAAATGAAATAATCATGGATTTTTATGACAAACTAAAATCCCAAACAAAAGGTTATGCTAGTTTTGATTATGAGCCAATTGATTATAGGGTTGGAAATTTGGTAAAACTTGATATAAAAGTTGCTGGAGAGACAGTAGATGCACTTTCTATAATTGTGCCAAATGAAAAAGCTTTAGCAAAAGGAAGAGACCTTGTAAAAGCTATGAAAGAAATAGTCCCAAGACAACTTTTTGAAGTGGCCATTCAAGCAAGTATAGGCAATAAAATCATAGCAAGAGAAACTGTTAAATCAATGGGTAAAAATGTAACCGCAAAATGCTATGGTGGTGACATCACGCGTAAAAGAAAGCTTCTTGAAAAACAAAAAGAAGGTAAAAAACGCATGAAAGCTATCGGAAAAGTTGCACTTCCTCAAGAAGCATTTTTAACTGTGCTAAAGATAGACTAAAAAATGATGAGCCAACAAAAGAGCAAAAGAAAAGCTAATAATAGTATTACAAATTTGATAAATAAAATTTAGACAGAAACAAAAGCTCAATAGTTGTTCTAATAGACTAGATAGATGCAGGTAACTACGGGCTTGACAAAAAAACATAAGTGAACTTAGAAAAATTTATATATTATTTTAAAAAATATATGTTAAAATCTCATTGATCGTAAAAGGATAAAACATGAAAAGTTATTTAATGCTATTTTTTATACTGTTTTTTACAGCTTGTTCAAGCACAATGCAAACAAGTGGCAGTGGATACAATATAAACGGAACATCTGATGAGAAAAAAATAGACTCAAATTCTTTTAAAAATTTTAAAGAGGTTATGAGAATAAAACCAAAATGTGAACCTTGCGGCAATGGTAGTGGTAGTAGCGTAAATTTAAACGGCATCGAATATAGTAGCGATATATCGCTTAGTTGTTGTAGAGATGTGCGCAAAATAGACACTGGCATAGCCATAAAAAAGGTTTACATCCATAGAGTTGCAGACCTAAGAGAAGATCAAAAGATAGTTCGTATTCAAGGTAAAGATAAACAATTTCAAGATATGCATATAAGTAAAAGAGCTGATTATATGTTTTATCTAATACTAAAACAAGAATTAAGAGAGCGTGGTATAATAGTACTTGAGGAAAGAACAAGTCCTTATGTAATGAAGCTTGATTTTGACTTTTTAGCCCTGCAAAGTTATTATTCTCCAAAAGCTGAGCATTTAGCTTCAAACTTGGAAGGATTTTTAATGCTAAAAGACATAAACAAAACAAAAAGGTATAAAATTTTTACAACTCAAGATGTAAGAAAACTAGATACCAATGATCCAGATGATATTGGAGTTTATATAGATTTATTAATTAGACAAGCGGCAAATAAAGTCGCTGAAGAAGTTTCGAAATTTTAAAGGATAATTACATGAAAAAAATCTTTACTTTTGCTTTGTTTTTGCTATTTTTTGTAGGATGTTCTCAAAAGGGAACTGTTATGATTTTGCAACCTTATACAAACTCGGGTAATCAAAACAAGATAAATAAAGAAATTTATATTTCCCAAATCAATGACGTTAGAAAAAATAAAGGTGTTATCGCAACAATACTAGATTCTAAAGGAAGCACCAAAGAGTACGTTATGCTACAAAACAATCTTGCTGGATGGGTTGATTCTTCTTTGCGTTCAGAACTTGCAAGCAGGGGTGCAAATTTATCATCAAATGGCACAAGAATAGAAGTTGATATAGTTAGTTTAAATGCTACATTGCAAGGCTATGCAAAAGATAATCTAAAAGCTGTTGCAAAATTTGAAATTCGAATTTATAAAGATGATGGAACAACTATAACAAAACAAGTTTCACAATCTCAAAGCAAATTTGCACCTATTCATACTGGTGGCGCTTTTGATCCATTTATATGGGAACTTCTAAGAGATCTTGTAGCAAAAGCAGCAAATCAAATTTTGATTCAATGAGATGTATAAACTGCGAAAAATTTAGCTTCTCATATTTTTGCAATGATTGCAAAAGACTACTAAGCGAATGCACTCTACACAAGAGAATAATAGATCTTGATTTAGATGTGTATTCGTTTTATTTTTACAGCGAAATAAAAAAATTAATCCACTCAAAACATAAATTTTATGGTTCTTTTATATATTCTAGGCTAGCTAAATTTAGTTTTCATAAATTTGGCTTAAATTTCTCATATCCTCAAACCATAAATGCCATAGCTTTAGATGATAGCTTAGAGGGGGATTACTCGCAAGTTGCTATTTTACTAAAAGCACTAAAAAGCAAGAATATTAAGCCAATTTATGAAGTACTAAAAGCTACATCTAAAGTGAAATATAGTGGTAAAAGCTTAGCTTACAGACAAAATCACAAAAGAAACTATGTTTTAAAAAAAGATGTCAAACTCCCAGTAATTTTAGTAGATGATATCATAACAACAGGAGAGAGTATGAGACAAGCAAGAGAAGTGCTTACAAAAAATGGCGTAGAAGTTCTTTTTGGCTTAACACTTGCAAACGCGGAATTTTAGGTAATTTATACAAATTACACAACCCATAAAACGGTAAGTTAATATTTAGCAACTTTTTATTAAATTTTAGATAAAATCTATTGTTTAATTACAAGGATAAATATGGAAAACAATATTTTTGATGAAAATCAAGATATAACGATTGTAGATGTAGAAGATTCAGTAAAAGATAGTTATCTTACATACTCAATGAGCGTTATTGTTGGACGCGCTTTGCCAGATGCAAGAGACGGCTTAAAACCAGTTCATAGAAGAATTTTATATGCTATGAATGACCTTGGTGTAAGTAGCAGAAGCCCTTACAAAAAATCGGCTCGTATTGTGGGTGATGTTATTGGTAAATACCATCCACATGGCGATACTGCTGTTTATGATGCACTTGTTAGAATGGCTCAGGATTTTTCTATGAGAGTTCCAGCAGTTGATGGACAGGGAAACTTTGGTTCACTTGATGGCGATAGTGCTGCAGCAATGCGTTATACTGAAGCTAGAATGACAGTTTTAGCAGAAGAGCTACTAAGAGATATAGACAAAGACACAGTTGATTTTACGCCAAATTATGATGATAGCATGGTTGAGCCTGCGGTTTTACCTGCTAGAGTTCCAAATTTACTTTTGAATGGAAGTAGTGGTATTGCTGTTGGTATGGCTACAAACATACCACCGCACAGTCTTGATGAGCTAGTTGATGGTCTGCTTATGCTGCTTGAAAACAAAAATACAACACTTGAAGAGCTAATGAGTGTTATCAAAGGACCGGATTTTCCAACTGGTGGAATAATATTTGGTAAAAAAGGCATAATAGAAGCTTACAAAACTGGTCGTGGGCGCATAAAATTAAGAGCAAAAACTCACATAGAAAAGAAACAAAATAAAGATATCATTGTTGTTGATGAAATTCCTTACCAAGTAAACAAAGCAAGACTTCACGAACAAATCGCAAATTTAGCAAAAGACAAACAAATAGAAGGCATTAGCGAAGTTAGAGATGAAAGCGATAGAGATGGTGTTAGACTTGTAATAGAACTAAAACGCGATGCCATGAGCGAAATAGTTCTAAATAATCTTTTCAAATCAACAACTATGGAAGTTACATTTGGCGTTATCATGCTAGCTATCGATAACAAACAACCAAAAATTTTCAATCTTATAGAACTTCTGGATTTATTTTTAAAGCACAGAAAAACTATAATCATAAGAAGAACAATTTTTGAACTTCAAAAAGCAAGAGCAAGAGCGCACATCTTAGAAGGTCTTAAAATAGCGCTTGATAATATTGATGATGTTATAGAACTTATAAAAAACAGCGAAGATACTCCATCTGCAAGAAATTCTTTGATGGAAAAATTTGGTCTTAGCGAGCTTCAAGCAAATGCTATTTTAGATATGAAACTAAGCAAATTAACAGGACTTGAGCGAGAAAAACTTGATAATGAACTAAAAGAGCTTTTAGCTGAAATTTCGAGACTTGAAGCTATTTTAAAAAGCGAAGATCTTATAGAAAATATAATAAAAGAAGAATTACTAGAGATAAAATCTAAATTTAAATGTCCTAGAATCACTGAAATAGTTGATGATTATGATGATATAGATATAGAAGATCTTATACCTAATGAAAATATGGTTGTAACCATAACCTACAGAGGATACATAAAACGCGTTCCAAGCAAAACCTATGAGAAACAAAAACGCGGTGGCAAGGGCAAAATTGCCATAACAACGTATGATGATGACTTCATAGAAAGCTTCTTTATCTGTGATATGCACGATACTCTCATGTTTGTAACTGATCGCGGACAACTTTACTGGCTAAAAGTTTATAAAATTCCAGAAGGTACTAGAACAGCCAAAGGAAAAGCTGTAGTAAATTTAGTTCAACTTGAACAAGATGAGAAAATCATGGCTATCATTCCAACAACGGACTTTGATGATAGTAAATCTTTAGCATTTTTCACAAAAAATGGTATAGTAAAAAGAACAAATTTAAGCGAGTTTAAAAACATAAGAAGTGTTGGTATAAAAGCAATTAATCTTGATGATCACGATGAACTTGTAACTGCAATAATTGTAGAAAATGACGATACTATATTTAATCTAGAGGCACAAAATAATAACGAAGAAGACATAGAAATTGAAAATATAGATATTCAGTCTGATGATGAAAATTTTGAAGTTGAAAATTCTAGTGGCAAAAAACTTTTAATAGTAACCCAAAAAGGTATGTGTATTAAATTTAATGTAAGCGATACTAGAGAAATAGGTAGAGCAAGCAGAGGTGTTACTGGTATAAGATTTAAAGAAAAAGACGATAAAGTAGTTGGCGCACAAGTTATAGAACATGATGAAGAAGAAATTTTAAGCGTATCTGCTAAAGGTATCGGCAAACGCACAACAGCTGATGAATACAGGCTTCAAAAACGCGGTGGCAAGGGCGTAATTTGTATGAAATTAACACAAAAAACTGGCGATTTAATTGGTATAATTATAGTTGATGAAAGTATGGATCTTATGGCTCTTACATCAAGCGGAAAAATGATAAGAGTAGATATGCAAACAATCAGAAAAGCTGGACGCAATACAAGTGGTGTTAAGATTTTAGATGTAGATGGAGATGATGTTGTAAGTATAGCTAGATGCCCAAAACAAGAAGAAGATGATGGCGAAGAAGCTGAAGATACGGGATTGTTGGAATAAATTTTGCTTGTGTGATTTTATCAAAAAAAGAGGTAAAAAATGAAAAATGTGTATACCATTGCTATGATTTTTATAGCTTTACTAGGTTTTAGCGGTTGTAGCTTTAATGGCTTTGGCTCTTCTTCAAATACGCCAGCCCAAGAAGTTGTTATACAAAAAGTCGATAAAGACGATATTAGAGAAGTTATGAAAAAAGAAAAGATGATATACAGTGCGCCTGAGCCAGCAAATGCTACTTTTAGTGCAGTTGGTGAAGGTATAGCTCCTTTAAATACTGTTTCTCCAGCACAAGCTTTAGCTTTAGCAAAGAGAGCTGCCATGGCAGATGCGTATAGAAACCTAGCTGCAAAACTTTATGGAGTTAAAATCAACTCAAGAGACACAGTTAAAGACGCTATGCTTAAAAACTCATCTATTACATCACAAGTTGATGGTCTAGTAAAAAATGCAGCCGTTACAAATGAGTACTTTCAAAATGGTCTTTACAAAGTCGAGTTAGAACTTGAGATGAGCCAAGAGAAGTGGCAAGAAGTCTTTTCTTACTAATACTTCTTTGTAAATTTGCTTTTGGAGGAGATGAGTTTGTTTTTTGGGCTCAAGTAAACTCTCAAAATCATATCATAAAAAGTGAAATCATAGCTATATCAAAGGCTATGATTTCAACTAAAAGCTCATCAAATTTTGTTTGTAAAATACAAGATTCCATAAAAAATGGTGAAACTTCTTATCAATTTCTAAATAGACATAAAGACGAACTTTTCACATGCTTTTGTGCTTCAAAAATACACATAAAAGATAAATCCAAACTAGAAGATGAAAATTTTTACTCAAATCTCATCTTAACACTTTCACCAATAAGATTTGAGGTTGAATTTAAGCCTGATTTTGCTATCATAAATAAATTTGATAAAGGATTTTAGATGAATATTGTTATAGTTGAGGATGATATAAATATGCGAAAATCCCTAGAAATTGCCCTTAGCGAGTATGAAGAGTTTAACATAACCAGCTTTAAAAGTGCAGTTGATGCACTAAAAAAAATAAGCGATGATACAGATGTTATAATAACTGACATAAATATGCCTAAAATGGATGGCATTGAATTTATAAAAGAACTTGATGGAAAATTTGATGTTATTATAATTACTGGAAATGCAACTTTAAATAGAGCAATAGAAAGTGTAAGACTTGGAGTGAAAGATTTTTTAACTAAACCGTTTGACATAACAACTCTTTATGAAGCTATAATTCGTTCTCAAAAATTTAAAACTAAAATCATATCAAAACCCAAAATAGACATAAAAAATAATGATAAAGATTTTGTTGGAAGCTCATCAGCGCTAAACCAAACACTACATCTTGCAAAAAAGGCAGCTCCAACTGATGTAAATATTATGCTAAGTGGTGAAAGTGGTGTTGGAAAAGAAGTTTTTGCTAAATTTATACACAAAAACTCAAAAAGAGCAAAAAAACCATTTATCGCTATAAATATGGCAGCAATCCCAGAAAATTTACTTGAAAGTGAACTTTATGGATATGAAAAAGGTGCTTTTACAGATGCAACTACTCAAAAAATTGGCTTTTTTGAACTAGCAAATGGCGGAACTTTGTTTTTAGACGAGATCGGTGAAATGCCAATAAAGCTTCAACCAAAACTCTTAAGGGCATTGCAAGAAAGAGAGATAACTAGACTTGGTGCAACAAAAAGCACAAAAATAGATGTTAGGATCATAAGTGCTACAAATGCAAATTTAAAACAAAAAGTTGAAGATGGGGAATTTAGAGAAGATTTATTTTACAGATTAAATACGGTTCCCATAATAATACCCCCACTTAGAGAACGCAAAGATGAGATACAAAGCATAGCAAATTCTGTTTTAGATAAAGTTTGCAAAGAATATAATCTAGGCAAAAAATATTTTAACGACGAAGCAAAAGATGAGCTTATGAGTTATGATTTTCCTGGAAATATAAGAGAGCTTATATCCATAGTAGAAAGAGCTGCTATTTTAAGCGATAACGAAGCTATAAGTAAAGAAGATTTGTTTTTGTATAGCAGAAAAAATTCTTTTTAATTTTGATATAATAATAAAATTTTATTTTAAAGGTTTACTATGAGAAAATACAACATTGCCATAGTTGGTGCAACAGGCGCAGTTGGTGAAGAAATATTGAATGTTTTAGGCGAAGTAAATTTTCCTATCAATAATGTATTACCTCTTGCTAGCAGCAAAAGTACTGGAAGTGAGGTAGAATGCCTTGGTAAAACCTATAAAGTAATTGAGTTAACAGAGACGATCTTTGATGAGCATGAAATAGATATAGCATTTTTTAGTGCGGGTGGCTCAGTTTCTGAGAAATTTGTACCATTTGCAGTAAGAAGTGGGGCTTTAGTAATAGACAATACAAGTCATTTTAGGATGCGAAGTGATGTGCCTTTAGTTGTTCCTGAATGTAACCCACAAGATATAAAAGAGTGGAAAAACACTGGAATCATTGCAAATCCAAATTGCTCAACCATACAAATGGTTCAAATCCTAAAACCGCTTGATGATGCATTTAATATACAAAGAGTCGATGTTAGCACATATCAAGCAACAAGTGGTGCTGGAAAAGAAGGAATGGAAGAGCTTGTTAAACAAATGCAACAGTTTTTTGCCTTTAACCTTGATGAGTGTGAGCCAAAAGTATTTCCATATCAAATCGCATTAAATTTGATACCACATATTGATATTTTCTTAGATAATGACTATACAAAAGAAGAGATGAAGATGGTAAATGAAACACAAAAAATCTTACACAAAAAAATAGAAGTAAGCGCAACTTGTGTTAGAGTACCGATTTTAAGGAGTCATAGCGAAGCTATAACTATACATTTTGCAAATGCAATTGACGCAAACAAAGCAAGAGACATTTTAAAAAATGCACCAAGCATCGTTGTAGTTGATGAGCCTAGCAAAAAACTTTATCCAATGCCACTTCTTTCAACAGATACAAACGATACATATGTAGGTAGAATTAGAAAAGATAACTTTAGAGATAATGTTTTACATCTATTTTGTGCAGCTGATCAAATACGTGTAGGAGCAGCAACTAATGCTGTAAGAATCGCACAAAAATGGATAGAGCTAGAAGACTAATCTACATATAAAATACAAAAAAGGTCAAATTTTAAATAACTAAAAGATAAAATTTGACCTACTACTAAATTAAAAATTTAATGACTTTATAATGACTTTACAGGTAAAATAAATTTTTATTTTTAAATTAAAGGCATTGATATGGTTGAGCGATATGCAAGAAAAGAGATGAGTGATAAATGGAATATGCAAGCAAAATATGATGCTTGGTTAGAGGTTGAAAAAGCAGCAGTAAAGGCTTGGAATAAACTTGGCCTGATAAATGATAGCGATTGCGAAAAGATTATAAAAAATGCTAAATTTGACATAAATAGAATCGATGAGATAGAAAAAACAACAAAACACGATGTTATCGCATTTTTAACAAGCGTTAGTGAAAGCTTGGGCGAAGAGAGTCGTTTTGTGCATTTTGCCATGACATCTAGCGATACCATAGATACAGCAGTTGCTTTGCAAATAAGAGATAGTTTAAACCTTATAATATCTGATGTTAAAAATTTAATGAATGCTATAAAAAAACGCGCAATAGAGCATAAAAGCACACTAATGGTAGGTAGAAGCCATGGAATACATGGCGAGCCTATAACTTTTGGCTTAGTTCTAGCGATATGGTATGATGAGATTGCTCGCTCGCTTGAACTTTTGGAGCACGCAAAAAAGGTTATAAGCGTTGGGAAGATAAGTGGAGCTATGGGAAATTTTGCTCATGCCCCACTTGATCTTGAAGAACTTGTTTGTGAGTTTTTAGACCTACAACCAGCCCCAGCTTCAAACCAAGTAATCCAAAGAGATCGATACGCACAAGTAATGAGCGCTTTAGCTATACTTGCATCATCATGTGAAAAAATAGCAGTTGCCATCCGTCATTACCAAAGAACTGAAGTTTATGAGTGTGAGGAGTACTTTAGCCCTGGACAAAAGGGAAGCTCAGCTATGCCACATAAAAGAAACCCGGTTTTAAGCGAAAACATAACCGGACTTTGTAGAATGATACGCTCTTATGCAATGCCAGCAATGGAAAATGTAGCTCTTTGGCATGAAAGAGATATAAGCCATAGCTCAGTTGAGAGATTTATACTTCCTGATGGGTTTATAACAACTGATTTTATGCTAAACCGCTTAACAAATTTGATAGACAAACTCGTGGTTTATCCAGAAAATATGATGAGAAATTTAAATTTAACAGGTGGTTTAGTGTTTTCTCAAAGAATTTTGCTCGAACTTCCAAAAAAAGGCTTAAGCAGAGAAGATGCTTATAAAATAGTTCAAAGAAATGCTATGAAGGTTTGGGCAGATCTTCAAGAAGGCAAAAAAGCAATCGATGGGCAAGGACATAGCCTTTATCTACAAAATTTACTAAATGATACAGAACTTTGCGAAAAACTTAGCGTTGATGAGATAAAGGCATGTTTTGATTATACATACTATACAAAAAATGTAGACAAAATTTTTACAAGAGTTTTTAAATAAGCCAAGGAAGCAATTTGAAAGTAATAAAAAGAAACGGTAGAACCGAAGAATTAGACATAAGTAAAATAAAAAAATATACAAAAGAAGCAGTTGAAGGACTAGACAATGTTAGCCTAAGCGAGCTTGAAGTAGATGCGAAAATCCAGTTTCGAGATATGATAACAACAGAGGAAATTCAACAAACCCTCATAAAAACAGCTGTTGAAAAGATAGACATTGACCGTCCAAATTGGACTTTTGTTGCAGCTAGACTTTTCTTATATGATTTGTATCATAAAGTTACAGGCTATAGCGGATATAATCATCTTAAAGAATATTTTGAAAAAGGCGAAAAATCTGGTCGAATTATGCTTGGACTTAAAGAAAAGTATGACCTAGATGATTTAAACTCATATCTTGATTATAGTAGAGATTTACAATTTAACTATCTTGGTATAAAAACGCTTTATGATAGATATCTAATCAAAGATAGTAACGCTAAACCTATCGAATTACCACAACATATGTTTATGGCAATTTCTATGTTTCTTGCGCAAAATGAGTTTGACTGCCAAAGTTGGGCAAAAAAATTTTACGACCTTATAAGTAAATTTGAGGTTATGCCAGCAACTCCAACTTTATCAAATGCAAGAACTACTCGTCATCAGCTCTCATCATGTTATATTGGTTCAACACCTGATAATATAGAAGGAATTTTTGATAGCTATAAAGAGATGGCTTTACTTTCTAAATTTGGCGGCGGAGTTGGCTGGGACTGGAACCAAGTAAGAGCAGTTGGCGGAGCAATAGATGGGCATAAAAACGCAGCTGGAGGTATTATACCATTTCTTAAGATAACAAATGACATAGCAGTTGCAGTTGATCAACTAGGCACTAGAAAGGGAGCAATCGCTGTTTACATAGAGCCATGGCATATGGATATAAGCGACTTTATAGATCTTAGAAAGAACTCTGGAGAAGAGCGAAGAAGAGCGCATGAACTATTTCCAGCACTTTGGATAAATGATCTTTTTATGAAAAGAGTGGAAAACAACGAGAGATGGACACTCTTTGATCCAGTTGATGTAAAAGATCTTTGCGATCTTTACGGAGAAGCATTTGAAAAAAGATATATTGAGTATGAAAATGACGAAAGTATTTCTAAAAACACTATGCAGGCAAAAGAACTTTGGAAAAAGATCTTAACAAACTACTTTGAAACAGGAATGCCATTTTTATGCTTTAAAGATAGTGCAAACAAGGTCAATCCAAATAATCATAAAGGTATCATAAGAAGTTCAAATTTATGTACTGAAATTTTCCAAAATACAGATCCAAGCTACTATAAAATAAAAGTAATTTATAAAGATAAAACAGTAGATGTTTTCGATGAAGATGAAGATATAGTAATTGATGGGGGATATAAGAAAAAAGCGAAAAAAATCACAGCTCTTGATAGCTTAAATGGCAAAGAAATTTACATTGTAGAAAAAGAACTTATAGAGGGTAAAACGGCGGTTTGCAATCTTGCAAGTGTAAATTTAAGCAAGGTAAACACTCAAGAAGATATCAATAGAGTTGTTCCAATAGCCATAAGAATGCTTGATAATGTAATTGATTTAAATTTCTATCCACATATCAAAGTTAAAAATACAAATTTAGCTTCCAGATCAATAGGACTTGGAGTTATGGGTGAAGCTCAAATGTTAGCCGAAAAAGGTATAGAATGGGGAAGCTACGAACACCTAGTAAAGATAGATGAAATCATGGAAAACATAAGTTACAACGCTATTTATGCATCTTCAAATTTAGCTTTAGAAAAAGGTAAATATCCCGATTTTGAAGGTTCAAAATGGTCTAAAGGCATTTTCCCAATCGACATAGCAAACCAAAAAGCAAAAGATTTAGTAAAAAGAAATGGACTTTTTGATGAAAAAACAAGAAATTGGAACAAACTAAAAGAAAAAGTTATGAGTGATGGCATAAGAAATGGTTATCTTATGGCAATAGCTCCAACTTCTAGTATTAGTATTTTAGTTGGAACAACTCAAACAATAGAGCCAGTTTATAAAAGAAAATGGTTCGAACACAATCTAAGTGGTATGATACCAGTTGTAGTGCCAAACTTAAGCCCTGATACTTGGCAATACTACACACCCGCTTATGATATAGATCAAAGACTTTTAGTAAAAGCTGGAGCAATCAGGCAAAAATGGATAGATCAAGGACAAAGCCTAAACATATTCATCTCTCTAGATAAAGCCTCTGGTGGTGTTTTAAACCAAATTTACACACTCGCTTGGGAGCTTGGACTTAAATCAACATACTACCTAAGAAGTCAAAGTCCAGAAAGCGAAATAGAGCAAAAAACTGCAGTTGATAGAAGTATAGAGTGTGAGGGTTGCCAATAAAAATCAATAGGTTATAGTTTTATAACACTATAACCTACAAATAATTTATTAGAAGTTCTTTATAAGTGCATCACAATATATAAAGAAACTTATAGTAATACAACAAGCCTAGACTTTGGATACACCAACAACTTCTAGATAGCAATTTAAGTAGTGGGTATAAATACAAACTGTAAAAATCTTTGAACCATGTAGAAGCTTTTAGTAAAATTAAATTTAGTTTCTAAAAATTTATTTCTCGGTAGACTAAATTTTATCATTAATTTAGCCTATATATCGATACTTTTACCCTAATTTTAATATTTAAGTTTATAATAAAAATATAAATTTTTCATCATTTTTTGCTATAATAATCTATAACCACAAAACACAAAGGATATAAATGAAGTTTTTGCACAACTATAATATAGGGCTTTTATTTTTAAGAATTTTTCTTGGAATATGTGTTTTAATGCATGGTATATTTAAACTAAGCAATGGAATCGATTCTGTAAAAGGTATGCTTATAAATAGTGGTTTACCGGGGATGATGTCTTATGGAGTATATTTGGGCGAAGTTTTAGCTCCACTTATGATAATCTTTGGCGTTTTTACAAGATTTGCTAGTCTTATGTTATTTGGCACATCTTGCATTATAATATATATAGCAAACTCGCACGCCCCATTTGCAATTACTCAATATGGTGGATTTGTTGGCGAGATAGTTTATCTTTATGTTGGCGGAGCATTGTGCTTGATATTTTGTGGTGGCGGTAAATTTTCTTTAACAAGAGATATATAATCAGGGCAAAATGTGAAAGAAATTCTCATAACAAATGATGATGGTTTTGAAGCGTTAGGATTAAAAGAACTAGCAAAAGCACTAAAAACTATCGCGAATGTTACCATAGTTGCACCAAGTAGTGAAAAATCAGCTTGTGCACACTCTATAACATGTACTAGACCTTTAAGATTTATAAAAATTGATGATGGATTTTTCAAACTAGATGATGCAACTCCAACTGATTGCGTTTATTTAGCACTTCATACACTTTATGAAAACAAACCAGATATTATAGTAAGTGGCATAAACCATGGATCGAATATAGCAGAAGATATAACATACTCTGGAACTTGCGCAGGAGCAATGGAAGGAGTTTTACAAGGAATTCCTTCACTTGCCGTTTCTCAGTCTTATAATAAAGATAGCATAGATAAATACGGCTTTGATTTGGCATGCAAAATAACTCTTGATATAGTAAAAAAAATTTTTGAAAAAGGCTATCCTCTACCACAAAAACAATTTTTAAATTTAAACATACCAGCTGTTAGTAAAAAAGATTATAAAGGTTTAAAAATAGTTCCAGCTGGAGAGAAAATTTACTCAACGGCCGCACAACTAAACAGAGATCCTAGAGGCATTGAAAGATACTGGATAGGAGCGGATTTTATGGATTTTGATATAGCAAAAAATGACAACACAGATCTTAGCATCATCATGGATGGATACGCATCACTTACTCCAATAAAGTTAAATTTAACCGCCTTTGAAGAGCTAAAAAGAGTTGATGAGTGGATAAAGTAGATAGATTTTCTCGTTCAAGAGCACTTTTTGGAGATAAATTTGACGAGTTTGCTAAAACTAAGATTTTGATTTGCGGATGCGGTGGTGTTGGTGGAGCATGCATAGAAGCGCTTTATAGGACAGGCTTTATAGATTTGACCATACTAGATAAAGATATCTTTGAAATTACAAACCAAAACAGACAATTTGGAAGCGAAAACCTAGGAGAAAGAAAAGTAGATGTCTTTGCAAATAAATTTAGTGGTATAAAAACTATATTTGAAACATTAACCCCAGAATTTTTACAAAACTTTGATATAAAAAAATTTGATGTCATAATAGATGCCATAGATGATATGAGCCCAAAAGTTGCCTTAGCAAAAAAAGTTTGGGATCTAAATCAAAATAGTAAAAAAAAGATAATCTTTATAAGTTCTATGGGTGGTGCAAAACGCATAAATCCAACTGAAATAAAAATTTCAAATATCTGGAAAACTACAAACGACGCCCTTGCAAGAAAATTTAGAAGTGAACTTAAAAAAGAAAATTTTGAAGGAAATTTTGATGTGGTTTTTTCTACGGAACTACCAAAATGTAAAGATTTGGGAAGCTTTATGGGCGTTACTTCTACATTTGGGTTTTATCTTGCTAGTTATGTAGTGCAAAAAATTTACGATAAAAAATGATATTTATTTTACATTTTTATAGTATTTAATATATTTTACTATCATTCTTTTACCCAACTAATAAAAAAACCTCCTTTTAAAAACAGACGCTTCTTTGAAGCATCTGTTTTCTTCTATTCGGCGATCATTTTTTTTCGTTTTATACTATATAAATCTCTTAAAAATTCATACAAGTTATCTTGATCTTTTGTAAGTATCTCGTAATCAGTATAACTTTGGGATAATTTATTTAGCTCTCTATATGCTTTTATATAAGCCGAAGTCCATTCATCATCACGATCAACATATGTTATAGGATCTGCAAAATAATCTCCTACTGAACCAACTAAATCTCTTAAATTTGATTGGCCAATAAGTGGTAAAACTATAGGGAATCCTTCTCCTATCCCCCAATATCCAAATGTTTGCCCAAGATCTTCTACATTCTTTTTTGGTAAATCAAAATGCATAGAAGCAGCATCGCTAAATCCAGCAAAACCTATAGTTGTGTTTATTAAAAATCTTTTTGTTTCATTAAGTGAGTTTTCAAATTTACCTTGCAACAAGTTATTTATAAGTCTAACTGGATACAAAAGATTATCAAAAAAGTTGCTAATAGCACCTTGTATAGGATCAGGCATAACATAATCATAGCCCTTTGCTATAGGTATCAAAACATAACTATATGCGTAATGATTAAAATATGTCATGGGTTTATTATACCAATAAAGTGGATCAAATTTATTCTCATCTACTTTATAGTTTGCTTTAAATTCAGCCAGTTGAGCTGTGTTTTGTGTTTCGTTCATATCTAGTTCACTTGCAAAAACCAGTATAGAACTCAAACTCAATATAAAAAATATTTTTTTCATTTCCAGTTCCTTTGCTTGTATAATGCAATTATACTATCATATACTTTTAAAAATTTATATTTATTTTTTAGGTGGTACAAGAGCTAAAATGTCGCATGCTCTTTTACTACCAAGTTTACAAGCTTTTTCAAGAGCCTTTCCAGACAAGTCAAAATCTTGCACAGTGCCAGTACCTTGAAGATATCTTACAGAAGCTTCGTAACAAGCCTCGGAGCTATTTTTTTCACATGAATCTTTATAAATTTCAAAAGATTTTACCACATCCCTCTTTACACCAAGACCCTTAAAAATCATATCTGCATAAAAATAACAATCCGCTTGATCACCATTTTTACAACCTTTTTCAAGATTATCAGCTATAATTTTGCAACTTTTAAAATCACTTTTTGTAACGCAATCATTTATATTTTTATCACTAGTTGCGAAAGCAAAATTTAGGCTTATTGCCAAAATAAAATAAAGTTTTTTCATAAACAACCTTTTAAGTTTTAAATTTTTGCAATTGTATTATGCAATAACTAGATATTAGCTTATGTTTTTAAATTAGTAAATAAAACAATATAATTTAAAATACTTTCAATATATCAAATAAATTTTTAAGGTTACTTTAGCTAGAATAACATTTTATTTATTTTCGCGGGAATAGCTCAGTGGTAGAGCGCGACCTTGCCATGGTCGATGTCGCGAGTTCGACTCTCGTTTCCCGCTCCAGTTTTATGATTATTTTTGTTGTAGTGCCCGGGTGGCGGAATTGGTAGACGCAAGGGACTTAAAATCCCTCGGAATTTTTTTCCGTGCCGGTTCAAGTCCGGCCTCGGGCACCATATTTATAAGTTATGCATGGCGACATGGCCAAGTGGTAAGGCAGAAGCCTGCAAAGCTTTTATCCTCGGTTCGAATCCGGGTGTCGCCTCCATACTTAAATATAAAAAGGGGATCAAATGCGTTTTTTAATATGTGCTATTTTGAGTTTAACTTTTTTTGTAGGTTGTTCTAATACTTGGCATGGTGCTAAAAAAGACACAAACAATGCCTATGAGTGGTCAAAAGACAAAGTAAATGATGGCGCTGGCTGGGTAGAAGAAAAAACAAGATAATCTAAACCTATACTCGGGAGATGGCTGAGTGGTCGAAAGCGGCGGTCTTGAAAACCGTTGAGGTGAAAGCCTCCAGGGGTTCGAATCCCTTTCTCCCGGCCACTATTTTTTTAAAATTCCAATATAAAATCTTAAAATCATTGCAACAGTTCAGATTTGCAAAATTTTTATTTAATAAATATCCTTTCTCGTTAGTGAGAAAGGACAAAAATTTCTAAAATGCTATATTTATTTTAGCATTAACGCCATTTGATGTAATATCACCGCTATATGCACCCATATATGATAAAGATAAACTTGTATTTTTTGTAATATAAAAGTCAAATCCAGCATTTACAGTTGTTAAATCTTTTATTTCATTGCCAGTTAATTTTGCTCTTCCTACGCCAAATATATCAATATCAGCATTTGGCTCTTTGTCTCCAAAGAATTTATTGTATGCCAAATCCAGTTTTGCCTTTGTGTCTATACCATCTAATTTAAACATCATACTTGGCTTTACGCCTATTGTAGCATAAGTAAGATCTCTATTTTCATTATCTATAGATATCAAATCACTTTTAGCGCTATCGGCACTTGCATGTATATAACCACCACCAACATATGGTTCTATAACAAAATTATCATATTTAATGCCTGTATATCCAGCTTCTATAAATACATTTGTTATTGCCTCATCAGCGTTTGTATAGTTATTTTGCAATGACTTAGAAAACACGTTTTGTTCTCTATCACTCTTAGTATAAAAAGCACCAGCGTTTACTTTAAACAAATCAAAGTTGCTTTCACCATAAACACCCACATGATAATCATCACTTTTAGCCTCTTTGATACCATTTGACTTATGATTTGTTTTACCCAAACCAACGAATGCGCCAACTTTTGAGTTATCTCCTATCAAAAAATCAAGTCCAACTAATTGACTATATCCATTTGAAGATAGTTTAGAACTACTGCTTGTTTTATCATTAATCCTATTTAAATACGATGATAGCCATAGATTAACACCAGTATCAACTTCTGCTATTATCGCATCTGGTCTATTCATAACATTATTTTTTAGCAAAAATGAATTTATAACTGAGTTATTTTTAGCCTTAAAAGCTTTATCTTGCGATAATTCTTCAAAATATCTATTTGCATCATTTCTCTTTAGCATCAACATTGAATTATGCAACTGACTATTTTTAGAATCATCTATTAAATTTGCAATGATATTTTCATTGTTTGTTCGAGCAATGTTGCTCATAGCTTGTCTTTTTATTCCAAGTTGTATATTTTGGTTATCAGCTAAAATTTTTGATACATCAAAAAATGCAAGATCATTTATAACACTAGCATTTTCTGGAGTTACGAAATTACCGCTTGCACTATATATTTTGCTTTGATTTATACCAAGGTTTTGGAAATCTACTAAATTTCTTTTTGATACACCAAGTAAAGAACCTTGATCAAAAGTTAAATTTATATTGCTAACCCCATCATTTACTATAAATTCTCCACCATTTTTGATGCGTGCAGTAACTGTTTTTGGCTCACTTGTCAATCTTTTATACGCTAAAGCATTTATTAAATTTGTTGATGGATCTTTTACTGGAGCCAAAACATCTATTTCTCTTAAGATTTCTAATCTGCCTTGATTTTCAACGCTAACATTAGTATTAGTTAAAGACTGATTTAAAGCAGAAATTTGACCACCATATATTATAGTATCGCCACTAAAACTGTTGTTTCCAGTTAAAGTAAGTGTTCCGCTTCCTCTTTTAACTAAAGAGCCAGCGTAACCATCTTGCGCTCTTAGATCTCTAGCTTTTTGTCTTGCTGTTTGAAATGTAATTTCAGCTTTTTCTTGCGCACTTAAACTTGCTTTTGCATCAAGTTCTGCTTTTCTAACTTGCCAAATAGCTGCTTCATTCGTATCTTCTTGTTGTCTAAATTTGATAGCTTTATCAGAAATGTCATTTTGCCAAATATCATCTTGATTCATTGTAACATCAAATTTGCCTAAAAACTGTCCAGGACCAAACATAGCTGCACCAAGATCTAATATACCCCAACCCCATACTTCACTAGGTACACCTAAACCTTGAGATCCCCATCTTGCTAAAGGCTGACCAAAAGAAGAATCTGGCCTTGAAGATGTTTGCCTAGCAGTTGTTAGCATGACATCTCTACCTTGAGATGTACTCATATATGGATATCTCCCAAATATTACACCCAAAGCCCCAGATACATGCGGAGCTGCCATTGAAGTTCCGTTATAATATGCATATCCAGCTTCCCCACTAGCTAAATCAACTATGGAAGAGTAAATATTTCTAGCAGGTGATGCGATCGTCCACCATTTCGAATGTCCGGCCTCATTAAATATCTGAACATCAGATGTGTTTACCAGGCTTCCTTTCACATTATACGGATATCCATCGCCTCCTGTTTGACCAGTTACATTAATCCAGTATTTTTCAGCATCTGGACGAAAATAAGGTAACATTGCACGAGTAAATGATTCTGCCATATAGCTTCTATTTCCAGCTGTAAAAACTTGAATAATTTGATGATTAACTGCTACTTCATATGCCGCATCTATAAAACTTTTTTCACCACTAGTTACAAATTGATAATAAGCTTTTTTAGCCTCATCCAAATTTTTAAGATACATGTGATCTTTTGGATTATTTGTTTCTGTGATTTTTGTTACATCTCGCATTACTATGTTATATTCTGGCACTGATAAATTACCGCTTGTAGTTTTGTATCCAATAGCTCCTTCAAAAGCAGAATTAACTTTTCTATTTGACCCCCAACTATTATTGATAACCTTTACACCACTATTTGCTAGATTAGTATACCCTTGCAAAAAATAGTTATAGTCTTGGTTTGGACCATAAGTCATTCCATCTGTTCCACCTGTATTTGCTGCGTATAAATTAGACCCAAATGCAACACCATGCATTTCACTGCCGTTTCTTGAAGCGGCCATACTTCCAGCAACATGTGTGCCGTGTGAATCATTTATAAATTGTCTCCAAGCACCATCTATATCAAATTTATCACCTTTTTTAAACTCGCCTTTATTTGTTTCGTCATAATCTAGTATATATATTTGATTTCCGTTACTATCTTTAGCAAGCGTACCATCTTCATTTATTTTAGGTTCTAAAATATTTTTTAAAGGTGAATTGCCATATATGGTATCAGGATATCTCATACCATTTTTACTATATTCCCCAATAGATTTCACAACATTAAATCTACCGTCTTGAAATTCTGGATGTGTTACTAGTATTCCTGAATCCATAACACCTATTTTCACGTTACTACCATTAAATCCAAGCGCGTAAGCTGTAGAAGCATTCATTGATTTAAGAGCCCAGTCTTTATTATATTCACTTGTCTCCCAACTACCTGTGTTACCGTAAATTCCAGTTTCATCGTAAGCAAAAATGCTAGATGATACACACATGCAAACTACAGCTGATAATATAAATTTACCACTTAGCTTGCCACTAGAATCATACTTCATACTTTCTCCTTCTTAAAAAAAATTTAAATTATTTTATTATAATAGAACTTAAAGTATTTTAAAAGAATATTACAAAAAAGTATTTGTATGAAAATATAAATATTGCTAAAAGTTAAGTAAAATTTAATAATACTTTAACCTTATAAAATATAAAATATATTATTTTAAATTAAAAGGAGAAGAAATGTTTAAGATATTTTGGGCCATGGTTGTACTTTGTGCGTATGCTTTTGCGGGTTGTGATAGTGATGTGATACAAAAAACACTAAAAAAATTACAAAAAGAACTTCCTATGAAAATTGATGCATATACAACTGCGTACAACATAACTTGCAAAAACAGTTATCTTATATATGATTTCAAAGTAACAGACACTGAAGATATCAAATTTAACGAACTAACTAAAGAGCAAAAAGATACAGTTTTAAATGCTATGGGCTCACAAATCAAAAATATGTGTCCAAACCTAAAAGGAGGCTTTGCTGGTCAAATATCAGGCATACAATACAACTATTTTCTTGAAAACAAAAAGCCTTTTGGCGAGGTTAAACTAGACGTTAGCGAATGTAAATAAACATAAAAAATAAATTAATAATATAGTGGGTTTTTAGCCCACTATATTTCGTATACTTTCTACAAAATATCAGTAGCTATTAAAAATTATAATATCTTGACACGTTATTTATATACAGCTAAACTTAAACATATAAAAACTCAAAAAGGCTTATCATCAAACAATTACAAAATGGCAAACTATGATAAAATTTCAAAACATTAGCAAATATTATGGCAAAACTGCTGTTTTACATGACATTACTTTTTGCGTTAATCAAGGTGAGTTTTTTGTCATAGTTGGTTTATCAGGATCAGGAAAAACAACTTTACTAAAAATGATAAACAACCTAGTAAGTGCAGATAGCGGAAAGATAACCATAAACTCAAAAGACATCAATGAGTGGGATCTTAGAGATCTACGTTTAGAAACTGGATATGTACTTCAACAAGACGCACTATTTCCAAATCTTAGCATATATGAAAACATAGCACTAATACCAAAAATGAAAAAATGGGATCAAGAAAAAATAAGAGGCGAAATTCATAGACTAATGCCAATTGTAGGTCTAGATCCAAATTTACATCTAAACAAATATCCTGAGCAGCTCTCAGGTGGCGAGCGCCAAAGGGTTGGTATTTTACGAGCCATCATTACAAAACCAAAAGTTTTATTGATGGACGAGCCATTTTCTGCACTAGATCCACTTATAAAAAGAGATTTGCAAATTCTCATAAAAAAGCTTCACACAAATCTTGGTATAACTATATTTTTTGTAACACACGATATGAGAGAATCAGTTTTACTAGCTGATAGAATAGTAGTTCTGCAAAGCGGAAAATTACTTCAAGTTGATACTCCAAAAAATATAATCTCGCATCCTAAAGATAACTTTGTAAAAAAACTCTTTGAAAGCGCGGATTTGATATGAGCAATATTTTTAATACATTTGAAAATCGCTTTTTTCAGTGGCTAATAGCTCTACTTGAACACATCCAAATCTCTGCCATAGCCATACTTATAGCAATTTTTATAGCCATACCTTTAGCTATAATTGTAAAAAAACAAACCAAGATAAAAGAGATATTTTTACACTCAACTGCTATTTTTCAAACCATACCATCACTTGCCCTGCTTGGTCTTTTCATACCATTTTTAGGAATTGGCAAAGTTCCAGCTGTTGTGGCTTTAGTTATTTATGCCATTTTTCCTATCTTTCAAAATACAATAACAGGTTTTGAACAAATAGAACCTAGTTTAGAAGAAGCCGGCGAAGCTTTTGGTATGAGCGAGAAAGAAAAACTATTAACATACCAAATACCCCTAGCTATGCCAGTTATAATATCTGGCATAAGAACAACCACAGTTATGGTTATAGGTACTGCTACACTAGCGGCTTTGATAGGTGCTGGTGGACTTGGATCATTTATCTTGCTTGGTATAGATAGAAATAACTCATCTTTGATACTAATAGGTGCAATTAGCTCAGGACTCCTTGCTATAGCTTTCAATGTGTTTTTAAAACTTGTTTCTAAATTACATCTTAAAAAAATGTTTTTAGTTTTTATATCTACATATTTCCTTGTAGCCTTGAGCTTTTTTGATATGCCTTTTTCCAAATCAAGTCAAAACAAACTAATTGTAGCAGGAAAACTAGGCTCTGAGCCAGAAATTCTTATGAATATGTACAAACTTCTCATAGAAGATAACAGCGATATAAAAGTCGAGATAAAACCAAATTTTGGTAAAACTGCCTTTCTTTATGAGGCATTAAAAAGTGGTGAAATAGATATTTATCCAGAATTTAGCGGTACAATAGTATCAGCCCTTTTAAAACAAAAAATTGAAGTAAATAATGATGCTAAACAAGTTTATACTATAGCAAAAGATGAAATTTACAAACAAGATAAGCTTATCTTACTAGAACCAATGTTATTCCAAAACACATATGCAATCGCTCTTAAAGAAAACTTTGCAAAAAAATACAACATAGAAAATATAAGTGATTTAAAAAATATCCAAAACTTTATAAAAGCTGGTTTTACATTAGAATTTGCAGATAGAAAAGATGGTGCAAAGGGTTTAAAAGAAATTTATGATCTAAATTTGCAAGTTTTAACAATGGAGCCATCATTAAGGTATACAGCTATATCAAAAGATGAAGTACAAATCATCGATGCCTATTCTACAGATAGCGAGATAAAAGAGTATAAGCTTAAAATCCTAAAAGATGATAAAAAATTGTTTCCTCCATATCAAGGCGCACCTTTGATGAGAGAAGAAACACTAAATAAATACCCAGAGTTAAAAGATATCCTAAACAAGCTCTCAGGCAAGATCAGCGAAGATGAAATGTCAAACATGAACTACGAAGTAAAAGTAAATAAAAAGTCAGCTAAAAGTGTAGCAAAAGAGTATTTACAAAAACAAAATTTAATAAAATAGCATTAGCACAAATTTACTTTACTCACACTAAATATATTAGTATAATTTTTTGAAATTTCGCAAAAAGATTTTTAGATTCTAAATAATTTGAAATGAAATTTCTAAAATTATAATTACTAAAAAACATGATTAGTACTCTTATTATCAGGCTTTTTATAATAGATATTATTTTTATGACTCACTACCATAAAAACATAAACTAAAACCAAGTTTTGCTGAATTTTTGGAGATCATACTTCATTAATGGCAATTATTAAACTTTGATGAAATTTATGGAATTTTACGAATATATATCTATATTTGGCCTGATAAGTTTGTTTGTATAAAAGATAACACGTGACTAACACTCAAATAATATTAATAAATACAAATAACGTAGAATAATAAAATTATACTACTATTTAATAATCACACAAGCTATATCAGCGAAGTTGTTGAAAACAAAAGAACAAAATTATTATAAATGACAAGATAGTAAAAGCTCATCATCGCAACTGTCTATAAAATCAATAGATTTAAATAAATTCAAAAGTATTGTATAAACGACTATTTATCTTGGCAGCTAAATTAACATATAAATACTATTTTATATTATATTAAAATTCCATAAAGGCTAAAACTGCTTGCTTTATATCGTTTTCATCTGGATGCGAACTCGCTTTTTGCCATTTTTCTTCTTTTTGTGGAGTTATCATTTGTGGTGCATTTTTTCGCATAGTTTCTATTAAATTTTTATCTATTGCGCCTTGACACCAAAATTCGCACACAACCTCACAACCATTTTGCTCAAAAAACATTTTTTCATTTTCAAAACACTCCTTTGCATGATCGCTTGTAGGATCTGCGCCAAGCGTCATAAAAAGTCCTATTTTCCTATTTTTTATAAGATTTGCTATCATTCTAGCATTATTTGTCATTCCACCTTTATCAACATAAAATCCAAAAATGATTTTTCCCACTCCATCTAAATTTTTGACATTTTCAACTGACAAAATTTCATAATTTAAGCTACTCGCAATAGCTTGGGCAATTTTTTTTGTATTTCCTGTTTTTGATGAATATATAACTAAATTTTTCATTTTTCACCTTTTTTTAAAAAATACTCTTTTGAGATATTTATAACATTCAAGGCAATTGTATTTCCCCAAAATATTCCGCTTTTATTAAAAATAATCTCATCTTTTGTTATTTCTACATATCCTAAATTTTCACATTTTTTAAAAAAATCCATTTCTTTTTTAAAAAACTCTTCGTCTAGAAATTTGCTAATATCGCTTAAATTTATTTTTGGATATTGAAAAAGTTTTGCAAAATTACTAAATTCGATAGAATTTTGACTATTTTTAAAAATCATATTTTTTCCACTATCAGTCATTATGGAATATTTCCCAATCCTTCCAGCTGCACCGTTTCCAATAGGCAATATATCCACACCTTGGTTTGATAGCTTTATATAGAGGTATCTATCACGATTTTTACGGTTTAACTTAGTGTATTCTAATATCTCATAATTTTCATCAAGCATTTCATCTATGAATGCATCATGTAAAGCAAGATCATATGACAAGTCATAATAATCGCTATTAAATTTTTTAAAAAACTTGCTTCCTTTGTGAAACTGTAACGAGTAAAAGCTTACACTGTCTATTTTTAGTTCTTTTAAAATTTTAGCATCATTTTTAACTTCATAGATAGTCTGATTTGGGTAATTATAGATTATATCAGCACAAACTAATCCATCAAAATTTTCTCTAATATTTTCTAATTTTTTTATAGCAGATTCACAGCTTCCTTTTCGATTTAAAATTTTTCTGCCATTATCACTAAAAGTCTGCACACCAAAACTATAGCGATTCACACCAAGACTTTTCATAAGATTTAGCTTCGAGATACTAAGATTATGTAATGTACTCTCACTACTAAACTCAACATCTTTTGCAATTCTAAAATTCTCATTTATGGCCTTAAAAAGCTGCTCTATTTGAACATTTTTTAATATAGTTGGAGTTCCACCTCCAAAATATATGCTTTTAAAGATTTTATTTTGTATGTACTCAAATTTGGAGTAATATTTAATACTTTGAATTAAAAAATTTGTATAAGCTTGAATTTCATCATTAATTTTTACACGATTTAGATTGCAAAACGAGCAAATATTGTCACAAAAAGGGATATGAAAATACAAAACCCCATTTTCATCATTTGGTTTTTGATTTAAATACTTCTCAAATTGATCACTTAAAACCATTTGTGGTTCAGTTAATCTTGGTATATGATGACCTTTTTGGCGAGTTTTAAACATAATTTTTCCTATTTTATTAACTGTTTATAAAGATTTTCTATCTCAAATACGATACGAGGTGTTCCTCGAAGCAATGATGCTGAATTTACTGGTATAATTTTATTATTTTTATAAGCAGTTGTATGTTTTAAAAGAGGATTTTGTTTTATTAAATTATCAACATTCTTACCTACAAAAAGTATATAATCAGGATTTTGTTCTACTAAAAACTCACCAGAAACTATTGGTGTTTTTCCTTCTAAATTTCTAGCTAAATTCTTAATTTTCATCAAATTAAAAATATCATCAACCATACTATCTTTACCAAAAGAGATTAAATTTGCACCAGTATAAAAAAATATTGCTTTTTTACCCTTTGTTTTCTCAAAATTTAGCCTTTCAAGCTTCTGCTTTAACTCATTTATCAACTTTTCACCATCGCTTTTTTTATCAATTAGCTCAGAAATGGTTCTAATATTTTCATAAATATCATCTAGCCTCTTTGCCTCAATTTCTGTATATTTTATATTAAACCTTTTTAGATCATCAATGATTTCAGTTGAATGAAAACTTGTAATAACATGCTCTGGTTCAAGCTCAATTATTTTTTCTAAATTTGGTTTCACATAATTACCCACACTAGGAAGTTTAGCAACATCTTCTTTAGGCCAAATATCGCTACTTGCAGTTGTTGCAATGGCTGAAATTTTATCCCCAGCATTTAACATATAAAAAATCTCAACACAAGATGGATTTAAGACTATAAAACCCTTAGCAAAACAAAAACTAACAAACACAAATAAAACTAAAATTTTCTTCACCATTCCTCCTTAATTTGCTACTACAACTGCGCGATTTTCATGATTTAAAATCTCGCAATCAAGGGAGTAGATATCTTTTAAAATCTCTTTTGTAAAAAGTTTTCTTGGAGTGCCACTATAAGCAATTTCTCCATCTTTTAGCATAAAAACATTATCGCAAATAAATGAAGCTAAATTTAGATCATGTATGACAATCAAAGCTATCATTTTTAGATCTCTTATAAGTTCTTTACAAATTTTAAGCATAGCGATACTGAAATTTAAATCAAGTGCAGAAGTTGGCTCATCAAGTAGTAAAATTTTGGGCTCAGACACCAATGCTCTAGCTAAAATTACTTTTTGAAATTCTCCACCACTAAGCGAAAAGATAGATCTATGTTTAAATTTCAAAATTCCAAGTTTTTGTAAAATTTCATCCACTGCTTTAAAATCAGCTTTTTCGTAGCCACTAAAGCTATTTTTTAAATGCGGATATCTTCCCATTAATACTATATCTTTTACACTTAATGGCATAGAAATCGCGCTTTTTTGTGGCACAAAACCGATGATTTTAGCAAGTTCTTTGCGTGAATAATCGTTGATTTTTTTATCTTCTAAAAGTATTTCACCTTTATTTGGTTCATAAATTTTGAGTATATTTTTTAGAAGTGTACTTTTCCCGCAACCATTTGGCCCTAAAATTCCTATAAAATCGCCACTTTCAGCACTAAAATTTATGTCTTTTAAAATTTCTGCATTGCCATATGAAAATGATAAATTTCTAACTTCAAGTTTCATTTTTTACCTTTTTAAAGCTAAAAATAAAAAAAATGGCGCACCAAAAAATGCTGTTATGACACCTATTGGAATTTCTGTTGGCATTAAAATTGTCTTACCAGCACCATCACAAATCATCAAAAAAAGTCCTCCAATAATGCCACTAAATGGGATTAAAATGGCGTTATTTGAAGTTTTAAATAAAATCCTTAAAGTATGCGGAATTATAAGCCCAACAAATCCTATCATTCCAGCAAAAGCAACGCTAAAACTTACAGCAAGTGCAGAAACTATCAAAAGTCTTTTTTTGATACTCTCGACATCTATACCAAGTGCTTTTGCCTCTTCATCGCCACTTAGCATTACATTTAACTCGAATCTTTTAGTGTAAAAATACAAAAATGTCAAAATCAAAGGAGGCATTATCATTGCAATTTTGCTCCACGATGCTGAACCCAAATACCCCATCATCCAAGCAACTATCTTAAAGCTATCCTCACCAATAAGATATGTAGCAAATGAAGTAAATGCCCCTAAAAAGGATGAAAATGATATGCCAATGATTAATAAAGTGGCTAAATTTCCAGCTTTTTTGTAAAGATTAAATATCACAAACGATAAAATTGCCGAACAAATAAAGGCAAAAACAGCATAATAAATATCTGGCAAATTTAAAAAATATGCTACAACTGCACCAAATGTTGCTGCTGAGGCTATACCGATGATGTAGGGATCTGCTAAGGGATTTAAAAAAACACTTTGTGTTACAACACCACTACTTGCTAAAAGCATTCCTATCAAAAATGCCATAATTACACGTGGAATACGAATTTCAAGCAAAATTATCTTTTTGCTATTGCTAATTTCTCCACTAAATAGTCCAAAAATATCATTTAAAGTAATCTCAGCACTTCCCAGACAAAGCAAAAAAAGTCCAACTATCAAACTTAAAATACAAAGTAGTAAAAATGAGTTTTTTTGGCTCATTTTTTTCCTTTTTCTAAAATTCCATTTTTCATTACATAAATTTTATCTGCTACACTAAAATATCTATCATCGTGGCTTATAGCAAAAACTCCTATATTGTGACTTTTTAGTAGAGACAAAATATTAGTATAAAAGTATTTTCTAAACTCAGGATCAAGTTCAGCTGTAAATTCATCAAGCATAATAAAATCCCTATTTTGAAGTAAAATTTGTAACAAAGCAGCTCTTTTTTTCTGACCAGATGAGAGATTTGTATTTTGAATTTTTTGATCTTTTATTTCTAGGTCTAACTTTAAGACATCACACCAAAAATTTAGTTGGTTTTCATCTGAATTTAAAATTTGTCTAAAAAGATAAAAATCACTAAAAATTACACTTATAGTGTTTTGAAAATTTTGCAAATCTTCATCTTTTAGAATTTTATCATCAATAAAAATCTCTCCACTTTTAGGTTTTAAAAGTCCGCATAAGAGTAAAAAAAGCGTAGATTTTCCAGAACCATTTTCGCCAACTAAAAATGTAATTTCACTTTTTTTTATCTCTAAATTTATATTTTTTAAAATTTCATTATTTTTATAACTAAAATTTATATTTTTTAGAGTGATTTTTTGCCATTTTAATGCACTATTTTGGTTATTGTACTTTATATTTTCAAATTTGATAAGCTCTAAATCTTTTATTTTTTTTAATGAGATAAAAGCAAGCAAAATTGATGGTATAGAAGATATACTTATTATCAAAGGAGTTCTTAAAAACATAATTGCTATAGAAAATGTAACCGCTGTTTTAAAGTCTGAAAAACCCAATGCACTACTAAGATACATTAAAATTCCGATTGCAAAAAATAGTGCAACATTTAGAAAATTGCCGCTGATTGCACCAAAAATTTCAGCCTTTATATTTTCATTTTTTTGTAAATTCGCACTTCCTAAAAATTTCTCTTTAAAGCTTTCTGATCTTTTTGTATCTATACGAAGTTCTTTAAAACCATAAAGCAACTCCTCGTAATTCAAGTAAAGTTCATCATCGTATTGACGAGAATTTATATAATATATTCTCGTACGATTTATAAAATAATATAACACAAAAGCTAAAAAAATCATCCACAATATAGTAAAAATAGCAAGTTCAAAACTAAGATATAAAAAATAAAAAAATGATAAAAATAAGAATAAAAAGCCTAAAATTGCATCGCTTAAACGCATAAAACCATTTGAAATATTATTTATATCCTTTGAAAGAGATGCTAGAATTTTGGCCTTTTTGTCATTAAAAATTATTTTAGTATTCAAAATCCTAACAACAAACTTAACCCTAAGTTCATAAATCATCTCATTATTTATTCGAGATACCACTAGTTTTAAAGTGTATGAAAAGACAAAAAATAAAAGCAAAAGCGTAAATAAAACAACTAAAATTTTAAAATTTGTACCACTTTGGATTAAAACATACTCATTTATAAAGGCTAAAATACCTACATTACACATACTATATATAAGGGATAAAACAAAAATATAGCTAATTTTATAACCGTATTTCATCTATTTTCCATGTATTTTTTTATATCGTATTCAATAGGAATACTAAATGCAATTTCACTACTTGCAATTTCTTTTGGTGGTTTTGGAAGAGGAGAAGCAACTTTAAACAATTTAAGCGCTTCGTCATTTAATCTAAAAAATTTACAACCTTGTTTAATAGATGATGAAAGGACATTTCCATCTTGATCTATCATTACTCTAACTACAATTCTACCCTCTTCTTTATTTGTCAAAGATGAACTTGGATATTTTTTAAATTTATTTAAATGCGCCATAACTTTACCTTGCCAACTTATGGTTTTTGATCTCCCATCCCCTTTGCTAGGCGATGAAACCTTGCTACCATTTTGTGATATGGGCGCACTTGCAAAATTATCTTTTTGCACCGAATTTGTTTCACCACTTACTTGTGAGATTGGCTTATTTTGATTATTTTCTTTTTTGATTTCTGGTTCTTTTTTTTGGTGTTTTACTCGCTTTTCTTCCTCTTTTTGTGAAATTTCTACTTCACTTTTTATGTTTTCTATGGCTTTTATTTCTTTAACCTTCTTTTCTATCTTCTTTTCTGTTTTCTTTTCTATCTTATTTTCTATTTTTTTTTCTGTCTTCTCATAGTTTTTCTCGGCTTTTACAGAGTCAATAGCTACTTCTTTGAGTTCTCCAAGCGGTAAATTTGAAACCAGCATAACAGACTCAAAATCCCCCATATCACCACCATAAGCACCAAAACTACTAATTTCTTTTGGTTTATAAATTACATAAAAAAATATCGCAAAATGCAATAAACAAGATAAAACAAAAGCTGTAAAAATTGTATTGTTATCATTTTTTACCATTTTTTACCTCTGCAGAAAGTGCGATTTTAGCATACCCTAGCTCTTTTATTTTACTCATTACTTGTATCAAAATGTCATAGCTCACACTTTTATCTACATAAAGATATATTACTTCATCAAAATTTCCTGCAGTTTTTTTTGCTAAAATTGAGCTTAAATTTATTTCGTTTACTACCTCATCATCAATGCTTAAATTTCCATTACTCTCAATGCTTAAAATTACGGATTTAACCTCATCTTTTATCGCATTTTCACTCACTTTTGGAAGTTCTATTTTAACAGAACTTGTCATGAGAGGAGTTACAACCATAAAAATGATAAGTAAAACAAGCATAATATCAATAAATGGCGTAACATTTATATCACTTAATTCCTGCTCTTGTGTTTTTTTTAACATTCTTTTTTCTTATTTAAAGTTCTATCTGCAATAACAAAAATCATTGTTGCAACTTCGTCTAGATTTTCGCTAAATTTTGTTATTTTACGAAGCGTGTAGTTGTAAAATAAAACCGCTGGAATAGCGGCCCCTAAGCCAAAAGCTGTTGCAAAAAGCGCTTCTGCTATGCCAGGTGCTACAACATCAAGACCAGTGTTATTTGAGTTTGCTATACCAATAAAACTATTCATAATTCCCCAAACTGTGCCAAAAAGTCCTATAAATGGAGCAGTTGAACCAACACTGGCCAAAAGTGAAAGAAAATTTTTAGATCTTGAAACAAACCCATTAAGCTTCATTTCAAGTCTTATTTTTATTCGGTTTTGCAAATTTAAACTATTTTGAGATTTTAAAATTTCATCTTCAACTTCATTTTTAAAAATACTTGCAAATGAGCCATATTTAAAATTTAATAAATCACTTAAATATTCTGCATTTATAATCTGTTTTTTATCTTTTTTAATACCTCTATTGTATAAGTAAATTTGCAAAATCTTACCTATAAAAATACTCCAAGATATGATTGAAGCAAAAATCAAAATATAAATCACATATTTGACGGTTATATCGGCATTTTCATATAATGAAAATAAAGAAAAATTAATCTTAGAAGAATTTAAAATTTGAGTTTGATTTATATCAATACTTACATTTGTTTCCGCAAAAATGCTAGTTTGAACAAAAAACAAAAATAAACGCAACTTTTTCATTAAAATCCTTAATATTTATAATTAAAGCTTACTATAAAAGTTCGCCCGCGAGATGAGTTGTTAAATAGAAAAATATCATCGCCATTTGCATTAAGTTGATGCTGATTTTCTGTACTATTAAATGCATTTAGTGCATCCATGTAGTTTTTATCAAATACATTTTGCACTTCAAATTTAAAAGTTAAGTTATCTTTTGGCTTGTAAGTTGCATAAGCATCGTAAATTGTTGGAATTTTTGGTAATTCTTCTGTAATAAACTCAGGAAAATAATCATTTGGATTATCTGGATCAACTCTTCCATCATCTGGTCGTATACGCCTTGCTTTTCCTGTATATTTTGCTATTCCTCCAATAGTTAATTTTTCTGCAAAAAGTCTTGTTCCAAGCTCGACAGTTGCATAATCTTTTGGAAGCTCTGTAATCTCTGAATATCCAAAAAATTGAGCACCAGCACCACTAGTTTCATTTATAGATTGGTTATCTTTTTGTCTGCTATAGCTTGTTTTAGCGAAAAATACCCCAGCATCATAACTTAACTCAACCTCAATTCCCTTAAAATCGGTTTCCTTTTCATGATTTAAATAAAGTGTAAATTGATCTGTCGTATAAAAGCTTTTATTATAAATAAAATCTTCTATCTTTGTTCTATAGTAAAGTGCTTTTAGTCCAAATACATCACTATCTGAAATAAATCCATGTTTATAAGAGTTAAAACCAACTTGCCAAGTTTTTGCTGTTTCTGGGCGTAAAAATGGATTTATACTGTTTCCACTATTTTCAGGAAAAAACATCTCTTGTACGTTTGGAGATCTTGTGTTTTTAGAATATGTAACAAATGGCATAAACAGATCATGTAATTTAGCTGAGCCAGTAAAGGAATAGTTAAACTCAGTTCCACTCTTATCTATATCAGAAGCTTCTTTTGGAAAACAAAAAGTGCTTATATCGCATTTTGGCTTATGACCTTGTATATTCCATCTTTGCAGATTAAAATTTGCATCAAGTGCAAAAATATCGTATTCAAACATATTATTTAGATAAAAAGTAGTTAACTTTTGCTCACCTCTTGGTTGAAATGGTACAGAATCCATTCCACCAGTTGAGTCTTTTTTCAATGAATTTGTATATTCATTATCCATAAAATTTATACCAAATTTTGAATGTGCGTCTATTTTTTCATCACTATAAATTTTAATTGTATTTCCAGCATCCAAGGTTAAAGCTCTATTTTTAGATTTTAAATTTCCATTTTTACCCAAAACAGAACTACCCCTACCAAATATTTCTGCATTATCGCGATATTTTTGTTCGCCATTATTTAATGCAGCCAAAAGTTCTAAATTTACAAAGTCATTTTCTGGATTAAAATTATGGTTAATCTGATAAGTATCATGCCTAATATCTCTACCAGCAAGAAAATTATCATATCTACGATATGTAAAAACGGATTTATTGTATATATCTGGATTTAATTCAAATTTAAAAAGATAGTTCTTTGGTTTTTGGGTTAACTCTTTTGGATTAAATGGATCTGTATCTAAATATCTTGAATTCGAATTGCTTTCAGGAAAAGAAGGATCAAAGTCTGGGTTTTCAATTTTTTGATCTCCCATGGTTTTACCACCACCTACTTTGTAGTTTTGATTTATTTTTTTACCACTATAACCAAAAAGTACTCCTACGCTACCACCATTTTCAAATTCATCTTTTCCTGCTACACTACCCATATAGCTTGGTCCAATACCATTACTTCCATAAGAATACTTTCCTAAAAAACCAAAATTCTCTCCTTTTTTAATTACATCTTCAACACCTATGGTTTTAAAATTTGCACTTCCCATAATTCCAGCGCCACTTCCATTAAATGTTCCTTTTTGAACATCGACAGAAGTTAAAAAATTTTGGTCTATCATAGCACCAAAAGCCGAAGTTCCTACATTTCCATTTCCAGTATGAAATTTTCCGTTATCAGCCGAAGTTCCAAAAAATGTCTGCTCAACACCATCAATAGAAGTATTTACTCTTCCAAGTCCAGTAAGACCACGCAAATTTACCTGTAAACTCCCTTGGGTTTGATCTGTATTCGTATAGCTTCCTGGCATACTTCTTACTATAGAATCTATACTTTGTGTGCTATCTTTTATATCTGTTTTTGAGCTTACAGCTCCAGCTTTTACAAACTGTTTTTCATCCTGTTTTATCTCATTTGCGGAAACTTCAAGAGTATCAAATTCAATCTCCTTAGCACCTAAAACACAAAACATTAAAGAAATGTAAAGTGAACTTTTACCTACATTTACCATTTTACTCCTTTATTAAATTCTATAAAATAATCATTTTCATATTTCATTTCATTATCAAATTTTTCATTTTCATATCCAAAAAATATAACTACAAATCTTTTATTTGTATCAAAATCATCAATGTGCAATGGCACACCAAAGCTTTTATCTGCATGAAAACGTCCCGCAATTAAGATACTTAAGTTTTTGCTTTTTACAAGCTTATCGGCCATTCTGCGATCTTTAAATTGCTGTATTTCAACCATTTTTTTAACCGTTTCATCATCTACCTTATGTGCTAATAATATTTTGTTTTTTATTTTTTCTTTTACATTATTTGTAGTAGACTTTATGCCATTTAATGGCATTGCACCCATATATATTTGGTTTATCTCATCTTTGCTTAAATTGCCGGCTAGTAAATTTGCATTTGAATAAAATAGATTTTTTACCAAATATCCATAATGACTAAATTTCCAAGATTTATCCCATTTTAGAACATTTTCTACATTTTCAGGTAAAGTAGACTCTTTTAACATTTTTGCATCATCCCATACCTTTTGTATATCGCTTGCCCCCATTTCTAAAACGACATCTACTTTTCTATATCGCATTAAATCTTTTATAATTTTATTTTCCAAAAACACATGATAAGGCATATAGTGACCTTCGCCAAGCAAAACTATATCACTTTGCAAAATGGAAGATATAAAACTCTGATAATTTATAACTTTACCGCTATTGCTATCATAAATTTTAAAACTTTCAAAATCTTGCGGAATTTGTTCAACCTTCGTAGCACAACCACTAAAAATTAAAAATAAAAATAGAATATAAAAACGCATAAAAACCTTAAACAATACTTTAACAATAATTAAATTATTTCTTTAAAAAATATAAATGAAATAGAATATTATTAAAATTTATCTTAAAATAATATAAATTTTAATAATCAATATCATTATACTTTTTTAAGTAGATTTATGTTATAAATTAAGTTTTAATTAACTTAAATATTAAGGAGAAAAATGGACACATTAAACCATCTAAATAACCACCATGGTGATGTAGTGGAAAAATTAGCATCTCATTTTGGAAAAATTAAAGAAACTAAAGGTGCAAAAGCTGTAAATATAGATGAATCTGGAATAGACATAAAAACCACTAGTGAGACCATTAGAGTACCATTTTTAAGAAAAGTTGATAAAGACAATGAAGGTTATCGTCTAGCTATACAAGAGCTTCTTGCAAGTCTAAATTTTGATGATGATTTTAGTCGCTTAAATACTGAAATTAATAATTTTATAAATAGTTTTAAAAGTGTTTTTATATCCAGTTTAAATAAAGATGCATGCTGTGTTGCCTCATATGCACCTTTTGTGCGAATTAAAGATGAAATTTTTATTATGGTTTCGGAAATGGCTGAGCACTTTATAAGCATAAAAACAAATCCTACTCAAGTTTCTTTAATGTTTTTACAAGATGAGAATGAGGCGAGAACAATTTTTGCAAGAAAACGCATTAGCTTTAAAGCAAATGCAACTTTTATTAATGAAAGAAGAGATGAAATTTTTTCTTTGTTTGGACAAAAATTTCAAGAAGAAAGTGCGCTTGGATTAATTGAGCGTTTTAAAGATTTTCATATAATCAAATTTAATCTTGGAAAAGGACGATTTGTAAAAGGTTTTGGCGCGGCATATGATACGCAAGGACTAAAAGTTACAAAAATGCCTCATGTAAAAAATCCCCATAAAATGTAAAAATTTATGCTCATAATAAATTAATAAAATTTTTATCTTGATTTACAAAACTATAAATCTTAATACATTAAATATAGCTAAACTTAAATGATATTTAATGCTTTTTAGATAGGATCTTGCTAATAATTTTATGATAAAGAGGATTAAAAAAGAAGAAAATAAAATACTTGGACTTTCATCACTGGATGAAAATGCTTAAGTCTCATGATTTCATCATTTTTGTATTTTTTACTCCTTATATTCAAAACTATTTTTTCCTTCACACCTTGATCCATTTGATAGCATTATAATGTCATTTTGGTGATAAATACGGCAAAAATGTTTATGTTATCAGTTATAGCGCAATTTTATTCTTGGCATTATTCTTCACAATGCCAAGAATTTTAATATGTAAAGAATCACTATGGATTTGTTTTCATGAGTGAACATACTAAAAGAGAGTCTATTTGTTAACCACTCGTGTTTTGAATTTTTAAACCACATATTTTTATTAAAACTTTTTTCATCAAATATAAATTTACAGGAATTTCGTTTTTTATAATATAGCCTATACTATTACGCCAATCCTCACAACATTTGCAAATGAGAAATTTCCTATGCTTTTGACATATTATATGAATATATTTATAATTGCAACTATTATTTTTTATAAATAAATAGAGTTAAGAAGTTTAAAAATAATTAATCAAATTTAATAAAAATATTAAAAAAGTTTATAAATTCTCTAATATAAAAGATATTAAATTATCAAAATAATTCTTAAAAAACTCTAGACAATATTTATATAATCGATATTTTATCTACTAGACGTGCTTTAAAAATATTCTTATAAATAGCTAATTGTATTTTAAGAATTATTACCTTATACTACACCTTTAAAATTATATATGATAAATATTATCATAATAATTATATAATTACACAAGGATTAAAAGTTGCGATTTTTATTTTTAATTATGTCTGTTTTCATGACAATTTCTCTAGCAAGGGTAGATGATTATTACGCAGAAGCTCAAGCAATAAAAGACATTATAAATCAAAGCATACATGAATATGAAAGCGGAGATAATTTAAAAGCAAAAAAATTAGCCGAAGATGCATATTTTCAACATTTTGAAAATATAGAAGGTTCTATTGGCAGAAATGTTGGCAAACGCGTTATCTCAATGGAAAGAAAATTTACAACACTTAGAAAATATTATAAAGATAAAGAAGACATCAAAAAAATCAAAGCTTTGGTAAGTGGACTGTATTTTGATTTAGATGAAGTAATACCAATAGTTCAAAATGGCTTTAGGCTCAAAGCAGAACCAAGTGATATAAACTACGATAAAAAAGCAGCTGAAGAATCCTCAATAAAAGAAAATGCAAAAAGAGAAGCTGCAGCTGATGATATATTTGCTAGATTACTTCAAGACGAAGATAATATTTCATCTTCAAATACTACAATAACCGCACAAAATCAAAATGATGCAAACCAAAATACAAATATAGTTTCAAAAGAGAATCAAGATATACAAACAGTACCTTCAAATGATGAAATAGTTGCTCAATTACAAAATGCTTCTTCCATAGATCCAAAACTTCAAATGCTTTTTGATAACTTCTCTTTAAAACTAGATGAAGCAGCTATGAGTTTTACACAAAACAATATCCAGGAAGCAAAAAATCTCATAAATTCTGCTCTCTTCGATGATTACAGAAACTCAAAATTGGAAATATTAATCAATAAAAATACAAAAGCTGGAATGGATCAAAAAATTCAACAATCCTTGCGCCAAATTTTAATGAAATTAGATGATGAAAACTTGACAGAAAAAGCTATTAGAGAGAGTTTTGAAAATGTAAAAGAAACACTATTTGATGCCATGTTATTAATACCTCAAAATTTAATATCTCAAATAAAAGTGGATGGATTTAGCCAAGAAGATATTAAAACAAAAGATTACACAAAAGTTGTTAGCGAAATTAAATCTTCTATAGATCTAATTTTATCAAAATATGAAACAAATAGCGCCCAAACAAGTATCAATGATCTTCAATCTGTTTATCTAGATATCTTTGAAGCAAGTGGAATGGAAAATAAAATTGGGGCTGTAGATAGCAATTTAAAACTAAATATTGAGAGCAAATTTACTAACGGTGTTGCTCTTATAAAAAGCCATGCACCAAAAGAAGAGTTAAAAAAATGCTTTGATGAATTAATAGAGTTAATAAACTCATCTCTTGATAAAATAGGCAATTCTTCACCAATATTTTTATTTTTAGCAGCATTTGGAATCTTGTTAAGAGAAGGTTTAGAAGCACTAATAATAGTTGTAGCTATAGTTTCATACTTGATACAAAGCGGTAACTCAAATAGGCTAAATATAGCATATTCTGCCATATTTACAGGAATTTTTCTAAGCTTTGTCACTGCTTTTGTAATTTATTATATGTTTAGAGAATATGCTGGTCAGTTTAGGGAGCTACTAGAAGGAATTACATTTTTAATAGCAGTAATGCTACTTTTATATGTAGGTTTTTGGCTACTACATAAAGCCGAAAGCAAAAAATGGAGTCAAAAATTACAAACTATGGCAAGCGATGCAATTAGCAAAAACTCTGCTAGAGCTTTATGGATAACTCTGTTTTTAGCTGTATATAGAGAAGGTGCAGAGACAGTTTTATTTTATCAAGCCCTACTTTTTGATGCAAATACAAATAGTGATTTTGCCTCTATTTTTGGTGGATTGATAGTCGCTAGCATAGTATTAATAGTATTATATTTCCTATTAAAAGCTGGGGCTATAAAAATACCTATTAAACTTTTTTTCAAACTAACATCTTATATAATTTTTTATATGTGCGTTGTATTTACAGGAAAAGGTATTGCCGAATTAATAGAAGGCAAAATCATAATACCTACATTTTTACCTATAAAATTTGAGCCAATTACTTGGCTTGGATTTTATCCATATTATGAGACATTAACGCCTCAAATCATAGTTCTAATTATATTAATAGTTGGTGTATTTATTACAAAAAAATTAAATCATAAAGGAGAAATAAAATGAAAAAAACATTGTTAAGCCTAGCTACTATGTTGATCATTAGTTCAGCTTATGCTGGTGAAGTTCCAATAGGTGATCCTATTGAAAAAAATGGCATGGAGATTGCAGCTGTTTATTTACAGCCAATAGAAATGGAACCAAGAGGTATTGATTTAGCCGCTAGCTTAGCTGATATACACCTAGAAGCCGATATACATGCTCTTAAAAATAATCCAAATGGTTTCCCAGAAGGGTTTTGGATGCCTTATTTGACAATAGCTTATAAACTAACAAATACAGATAATGGCAAAGTTAAAAAAGGTACTTTAATGCCTATGGTTGCCGATGATGGTCCACACTATGGTTCAAACATTAAAATGGATGGAGGTATCGGAAACTATGAACTAATTTTTGCTATTGAAAACCCAGAAAAACAAGGATTTGGTCGCCATGTTGATAAAGAAACTGGAGTTGGAAAATGGTTTGAGCCTTTTAGTGTTAAATATACATTTAAATACACAGGAAAGCCAGAAAAATAAATTTAGAGGGAAAATCCCTCTAAATAAAGGTTAATCAATGAGCATATATTTTATTCAGCTTCTTAACTCTTTTTTACCATTAGTAATTTTCTTAATGTTCTTTTATTTAAAAAATAATCCTTTTACTTTTTTTATAACTATTTTTACAGCTATCTGCTTTGGATATTTTGGATACTTTATATCAAGTGGTTATACAGGTGGGCTTAAAAACTTATATTTAACAGTAAATATTTTGCTTTTAATAATATTTTTATCTTCTATTTTTATATTTATTTTTGAAAATAAATTTTTAAATTTCATAAAATTAATAGTGATATTTTTAGTATCTTTTTGTTTTTGTGTAAAGTACTTTTATACAAGCAATGGTTTTCCCATATTCCCACAAACGCTTTTAGATAGTATTGGCATTAAAAACTTTGCTTTTATAATAAGTGGGATTTTTATCTTTATTTTACTTTTTTTTATCATAAGATTTACAAAAGATATTGTTAAAAACAAAGCTTTTTTTAGTATATCATTTGCGTTATTTTTGATTGCAAATAGTATTTATTTTTTAGCAGAAATTTTACTTATTTTTATGCAACGAGGTGTTGTTGATACTAGTAAATCCATACTTTCATTTGTAGCAAAATCGCTTCATTATGGCAACTTTTTTGTGTATTTTTATATAATATTTTTTATAATTTATGCTCTTTTATTGCTTTTTAGAAAGAAAAAACAGATTAAAAAAGAGAAAATTTTAGACATATCGTATAGAAAAAATATTGCCCATAATTCATTTATAAGTTCAAATTTTATTGGTATTTTAATCATATCCATATTTTGCCTCTCTATATTTTTGTACTATGATTTGTATGCCTCAAAACCACTTGAAATAGATGAGCCAACCATAATTGAGCCAAATGAAAACGATGAGTTTGTATTTGATACAGATATATTAAAAGACAATAAGCTTCACAGATATGCATACATAACAGATGATGGAAAAGTTATAAGATTTTTCTTAATAAATCGTTATGAGGATAAAAGCTCGCCTGTGGCTGTTTTTGATAGTTGTATGATTTGTGGAGATAAAGGATATGTAAAAAAAGCTGGTGAACTTATTTGCGTATCTTGTGGTGTAAGAATATTTTTACCATCTGTTGGAAAGATGGGTGGTTGCAACCCAATACCTTTTCCTTATATAGTAAATGAAAAAAAATTAATTATAAAACTTCATGATATAACAGGCGGTGCAAATTATTTTAGTGAAGTTAGAGAAAAGATAGTAAAAGACCCGGTTAGCAAAAATGATATTATCAACTTGGAATCAAAATATTATTATATATATGGCGATAGAACTTATTATTTTGAAAATGAAAATAATATGGATAAATTTAAACAAGATCCTCAAAAATTTATAAAACAATTTAGAAAAATAAACTATAGAATAGATGGTTATCAAGGGTCATTATTATGATAATAAAAATTTTAAAAGCTTCTATAAAAGGCAATAAATCTCATAAATTCCTTGCGTTTTTAACTATATTTTTAACATCTCTTCTAATTGCATCAATACTAAATATAACGCTAGGCATTGGTAATGAAATTTCAAAAGAACTAAGAAGTTATGGATCAAATATTTTAGTTTTACCACAAGGAAATTCTCTCAGTATAGATGTTGGCAATAAAAGATTTGAGCCACTAAAAAATGAGAACTACTTAGATGAATCCTCTCTTCATACTATAAAAGAGATCTTTTGGAGAAATAATATAGTAGGATTCGCACCTTTTTTAGATACCAATGTAAATTTAAATGGTAAAAAAACGATGCTAGTTGGAACATATTTTGATAAAAATGTCATTGTTAAAGATGAAGAAGATTTTACAACTGGTGTAAAAGCTATATTTACTTTTTGGAAAGTTGATGGCAGATATCCTAAAGAAGATAGTATGGATGAAATTTTAATTGGTAGAGAACTAGCTAATAAAAACAAAATTTCTTTAAATGATACTTTAGATTTAAATGCAAATAAAGTAAAAGTAGTTGGGATTTTAGATTTTGATACCAATTATGCAAATAAGATCATAACATCTTTAAAATTTGCTCAACATTTAACAAATTTAGATGGCAAAGTTCAAAAAGTACTTGTTTCTGCGATAACCGTTCCAGAAAATGACCTAGCAATGAGGGCTAGAAAAAATGTAGATGAACTTGATCAATTAGAATATGATTCTTGGTATTGCACAGCATATGTTAGCTCAATTGCTTTTCAAATAAGTGAGGATTTCAAAGGATCTAATGCAAAAGCACAAACTCAAATTAGCGATGCAGAAAGTGCAATAGTTGCTAAAATTCAATCTTTGATGGGTGTTGTAAGCATTATTTCATTTATAGTTGCAAGTATTTCTATAGCTTCATTAATGACATCTGATATTTATAGAAGAACAAAAGAAATTGGGCTTTTAAAAGCTCTTGGAGCAACCTCTTTTCAAATCTATCTAATATTTGCATTAGACAATATTTTACTATCTATTTTTTCATCACTAATTGGTATCTTTGCTGGTTTTGGAATTTCACAAATCATTGCTTATCAAATTTTTTCACACTACATAGAATTTTCAATTATAGTAATGCCAATAACAATGTTTTTTGCTATTTTTATATCATTAATAGGATCTCTATTCCCAATGAAAAACATAGTAAATCTTCTACCTGCGGAGGTTTTATATGGTAAAAAATAATAAATTTTTTATAAAATCTGTTTTTAAAAGCTTACACTTTGCATATCAAAGAGTTTTTGTGATATTTCTAGCTATTTTTATAGGAGCGTGTGTAAGTGCTGGATTTTTAGGGATTTATTTTGATATAGATACAAAAATGAGCAGTGAGCTAAAAGCATATGGCGCAAATTTTATCATAATACCCAATACAGATGAGAATTTTATACACCAAGAAGAATATGAAAATTTATTAAAAAAATTTAATAAACAAGATTTAATTGCATCTACACCTTTCTTATATGGATTTTATAATCTTGGCGTAAAAAATGGAATCGTTGCTGGCGTTGATTTCAACGGACTAAAAAAATGCAAACCTTTTTTAGAAATAAGACAAGGTAGTATGAGCTTATCTGATTTTACCAAAGATAGTGCGTTCTTAGGAATAAATTTGGCAAAAAGTTTAGAGGTAAAAATAGGCGACAGTATAACCATAACAAACCCTAAAAACTTAGAATCTCAAAATGTCATAGTAAAGGGTATATTTTATGGCGGTGACGAGAGCGATGAGCTTATGTATATTGATATCAAAAAATCACAAGCTTTAATAGAAAAAAATATAATAAATTATGCAAATGCGGTTGTAAAAGGAGATTTTAAAAAAATATCTAAAATAAGTCATGATTTAAGTGATGAAAATATAAGCGCAAAACCAATTGCCCAAATTTCATTATCAGAAGGAGCTATTTTAAACAAGATAAAGTCTTTAATGGCATTAATTAGCATAATTGTTTTGATAATAAGTTCAACAAGCGTAAATACAACACTAAGCTCTATAATATTATCTAGAAAAAAAGAGATTGCATTGCATGAAGCTCTAGGAGCAAAAAAAACCGATATTGTATATATTTTTGGATCTGAAATTCTACTTTTAAGTGTGTTTGCCTCTGTTTTAGGTGCACTTTGTGGATACTTTTTATCTCAAATTTTAGGATACTTGATATTTAAAACTGGTATTGATTTTAGAGTAATGTCCGTTGTTTTAGCTATTGTTATTTCTATGATTTGTTCAGTACTAGCAGCATATTATCCATTAAAACAAGCGCTAAAAATTAAAATTATTGATAACTTAAGGGGAGAATAAGTGGAAAATACAATTTATATAAAAAATATAACCAAACAATTTGGCGATGTTTATGCACTAAATAATATAAGTTTTGATGTAAAAAAAGGTGAATGGTTAAGCATAATGGGACCAAGTGGAAGCGGTAAAACAACGCTTATAAATATACTCTCTCTTATGGATGAGCCAACCTTGGGAACTTATGAACTTCTTAATCAAGATGTAACAAAAATTTCACCAAAAGATAAGATAAAGATACGTCGCGAAACTATAGGTTTAGTATTTCAACAATTTCACTTAATACCATATCTAACGGCACTAGAAAATGTTATGTTAGCTCAATATTATCACTCATCAACAAATGAAGAAGATGCTAAAGCAATGTTAGATATTGTTGGTTTAAGCCATAGATTTACACATCTTCCAAATGAACTAAGTGGCGGTGAGCAACAAAGAGTTTGTATAGCAAGAGCACTTATAAATGATCCAAATATCTTGCTAGCAGATGAGCCTACTGGGAATTTAGATGAAAAAAATGAGGAAATAGTTCTAAATATCTTTAAAAAAATTCAAAAAGATGGAAAAACAATAGTTCTTATTACACATAATCCTACTCTTGGTAAACAAGCAGATAGGATGATAACACTATCACATGGAAAATTAATTAGTAATGAAAATCATTAAACTACTTTTTGCTATTTTTATAATCATTTTTGTTTTTGGATGTGATGATAAAATGAGTGCTAAAATAGGTAAAACTGCGCCAGAAATTTCAGCTATAAATTTAAATAATGAGAAAATTAAAATAAATGATAATAATTATAAAGATATGACAAAAGTTTTAGTTTTTTGGCAATATGGTTGTGCTGGATGTTTACAATATATTCCAAAATTCGATAAAATGATGCAAAACAATAAAAACCTTTTGGTGTTAGCAATCAATACTTTTAATGATGACAAAACTGTAAGAAAATATTATAAAGAAAGTAAGCTAGAAAATGTACAAATTTTAGAAGATGAACTTCAAATTACATTTAAAAGATATGATATAAAAAGTATACCAACAATAATTGTCATTGATAGAAATGGTATTTTTAGAGAAAAAATCAAAGGAGATGCTCCATGTGAATATATATTAGAAAAATTATCGCATTATCTTTAGTTTTTATATTCTTTGGCTGTGAAAATCAAAATGATATCAAAGCAATTAATCCAAAGCAAGTAATAACTTTTAGCTATAATCAGCAAGCAAAAGAGCTTAAACATATAGATGGTAAACCTTTTGGGCTTATATTTTTTTCAAAAACTTGCGGTGCCTGCACTGAACAAGTTAAAATTTTAAACAGTATTGAAAATATAAACTTTAACTTTTATGTGGTTGCTTCTGAACTTCAAAATAAAACACAGGCTGACGAGTTTATAAAAGAAAAAGATATTCGTTATCCTGTCATTTTTGGCAGTGATGAGATTCAGTTTTTATCAAATGTAGTTGGCGGTATAATAGGAGTACCTGCAACTTATTTTTATGATGAAAATGGCAAACTAGATAAAAAATTTTTAGGAATTACTCCAAAAAATCAAATTCTTGAAGAGATAAAAAATCTAAAAAGATACTAAAATGGAAAGGTTATAATGCTTCTCCATTGTATCTTTTTATTTGAAAGCTTTATTAAATCAATACTAAGTGCTCCATATTCGATACCATTGTCCATTCCTTTATCTAAGCTCTATCCCAACACCCCATCTCTCTTCTTTATCATGATAAGCTTTACATATATTAAATTTAGCTTTTTTGAAATTTGATTTATCATCAAGCAAATCAGTATTAGATGCTTGCTCTTTAACAATCATAGCTGCTAAAATTTCGCTAGCATATTTACCAAATTTACATTTTGTAGCTAGATGATATGGAACAAATTTCATTTCTGGAATTTTTTGCATAACAGGGTTGGTTACACTTTTATCATATTTATAGCAAAATGGACAATCATAACTAAAAACTTTTATAACTGTACTTTCTGTATTTTCAATAGGTTTTTCAAGTTTAACATAATCTCTCCCCTCTACAACCGCTGCACTTATACTGATAGCTGTTAGCATTGCTAAAACACTAAAGATTTTGTAAAAGTTTTTAAAAACATATATTCTACTTGTGTAAAATTATGTGTTAATGATAGCAATTTAATCTATCAATACACTAACACAAGACTTAATATAAAATTAATTTTATATTTTAATTATTAGCGGTTTGGTGAGACTTTAGCTTCTTCTGAATTTGGATATGAGCTTTTTAAAAATTTATAAAACTTATTCGCACTTGTTTTATCTCCTATTTTATCAAAGCTAATTGCAGTATGATATAAAAGTTTTGGAGTATAACTTGCTTTATCATATATAGATATACTTTTTTGGTATTGCTCTATAGCAGATGCATATGATTTATTAAAATACTCTATTTCACCAAGCATGAAAGTAGCCTCTGCTGGCCTATGATTTATACTTACAAGATGAGAGTATCTCTCTTTTGCCCCCGCATAATCTTTGCTTTTATACATATCAGATGCTTCTTTTAATATCTCGGAAGGTGATTTTTTAGTAAAATCGGAACTTGATTTTTGAGCAGTGGTATCTACTTTAGTTTCTGGTTCTTTTTTTTTTGGAGTTTCTTTTGTATCTTTTGAGACATCTTTTAAATTCATTTTTGCAAGATCGCTTTTTGATACATAATTTGAATTAATTGAATCTATAAGTGCGCTTAACTCAGCTAAAATCTTTTTTATTTCATTATTATTTTTTTCTTGTATGGCCCTACTTTGCTCAACATACTTTTTTAAATCGCTCTCACTAGCTCCAGTAGAATTACCTGCACCACCAGCTTCCAACATAGATAGTCTTTGTTCTATTCTACCCAGTTGGGCACTATTACCCTCTAGTATACTTTGAAGACCTTCTATGCGCTCTAAGGCGTTATTTACTTTTGCTTCTGTACTACCAAAGTTTTGATTTAATTTTTCTACTTTCTTTTTATTGTTTAATAAAACTTGTTCATTTTGTGTAAGACCATAAGGACTAGAGCTATCTAAATTTCCGGCATCAAACACCGAAACTTCTGTGGAAAATAATGAAGAGGTAGCTATAAACATAGCTACCAAAAAAAGATTTTTATTAATCATAAATTATGGAAGAAGTGTAAAATCTGCGCGTCTGTTTTGAGCATCGCAAGATTTTGATTTTTCTGTACAAACTGGATTACTTTTACCATTACTTACGATAGATATTCTATCTGCATTTACACCACGGCTAGAAAGCGCATCTTTTACAGCTTTTGCTCTTTTTAATCCTAGCGCATAGTTATACTCATCAGTTCCCCATTCATCGCAGTTTCCTTCTAATTTTATAGATATACTGCTAGCCTCTGAAGATGAAAGAAGGTTTGAATTTGTTGCGACAACTGGTTGCATATCGCTTTTGATATTAAATTTATCAAAATCAAAATATACTGATTTGATTTGTGAATTAAGTTGAGCCATAAGAGCATTTAATCTATCTGATTCACTCATTGTGTCTCTACTACCAGAACTATAGTCGTTGCTTACGCCTTGTGAGCTAGCGCTTGTGTCAACCTCTGGAGTCTTTTGACTACAACCACTGAATAAAATTGCAGCTGTTGCAACTGAAATTAAAAATACTTTTTTCATATTTCTTCCCTTTTTTGATTTGATTTATCGTATTATAACATAAATTTTAAAAATTTTACCAATCTACTGACTGAATTTTACCAATTTTTAACGGAAATTGAAAACTTTTGTTTTCGTTTACTCTAATTATACCTACAGCACTTTGACCACCCATATCTTTTATATATATTATACTTCCGCCATCATTTGAAAATCTAGGGAAGTTATTTTTACCGCCAGATGTGAGTTGTCTAACATAGTTTGTTTGGGTTGATATTAAATAGATGTTGAAATCTCTGGTTCCAAACTGTCCTACATTATCCTCTCTACTTGAATATACTATATAATTTTGATATGTGCTAACTGAATTATTATTTCTCCCTTGATAAACCATTTGTTCTACAGTTTTATCGTTAATACCTTGTGAATATATATTTGGATATCCCAATCTATCACTTACAAAAACTATCCTTGAGTCATTATCAACAAAGTTTCCATTAACATCTATACCTTTATAATCAGTTAGTTGTTTTAAATTTTTACTATTTAAGTCATATATATAAATATCTGGTTGATCATGTGGCGCCATCGTTAAAAGAAGTTTTGAGCCATCTTTGCTCACATCTGATGCCACAAGCATACCATCACCATCTATGATTTTTGTGCTTCTACCACTAGCCATGTCATATTTATATATAGATAAATTTGATTTATTGTATTTTGTATAATAAAAGGCACTTTGTTCATTATTAGCCCATTTTGGAAAAACATTCAGTCCATCTCTTAGAATTGTCTTTTGATAAGTAAGAGTATAATCAGCAACTATAATTTCACTTTTCATAGGAGAAATTTCTCTTGCAAAAATAATAGAATTTGCCATCCATTTTACAGGAGACATATTAAGATTATCTATCAAATCCATAACACTTTTATGTGCTAAATATGGAAATTTTTCACCATTTGATATGTTGTAAATTTTTTCATATCTAACTTGAGCTTTTTTAGGATCTAGTATTTTAACTTTTAATTTTAAATTAGAGCTTTTTGAACCTTCAAGTGCATATCTATATATAATTTGGGCACCCTTTTCGCTCATTACATTACTAACTGGGTCACCTTCATAACTTGTGGATATGTATTCGTCTAGAACTTCAAAAGTAGCACCAACTTTTAAATCACCTACCACAAGTTTAAAAAATTTTTGTTTTAAAGCCTCGTCGCTTACCATTGTTGTAGCATCTTGAACAACTATTTTTGGTAATACAACACCTTGATTAACTATTGACATAGTAGCATCTACTGCGAATATGTTAACCACCATAATCATTAATAAGAAAATTTTTTTCATGTCTACTCCGTTGTCGTTTTGTCTTCTAAAACTATTTTTATTACATTATCTTTGCCAGCAGGCGCTGGAGGAAATGTAACATTCACCATATCTGCTAAGAACTTTTTAACCTTTTGATTAAATTCATTATCAGGAGATAATCCTACTATATTATAACTGAATTTACCATATTTATCGATTTGTATTTCTACTTTAGCTGTATTATCTGTCTCTGCTCGGTATGCTCTCCAGTGTTGCTCTAATATCCTTGTAATGGCACCATAAAAAGGATCATATTTCCCTGTACTTTGTGCTTTAGGAGATTTTGCAACTTGATCAATTTCTAAGCCTTTTACAAGATCACTAGCAGATTTTTTAGTAGTTGTAGTTTCGTTGTCACTTTTTTTTCTACTTTGAATTTTTTGTTGCACAGCAATCTCTTCTTTTTTAGCTTCCTTTTTTTCTACTTTTTTTTCTACTTTTTCTTTAGTATATTTTATTTTAGATGTATCAACTGTTTTAAAAAGATCTTGAACACTTGGCTCTTCTTTAGGTTTAGGTGGGGGAGGAAGTTTTTCTTTAACTTCTTTAACTTCTTTAACTTCTTTAACTTCAGTAGGTTCTTTTGCTGGTTTAGGTTCTTTCATAGTAGTTTGCTCTTTTACAACCTCAGCTATTTTATTGGCTTCAACTGGTTTTTCTTCAACTGGTTTTTCTTCTTTGGGTTTAGGCGCTTTTGGAGTATTTGACTCTATTGGCGTATCTATAACAACTACATCCATAAAAGCATCTAGCGTGTCTGTATATTTTACAGCTTCTTCTTTATATTGAGTTACTTTAAAAAAAAGTACCACTAAAATAGCAAAATATATACAAAAAGAAAAGAAAAAAGACCCAAAAACTGGATATTTTACTGTATTATCGTTTCTAACCATTTGTTTGCAAAGCTACCTTTGTAAAACCAGCATTTTTAACACTTTTTAATACAAACATAACATCATCATATAATAAATTTTTATCTGCTTTAATATAAACAGGAGATTCTTTATTATATTTTGCAGATAAAAGCATTATATTATCAGGAAGTTCCGCAATACTCATACTATTTTGATCTATGTAAACCTTTTTATTTGCATCAATCCTAACTACCAAATCCTTAGATTTACTTTGATTTTGTGTACTTTTAGAGCCATCTGGCAAAGTAATTTGCTCTTCATAAACTAAAGTTGGCGCCGTTACCATAAGTATTGCTAGTAAAACTAGCATTATATCAACAAGTGGAGTGATATTTAATTCTGGTGAATCATTTTCTATTGATGTCATTAATCCTCTTTAGAACTGCTTACAATGATATCTGCTTCATTGTGTATAATATGCATTAGCTCATAAGATTTTCTCTTAAGTAAAAGATGAAAAGTATAAGCAGGAATTGCAACAAAAATACCGCATCCAGTCGCAATCAATGCCTCACTTATAGCTGGTGCTATTACACTTATTGAACCGCCGCTTTGGCCAAGTTTAGAAAATGTTTCTAATATCGAAACTACCGTTCCAAAAAGACCTATAAATGGAGATGTAGAGGCTATGATGCTAAGCCAAGTAAGTCCACTAGATGAGTTTTTTTGTGCTTTACTAATACAAATATTTAATTTCTCTTTTGTTATTTTACCAGATGTACATTTTTTTAAAATGGAATTTACAGGCACAATTTTTGTACCCATTATAAGAGATTCTAATGCATTTTGCTCATCGTTAATCCATTGTTTAAGACCAATCATTCTAGATATAAGTATAGTAAAACTAATTATAAAATATATAGACAGCCATGATAAAACAAAAATCGTTATAAAACTACTTCTTAAAAAGTAGTCAAAAAATATATCTAATCCACTCACTAATTTTTTCTCGCTACATGATCTATTTTTGACATAGTTGCAGCCATTGCAACACTATCACTGCTCATACTTTTTATAAGCTCTTTTGCATTTTCTAAAGATTTAGAAAGCTCACCATCGTTTTTACCAGAAATATACACAGCACCATCTGCCAATATACCAACATGATTTTCATCTATTTTAGCATATCCCCAATTAATAGCAACAACTTCATGAAAGCCACTTACATCTTCTATATCTATAGCGCCCGCTTTAAGAAGAGTTATTAAAGAGGCGTGTCTAGGTAGTACACCTAGTTCACCTTCCGCTCCTGGCATAACAACTGACTTTACATTATTCGAAAATATCATACCATCAGGAGTTACAATCTCTAATTTTAATGTATCCATAAAACTACCTAACCTTAAGCTTGTTTAATTTTTTCAGCCTTAGCTACCACTTCGTCTATATTTCCCACCATATAGAAAGCATTTTCAGGTAAATCATCGTATTTTCCTTCTAATATACCTTTAAAGCCTTCGATCGTCTCTTGTAATGTAATATATTTTCCAGGACTACCTGTAAAAACTTCAGCGACGAAGAATGGTTGAGATAGATATTTTTCTATTTTTCTAGCTCTATCAACTACAAGTTTATCTTCTTCGCTTAACTCATCCATACCAAGAATTGCTATTATATCTTGTAAATCTTTATATTTTTGCAATACTTGTTGAACGCCACGAGCAATATTATAATGTTCAGCACCTACAATTTGCGGATCTAGCATTCTTGATGTTGAATCAAGTGGATCAACTGCAGGGTAAATACCTTTTTCAGCTATGCTCCTGTTTAAAACTGTTGTTGCATCTAGGTGAGCAAAAACTGTAGCAGGAGCTGGGTCAGTTAAGTCATCCGCCGGAACATATACAGCTTGAACAGATGTAATAGAACCTTTTTTAGTTGATGTAATTCTTTCTTGAAGTTTTCCCATCTCACTTGCTAAGGTTGGTTGATAACCAACAGCTGATGGAATACGCCCAAGTAGTGCTGACATCTCAGAACCTGATTGTGAAAATCTAAAGATATTATCAATAAACATCAAAACATCTAATCCCATTTCATCACGGAAATACTCAGCCATTGTAAGACCTGTTAGAGCTATACGGTTTCTTGCCCCCGGTGGTTCATTCATTTGACCATAGCATAAGGCAACTTTATCCAAAACGCCAGATTCTTTCATCTCATTATAAAGGTCATTACCTTCTCTTGTTCTCTCACCAACACCTGCAAATATTGAATAACCGCTATGTTTAAAGGCGACATTGTGAATAAGTTCCATAATGATAACTGTTTTACCCACACCAGCACCACCAAATAATCCAACTTTACCACCCTTTGCATAAGGAGCAAGAAGATCGACTACCTTTATACCAGTTTCAAAAATTTCACTTTTTGTGCTTTGTTCTTCAAATGATGGCGGATCTCTATGAATAGCCCATTTTTTATCAAAATCACTAGATTCACCTTCATCTATTAAATCGCCTGTAACATTAAACATTCTTCCTAGAACTTTTTCTCCTACTGGAACTGTTATAGGGGTGCCAAGCGCTGTAACTTCTAAACCTCTTTGCAAACCGTCACTCATATCCATCGCAATAGTTCTTGCTCTGTTATCACCAAGGTGACCAGCTACTTCAAGAATAAGTCTCATTTTTTTGCCATCTAACTCGTAATTAACTTCTATAGCTTCGTTAATTTTCGGCAGGTAATCATTAAAATCGACATCTACAACAGGCCCCATAACCTGACTGATTATTCCTTTCATATAATTCATTCTCCTTTATTTATTTCATTGATTCAACGCCACTGATAATCTCAGTAAGCTCTGTAGTAATAGAACTTTGTCTAGCTTTGTTATATTCTAAATTTAGTTCAAAAACTCTTTGTTTTGCATTACTTGTCGCACTATCCATAGCTTGCATTCTAGCGCTGTGTTCAGCTGCTAGACTATCTATTAGTGAAAAATACATACTGTATTCAAAATACTTTTTGAAAAGTTCTGTCATAAGAGCATTTTTATCTTCTGCCTCTATTTCAAGCATAGAAGTTGTTTTATTTACCATATTATCAGTTGGTGTAATAGGCTTTATTGGAACAATATCGTTTATTCTAATTTGTTGAGCAATCATGCTCTTATAACCATTATGAACTAAAATAACTTTATCTGTTAAGCCTTTTTCAAAATCACTAATAGCGTCATTAATAATTTCAGTGGCTTTCTCATAATTAGGAGAAGAGCTTACTCCAACATAAGTTTCTAAAAGATCTACACCTTGAAATTTAAAATATTCTATACCTTTTTTTCCAACAGCCCTAAGTCTTACTTTTACTTGTTTAGCTTTATACTCATTTATAAGCTCTTTTACAGCTTTGATGGTATTCATATTGAAACCACCACAAAGTCCTTTATCAGATGTTACAAAAATAATATCTACTTTTGATACATCTTTATTCACATTAAAAAATTTATCTTCGCTAAGCACTATCGCATTCTGCTTTAACTCATACGATATCTCACTTAATATTTCATTTATTTTAATAGCGTAATTACTAGATTTTTTAGCTGCTTCTTTGGCTTTTTTGAGTTTAACATTAGAAACAAGTTTCATAGCTTTAGTTGTTTTTTCAGTATTTTTAACACTAACTATCTTGTTTTTAATCTCTTTTAAATTTGACATTTCTTACCTTATTCAACTACAAAAGTCGCCTTAAAATCATTTAATGCTTTTATAAGCAATTCCTCTATCTCTTTGTCTAGTGCTTTTTTATTTAAAATTTGCTCAAAAAGTTCAGGACATTTTGCTTCTATATATGGGTAAAGTTCATTTTCAAATTTTGATATAGCAGATACTGGAATATCATCCAAATACCCATGACTTCCAGCATATATTATAACAACTTGTTTTTCAACACCAAGTGGAGCATAAGGAGGTTGTTTTAGTATCTCAACCATTCTTTGTCCTCTTTCAAGTTGTTTTCTACTGCTTTCATCTAAGTCGCTAGCAAATTGAGCGAAAGCTTGAAGTTCACGGTATTGTGCAAGATCAAGTCTTAGAGTTCCTGAAACTTTTTTGATAGCTTTAATTTGCGCAGAACCGCCAACCCTTGAAACTGATAAACCAACATTTATAGCCGGTCTTACACCAGAGTTAAAAAGGCTTGTCTCAAGATAAATTTGACCATCTGTTATAGAAATAACGTTGGTTGGAATGTATGCTGAAACATCTCCTGCTTGTGTTTCTATGATAGGAAGTGCTGTTAATGAACCAGCTCCTAATTTATCGCTTAACTTGCTTGCTCTTTCAAGTAATCTTGAATGAATATAAAAAACATCTCCAGGATAAGCCTCTCTTCCTGGTGGTCTTCTTAAAATAAGTGACATTTCACGGTATGCAACAGCGTGTTTACTTAAATCATCATAGATAATAAGCGCATGTCTTGAGTTATCTCTAAAATACTCACCCATTGTACATCCTGCATAAGGAGCAATGTATTGAAGTGCAGCAGCTTCACTTGCGCTCGCACTTACTACTATTGTATAATCCATAGCGCCATATTCTTCAAGCTTTTTTACTACTTGAGCTACTGTTGATTGTTTTTGTCCAATTGCTACATAAATGCAAATAACATCTCCACCTTTTTGGTTTATAATAGTATCTGTTGCAACTGTAGTTTTACCTGTTTGTCTATCACCTATGATAAGCTCTCTTTGCCCCCTACCAATTGGAACAAGTGCATCAACGGCTTTAAGACCTGTTTGAAGTGGTTCATGAACTGATTTCCTTGCCATGATACCTTTTGCTTTTTCTTCAACAAATCTACTCTCAGTTGCTTCAATTGGGCCTTTGCCATCTATTGGCTCACCAAGAGCATTTACAACTCTTCCTATCAAAGCATCACCAACTGGAACTCTTAAAAGTTTTCCTAATCTTTTTACGCTTTGTCCTTCTTTTATACCAGCAGAACTACCTAAAACAACTATACCAACACTGTTTTCTTCTAGGTTTAAAGCAAGTCCTCTTGCTCCATTTTCAAACTCAACCATCTCATTTGCCATAACATTTTTTATGCCATAAACAGATGCAACACCGTCAGCTATAGATACTACTTTACCGGTTTCTTCAATATTCACACTAAAATCAAAATTTTCAATTCTTTCTTTGATTATAGAGCTAATTTCTTCAACTTTAACTTTTTCACTCACTATTTTACTCCTTTTATATTGCTTTTAGTATATGTTCGCTCATCATATTTTTGAGCCTATCGATAGAAAAATTAACTTCTGCACCAAGATCTGGTATGCTAATTTTAATACCATTAAAATCATTTGTGTAAAAATCAAATACAACTTTTGCATCAAATTTCTTTGAAAATCTCTCTTCTAATGATTTTTTTTGTGCATCTAGAAGTTGAAATTTTGTATAAACAACGCCTTTATATGTTTTTTTGGAAATAGCATTGGCATGATTGAGCTCTTGTGTAATACTAGGTATCATTGCCAATCTTTTATTTTCGGATAATAAATTTATGAAATTCACAAATTTTTTGTTTGGCTTATCAACCAAAGATAGTATAAAATCCGCTTTTTGCGAACTACTTAACATTGGTGAAGTTACTATGTTATTAAATTTATCTAGCAAGAAAGCAGAATTTATATCATTTAAAGCAGATATAACATTGTCTAGCTCTTCACTTTTAAATTCACTTAAAATAGCTTTTACATACTTTTTTGATACTTGATCACTCATTATCCAACCTTTTTAAGAACTAAATCAACCAAATCACTTTGGTCTAGTTTTAGATTTTTATCTTCAAACATCTCATCTAAAACTTTAGCAATAGCTTCTTTTGTCATTTTGCGTTTTTCAAATTCTTTTTGGCTGTCATAATTCTTGATCAAATTTGCAATATCTTGAGACAAGTCTTTCTCAACATCTCTTCTTAAATTTTCAGCTTCTTTATGAGCTGTATTTATCATATCTTTTGCGAGTACATTAGCATCATCTACTTTTTTTATAGCAGCTTCTTTTTTATTTCTCGAATCTCTTAATTTTTCTGAAATTGTCTCTAATCTTTTTGCAATACCATTTGTTCTATTTTGAAAAGCTTTTTTTAAAGGATTGGCAAGAAAATAGAATAAAATACCAGCAAATAATATAAAGTTTATGGCTCTTGGCACTATATCATAATCTTTTGGTCCATCATGGGTAGCACTAAAAATAAATACAGGCACACACAACAAAAACAGTATTGTTTTTTTCAAATCTATCCTCCTTAAATTTTTGCAAATTTATTATTCAAGCTATCTTTAAATTCAGGAAGCTTGGATAATAAACTATCTTTAAATTCATCTTTTTGCTTATTTAATTCTGCTATAAAATTATTATAATCTTCTTCTAAATTTGATTTCTTAGCACTTAGTTCCTTAAATGCTTTATCTTTAGCATCGTTTAGAACATCTTGTTTTATTTTATTTGCCTCTATTTTAGCAATACTAATTATCTCATTTGATTTAACAAGATATGAATTTATATCTTCATCATTTTTATTTGCATTTATCTCATCTTGTCTTATGGAAATTTCTCTCTTATCCATAAAAGCTATGACAGGCCTATACAAAATTTTATTTAATATAGCTATTAATAATATAAATAAAATAGCCGTAAATACCATTAAACGAATGTCAAATTCTAACACAAAATCCCCTTTTTAAGAAATTTATAAATTGCAAAATGGTAATTTTACCATATTTACTGTATTTTTTCAATTAAACTTTTTATATTTTCAACACTATTAAATTTTAGTGTTATATTTCTACCCTTAAAAGAACTATTTATACCAATTTTTTTAAGAATATTTTTTAAAATATCGAGTTCATCTAAATATTCGGATTCTTTAGATGTAGTAGAGTTATTTTTTTTTGTTTTTTTGTTTTTTATATTTTTTACTAAATTTTCAGTATCTCTTACGCTGAGCTTTTGACCTATTATAGTATCCAAAACTGCCATTTCATCATTCTTATCAAGACCAGCCATTATCTTAGCATGACCTTGAGAAATCTCGCCCAAACTTAAAAAATGTTTTGTTTTTTCATCTAATGTTAAAAGTCTAAGAGTATTTGTTATTTGAGCACGAGATTTTTTAATTATATCAGAAAGTGCATCTTGGGTTATTCTATACTCATCTATCAACTCTTTGTAGGAATTTGCAAGCTCTATTGGATTTAAATCTTCTCTTTGAATGTTTTCTATCAAAGCAAGTTCTCTTAAATTTTGAGATTTCATATCAGCAACTATGGCTTTTATGTTTTGACTACCTAAAAGTTTTGTAGCTCTAAATCTCCTCTCGCCAGCAATTATTACATAATTTTCGCCATCTTGCTTAACAACAATTGGTTGCAATAATCCATGTTTTTTTATGGATTCAGCAAGTTCTTCAAGTGCAGTTTTATCAAATTTTTTTCTTGGCTGAAATGGGTTTGGTAGTATTTTATCAATTTGCAACTCCAAAACCATATCTTTTTTTGAACCACTTTCAAGCTCTCTTACATATGCCTCTTCAACATCCCCTAGTATGGCTTCTAATCCTCTTCCTAAACTTAGTCTTTTTGCCATTTTAACTCATTATAGAATATGCTAAACTTTGATAAGCTTGCGAACCAGGAGACTTAATATCATAAAGTATCACGGGCTTTCCAAAACTCGGACTTTCAGCCAACTTAACATTTCTAGGAATTACAACCAAACTATCATTATCGTCTTTAAAAAGTTTATTGTTAAAATGTTGCTTTAAATTCGCAATAGTTTCTTTTGCAAGATTGTTTTGTGTACTAAACATAGTTGGCAAAAATCCCTTTATACTTAGTTTTGAATTTATAGTTTTTTTAATAATTTTTACAGTATTTAATATAAGAGCAAGTCCTTCAAGTGCATAAAACTCACATTGTATTGGTATTATAACACTATCACTGGCACTAAGTGCATTTATTGTTATACTGCCAAGCGCTGGCGGGCAATCTATAATAATATAATCATAATCATCTAAAACTTCAGCTATTTTATTTTTTAATATTAATTTGTTATCTTTTTCATTTATTTCTTGTTCTATACCTACTAAGCCAATATTTGATGGTGCTAAAAAAAGAGCAGGGATATCAGTTTTTAAGATAATTTGCGAAAGTTTTTTTCTTCCTGTTAAAACATGATAAATGTTATACTCGTAATCGCTTCTACTAAAACCCATTCCTGTGGTTGCATTTGCTTGCGGATCTACATCTATAAGAAGAACCTTTTTTTCTGCAACAGCTAAAGATGCCGCTAAATTTACAGCCGTTGTAGTTTTCCCAACGCCACCTTTTTGATTTGCAATAGCTATAACTTCACTCATCTTAATGAATACATCCTTTTTTTATTTATCAAGATTGAACCATCCTCGCACAAAATAGTATCTTTTAAACTTACTATCTCATTATTTTCATTGTGGGATGTGAATTCTCTTGACTTCTCGAATTCTATCAAAAACTTACTAAAAATTTGCTTCCATGAAATTCTTTTTTTTAATTTCTCCATGAATGCATAAACTATGGTATCTCTGCTTATATTTATATCCAAAATCGTTGCATTTTCTGGACAATTTATTAAATTTAATCCTATGCCACAAATAAAAAAATTATCTATTTTTGATGTTATTGTGCCGCCAATTTTTTTATCATTTAGATAAAAATCATTAGGCCATTTTACCCAAATTTTTGACCCAAACTCACTTAAAATTTCTTTTAATATACAAGAAAAATATATAGATATAGAAACATCTTTTACATCCTCTGGTAAATCTTTTTTACCAACACAAAATGACATATATAAATTTCCAATCTCACTGACCCACTCATTTTCCCTACTTCCAACGCCACCAGTTTGAGAATTTGCAACTATGCAAAATGGCTCTTTTACAATGCCATATCTTACTCTTTGGCATAATTCTTTTTGAGTAGAGTTAATCTCATCAACAAATTCTATCACCAACTTTAAGCCTTTTGCCATTTATATAATCTTTTGCTAACACTGGCTTTTTGGTTGGCTCCTGAAGAGATAAAATTTCTAACTCTCCGCCATTAAAAGCCAAACTAAACCCTTCTTTAGTTAACTCAGTTATAACTCCAAGCTTTTGATTTTGAGAATTTGAGAATTTTTTTATATCTATAAGTTTTATGCCGTTTTTAAAATAAATTCCAGGCCAACCAAAATAGGCTTTAAATTTAGACACCACTTCATCTGCGCTTTCATCAAAACTGATTAAGCCATCGCTTTTTTGAATTTTTACACAATGATTTGAAAGAGCATCAAATTGCCTTAAAGGCATTATATTTTCAAAGTTTTTTAATACCTTTACACATAATTTTGCTGCCATTTGTGAAAGCTCATCAAAAAGTACACTGGAATTTTGTCCATTATTTTTTAATATGCTAAAGCCAAGCATATCACCATTATCAAGACCTTCATCCATTTTCATAGCAGTTACGCCAAATACATTGTCATTATTTAAAACCATGGACTGTATAGGGCTTGCACCACGATACTTAGGAAGTATAGAACCATGTAAATTTATACAAGGTGCTATATCTAAAACACTTTTTGGCAAGATTTTACCATAAGCAGCGACAATAATAAAATCTGGCTTTAAGCTTTTTAAATGATTCACAACACTTTCATCTCTTAACGTTTTGGGTTGTAAAATTTGAGTATCAGGATAGTTTTGTAAAACAAATTTTTTAGTATCAGGAGGAGCTAAAACAAGCTTTCTACCAACAGCTTTATCCTCAGCACAAACCAAAGCTTTTATACAAAAATCATTTAAAAAAAGTTCTTTTAAAATAGTGGTAGCAAAATCAGGAGTCCCTATAAAAACTATATTCATACTATCTCTTTTTATAAATTTAATTATATGATAATAGCTTACTTTTACTTTACATCTAGTAAATTTAAAATATAAGAAGTGTAAATTTAATTATTGCGAGAAAGCAACCTAGCCTCTCGCAATAAATTTAATGTTAGAATTTACTCTTTCTAACATCATTAACCATATCTTTAGACATAGTATCTAGTTCTTTTGTTATAGCGTTTGTATTATTAGCAATACTTACATTTTCTTTTGTTAAAGCATCAACATCTGCAACAGAGTTATTTATCATAGATATTGCTTCAGTTTGTTCTCTTATGCTTTCACTCATCTCATTAATGCTTTGAGTTAATACATTTACATTAGCTTCTATTTCAGTAAGTGACTTACCTGTTTTTTCAGCTAGTTTTCTAACTTCATCTGCAACAACTGCAAAGCCACGTCCTGCTTCTCCAGCTCTAGCTGCTTCTATTGCAGCATTAAGTGCTAGTAGGTTTGTTTGTTCTGATATATCTTTTATTATAGTAATAACATTTTTAATCTCTTCAGATTGAGCTATAACTTCTGTTGTTTTTTGATTGATTGAGTTCATAGAACTACTCATCTCTTCAACTGCAGCCGCACTTTCTTCTAGAGCATTTGCTTGTTTGTTGGCTGAAGTGGTTATTTGATCTACTGCTTTAGATAAAGAATCTGCTTTTTGTTGTAAATTTTCTGCTTTTTCTAAATTTGATTTTAACATGTTTGATACAACATCACCAAGAGAGTTAATACCTTGAGCTATAGTTCCTTTATCTTCTATTCTAGAAGTAAAATTACTTCCTTTGTATTCATCTAAAAGTTTAAATATACGATTGCTATCATCTGCAATCCTACTACTTAAAACTTCTTGGAGCTCTTTAAATGTTCCTTTTAGTTTATTTAAAGATGGATTTGAAGTATTTGCATCCATAGTAGCTAGGAAATCACCTTGTTTTATCTCATCTACAAATTTATTAGACTTAGCTATAAACTCATTTTCTTCTTGTAAATTTATTTTTGTTTTTTCTATATTTTCATTGATGGCTTTTGCCATATTTCCAAATTCGTCTTTAGAAGATATTTTTATATTCTCAGCACTGCTTTTTTCGTGATTAATAAATTTAAAGAAATCGTTAAGTCCGTTTTGGATGATTGAGATTGGTTTTAAGAAAAATGTTACAACAAATGTTAATATTAAAATTATAATAATTGTAAAAACAGTAGATGTCAAGCTTTGTGAAACAAATATATTAGATAACGCATCATCATAATCGCTTACAGAATTTGCAGAACATACAAGCCAATTTGTAGCCTCATATTTACTACAAGCCGCAACTCTATGTACTCCATTTAATTCATATTCAAATGGATCTGTTCCGCTTTTTTCAAACCCATCTTTAAAATTTTTTACTATAGATACAACTTCTGGTTTATCTGACATAATCATATCTTTATTTGGATGATATATCATTTGATTTGTATTTGAATCAATAACAGTAACTAAACTTGTTGAAGAATCCTTAATAGTACTTAATTTTGAGTTCATTGTATTTAAAAATATATCGCCACCAAATACTCCAACTAGTTTACCATTTATTATGATAGGTATAGACATAGATATGCAAGGAAGGCCCGTAGAACTTAAATATGGTGGAGAAAAAGTTAATTTACCATTTTTTACAGCATCTTTATACCATCCTCTTGCCCTAGCATCATAGTCAGTACTTACAGGATCTTTATAGACAAACTCTGGCTTTTTACCAGCTTCAAAAATAACATCATGAATTGACCCATCGCTTTCAAACCCAAGATAAAATTCATTTAATCCAGCCGTTAATGCAGCTGTCATTAGCTTTTCTTTAAGAGCCTGTCTATCATTCAAAAGCCATGGATTTTCTAGTAAATAGTTATGAAATACAACAACGGAATCCACTTTTTCGCTCATAAAATTTTCAACTAAAGCTGTTGTTATAGCATTAGATACTGATTTTTGATCTTCAGCAAGATTAATTGTCATCTTTTTGGTTGAATTATAATTTACAACAGATAAAGCAACAAATGTAACTACAAGTAATACAAGAACTATTATAGCTATCTTGCTAGCAACTTTTCTAAATATCATGTCTATTACTCCCTGGTACTAAAATAAATTTTAAACTATTGATGCTATCATTAAAAGATAACATATTGGCAACAATTACTTAATATAAGGATTATAAGAGATTTAATATTAAACAATAATTAAATATAATAAATTTTTAAGAATATTTTATAGTCTTAGAAATTTTTCTAAGACTATAATTTTTAATTATAAAGAAAAGTTTGGAGCAACATTTGGTTGTTTTGTCATGATACGTTTTCTATACATATTTGAAACTTCAGTCGCATCTCCAACAAGTAAAGCATTTGTAGAACAAATTGCTGCACACATTGGTACTTTACCCTCTGCTATACGGTTTTGACCATACAGCTCTCTTTCTTCTAGTGAGTTCGTCTCTTCTGGACCACCTGCACACATTGTACATTTATCCATCTCGCCTTTTATACCAAAGGCACCATCTCTTGGGAATTGTGGTGCACCAAATGGACACGCATACAAGCAATATCCGCATCCTATACAAGTTTTTTTATCATGCAATACAACTCCGTCTTCTCTTATATAAAAACAGTTTACAGGACAAACTTGGGCACAAGGTGCGTCAGTACAGTGCTGGCACGCTATAGTGCTTGCAAACTCTTTACCAGGTACACCCTCATTTATTATAAGAACTTTACGCCTATTGATACCAACTGGAACTTCATGAGCTGAAGAGCAAGCAACTTGGCAACCATAACAAGCTATACATCTTTGAACATCTACATAAAATTTCATTCTTGCCATAACTTACTCCTTTCTTATGCTTTTTCTAGTCTACAAAGACCGGCGTTAAACTCTGAAATTTGGGTATTTATATCAAATCCATAGTTTGTGATAGTATTTGAGCTCTCACCTATTATATAAGGTTTAGTTCCCTCTGGATAACGATCACTTAAATCAACACCTTGCATAATACCAGCAAAGTTATAAGGTAAACAAATTCTATCTGGAGTAACAGAATGTGAATATATACATTTTACCTTTATCTTTGTTCCTTGTGGAGCATGTATCCACATCATAGAACCATCTGTGATACCATATTTTGCCGCTAAATCTGGATTAACATGAGCAAACATTTCAGGTGTAATAGCCGCTAGATATTTACTTGTTCTTTCTATCATACCAGCGCCACTTAAGTTTACAACCCTAAGTGAGCTTATAATAGTTGGGAAATCTTTTGACCAATCTTTTTCTTGTTGTTCACTTATGAATTTAGTAGAAACACGAAAGTTTCTTTTTTGATCTTCAAAAGTAGGGTATTTTTTAACTAAATCCCAATCTGGTGAGTGGATAGGCTCTCTGTGTTTTGGTATCTGATCTGCAAATTCCCAAACTTTAACCCTTGCTCTTGCGTTTCCACATGGACAAACTCCAGCCTCACGACATTTCTTAGCTATGATTCCACTATAATCCATGCTCCAATTTGAACCCATTTTGGATTTTTCATCTGCACTTAGGGTGATGCCTAGAACTTTTTCGATATTTTCTTTAGTAATTTGAGCATGACCGCCTTTTACTTTTGAACCAGGTAAAGTAATGCTCTCATCAGCAAGTTGGCTAACACCATTATGTTCTAAGCCAAATCTATTTCTAAAGCCCATACCACCTTCAATATAAGGTTTTGTTATATCATAAAGTATTGGTGTTCCTGGATGTTTTTCATCCCAACATGGCCATGGAAGACCATAATATTCACCCTCAACCGGACCCCTACCTTTTAAAGTAGCTGGATCAAAAAATTGCCAATTTTCTTGATGTTTTTTAAGTCTTGCTGCAGTTCTGCCGTTATTACCTATACTTTGAGTATTTCTAGCTATCTCATCTGTTGCATCTTCTGGCCATTTAAAATTATCTTTAACTTGTTTTATTTCGCCATCAACAATGCCCATTTTCATGCCTTTTACATACTCATCGTAAAAGCCAAATTTTTTAGCAAACATAAACATTATTTCTTGATCTTCTTTACTTTCATAAAGTGGTTTTATAACTTGTGTTCTCCATTGTGCTGAGCGGTTTGTAGCACTTACATAACCCTCACTCTCAAATTGAGTACAAGCAGGCAACACATAAATCCCATCTTTTCTATCACTAAGTATAGCAACTTCATTTAAAAAAGGTTCTGCAACTACAAGCATATCAAGTTTATCTATAGCTTCTTTTATCTTAACTTGATGAGCCATGGATGTTATACCTGTTCCTTGAACCCAAAGAACTCTTAAATTTCCACTTGAAAATGTCTCTTCTTCTTTTAGGACACCTTGCCACCATTTTGAAAGAGACCAGCCTTTTTCATTACGCCAATTTCTATCTTCAGGATTTTTCTCATCATGATAAAAATACTCTTTAAAGTTAGTTCCTGAAACTTTTTCACCAAGTTTATCTCTTTTTTCTTTTGTTGAAACCGCAAAGCGTTTTACAAAATCATCAAAATTTACTCCCCAGCCTTTACAATGATGTTCAAAAGCAGAATCACTAAGACCATAGTAACCAGATAAACTATCGGCAAGACAGTTCATATCTGTTGCACCTTGAACATTATCATGTCCTCTTAAGATATTAGTTCCACCACCTGCTTTACCCATATTTCCTAAAACTAGTTGCAATATAGCTAATATTCTAGTATTTGAGCTACCAACAGAGTGTTGAGTGATACCTAATGCCCAGCATAAAGTAGAAGGTTTAGATGTAGCAAAAAGTTTTGTAAATGTCTGTAGTTCTTCAACACTGCATCCAGTAACTCTTGCAGTTTCTTCTGGTGTCCAGTGCTGCGCTTCTGCTCTAATCTCATCAACTGCATAACTTTGTTTTGCAATAACTTCTTTATCTTCCCAACCATTTTTGAAAATTAAATGAAGCATGCCATAAATGAAAGCTATGTCAGTTCCTGGTCTAATTCTTATAAACATATCAGCTTTTGCGGCAGTTCTTGTAAATATTGGATCTACTACAACAATTTTTGCATTGTTTCTATCTCTTGCTCTTAAAGCTTGTTTCATAGCACCAACTGGGTTTGCAACAGCTGAGTTCGCACCAATAAATAATATAACTTTTGAGTTAATCATATCAGCAACATGATTTGTCATCGCGCCATAACCCCAAGTATTCGCCACACCGGCGACTGTTGCGCTATGTCAAATTCTAGCTACGTGATCTATATTATTTGTACCCCAAAAAGCTGCAAATTTCCTAAAATAAAATGCCTGTTCATTTGAGAATTTAGCCGAACCTAAAAATTCAACGCTATCTGGCCCGTCTTCTTCACGAATTTTAAGCATTTTATCGCCAATCTCATTAACAGCACTCTCCCACGAAATTCTCTCCCATTTTCCATTTACTTTTTTTAATGGGTATTTAAGCCTCATTTTTGACTTTGTTAAATCAATTTGATCAATTCCTTTACAACAATGACTTCCTTGTGAAATGGGATGATCAACTGCCATATCTTGACGAATCCAAACATTTGATCCCTCATCAACCTCAGCCTCAATTCCGCAACCAACAGAACAAATCGAACATATTGTTCTTTTCATCACAGAACCAGGAAAAGGATTTTTAATCTCTTCTTTAGTAGCGCTTCTTAATGTTTCGTTGGAACCAAACGCACCGCTTGCACCAACTCCAGCACCAAGGGCAGCTAACTTTATAAAAGAACGCCTTCCTATATGTGTTGTTTTACTCATAAAATATCCTTAGTAAGCTACTTTATAATATTTTTCCCAAGCTTCACTTTGCCAGTAAAGCACCTCTTTGTGTTTGCCTTTTGAGCTTTTTATTTTTGAAACAGGCACAGCATTTGCAGCAGTTGCACTAGCTACTACAACTCCAGCACCAACGCTAGCTTTAGCAGCTTTTTTCAAAAATTCTCTACGAGTTTCTTTCATAAACCCTCCTTAAATTTGTCAAACATAATGACATCATTTATAAATATGCAATTCTAGCATATTTATAAATGATATAGCTTTCTTTCATATATTAATTTATAATTTTAAGTTTTATTTAAATTTTCTATTTATACCGTCTTTTATTATATCGTCAAATTTATCCATATATTCTAAATATGCAATGGCATATTTTCTACTTAAGTTTAACTTATTTTTTATAGAAATAACATTTATAAAACCATCAATTTTTATCATTTCTCGCATTAAATTTAAAATATTGCTTAAGGAAATTTGAGTTATAAAAAGATTGTGGGCAAGTCTTATGATTTTCTTGCTTGCGGTTAGTTTTTTCATAGCATTATCGCCATTTACTCTATCTATCTCAAGTTCATCATAGATATTATAAGGAGCAGATGGGGTGAAATTTTCAGATAATAAAATCTCATAAATTCTATCGTCTAAACTTTGCACAATTTCGTCTAAATTTGCGTTTTTAGCTATGAAAAATGAGCCATTTTTTGAGATTTTGCCATTTTCAAAAAGTCTATCTAGCACAAAAAGACACAAGCTTTCGCTTGCCCATGAAATTTTATTTGAGATACTAAATGCAGATATAATTGCATTCTTATTTTTTGCAAAGATATTTAAGATTATTGTAGAAATCTCTCCAAATACAGATTTATCATATACATTTAACTCTTTTTTATCTATAAAAGAATCTTGTAAGTTTAAAGCTATATCTAGTGCCTCTTCGTGAGTTAATGCGAAACGTTGATATGATGATATAAGTCCAAAACCATGTTTATGAAATACCTTAAGCAAAGTAAATGCGCTTAAAAAATCTCTTTCGTAAAGAGCTTTTAAGATAGGCATTTTTTGCTGTTTTTTCATGGGTTCGCTTATTGAATTTAATACTTTTCCACCACCTATAACACGATTATTTGATATAAGAACAAAACTTTCTTGAAATTTAAGACATACTGGTTTATCAAATTTAAATGTTACAAACTGACTTTCGCTCATCTGTCCACAAATTGTTGCTTTTGCGCTTAACTGTTTGGTGCCTACACAAAATATAACGCGCTCATTTTGGGCTACTTCACCATTTGTCATAGCACAATCAACATCGCTAAAAGTCCTAAAAAATCCTTTTTTGCTTAACATTTGCCCTTTTGCGATACCTTTTGTATCAGGAGCACTTAAATTTAATGCAACTCTATTTGGAGCACTTGCACTATCTACATCGCTATCATGAATTTGAACGCTTCTTACGGTGTATTCTTTTTTGGTATCGTAGTTATAAATTTTCTCACCTTTTTTTATCTCGCCACCTATTAAACTACCAGTAACTACTTGTCCTATACCCTTTAGGCTAAAGGATCTATCTATATAGTAATGGAAAACAAGATCCTTAAAATGCTCTTTTGGTTTTATCATAAAAAGATAATCTCTAAGATCTTTTATGGTGTTTTTATCTTTTATGGTTGTTGTAAAAATCTCTAAAATTTGTAAATTTGAAAAGCTTTTTATATACGCTTTTATCTCTTCTTGCCTAGTAGTTATGACATCTGGCGAAACTAAATCACATTTTGTTATTACAATTATCAAGGATTTCACATCTAAAATGCTTAAAATTTGAATATGTTCTTTGGTTTGAGGCATTATGCCATCATCTGCTGCAACTACAACCATAGCAGCATCTAGCGCATAAGCACCACTTATCATTGTTTTTATAAGTCCTTCATGCCCAGGAACATCAATAAAAGCTATATTTGTTTTATTATTTTTTAGATTTGAAAAACTAAGATCTATCGTGATCCCACGCTTTTTTTCTTCTTCTAATCTGTCGCCCTCAAAGCCATTTAACTCTTTTATAAGCGCAGTTTTACCATGATCTATATGGCCTGCTGTGCCTATTATTATACTATTCATCGCCAAAAACCTCTTTTATAACATCTATAAGCTCGTTTATATCGCTATCTAAAACGCTTCTTATATCAAGCATAAATTTGCCATCTTCTATCCTGCCTATTACATTTTTTTCTCTAAATTTACACTCTAAATTTATAGCATTTCCGCCAAACGATATAGCTATGCTTGGTATTTTTTTGTTTGGCATAGTTCCACCACCCATATAAGTGATAGTTTTTTCTACTTTAAGTAAGTTTGTATTAACTTTAGAGATAATGTATTGGGCTTTTTTTATAAGTTCATCTTCACTTTTATATAGCAAATTTAGGGTTGGAATTTGCTCATAAGAGCGGTTTAAATAAGCAAGCATGCTTAAATTTAGTATGCTAAGCGTCATTTTATCAACCCTTAACATCCTTAAAAGCTGATTTTTCTTTAACTCTTGTATATATTTTTTCTTACCTAAAATAATTCCACACTGCGCACTTCCAAAAATTTTATCACCACTAAAGCTAACTATATCCGCGCTATTTGCAATTTTTTGCAAATCTGGCTCATCTTTACCAAGATTATAGGGAAGTTCTCCAAGATATCCACTTCCTAAGTCATAATAACTTGGAATTTCATTTTCTTTCCCAAGAGAAGAAATTTCATCTATTGATGTGCTTTTTGTAAAGCCAACTATATCAAAATTTGATCTATGAACTTTTAGTATTAAACCCGTATTTTCATTTATCACCTCTTTATAGTCACTAAGCTTAGTTCTATTTGTAGTGCCAATTTCTTTTAAAATCGCTCCAGAATTTGACATAACCTCAGGCACCCTAAAACTTCCACCTATTTCTACAAGCTCACCCCTACTAATTATAACTTCTTTATTTTTTGCAAGTGTGTTTAATACCAAAAATACAGCACTTGCATTATTGTTTACAACCAAAGCATCTTCACATCCAAATAAAATAGAGGCTAAATTTGATATAAAAGTATATCTTTCACCTCTTTTCCCGCTTTGCAAATCATATTCGAGGTTACTTGCATGGCAGATTGTATCTTTTGCAATCTCAAACATCTCTTCAGATATTACACTTCTGCCCAAATTTGTATGTATTATAACTCCAGTTGCGTTTATAACTTTTTGTAGCTTTTGTCTGTTAAATAAAATGTATTTTTGCGATATATTTTCAATTATATCATCATACGAAAGCTCCAAACTTTTACCATTTTGAAGATCTTGTCTGATTTGTTCTATCTCAAGTTTTGCAAGAAAAGTTAAAACTAGCCTTGAATGGTTTTTAAACTTATTGTCATTTATAATCTTATCAATCTGAGGAATATCTCTGTAAGTCATCATCTCTCCTTAGCCTTTATTTATATTTAGCTAATTTAGTCATTATATCAAAATTCCTGTTATAAACTTTTAAGTTTAATTTTATTACTTTATAATAAAATAGTTTATAAAATCTCAAAGGAATGCAAGTGATAGAATTTGGATACTATGATGAAAAGGGAGAAATACCAGTTCTTAAAGACGATATTAAACTTATATCAAATCAAGATGAAGAGATATTTGTCTCAAATAAAAATCTAAAAAATACCAAGGTTTATGCTCCAGAAATTAACTTTTATATAAACAATACTTTAGATGATACCCTAAATAAAGCCGAGAATATAAGCTTACTTTATGAAGCAAGAGCTACCTGTTTTGATTTAGCAAAAGATGTAATGCACTCAAAAGAAATAGGAAATAATATCGTTATAATAACTAATAGCGATAAAAATGATTTAAAAGAAGTTCTAACAAAAGATGGTTTTAAGGTTGTAATTTTATCACATGATGAGGTTAAGTTTCTTTATGGACAAATAGGAGAAATTTATATAGATGTATTAACAAATAATGATGAATTTGAAATAACTTGCGATATCTTGCTTATAGAAAATGCAAAAGATTATATGCTAAAACAAAGTGGATGCTATGAAATTTTTGGCTTAAAAAGCGATCAAATTTTAGAGATTGTAAATGCGGTTTCACCAATTATGGAGTATAGAAACTTTATAACTTATGATGAAAAAATCTGTCAATATCATGGTAGAAGACATGAAATTTGTGGCAAATGCGCAGATGTTTGCCCAACTGTAGCTATACTAAAAGAAGATGAAACAAAACATCTTATATTTTCACATATTGATTGTATTGGTTGTGGAAAATGTGTTGGCATTTGCCCAACCTCAGCGCTTGATTTTAGTATAATGCCAAGAACTACTTTTAATGAAATTAGCAAATTTTACAAAAATAAAATCGCTCTTATCATAAATAAAAACACAAATTTTAATATGCAAATACCTCTAAAACCAAATGTTGTACCATTTTATGTAGACAATATAGAGTTTTTAGATCATGTACATTTTATGACACTCCTTAGCGAAACTGGCTCAAGTTTAGTGATTTACAATGATAGCTTTAGTGAACTAACGATGGATAATATTAGCTTGATAAATCAAATTTATGGATTAAAATTTAAAACAAAAGGTATATTTACTGCTACAAACGAGAAAGAATTAAAAATAGCTCTAAATAACGCAAATTTTATACATGGTAGTTACTTTTCTTATCCGTATTTAGAAGGCAATAAAAGAGCAGATTTTGCCAAAAGAGCTAAGTTTTTAATAGATCAAGAGGACTTGGGCATTGTAAAAACTACACAAAAATTAAGATATGCAAAAATAAGAATAAATGAAGATACTTGTACACTCTGTTTAAGTTGTGTAGGGGCATGTAATGTTGATGCTTTGATTGCTGACACGAAAGATAATTCTATTAAATTTAATCCATCTCTTTGTACAGCTTGTGGATACTGCACGATGAGCTGTGCAGAAAAAGATACTATTTTCATAGATAGAGGTGAAATAGATTTAAATCCAAGCTTTTATAACTACACAACGCTTGCCAAAGATGAGCTATTTAAATGTATAGAGTGCGGTAAGGAATTTGCAACAACAAAATCGGTTCAAAAAGTGGCAAACATGATGACTCCTCTTTTTAAAGGCGATGAGTTTAAAATTAAGATGCTTTATTGTTGTGCTGATTGTAAAGCAAAACTTACGGTAATGAAACAATTTGAAGAAAGTAGGAAAATATGAAAGATGTTTTAAAAGCTAGATCGTATTACTATGAATTTGCCTCATCTGCACTGACTTTTTATGAAGATGAAACTAAATTTACAAATATGAAAGAACAGATAAAAGAGCTTGCAAAATTTCCAATAACTGATGAAAACAAAGCAGATTTTGAATCTATGAATGAATTTACTTTTAAGCAATTTAAAGATGAGCAAAATGCTCTATTTTTTAATCTTTCATATTCAAATACACCAACAACAGCTAGTTTTTATGACGAAGGCAGAGATAATGGTAAAGCCAGGCTAGATGTAATAAATATCATCAAAAAAAGTAAGTACCGAAGAGACGAAAAAACATGCAAAGAAGGTGAGGATTTTATAGGTTTTATATTTGGTCTGATGGCTACATTTCTACAAGATGAAGCAAATAACGGCATCCAAAATGATTTGAGCGCAGAACTGTTTAAAACATCTATAAATAACTTTATAGATGAATTTTTAGATATGATTACTAGCTCAAAATATGCTGTTTTTTATAAATCCTATGCAAATATAATGAGAAACTTTATAACATTAGAAAGATCTCTTTTAGATGTTGTAGCACCTATAAAAACTAGATCCGAAGCAAAAATAGCTATAGATAAAAAGTCCTACATAGCAGAGCTTAGAGATAGCGGCGAGGATTTGACGGATTATTAATCTACTTATTTAAACTCTTTAGAAGATTATTTTGCATAATGCAAAGATCTTTCCAAGAGTTGTTAAATGTACTACCCACACACTCATCAACATATTTTCTAGCCTCATCATAATTTTGCATTTTGATTAAAATCTCAGCTGTTTGATAAAGAGCTCTTAATCTATCGGCTGGCTCAAGCCTCATATTAAGTATATCTTTCACAGCATTTAAAGCTGCTTCATAGTCAGCTATTTTATTTAGCGAATTTATATACGTGAAATTTACACTAGGACTAAACAAAGTTATATTAAGATTTTTTTGCATATCTATAGCTTTTTTAGAATACATTAAAGCTATACTATCACTACTATTTTTTGTGGCATATTTTGCTATCTTATCATACATCTCAACAAGCTTTATATCATCTTTTTTAAATTCTTCCAATGCTTTTATTGTTGATACTGCCTCATCAAAACGGTTTAATTCCAAAAGCGATAAAAATCTATAGTAATAACTTGGAGTTGGATTACTATACTCTAAACTAGATGCAATTGCTATAGCATCATTGCTTGCATTTATTGCCTCAGAATATCTACCAAGCTTATACAAAGAGTAACTGACTCTTATAAGCCACTCTACTTTGTCTTCTAAATTTTTTGTATTAATATGAGCATTTGCAAACTCATAAGCTTTGTCATATCTTGCCATTTGCATAGTGCAATCAAAAAGCCTAAATTGATTGTTTATAGCAGAAGTAATTTCATAATTTTCACTAAGATATATGGCATCTTTGCAACTATTATTTACTAGATGTATATTTGCCAACATTAAAGCAGAATTATTTAACAAATTTGTTAAATTTGCATCGTTTGCATCTAAAACTTTTTGTTTGTATGATAAAATTTCATCATATTTTTTATCTGCATAAAGTAATTTCAATTGCTCATATAATGCCTTTTTTCCGATGTCATTGTTGCCATATCTTTCTATTAAAATTTTATAATAACTATTTAGCTTAGTTGTATTTGTTTCGTTTATTTCAAAAAATAATTCATCTAAAGCTTCCTCAACTTCTTTTGAATAAGCACCTTCCTTAAATTCTTTTTGATAGCGCGTTAAATACTCATTTGCTTTATTTATCTCACCTAATCTCATTAAAGAGATACCCAAATTTTTAAGCACAATTTCGTAGTAATCGTCGTTTCGTTTTGAGTTTGAGATATAAAGTTCATATAAAATCGCGGATATATCATATATTTTCTTTTCAAAAAATGCCAAAGCAACTGATGCCAAAGTATTTTTATCTTTTAAGAGATAGTCTTTGTTTGCATTAATTATCTTTAAAATATATTCTTTTGCATCATTAAATTTTGCTCTTTCTATACTTATATCCGTAAGTTTAAATGCTGCTTCGCTTGCTATTTGTATATCATCTGAACTATATAAAACACTCTCTAGCATTTTTATAGCATCATTACTTTTTCCATCTTTATAGAGCGCTCCAGCATAATCAATTATTGCTAATTTTGTCCATTTTGAATTAGGATGTTCTTTTGTTAAAATATCTAAATTATAACTAGCATCACTAGGCATATCTTGAGCCAAATATGTTCTTAACATCATGCGCAAAACTTCAGGATAGTTATCATCAGATGGAAAATTTCTTACCCAATTTTTACTCATTTTTATGATGTCTGCTGGAGTAAAATTATCGTATATTTTTTGAGATGATAAAATTTTATCTAATGATCTTATTTTATAGAGCTCAAATTCGCTTATAAATATAGAATTTGGATGTATTTTTACGGTATTTAATGTCTCATCAAAAACTCTATCATATAGTCCCATATCATAAAGTTTTTTTATGTTTAGATATATTTCTATATCGTCACCATTTGCATACTGAATAGGCATTTTATTTATGTCTAGTGCACCAATTGATGGATAAAGCATATCCGGATAAGTTACAGGAAAATTTATGCTATCATTTGATTTTTTATACATTTTTACAGTTTGATCAATGATGATAGAGTAATGCGTCGATAAACCAGCGTCTTTTTTCTTTATCTCATCACTTCCAAAAAGATTTTGATTGACATTTATAAGTTTTGAATTTCGTTTAGGATTTATAGTAAGTTCGTAACCATTTTTTGTTTTATTAAATTTAATGTCCACTAATGAAGTTAATTTATCTTCTATTTTTAAGTTTTCTTCGGTATTAATAACGCATGTATAGTTTTTTTTATCCAATTCTAGAAAATTAGTCTGACAAGAAAAGGGTGTATCATTTTGAATGTGCAAAACACCATAAGCACTACCCTGCTCTTCTCCTACATTTAAAATAACACTAAATGAAAATGCATAAACTGCCGTTAAAAATAGTAATATTATATGTTTCATTTGATAATTATAGCAAAATTTTTAAGCTAAAACCCACTTGAGATAAGCAAAGATTTTATGCATTCGCTCAATGGATTAATTAGCACGGATGATAAAATCACACAAAGAATTAAAGTTCCAAGTATAACTTTGAGTGAATTTGATAGGTTTTTTAGACATAAACTATCTTTAGATACATCTTGCATAAACATAACAACTATAAGTTTTAAATAATAATAAATAGCTATAGCACTATTTACAGCCATTATAAAAGCTAGATAAAACCGCTCTTCATGTACTACTACACTTATAAGATAAATCTTACCCCAAAATACACTAAATGGAGGAATTCCAGCAAGTGTGAGCATAAATATAGTCATTAAAATAGCAAAAATCGGCCTAGTTTTTATAGCACCTTTAAATTTTTCATAAGGATGATCAAACCTATAGTGATAAGTTTTACTACTTGAACTTGTAACAAAAAGCATTCCAAATGCCCCCAAATTTGCTAGTAAAAACATTATCCAGTATACAAAAAGTCCAACATTTGCCTCATTTGTTCCTACCAAGATAGCACACAATACAAAACCACAATGAGATACAGAACTGTAAGCCAACATTCGTTTTACATCTTTTTGTACTAGTGCCATAACATTTCCAAGACTCATACTAAGTACAGCTACAAGCCACAGAGTGCTATTTATAAACTCTATATAATTAAGTGGCTCAAAAAATCTTATCATTATAACAAAAGCTACTATCTTTGGAACAATTGATATATAGCCAGCTAAAGGCGAACTTGAAGCTTCATAAACATCAACTATCCATGTATGAAACGGTATCAAAGATAGTTTAAATGCCATAGATACAAATAAAAATGCACTTGCGCCTAAAAGTAAAATACTATGCTGCAAATTCTGATCTAATATAAATTTTACAATCTTATCTATTTCTAGATATCCTGTTAAAAGATACAGTAAACTTGCCCCCATCACATAAAATCCAGTAGATAAAGCCCCCATACTAAAATATTTTATAGCAGCTTCTATGGAGTTTGTTTTATTTCTAAGTGCAACTAGCGTATACAAAGCAAGTGAAGAAGTCTCTAGTCCTACTAAAATTAAAATAATGTTGTTTGTACTAACCATAAAACTAAAACCAGCTACAACAAATAAAAATAGTCCAAAATATTCTTTTATTTCGTGATCTTTGAATTTCTCTTTACAAAGATGAAAAGTTATAAAAATCAAACTCGATATAAGTATGATAAGTTGTGATAAAACCGTTATACCATCAATATATATAACCCCAAAAAATCCTTTTTGATTTAACTCAAAACTAGTTAAAATTACTATATCTATAAGAATTGCCAAAATACAAATAGAAACATAAAATGCCTTTGATAAGTTTTTTGCAAACATGCTTAAAAAAATTAAGCTAATTGCAAAAATAACTATAATTCCAGGGACACTAATAGATGCTATGTTCAGAGATTGTAAGCTTATATCAATCGTTTGCAACTTTATTCCCTTCTAGTAAATTTGATTTATTTAGATAATCCTTTGTGTCTTTATGCGCGGATTTATCATACATTACTTTTAAAACTTTTTGCGCACTCTCATCTATGATATTTAATACTGGCTTCGGATAAATTCCCATTATGATTACAACTAAGCATATTGGTATCAAAGAAATATACTCTTTTATAGATATATTTTGAGATGCAAAGATCAAATCGTTTTTTGATTTTTTAAAAAATACATTTCTATAAAAATTTAACATGTAAATAGCGCTTAAAATGATACCTATTCCACCTAAACTTGCAAGCAACATATTTGCTTTAAACATACCAAGTAAACTTAAAAACTCGCCAACAAAACCTATAGTAAGTGGCAAACCAATAGTCCCAAGCATTATGATGCCAAAAACAATAGCAAAACTTGGCATTATCTTAGCAATACTTCCGAGTTTGTCTATATTGCAAGTTCCAACTTTATTTTGTAAAACTCCAGCCATCATGAAAAGCCCAGCACTTAATACCCCATGACTTACCATAAAAAAAACTGCGCCACTCATACCTTCTAAATTTATAGCAAATATACCAAGCATTATAATACCCATATGCGAAATAGAACTATATGCTATAACTTCTTTTATGTCATGTTTTGCAAATGCTATCATCCCAGCGTAAATAATCATTATAATAGCTAAAATACCAAACATATCTGAAAAATACACACTGGCATCAGGAAATATAGGCAAAAGTATACGAATAAAACCATAAATTCCCATCTTTGCAAGAAGAGATGATATAAGAACAGAGCCTATTATAGGAGCTTGTGTATAAGCATAAGGAAGCCAAGTATGAAAAGGAAAAATTGCTGTTTTTATAGCAAATGCGATAGCAAAAGATAAAAACAACCAAAGACTAGTTTTAAAAGGAAGTGAAAGATTGTACCAATCAAGCAAACTAAAACTAATTTTTCCAAAAGATTTATAGTAAAAATACGACATTGCAATAATGCCAACTAGCATAATAATAGAGCCTGCAAATGTATATATGAAAAACTTAAGGCAAGCATAAATTCTATTTTGTCCACCATATACACCTATTATCACAAACATGGGAACCAAAGCAAGTTCCCAAAATATATAAAAAAGCATAACATCTAAACTAGAAAAAAAGCCAACCATGCTGGTCTCAAGAATTAAAACCGATATTATTATGTTTTTTGCGCCGTCTTTTACATTTAAACTAATTAAAGCAAGAAGTGTTATAAAAGTACTTAAAACTACTAAAAATAGCGAAATTCCATCAATTCCAACAAAATAATTTATCTCAAGAGAACTTAAAATAGAAAATTTTTCAACAAATTCTAGTGGTTCTGTGCTGGGATCATAAAAACTATACATCAAAATAGACAAAACAAACTCTATTAAAGCTACAAAAATACCATATATTTTTATTCTTTTATGGTCTATTATAAATCCTACAATAGCACCAAATGCTGGAAAAAATATCAATATACTTAAAATATGATCCATCAAATCCCCTTAAATCACAAACGCGAGACACAAGATAATAAAAAGACCAAAAACCATTAGTCTTAACATTAAAGAGAGATTCCCTGTTTGCATTTTACTTGCAAAACTACCAAAATTATATATCCCGCTAGCCGCAAAGTCTATACCAAAATCAATAACTTTTTTATCAAATTTTGCAAGAAGATTGCAAATATATCCATAAAATCTAACCAACTTTTCATATAAATTTGGTATAAAATACTCATTTATCAAAATTTTATATATGATATTATTTGTAAATAAAGTATTTATTTTACCGCTTTTATAGATGTAAATAGTTACTATTATAACAGTTACAGTCATAATAAGCGTACAACCAATAAGTAGTATAGAAACTTCACTTGAGAGATTTAGAATATATTCTGGCAATGCTCTTAAACTAAAGTCTTCAAAGCTATGTTCTAAAAATCCAGCCATCATAGATAAAAATGCCAGTGGAGTAAGTGCAAATAGCATAAATTTTTTTGTCTCGCTAGTTTCATGTTCATGTCTTTTTTGTGTAAAAAATACCATCATTATAAGTCTAAAGCTATAAAATGCCGTCATAGCAGCTCCTATAAAAAGAGCTATAAAAATGCCGTAATTCGTCTCATTAAATGCAGCTTCTAAAATTTTATCTTTTGAGAAAAATCCAGCAAATGGATAAACTCCACTAAGTGCAACAGAGGCTATTATCATCAAAATGGCTGTAAATTTCATACTTTTATACAAATATCCCATATTTCTTATATCCAAATCATCTCTCATAGCATGCATTACATTTCCTGCACAAAGAAAAAGAAGTGACTTAAAAAACGCATGTGTTACAAGATGAAAAAGCGCTACCCAGTACGCTCCAAATCCAGTTGCAACAAACATATATCCTAGTTGAGAAAGCGTTGAGTATGCTATGATACGCTTTAAATCATTTTGAACCATAGCCATAGAAGCAGCAAAAATAGCCACAAAAGTTCCAAGATAAACTATAAATAAACTTAATTCATACACCACGCTAAATATATCATTTGCTCTAATTACTAAATAAACACCAGCTGTAACCATTGTCGCAGCGTGAATGAGTGCTGAAACTGGTGTTGGCCCTGCCATAGCATCAGCAAGCCAAGTATGAAAAGGGAATTGCGCACTTTTTCCCATAGAGCCAATAAATAAAAACGAACCAATAAAAATTAAAATTTTATAATCTACATCTGAAATCATATTAAAAACATCTGCGTATATTAGTGTTCCACACTCTTTATATATAAGAAAAATTCCTAAAAGCATTCCAAGATCTGCGATTCTATTCATTATAAACGCTTCATTTGCAGCGTAAGAAAACTTAAAATTTTCATACCAAAAGCCTATAAGTAACCAAGAGCTTAGACCAACTCCTTCCCAGCCTATAAAAAGTCCTAAGAAATTATCACTCATAACCAAAAACATCATAGAAAAAATAAAAAATCCAAGATACGCAAAATATTTGTTAAATCCATCATCATGTTCCATATATCCTATAGAATATATATGAACTATACTACCAACTAGCGTTATAACACTCATCATTATAACACTAACTTCATCTATCATAAATCCATATGGTATATTAAGGGAAGCTAAATTTATAAAATCATCCAAATACACATTTATAGTTCCATTATGCGCAACATAAAAAAGTAAAATAAAAGTTGATACCATACTTATTATAATAAAACTTGAACTTATAATGCCTACAAGAATATGTTTTTTTTGAAGACAAAAAATAGCTGCAAACAAAAAAGATAACAAAGGTGCAAAAAGAGATATAAGAGCATAGTTTTGCATGTTTAACCCTTCATATTTTGCAGACTTGATAGCTCTATAGAGCCTGTTTTTTTGTACCATAAAATCATAAGTCCAAGCCCAACTGCTATCTCAGAGGCCGCTATTGCAACGATAAAAAGTGCAAAAATCTGCCCATTCATATCATTATAATGAGCTCCAATCGCAACTAGTGCTACATTTACTGCATTTAGCATAATTTCTGTTGAAAAAAATAGCATTATTAAATTTTGCCTTTTCATTACTCCGATTATTCCGATACCAAACATTAATATAGCAACTACTAAGTAATGACTTAAACTTATCATAAAATCTCCTTTTTAGTTACTATACTATCATCCATATCTTTATGAACTAGCAAAATTCCACATATCATTGCAACAAGCAACATCACAGCTGCTAGCTCAAAAATTACAAGGTATTTTGTAAACAAAATTATACCAACTGTTTTTACATTGCTTAAATTTGAAACTATATCATAGCCTGTATTAACCGCACCCTTGTAAGAAACTGGAAGCAAAACCATGATAATACTAATAAGTGATATTAAGATACCAAGCGTACAAACAAACTTGCTATTTTTTTTCTCTTTTAGAGTTTTAGATACATCAAAAAACATCATAGAAAATGCATAAAGAACGAGCACAGCTCCAACATAAACGATAATTTGTACAACACCTAAAAACTCGGCTCCAAGTAGAAAAAATAGACCCGAAACAAATATCATCCCACCTGCAAGTGAGGTCATTGAGTATAAAATATTTTTAGAAAAAACACTTATTGCAAACATTCCAAGAGAACATATAGCAAAAAAATAAAATCCTAATATTTCCATAATCACTTCTCCTAATACAAAAGCGGTGTTTTTTTAACAAGCTTATCAGCATTTTCTGATAATGAACCATAGCCTTGAAATTCTCTAATCTCACTATCTTTATTTATCAAAAAATCATCTTTAAAACCAAAATATGCTCTTTGCTCGCTTGCATTTTCATACTCTCCACCAAAAACTATGGCGATTTCTGGGCAAACATCTGCGCAAAGTCCGCAGTAAACACAACGACCTAAATTTATAGAGTAGTTTTGAACTTTTTTTCTGCCATCTATATCTAAAACAGTATCCATCCTTATGCAGTGACTAACACAAATTTTCTCACAAAGCCCACATCCAATGCATCGTTCATTTTCACTTTCAAGTAGTCTCATTAACTTATGAACACCTCTGTATCTTGGCGACATTTGTAACTTTTCTAATGGGTATTTAACTGTATGTGTGTCTCTTTTTAGCATCACTTTAAAAACTGTCCAAAGTCCAACAAAAAGCTCACCCTTAAGGGTATTTTTCCAAAAACTAACAAATTTTTGAAAAGAAGTCGTAAACTCTTGTCTTTGATCTATTAATTTATACTTTATCATTATTACTCCTAAATAACCACAAGAGCTGTTATAAAGATATTTAAAAGCGCAAGTGGAAGACAAACTTTCCAGCAAAGTCCCATAACTTGATCTGGCCTAAGATGTGGAAAAGTTGCTCTTGCCCACAAAAATACAAAGAAAAACATTCCTGTTTTAAAAAACATCATAATCCAGCCAGGAATTATCCAAAGAGAATTAAATCCACCCATAAAAACAAGAGACAAAAGTATGGAAGATGTTATCATGTTTGCATATTCTCCTATGAAAAATATCCCAAATCTCATACCACTATACTCAGTTGAGTTTCCAGCAATAAGCTCTGTTTCATTTTCCGTAAGACAAAATGGGGTTCTATTTGATTCAACGAATGTGGCTATATAATATAAAACAAAGGCAAGTGGTTGCTTGAAGATAAACCATTTAAATATAGAGCCACTTTGGGCATTGTTAATATCCACTAAAGAAAGTGAACCAACTAGCATAATAACAGCAAGAAGTGCAAGTGAGTTTATGGCTTCAAATGAAAGAAGTTGCACCACAGCTCTAGCTGAAGATATGAGAGCAAATTTGTTATAGCTTGCAAGTCCGGCAAGCAAAGTTCCATAAACACAAATCCCCATGCACCCAACAACATATAAAACTCCAACTCCAACATCTGCTAAAATTGGCCTTATTGTGTAGCCAAAAAGCGTAAACTCTGGTAAAAAAGGTATAGCAGCAAGTGCAGAAAATGCAGCAGTTACTGTGATAAGTGGTGCTAGCTTAAAGATGAGCCTATTTGAATTTCTAGGGATTATATCTTCTTTGCAAAAAAGCTTTATCATATCAGCAACTATTTGCAAAATCCCGCCAGGTCCGACCATTGTTGGCCCTATTCTTCTTTGCATATATGCTAAAACTTTTCTCTCTGCGTATGTAGCAAGTCCGCCAAGCGAAGCGATAATAGCTAAAATAACCAAAGATTTCACAACTACTTCAAGTATCATAAAAGCGGTATCACTCATCGCTATCACCTTTATTTAGTTTTATGGATGTAAATCTTTGGGTAAAAATTTGCTCAACTGGTATTTTTGTATCAAAAGTAGGAAGATAAGCTATTTCTCCAGTTAAATTTCTATCTAAACTAACTTTTATAGCAAGTTTTATATCATCTTTTTGTATGATGACAACACTTTTTTCATCTAAATTATGCTTAGCCAAAAACTCACTACTTACATACAAACTTGCACTTTCATTAAGTAAAGTAGCTCGGTTTGTAAATTTACTAAACTGATGGATAGGATTTGCCCTATAAATTACCGTTTCATCAAGTTTTTCATCACATATTTGGCCTAAATCCACCTCATCATCACACTCGATCTCTTGTGCTTTAAGTTTGTAACCACGGTGTGATTTGCCAGCATTATCATAAAAATTTTCTAAATCATCAAATTTTATATCTTGAAAATGCTTATTTTGATTAAGCTTTGGTGTGAAGTCTATAACAAAATCTAGCCCAAAGCCAAGCTCTTTTGCAAAATCATTTAGTTCATATCCATTATATGGTAAAGCAGCATTTGTAGGAACAACTCTTTTTTCTATATTGCAAAATGTGCCTTCTTGTTCATTTAACGCAGGTGCATCTAAATCTCCACCAAACACACTAAATGAAAAATCACCCTTTTCATTATATCCAAGCACCAATCCATCTTGTTTTACATCCAAATCACAAAGCAGTGATACTCCAAGAGAATTTGTGCATGGCGGTATCAAAATAATTTTAAATGGTGTATATTTTTGGATTAGTCCTATTAGTATTGCTAGAGTTTTTGAGTTTTTGCTATAGTAAAAATCTTCGCCAATAACCAAAAAAAGCTTTTCTTTTTTATTACTTATATCTAAAACTTTTTGTTCGTCAAATCCTAAAATATTAGCATATTTTGAAACTTTTATAAAGCTATCATCGCAATCTTCATTTGTAACTTTTATATCTAAAAACTCATCACTTATCTTATCTTGCAAGTTTTTTGGCAAATTTGTAGAAAAACGCTGGAGCAACCAAAGCAAAATTTCACTATCTTTCTCGCAAGAGTGCTTACAAGTTATAAAATTTTTAGAGTAATTTTCTACAATCTTATCACCAAGCGGATGAAAGTATATTCCGCCTGCTTTATTTATCTTTAGCGAATTATTTATCTTATAACTTGTATTTGGGCTATCACTTCTTAAAAAACTACCTGCAACTACTATAAAATCGGCTTCTCTAAGTTCTTCGTAATCTCCATTATAAAGTGTAGTTCCACTAGTCTTAGAAAAATTTCGTAAAAAACTTTGATAAATTCTAGCTTCTTCATTTATAAGTTTTATACCAAATTTCTCTTTAAATTTACTTAGCAAGAAAGCTTCTTCATTTGTTATAAAACTATTAAATTTAATAGTTTTTATCTCGCCAATTTTTATTTTATCTATAATGCGTTCAAAATTTATCTTATCTTTACGGTTTACGCCGTTTTCAAAATCATAACCAAATCTAGCACCCCCATTTATCTCTGCAAATTCATAATCATTACTAACTCTGTAAATTTTAGGTTTATTGTTTTGGATATTGGTTTGTTTAACTTCATAGTATATCAATTCACAATCACTTGAATGTGGATTTGATGCTGGAATTTTACTAAGCTCCCAAGCATTTGAAGTATATTTGAAATGAGTTTGCACAAGTGCGCCTACAGGACAAACAGCTGCACATTCTCCACATGCGACGCAATTTTCATCAGTAGTTTTGTCTATAAGACTTTTTTGCATTTTACTCCAAACAAAATGAGCATCTTTTGGCATGCTTTCTTTTAACTCTTTTGGTACTTGATCTGCATTTCTTGCAACTGTTTTTAAAACAGTTTCGCCAATTTTATCTTTACAAACCGTAACGCATCTTTCACAAACTACACATAAACTTGGATCATAACTGATAAATCCCCAGTTTTGAACCTCTTTAAAACTATCTTGTATAGCGTAATTTTGAATGTTAACTTTCATATGATGAGTTAAATTTTGCAAATGACACTCGCCACTTTTATCACAAACGCCGCATTCCAAAGGATGATTTACACAGTATGTTTGCATGATGGCATTGCGCTCCTGAATAATTTCAGGAGTATTTGTATAAATAACCATACCGTCTTTTGCTTTTGCATTGCATGTATAAACTCTTTTTCCATCAATCTCACCCATACAAAGTCTGCAAGCTAAAGTTGGTGAACACTGGCTTAAGTAGCACATTGTTGGTATATAAATATCATTTGCTCTAGCAACTTGAAGTATGTATTCATTTTCCTCGCATGTGCAAATTTTATCATTTATATGAATTGTTATCATTTTACATCCTAGATATTTTTACAACTTCATAGCAGTAATCATCTATCTTATCAACACCTAAAAAACCAATAGTTCCTTTTATATTTGGATCTAGTTTAAATATTTTTTCATAAGTTTTATTTTTAGTTTGTATCTTTAGCATATCGCCATCTTGTATCTTAGCAGAAATTGCAAAATAACTCCCACCTCTAAACTCATCGCCAATACACTTAAATACAACACTTCCATTGAAATCATCTTGTTCTATAAGCTCTGTTAAGTCATGCTTTTGTGGATGTAAAATTTCTTGATGCAAATTTAGCATCTTTAGAGAGTATAGCTCTTGTAAAATAGCTAAAAATGTCTCTATATTTTTACTGTCTTTATGATATTTTAGCGAATCATCTATCATCACTATATCGCATGTATCTAAAAACTCTATTATATCTTCAATCTCTTCTTCGCCAACATTTGATTCACCGCTTATTAGCCCATCATCTAAATCGTTAAAATACTCATTTTGGATGTTTTTCTTTTCATAAGCAAACTTACAAACTAGCGCTAAAACATAATTTATAGCACCTATCTCGCACTTTATAAACTTAGCATTTACAAGCTTATCATCATAAAGCGGGCTTATAACTAATATTTCATCATTTTTAGATGAATTTATAATATCTTCATTTTGGATCTTAAGTAAATTTGCTAAACTTAAAATTTTCATCTTATACCTTTTTTACTACTATTTGCCAATCGACTTGATTAAATTTAAGTGAATTCATAAGCTCACAGCCAAACTCTTTTACCACTTGGGCTGAGTTTTTAACTATATTAAAATCCCCTATCTCAAACATAAATATCGCAACTTCACCACTTTTCATCATATCAAGTAGTTCTTTTAGTCTATTTAATGTATTTTGTTTTTGATTTCTTAAATCATATCTTTTCATCTATCAACCTCACCTAGGATGATATTTGTACTACTAACTATAGCAGAAACATCAGATAAATAACTACCCGGTAAAATCTCTTCATATATAGCGCAGTGCCAAAATGCAGGAGTGCGTATTTTTAACCTATAAGGCCTACTTTCACCTGTTGAATATATATAAAATGCTAGCTCACCCTTAGGAGATTCTGTTGGAAAATATATCTCGCCTATTGGCGGTTTCATTCCTTGAGTTACAAGGACAAAATGTTGCATCAAAGAGTAGTTTTGTGTCATAATCTGCTCTTTTGAAGCACTTACAAACTCTGGCGCATCAGCAAGTAGTTTTGGTTCACTTTGTTTATATAAAGTCGCACACTGCTTTAAGATGTTTACACACTGTTTCATCTCTTCAAGATAAAGCTTAAATCTAGCATAGCAATCCCCGCTTGTAGCATAAGGAACATCAAAATCTAGCTCATCATATATAAGATATGGTTCTTCTTTTCTTATGTCCCACTGCACACCACTTGCTCTTAACATCACGCCACTGCAACCACAACTAAGCGCAGTTTCTTTTGATATAACTCCAACTCCAACTGTTCTTAGTTTCCAAATTCTATTTTCTTCAAGTAAGTTTTCATAAGTTTTGATGTCATTTGGAAATTTATCACAAAATGCAAGCATTTTATCTATCCATTGCTCATTTATATCTACAAAAACACCACCAAGTTTTATGGAGTTGTGCGTAAGTCTTGCCCCGCAATAATCTTCAATAAGATCTAAAATATATTCTCTTTGTCTAAATGTATACAAAAATACAGTCATGGCACCTATATCAAGAGAGTGTGTTCCTAAAAAAAGCAAATGAGAGCTTATCCTACTTAATTCAAGCAAAATTGTACGAATTATTTGTGCACGCCTTGGAATTTCTATTCCGCAAAGTTTTTCAACAGCTCCAACAAATGCGTAGTTATTTGATGATGATGAAACATAATCAATTCTATCAGTTACTGGCAAAAACTCATTATAAATCATGTTTTCAGCCATTTTTTCTATACCTCTATGCATGTAGCCAACACATGGTATTGCTTTTGTAACTTTTTCTCCATCAAGCTCTAAAACAAGTTGAAGTTGACCATGAGCAGCAGGATGCTGTGGTCCAAAATTTAGTATCATTCTACCATTTTCTTTTTGGAACTCAAGATTTTCAAAATATGGTTTTAGTCTGTTGGTATCTTGCATTTTTATGGTCTTTTATCCAAAATTTTACTATCACTACGCTTAACTTTTTTTACAAAATTCACACCATCATCTTCTTGATACTCTTGTTTATAAGGTTTAGTTGGTCTAGGTTTGCCTTTTGGAGTTTCATGATAAAGTTTTGAGAAATTAATCGTATCTTTCTCATCTACAAAACCAGCATCTCTGTTTTCTTCACCTACAACATTTCTAAACTCTTTTCCATATATAGTATCTATCTCATACCATCTAGCTCTTTCATCACCTTGCAATGGGTAAGATTTACGCAAAGGATGATCAAACCAATCATCTGGCATAATTAAGCGTTTTAAATTTGGATGGTCTTTAAAAAGCACGCCCATCATATCATAAAGCTCTCTCTCAGCCCAATTTGCACTTTTATAAAGACTTGCGACACTTGTAAGCATCTCATCAACTTTAATAAAAGTCTTTACTCTTATTCTTCTTTTTTTAGATATACTAAGAAGTTCATAAAAAATTTCTACACCATTTTTTTGAGCTATAAAGTCAATCCCGCTGATTTCCATTAACATCTCGTAACCAAACTCTTTTAGCCTAGCAAGTACATCTAAAACATTAGCACTATTTATATAAATTAAAAGCGTATTAAACTCAACATAAGAATTTAATATATGAAAGTTTTTAAGAACATTTATTTCATCTTTAAATATACTTTCTTGTGGATCTATTTTTATAGTTTCGTTTGCTTTAAAAAATCTATCTTGATAGTAATTTTTTGTAGATCTATCTTTTTTATGTGTATATTGTCTCATCAAATAAGCCTTTTTGGTTTTTGGGCTCGTCTTGGAGTTTCTTTTCTAATCTTTTTTTGAAGTATCATGAGAGCAAATTGTAGTGTTTCTGGACGAGGGGCGCATCCTGGAACATATATATCAACAGGTATTATTCTATCACAACCTTGCACAACTGAATATGTATTAAACATACCGCCAGTGTTTGCACAACTTCCCATGCTTATAACCCATTTTGGCTCTGGCATCATATCGTAAATTCTTTTTGTAAATTTTGCATGTTTTTTGCAAAGTGTTCCAGCTATTATCATAACTTCACTTTGTCTAACAGAGCCCCTAAAGAAAGTTCCAAATCTATCAAAATCATATCTTGAGGCACCAGTTGCCATCATCTCTATAGCACAACATGCTAAGCCGTAACTCACAGCCCAAAGCGAGTTGCTTCTGCCCCACTGTATGAGCTTATCAACAGTAGTCAATACTATTGGTAAGCCACCATTTTTTGTGTAATCTACTTGATGGAATGCCATTTAAACACTCCCTTACTCCATGCATATGTAAAACCTAAAATGATAAATATCAAAAACATACTCATCTCTATAACCCCAAATACTCCTAAAGATCTAAAATTTACAGCCCATGGAAACATAAAAATGATTTCAACATCAAAAAGTATAAAAAGAAGTCCAAATATATAAAAAGCTATATTGATACGATTTGGTTGTTTTATAGGTTCAGGACCTGCTTCATAAATTGCTGTTTTTAATTTTTGACCATTTGAGTTTGAAAATTTTTTTCCAATCATAGAAGAGAAATATACCACAAGTCCAAATATACAAAAAGATAGCAACATTATGAAAAAAGCACCAAAATACGGATGTTCACTTACTATATGTTGCATTTTTCCCCCAAAACAACTTTTATCTTTATAATTTGGTTTGATTAGTTTTATTTATATAATATTTTTAATCAACATAAAACTTTACTATGTTTTGAGTTAAAACTTATTTAAAAAATAATTTTAAAGTATATATTTTGGATAAATATAATAGAAATTTTAAGTGAAATACTAAATTTTACTTAAAATTTCTACTTTATTGTTAACTATAGCCATGCAATGTTCATAATGACTAGTTCTAAGACCATCTTTACTTGTTACTTTCCACTTATCTTCCCCGATAACCGGCGTGCCATCCTTTTGACAAATCATAGGCTCTATGCAAAATACCATACCATTTTTTATCTTTGGTCCTGATTTTGGATTATGTCCTTCAAGATAGTTTGGAATTTCTGGTTCTTCATGCGGTCTTTTGCCTATTCCATGGCCACAAAAACCTTTTAGTGGAACAAAACCTCTTTTTAAAATAAACTGTTCTATTTTATAGCTTAGTTCTTTGAAATGCATTCCAACTTTAATATTATCAATAGCAAAATAAAGTGCATCTTTAGAACAGTTAATAAGCTCTTCATCTTCTTTTGAAATTTTACCTATAGGATAAGTTCTAGCACTATCACCATAATATCCGTTGATTTTGCTACCTATATCAACGCCTAAAATATCGCCTTCTTTTAAAACAGTTTTATCAGGAATACCATGAATTACAACTTCATTTAGAGAAAGGCATGCGGCGTTTGGAAAATTATAAAGTCCTTTAAATGCCGGATAAGCACCTTTTGAAGTTATAAAATCATCTATTAATTTATCAATTTCAAGCAAGGTCATGCCGGGTTGTAAAAACTCTCCGGCATAATCAAGCGTCTGTGCTACAATTTTATTTGCAACTCTTAAACCTTCTAAATCTTTAGCATTTTTTAAAGAAATTGCCATTACAGTCCTACCGCACTTAGAGTTTGATATTTATTCATATATCTTTGAGCTTCTATTTTTCTCATAGTATCAAGTGCTACTTGAACTACGATAAGAACTGAAGTTCCGCCAAAATAAAATGGAACACCCATAAACTTAACAAGTAACCAAGGCATAGTTGATATTAGTCCTAAATAAATAGAACCAGTTAAAGTAAGTCTACTAGCTACTTCATTAAGATAACCAGCAGTGCTCTCTCCTGGTCTAACCCCTGGTATAAATCCACCTTGTCTTTTTAAATTTTCACTGATATCTTTTGCATTAAATGTAATTGATGCATAAAAATAAGCAAAAAAGATGATAAAAAGAAATGTTAAAATATGAAAAGTGTAACCACTTGGACTTAAAAAGTCATTAATCTTTTGCAAGTAAGGATTTGTACTTGCTTGGAAAATAGTTCCAGGGAACATTAAAATTGCACTTGCAAAAATAGGTGGAATAACACCACTTAAATTTATTTTTATAGGAATATAGTTCATTATACGTTTATGTTGATTTTGCATAATAACTTTTCTTGAATAACTTATAGGAATACGTCTTTCTCCAAGTTCTACATAAAGTATAAAACCAACTGTAAGTACTATAATAAAAAGTATAGCAATAACAACAAGGAAATTTAATGCACCATTATTTACAAGATCTATAGTTCCTTTTATTGCTCTTGGGATACCACTAACAATACCTGCAAAGATAATTAAACTGATACCATTTCCTATACCACTTTGCGTAATTCTTTCACCTATCCACATTAAAAGCATTGTTCCAGCAAGCATAGAAATAGCAGATATTATTATAAACAAATTAAGATTGTCTATCATAATAGCACTAGCACCACTTTTGCTTGGCATACTATTTAAACCTATACTTACGCCAACTGCTTGTACAAGTGTTATAACAATAGTAACATAGCGAATAATTTGCATATATTTTTGCATACCGTCACGTTCTTTTTTCATTCTGCCCAAATTTGGGAAAGTTGCAGCTAGAAGTTCCATAACGATAGATGCTGTAATGTAAGGCATAATTCCAAGAGATATTACACTAAGTCTTTCAGCGGCTTTTCCGCTAAACATGTTAAACATACCTAGGGCATTATTAGCGTTTGAATCGAAAAATTCTTTGATAACATCAGCATTAACGCCAGGAACTGGCACATATGCCAGTATCCTATAAGCAAACAAAAATGCCAACGTGATCAAGATCTTGTTGGTCAATGACTTATTCATTATTTTTGTCCACTAACGCTAATATTGTCGTCTTTTATCTTAGATACTAAGTCTTTAGCAGTTGATCCTATTAGTTTTATTTTAGTAACACTCTTTGAAAGTTTATGAACGCTTTTTATACTTTCAATTGTGATCTCTTTTAAGTTTTTAATAGCTTCTATTCTTTCTACATTAATAACATAAGGTTTTTCAAATTTAGAAACAAATCCAACTTTTGGAAGTCTTCTTTGAAGTGGTTGTTGACCACCCTCAAAACCTCTTTTTTCGTTGTAACCTTTTCTAGCTGTTTGACCTTTGCCGCCTTTTGTAGCTGTTTTTCCCCAGCCGCTACCTTGTCCACGACCAATTCTTTTAGTCTTTTGAGTTGAACCTTGTGCTTTTTGTAAATTTTCTAATCCCATACCAGTTCTCCTTAGTTTTTAAGCATACTTAATGCTTTTATAGTAGCTCTTACAACATTAGCTGAGTTGTTTGAACCAAGTGATTTTGTAAGGATATCTTTAATACCAGCAAGCTCCATAATAGGACGAGCTGAACCACCAGCTATAACACCAGTACCCTCACTAGCAGGTTTAAGTAAAATTCTACTAGCATTATATTTTACTTCTATATCGTGCGCTATTGTTGTGCCTTTAATGTTTACTTTTACAATATTTTTAAAAGCATCATCAACGGCTTTTCTTATAGCATCTGGAACCTCTTTTGCTTTACCAAAACCAAAACCAACAAGACCGTTTTTGTTTCCTACAACAACAAGAGCTGTAAATCTAAATCTTCTACCGCCTTTAACAACTTTTGTAACACGACCTATATCAACTATTACTTCGCTAAATTCTTCTTTATTATACTTTTCCATCTTTAACCTCTTTATAGTTCTATGCCGTTTTCTCTAAGGCCGTCGCCAAAAGCAGCGATTACACCATGATACAAATAACCATTTCTATCAAAAACAATTTTGCTTACATTAGATTTTTTCAACTCACTAGCAAATTCTTTAGCGAGCGCTTTAGCACCTTCAATATTTGCTTTTATACCAAGTTTTTTACCACTACAACTAGCAACAGTTACGGCTTTAACATCGTCTATGGCTTGAACATAAACTGTTCTATTTGATTTAAAAATAGAAACTCTTGGGCATTCGTTTGTTCCTGAAATTTTAGATCTAATTCTTGTTTTTCTTTTAGCTCTTAAGCCTATTTTTCTTTTTAATACATTTGCTTCCATCACAAACCCCTACTTTTTAGATGTTTTGCCGGCTTTTCTTATAATACGCTCTTCAGCATATTTAACACCTTTGCCTTTGTATGGTTCTGGAGGTCTAAATCCTCTAACTTGTGCTGCTACTTGACCTACAACTTGTTTATCACTACCTTTGATAGTAATAACGTTTTTCTCAACACTAGCTTCAATACCTTCTGGTAAATTATAGTTTACTACATGAGAAAAACCTAAGTTTAATTCTAAAACTTTACCTTTAACAGCCGCTTTATATCCAACACCATTTATTTCTAATTTTTTCTCAAAACCGTTTGTAAGACCAATGATAACATTATTTGCAAGAGCTCTATAAGTTCCCCAATACGCTCTATCTTGTCTTTCATCACTTTTTGATGCAAAAATCAACTTACCATCTTCAACTTTGATATTTACATGACCTTTTGTGTCAAGTTCTTTTGTAGTGTTGCCTTTTTTAAATACCACTACACTATCTTTTATACTAACATCAACTCCACTTGGAATTGATACAGGTTGCTTACCTATACGAGACATTTTTTTCCTTTTTACTTGTCTAGGGTATGTCTACTTTTACGAATGGATACCACAATACCATAAAAAGCAGAATTAAAACCGGATAACCGGTTCAACTTCTTACCAAACAGTGCATAAAACTTCACCACCAACACCAGCTTCGTGTGCTTTTTTATTACTTAAAACACCTTTACTTGTGCTGATAATACTGATTCCATAACCGTTTTTAAATCTTTTTATATCATCTCTACCTTTATAAACTCTTCTGCCAGGTTTTGAAACTCTTTTGATTTCATTTATAGAAGGTTTGCCACTTTCATCATATTTTAAAACTACATTTATGAATTTCTTTTTATCTTCTTCAACTATATTGTAGTTCTCAACATAATTTTCTTCTGCTAGAATTGCCAAAACATTCTCAACAACATTTGAGTGAAGAAGTTTAGCAGTATCTAATTTTCTCATATATGCATTTCTAATGCGAGTTAGTCCGTCTGAAATTAAATCGTTTAACATTTTTTCTCCTTACCAACTTGCTTTTTTAAGACCAGGGATTAATCCCTCATTTGCCATTTTTCTTAAACAAACTCTGCATATGCCAAAATCTTTATAAACAGAGTGTGGTCTGCCACAAATTTGGCATCTTGTATAACCACGAACCTGAAATTTAGGTTTGCGAGCTGCTTTTGCTATCATAGATTTTTTAGCCATATTATTTTCCTTTTGCAAAAGGCAAACCAAAAAGCTCAAGCATTTTGAAAGCCTCTTTATCGTTTTTAGCTGTTGTAACTAAAGCTATGTTCATACCATGAGTTTTTAAAATTTTATCATACTCAACCTCTGGAAACATTAGTTGCTCATCCAAACCAAAGTTATAGTTTCCTCTTCCATCAAAACCATTTTTAGGAAGACCACGGAAATCTTTCACTCTTGGAAGAGCTATGCTAATTAATTTATCTAAAAAAGCATACATTCTATCTTTTCTAAGAGTTACTTTAATACCTACCGGAAAACCTTCTCTAACTTTAAAACCAGCAACTGATTTTTTAGCATTTGTCACAACTGATTTTTGACCAGCTATTAAAGATATTGTATCTGCCATATTTTGAAGCAATTTTTGATCTTTACTGCTATCGCCAACACCAACGCTTATAACAATTTTTTCAAGAGATGGGATTAGCATAGGATTTTTTATATCAAATTCTTTTGCTAACTCGCTTTTTATTGTTGAGCTATATTTTTCTTGTAATCTTGTCATAACTATTACCCTTCAACTTTCGCTACATTTGAAATATCCATAGGCATCTCTTTATTTATAAAACCGCCATTTTGGAATTTTTCACTTGGCTTAACAGCCTTTTTAGCTACTTTGCAGCCCTCAACTATAACTTGGCTTTTTTTAGGAAGAACAGATATAACTTTACCAGTTTTTCCTTTATCGTCACCAGCTATAATTTTAACTTCATCGCCTTTTTTAATTTTAAATTTAGCCATTATAGAACCTCCGGAGCTAGTGAAACTATTTTCATAAATCCACCATATCTTACTTCTCTACCAATAGGACCAAAAATACGAGTTCCAACTGGCTCTTTTTTTGCATCTAATATAACAGCAGCATTTTCATCAAATCTAATAAGAGAACCATTATCTCTTTGAATCTCTTTTTTAGTTCTAACAATAACCGCTTTTACAACTTGACCTCTTTTAATTTTACCATTTGGAAGAGCTTTCTTAACTGAGCATACTATTATATCGCCTACAGTTGCGTAGCGTCTTTTTGAACCGCCTAAAACTTTGATACACATAAGTTCTTTTGCACCACTATTGTCTGCAACTGCAAGTCTTGTAAAACTTTGAATCATTATTCTACTCCTTTTGCAACCACAGATTTAAGTCTAAATGATTTTGTTTTGCTAAGTGGCCTACACTCTATAGCAACAACTACATCACCAGCTTTTGTCTCATTTTTTTCATCATGAATTAGATATTTTTTAAATTTCTTAACAAATTTTCTATATCTAGGATGCATAACGCGTCTTTCAACAAGAACGCTAGCTGTTTTATCTCCAGATTTTTGAACTACAACGCCTTGAATTTCTCTTTTTAATGCCATCTTTTTCCCCTTATTTAGTCGCGTTGATTGCAGTATTGATTCTAGCGATCTCTTTTTTCAAAACACTAATTTCTTTAGGGTTATTTAACTGCATAGTTTTTAACTTTTGTCTTAAAACAAAAAGCAACTTTTTCTTTTCTACCAACATAGTGTTAAGTTCGCTAACACTTTTATCTTTTATCTCAGTATAATTCATTTTCACTTTCCCTGTTTACGAACTTAGTTTTAAAAGGTAATTTACTTTTTGAAAGCGCTAGAGCTTCTCTTGCTGTAGCTTCATCAACACCAGTCATCTCAAAAATGATTCTACCTGGTTTAATGTTCATTACCCACTCTTCAACTCCACCTTTACCTTTACCCATACGAGTTTCTAAAGGTTTTTTGGTTATTGGTTTATCAGGAAATACTCTTATCCAAATTTTTGCTTGTCTTTTAACAAAACGTGTCATCGCAATACGCGCAGCTTCAATTTGTCTTGAGTTGATTCTACCAGCTTCAACAGCTTTAAGAGCAAAATCACCTGTTGCAAGTTGAGTTCCACGAGTAGCATAGCCGCGGTTGCGACCTTTCATCATTTTACGAAATTTAGTTCTTTTTGGCATCAACATGACTATTTACTCCTTCTAGGTCTGCGTGTTTTTTTAGGAGCAGATTCTTCTCTTTTTTCAGCTTGAATGCCTTTTTGAAGAACTTCACCTTTAAATATCCACACTTTTATACCTATATTTCCATAAGTTGTGTGAGCTTCAGCAAATCCGTAATCAATTCTAGCTCTTAGAGTATGAAGCGGAACACGTCCTTCCAAATACCACTCTGTTCTTGCCATCTCTGCGCCACCTAAACGGCCAGATACTGAAATTTTTATACCTTTCGCACCTGATTTTTGTGCATTTTGTATAACTTTTTTCATTGCTCTTCTAAATGCAACACGGCGTTCAAGTTGCATAGCAACATTTTCTGCAGCAAGTTGAGCTGAGGCACCTGCTTTATGCTCTTCTTTGATGTTTATATTTACATCTTTATTTATAAGTTGTTTTACTCTATCTCCGAGTTTAACAACATCACTTCCTTTTTTACCAATTATAATTCCAGGTTTTGCTGCAACTATAGTAACACGAAGTTTTTTAGCTGTTCTTTCAATCAAAATTTGACTTATACCAGCGTAATAAAGCTCTTTTTTTAGGAATTTTCTGATTTGATAATCTTCTGAAATGTTCTCAGGTAGAGATGCTTTTACTGGAAACCATCTTGACTCCCAGTTTCTGTTAATTCCTAATCTTAGTCCTATTGGATTAACTTTTTGTCCCATCTTAGTCTTCCTTCTTTTCAGCTTTTGCTACTTCTACCATTATATGAGAAGTTGGTTTTCTAATGCGACTCGCACTTCCTCTTGCTCTTGGTCTAAATCTTTTAAGAACAGGGCCTGCATCGACACGACAACTTTTAACAACAACTTCTTCTGGTTCAAATCCACCATTTGCAACAGCTGAAGATATAGCATTTGCTATATATTTAGCGCCACGATTTGGTGTAAACTCTAAAGTAGCTAGTGCAAACTCAGCATTCATGCCTTGAATTTGTTTTGCTATAAGTCTAGCTTTAGTTGGAGAAAGTCTAATAAATTTTATAGTTGATTTACTCATGTTTCTCCCCTATTTGCCTATTTTCTTTTGAACAGAGCCTTTATGGCCTTTAAATGTTCTAGTTGGAGCAAACTCGCCTAATTTATATCCTATGTGATTTTCTGTTACATACACAGGAATAAAACTTTTACCATTATGGACATTAAATGTAAGTCCGATCATATCAGGAACAATCGTACTGCGTCTTGACCAAGTTTTTATAGGTTTGTTGTCATTTGCTTTTTTTGCTGTTGCAACTTTTTTCATTACATGATCATCTACGAAAGGACCTTTTTTAAGTGAACGTGCCATCTTATTTTCCTTTCTTTCTTGAAATTATAAGCTTATCACTCGCTTTTTTGCGTCTTGTCTTGTAACCTTTAGTTGGTTGACCCCATGGTGTAACAGGATTTCTACCAGAGTTTTTCTTACCTTCACCACCACCGTGTGGGTGATCTACTGGGTTCATAGCAGAACCACGAGTTTGAGGGCGAATTCCTCTATGACGGTTACGACCAGCTTTACCTATAGTTATGTTTGACCAATCCTCATTACCAACAACACCAATTGTTGCCATACATTCAGCTAAAACTTGTCTCATTTCACCGCTTGGTAGTCTTAGTATTACATATTTTTCTTCTTTACCCATAAGTTGAGCATATCCACCAGCACTTCTTGCCATTTGAGCGCCTTTACCAGGTTTTAGCTCTATATTGTGGATAATTGTACCAATTGGAATACTTTTTAATTTCATAGCATTACCTGGTTTTATATCAAGTCCAGACTCAGCAGAAGCTATAATATCTCCTACATTCAATCCATTTGGTTTAATGATATATCTTTTTTCACCATCTTTATAGCTAATAAGTGCTATTCTACAATTTCTATTTGGATCGTATTCTACAGCTTCAACTTTGCCTTCTATGCCAAATTTGCGACGTTTAAAATCTATAATACGATAAAGTTTTTTAGCACCTGCTTCTTTATGACGAGATGTTACTCTACCATTGTGATTTCTACCAGCTGTTGCAGGAATTTTAACAAGTAGCGAGCGAACGCTAGCTTTAGCTGTGATGTCTTCATTTGAAAGACTTGTCATAAATCTACGACTTGGAGTATAAGGTTTATATGATTTTATAGCCATAATTATGCCTCCATATTTTCAAGACTTACGCCCTCAGGCAACTTGACATAAAATTTCTTAATATCGTTTCTAACACCAGTTCTTCCTCTAAATTTCTTAACTTTTCCGTCAAGTCTTAGGGAATTTACTCTAAGTGGCGTAATCCCAAAATACTCTTTCAAAACAGCTTTTAGACCATTTTTAGTCATTTTTGGTGAAGTTTGAATAACAACAACACCATTTTCTTGAAGTGAGAGAGTTTTTTCTGTATAAATAATTGTTTTTATATCTGTTATATCTGCCATCTTAGCCCTCTTTTACTATTGATTCAAGTGCTGATTTCTCAAAAATCACTGTGCCAAAAACAGATATAAGATATGCATTTACTTCACTTTTATCAACTATATAGCAATTTTGTAAATTTCTATAAGCCAAAAATGTATTTTCTATCTCAACTGCTTTGCCTTCAGTAAAATTTTTCTCATTTGAAAAATCGCCTACTATAAGTGCATCACGAACATTTAATTTACTTAACATTTGAGTTGCATCTTTTGTTTTTCCAGATGGAACCAAAATGCTCTCAACTGCAAAAATACTGTTTGTATCAGCTTTTTGAGCTAAAGCACACTCTAATGCTAGTCTTTTTTGTTTTTTATTTATTTTTTGATTATAATTTCTATCGTTTGTTGGACCAAATGCAACAGCACCACCTACCCAAACATTTGTTCTAGTTGAACCAGCTCTAGCACCGCCACGACCTTTTTGTCTCCATGGTTTTTTACCGCCACCACTTACATCTGATCTACCTTTTGTATGTGCTGTGTTTGCACGAACAGCCGCTAGATAAGATTTTACATAAAGATATAGGTTGTGTGGGTTTACCTCAGCATATGATGCAGGAAGCTCTTGCTCAGCTGATTTTTGAAATTTATCATCTAAAATGGTTATTTTACTCATTTTACTATCCTTATTTTACCCATAGCACCATTAAATCCAGGAACAGATCCTTTTAATACAAGAATTCCATTTTCTTTATCAAAGCTCATTACTTCGTTTTTAACAGTTACTTTTTTATTACCCATATGTCCAGCCATTTTCATACCAGGTTGAACTCTACCAGGCCATTCACAGTTACCGATAGATCCGTGTCTTCTATGAAATCTACTACCATGAGTTTTAGGTCCGCCTGCAAATCCGTGTCTTTTTATAACACCTTGATAACCACGACCTTTATCATTGAAACTTACTTTTATAACTTTAGCCTCATCTAATGGCGAAACATCTAAATCACCAGTTTCATTATTTGCTACTTCAATAGTTGCAAATTTATTAAACTCTGCTGTTAAATTATATTTTTTTTGTTGGCCAGCTATAGCTTTGTTATTTGCCTTGCCTTGTGCATAAGCTACAAGTGCTTTTCCGCCCTCTGCTAACTCACAAACTTTAGTATTTACAAGTTTAAGCAATGTAACAGGAGTGCTAATAGTTCCTATTGTTCGGCTCATACCGATTTTTTCTACAATGTATTCCATAACCTATCCTTGCTTTCTTACTTGCCCATAGCACGAACTTCGACATTTACTTCCGGAGCAAGGTCAAGCTTTGTAAGTGAATCAACCGTATCCGGTGTAGCTGCGACAATATCAAGCATACGTGCATGAATTTTCATCTCAAACTGCTCGCGTGAATCTTTATTTACGTGTGGAGATTTTAAGACTGTGTAGCGTTTGATTTTTGTTGGCATTGGTACAGGACCTCTAACGTCTGCACCTGTTCTTTTGACAGCTTCTACAATGGCTGCAACTGTGCGATCTAGAACTCTATGGTCATAAGCTTTTAGCTTTAACCTAATTCTTTCCATGATTTTTCCTTTTACAAAGAACTTGTCGCGAACATGCGACCTTTTTTATTTAAAAAAAGATTGTTATATTACATAAATAAGAAAAAATTGTCAAGAAAATAGTACTTTTTAACTAAAATTATATATTTTATTTCCTTTTAAGAAGGAAATAAAATATAAAAATATAATATAACTTTGTACTATAAAAATATTTAGTTTTTATAATTTTTGCAAATAACAAAAGGTTTTGTTTATATAAATGTTAGAAAAATTTTGGTATTATATAGCTCTTTATTTATATAATAAGGAAAAATTATGATACCATTTAGTGATGAAGAACTTTTAGAGCCAGTAAAAACAAGCCTAGCTAAAATACTTCCTATGCTTCAAAATGATGGTGGAGGAATGGAACTCTTGGGTATAAAAGATGCTAAAGTTTATGTTAGATTAACTGGCACTTGTCATGGATGTGCATCTAGCGCTCAGACTCTAAAGTATGGAGTTGAAAGACAGTTAAAAATAGATATTCATCCAGAAATTCAAGTTATCAATGTACCAATAGGTGAAAAATTTGAAATATAAAAATATAGCAATAAAAGCTTTTCATGACGGCAATTACGAACTAGCAAAAGTATGTTTTTCTATACTTTATGAAAAAGAAAATTTCAAATTCATACTTACACTTATAAATATTTGTGAGCTAGCAAAAACTAATAAAAATGAAGCCCATACACTATTTGAAATAGTTTTAAATAAAATGAAAAACAGAGAAAATATTGATGACTTAGATAATGTTATAGAAATTTTGGAATCAAATTTTGATGGACTAGCTTCAAATTTAATGATGCAAAATGCTGTTTCATATAACGAATTTATTCAAATAGTAAAAGATAGTGGCGATTTTAGAAATACTTTTGAAAATATCATGTTTTCAAGCAAAGTTATGATAACCAATAAAGAGGATTTGCTTGAATTTTTAGATAGTCTTATACAACATGGCTTCATAGAACTTGGACTTACCTACCTTGAAAGTGCTGCGCAAATTTTTCCAGATGATGAAAGACTTCACACACTTATAAAACAAATTTCACAAAGGCATGATAGTGAAGATAGAATTTGATGATTTTTTTATAACAGATAACTCAAATGAGTGCGAAAAAGGGTGTAAATTTGTAAAAACACAAATGAATGCTAAATTTGAAAATGATGCCGTAAAAAATGGAGCTGAGATTATTTCACTTAACGAGGCTAAAAAGTTTCTAAATATCGATGAAAATATAAAAATCATAGGCATAACTGGCACAAATGGCAAAACCACAACAGCTGCCGCTGTTTATTCTGCTCTTCTTGACCTTGGTTATGGATGTGGGCTTTGTGGGACAAGAGGTGCTTTTGTAAATGATAAACGCATAGATGAAAAATCCCTTACTACAATGCCAATCCTTACAACATTGAGTTATTTAGCACAAGCAAGTAAAGAAAAATGTGAGTTTTTCGTGATGGAAGTTAGCTCTCATGCAATATCGCAAAACCGTATAGAGGGCATAAATTTCGCTCTTAAAATATTTACAAATTTATCACAAGACCATCTTGATTATCATAAAACAATGGAAGAGTATGCGAGAGTAAAAAGTAGCTTTTTTATGGATGAGACACTAAAACTCATTAACAGTGATGATGAGCATATAGCTTATAATCCAAAAAGCGCTTTAACTTATGCTATTAAAAAACCAGCTACTTTTAGCGTTGAAGCTTACTCGCTAAGAGGTGGGATAGAAGCTGTTTTAAAGCATGGAAGTGAGAAATTTGATCTAAGTAGCGATTTGCAAGGCGAGTTTAATCTCTACAACCTACTAGCAGCACTTGGGGCTATAAAAATGCTCACAAATCATTCTTGCGAAGAGATTTCAAAAGCTCTTTCAAATTTTGGCGGTGTTGAGGGAAGAGTACAAAAAATTTGCGATAATCCAACTGTGATAGTTGATTTTGCTCACACTCCAGATGGCATAGAAAAAGTTTTAGATGCACTAAAAGATAGCGAGCTTATCGTAGTTTTTGGAGCCGGTGGAAACAGAGACAAAACAAAAAGACCTTTAATGGGTAAAATCGTCCAACATTATGCAAAATATAGCATCGTAACTAGCGATAACCCACGATTTGAAGAGCCACTTGATATCATAAAAGATATTTGTGGTGGTATGGATATGAACAAAAATGTAACTTGCGAACAAGATAGACTAAAAGCTATAAAAATGGCTATGGATATGGCAACACATGGCGAACTTGTAGTTGTGCTTGGAAAAGGCGATGAAAACTATCAAGAAATAAAGGGTGTCAAACATCATTATAGCGATAAAGAAACTATTTTAAATTTGCTAAAAGGATAAGATTTGAAGATAGATGTAATGATAAGTAAAATTCACAGAGCAAAAGTTACAGATGCTGATTTAAACTATATTGGCTCTATATCTATAGATATAAATTTAATGAAAGAAGCAAATTTGCTTGAGTATCAAAAGGTTGATATTGTAAACATAAATAACGGTGAAAGATTTTCGACCTATGTAATCAAAAGTGAAAAAAAAGGCGAAATTTGTTTAAACGGCGCAGCTGCAAGGAAAGTTTGCAAGGATGATTTAGTTATAATTATAGCTTATGGAAGCATGGATTACGAAGATGCAAAGACATTTAAACCAAAAATAGTTCATGTAAACGAAAATAACGAGATAAAAGGCTAGATTATGTTTGAAGGTTTTGATTTTTCTAAAATGGGTGATATCATAAATGAAGCTCAAAAAAAAGCACAAGAATTTGAAAAAGAGAATGAAAATCTAACATTTGGAGCAAAAAGTGGTGGTGGCTTAGTAAGTGTTAGCGCAAATGGCAAGGGCGAGATAATAGATCTAAGCATAGATGATAGTCTACTTGAAGACAAAGAAAGTATGCAAATTCTCATCATCTCAGCGATAAATGATGTCATGAAAATGGTTGAAGATAACAAAAAACAACTTGCCAGTAAAATGCTTGGGGGACTTGGCGGGTTTGGAGGATAAATGAAAAAGCTTTTATTATTAGTTGTGTGTATTAGCTTATCATTTGGCGAGGCTAGACCTACGCAAGATGATTTTAATGTTTGCTATGAAAAGCTAAAAGATTCTGGTGTTTACATAGATGGAATGTTTGGTATAGTTCTTAAACCAAATCTCATTGCAGTTCCGCGTAGTCTAGAAAAAGCTCCAAAAGAGTATTTAAAATTTGATCCGTATTTACAGCTTTACTTAGTTGCAAGCGATACTGCGCTAAGCCCAGCCAAACTTGGTGACGAAAGACAGCTTGATAAAAGCAAATGGGTTGGAGTTTTAGAATATAACAATACGCAAATGGGTCATATAAAAGAACTTGGTGAAAATCTTGGAACATTAGACACACTTAGTTTTGATGCAAATAAAACTGGTATTTTATCAGCACCTTGTTGTCAAGTTGTAGGCATAACAGTTGGCAAAGATAAATTTATTGGCTCAAGATATTTGGAACATTTTGTTAAATCAAGTGAAGTTTTTTATGGCGACATAGGTGTTAAATTTGAAAAAATTGGCGAAGATAAATTTGTAGTTAGTGAAGTAAACCCTTTTGGCAAAGGCAAAATGCTCTTAAAAGGTGATGAAGTTTTAAGTGTAAATGATATAAAACCAAAATCACTTAGAGAACTAAACGAACTTATACTTTTTACAGACAAAGACTCTACAATTACAATTGAAGTTTTAAGAGATGGTGAAAAAATCAAATTTGATATCAAAATTTCTGGACAAAAAGAAGAATCAAAAGATAACGCAAAGCAAACTCTTATATCTATGTTTGATTTAAATCAAACAAAACCACAAGCTAAATCACTACGAAAGCAACAACCAGCGCCTAAACCAAAACCAGTAAATCTTGGTTTAGAGTTTTTGAAAAATTATGGCTTAACTTTAAATAATAATCTTAGCGTAAGGTCAGTTAGAGCTAATTCCAAGGCACAAAATGATGGATTTAAATCAGGAGATAAGATAGTTCAAATAGACCAGCAAAATTTTAAAAACCTAAATGCGGTTAATGATTTTTTATCAAAAGCTGATAGAAATGTATATTATTTCCTTGTTTCAAGGAATGATTTTCAATTTTTCATAAGAGTAAAAAGATGAGTTTATTAAAGCGTTTTACAATACATTTGGATAACAATCTACCAGATATAAAAAGCTTTCATCCTCATTTTAATGACTCTCTTAAAATTATGCTAAAGGCTGGTGGAAAGCATTTTAGAGCGCAACTTTTACTTGGCATGGTTGAAATTTATAAGCCAGAATTTTTAGAAAATGCTATGGATGTTGCTTTAGGCCTTGAGATGATTCATACTTACTCATTAATTCACGATGATTTGCCTGCTATGGATAATGCACCATTTAGAAGAGGCGTAGCGACTCTACATACAACCTATGATGAAACTACAGCTATTTTGGCAGGTGACGCATTAAATACTCATGCTTTTTTTGTGCTCTCAAATGCAAATTTAGATGATAAAATAAAAATACGTTGTATTCAAAGCTTATCAAAAAATGCCGGAATTTACGGTATGGTTTTAGGTCAAGCCATTGATTGTTTCTTTGAAGATAAGCATTTAAGCATAGATGAGCTTAAGTTTTTACACACTCATAAAACCGGTGCTTTAATAGCATCTTCTCTTGAAATGGGTGCAATTATAAGTGGTTTTAATGATACAAAAGAAATTTATGATATAGGATTAAAACTAGGGCTTGTATTTCAAATTCAAGATGATATTATAGATGCAACAAACTCAAGTGATGAAGCAGGAAAACCTACAAATAACGATATTCACAAAAACTCATTTACAAATCTGCTTGGCTTAGATGGTGCTATAAATACAAAGAATTCTCTCATAGATGAAATTTACACTCAAATTTCTAAATTTGATGATAAGTTTCAAGAGATGATAAAAAATTTAATAAACAAATATTTAAAAGGATAATGTATGTATCAAAAAATGGCTGATACCATAAGATTTTTAAGCGCCGATATGGTTCAAAAAGCAAACTCGGGACACCCAGGGGCTCCAATGGGACTTGCTGATATTATGGTAGTTCTTGCAAAACATCTAAAACACAATCCTAAAAATCCAAAATGGCTAAACCGCGATAGACTTGTTTTTTCGGGAGGTCACGCAAGCGCATTAGTCTATAGCTTTTTATATCTAAGTGGATATGATTTAGATATGGATGATCTTAAAAATTTTCGTCAACTAAACTCAAAAACACCAGGACATCCAGAAATTGAAACTAACGGCGTTGAGATTTCAACTGGACCTTTAGGGCAAGGCATTGCAAATGCTGTTGGTTTTGCAATGGCGGCAAAATATGCAGCAAATTTACTAAATGACGAGAAAAGCAAAATCATAGATCATAAAGTTTACTGTTTGTGTGGAGATGGAGATTTGCAAGAGGGTATTAGCTATGAAGCATGCTCAATAGCTGGTCGCCACTGCTTAGATAATCTTGTTATAATTTATGACTCAAACCGTATAACAATAGAAGGCTCAACCGATATAGCTTGGAATGAAGATGTAAAAGCTAGATTTGAAGCACAAGGATTTGAAGTTGCAAGAATAAATGGTCATAACTATGATGAGATAGAATTTGCCATAAATGAAGCTAAAAATAAGGAAAAACCTTACTTGATTATCGCAAATACAATAATTGCAAAGGGTGCAATGAATTTGGAAGGTTCTCATAAATCCCATGGAGCACCGCTCGGTGATGAAGTGATAAAAAAAGCCAAAACTGCTAGTGGATTTAATCCTGATGAGAACTTTTTTGTAAGCGATGATGTGCTTATAAGATTTAGAAGCGCAGTTGAAAAAGGTGATTTGGCAGAGACTTTATGGGAAAAAGAGGTAGCAAATTTAAGCAGTGAGAAAAAAGCTCTTTTAAATGAGCTTTTAAATCCTGATTTTTCTAAAATTAACTATCCAGACTTTAAAAATCAAAACATATCAACTAGAGATAGTAACGGCAAGATAATAAATGCTATAGCAAAAGCAGTGCCTGGATTTTTAGGTGGAAGTGCTGATTTAAATAGCTCAAACAAAACAGTTATAAATGATAGTCCAGATTTTCCATGCGGTAAAAATATGCACTTTGGTATAAGAGAGCACGCAATGGCAGCTATAAATAATGCAGTAGCAAGATACGGCTTGTTTTTGCCTTTTTCTGCTACATTTTTCATTTTTAGCGATTATCAAAAAAACTCTATAAGAATGTCTGCTTTGATGAGATTAAAACACTTCTTTATTTTTACTCACGATAGCATTGGTGTAGGCGAAGATGGACCAACTCATGAGCCAATAGAACAACTTTCTATGCTAAGAGCGATGCCAAATTTCTATGTTTTTAGACCAGCTGATGGTGTAGAAAATGTAAAATGCTGGCAAAAAGCCTTTAGCTTAGATGCGCCAAGTGCATTTGTCTGCTCTCGCCAAACTTTAGATTATGTAGGAGAACCAGTTTTTGGCGATATTAAAAATGGCGCCTATTTACTTAAAAAATCAAACAAGCCAAAACTAACATTAGTTGCTAGCGGAAGTGAAGTTAGTTTGTGCTTAAAAGCTGCGCAGCTTTTAGAGAGTGAAAATATCAGCGTAAATGTGATTAGCACACCTTGCTTTGACTTGCTTTGCGAACAAGAGGATAGCTACATAAAAGAAATTTTTGATGAAAACAGCTTTATCTTAGCAGTTGAAGCTGCAAACTCAAATGAGTGGTATAAATTTGCAGATGAACTTTACGGCATGAAAACATTTGGAAAAAGCGGAAAAGCCGAAGATTTGTTCGAGCATTTTGGCTTTACCCCTAAAAATATAGCAAACGTTGCAAAAAGTTATATAAAATAAATAATATTGGATTTTACCTAGATTTATGGTAAAATCCTATTTTTATTATTTGGGTAGATGTCCGAGCGGTTGAAGGAGCACGCCTGGAACGCGTGTGTAGGGCAACTTACCGTGAGTTCGAATCTCACTCTACCCGCCATATTTAATTTATTTTAAGCCTTAGAGAATAGATAAGTGCCATAAAAGAACTAACCAGTATTATTAAACTAACTCCAAATCCAAAACTAAAAACAGCATAAGTAGAGCTAAACATAAGAGTGAAAAAAGATATTATAGACGTAAAACTAGCTACAATTATCGCAAAGATTCTATTTCTAAGCTCAAATTTTCCATTTAATGCAAAAAGCATATAGTCTATACCAACAGCAGATCCTAAAATAACGCCAAATATCGCAAATATATCTATATTTAAACCAAAAATGGCATATATGGCAATAGAAAAAATAGAACATGCAAAAACATTTATTATTGTAAAAAATGCGGTTTTAAAATTAATAAGAGTCCACAAAATCATAAAAGCTACAATAAAGCCAACTATTTTTAGCTCTATTGCATTTTTCTTAATATCAGTAAAAGTCAAATTAATGTTTTTTACATAATCAATATAAGTCGCATCATATTTATTTAAAATTTCATAAAATTTACTATTTTCACTAGCACTATCTATAAAAATTTTCTCATTGTTTTGATTAAAAAATAAAGAGCATCTTTCATGAAATAACTTTTCGCAGATTTCACTACTTTTATATGTTTTTAGACTATAAATTTCAGTAAATTTTTGTTCTACATTGTTTATGCCAATATTTTTATATAAGATTAAAATATCGTTGTTTGATGCGAATTTTTTAAACATATTTTTTATATTTTCTTGTGTTTTTTCATCATTAAAAAACGATGAGATATAAAACGGATTTTTTATCAAATCATCAAGTTCTTTAACTAAATTTGAACTATTTTTTTCATTAACTTCTATAAATTTACTCTTAATGCCTTGAACCTCTTTGGCAAAAATTTCTCCATCATTTTTAACTATTTTTGGTATAGATACATAGCTTTTTATGTTATCAACAAATGGCAAATTTGAAATTTTGTAAAAACCAAATATAAGTAAAAAAATATATGCAAAAATAAAATATAACCTATATTTCACGCAAAATTTAGCTAAATTTATAAGCCAATTTATGAAACAGTCAAATATTTTATAAGATTTAAAGATTTTTCCTTCTAACATCTCTGGAAGTAAAAAATATGTTATTAAAAATGCACCAAGTAGTGAAAATACAGAAAATATAGCAATTTCATGTAAAAACTTCATAGGTGAAAATAAAAATATTAAATATCCACTTATAGTAACAACAAGAGCCGTTAAAAACAGACTAAGTATATTTCTAGGACTTTGTTTACTAATAGCAATGCCCATATTTAAACTCAAAAAACAGATCATATAATCTATCATCAGTCCAATTAGACTTGTTGATATAACTATAGTTAAATAATTTACACTTGAAAGTATAGTTAAACTAGCAGCAAGTCCGCTAGTTAAGCCAAAAATAATCACAAAAAATATCTTAAAAATATGCAAATTACTAAAAGCCAAAATAACAAAAACTATGCTAGCAAATAGTGATATAGAACCTAAAATGGTACTTTCAAATATTGCAGTATGTTTAGCATATGATGAGTAAAACATTGGCGAGTTTATATAAATTTGATCTATTTTTTTTAATGTATATACTAAATTTATAAGCTTATCATCAGTAAAATTTTGATTTAGCTTATAGTTTAATAGATAAAAGTTTTTAGTTTTCAGGCTTTTTGTATTTAAGTCATAAGTTAAAGCAAAATTCAAATTTTTTACCATAGAAAAAAAATCATTATTGAGAATTTTTACCGGACTCAAAAAGCTTTTTATGGAATTTTCAAAATATAATATTGGATTATTTTGCAGTAAACTTATATCATCTTTACTCATTATAGCCAATTTATACTTCTCAACGCTAGTTATATCAAAATCATTACTATGATCTAAAATTCCGCTTTTTTCTATTATATTTTTTACTGTATTTACATCGTCTGCATATTTTATGAGTATTGAAAAATTTCTATTATCAAAACTAGATATGATACTATCTTTATCTAAATTTAAAAAAGTCGTTATGTCTGAGTTTAGTTTACTATAATTTTGAGATATCAAAACAATAAAAATGACATAAATCAGAGTAAAAATTATTTTTTTATTCAAAATCATACCTTGTTACATCACCATTTATCTCATTTAGTATAAGTTGCCTTACTCTACTATCTCCACTTATATTTATACTATGAAATATTTTACTTAACACTCCTTTTGGTTTTAATTCAACATTCCATGATGATATATCACCATTAATAATATAGTCAAATTTATCTTTAAGATTTTGCAAATTTACATCTAAAATATCTAAAAAAAGTTCTTTATCAAAATAACTTGAAATGAGTTTGTATTTTCCGTCATTATACTCATAAACACCGCTTTTATCAACTTTAATAGCAAGCATTATTGGTTTTGTTGTATTTTGCTCAAAAACACCGTTATGAATGGAAAATTTACCACTTGTAGTAATATTATTTTCAAAATTTTTTATATATTTTGTCTGTTTAAATTTGCCTTCAACATTATCTGTGTGCAATTCTTGCAAAAAATTTCCAAAAGATAAACTAACAAGTGTTAGTAATAAAATAACTGTTTTCATAACTCATCCTTCACAATACTTTTTAAAATTTCAGGTGCATTAAATTGTGTTTGCAAATTGCTTATTTTAACACAAGCTTGAGATGTTGATGCTTTGCATATTTTTTCACCTTTTGCATTAAATATAGTATAGTTTAGCTTCAAAAAACTTTCTATATTAACTAACTCAACTAACACCTCTAAATTCTCATCAAACATTGCAGGTTTTATATATTTTAAATCAAGTTTAGCCACAGGATAGATATAGCCAGCATCTTTCATGTCATTATAACCAAAACCTATCTTGCTTAAAAATTCATTTCTTGCAACTTCCAAGAATCTAACATAATTTCCATGCCATACGACATTCATACTATCAATATCATAAAGTTGAACTTTTATAGACACTCTTAAACTATTTTTCATTTTTATCTTCCCAGAAATCAAAAAAGTTAAACCACATATTTGGATATTTTTTACACATATTTTCTAGCTTTTTAACGTAAATTTCCATATTTTTAGTTATATTTGTATCAAATTTGATTTCATCAACACTTATATTATATTTACCTTTATATTTAATACACCAAAGTGCCAATAAATCACATTTTAAAAGCCTTGAGAGTATAAAAGCACCCTGCGGAAATGGTGCAGTTTTACCCAAAAAATCACAATAATGAATTTTATTACCATGTATTGGAATTCTGTCAACCATTAAACATATAAAGCCACCAGAATCCAAAAAATTGCTCAATTTTAGCATTGTTTGTATATTTAAATCATTTACCTCAACTATTTTTATCTGTATTTTACTTATCTTATTAATCAAATTTGCGAATTTTGTACTATTTTGATTATACATTAAAATAGCCATATTAATGCCATTATGAAAACTGCTTAGGGCTCTTGCTATATCAACATTTCCAAAATGACTAGTAATTACAATCTTGCCTCTTTTTGAGCTACAAAAAGCTTTTTCCATGCTATTTTTATCTATAAATTTTAGATCTTCAAAGCTTATTTTGCCAATCCAAACTCTTATTTTATCTATAATCATATAACTAAAATTATAAAAATTTAAAAAAGAAGAAGTTTTTTTGATATTAAATTTAAGGCTTAAATTTCTTTTATACTCATCTATATTTGCTCTTTGTTTTGGACACATAACATAATAACAAAAAGATACAAGCAAGGCTATTGGAGCTAAAACAAAATTTGGCATATATGAAACCAATATAAATGTAATTTTTAAAAGAAAGGTTCCGGCTTTTTCATTTTGCTCATACCACTTCATTTTATTTTCTTATAAATAAATTTTGGCAAAGCAAAAAACACCCTTGCGTGCATTAAGCTTATTAAAAAATTATCTTTAAATTTCATAAAATGTGATACGGCCCCGTATGTTACACCTACTTCCATCCATATCAAGTTTATATCAAATTTATAATAATTTATAATAATTTCTATATCAAATTCCATTCTATTTGATGAAGTTTTTTCTAAAATTTCAAGATTGATTGGATAAATTCTAAATCCAGTCATGCAATCTTTGAATTTACCACCAAGAGTATTTATATAAACCCATAAATCAGTTATTTTTCTACCATAAAGTCTGCTTTTTGGGATCGTTTCGTCGTATTTTCCATACCCAATAATAAGCGAATTTTTATCTTTTTCATATACTTTTAGAAATTCATCTATCATATGTAAATCATGTTGCATATCTGCATCTATTTGAAAAATATGCGTAAAACATTGTTCTTTTGCATACTTCATACCGGTTTTTATAGCAGCACCTTTACCCAAATTCTTATCATGCTTTAAAATAATGGCATTTTTAATTTCTAGTTCACCATCACTTCCATCATTTACTATAATAATTGGCATGTTGTATGTTTTTAGTATATTACAAAGCTTTTTTATCGTTTGAGGATGGTTATAATATGGTATTAAAAAGCAAATTTTATACAAAATCTATACTCCCACTTGATACAATTTTTTCATTTGCAAGTATTTGAAACTTTACTCTATTATTTTGTAGTAAAATTTCTATAAAAGCCTCATCCGATGGACGCAAAAAAGATTTAAATTTAAGATTTTGCAAGCTCGTAACTCTATTTTTTATATCAATTCCTATCATGTTTAAACACTCAAAAATAAACTCTATTTGCATAAATCCTGGAGTAAGTGGAAATTTAGGAAAATGTCCATCATAAAAAAACAGAAATTCATCCATATAAGTTCTAAATTTCAAACTATTTTCATTTTTGTTCACAATAGAAAATATTGGTTTAGAAATTTGATTAAATTTAGCTTCAAAGTCGCTTTTTGAAAATTTATCTTTAGTATAAATTTGATCAACTATCTTAAATTTCCTCACATTAGTGCCAAGCTGAGACAAAATAAACTGTTTTATCTCACTTACTATACCATGTTTGCCAACTTTTCTAAATTGTTCTTTGCCTTTTTTACTTAGAGTAATTATAGCGCTCACCCTCTTTTCACCGTCTAAAATATCGCATCTAGCATCATGTATGAGTTCATTTTTTTTAAGGAGTTCCCCGCCAAAATCAAGATCAAAACGCCTATCACCTATTTTAATAATTCTATCGTATCTTCCTTGTAAAATCAATCTACCATTTTGCATTTTAGCTATATCATTGCTATGAAATTCTTTACACCATGGTGAGTTTACAATAAGCCTATTTTCACTATTAAAACTAATATCGACAACTGGTTTGAATCCATCTTCAATATTTAAAGCAATTACGCCAGTTTCTGTACTACCATAAATTTCCAAAATTTGAGTTTTAGTATATTGTCTTAAACTGCTATCTAGTTTTGCGCCAGATGTTATGATTAAATTTGCTTCATCTAAAATTTCTATACAATTATAATTTATTGCAGCCTTTATCATAATTGGAGAAGATATAAAAATAGCATCACTGAAATTTTCTAAAGATATCAATTTAGGATGATTTAATTGTCTAGATATAACCTTAAATCCACAAACTAACGGTAAAAATATTTTAAACGTAAGTCCGTACATATGCTGATGAGGAACACTTGAAAAAACTTTTTGTGTTTTTTTGGGAATTAAACTTTTCATATAATTTGCCTCATTAAACATATCATTTAATGTTTTTTCAATCTTTTTGCTAGCACCACTACTTCCAGATGTAAATATATTAAATTTAAAATCCAAATTTAAATCAAACTCATCACTGCAAATAGATCTCATACTATCAAAATTTTCATCATTAACATTGGAACTATCAACACTTGCAACTATATTTAAAATAGCATTGGCATGCATGGCTCCAAAAAAAGCTGACACAAAATTAAATGTATTTTCGCAATACAAACAAATATATGTAAGTTTATTTTCTTTTATATACTTTGCAAACTCTAAACTTCTTTTTTTTACACAATCAAAACTGTACTCATCAAAATAGACATTTTTATCTATCATACTTTTAAAATCAACTTTCTATATAAAATTTCCCCGCCAAACAAAGCCCCTATAAAAACATAACTTATAAAACCGGTATAAAATGCCCACATTTTTAAATTTATAAATACTAATAAAAATGATATTAAGGCATTCAATAAAAAAAATATAATCCAAATTTTTGTTAATTTTCTAGTATAAATCAGAGCAAATTCGCTTAAATTTTTATCTTTTAGTTTTGCGAGTTTTGTTATTAAACTTTCGCCTTTTAGACTAATAGCAAAGAAAACAAATAAACCCAAATTTACAACTACTGGATAAAAATATTTTAAATCTTTTACCGCAAAAATAGCTAAAAAAAATAGGCTCAATAAAATAAATATTTTATTTTCAAGCACTCCTCTTATAAACCAAAAAAAGGCAAGCAAAATAATAACTTCATAAGTAAATTCACTTTTAAAAACTATACAAAATGGATAAATTATGCTTAAAACTGTAAGTAAAAACAGTACAATTTTAATCAATTTTCTTTGAAATCGCCTCAACAATGTCACCAATTGTTCTTACACTTTTAAAATCATCTACTTCCAAGCGATGACCTGTTTTTCTTTTTATATGGTCTATTAAATCTATAGCATCTATACTATCAATATCTAAATCTTCATATATAAGCGCATCTTGTGTTATTTTATCTTCTTCTATTTCAAAAAGATTAACCAAGGCATCTTTTAATATCCCAAAAATTTCATCTTTATTCATTTTTTATTCCTTATTTTTCTCAACAAAATTAGCAAGCGTTTTGACACTATAAAAAATATCTTTTAAATTTTGACTTTTAGCGTCCAACACAATGCCATATTTTTTTTGTACCAAAAGACCTAGCTCAAGGGCATCGACACTATCTAACTCTAATCCATCTCCAAAAAGCGGTGCATCCTCATCAATATCTTCTGGCTTAATATCTTCTAAATTTAAACCTTTTATGATCATTTCTTTAATATCATTAATCATAATTAATTTCCTTTTTATATATTTGTTTTAGCTCTTCATGCAAAAGTCTAGCTCTTATAGGAATTGGTCTATTTGGGTTAAAACTTGCAATATCTAAACTTTTACCAATTTTAAATGTATATTTAATTTTAACCTTTGGTGTATTATACCATTTTTGATTTTTTTTTAAACTTTTTGGGGACATATTCATAAACACAGGAGTTAGTGTTTTTGCACCTTTTATGCTTATATAAGCAGCAGCTTTATGAAAAATTATCTCCTTTTCAGTCCTACTACCTTCTGGAAAAATAAGCACACTTTCACAATTTTTCAAAGCATTTATAGCTGCATATAAAAAATCTTCATTATTGTTATTTAAAATATACCCACTGGCCTTGATAGCTGGAGATAAAAAAATATTGCTTGATAATTTTCCTTTTACAACACAATTCAGATTTTTTATACTAGAGATAAAAAATACCACATCTAAAAGAGAAGGATGATTTGAAATTATAATTTCCCCTGGTCTTCCAATTGATTTTAAAATTTTAAAATCTAATGTTTGATAACCAAATATTTCAGAGCAATGCAAAAAAAATTCCAAGAATTTCTTACCAAAAATCTAGAAAAATTTTTAACACTTTTAAATCTTTGTAAATTTAAAATAATTATCGGAATAAAAAACAAATTTCCAACCAAGCATATAAATCCAAAAAGAATAAATAAAATGCCTGTTTTTACGATGTTAATTAAATTTCCATCCAAATTTACCATTTACAAAATTCTCTCTTAGAATAAATTTATCATAAATTTTAGATAATTCTAGAGAATTATTCTCGCTACTATCCAAAATACTTAAACTAATATCATCTCCTTTTTGAACTAAAAAAGATGAACCATAAGAAATTTCGTCTATTTGTTCTTCATAGATTAATATAAGGATTTTCTCATATTTATCAAATTTACAAAAAGCTGATAAAAATCCAGTCTCAGTTGGAAACTCTGAACTTATTGCAAAGATTTCACTATTATTTTGCTGTTGTATGCAGATATTTCCAATTGGTGCATTTAGCACGGATTTACAAAATGATGTCGGCGATACAAGATTGTCTTTGCTTAGTTCGCTCAAAAGTCCTATACAGCGATTAATTTCTCCATAATTGCTAGCAAAAATTATCGGACAATTTTGTATATTTATATCTTTTATACATGTGTATAAAATTTTATCAATCTTACTCATTCGTCTTTTTTGCAAAGCAGATAAATCACCGATATTATAATCTTTTGAACAAAAACTGTGTTTTAATACCTTAAACATGTTTATTTAGCAATATCGCCTTTTAATGTAACGCTAGCCATTATATTACCTACACCGCATTGAAACTGTGTTTTTGAATCAAAGCTATTTTTATAATAATAACCAGTTAAATTTATAACCTTAGTTCCGCCTTCTTGTATGGCTCTTTGTTGAAAAGTTTTTAAAGCGCTAAGCAAAGCCCAATTGCAAGCCTCTTGATCGCTTTTACCAACTGCATTTGTTTTTTTACTAGACTGAAGTTGCGCTTTTATAATATTACCTTTTGTTCCACTACCAAAACTGATTTGTATATTTGGATCCAATACTTCTTTGGCTTTTGGAGAGTTTAAAACATCACTAAGAGGAAATGTTACGATATCATTTTTTGCAAAAGCAACTGAGCTAACACTAACTAACAATAATGTTACTAACAATTTTTTCATTTTTTATCCTTTAAATTTTTTAAATATCAAAGATGTATTCACACCACCAAATGCAAAATTATTACTCATAACATAATCACAATCTAAATTTGTTATCTCTTTTAAATAATTTAATTTAGCACATCTACTATCAACTTCATTTAAATTTATAGTTGGATAAAAAACTCCATCTCTCATCATCTCTATACTAAATACAGCCTCTAAACCACCGCATGCACCAAGAGTATGACCTAAATAACTTTTAATACTACTCACATTTACGCTATCGCCAAAAAGTTCATTTGTAGCTATACTTTCAGCTATATCTCCTAAAGTCGTAGCTGTTGCATGAGCATTGATGTATCCAATGTCATCTGGCTTTAAATTTCCACTTTTCAAAGCTAAGCTCATTGCTATTTTCATAGTCTGAGCGTTTGGTTGTGTTATATGTGTACCATCGCAATTTGAACCAAAACCGACAATCTCAGCTATTGGAGTAACTCCTCTTTTTAAGACACTCTCTTCGCTTTCTAATATTAAGTATCCAGCACCTTCTCCCAAAACTAAACCATCTCTATTTGAATCAAACGGCCTTGGTGTTAAATTTGGAGTTAAATTTTTTGTGCTCGTTGCATATAATGTACCAAAAACATATGTCTGACTAGGACATAACTCTTCAGCACCACCTGCTATCATCATATCTATTTGACCAAATTTAATGGACTCATATGCATAACCTATAGCATGACTAGCAGAAGTACAAGCTGAGCTTGTTGGGATTATTCTGCCTTTTAATTTATAAAAAAGTGCTATATTTGCAGCAGTGGTATGTGGCATCATTTTGATATATGTATTTGCATTACAATCACTCTCGCCACTTAAAAGAAGTTTTGCCATAGATGCTATCGAATCAGTACTTCCAGAACTTGAACCAGCAGCAACTCCAAGCCTACCATCTTGTATGCCCTTATCATTCATCAAGCCTGACATTTTAAGAGCCATTCCAGCAGCATCAACACTTAGCATTGAAACTCTTCCCATACTTCTTAATTCTTTTCTAGTCCACTCTTTAGGATGTTCATAATTATCGCAAGGTGCTGCTATTTTAGTAGTTAAGTCTTTAAATTTACCCCACTCATGCATATACCTTACGGCATTTTTTTTAGCTTTAAAGCTAGTGCTAACTTTATTCCAAGAAGTTCCAAATGCTGAAATAATTCCATATCCAGTAACAAAAACTCTCAAGCTAATCCTCCATTTACACCAATAACTTGTTTAGTTATGTAACTTGCTTCACTGCTTAGCAAAAACTTAACTATACCAGAGACATCACTAGGTTTTCCAACTCGCCTTGCGGGTATGAGTTTTTTGATCTCATCAAGTGGTAAATTTTCATTTATCATATCTGTTTGTATAAGACCTGGGGCTACTACATTTACTGTGATATTTCTACTTGCTAGCTCTATTGCGAGGCTTTTTGCTGCTCCTATTAGCCCAGCCTTACTAGCAGAATAATTACTCTGCCCCCTATTGCCTATTATTCCACTTACAGAACTTATAACTACTATCCTTCCATCTTTTTTTCTAACCATAGGCATTATCAAAGGGTTTAAAACATTATAAAAGCTATATAAATTTGTTTGTAGCACATCATTCCATTCATTAAAATTAAGGGCAGCAAATGTACCATCTTTTGCAATTCCTGCATTTAAAATCACTCCGTAAAATTCCATATCTTGCAAGACTTCTTTGCACTCTTTTGTATTGCTAACATCAAAATATAAATATTCACATTTTAGCTCATCTGCTAAATTTAAAATATTTTCATTTTTAGTTTTTGCATGTAAAACAACTTCATATCCACTATTTACAAGACTTATCGCAATTGCCTTTCCAATACCCCTACTAGATCCAGTTATCAAAACTTTACTCATTTTTTAATTCCTCAAACATTTCATAACTAGGATTTAAAACACTTAAGCTAGCTTTTGCTATGATATTTCCATTTAATAAAATGGCGCTATCGTAAACCCCAAAGCCATTTTCATCTTGAAATGATAGCTCTGAGTTTATTTCTATCTCATCTCCTAGATTTAGATATGGTTTGTAAATTTCAAATTTTCTACAACCTATCAAAAATGCTATTTTAGTAGTATTTTTTTTATCATTATGAGCCCTATAAAGACCTAAACTTTGAGCCATTACTTCAATAAGTTGATATGAGTAAAATCTATCATTTTGCAAAAATGGAGACTTTTTTATGGTAGTTTTTACCCTAATGGATTTTTCATCAACATCTAAAATTTCATCTATGAGCACTATAGCCCCGCTATGCGGAAGTAAATTTTCTATATTTGTCATTTTCCAACTACCATTAATGCATTATCTCCACCAAATGCAAAAGATAAACTCATGGCATTTTTTATAGGTACTTTAAAATTAGAGTTTACAAAATTAATAGGTTTTAAACTATCATCATAATCTTTTATAACTTGTTTTGGTGCTAATTTTGTATCTAGTATAAGCGAACAAAGACCGATCTCTATGGCACCAGCAGCGCCTAAAGTATGACCAACTAAGTTTTTTACACCACTACATTTTGCTTTTGTTTTAGAGTTGTATATAGCTAAACTCTCCATGGCATCATTTGTTTGTGTTCCAGTTGCATGTAAATTTATATAATCAATATCGCCAATAACGTTTATGGTATCATTTATAAGTTTTGTTTGAAAAAATCCATCTTGCCTAGGTGTTGTCATATGATAAGCATCATTGTTTGAAATAGCAAATTTAACACTAATATCACTAATCTCATCCGCACTTACAATCATAAAAGATGCTCCTTCTCCTAAATTTGTACCGTCTCTATACTTACTAAATGGTAAACATTTTTTACTAGAAAGTATAGAAAGCGAATTAAAACCAAAAAGCGTAAGAGAATTTAAACTATCAACTCCACCTGTTATTACAGCTTTACAAATACCTGATTTAATCAAGTTACTAGCTTCTATAATAGACTTTATACCTGATGTACAAGCGGTTGATACACTATATGCTACATTTTCCAAACCAAAAAATTCTCTGATAAAAATAGCTGGATTTGCAAGTGAATTTTTTTCTAAATTAAAATTATTTATATCAAAAACTCCATTATTAAAAGAAGTTTTGAAATTTTCCTCAACGCCAGCTGTTGTTGTGCCAATTACAACACCTATACTATTTTTACCATATTTTTTTATAAGTTTTAAAACATCATCTTGTAAAGGAAGCAAAGCAGAGAGTGCAATTAAATTTGTTCTTGTCTTAAAACTATCTTTAAACTTAAATTTAGTGTCCAAAAGCTCATCTTTAACTTTTCCAACAATAAACTCTTTCTCGCAAAACTCTTCCTTGTTTAAACTATCTTTTGAGCTCAACATATCTTTTAAAAAATCTTTTGTAAAACCTGCAGATGCTACAATGGAAGGTTTTGAAATATATATTTTCAAATTTCATTTACCTCGCACACAAGGTTTTTACTCTTTATGGTTGAAAATTTAAAATCTTTTTGCATCATATTTATAATTCCTACAAAAATAGGATCAAATTTTGAATTTGGTGGCAAAAATTTATCATTTTTAAATTTATTATTTTCTAAACTTCTACTAACAATTGGCACAAACATAGAATCAAACAAAGAAAAGTTAATGCCGTTTGTTTTTAAAACATAACTAGAACCATCACATTCTAAAAGAAAACTACTCTCTTTAAATTTATTACTCTGTATATCCCACTTATTAGCACACCCACAAAACAAAATAAGTATCAAAAATTTACTTAATATACTCATATATACTCTCTAGGGCTTGCTTTGATTTAGTAACATATGGATTTGTTTTATCCCACGCATAACCAGCTAATATCGCCGATATTTTTCTTTTTATAGTATGATTTTTATCCACACTATAAATTATATCTTGAAATACCCCATCGTACCAACCATTTACATATGTTCTAAAAGCATTTATGCCAATCATCAACTCATCTTGATACTCTTTTTTAAAATCCACACTCTTACCCTTTAACGACTTTGCAACAAGTTTTGCCCCAAGACATGCGGAATGCAACGCTATAGTTACACCGCTACTAAAAACAGGGTCTAAAAATTCTCCAGCGTTTCCAAGTAAAATAAATCTGTCGCCATATAGTGACGATACGTTTTTTGAATATTCACAAATGGTTTTTACATCTTTTGTCCATTTTGCATTTTTTAACAATCTGCTTAACATTGGCGTATCATAAACATGCTTTATCAAAATATCTTTATCATTTAAATTTAAATCCAAAAATCTATCTTCACCAACAACGCCAACACTACAAGTTCCATCAATAAATGGTATTAGCCAAAACCATACCTGCTTGTTATCTGGGTGAGTTGTTATTAATATTTTATTTCTATCATATAATGGCTCATTTATATTATCTACTATGTGGGTAAAATAAGCTTTTTTAGCACTTAACTCACTTTTAATTTCCAAATTTAAAAGTCTTGGCAAAACCCTGCCATAACCGCTTGCATCAATAATAAATTTTGTCCTTATTTTTTCATTATTATTCAACAAAACATCCACATAATCTTGCTTAAATTCTACATCTATAACCGCAGTATTAAATCTAACATTTACACCTTGCTTTATAGCTTCATCTACTAGTAATTTATCAAAATCAGCTCTTTTTACTTGGAATGTAGTTCCAAATCCATTAGTACTTTTATCACAAAAATCAAAATATGTATATTTGTTTTTATAACTAAAAGCAGCTCCGTTTTTATACTGATAGCCACTACTTTCTACAGCTTCTAAAAATCCAGCTTCTTGCAGATATGTCATACAGTTTGGAAGCAAACTTTCGCCTATAACAAATCTTGGAAAATTATCTTTTTCTATACATAAAATGTCTAAATTTTCTTTATGCAGTATTGCACTCGCTATGCTACCACTAGGTCCAGCTCCGATTATCAAAACATCATATATTTTCAAAATTATATCTCCATATTTAATAAATTTATTATACTTAATAATTTGTAATAAATTTATTAAGTATTAATACTATTTTCAATAAACTAATGTTATTAAATAATTTCCATATTCTATATGATATTTATTTACTTCGAAATAATTTATTTTTTCAATATCACAAAAATTTAAATTACACCGTTTTAGTGCCGCTTCTTTCGTAGTATAAATTTTATAAAATGTTAATATTTTATTACTACTTTGTAAATACAGTTTTTTTTCATCCTCACAAAAACAAAATTTTACAATATTATCAAAATTTCTTATCTTTATCTCTTCTATATCAATTCCTGTTTTAAATTTACAAAGACTTATAGCGCTTATGTCATTTTTATGACAAAGACAATATTTTTTAGATTTTAGTTTTTTTCTTAATTTAAATTTTAAATTTCTAGAAACTATAAAACTTAAATTTTTAAGCAAATTTGGAATTTTTTTAACTCTTTTTTTATCTTTTTTGTCCAATCTTTTATACGAAATTGGTTTTAAGTTTTCACCAATAAAAATTTCTATATCAATAAATTTAAAAAATTGTGTAAAATTCATTTGACTAATCTATCAAAATATATCTTAAGTTTTATTATGTTATATAAAAATAAAATAAAAAAATTTAATATATTTAGATACTATCACAGCCATGAAAACAATTTTAAATAATCCATTTGCATCATTAAAATTTAAAAATTTTAAATTCTACTGGTTTGGTATGAATATTTCACTTATCGGCTCATGGATGCAAAGCATAGCTCAGCCTTGGTTAGCTCTTTTAATAACTAACGATCCATTTCTTGTTAGTCTTGTTGCTGTTGCTCAATTTCTACCCCCACTGTTTCTAACCCTATTTTCAGGTGTTTTGGTTGATAAATTTAATACAAAAACCATACTTATTATTTCACAAATTGGACTTATGTTACTTGCAGCTGTTTTTAGCATTGTTACAACTTTAGATATAGTTACATATCCAGTTATAGTAGTGTTAGCATTTTTAAATGGTATTTTTACTAGCATTGATGCTCCAGCTAGACAATCGTTTGTCTATGAGTTAGTAGATGATAACACTTACATTCAAAACGCTATTGCATTAAATTCAATGGCTTTTAATGTTGCTAGAATTTTAGGTCCAGCTCTAGCTGGTATCGTAATGGCAACGCTTGGTGTAAAATACTGTTTTATATTTAATACCATAAGTTTTGCAGCAATAATAACAAGTCTTATTTTTATCAAACCAAATCGTAAAATTTCAAAACATGAAAATAGTTTAAGTGTTTTTATGTCTATAAGAGATGGATTGCTATACATAAAAAGTAAAAAAATTTTGCTCCACAATCTTCTTATTATTTTAATAGTTGCAACATTTTTACCTCATTATAATGTAACCATATCTGCGCTTGCCAAATTTAACCTTGAAGGCGGAGAAAAAACATTTGGGTATCTAATGTCGTTTCTTGGAATTGGTTCGTTTTTGGGCGCATTTTTTATAGCAACACTTGGTAAGCTAAACCTAAGGCTTATAAATATCATTCCTTTTATGTCTGCTACAAGTCTATTTTGTATCGGTATATGGGAAAATTTTTGGACATGTGCTCTGTTTTTATCACTAACTGGATTTTGCTTTGTTGTAACAGCATCAAGTATTAACTCCACGATGCAACTACATACTAAAAATGAATTTCGCGGTCGTGTCATGAGTATGTATACTCTTTTTTTTCAAGGAAGTATACCATTTGGCGCTATTTTTGCAGGATATATTACTAACAAATTTGGAGCTAACATTGGGCTGTTTGTTTGCTCCACGTCTGCTATAGTTTTTTTATTATTTTTGATTTTTTATTCTAAATTTAAAACAAAAAAATCAAAAACTATTTTCCTTAAATAAATTTTGCTTTAGCCAAAGACCGATTTTATTCTTTTGTCTTGGTCTTTCATCAATATTTTGATTTTCGTCTTGATTTTTATTTTTTTTGCTATAAATTCTAGTAGCACCCTCAAAAACAGATTTATAAAAGCTATCACCACTTGCTAATTTTTCTTTGATAGATGACTTTGTATCCACAAATATATCTATATCTATGCCGTATTTGTCTTGAAATTTCTTTAAATCATTTCTTAAATTTACAAAATCATTATGAAATTCTTCTTTTAAATTTTTCTTTACTATAAAAAGATCAACATCACTACTAGGCTTTGGATTACCTTTTGCATAACTACCAAAAAGCCAAATTTCTTTTGGTTTTATTGCAAGAAGTTCCTCTACTAGTTCTTTTTGTATATCGTTTGGTAAGCTGCTTTTATTTTGATTATTCATTATTATGAAAACACTTTTCTAAGATGATTTTTATAATTTTTTATATACTCATTAACTTGAGGATTTTTAACAACATCATTGCAAATAAATGTAGGAAGTGCACTCATACCAATAAACTCATGAGCCTTATGAAGATGCAAATAAACCTGATCTACGCCTATGCCACCAAAAAATTCATTCTTATCAGTAAACGCTTGTATTGGTGCATTCCAAGTTAAACTAAACATATATTTTTTATTATGCAAAAGACCGCCATTTCCATAATTTTTAGTTGGGTTTAAATGAGTCCTACCATCATTTTTGAAAAATTTTCCATCGCTACCAGAGAAAACTTCATCGATGTATTTTTTTACGATCCATGGCTCTCCCATCCACCACCCTGGCATCTGATAAATAACTGCATCGGCATCTAAATATTTCTTAACCTCATCTTCTACTTTATAACCACTATCGATTATAGTTTCACTAACAGTTTTTCCAATTTCTGTTAGTATTTGTTTTGCTTCATCATGTAAAGTTTGATTTAATCTACCGCCAGAACCTGCAAATTTTTTTCCGCCATTTACAAGTAAAATATTTTTCAAAAATTATCCTTTTAGGTTAATAATAAAAGGATTATATAGTATATTTTTTAATGCATGTTTAGCATTAACCAAATTTACCACCAACATACTCTTGAAGTAGTTTTTCACGTGGATTTTCAAATATCTGCTTAGTCTCTCCAAACTCCACTAAATCTCCAAGATACATAAATGCCGTATAATCGCTTATTCTTGTAGCTTGTTGCATATTGTGAGTAACGATTACGATAGTGTATTTTTCTTTTAGCCTATTTATAAGTTCTTCAATGGCTATAGTTGATATAGGATCAAGCGCTGAAGTTGGTTCATCAAATAATAAAATTTCAGGACTTACTGCTATTGCCCTTGCTATACAAAGTCTTTGTCTTTGCCCACCACTAAGACCACCTGCATCATCATTTAGCCTATCTTTAACCTCATCCCAAATGTTTGCACCTTTAAGTGATTTTTCTGTTATCTCAGCTAAAACTTTTTTATCTTTTATACCTTGAAGCTTTAAACCATACTCGACATTATCTTTAATGCTCATTGGAAATGCAGTAGGCTGTTGAAAAATCATACCAATTTTTATCCTAAGGTCTATCAAATCCGTTTTTTGATCTAAAATATTTTTATTATGATATAAAATTTCACCTTCATATCTGTTTCCTGGATATAAATCATGTATTCTATTTATGGAGCGAAGAAGTGTCGATTTGCCACATCCGCTTGGTCCGATTAATGCGGTAACTTTATTTATAGCTACTGGCATATTTATCTTTTTTAAATTTGGATTTACACTACTTGCATACCAAAATGAAAAATCTCTTATATTTAAAATTTTTTGATCTTGAATTTCTGTAATAGTTGACATAACTTACCTTTTCTTTTGTTTTATTATAAATCTACAAACAATATTTATACCCAATACAAAAATAGCCAATAAAAATGCTGTAGCCCAAGCAACCGAATTTTGATACTCATCAGGGTATTGCGTAAATTCATAAATAGTATTTGTAAGGGATGGCATAGGTTCTAGTGGATTTGTTATAAAAAAGTCGCTATGAAATGATGTAAATAAAAGTGGTGCAGTTTCTCCTGCAACTCTTGCTATGGCTAATATTATACCAGTTACTAGACCATTTTTTGCTGCACGAAAAATGATATCAACTATGACTTTATATTTAGGTGCGCCAAGGGCAACTGCTGCTTCTCTTAGAGTTTGTGGCACAAGCGTTAACATATCATCAGTAGTTTTTAAAACAACTGGTATCATCATAATACAAAGTGCTATAGATCCTGCTAATCCACTATAAGTACTCATTGGATTTACAAGTATTGCATAGGCAAAAGCACCAATTACAATAGAAGGCGTACTCATCATTATATCGCTCATATTTCTAATAAAATTTGATTTTTTATCATTTGGGCCACCATATTCGCTTAAATAGGTTCCAGCAAGTAAACCTATTGGAATTCCTATTATTGATGCAATAGCTATTAATATAACATGGCCTACTAAAGCATTTCTGATACCACCATCTATAGTATCTGTTATAAACATTGAGCTACTAAATCCATCTATTCCTTTTACAACTAAAGTAAATATTATCCAAAAAAGAAATAAAAGACCAACTATAGCAAAAAAAATAGAGAAACCACTTACAACACTGTTTATAAATACCCTTTTTTTTGCAGATTGCAATCTTAGTTTTAAAAATTTATCTTCACTCATTTTATAACCCTTTTTTCTCTTAAAAATACAAACTTCGCAATAGCTATAGTAATAAAGCTAATAACAAAAAGTATGAGTGCTAGATAAAACAAACTACTTTCATAAATTTCATTACCCATTGCTTCACCAAATTGTGTCGCAAGTGTTACAGGAATGCTAGTAGCTGGATCAAATATACTATCTGGAATGATAGAAATTCCTCCAAGTAAAAATGCGACTGCCATTGTTTCGCCAAAAGCTCTTCCTAAAGCCAAAATCACAGAACCTATAATTCCAGATTTTGAGTAAGGAAAAATAATATCTTTTATAACATCAAACTGAGTTGCTCCAAGAGCATATGCTGATTCTTTTAAAATAGCTGGGGTTGCTTCCATGCTATCTCTTGTAACTGAAGCTATAAATGGCAAAATCATTATAGAAAGCACAAGTCCGCCAGTTAAAAGTCCCATTCCAGTCCCACCAAATATTTTTTGCACCATAGGGACAAAATATAAAAATCCCCACATGCCATACACAATTGATGGGATTGCGGCTAGTAATTCTATGTTTACACTAAAAAAATTTCTAATTTTAAAAGGTGCAATTTGAGTTAAAAATATGGCTATCCCAACAGCAACAGGAGTTGCTAATATCATTGCAATTATAGTTGATACAATAGAGCCAAATATAGCAGCACAGCCACCAAATTCGCCTTTATTGACATCCCAAGTAGAATTTATCAAAAAACTAATTCCAAACTTTTCTATAGCAGGTATAGAATAGTACACAAGCGAGATAAAAATGGCGAGTAATATAAGTAGTACTAAGATAGAAGATATTTTAGTTGCACTAGAGAATGTTAACTCTCTAAAATTTGCGCCTTTTTGTTTTTCTGTCATGGTTAATTTCTTTGTTATTAAATTTAAAAAAACCCTAAAATTAAATCTTAGGGTTTTAGAACTTTATAAATAATATAAAAATTATTTTGGTGAAATACCGTGTTTTGTCCAATACTCATTAATCATTTTAACAGTATCTTCTGGTAGAGGTAGATAGCCTAGTTCTTTTGCCATTTTTTGTGCTTCTTTATTTTCAAATGCCCATTTGAAAAATTTAGTTACTTTTTTTGCTGATTCTACATTATCTGCAGGAACAAGAACAAATGTTGCAGCTGTTATAGGATATGATTTTGCTCCTTTGCCATAAGCTAGTACATCATAAAAATGTTGATCAATACTAAAATTTGAATTTAAAGCAGCTTTTGCAAAATTCTCTTCAGTTGGAGTAGCCCAATCACCGTCTTTTGTTTGTAAAGTTGCTGCATCTAAGCTTTCTTTTACTTTATATGCATATTCTATATAGCCTATTGAGTTTTTAGTTTGTTTAATTGTTTTAGCAACAAGTGGATTACCTTGAGCAGGAGTAACTTTTGCACCCCAATTTATAGTTTTTTCAGCACCAAAATTTTTAGCCCAATCCTCGTTTGCTTTTGCTATGTAGCTTGTGAAATTAAAAGTTGTTCCACTTGATTCACTTCTAACAACTGGCACTATATCTGCATTAGGAAGTTTAAGATCTGGATTTAATTTTGTTAAAATAGGATCATTCCATTTTGTTATTTTTCCAGAAAATATACCAGCAACAGCTTCTCCATTTAATTTAAGGGCATGATCTTTAATCCCATCTATATTGTAAGCTAACACTATACTACCAATAACTGTTGGGAATTGAAGTAATTTTTTGTCTTTTAGTTCGTCTGCTTTTAAAGCTGAGTCAGTTCCACCAAAATCACCATTTCTATCTGAAATAGCACTTACTCCTTTACCACTTCCGCCGCCACTATATGTAACTTGGTTTTGAGTATCTGAATAATAACCCTTTGCCCAATCTTTATAAATTGGTAGTGGGAAAGTTGCTCCTTGACCCATTATTTTATCAGCAGCATTTGCGCCACTAACAGCAACAAATGAAGCTAATAACAAACCTGTTAGTTTTTTTAACATATCTAACCCTTTCGTAAGAATATTTGTAAAGCAATTTTATTATATATTTATTACAAATCGAAAACATTTTAGATGATTAAAAATATATTTTTTATAAATTTTTAATTATGATATTTTAACTATAAATACAAAAATTTATAAGTAGTGTTACTACACTAAATACTACAATGAATGTTTATTTATTAATTTATTCTAATATCCGTAGCTAAAAGTTGTGGCGTTACAGCGCCTCTAAATGTATTTTTTGATATAGAAAAAATTATGTCTATGCTCTGACCAACTTTTGGACAAAAAGTGTAGTTATAAAACAAAACTTCATAACTTTTGTTATCAAGCTGAACTATAATTTTTAAATGATTTTTTAATTTTCCTATTTTTTTAACATTTTTTACAAATGCATTATGAAGCTTAAAATATGGACGAGGATTTTTTTGACCATATGGTTCGAAATATTCTAAAATTTCCAAAAGTTCATAATCTATATTATTATGATCTAATATACCCAAAATATCATTACTATTGTAAAAACTATCCATATCATAATTTTTACAAACTTCATTTATGCGAACTTTAAAAGTTTCTAGATTATTACTTTCTAAAACAAGGCCAGCAGCGCCTTTATGTCCACCAAAAGTGCGTAATATATCTTTTTGTGATGATATAAGATCAAGTATATTAAATTTACCAACACTTCTTGCACTTCCTTTTGCCTTAGCTCCATCAATACTAAAAACTATAGCTGGTTTTTTATATTTTTTTGTAAGCCTACTTGCAACTATTCCTATAACCCCCTCATGCCAGTTTTGTCCCCAGACAACTATCACGCTATCATCTTCACCAATATCAACTAGCGAACTTTCTAATAGATTTTTTTCTTCTTCTTTTCTTGAATTATTAAAATTTACTATTTCATTAAGAAAATGCAAGGCCTCGTCAATATTTTTTGATCTCAAAAAATTATATGAAAACATAGCATCATCCATTCTGCCAGCACTATTTATTAATGGGTCTATAAGAAAGGATATATCATCAAATTTAAAGCTATCTTTATTAAAATGAATCTTTATCGCATTAAAACAAGCTCTTTTTGAGTTATTTAATTTATTTAAACCATTTTTAACTATAACTCTGTTTATGTCTAGAAGTTCCATCATATCTGCTATTACGGCTAAACAAAGTATATCTAAGAAACTCCCCATGTCATATTTAATGCCACAAACATCTTTTAATGCACCAATCAAATACCATGCAACCTCCGCACCACAAATTTCAGAATTCGGAAAAGTACAATCGCTTTGTTTTGGATTAACTATAGCATAAGCTTTTGGCAAAATAGTAGGAGGAACATGATGATCTGTTATAATAAGATCTATTCCTTTTTGCAAACAAATTTCAGCAGCTTCGTGTGCACTAACACCATTATCAACTGTTATTATAAGAGTCGCGTCAATATTTGTTAGTATGTCTGGATTTAAACCATAACCGTCTGTAAAACGGTTAGGAATTTTTGTTTCATAATTTACGCTTAAAAAGTCAAAAAACTCACTAACTATAACACTACTAACTATGCCATCAACATCATAATCTCCAACTATAGCTATTTTTTCACCATTTTCTATAGCCGTTTTTATGCGCATAGCAGCCTTATATATATCCTTTAACTCACAAGGTAAAGGAATGTCTGACATCTTTTTATGGATGTCAGAACTAAATCTTTGTGCTAATATTTTCTTTACATCATTTTTACTTAGCATGATGGTGATCACTTGCGGCTTTTATATAGCCAAGTATCGCCGGATTTGGTTTTGTTAATCTTGATGTAAACTCAGGGTGAAACTGTACACCTAAAAAGAATGGATGTTTTTTAAGTTCTACTGCTTCTATCAAGGAATTGCTCTCGCCACAAACTATAAATCCAAATTTTTCTAGCTGTTCTCTGTATTTTGGATTTGCTTCATACCTATGGCGATGTCTCTCCCTTATCTTTTTAGCTCCGTCATAAATTTTACTTAAAATTGATCCTGCTAAAACATTACAATCATACCCACCAAGTCTCATAGTTCCACCAAGTGGACTTTTATGTGTTCTAATCTGCTTTTTACCACATGTATCTATAAAATTATCTATAAGATAAATAACCGGCTCTTTTGTATTTTCATCAAATTCGCTTGAGTTTGCATCTTTTATATTTAACACATTTCTAGTAAATTCTATGATGCTAAGCTGCATTCCAAGACAAATTCCAAGAAATGGAATTTGATTTTTTCTTGCGTATTCGATGGAAAGAATTTTTCCTTCTATTCCCCTAGTTCCAAATCCACCAGGAATTAAAATACCATCTATATCTTTAAAGCATTCATCAATATTTTCTTTTTGGATTTTCTCACTATCAAACCACTTAATATTTACTTTTGTATCTAAATTTGCACCTGCATGAATTATAGCTTCTGTTAAACTCTTATAACTCTCTTTTAAGTCTATATATTTTCCTACTAAAGCTATATAAACTTCATCTTTTGGTGCAATAACTCTTTTTACTAACATATCCCAATTTGACATATCTGGTTTTAACTTACCAAGATCTAACATATCACTAATCGGCGTTAGTATATCTTGTTTTAAAAACAGAAGCGGTACTTGATATATACTTTGACTATCTGAACTTTCTATAACACAATTTCTTTCTACACCACAACTTGCTGCAATTTTATATTTTAGTTCATTTGTTAGCGGAATTTCACATCTGCAAATAATCATATCAGGTGTTATACCAATGCGTCTTAGCTCTCCAACGCTGTGCTGGGTTGGTTTTGTTTTTAATTCACCCGCAACTTTTATGTAAGGAACTAATGTGAGATGAATATTTATGGCATTTTTTCTACCTACTTCTATCCTTAGTGCACGTATAGCTTCTAAAAATGGAAGTCCTTCAATGTCTCCAACAGTTCCACCTATCTCAACTAGTAAAATGTCATTTCCCTCACCAGCTTTTTTTATTCTATTTACTATCTCGCCAACAATATGAGGTATAACTTGTATTGTTTGTCCTAGATAATCTCCACGGCGCTCTTTTTCTATAACAGAACTATAGACCTTCCCTGTCGTAAAGTTGTTATTTTGAGATAAGTTTTCATCTAAAAATCTTTCATAATGTCCCAGATCTAGATCAGTTTCTGCACCATCATCAGTTACAAAAACTTCTCCATGTTCAAGCGGACTCATAGTTCCTGGATCAACATTTATATATGGATCTGCTTTTAATATACTTACTTTAAAGCCTACATTTTTTAACAGCGTTGCAATGCTTGCTGATGCTATACCTTTTCCTAGCGAGCTTAAAACTCCACCTGTAACAAAAATATATTTTGTATCAGATTTCTTTGCCATCAAATTTCCCTTATCATTTTTTAATCTAGTATTATATCTTTTTAAATGTTATAAATATATGAATTTTTATTTATCTAAATTTACACTATTTTTTGATATCATAAAATAAAATTTTTGGAGCTTTCATGGATAAATTTGCAAAAAGGATCATTCCTTGTTTAGATGTAAACAATGGACGAGTTGTAAAAGGCATAAATTTTACAAATTTAATAGACGCAGGTGATCCAGTTGAAGTTGCAAAAATTTATAATGTCGCTGGAGCCGACGAGCTGTGTTTTCTTGATATATCAGCTAGTCATCAAGGAAGAGATACTATTGTCGATGTTGTAGCAAAAGTAGCAAAAGAGCTTTTTATCCCTCTAAGCGTCGGTGGTGGCATAAGAAAAACAGATGATATAAACAAACTTCTTAGTGTTGGTTGCGATAAAGTTAGTATAAATTCAGCCGCTATCAATAATCCAAATTTAATAGATGAAAGTGCTAAAAAATTTGGTTCACAATGTATCGTTGTGGCAATTGATGCAAAAGAAGTTAGCACTAACAAATATCATGTTTTTATAAATGGTGGTAGAGTTGATACAAGAATCGATGTTTTTAAATGGGCAAAAGAAGTTCAAAATCGTGGCGCTGGAGAAATTTTGCTAACATCAATGAATAAAGATGGAACTAAAAGTGGTTATGATCTAACGCTAACAAAAAATGTTAGTATCTCACTAAATATACCTGTTATCGCAAGTGGTGGTGCTGGAAATATGAAACATATCAAAGATGTTTTTGATGTTGGAGCTGACGCTGCGTTAGCTGCTTCGATATTTCATTTTGGAGAGATAAAAATACCTGAACTTAAAAAATACTTGCAAAAAAATGGCATAGGTGTTAGAAAATGATAATTTGCGCAGGAGAGATAGAGAATTTTGATTTTGCAATACCAATTGGTATTGGTTTAATTGATAGTGCTATAAATTTAACTAACATATTAAAAACAAAATTATTAGAAAAACAAAATATTTCTGAACTAATTTTTATAGGAACTGCGGGACTTTATAAAAATGGAAATATTTTAGATGTTTATGAAAGCTCAAAAGCCTCGAATTTAGAAATATCGAAAGTTTTAAATTTAAGTTATACACCAACTAAGTATGTAATTGAGACTAATGTTTCACGTGAAACATTACAAATTAACTCCTCAAATTTTATAACTCAAGATGAAATTATAGCTCATAAAATGTTTGATTTAGGGTGTTTTATGGAAAATATGGAGTTTTTTTCTGTTTTAAAAGTTGCAAATTTTTTTAAAATTCCTGCTTTTGGAATTTTCTGTGCTACAAATTTTTGTAACAAAAATGCTCATAATGATTTTTTAAGCAATCATGAAAAAGCTAAAAAAATTTTAAAAAACTATGTAAAAGAAAAAGGAATTATATGAAAAATTTGCTTGATTTTTCACAAACAGAGCTAAGCGAATTTATAGAACCAAAATTTAGAGCGAAACAAATTTTCGAATGGATATATAAGAAAAAAGCAAAGAGTTTTGACGATATGACAAATTTACCAAAAGATTTAAGAGAAAATTTAAAACAAAATTTCTACATAGATCCACTTAAAAAAGTTAAAAGCGAACATAGTAAAGATGGAAGTATAAAATATCTTTTTGAGCTAAAAGATGGCAAAACTATAGAAACGGTTTTGCTTCCAATGAAAGAAGAGCAAGTTGATGAAAATGGTAAAGTTGTGCGTCATGCCAGATATACAATTTGTGTAAGCTCTCAAGTCGGATGTAAGATAGGCTGTGTATTTTGCTTAACTGCAAAAGGTGGCTTTGTTAGAAATTTAAGTCCAGGAGAGATTTTAGCGCAAGTTTTATACCTAAAAAATGACAACGATATACCTTACGAAAGACGTGTAAATATCGTTTATATGGGAATGGGCGAACCGTTAAACAACCTTGAAAATGTCTCAAAAGCTGTGAAAATCTTTACAGATAATGACGGACTTGCCATATCCCCACGCCGCCAAACAATATCTACAAGTGGGTTAAGTAGCCAGATAAAAAAACTTGGAGAGATGGATTTAGGGGTGCTACTTGCTATCTCACTTCACGCCGTAAATGATGAACTTAGAGAAAAACTTATGCCTATAAACAGAGCTTATAACATAGCTTCTATCATGGATGCGGTGCGAAATTTTCCGATAGACATGAGAAAAAGAGTTATGTTTGAGTATCTTATGCTTGATGGTATAAATGATAGTGTAAATGATGCCAAAACTCTTGTCAAACTTTTACACGGTATAAAAGCAAAGGTTAATTTAATATATTTTAATCCACATTTTGGTGCCAAATTTCAAAGACCTAGCAAAGAAAATATGATAAAATTCCAAGATTATATGTCGGCTCACGGTGTAACTTGCACTATAAGGCAGAGCAAAGGTGTAGATATAAGTGCAGCTTGTGGGCAACTTAGAGAAAGAAGTAAAAATGAATCTGCTTGATATAGCTCAAATAGTTTTTATAGCTATTGTTGTAGGAATTTCGATGTATTTTTTTATAAAAGTTATAAAAAATGATAAATAAAAATATATAAATTTTATAAAATATTAATAAAAAAATATTATAATGTAAAGATAATCTACACAATAAAAGTTTCTTATTTAGTTGGCATTATTGATAATTTTATGTGTTTCATGGTTTTTATAAACTTGCAAACAAAATTTGTTTGGATTGATGAATCAGGTTGCTATACATATTCTAATGTAAGAGTAAATGGTCAGCCAGTTTGCGTAAGCGGGATATAAGGAGTTTACAATGTTTGTCATAGCTTCTAAAACTTTTTATGATACTGCAGATAGTGTAGTATTTCAAGCTAAGAGTGACAATAATACTATAAGGCAAAAAGATGATTTTGATTTAAATCAAAAAACCTTTGATCCTATCTCAAATGAAACAAAAGTAAAATTTTTTAGCGATGGCAAGCAAATTTCTATAAATTTAAACGATGAAACTCTAAATCTACTTCAACAGTATTTCTCAAAAGATGATTTTATAAATTTAAGTGATGGTAGCATAGGACTAAGTGGTAATGCAAATGCCTATGTAGATGGCTGGTTTAAAGATATCATGATTGATAGAAATTTCGCAAATGCTGATAAAAATAGCGACGGCAAAATTTCCAAAGATGAAACAAGTGAGTTAAAAAATTTTGTAAAAGACACATATAAAGTTCAAGACTTAAGAGATTTAGGGCAAATCGTATTACGAAAAGCTACAAATTCTATCGGTTATGAAACTTCCCAAGATACAAAACCTACAAGTTTACAAGAGATTTTAGAAAATACCATAAATAGTGATAAAAACTTCGATGGTAAACTTAGTAGACTTGAGTATGCTTCAAATGGTAAAGATTTAGAAAATGGATATAATAATATGGCCAAAGATGCCATAAAAAAGCTACTTAAAACTGATGATATAACTTCAATGAAAATGGTTATAGATCCAACTGGTAAAACAATGTCTAAAATGAATGGAAAATCTATGAGTGAGATTGAAAAACATTTTGGTGCTAGTAATGGAAGTGCTTTTAACATTGAAAATTTAAAGATAGGAAATTTAAACTATAGTAAAGAAGATGAGAAAGAAGAACTACTTAGAAAATTTCCCGAATTTAGAGCTATTATAGAAAATAATCCAAATATCTCACAAAAAGATATAGAAAGTTTAAAAAATAAATCCAAAAATATAGACATTTACAAAAAAGACGACAATAGTTTTGATAAAAAATTTATTCATTCACTTTTAAAGATAGATATGCAAGGCTAAATTTAAGTTTTATTATAAATGGTATTAATTTATATTTGCACGAAATAAATTATTGTTATCTACTCTTTAAAGTCTATATACTTTTTTGTTTATAAATTTATATTACCATAAAAACTGCATTTTTTACAATCATAATTTATTAGTAGTTTTCATGCATTATTATAAAGCCTCTTGGTTAAAATAATTCAAATTTAATATATCTGTATGTAAATAATCTTAGACATTATTGTAATTTATTATTAGCAAAGTAAAATAACTTTGTAATTTAAGCTCTTACCTTCCATTCAAAAAAGAAAATAAATATCTAAAAAATATATTTTACTTCACGCTATATATTTGTAATTACAAATAGATACTATGTCGTTATATACCTCTTAGAATTACACTCATTTTAAATTTTTAATTAAATTTATATAGAGTTTAAAAACTCAGTTTTTATATCTGTTTTAGATGTTATTTCATACTCTTTGCCATCGTAGATAAAATTTAATTTATTTGCGTGTAAACAAAGCCTATTAGCACCACAAAATTTTATCCTATCTTGTACGCAAAGTTTTTCATCCATTATATCTTCAACAACTTTTGTTTCAAGTCCATATAAAGGCTCACCAAAAATTTTATGTTTCACGTGAAACAAATGTAATCTAATCTGATGTTGTCTACCTGTAAACGGGATAGCTTTTATTAAAGTTGCATTAAATTTAGGATAAAACTCAAGTGGTATAAATTTAGTTATCGCCCTCTTTCCATTCTCATCTATACGCATTTTTATCTTAACTTCACTAAATTTATCACTTTTTGAAATTCCAGCATCAATGGTAAATTCATTTTCAACTTTTCCATAAACCAAAGCGATATATTCTTTTTTAACTACCCTATTTTCAAACATTGTTTTAAATTTTTTAGATACACTTTGGCTAAGACTTACTATTATTAAACCACTTGTTTCTTTGTCTAAACGATGAGCAACACAAGCAGATTTTGGATATAAACTCCAAATTTCATCATACAAAGAATACTTTGTACTTCTACCATTTGGATGAGATAAAACTCCACTTGGTTTATCAAAAACTACAAATTCATCACTCTGAAAAATTGGTTTTAAGCCTTTTGAATTACACTCATAATCTATTAAAAAAATTTCACCATTTAAAATTTCGTTTTTGATTTGTATAAGTTTTTCATTACAAAATAACCTACCCTTATCTATTAGTTGTTGTGATTTTGATTTTGAAAATCCATTTTTAAAAAGTACATCATAAGCTTTTAAATTTTTTACTTCATCAATTTTTATTTTTTTATAAGGCATTTTTAATTTTTATATTGATTATTGATATGAATATTATTTCCATGTGTTAGAGCTATCGCAATAGCATCTGTAACATCAAGTGGTTTTATATCTTTATTTATACCTAAAATTTTTTTTACCATAAAAGCAACCTGCTCTTTTGTCGCTTTTGCTTTACCAGTTACTGCTTTTTTAACTTGAAGTGGTGTATATTCTGTAAAATTTCCATGAATTTGAATAATTTTAAGGCTTAGTGCACCACGAAACTGAGCAAGTTTTAAAACTGTTTTTGGATTATAAGCAAAAAATATGTCTTCAATCGCAATTTCATCTATCTTGTGATTTTTCATCACAATATCAAGTCCTTCACAAAGTTCGCTTATTTGATGTTGTAAAATATCTGGTTTTATTTTTATAAGTCCAGCCTCTATAAGTGAAGTTTTCACATTTGATTTTTCAAGTATAGCATAACCGCAATTACGCGTTCCAGGATCAATTCCTAAAATTTTTATCACTGTTTTTCCCAATTTATTCACATATTATTCACCATGTGAAAATTTAATTTTATTTTTAACTATTAATTTATCAAATTTTAGATAAAATATCATAAATTTAATATAAAGTGAGATAATTTTTGTTAGAAAACGATATTCTTGAATTATTAGGCAAAGAAATTTTACCAGCAGAATACGAATCATATATAAAACAACTTAAATTTAGTGAAAAACTCTCAACAGATGATAAAGTTGTATATTTAGCACCAAATGCATTAGTTTCTAAATATATTCAAACAAAATACACAGATAAAATTGCTTATCTTTTTGAGCTTAAAACTGGTAAAAAACCAAAAATTATAATTTCAACACCAAATAAGACTTTAGTAACAAAAACTCAAAGAATTGAGATAAAATCTATAAAGCAACAAAGTTCTCCACTAAATCCAAATTTTACATTTGATAATTTTATTATAGGTAATTCAAACCAATACGCATATTTTAGTGCAATTGCAGCATCAAAAAATCCTGGGGATTCTAATTGTAATCCACTTTTTATTTATGGTCCAACAGGACTTGGTAAAACTCACCTTTTACAATCAATCGGTAATTACTGTCTAAAAAATAATAAAGTAGTTATATATGTTACTAGTGAAAACTTTATAACAGATTTTGTTTATAATCTCCATAATAAAACTATGAATAAATTTAGAGAAAAATACAGAAATTGTGATGTTTTACTCATAGATGATGTACAATTTTTAGGAAGAACAGATCAAATTCAAGATGAGTTTTTTCACACATTTAATGAACTTCATTCTAAAAATGGTCAAATTGCAATGACATCTGATAAACCACCAAAAATGCTTAAAAATTTCACTGATAGATTAAAATCACGCTTTGAATCAAGATTAATAGCTGATATAACATCACCTGAACTTGACACAAAAATAGCAATCATAAAGAAAAAATGTGAATTTGATGGAATTTATCTAAATAAAGATGTCATCAACTATATAGCTACAAATATGGGTGATAATATTAGAGAGATAGAAAGTGCTATTATAAATTTAAATGCATATGCAAAAATGCTCCATCAAGATATAACTTTAGAGTTTGCAAAAAATCTTATGCGCGATCAGATAAAAGAAAGACAAGAAAATATAACACTTGAAAATATTATAAATTTAATTTCAAAAGAATTAAATATAAAACCAAGTGATATAAAAAGTAAAAGTAGACAAAAAAATATAGTTGAAGCAAGAAGAATAGGAATTTATCTAGCTAAAACACATACACAAAATTCAATGCCTCAGCTTGCAAGTTTCTTTGGTATGAAAGATCATAGTGCGGTTAGTCATAATATAAAAAAAATAAATGAGATTATAGAAAATGATGAATATTTTAAAATAAGACTAAATGAGTTAGAAAATAGACTACTAACTAAAGATAACTAAATGAAATTTGTGAAAATATGTGAATATAAAATGAATTTAATTCAACAAAAAAACATAGTAAATTTGGATAGTTTTTCAACTATTCACTTTTTCAACATACCTAATAATACTACAAATAAACATTTAAAAAAGGGGAAAAGATGAGAGTAAAAATAAATAAAAATTCTCTTGAATCAATCGTTACAAATACAAGATCATATCTTGAAAAAAAAGATACAAGCTCAATAACTTCACATATCTTTATATCAGCAAATAATGGTGTTTTAAATGTAAAAGCAACTGATTATGAGATAGGTCTAACATATAAACAAAAAAATGTAACTATAATAGATGAAGGTCAAGCAACTGCAAATGGTAAAAAACTCTTAAGTATTATTAGTAGTTTAAAAGATGGAAATGTTACACTTGAAACTGTTCAAAATTATTTATATATAAAACAAAATAGTTCAAAATATAAACTTCCTATGTATAAAGCAGATGATTTCCCTAATTTTCCTAATATAGAAAATAAAAATAAATTTGAAATAGATTCAGCAATACTAAGTAGAAGTCTTAAAAAAATAGTTCCTTGTGTTGATTCAAACAACAATAAATTTGCACTAAATGGAGCTTTAGTAGATATAAAAAATGATCATGTAAATTTAGTTGGAACTGATACAAGAAGACTTGGAATTTATAGAATAGATACAAATGCAGATAAAGAATTTTCTTTAATTATACCAAAGAAAGCTATACTAGAAATTCAAAAGCTATTTTATGATAAGATAGAAATTTATTATGACGAAAATACTCTAATAGCAGTTTCTGATAATTTTGAATTTTTTACAAAACTTATAAATGGAAAATTTCCAGACTATGAAAGAGTAGTTCCAAAAGAAATAAAAACTAGAATTAGATTAAATCGTGATATGATGATAGAAGGTATGAAAACTATATCTATTCTTAGTGAGCAGATGAAACTAACTTTTGCTCCAAATGAGATAATTTTTGAAAGTATAATTGAAGATAATAGTGAGGCTAGAACATCTATTGAGTTTCAAACTGGAGTTCAAGAAAATATAACTATATCTTTAAAAAATAAATATTTATTAGATTTTTTAGGAAGTATTGAAGAAAGTGAATTTGATATAGAACTTAATTCTCCAGAAACAGCATTTTTAGTTGTTTGTGGAAATTTAAAAACAGTAATTATGCCAATAGTGTTATAAAAAAACGGAGAAAATATGGAATATAGTGCAGAAAATATAAAAGTTTTAAAAGGTTTAGAAGCAGTTAGAAAACGTCCTGGAATGTATATAGGTGATACAAATATAAATGGGCTTCATCACCTTATTTATGAAGTTGTAGATAACTCTATTGACGAAGCAATGGCAGGATATTGTAATAAAATAGATATAGAAATTACAACAGATGGACATGCTATAATTTCTGATAATGGTAGAGGAATTCCAGTTGATATACATCCAACTGAAAAAATACCTGCTGCAACTGTTGTTTTAACAGTTCTTCATGCTGGTGGTAAATTTGATAAAAATACATATAAAGTTAGTGGTGGTTTACATGGTGTTGGTGTAAGTGTTGTAAATGCACTTTCAAGCAAATTTATAGTAACTATACATAAAAATGGAAAAATTCATAGACAAGAATTTTCAAAAGGTATTCCAACAACTGATTTAGAAATTATAGGTGAAACTAAAAAAACAGGTACTATAGTTGAGTTTATACCTGATAGTGAAATTTTTGAGATAACTGATTTTAACTTTGATACACTTTCTACAAGATTTAAAGAACTTGCTTATTTAAATTCAAAAATAACTATAAATTTTAAAGATAATAGAGTTGGAAAACATGAAAGTTATCATTTTGAAGGTGGTTTGGAGAGTTTTGTAACTGATTTAAATAAAGCAAATCCAGTTTGTAAAGTTTTGTCATTTAGTGATAGTTCAGAAGATGTTGCAGTTGATATAGCTTTAATGTATAATGAAACTTATTCAGAAAATGTTCTAAGTTTTGTTAATAATATTCATACTCCAGATGGTGGAACACATGAAGCTGGATTTAGAGCTGGTCTTACAAGAGCTATAACAAACTACATTGCAGCAAATGCAACAGCAAGAGAAAAAGAAACAAAAATAAGTGGTGAAGACACAAAAGAAGGTCTTATAGCGATAGTTAGTGTAAAAGTTCCTGAACCACAATTTGAAGGTCAAACTAAAGGAAAACTAGGATCTAGTTATGTAAAGCCAATAGTTCAAAAAGTAACTTTTGATACACTTTGTAAGTTTTTTGAAGAAAACCCAATAGAAGCAAAAGCTATTATGAATAAAGCTTTACTTGCAGCAAGAGGTAGAGAAGCAGCAAAAAGAGCAAGAGATTTAACAAGGAAAAAAGAGAATTTTTCTGTGGGAACTCTTCCTGGAAAACTTGCTGATTGTCAAAGTAAAGAATCTGAGATATGTGAGCTTTATTTGGTTGAGGGAGATAGTGCTGGAGGTTCAGCAAAACAAGGTAGAAATAGAGTTTTTCAAGCCATATTACCATTAAGAGGTAAAATTTTAAATGTTGAAAAAGCAGGACTTGATAAAATTTTAAAAAGTGAAGAAATAAAAAATATGATCACGGCCTTAGGTTGTGGTATAGGTGAAGAATTTGATGAAGAAAAACTAAGATATCATAAAGTTATTATTATGACTGATGCTGATGTCGATGGAAGTCACATACAAACTCTTCTTTTAACATTTTTCTTTAGATTTTTAAATCCCATTATAAAAAATGGATATATTTATCTTGCACAACCACCACTTTATCGCTATAAAAAAGGAAAAAAAGAAATTTATTTAAAAGATGAAAAAGCTTTAAATGAGTTTTTAATAGAAAATGGTATAGAAAATATAAGTTTTGAAGGTGTTGGAGATAAAGATTTAATTGAATTTTTAAAGATAGTTGCAGTTTATAGAAATTATCTAAAAGAATTAGAAAAAAGATTTAATATATTAAAAGTTTTAAGATTTTTAATAGAAAATGATGGAATGTTATCAAAAACTTATGATGAACTTTTTAATATTCTTAGTACAGAAATTTCAAAAAATGGTCAAAATATTTTAAATTCTAGTGTAAAAGATGATGAAATAAGAATTTATGCACAAACAACAGATGGTTTGCAAGAATTTGTTATAAGTGATAAACTTTTTTCAAATCCACTATTTTCAGATGCTGTAGAAATTTATAAGAAAATTAAAGATTATGATATAAATTTAGATAGGGATATATTAGAAATTTTAGATGATGTTGAAAAAAATTCTAAAAAAGGTGCATATATACAACGCTATAAAGGTTTAGGTGAGATGAATCCTGAACAACTTTGGGAAACAACAATGGATCCTGAAAATAGAAGACTTATACGAATAAATGTAGAAGATGCACAAAGAGCTGGAGAGACATTTAACCTTTTTATGGGTGATGAAGTTGAGCCAAGAAGAAATTATATAGAAGAACATGCTAAAGATGTTAAACAACTGGATGTTTAATGCTTTATAGCCAAAAAAAAGAGCGAGAGATTATTTTTATCTCTGCTCTTAAGATTGCAATTCCTTTTATAATTCTTAGTATCTTTTGGATTTGGTTTATTTCAAAAATTGAAAAAAATGACATAATTTTACTTACAATTTTAATATTTTTTTATGTTTATTATTCTGCTTATCTTTTAAAATTAAGCCTTAAAACTTCACTTATAGAGCCAGTAACTAAAGTTTTTAATAGAAAAAATATTTATAATTTTATTTATAAAAATTTAAAAAAAAACAAAAAAATTGTAATGTTTGGTATAAAAAATTATGGATACATAACACAAACTTATGGTATGGAAAATTATGAAAAGATAGTTAGTAAATTTATAAAAAAATTGAATGATTTTTTAGAAGAACAAAAATATAGTGATATAATCATAGGAAATTATAATTTTTCACATTTTTTAATGATTATTGATGAAAAAGATATTGTTTTAGCTCATAATCTTAGAATTTTTGAAAAAAAAATTGTAAATTATGGTATTGAAAACATAGAAATAAAATTTGAATTTTCTATGGGAAATTTAACTGATTTTGATAGTATTAAAAGCGTGATTTCATACCTTGAAAATGAGTTAAAAGATAAAAAAGAAGGTAATATAACTATAACTGATGAAAATCATAGTTTAATTATAAAATGTATTGATAATTTTAAATTTCAATTTAAAACACAAAAAACACAAAAAATATTGCCAAATTTAAAAGATATAATAACTATAATACCAAGATTAGTTGTGCAAAAACACGGAATTTATTCTAAAAATAAAATTTCAAATTTACTAAATACTTATAATTATGAAATAAATTATGATAAAAGTATGATAAAAGCTTTATGCGAGAAAATTGATTATGATTTAGATATAGATTATATTGTAGAAATTTCTGTTATGAGTATAAGAAACTTAGAGTTTAAAGAGTTTATTTTTGAGCTTGTAGAAAAAAAACTTTTAAATTCAAAAAATATTATTTTTGAATTTTTTGAAGATAATTTTTATAGTGAAATAGTTCGTTTTAACGAGATTATAAATGATTATAAAAACCTGGGCATAAGGTTTTGTTTAAACCATTTTGGTGGAGATAATGCAAGTTATTTTTATCTAAAACATTTAAATATTGATTTTTTAATATATGATATAGAATTTTATAAAAATTTGGGTGATAAAAAATATCTTATAATTTTAGAAAACTATATAAATATGGCTAAAAGTTTAAATGTAAAAACTATCTTTAAATTTATAGATAAAGAAGAAAATTTTGATATACTAAAGAATAAAAATATAGATTATTTACAAGGTTTTTGTATACAAAAACCACAAATTATAGAAAATCTAAAACAGAGGTAAAAATGAAATATGGTGAAAAAATTATAAAAGAATTTGATATACAAAAAGATATGGAAATTTGGCCAAACAAATGGGAAAATGACTATGTTATAAGGATAATTTTGCCTGAATTTACTTGCCTTTGTCCACGCTCTGGTTATCCTGATTTTGCTAAAATTTTTTTAACTTATGTGCCAAATGAAAAAGTTATTGAATTAAAAGCTATAAAACTTTATATAAATAGTTTTATGAATAAAAATATGAGTCACGAAGATAGTATAAATGAGATTTATTACACTCTTGATAAACTTTTAGAGCCAAAATACATAAGAGTTGTTGGAGATTTTAACCCAAGAGGAAATGTTCATACAGTAATTGAGCTTGATTCAAATTTGGTTAGAAAAGAGAAATTTGATATATCTGCCATCTCAAAAGAGAACTTAAGAGAGTTTTAGATGTTAAAAAGTGAGCTAATAGAACATATTTTTAAAGCTGCTTCTATATCAAGGTGGAATGATTACCCAAGGATGACAAATTTAGTCGAACTTGACAAACAAGCTCACAAGTTTATAATCGCATATTTCATAGCAAAAATGGAAAAAGATGTTGATATGAACTATATTATAGAAGCAGGCATTTTTGAGTTTTTTTCGCGCGTTGTAGTTACTGATATACGCCCTGATGTTTTTCATCAAATTCAAAAATCAAAAAAAGATGAAATTAATAGCTGGATACTAAAAAAACTTGAACCCCTCATAGGTGATATAGATGATGGTAAATTTTTACAAAGATTTAAAGAATATATAAAACATTCAACCACAAAGGAAACTTTAATTTTAAGAGCTGCTTCATACATAGCAACAAGGTGGGAGTTTGGTATAGTTTATCAAACAAGCCAGTTTTTAAGTGGCATTGATGAGGTTAAAAAGAAAATAGATGAAGAATTAGAAGATTATTATTATGAACTAATCGGCGTTCAAAAAATAGCTATGAATCAAAAAATAGCAAAAATAATAGATTTAAGTGGTCGTCTTAGATTCCAAAAGCGCTGGGCTCAAACGCCACGTATTCCAGAAACTGCAGTTCTTGGACATATGCTTGTAGTGGCTATTTTAAGTTATTTTTATTCACTTAAAGTTGGAGCTTGTAAAAAAAGATTAGAAAATAATTTTTATTGTGCTTTGTTTCATGATTTGCCAGAAAGTCTAACAAGGGATATTATAAGTCCTGTAAAATATGGAGTTGAAGGTTTAAATGATATAATTTCTGAGTATGAGATAAGACTCATTGATGAACAAATTTTACCATTTGTCCCACAAAATTTTAGAGATGATTTTGCTTATATTTTAGGACTTAGAAATCAAAATGGCAAACAGATAAAAGATGAGTTTGAAAACAGAATAAATGAAAAATATTCACTTCATTTTGATGGAACTATGGAAAATGTAAATGAAGATAAATTTAACGCAATTGATGGTAAGGCATTAAAATACTGTGATAAATTTTCAGCTTTTATCGAGGCTGGAATTTCTATAAGTTATGGTGTAAAAAGTAAAGAACTTGTGGATGGATTTTACAATATGTATGGATATTTTAAGGAAAAACCAAAAATAGAGGGTATAAATTTTTTGGAACTTTGTGATGATTTTTGTAGATATTTTAAATTAGACCCTTCCCCAGATGGCTGCGGCACATACTAAGTTTGGCTGCTCTGCTGTATTCCTACCCTGAAGCGGTGTCCGAAAATAACATTGCACAGGTCTAAGGAAAGGCGAATGGCTATTATATCAAATTTTTCTTTAAATAGGATTAATAATGTTTTTAAAACTTAAATTTCTTACATTTTTTCGTAATCTTTTTGTATATCATCCTTACTCTCTTGAGTTTAGAGCAAAAGTTTTTGTTGCTATGTTATACTTTAGAAAAGATATCACTAAAGATGATTTAGACATCATTACAGACATAGCTATAGAAATTTATGGTGAAAAAAATCCTAGGGTTGAAATTTTAAAAAATATTATAAAAGAATATCTAATAAAGATAAAAAATGATAAATCTTTTGACATAGATGATTTGCTTTTAGATATAGATAAAGAGTTAAAAATTCATAAAAGATACGCAAAAAAGATAGATTTTTCGCATCTTAGAATGCTAATAAGTATGGATGAAAATGAAGCATTACTTCAACAAAGAGTTTATGAATTTTTCCTAAGTGAAGTTAAAATTTATCTTTAATTAAATAAGATAAAATCAGGAGAAACCGGCTTTCCAAGATAGAAACCTTGTCCATAATCAACATCGTACTTTTTAACTTCTTTTAATATATTTTCATCACTTACAAACTCAGCTACTATTTGATAGTTCATTTTCTTAGCAAAATTCACTATAGTTTCCATAACTATTCTTGAATTTTTATCATAAGGTAGTCTTTTTATTATAGAACCATCTATCTTTAAAATATCTATATCAAACTCAAGAATTCTATAATAATTTGAATATCCACTACCAAAATCATCTATAAATAGCTTGCATCCAAGCTCTTTTATATGTTTTATAAAAGGATTTATTACATCATAATTACTTATACTTTCACTTTCAAGTATTTCTACATATAAATTTGAAGGATTTTTACAAGTTTGTAATTTTTCTATAAAAATCTTACGTATGCTCGAGTTAATCATATCAGAGCTAGATAGGTTGATTGAAAACTGTTTGTTTGGGTATTTATCTAAAATATTAAAAGTTAATTCGATAACTTTACTTGTTAGAGCATTGTAAAGTAAAATTTGTTTTGCAACATCTAAAAACTCGCTAGGATAGTGAACTTTGTCTTCATCATCTAATATTCTTATTAAAATTTCATATTTATTTGCTATTTTGCTGTTTGTTTTTATATTAAATATTGGTTGGCATTCAACTATGACTTTATCATTTCTTAATGCATTTTGTATAAGCTTTATAACATCTAAATTTTTGAAATATAGTTGTTCCATAGGATCATTGGACTGATAAAAATAAATTTTTTCATCTAACTTTTTAGCCTCTTCATATGCCCACATTGCTTGAGTGAGTCTAGTTATATTTGAATCAACATTTGAACTAACTCCAAGAATAAGCTCTATTTTTTGTATATTTGTTTTGGAATTTTCATCGTTTAATATATTTATTTTACTTGTTAAAAAGTAGCTTTTTATATGCATTATATCTTTAGCCAAGTCATTTCCTCGGTAAAATATACAAAACTCATCAAGCTGAAATCTAAATATCTCACAATCTATGCTATAAGTATTTATGCATAATTTTAAAGTATTTACAAAAGAGACTATAAAATCGTCAATAACTTTTGATTTATAAAAATAACTTAAATTTGAGAAGTTATTTATACGCATATAAATTATCACACCTTCTTCATTATTATCAAGTTTTTGCATTAAAGCTATATAGCTTCCAGTATTTGTAATGTGATCTTTGTAAATTTGTCTTTGTAGTGTTTGATTTTTTAAATTTAGCTCTTGTTTTGCATTTATCTCTTTTGTTTTATCAAGTTTTATACTTATAAATCCATCTAAGTTTTTATCGTTTAAACTAGGTATTATTACTATATTTTCTACTATTATTGTATTGTCTGATTTTTTACTTATGAAATTATCTTTATTCCAAATTTTTTTATTTTTTATAGCATTTTTTATTTCGCTATAATACTCTTCATTTTGCTCATAATATTTTAAAAAAGTAGGACTTTTTCCGATAATATCTTTTAATCTATAGCCACTTATTTGTTCAAATGCTTTATTTGTATATGTTATATTTAAATTATGATCTGTGAAAATAACAGAATTAAAAGAGTTATCAGTTGCAAGTTTGAAAAATCTTATATCTCTATTTTTTACTTTTATCTTATTTAATAGTCCAATATTCCAAATAATAAACATTAAAGATAAAATTATCATCGCAACAAATATTTTAATTAAACTATCAATCAATGTTTTGTATTGGATATTTGTATAATCAAGAAAATTTTGTAAATATTTTGATGATTGACTGTTTAAGATAAAAAATTTATAATCATTTGCCTCTATTAAATTATTTATCATTATATTTACTTTATTTACAAACTTTAATTCATTTTTATTTAGTTTTTTCTTATCTATGCTAACTAAATAATCCAAAAAAGCATCAATTTCTATAAAAGAGTCGAAGTTTAAATTTAAAAACTTAGAGTATAAAATACTCAAAATAGGTGTCATTTGATACTTTTGTGCATAGTTTTGCATATCAAGCATAGTAAAGTAAATAGAAGCCATTTTTCCATTATAATGTCTAATATTTTCTTTTTTATCTAAAAAGCTTTCTTGTAATTTATTATAAATTTCTATTTGTTGTTTTGATGCAATATCATGCTTTTTCATAATATTATTTATAATTGTTAGATTATTATTAAACTCAAATATAAGATTTTCTATATTCTCATACCCTTTGTAAAAAATCATATTTTTCAAATTTAAATCTATGTTCTTATCTGAATAAACTAAATTTTGAATATTTGATATAAATTCGTTGATATATTTTAGTTTTTTACCTTGTTTATTTATACTAGAACTTAAAATAGTAATAGCAATAATAAATAAAAATGCTACTAAATATTGGAGTTTTAAACTATTATCTTTCATAATCATTCTTTATATATTCTACATAACCATCCAAAGTTAGTAAAAAATTGTATAAATCCTCAATATCTTGATCATTAAGAGGGCTTATAAGATCACTATTTTTAATGCGCAACACATCTTTTAAGTCACTTGTTATTTTGTCATAAAAATATGGAGCAGTTTTGGATAAATTTCTAAGCGTTGGAACTTTAATAAATCTTCCTGAACTTTTAACTACTAAATTTCCACCTAAATTTATACCATTGTGACAAGAAGCGCAACCTACGGAATTAAAAATAAAATACCCTCTTTTTTCACTTTCACTGAAAATTTCTGTACTTCCACTGATGTAATTATCATACTTGCTATTTGGAGTTATAAGTGATTTTTCATAGTTTACAAGTGCGTCTATTACCGTCTCGTAATTTAACTGTTTATATACTTCATAAAAAGCTTTTTTATATTTTTGATTTTCAAGAATTTTATTTATGAAAATATCTTTTGGTGTATTAAGCTCTTTTGAGCTTGTAATTGAAATTTCGACTTGTTTATATATGTTGTCAACTTTTCCATCTTTAAAGAATAAGTAATTATATGCTGCATTTAAAATTGTTGGAGTATCTGTTTTTGTGAGTTTTTTGTTTGTTCCACTAAATTCCCAATATAAATTATGGCAAGTTTCGCAAGAGATATTACCTTCTTTGCTTAATGTTTTATCAAAAAAAATCATTTTACCAATTTCTGCTTTTTGTCTATCGTGGGGTAATGGCGTTATTATATTTAAAGGAGATTGTGCAAAAATAAAAGTTAAAAATGTAACTATAAATATAAAAATTTTTAGCACACCTTTATCCTCCACCTTTTACTAAAAAACCAAAAGCTTCATTTCTGAGATTACTGTTTCTATAATTATATCATTTTTATAAATTTTTTGAAGATTATCTTTTATTAGCGCGGGTTGTATATTAATTTTGTTTATTTCTAAATGCCATAAAATATTCTCATAAGCACTATTAAAATCTCTTTTAAGTTCTCTTTTTTCATGAAATATATGCATTTTATAGGCTATATCTTTAATTTCTAAATACTTTTGTAGCTCATTTGCAATAGTTACATAATTAGCTTTTCTTTCATTTTTTAAAAATGGCTCTATCAACGAAGAATACCTAGGAATATTCCAGTTTAGATAGACTTTTTGATTGCCTAAATTTATAAATTTATCAAAACTAGTTTTATCTTGTAAGGATGGACTCATAGTTAAAAATGCTATATCAAATTTATCGTTGCTTTTAAATTCATCAAATGTTTCATTTATGATATTTATATTTGTTATGTTAAATTTTTTTGCATCATTTTGCAAGTATTTTAGCATTTCTTGCGAACTATCAAGGCAAGTTATAAATTTTGCATTTTTAGCTAAATATAGCGAATATACACCAGTTCCACATCCTATATCTAAAATAGATTTATTTTTAAAGTCTATATTAAATTCATCAAGCTTACTAAATAACTCTTTGCCAAATTCACTTAGATTTCCATCAAATCTAGTATAAGTTTTTGCTTTTTTATCCCATAAATTCTGCATTTATAATCCTTGTAAAATTATATCATAAAGCCTATTTATATCACTATCATCTATTGAAGAACACTCTTTTTTCTCAAATAAATCTTTTATATGATTTATATTAAACTCATCTGCATGTGAGCACATCTTGTGTGATGGTAAAAAACCTCTAACCAACGATACATAAGAATCTATTTTTTCATCACAAATAAAGCATATCATATTTTTATTTAAACGTCCTTCGTGAAATAAAATTTCTATGTAAGCTTCTATAACTACACGCTTTGGGTTTGTTTTATTAAATTTATGAGCCATATTTTCAATTATATCAAAATATATGCTATCTAGGTTTTGGGCATCTTTAAGATGTTTATAGAGTAAATTTGTAAACTGTTGCCATATAATAAGTCTATTTCTATCATGCAACCATTTAAAACCAAGATGCATAACGCTTCTAAGTTGTGGTAAAAACTTCAAATTTGATATAAGTTCGAAATCTATTTTGTATCCAAGCATAATGTTTGAATGTCTTGCGCCGTAAAAACGATATGTTTTTACTAAAGAATCTTTGGTTAAAATTTCAACTATCAAATCTTCATCACGCAACTTTTGCGTATGAATGATATAACCTTGCATAGTTTAGAAAAATTCCACTATCAGTTTATGCATATCTTCTGAGTTTGTTGCAAAATTTATATTATTTCTAAAATTTGATGCACCATCCATTCCCTTTGAATACTCATGCAAATGTTTTCTAAAAAGCCCTACCCCATGTTCTTTAAAATGCTCTAGCATTTGCTCAAAATGATAAAGTATAATCTCTTTTTTAAGCTTATTATCAATGCTTTTTTTATTTTTTATCTCGTAAAATATCCAAGGTTTTCCAATGCTTGCTCTACCTATCATAAGAGCATCACAATGTGTGGTTTGTAATATTTCTTGAGCATTATTTTCATCTATATTACCATTTGCAATTAATGGTATTTTTATACTTTTTTTAGCTTCTTTTATAGCCTCATAATCAACCTTAGATGAAAATCCTCCAACTTTTGTTCTACCATGCATTGTTATAAAATCAGCTCCAGCTTCTTCGCAAGCTTTTGCTATAATTACTGGAATTTTCTCATCAAATCCTATTCTTACTTTTACACTTAAATAAGGTTTTTTTGAGTATTTTTTTATGGTTTGTATCAAACTTTGCATTAAAGATATATCTTTTAAAAGGGCAGAACCCGCGTTTTGTTTTACAACCTTTGGTGCAGGGCAACCGCAGTTTAAATCAATACCATCTATATCATCATATTTGTTTAAAACGCAGATAGCATTTTTTATACTCTCAACATTTGATGCTTCAATTTGGACGATAAAAGGCTTTTCTAGATGTGAGTGCTTTAACATTTTTAAAGTTTTGTCATTTTCATAAGCAAGCGCATTTGCGCTTATCATCTCGCTAACTGTAACATCACACCCAAAACGCTTTACAACGTTTCTTAAGGGTGGATCGGAATACCCGGCAAGTGGGGCTAAAAAAAGTGGTTTTTTACTAAAATCTATCATTTAAAAAACAGTTTTGTCGGTGCTTGCTGTCCATTGTCTCTTAAAAAGAGCATAGTTTTAAATTCTAAATAGTCATTGCTATCTGATCCAGCAACAATCTCCCTAATTTCATCTAGCATTTGTAAATCATAAAGTATATACATATAAGCTTTTTCAGCTTTTTGATTTTGCAAAGAGATATTTTTAAACGTTTGCATGATTGCTTCAGGTGGAAATTTACCATGAAGTGTTCTTGCAATTTCCATAAAATCATCCTCTGTTAAGTCACATTTTTTAAGGAAATTTAAAACATCATCTTGTCTTATTTCAAATTTATCATTTTGATCTATATGTCTGTTTATTAAAATTAGTGCGCTAGCATCTGAAAAACTTTCATTATATTTCATTACATTTTCGTAACTTCCAGTTACGATTAGTTTTTCTTTAGCTTTAATAATTAATTTAGGATTTATACTTTCGTCATTTGATTTTAAAATTTCCAAATAATAATCCGATAAAATATTTATTTTATTTAGTTCATTTTGGATAAAAAGTGGGTTATCTTTAGGTAATTTATATTTTTTTATATCAACTGGAATACCATTTTTTGCATCTTTTACTACATTAAAAATTTCTTTTAAATCTTCATTTTTAGAGTTTATATGATCTATATTTTTCCAAGGTGAAAGTGATTTTAAAACCTCGCTTGCATTGTCAAAAGCATTTGTTTTAAAATCTTTATTACTATCAAAACCAAGCATTATTTCACCTACCATCTCGTCGTAAATTTTTGTGTCTCTTTTTAATGCTCTATTTTTTAGATAAATTTCAAAGTTTTGATAAGCCATATGAAGGATAGATAATAGTATAAATATAGATAATGGCACCACAAACCAAGTAGCTATCAATAAATTAATATTAAAGCCCATTAAGTTAATTGTATATTCGTTGTTATTTAGTGTATAAACTAATATAAAAACAACAGCTGCATATAAAATAGAATATACTATATATGTTCTTGCTCTCATTTTTATCCTTTTCGTTTTGGCATTTTTTCTAGCATTTCACTACATACTATACAAAATCTAGCATGAGGTTTTATTTTTAATCTATCAATACTTATCTCATCATCACACATTTCACAAATGCCGTATTTGCCATTTTCTATTTTACTAAGTGCCCAGTTAATTTCTCCTAAATTTTTAGCTTGTTGCTCATTTATAGCTTGAGATATTATCTGATCTGTATTTATGGAAGCTACATCAAATTCATCACTAGCCCCACTATCTCTAAGTCCACTTAACTCTTCTGTTGAGTTATTTATGCTTTCAATGATTTTTTCTTTTTTATCTGTAAGCATTTGTTTGAAATTAGCTAGTTCTTTTTTGTTCATTTTTTACCTTTATTTATGATATGGGTGACCCGCATTTATACAAAGAGCTCTAAAAATTTGCTCATATAACATAAGTTTCGCTATTGAATGCGAAGTTGTTAATCTACTTAAGCTAATTAGCTTTTGCGCTTTTTGTTTAAATTCATCGCTCAAGCCATAAGCGCCGCCTATGAAAAAAGATACTTTAGCATAGTTTTTAATCATTTGTGCAAACTCTATACTGTTAAGCATTTTACCATTTTCATCTAAAACAATATTAAAATTTGATAAATGTGGCTCATAGGCTTCATCGTAAGCAATGCTAGCCGTTTTGTATCCGCCTAATTGAGCTTTTGAGATTTTATCATTAAAAAGATTATTTTCGGAAATTTTTGCATATTTTGATGACATTTTTATATATCTTTTTATATCATCTTCAAAATCGTTACTTTTAGAAATACAGTTAATTAAAATTTCCATTTCTAAAACTTTTGGTTGTTTATAAGCATTTTTATTATGTCGCTTACAAATTTTTTATGTTCATTTCTTTCAACTATTGCATCTATAAGCCCATGGTCTAGTAAAAATTCAGCAGTTTGAAAGCCTTCAGGTAAATCAGCACCTATGGTTTGTTTTATAACTCTTTGTCCTGCAAAACCGATAAGTGCACCTGGCTCAGCAATTATGATATCTCCAAGCCAAGCAAAAGAAGCACTTACACCCCCCATTGTCGGATCTGTAAGTATTGAAATATATGGGAGTTTTTCTTTATCAAGCAGTTTTAAAGCAGCGCTCGTTTTACTCATTTGCATAAGTGAAAAAGTGCTTTCTTGCATTCTAGCTCCACCGCTTGCTGAAATTATTATAAGTGGCTGTCTTTTTTCTATACAGCGTTTTATGGCTCTTGTTATCTTTTCTCCTTCAACTGAGCCTAAAGAACCACCCATAAAAGAAAAATCAAAAACTACTATTTGAGCACTTATATCATTTATCTTGCACTCACCACTTATGACTGAACTATTTTTTCCAGTTTTTTCGGTATTTTCTGCAATTCTTTTTTTGTAAGATTTTTTATCCACAAATTTAAGAGGATCAGTCGGACATAATTCGCTATCATACTCAATAAAACTATGTTCGTCGCACATAAGTTTTATTCGATCTTTTGCACCTAAACGCATGTGATGTCCGCATTTTGGACAGACATTAAATCTATTTTCGATTTCCTTATAATACATCAAAGAGTGACATTTATCACATTTTATCCAGTGAGTAGGAGCATCACTTGGAGCTGCTTGTTTTCTTCTAATCTTAGAAAAGATATCAATAAAATCCATAATTATCACCAATATTTTTTTAAATTTTTTCATTATATCAAAAAAATTCTTATATAAAGTTATAAATTTATATTATACTTTTTAATATAATTAAAGTGAAAATATGATAAAATTTTTATGTTTTCTAAACTTCTAAAAAGGCTTTTAATTTATCACAATGAATGATTTTTTATTTTATCAAAAAAGTGGTGAAAGCACTACAATATCGCTAAGTGGTAATTGGGATTACAATATAGATAAGAGAGTTTTTTCTATTTTTGAAAAAATTATAAAAAAAAGCAAAAATATAATTTTAGATTTGAAAAATTTAAAAAGCATAGATTATTCTATGGCTATTTTTTTTAAGTATCTTAAAGAAAAAAATGGTTTAAATCTAAAATTTATAAACTCAAATGAAAAATTTGATAAAATATTTGATCTTACAAATGATGAAAATATAGATTTTAACTATTTTCCTAAAATCGTTAGACAAAATCCATTTGAAAAACTTGGAAAAAAAATTGTAGATTTTTATCTTGATTTTATGATGGTTTGTTCATTTTTAGGAGAGTATTTTGTAAAATTTATAAAAGCTATTTTAAAGCCCAAACATTTTAAATTTGCTGAGATTTCAAATTATATCAAAACTGGCGGCATAAACTCTGTTTTCATAGTTTGTCTAACTAGTTTTTTAATAGGTATAGTTTTGGTATACCTTGGCTCGGCAATGCTCTCAACTTTTGGTGCAACTATGCTTATAGTTGAAATTATGGGAATGCTTACTTTAAGAGAAATTGGTCCTATGATAGCAGCTATTGTTATAGCTGGTAGAAGCGCATCTAGTTTTACTGCGCAAATTGGCGTAATGAAAATAACAGAAGAAATAGATGCGATGAAAACAATGGGCTTTGATCCATTTTATTATTTAACTTTGCCTAGAGTTATTGCTATGATTGCTGTTACTCCGCTTGTTATTTTTCTTGCAGATGCTGTTAGCATACTAGGCCAAATGATGGTTTGTAATATGTTACTAGATATTCCTACATCTAGTTACATAAATAGATTTAAAGATATGGTCGATATAAAACATTTTTTAGTTGGTATGATAAAAGCACCATTTTTTGGAGCTGCTATTTCTATAATAGGTTGTTTAAGAGGTTATGAGATAAGTGGAAGCACCGAAAGCGTTGGTAAATTTACTACAATAAGCGTTGTAAATGCTATATTTTGGGTTATAGCAATAGATGCGCTATTTGCTATTATATTTATGGAGCTTAAAATTTGAGCGATATTATAATAGAAGGAAAAAATCTTACTATTGCTTATGGTAAAAAAGTAATGCATGATAATGTGAGTTTTCATGTAAAAAAATCTGAAATTTATGGTTTTTTAGGTGGAAGTGGAAGTGGTAAAACAACACTCATGAAAACACTTTTTTATCTAAAAGAGCCAAATAGTGGCGTTGTAGAGATTTTTGGTAAAGATATTTGGGCATTAAATAGTGCAGATAAAATGAAACTAAAACTAAAATGCGGAGTAATGTTTCAGTTTGGTGCTCTTTATTCATCTATGAATATTTTGGATAATATCGGAGTTTTACTTAGGGAATATAGCGATATACCAGATAAAATTATAAATGAAATTTCTATGTTTTGGCTTCAAAAAGTAGGGCTTAATAAGGAAACAGCTACTTTATTTCCAAGCGAACTAAGTGGTGGTATGAAAAAAAGAGCCTCTTTAGCAAGAGCTCTAGTTCTTAGTCCAGAAATACTTTTTTTAGATGAACCAAATAGTGGACTTGATCCTATGAGTGCCAGGGCTTTTGATAAGCTAATATGTGATCTTAGGGATAGTTTGGGACTTACCGTTGTTATGGTAACTCATGATATTGATAGCATTTTTAGTGTACTAGATCGTTTTTTAATAATAGAAAATAAAAAAATAATTTTTGAGGGTAATGTAGAAGAGATTAAGGATTTAAAAAATAATCCTCTTGATGAATTATTTAACATGAGGGATAATTATGGAAAATAAAAGTTCTTATACGATAGTAGGTATATTTTTTGTTGCTTGTGTATTTTGTATATCCATGTTTTTATTGTGGATGAACACAAAAGGAAATAAAGAAGATATATATAGACCTTATTATATACAAACACAGGTTTTACCTAGTGGAATTAAAAATGGAACAGAGGTTAAATTTATAGGCGTTCCTGCTGGTTATGTAAAAAGAATATATTTTAGTAATTTAAAAAGAGCCACTATAGAGATTGAAATTTATGTAAATGAGGGTCTTCCTGTCAAAAAAGATAGTACAGCCGTTGTGGAGTCTCAAGGTATAACCGGGATACCTTATATAAATATAAGTAAAGGTAGTGATCAGGCTGAGTCTTTTAAATTAGATGAAAGAGCCATTATAACTTTAGCTCCAGGACTTATAGATAAGATTACTTCAAATGCTGAGATGTTAGCTGAGAATTTAAGCAACGCACTTCACAGCATATCTTTAGTTTTAAATGACGAAAATGCTGCAAAAATAAATTCTATTTTAACAACTTTAAACAACTCTATTACGAGTGTTGGGAGTTTTGAAAATATAGAAAAAATTAATAATATTATAAATTCTACACAAAAATTAACAAGTAATATTGAAAAAGAAACTGTGAATATGGGTAAATTTTTCGAAAGAGCGTCAAAAACTGCTGATGGTTTAGATGGATTAATATATAATATAAATACTACTCTAGCGCTATTTAATGCAAATCAGGATTTGATAAAACATCGTATAGAAAGTGATGATTACAACCTTAGGACTATAATGTTTCCAGCGCTAAATCAGACAACAAATACTATGGTAGAGTTTCATGATGTCCTAAAAGAGATAAAAAGTATGCTTTTTAGATTAGAAGATGATCCTTATAAATTTTTCTTTAAAAATACTCAGCCAACAGATTAAAAAGGGGATAAAATGAGGTATATTTTTTTAAGTATAATGCTTATATTTTTTAATGGGTGTAATTTAAAATTAATGGAAAATGCACCAAAAGAAGATTATTATATCTTGGATTATTCTGGTGACAAAAAATGTCTTGATAATAGCGAAAAAACATTGCTATTTATAGATAATATAAAAGCATCTAGTGAAGTTGATACTAGATTTGTTAATATAAAAAATGGATATAAATATGATAAAATAAATGGTATTAAATTTGCTGCCTTACCTTCTGAAATGGCAAGAAAAGCGATATTTAAGGCATTTTATTCTAGTTGTAAAATAGAGCCAAAATTAGTTATGAAAAATGGTGCGTATATTTTCAAATCAGAAATTTTGACCCTTCAAATAGACAAAAGTAGAAATGTTGCTATTTTTGAGATGATGTATTCTGTAGACAAAGAGACAAAGAGTCTGTTTTCTGATATAAAAAGAAGTGAGGTTGGTATTAGCGGGGATAATATAATGGATGCTATAAATAAGGCTATGAGCATTACTTTAGATGCTATTTTGGATGATATAGAAAATAAATTTTAGGAAAAAGCTTTGGCAAGTGATAAATTTTTAGAATCCATTACCATAGAGACAAATAATCTAAAAAAAGAGTTGGAAAGTCTTAGTGCTACTTACTCAATAGATTCTAAAAACATTGATTATGATCTGCTTTCTGTGGTTTGTGTTTATAAGATTGGTGCTTTAGAGCAAAAAACAATAACCTCAGACAAATTTAGCATTTTTAATGATGATAAATTTTTTAGAGATAAAGATTTATCACTTTATCAATCATATAGGCTAAGTTTTTACGATAAAAGAGATCATGTTTATCCAAAACTTCCAGATATAAAACTTGCTGTAAATAAAAATTTTACCAAAGTAATAGGAATAGTTAAAGCAATTCCAGAGCTTAGATATTATGATGAATTTTATGATGAAATGATAAAATTTATAAACAAAAAACTACTTGTTAGTAGAATTTTAGTAGGCATAAGGAATCAAGAGCTTATAGATAATATAAGAGAAATTAATGAAGTTGTAAGGCAAAAAAATAGTATTGATAAGGATTATAAATTTACTATAACACACGGTGTTCTTCCTATCCCAAGTATAGACGATGATCTTGTTTATCATTATAAAAATAAAATTGATAATACAAAAGATGATGGAAATATAGATTATGCTGAGCGTGGATTTTTATATGGTGTTTCAAAAGATGAAACGATTATAGAATATATTAAAGCAAAAATAGGAACTCCAGGAAGAGATGTTTTTGGAAAAAGTTTAGATATTTCTACTCCAGTTGCTACTCATGATCCAAATATTTCTTTTAGTGAGAATATACAAAAATTAGAAGATGATAGTAGTATCAAATTTGTTGCCTTAAAAGCAGGATATATTGTAGAAGAGGGCGGAAAATTTGATATCAGAGAAGACTTGGAAGTTTCAAATTTGAGTTTTAAAGATACTGGTTCAGTTAGTGTTGGAACTGAAAACAATATAAAACTAAATGTTACCCAAAAAGATAGCAATAAAGATGCAATAGGTGCAAATATAAGCATAGAAACAAGTGAAATTAGAATATCTGGAAGTATTGGACAAGAGGCAAAAATAACGGCAAATATAGTAGAAGTTGGTGGTGTTACACACTCTACTTCATTAATACAAGCAAAACAAGCCAAAATTTCTACTCATATAGGAACACTTAATTGCGATGAATGTGATATAAGTCGCTTAGAAAAAGGCAAAGTTTTTGGTAAAATTATTCGTATCGGTTCTGCTCTTGGTGGAGAGATAAGTGGGGAAGAAATTTATATAGACAATCTTGTATCAAATGTAACAATAACTGCTTCAAAATTAATTGAAATTGGGCAAAATATAGGAAGTTCAAATAAGCTTATCATAAATCCTAGTGCTATACATGCATATTCTGATCAAATTTCTAATTGTCAAACAGAGATTAAAACACTAGAACTAGAAATAGAAAAAATATTAAAAGATATCAAAAAAATAAAAACAACCATAGATGATTCTAAGGATTCTATTAATACAATAAAAGATCAGATTAGGAAATTTATAGAAAAAAATATAAAAGTTCCAACAGCTTTTACTATGAAATTAAAAGAATATAAGGCTCTTATAAAAAACTATAATGATTTAGTAACAGAATATAAAGATAAAAAATATACCCAAGATGCTGCGCATGCAAATTTAAAAAATATACAAAATAAAATTTTTGATGCACAAATTAAAATTAAAGGAACTTGGGAAGATATGAATGATATAATATTTGTTTTGATTGATCCGCCAAATAAGTTAAGTTATGTAACTATAAAAAATGATTTTATAAAGCTTTTTAAGATCGAAGAGAGAATGGATGAGGAGTATTATATTTATAAAGGTTATGAGAAATGATAAGGGCAATTGAAGGTCTTATAAGTAAAAAAGAGCCAACATTTGTAGTTTTAAAAACTAGTAGCGGCGTTAGTTATGGAATTTTTGTTTCACTTTTTACTTATAGTAAATTAGAAAAAAACCAAAAGATAGAACTAATGATAACTCAAATTATAAGAGAAGATGCAAATTTGCTTTACGGTTTTTTAGATATAAATGAACAAAAGATGTTTGAGATGCTTGTTAAATTAAATGGCATAGGTGCAGCAACTGCAATGGCTGTATGCTCAAGTCTTAGTGTACAAAATTTTTCTGGGGCTATAATGAGCGGTGATGCTGATGCATTTAAATCAGTTCCTGGTATTGGACCAAAAACTGCAAGAAGGATTATAGCTGAACTAAGCGATGCAAAGATTATACTTGATAATAATGATGGTAACAGTTTCAAAAGTGAGGCTATGCAAGCCCTTGAGACGCTAGGATTTAAGCGAGATAAAATCTCAAAAGTCCTTAACGAATGCAAAAGCGAAGAAACTGGAGAGATTATAAAAGAAGCATTAAAAATATTAGGAACAAAGGTATAAATATGAGATTATCGGTGATTTTTGGTGGAGTTAGTTTTGAACACGAGATAAGTATAGTTTCTGCTATTGCTTTGAAAAATCTCTTAAAAACAGAGTTGGATTTTATTTTTTGTGATAAATATAGAAATTTTTACCTAATAGATAAAAAAGATATGAAAGCAAATTTCTTTAGCTCAAAAAGATATGAAAAATCAAAACAACTTGAGCTTAGAAATGGCGGATTTTTTACAAAAGGCATTATGAGCAAAAAAATAAACAGCGATTGTGTTGTAAATTTAATCCACGGATGTGATGGTGAAGATGGTAAAATTGCAGCTTTATTTGATTTTTTTGAAATAGATTATATTGGTCCGCGTTTAGAAGGAAGTGTTTTAAGCTTTAGCAAAGAGTTAACCAAACTTTATGCAAAAAAAGTTGAGGTAGAGGTTTTGCCTTATGAGATTATAAGAAGAGGTGAGATACCAACACTTGGGTTTCCCATTATTTTAAAGCCACTTAGACTTGGTAGTTCTATTGGTGTAAGTATGGTTTATGATAATAGTGAGCTAGAGTATGCTTTGGATGTAGCTTTTGAATTTGATGATGAGGTGCTAGTTGAACCATTGATAGAGGGTGTAAGAGAATTTAATGTGGCTGGATGCAAGATAGATGGAAAAATAATACACTCTATCGTAGAAGAGCCAAAAAAGGCAAAAATGCTTGATTTTGAGCAAAAATACATGAGCTTTTCAAACGAAAATAGAAGCAAAAAAGCAGATATCACGCTAGAGCTAGAAAATGAATTTTATGCAACTTTTGATAAAGTTTATGGTAATACTTTTGAAGGTGCACTTATAAGATGTGATTTTTTCTATCATGAAAATAGAATTTTCTTAAACGAGATAAATCCGAATCCAGGAAGTTTAGCAAACTATCTTTTTAGTGATTTTGAAAGTGTACTTTTAGATTTAGTTAAAAACACACCAAAACCTAGAAAAATTGACATAGATTATAAATTTATAAACTCTATAACTTCGGCAAAAGGTAAGCTTTAACGATAAATTAATTAAATTATTGCTAAATTTTACATATTATTTTATGTAAAGGTTTAGCATGGCATCGTTTGATAAAGATGAAATTTACACGGCTACAGAAGTTGTAAGAAACTTTGCTACGGTAATGAAAAAAGTAGACAATGGCGAGCTTAAAAGAGTAATTATTGTAAAAAATAGCAAATTTGAATCCGTACTTCTTAGCATGAAAGAGTATGAAAGGCTTCAAAATGCAGTAGTTTTGTTAGAGCAAATTTACTCAAATAGAAAAAAGGACGAAATTGGCGATTAAAGAAATAAAGGCTGGTTTTAAAAAATATAATATTAGCTATGAAATTTTAAATAATGACAAACAAAAAGATATAATTTTTTTGCATGGTTGGGGTGCTAGTAAAGAGATTATGATAAAGGCTTTTGGCTCTAAATTTAAAGATTTTAGACATATTTATATAGATTTGCCAGGATTTGGAAAAAGTTCGATGAATGGGGCTATAAATACAAAAGATTATGCAAAAATAATTTTTAAATTTCTAAATGAGCTAAACTCAACTAAAGATATGGTTGTGGGACATTCTTTTGGTGGTAAAATAGGCGTTTTACTAAATCCAAAGATGTTAGTTTTGTTAAGCAGTGCTGGCATTGTAATAAAAAAGAGAATAAGCGTAAGGATAAAAATAGCTATATTTAAGCTATTTAAAATGCTTGGTTTTGGATTTTTATACAAACTTTTTGCTACAAAAGATGTTGCTGGTATGAGTAAAGAGATGTATGAAACGCTAAAAAAGGTTGTAGATGAGGACTATAGCCCATATTTTGGAGCTTATAAGGGTAGAGCATTAATATTTTGGGGCAAAGAGGATAGAACAACACCTTTAAAATGTGGAGAAAGACTAAACTCACTAATAAAAAATAGCGAACTTTTCGTGTTGGGTGGGGATCATTTTTTCTTTTTACTTCATGGTGAGTTCATAAACAATGTTATTTTAAGCGAGTTTAGTGAGACTCATTTTTAAGGTTTGGATTTGGATAAATTCATAGTTTTAACAGTTTTTATTTTAACTTTAGTGATTGGATTTTATCTTATAACCACACTTCAATGGTTTTCATATAAGATTGAAAGAGTGATTTTTCACTTTACAAAACCACTTTGGCATATTTTGTTTTTAATAGTACCAATTTTGGTTTATTATGTTTTGGGTTCTATAAATTTCATATATTTTACTGTGTATTTTTATATCTTATATCTGCCAATGCTCTTTTTTTGGCACAAAAAGCTTGATAAAAAGTTAGTTTTTACAGCGCGGGTAAAAAGATATTTTGGCTTTTTGGTTGCAAGTTCTGCGGTGTTTGGCTTTTTGTATTTGATGAATAAAACTGGAAATATTGTCTTTGTTATATCTCCTATACTAATAGCGTTATGTTTAAGTTATGGTTTTGAAAAAATAATATTTTTTGGTTATAAAAACAAAGCCATGAAAAAACTTTCAAATATGCAAGATCTTACAATCATCATGATAACAGCAAGTTATGGAAAAACCAGCATAAAAAACTTTTTATATGATGTATTATCTTCTAAATTTAGTTGCTACAAAACTCCAAGAAGTGTAAATACACTTGGCGGACTTATAAAAGATATAAATGAGTGTTTGGTCGAAAATACTAGCATTTATATAGCTGAAGCAGGAGCAAGATTAAAAGGTGATATAGATAAGATAGCTAAGTTTTTAAAACCTCAAATCGTCGTAGTTGGAGAAATAGGTCCTCAACATCTTGAATACTTTAAAAGCATAGAAAATATTCGTAAAACTAAACTAGAAGCTCTTAACTCTCCAAGATTAAAACAAGCTTTTTTGCATAGCTCAACAAAAGAAACTTTATCTAAAAATATTGTTATTTACAATGAAAACATAGTATCAAAAAATGCAAATTTAAGCGGTTTAGAATTTGAGATGAAATTTGGTAATGAAATTTATAATTTTAGCTCGCCACTTCTTGGGGAATTTAATGTAGAAAATATAGCAGTTTGTGTTCATATAGCTAAGTTTTTGGGTGTAAGTATAGATGAAATAACTAAAAATATCTTAAAGCTTAAAAATGTAGAACACAGGCTGCAAAAGATAGAAGCTGGCGGAAAAATAATCATAGATGATGGTTTTAATGGAAATTTTAAAGGAATGAGTGATAGCTACAGGCTTGTTTCAATGTATGAGGGTACTAAAGTTTTGGTAACTCCTGGTATTATCGAAAGTAATGAGGAAGAAAATGCAAAACTTACAAGAATCATGGATGAGGTTTTTGATATTGTCATCATAACTGGTCTTATAAACCAAAAAGTCTTACAAAATGGCTTGCAAAAAACTAAAGTTTTTCTATGTCCTGATAAAACAAAGTTAACCATGTTGCTAGCTAAAGAGACAAAAGCTGGAGATTTGATACTATTTTCAAATGATGCACCATCATACATTTAAAATAAATTTAACAAATTTTTAGCTACAATTAGCGTAAATTTTTATTTTTTAAAAGAGGGTTTTTAATGAAAGATATTTTCTTATTTGCTGGTAATATCTCATATGATCACAATTTTATCTATGCATTTCATTTATGTTTAGTTATTTTTATCATACTTTTACTTGCAAAAATGTCTACAAGATCTATGCAATTAGTTCCTAGGGGTTTTCAAAATTTAATGGAAGTTTATCTTGGTTTTGTTATAAAAATGGGAAAAGAAACATTTGGAAGTGAAGAGTTATCAAGAAAATATCTACCACTTGTAGCAACTATCGGTTTGGTTGTATTTTTTAGCAATATGATAGGTATAATACCTGGATTTGAATCCCCTACAGCAAGCCTTAATCTAACACTAACTTTGGCTTTATGTGTATTTTTCTATTATCACTATCAAGGCATAAAAGCAAATGGCTTTTTTAAATACTTCGGTCATTTTGCAGGTCCTTCAAAATATCTTGCACCTTTAATGTTCCCAATAGAGATAATATCACACATTTCACGCATTATATCTTTGTCTTTCCGTCTTTTTGGAAATATCAAAGGCGATGACTTATTTTTACTTGTTATGCTAACACTTGCTCCTTGGATAGTTCCTCTTATACCATATGGACTACTATTTATGATGGGTATATTGCAAGCATTTATTTTCATGACACTTACTCATGTTTATTTGGCAAGTGCTGTAATTATAGACGAACACTGATATATTTTGCATAAAACCTTTGTAGTTTATAAAATTTAAAAGAATTTTTAGATAAAATCATTTTTATTTTATAAATTTAGCAAAGGTTTATTATTATGTTTGAAACAGTTATCGGACTAGAGGTTCATTGTCAACTAAATACAAAAACAAAAATTTTCTGCTCATGTTCTACGAGTTTTGGAGATAAGGCAAATACACATGTTTGCCCGGTTTGTTTGGGTCTTCCTGGTGCTTTACCTGTTTTAAATAAAGAAGCTGTAAAAAAAGCCATAAGCTTTGGTGCTGCCATAAATGCAACCGTAAATAAACGTTCTATGTTTGATAGAAAAAACTATTTTTATCCAGATCTTCCAAAGGCTTATCAAATTTCACAATTTACCATACCAATCGTAGAAAAGGGTGAGCTTTTTATAAATATAAATAATGAAACCAAGAGAATAGGTATAACAAGAGCGCATCTTGAAGAAGATGCTGGTAAAAACAATCATGAAGATGATAGAAGCTTGGTTGATTTAAATAGAGCCGGAACCCCGCTTCTTGAGATAGTGAGCGAGCCTGATATGAGAAGTAGCGATGAGGCTGTTGAATATCTAAAAAAACTCCATGCAATTTTAAGATTTTTAAACATAAGTGATGCAAATATGCAAGAGGGAAGTTTTAGATGTGATGTAAATGTTAGCATAAGACCAATGGGAGATGAGAAGCTTTATACAAGAGTTGAGATAAAAAATCTAAATTCATTTAGGTTTATACAAAAAGCGATAGAATTTGAAGTTGAGCGTCAAATAGCAGCATGGGAAGATGGTGTTTATTGTAAAGAAGTTGTTCAAGAAACAAGACTTTTTAACACAACAACACTAAGCACAAGATCAATGCGTTCAAAAGAAGATAGTGCCGAGTATCGCTACTTTCCAGATCCTGATTTGTTGCCACTTATTATACCAGATGAAGTGCTAGAACAGGGTAAAAAAATTCCAGAACTTCCAGATGAGAAAAAGCAAAGATATGTTAGTGAGCTTGGTATAAAGGAAAGTGATGCCCAAGTTATAATAAGTGAGTATGAGATGGCGCTTTTCTTTGAGGATTTGATTAACTCAGGGCATGATCCAAAACTATGCGTTACTTGGCTTACAGTTGAACTTCTTGGAAGACTCAAAAACGGTGTTACGATAGCTACTAGCCCAGTTGATAGCAAAACAATGAATAAACTAATAGGTAGAATCGAAGATGATACAATATCGCAAAAAGCTGCAAAAGATATTTTAGATGTGTTGGTAGAAAAAGGTGGCGAAGTCGATGATATTATAGATTCTCTTGGCTTAAAACAAGTTAGTGATGATAGTTCTATTTTAGCTGTTATAGATGAGATTTTAGTGCAAAATGGCGATAAAGTAGCAGAGTATAAAAGTGGCAAAGATAAGCTTTTTGGCTTCTTTGTAGGTCAAGTTATGAAAGCGGGAAAAGGCGCATTTAATCCAGCTAAAGTAAATGATTTGCTAAAACAAAAACTATGAAAATAGCAGTTATTGGTGCAGGAAAGTGGGGAAGCGCACTTTTTAGCGCGTTAAGTAAAAACAATGATTGTGTAATAACATCTAGAACACATAGAGATATACCAGGTTTTGTTAGTATAGATAAAGCTATAGATAGGGAACTGCTTGTTTTTGCACTATCAAGCCAACATACAAGAGAGTTTTTAAGTAAGCATTTTATAAATAAAAATCAAAAAATATTAGTTGCCTCAAAAGGTATAGAAGCTAGCACTGGATTGTTTTTAAATCAAATTTTTGAGAAGTTTATAAACAAGAATAATTTAGCCTATCTTTCAGGCCCAAGTTTTGCTAGCGAGGTTTTAGTATCTCTTCCCTGTGCTTTGGTAATCAGTTCTGTAAATTTAAATTTGTGCGATGAAATGGCTAAGCTTTTTCCATCTAGTTATATGAAAATTTACTCATCAGATGACATTATAGGTGCTGAGGTTTGTGGGGCTTATAAAAATGTTTTAGCTATAGCAAGTGGTGTTTGCGATGGTTTGAAGCTTGGAAATAATGCAAGAGCAAGTCTTATCGCAAGAGGACTTATAGAGATGTCAAGATTTGGTAAGTTTTTTGGTGCAAATGATGAAACATTTATGGGACTAAGTGGAGCAGGAGACCTATTTTTAACTGCTTCGAGTGTACTTTCAAGAAACTATAGGGTAGGGCTTGGTTTATCGCAAAATGTAGATATAAAAAGCATTTTAAATGAGATAAATGAAGTTGCAGAAGGCGTAGAAACAGCTCAAGCTATACAAAAAATAGCTCAAAAATATAATATTTATACACCTATAGTAAATGAAGTTGTTTCGATGATAGAAGGCAAAAGCGCAACTAATAGTTTATGTGATCTATTGAGGAAAAAATGAGAATATTTTTTGTAATTTTCTTAATTTTTTCTATGGCGTTTTGTGAGCAAAATAACACAAAACCATCTCTAAAAAGAATGATAGGTCAGATGATAATTACTGGCTTTGATGGATATAGTGTTGATAGTAAAGAGTTTAAACAGCTTTTAAAAGATTTATCTTATGGTCGTATTGGTGGCGTTATTTTGCTTGAGAAAAACTTTGAAAACAAAGAGCAGTTTTTATTTATAATAAAAAAACTTAGGCATATTTCAACAACCCTTCCTCCATTTATCGGCATAGATGAAAAAGCTACATACAACCTAAATAGTGATTATATAGGTTATGATTTGCTAGAAAACTTAGCCTTAAATTCAAAGCCAGTAAAAACTTTATATACAAATATCGCAAAAGAGATGAACGACTGTACTATAAATTTAAGTTTGTCTCCAAATGTTAACAATGTAAAAAGCTCAAATTTAAAAAACAGTGATCTTAGCGCTTATGCAAACGACTTTATAGATATCTTTGGTGAGCAAAATATCGTATCAGCTATGAGGTTTTTTCCAAGTAAAGAAAGTAGAGCGAATTTTGACTATAAAGAGTTAAAAGTGTATTTCGATATGATATCAAGAGACAAAGCTGATATCATAATGAGTTCTAGTGCTAAATTTGCAAATTTGGATCCAAATAATGAGGCATATTTTTCAAAGACTATTTTAAATGGAATCTTAAGAAATGAGCTAAAATTTAAGGGTATTATACTTAGCGATGATTTATTAAAAAACTCAGATAATATTCTTCAAAGTGCTATAAAAGCTATAATGGCAGGAAATGACATGGTATTTGTAAGTTCAAATTTATCAGGAAATAAAAGCTTACCAAATGAGATAATAAATGCTATAGATAAAGCCGTAAGCGATGGAAAGATATCACGCGAACAGATAGAAAACTCTTACCTTAGAATACAAAAATTAAAAGAAAAAATAAAGTAGACAAGTTTTTAACTGCATACTTAAAAATTTTACCATAGTAAATATTTTTAAAATAAGATATAATGTAAAACTTAAAAATAAATTCTATTTATTTTGGAGAATATAGTTTGAAAAATATCTGCTTTATTGATGCTGAAATAAAAGGAAACATTGGTGAAAAACTGTGGCTTGATAAAATTGGATATTATAATCCTATAACTAAAAAAGAGATCAAAAATAACTCATTACAAAGTTTAATAGATAGTATTGACGATGATAATCCGGAGTTTATTTGTGGGCACAATATTATAGATTTTGATTCAAAAATGTTGCCAATAGTTAATGACGGTCATAAAAACTTAGTAAACTCTACATCTCAAAACATAAAAATAGCAGAAATTTTTACCAAAATCCCACTCATAGATACTTTGTATCTTTCGCTCTTATTATATCCAAGCCTTATTACTCATAGGCTTGAAAAGCCATATATAACGGATATATGTATAGAAAATGACCCTCTAGAGGATTCTCTTCTTGCTTTTGGACTTTTTGATAAACTTGATAGCGATTTTGATGTACTACCCATAGAAAAAAGGGAGATTTTTTATAAGATTTTATCAAAAAACAAATTTTTTAGTGGATATTTTTTATATAAAAATATGGTATTTAATGATATAGAAATTTATAAATTTATAAAAATTGAGTGTGAAAAAACCAATGTTTTATTTGTTATAGACAAAGATAAATTTGACGATATTTTATATAATTATCCATTAGAAACTGCTTTTTGTACATCACTTTTGTTAAGTGGTAAAAAATCTGTTTTTTCAAGCTTTTTGCTTTTTAATTATCCAAAAATTGTTGAAATTTATAAACTTATTTGCTATAAAAAACCAGATAAAGAAGAGATTAGAAACTTTTGTCGAACTAATTTTAAAATAGAAAATTTTGATTTTAAAGAATTTGATAAAAAAGATAAAAGTCTTTTTGATGATTTTAAGATATCACAATTTGACATAATAGATGCTGCTTTTGATGATAAAGATTTTATAGCTATTTTGCCAACAGGAGCCGGTAAAACTTTATGTTTTCAAGCCCCTGCACTTTATAAAGCAAAAACATATAAAGCTTTAACTATAGTAGTTTCTCCTCTTGTAGCACTTATGCAAAATCATATAGAGAGTTTAAAATCAAAAGTTGAAGATGAGTTTTTTGTAGCTACTTTAAGTGGACAAAGTGCAGCAAGTCGTGTAGAGATTTTAAATGAGATTAAAAATGGAACCATTGATTTGTTATATATATCACCAGAATCTTTACGCTCAAACACTTTATTTGGCGTAATTTGCGCTCGTTTAATAGATCGTTTTGTTATAGATGAAGCGCACTGTATGTCTAGTTGGGGGCATGATTTTAGGCAAGATTATTTCTTTTTAGCAGATACGATAAAAGAACTTAGAAAAAATGAATTTAACAAGCATATAAAAGTTTCTTGTTTTAGTGCAACAGCAAAAAAAGAGGTCCTAGATGAGATAAAATACTATTTCAACACTAAATTAGATAGTAAATTAGATGAGTTTGTTGCAACAAGCTTAAGATCAAATTTGGACTATTTTGCTTATTTTGTAGAAAATGAAGAAGAAAAATATAAAAAGCTAAAAGAGGTATTGAAAAAAGAACCAACTATTATATATCTACCACAAAATGCAAAAGGCGCAAGAGAGCTTTGCGAAAAACTAAAAAATGAGAATAAATTTATTAATTACCGTATAGAGCCATTTTATGCGAATATCGATGCTGAGATAAAAAACAATAAAAGAACTGGTAGAGATAAAGATGAAATTTTAAGAGATTTTATTTGTGATGATATAGATATAATCATTGCTACAACTGCTTTTGGTATGGGGATTGATAAGTCAAATATAAAAAATGTCATCCATTATGAACAATCTGCAAATTTAGAAAGTTATCTTCAAGAAAGCGGGCGTGGTGCAAGGGATGAAAAAATTAGAGCATCATGTATAGCGATATATTCACTTGATGACTTTGATAAACAGTTTAATATGTTAAATCGCACAAAAATCAAATTTGAACAGATTAAAGATGTATCAGATTTTATCAAAAATCAAAATAGTAATGAAATTTTTGTATCACCAAAAGAAATCGAAAAAATAATGGGTGTAGAAAATGAGGATAATGGTGATATTGCTGTAAAAACTGCTATTTTGGAGCTTGAAAAAGCAAATATGATTGAAAGAAAAAGAGATAATGTCCGTATTTTTGCAAATTCTTCAAATTTTAAAATAAACGAAGCTATAGAAGAGATTGATAAAAACAGCACAATAGAAAATAAAGTTTTTGCAAAAAGTGTTGTTCATTCACTTGCTGGAAGAAGCAAAAAAGAACCAATACTGCTATCTGATCTTGCTGGTTTGATAGGTGCAAAAGAAAGTGAGATGGAGTCTGTTTTAATAACTCTAAATAAACTAAATATAATAGATTTCAAAAATTCTATCGAAATAGAGGTTAAAAACGATATAAAATCTAAATTCGAAAAAATTTTGCAAGCTCAAGATGAGTTACTTAAAGAGATGGGCGATTTTATAGAACAAAATAGAATAGTGTTTAGCATTAAGAAAAATAACAAACTTAGAAAAAATATTTTAAAAAGCTTTAAGTCTCTAGCGCAATTAGATCAAAAAATAACTTTTGAAACTAGCTTTTATAGGGATAATTGCGACATAAAAATTGATAAATTTGAACATTTTAAAAATATAATAGAAATGAGGATTAGAATTTGGAAATTTATCATTAGCAATATAGATGAAAATGCAAAAGATATAGAACTAGATCTTGGAGATTTGCAAAATAAAATTTTTGCAAATAAACTAACTTCTAAAACAAAAAATATCTTTTATAACTCTATTACAAGCTTATCTGATTTATTAAAAGAGAGTTTAGTTTTAAAAAATGGAAGATTGATTTATCTAAAAAAATACAAAATAAAAAAACTTATCACAAAAGATAAAAATTGGCAATATACAAAAACTCAAGATTATGAAAAATTAAAGAGATTTTATGAGCTAAAGGTTGATGCCCTTCATATACAAAAAAGATTTTTAGATATCTTGAAAGATGGTAATAAACTAGTAATAAATGATTTTATAGGCGATTATTTTAGCTTAAAGTATGAAGAGTTTTTAAAAAAGTATAAATTTAATATAAAAGAGTTGAAGATACCCATGACTCCAGAAAAATATAAGGAAATTTTAAAAAGTTTAAATAATGAGCAAAAGCAAGTTTTTGATTCAACTAATAAAAAAATAATGGTATTGGCTGGTCCTGGAAGTGGTAAGACAAAGACGCTTGTGCATAAAATGGCAGCATCTATAATGCGTGATGGTGTAAAAAGTGAACATTTTCTGATGCTTACTTTTTCTAAATCTGCTGTTGTAGAGTTTAGAAATCGCATAAAAAAACTGATAGGGGCTAATGCAAATGGCATAAAAATCAAAACTTTTCACTCTTTTGCTTTAGATTTGCTAGATACAAATATTAATAGTGAAATTAATGGTGAAGAGCTAACAAATATTAACTCTATACAAAAAACAACTGCGGCTTTAAAAAACAGTAGCATAAATTTGGACTATGTAGAGACTTTAATGCTTGACGAGTTTCAAGATATTGGGGAATATAGCTACGAGTTCATTAAAGAAATTTATAAAAAAATGAGTGGTGAAAAAAAGATTATCGCTGTGTGCGATGATGATCAGTGTATTAAAAATTTTGGTAATGATATGTCAAAAGTTGCTTTTATAAAAGATTTTAGTGATAATTTTGGTAAATTTGATACCGATGAGGAGTATAAAGAACCGACTAAATTTTGTTTAAATACGAACTATAGAAGCTGTAAAAAAATAGTTCAATTTTGTAATGATTTTACTAATGAGTTTTTAAAAAATAGACTAAAAATAGATCCGCTTATTTCATACAAAAAAGACGAAGGAGAAGTGAAAGTATTTGATTTTAGAGATGATTTGCCAAATTTGGTTGATTTTATCAAAGAAGACATTGTTTTAAAAAAAGACAGTATCGCTGTTTTAGTAAGAAGCAACAAGGATGCCATGCTTATGCAAAGCAACTTAAAAGAAAATGGCATAATAGCAAAAGCACTTTTAGACGACGATGATAGCTTTAAATTTGGATATATTGATGAGTTTATATTTTTTAAAAATGAGCTTGAAAAAAATGATTTTGATATAGCATTTGATAATTTTAATAAAGAATTTTATCAAACTCCAAATTACGAAATGGTAAAAACTGCTTTACTGTTTTTTAAAAGTTATAATGAAGAGATAATTAATAATAAAGAGCTTATTTTTATTAAATTTGAACAATTTTTAGATGATGCTACAATGGGAGAGTATAAAACAGAGCAAAAAGGAGTGATTGTTAGTACTATACATAAAGCCAAAGGTCGAGAATTCGATAGTGTTTATCTAATAAAAAATTTTGATATTTTAAAAGATGAATATGAAAAAAGGCTGTTTTATGTGGGCATAAGTAGAGCAAAAAGTCGTCTTTATATCTTTTCAAATTTAAAAGTTAGCAGCGATTTACTTACCTCAAAAAGCTCTTGTGAGAGTATATCACAAAATAAAATACAGTTTTTTATGGGAATTGGAGATCTTTATATTTCACTAGAAGGAGCAAAAGAAAATATACAAAAGCTCGGACTAAGAGCAGGCGATACTCTAAATGTTAAAAAAGATTCGAACAAGATTAAATTTTTTGCAAACAATACTTTTTTGGTGGCACAGCTTTCAAAACCAGAAAATGGTAAAGATAGACTTAGCGAAACTATCATAAAATACGAAAATAGAAATTTTAAGCTAATTGAAAAAGCTAAGATTAAATATCTACTTTGGTATAAAGATAAAAATGATAAATGGCAAATATTACCACTTTGCGTTGTTGAAATGAAAAAATAGTTAATTAGAGTTATTATAATTCACCATAAGCCTATTTCGTAGCTCATCTGCATTTTTTTCACCATTTTTGGTATTTTCGCTTATAAATTTATCAATCTTATCTAGGAAGGTAAAAAGTGCATTTTCCCAAACACTGCTATCTTGGCGATTTGCATTCATTGTTTTTATAAACTCAAGCTCTTTTATAAAATCATCTATTTTCTCATCAAATTCACTTTTGCTTATCAAATTTAAACTATCTTCGTTTAAGAAATTACTTTTTAACGCAGTTAGTTCACGAGAAATTGCATCACAGAAGTTTATATAAACGCTAATATCATTTGGATTGCTGTCAATTTTTTTGGTTAGTTTTTTTATCTGAATATACATAATTATGCTAGCTATTGCCGCAATTGTTATCATAAGACCTAAATTCACTGTTTTTTCCTTTTCATGCTATCAAAACTTACTATAAAAAGTCCAAGCCAAATAAGACCAAAACTTATTAATTTACTAATTCCAAGTTCTTCATTATACAAAAAAACAGCTATAAGCATACTTATAGTTGGAGATATGTATTGCATGTAGCCTACTGTAGAAAGATTTAGCCTAAGTGCTGCTGAGTTAAATGTAAGAAGTGGTAAAATAGTAACTAGTCCAGATATTATAAGTAAAATTCCATCCAAGCTAAATCCAAATGAACCTTGATGGTTTATACCAAGATATGTTAGATAAAGCATTCCTATTGGAAAAATAAGCATAGTTTCTATAAAAAGTCCTTCAAGTGATGGAACGCTTACCTTTTTATGAAGTAAACCATAAATTGCAAATGAAAGCGGTAAAATAATAGAAATAAGTGGCAGTTCCCCCATAGAAATAACTTGTATACAAATAGCAATAAAAGCTAAAAATACAGAAAATTTAGCAGCAAGAGAAAGTTTTTCTTTTAGAAAAATTGCAGCAAGCAATATAGAAATTAGTGGATTTATAAAATACCCTAAACTTGTTTGTAAAATTCTATCTGTCATCACAGCATATATAAAAATTCCCCAGTTTGTCGCTATCAAAACACCGCATAAAAACAGCATAAAAACTAATTTTTTGTCTTTTAGTAGTATTTTTAAATTTGAAAGTTTATGTTTAATTCTAAGAAGAACTATAAGTATCACAAAAGACCAAATAATCCTATGGGCTAGAATTTCAACAGATCCAATATGTTGTAAAAATTTAAAATATATAGGAAAAGTTCCCCACATTATAAATGTAGCAAGTCCGTATATAAGGCCTTTTTTGGTTTCATTTTGTGTATTCATCAAATAACTCTTTCGTTTACATCTAATATGTTTTAAATCTGCTTTTTAAGTTTAAAAAATGTATAATAAACAACTATGTCTTAAAGGATACTTATGCAATGGACGATGGATAGTTGGAGAAATTTTAAGGTACTTCAACAACCACAATATCATAATTTAGATGAATTACAAAAAGCTCAAAAAAAATTAAGAGCACTTCCTCCACTTATCTTTGCAGGTGAAGTTAGAAATTTAAAAGATAGTTTAAAAGATGTAAATGACGGAAAAGCCTTCTTGCTTCAAGGTGGTGATTGCGCTGAGAGTTTTTCAAATTTTAGTGCTGTAAATATAAGAGATATGTTTAAAGTTTTATTGCAAATGGCTATAGTTCTTACTTATGGCGGTAGTAAGCCTATAGTTAAAATTGGTCGTGTTGCAGGACAGTTTGCAAAGCCAAGAAGCAGTGATTTTGAAGAACAAAATGGTATAAAACTCCCAAGTTATAGGGGTGATATCATAAATGGCTTTGAGTTTGATGAAAGTTCAAGAGTAGCAGATCCAAACAGAATGATAGAGGCGTATAATCAAAGCGCAGCAACTCTAAACTTGCTTAGAGCATTTTCACGTGGTGGTTTGGCCGACTTGCATGAGATACAAAAATGGAATGTTGGATTCATTGCTAAAACAGATCTCGATAAAAAATATCACGATTTATGTGAAAACATATCGCAAACGCTTAAATTTATGGAATCATGCGGTATAAATTCAAAAAACACACCAGCTATACATGAAACCATACTTTATACTTCGCATGAAGCTTTGTTGCTTCCTTATGAAGAAGCACTTACAAGAGTTGATAGCTTAACTGGAGATATTTATGACTGTTCAGCGCATATGCTTTGGATAGGTGAAAGAACACGCGGTGTAGATGATGCACATGTTCACTTTTTAAGTGGCGTGAAAAACCCAGTTGGCGTAAAAATAGGACCAAGCGGAAGCAGTGATGATATCTTAAGGCTAAGTGATGCCTTAAATCCCGACAATGAGAGTGGTAAATTTAATGTTATCATCAGAATGGGGGCTGATAAGATAAATGATAATTTGCCAAAAATATTAAAAAACATTGCTAAAGAAAAAAGAAATATAATTTTTAGCATTGATCCAATGCACGGAAATACTGTTAAAACTACAAATAACTATAAGACAAGAGAATTTGATAAAGTTTTAAGTGAAGTAAAATCATTTTTTGAAATATCCAAAAGCGAGGGTATAAATCCAGGCGGTATTCATCTAGAAATGACAGGGCAAGATGTCACAGAGTGTACTGGTGGAACATTTAAACTAACACAAGATGAGTTGGTTAGTAGATATGAAACCCAGTGTGATCCAAGGCTAAATGCAAACCAAGCCCTAGAGTTAGCATTTTTGATAGCTGATAAGCTTAAAGGATAATATCTAAAAGAAATTAATATGGTTGTGCTACACGCAAGTGATATTCATTGTAATAGTTTTTTGATGAAAAAGATACTTGATATAAAGTATGATGTTTTGTGCATAAGTGGAGATTTGCTTGAAGAACCATGTATTGTTCCTATAGATACACAAATAAAATCTTTTAAAAAGTTTTTCAAAGAATTAAAAAAACCCATTTTGGTTTGCGGTGGTAATCATGATTTGGATGCTAAATGGATAAAAGATATAAAAAGAGTCCATTGCAACGATATAAAAGATTTTAAAAAGCTTAAATTTGGGTGTGTTCCATTTGGTTGCGAGGATTTTTCTAAATTTAAAAAATGTGATGTTTTAGTTACTCATGTCCCGCCATTTGGCTCACTGTGCGCTTATGATGTTTTAACATCTAAAGATTTAGGCGATAAGTATTTAACAAATGCTTTGGGTGATGGCATAATAAAACCTAAGTTTATACTTTGTGGGCATATACATCATCCAAAAGAGAGATACGAAAAGTTTTTGGGTGTTGAGGTTTTAAATTCTTCTTTACAAGCTTATGACATTAACTTATAATAATTATATAAAAAAATAATAATTTAAAATTATGCTAGAATAGACTTTAATAAATTTTATTAAGGAGGATTAGTGAAAAGAGTTTTACTTACATTAGCCGTGCTAGCAACTAGCTTGTTTGCAAAAGATGTTGTATATTCAACTAAGGTTAAATCCGTTTATCTTTTGCCAAATGATACGAAAGTAGCAGGAAGGCTTTTGCCAACAAATGCTATTGAGATTTTAGACGATAGCGGTAAGCTTGCTAAATTTGAGATAAAAGGTTTTCAAAATCCAACCAGTCCAAACATTATTTATTATAAAGATGGTGTGCGAATTTTGGCTCTTGCTTTTGCAAAAACAGCTAAACCAGATATCAAAGTGGTTAAAGAGGGTCAAAATGGTGCTTGGAATGAAGTAAGTGCTGTGGCTTATACAACTAATGGTGATTTTGTTAAAGAGGTTGATCCTATGTTTGAAAAAGCTTCTAGTCTTTATAAGAATAACTGTTCTATGTGTCATGCTCTTCATGATGTAAATCAATACAATGCAAATCAATGGCCATCTTTATTTAGATCTATGGCAAGTAGAACACCAATAGAAAAGGATGATCATTGGTTAGTTATACAGTATCTTCAAAAGCATACCACTAAGAAATAAGGAGAGAATATGGAAAGAAGAAATTTTTTAAAATTTAGCGCGGCTCTTAGTGGAGCAAGCATGGCACCAAGTTTTATTTTTGGTAAAGATTTAAATAAAACTTTGGTAAAAACTGGCAAAGTTAAAACCGCAGCTCACTGGGGTATTTTGGAAGTTGAGATAAAAAATGGAAAAGTAGTAAGTTCAAAATCAGCTTTAAATGTAAGCCCATATCCAAATCCACTTCAAAATTACACAAAAGATTTGGTTGAGAATTCTCGCGTAAAACATGTTTATGTAAGAAAAAGTTATCTTGCAAATCCAGATAGCCCAAAACCAGAGCTTAGAGGAGCTGAAGAGTTCGTAAAAGTTAAGTATGAGGATGCTATAAAACTAGTTGCAAAAGAGCTTAAAAAAACTAGAAAAGTAAAAGGAAATCAATCTGTTTTTGCCGGAAGTTATGGCTGGAAAAGTAGCGGAAATGTACATAATTCAAGAATTTTGCTTCATAGATTTATGAATATGAGTGGTGGTTTTGTAGGAGGTTTGGGCGATTATTCAACAGGAGCAAGTCAAATTATAATGCCTCATGTTGTAGGAAGTATAGAAGTTTATGAACAACAAACTAGTTGGCCAGTTGTTTTAGAACATTCTAAAGTTGTAGTTTTGTGGGGTATGAATCCATACTCAACACTTAAAATTTCATGGACTGCAAATGAAGAAAATGCTCAAAAGTATTTACAAGAATTAAGAGATAGTGATAAAGAAATTATTATCATCGATCCTATAGTAAGTGAAACTGGAGAGTTTTTTAAAGGAAAAGCTAAATTTATAGCACCTATTCCAAATACAGATACAGCTATGATGCTAGGTATGATGCATCATCTTTATGCTACCAATAACTATGATAAAGATTTTATAGAAAATTATACAGTTGGTTTTGATAAATTCCTTCCTTATTTACTTGGTAAGAGTGATGGTATTGTAAAAGATGCAAAATGGGCTAGTAAAATTTGTGGAATTGAGGCAAATACTATAACAAATCTTGCAGAGCTTTTTAAATCAAAAACAACAATGTTAATGAGTGGTTGGGGTATGCAAAGATCACATCATGGCGAGCAACCGCACTGGGCTCTTGTTACATTAGCTAGTATGATAGGCCAAATAGGAACTCCAGGCGGTGGATTTGGATTAAGCTATCACTATAGTGGGGGCGGTACGCCTACGGCAAAAGGTGGTATAGTAAGTGGCATGAACTCAGGTAGTATAGGAAATTTTGATTAAAATGGTAAATTTTTAGGACTACAAGATGCTCAGACTAAAGCAAATGGTACCGGTCAAAGTTGGTTGCAAAAAGCTACAAACTATGCTTTTCCTGTTGCAAGAATAGCTGATGCGCTTTTAAACCCAGGAAAAGTTATTGATCATAATGGCAATAAAATAACATACCCAGATATCGATTTTGTTTATTGGGTTGGGGGGAATCCATTTTCACACCATCAAGATACAAATACTTTAGTAAAAGCGTTTAGAAAACCAAGAACTATTGTTGTAAATGAGCCATACTGGACTCCAACTGCAAAAATGGCAGATATCGTATTCCCTGCAACAACTTCTTATGAAAGAAATGATATTACTATGGTAGGGGATTATTCAAATATGTATATAGCTCCAATGAAACAAATCGTTGAAAAAGTTGAAGAATCAAAAGATGATTATCAAATTTTTAGCGACTTATGTAAAGCTTATGCAGATGGTTTAGTTGAGATTTATACAGATGGTGGCAAAGATGAATTTGATTTCATAAAACAGTATTATGAAGGTGCAAAAAAACAAGTTGATGCTATACATGATCTTGGTGTTGAGATGAAAGATTTTCAAACATGGTGGGAAAGCAACGAGCCGATTAAATTTAACTCTACAATGGAAAGTGATTCTTGGGTTAGATTTGCCGAATTTAGAGAAGATCCTATATTAAATGCTCTTGGAACACCAAGTGGACTTATAGAAATTTATTCTGAGAAAATAGAAAAAATGGACTATGATGATTGTAAAGCTCATCCAACTTGGTTTGAGCCAATAGAATGGCTTGGAATGGCAAAAAAACCAGCTAAATTTCATATGTTGAGCGTTCATCCAGATGGAAGACTTCACTCGCAGTTATCTCAAACAAAATTAAGAGATACATATGCGGTTGCAAATAGAGAACCAATCCGCATAAATCCAGATAATGCTAAAGAGCTTGGTATAAAAAATGGTGATTTAGTTAGAGTATTTAACAAAAGAGGCGAAGTTTTAGCTGGCGTGGTTGTGGATGCTGGAATTAAAAAAGATGTTGTTGTCTTAAGAGAGGGCGCTTGGTATGATCCGGAAGATTCTAAAAAAGATAAAAGCATTTGTAAGAATGGTTGCGCTAATGTTTTAACTATAGATATTCCTACTTCAAAACTTGCAAATGGAAATATTTCACATACTGCCCTTGTAAATATAAAAAAATATGAAGGGAAAGCTCCTAGGCTTACAGCATTTGAAGCTCCAAAAGGAGCTTAAATATATAAATCTACCAAATTTAATTTGGTAGATTTACTGTTTTATTTAGATTTTAGAATTTCTTTAAATTCTTTTATTTCTTTTTCTTGATGATCAATTATGTTTTGTGCTATTTTTCTTACATGATCATCTTTTGAATATTTAAGTAAGCTTTTTGATGAATCAATTGCACCTTGATGATGAGGTATCATAGCTTCTAGGTAGTCTTTATCTACATTTCCACTATTTTTTACAGACATCATGTTTTTCATCATGATTTCCATTGTTTGTTTTTGTTCTTTAACAAAATTAGAATATTCTTGCTCTGATAATTTTGTTGTTTTAAAGTTTTTATCATCAAGTATTTCTTTAAATTCTTTTATTTCTTTTTCTTGATGATCAATTATGTTTTGTGCTATTTTTCTTACATGATCATCTTTTGAATATTTAAGTAAGCTTTTTGATGAATCAATTGCACCTTGATGATGAGGTATCATGTTTGTTAGATAATCATTTTCAACTTTTTTGTCAAATTGCATACCTTTATCTTTCATTTCTTTGTGCATTTCTGATTTAATTTCATCAGATGAGCTAGCAAACATTCCTTTGGCATGTTCTTTCATATCGTTAAATTTTGTTTTAACACTATTATTTATATTGTCTAGTGTTTGACTTATATTGGTGTCTGAATCCGCAGCATTTAATGCAAGTGCAGTCGATAAACTTAAAATTAATAGCTTTGTTTTCATATTTCTTCCTTAATTATTAAGATATGGCAAAATTTTAAATTAAAATGATAAATATTTTCATAATTCTTTATTTACTAAAATTTACCAAAATATAAATAGCGAATAAAACATAACCTAAAATCTAGCTTATTTTAAATTTAATTTAAGTAAATTTAAATGTTAAATTTTGTAAAATAGCAGTTTGCAATGAAAATTTTAGAAAGGAGAATAATGGCTAAAGATGATGTCATAGAAATAGATGGTAACATTGTAGAAGCGTTACCAAATGCAACTTTCAAAGTTGAGCTAGATAATAAGCATGTGATTTTATGCCATATAGCTGGCAAAATGAGAATGCATTATATCAAGATAATGCCTGGTGATAGAGTGAAAGTTGAACTTACCCCTTATAGCCTTGATAAAGGCCGTATAACTTATAGATATAAGTAAAAATAAAGGAATTTTAGATATAATTACAGTTTCTGCAACAAAGCTGTAGGAAGAAGTGTTTTCAAAATCACCACTATTTTGAAAACAGTTGGTTTGATACTTTCTTTTGATAATTTTCAGAAATTTCATTAAACCTAAGTGCAGTTTGCATAAGTAAAAGTGGAATATTTTTTAGGAGACTAATATGAAAGTTCGTCCTTCTGTAAAGAAGATGTGTGACAAATGCAAGATCATCAAACGCAAAGGCGTTGTTCGTGTAATTTGTGAAAATCCAAAACATAAGCAAAGACAAGGATAAAAGATGGCTCGTATAGCAGGTGTAGATTTACCAAAGAAAAAAAGGGTTGAATATGGGCTAACCTATATATATGGTATAGGTCTTTTTTCATCAAGAAAAATTCTTGATGCAGTTGGAATTTCTTATGATAAAAGAGTTGCTGATTTGAGCGAAGATGAAGCTGCTGCTATAAGAAAAGAGATCCAAGAAAACTATATGGTTGAGGGTGATCTTAGAAAAAGCGTAGCAATGGATATCAAAGCTTTGATGGATTTAGGTAATTATAGAGGTTTAAGACATAGAAAAGGACTTCCTGTTCGTGGTCAAAAAACTAAGACAAACGCTAGAACCAGAAAAGGTAAGCGTAAAACCGTCGGTGCAGCAGCTAAATAAGGATAAAATATGGCAAAACAAAAAGTAATTAAGAAAAAAGTTGCAAAGAAAAATATTGCTAAAGGTATAGTTTATATTTCTGCAACTTTTAATAATACAATGGTAACAGTAACTGATGAGATGGGAAATGCTATAGCATGGAGTAGTGCTGGTGGTTTAGGTTTTAAAGGTAGTAAAAAATCAACTCCTTATGCTGCGCAACAAGCAGTTGAAGATGCTATGGGAAAAGCAAAAGAACATGGTATCAAAGAAGTTGGGATAAAAGTTCAAGGACCTGGCAGTGGGCGAGAAACAGCTGTAAAAAGCGTTGGTGCGATAGAGGGGATCAAAGTAGCATTTTTAAAAGATATTACTCCGCTTCCTCATAATGGTTGTAGACCACCAAAACGCCGCCGTGTGTAATTAAATAACTAGGAGAATTATTATGTCAAGATATACAGGACCTGTTGAAAAATTAGAAAGAAGATTAGGTGCAAGCCTATCTATGAAGGGTGAGAGAAGGCTTGCTGGAAAAAGCGCTTTGGAAAAAAGACCTTACGCTCCAGGACAACACGGACAAAGAAGAGCAAAAGTTAGTGAATATGGTCTTCAACTTAAAGAAAAACAAAAAGCTAAATTCATGTATGGCATTAGTGAGAAACAATTTAGAGGTTTGTTTAAAGAAGCGGCTAGAAGAGAAGGAAATACCGGTGAGTTATTACTTCAACTTTTAGAGCAAAGACTAGATAATGTAGTTTATAGAATGGGCTTTGCAACAACTAGAAGTTTTGCAAGACAACTTGTAACTCATGGTCATATTTTAGTAGATGGTAAAAGATTAGATATACCATCTTATAGAGTATTGCCTGGTCAGAAAATCGAAATTGCAGAAAAAACTAAAAATAATACACAAGTTACTAGAGCGGTTGAGCTTACAAATCAAACTGGTATAGTTGCTTGGGTTGATGTTGAAAAAGATAAAAAATATGGTATTTTTACTAGAATTCCAGAAAGAGAAGAGATAGTTATTCCTGTTGAGGAAAGATTTATAGTAGAGCTTTACTCTAAATAATAGTGAGGTAAATTTATGAGAAAAATTACCACTTCAGCTTATATGCCAACAGAGATCGAGGTTGCAAATGTAAGTGAGAATGTTGCAAAGATTATTGCCTATCCTTTTGAGAAAGGTTACGCAGTAACTTTAGCACATCCATTAAGAAGATTACTATTTACAAGCACAGTTGGTTATGCGCCAACTGGAATCAAGATAGAGGGTGTAACGCACGAGTTTGATAGTATGCGTGGTATGCTTGAAGATGTTGCTCATTTTATTATCAATCTTAAAAATTTGCGTTTCAAAATCAAAAGTGATGCCCAAAGAGTTGTAGTTGAGTATTCCTTTAACGGTCCAAAAGAAATTTTAGGATCTGATTTAAGTAACAATGAGGTTGAGATTGTAAATCAAGATGAGTATCTAGCTACAATTAATGAAGATGCTGAACTTAAATTTAGCGTTATTGTAGAAAAAGGCATAGGTTATGTTCCAAGTGAACTTATAAGAGCGGATATGGTAGCTGACTATATAGCAGTAGATGCTTTCTTTACACCTGTAAAAAAAGCAGTTTATGATATAGAAAATGTTCTTGTTGAAGATAATCATGATTTTGAAAAGATTATTTTGACGGTTACAACAGATGGTCAAGTAACCCCAATAGAAGCCTTTAAAAATTCACTAGAAGCTATGTATAAACAAATGTCTATATTTAATAAAGTTTTAGATTTAGATATCTCAGAAGTAGGCGGTGGAATATCTTATGCTTCAGAACATTCAAAACTTTTTGAGGGTATTGAGAGCTTAAATTTAAGTGCTAGAAGTTCAAATTGCTTAGAAAGAGCAGAGATAAAATTCATTGGTGAACTTGCTTTAATGGATGAAGATGAACTTAAAAATCTTAAAAATTTAGGCAAAAAGTCACTTGAAGAGATTAAAGCTATTATGGCTGAAATAGGCTATGAAATAGGCAGCAATGTTCTTGATGACAGTAAAGAGCAACTTAAGAAAAAAATTCAAGATTTAAAGAAAAAAGAAGGATAATACATGAGACATAAACATGGTTATAGAAAGCTTGGAAGAACATCGTCTCACAGAAAAGCAACTTTAAAAAACCTAGCAATTGCTATCGTTAATTGCGAAAAAATAGAGACTACTCTTCCAAAAGCTATGGAATTAAAAAGCTATATAGAAAAATTAATAACAAGAGCAAGAAAAGGTGATTTCAATTCAGATCGTGCCGTTTTTGCTGCATTGCAAGATAAAATAGCTACAAAAAAACTTGTTAGTGAAATAGCTCCAAAATATAAAAATAGAGCAGGTGGTTACACAAGAGTTGTTAAAACTCGTTTAAGAAGAGGTGACGCTGCACAACTTGCTTATATTGAGCTAATTAACGAATAAAATAAAAGTGCCTTATGGCACTTTTTTCTCCAAATTATTTTTTTTAATTTATATCTAACTTTACGCATTTTATAATAAAAATCTTTATAGTAAATTTATATTTTTAAGTAAAATTTAATTTTATTGATATTTTTTTGTTAGATTAATCAATATAATAACAGCATATATACAAAATTACAAAAGGAGTGTTAATGAAAAAAATACTTAATTCTGCACTTGTAGTCAGTATACTACTAACAGTAAGCACAACTTCTTTGTTAGCAATTGGTGGCTCTAGTGGATCAAAATCGACTATGCAGTTCAAGGAAAAATAGGAGAATTAGTTATAAATCCTTATGATATCGCTCCATTAACAGCTGTTATTAAAAATGGTGGTTATAATCTAAAAGATGCAAAAGTTACGATTGTTCCTAAAACAAATGGTCAAGAAATACAATATAAAGTCGCTGATGGTGAATTAAAAACTCATGGCGGTATTCCAGTATTTGGTTTATATCCAGATTATGTAAATAAGGTAGAAGTAGAATACACTAAAACTTACAAAGGCCAAGATGAAAAAGTAAAAGAAACTTATGAAATTTACGCAGCTCCACTTTCGCTAGATCCTTCGGGACATAAAGGTCAAAAAGGTGTTTTATTTGACAAAATAGAAATTAAAAAAGCTGCAACTGATAAATTTAAAGATAGACTTTATTTTGTAAATAACTTCCAAAACAAAACAGGCAAAGGTACTAAAGTTGTATGGAATAACCTAATGGGTGGTGCACTTGAATGGAATTATAGTCCACAAATTTTCATCCTTGATACAAAAGGTGATGTTAGATGGTATTTAGAGCCAAGCAAAATTTATAATCTTAAATTACATTTCTATGCTGGCGTTATGATGGGATTTAAACAAAATGATGATGGTGATATAACTTGGGGTTATGGATAAAGATATGTAAAATATGACATTATGGGTAGAGAAATTTGGAATAGAGAAATTCCGGCTGGATATATTGATTTCTCTCACTCAATGGATGATAGCCCAAATGGTCACTACTTTTAAGAGTCGAAAATGCTAACTTGAAATGCCATGATGGCAAAAATATAAGAACAGTTAGAGATGTTATTGTTGAAGTTGATCAAAATGGTCAAGTTGTTGATGATTGGAAATTATATGAAATTCTTGATCCTTACAGAGATAATGTTTTAAAAGTTCTTGACCAAGGTGCGGTTTGTCTAAACATAGATGCAAGCAAAGCAGGACATACAGCTAGCGTAGATGAGCTTGCATCGTTTGATACAAACGATAAATTTGGTGATATTGTTGGCTCTGGACCTTGTAGAAACTGGGCACACGTAAACAGCGTTGATCATGATACTGAAGATGACTCAATTATTATTTAATGATGGATAGTTTACAAACAGCAGTAGTTATGGCGCTTTTTAAAACAGAAGAAAAAATCGTAAATTTAAATAATGATATAGTTATAAATATAAGTAAAGAAAAAATATATAAAAATGAAAAAGAAATTTATCTCTCAAAGCTCGAAAATGCCATATTTTGGTTACTTTGCTTTAATATGGAAAATATAGTTACTTATGAGATGATAGAAGATTATGCTTATGATGGTAATAGTGTAAATATAGGTGCTATACATACAGTTATAATGAGGATTAAAAAGCAATTAAACGATATAAATTTAACAAATGTTTCTGGTAGTGGCTATGTTTTATCTAAAAATAGATAAATAAATATATTCTTTTGTTTTTATATTCTTATAATATATCTTAAAGTATTTTATAAATTTCATGAAATATCACAATAGCCTTATTAAGAAAAACTAACTATAAAATTAATTTACAACTAAGCTTTTAAAATATTTTTCAATAAAATAATGTTAATATTCTTAAAAATAATAATAATTTATAAATATAAGCATATTTTCAGAAATTTCATCAAATGGCTTTAAATTTATAAATTATGACCGGCTTTATGTAGGTTTCTACATTAAATTATGTTTTCTTATATAAATTTTTAGGAGAATTTAGATGAAAGAAAATTTCACAAGAAGGGAATTTTTGCAAACAGCCTGTATAGGCGTAAGTGCGCTTAGTCTTGTAAGTGTTCCTACAAATGTTTTAGGAGCTAATGCGGAGCAAAAAAATAGCTCACTTCCATCTTGCGATGTTATTGTTGTGGGTTCCGGCGCTTCAGGATTAAGGGCGGCAGTTGCTGCTAAGGCGCAAAATCCAAATTTAAGTGTTATTGTTGTTACAAAATCGATGCCATCAAGAAATGCAACTTCTATGGCAGAAGGTGGAATAAATGGTGTTACTGATACAAGTGATGGTGATTCTTATGAACTTCATACTTTTGATACTATAAAAGGTGGTGCGTATCTAGTAGATCAAGATAGTGCAATGAAATTTTGCGAATTAGCTGGAAAAGCTATACATGAGCTTGATTATCTTGGAATGCCGTTTTCAAGAGGAAAAGATGGTAAAGTTACTAGAAGAATGATGGGTGGCGCATCTAAAAAAAGATGTAACTATTCAGCCGATAAAACCGGCCATATAGTTATGCATACATGTTTAGATGATGCGATAACAAATGGTGTTAAGTTTTTGATGGATCAAGAGCTTTTAGATATTGCTACAAAAGATGGAAAAGCTGAGGGTGTAGTTCTTAGAGATATAAGAACTGGAGATATTACGCCTATACTTGCAAAATCAATAGTTATAGCAACTGGTGGTTATGCTCGTATATTTTGGAATAGAACTTCAAACCCATACTCAACAACAGGCGATGGTGTTGCAGCAGCTCTAAGAGCTGGAATTGCATTTAAAGATGCAGAAATGGTACAGTTTCACCCAACTGGTGTTGTGCATGGCGGAACACTCATAACAGAAGCGGCTCGTGGCGAGGGTGGATACCTTATCAACAACAAAGGTGAGCGCTTCATGGCAAATTATGCAAAAGAAAAGATGGAGCTAGCTGCTCGTGATATAGTTGCTCGTGCTATAGAAACAGAGATTAGAGAAGGAAGAGGTTATGGAGAGGGTATAGAAGCCCATGTTTTACTAGACGTGAGACATCTTGGAAAAGATAAAATCATTAAAAAACTTCCTCAGATAAGACATACTGGACTTTTATTTGAAGATCTAGATCTTACAGATAGTCCTATAGGCATAAGACCAACTGCTCATTACTCTATGGGCGGTGTTGATGTTAAAAGTTTAGATGATATGGCTACAACTATCTCTGGAGTATTTTCAGCAGGTGAAGCATCTTGCGTATCAATTCATGGTGCAAACAGACTTGGTGGAAACTCTTTAGCTGACGCTGTTGTAACTGGCAAACTTTCAGGAGTTGGTGCAGCGAAATACGCAAGTGAAGCTAAATTTGCAGATAGTGGATTGCTTGCAGAAATAGCTAAAAAATGGCGTGAAAAAATAAAAAGCGTTGCAAATGGCGAGGGTTCTCCAAATGAGCTATATGACATAAGAGAAGAACTTGGCAAACAAAACTGGAATAATATGGGAATTTATAGAACAGGCGATAAACTTGAGAGCTTATATAATAAAATTGATGAGCTTCAAAAAAGATATGATGCCATTCACATCCAAAACACAAATCCAGTTTATAATACAGCTATAACCGATTATATCGAGATTGGAAACTTACTTTTGCTCTCTCGCGCTGTATGTTTTGCAGCGATAAATCGTAAAGAATCTCGTGGAGCTCATACAAGGGAGGATTATCCAAAAAGAGATGATGTAAATTTTTTAAAACATAGCCTTGTGACACTTGAAAATGGCGAGATGAAACTAGCATGGAGAGATGTTAGTATAACTAAATTTCCAATCAAAGAAGGAAAATAACTATGAAGATAATAATAGATCGTTTTGATGGGAAAAAATCTTATACCCAAACTTATGAATTAACTAGTGATGAGATAGCTGGTAAAACGCTACTTTCTGTTTTTATACACATAAAAGAGACAAAAGATATCACTTTAAATTTCACTGCTGCTTGTAGAGCTGCGATATGTGGTGCCTGTGGTGTTAGGGTAAACGGACATGCTGTGCTAGCCTGTGATACAAAGATGAAAGATTTGCTAGAGACATATGATAATCCCGATACTTTACATATCTCACCTCTTGCAAATTTCAAAGTTATAAGTGATTTGGTTGTTGATTGGGAGCCATCAATAGAAAATTTAAGAAAGATAAAACCAACTATCACACCAAAAGATGAGTTTTCTAAGGAAAAAGGCTGTATCCAAAGTGAAGAAGATAGCGAAAAAGTGCTAAAACAATGGGATTGTATTTTGTGCGGATGTTGTGCATCTGAGTGTAATAAACTAAGCGCAGATAGAAGTGATTATATGGAGCCATTTGTATTTACACACGCTTGGCGTGCGGCAAATGACTCAAGAAGCAAAGATCCTATGATACATGTAAAACCTTCTGTAAGTGGTGGCTTGTGGAACTGTGTGCATTGTCAAGAGTGTGCAGATCGCTGTCCAAAAGGTATAAGCTCAGCTGATGATATTTCACATCTTAGTGTAATGGCGCTAAACAAAGGTCTAAATTCAGGCGAAGGACCAGCTCACGCAAAAGCATTTTACACTGACCTTGTAGAAGGAAGTGGTAGATTAAACGAGATATATCTTGGACTTAGAACAGAAGGAGTTGGCTCTGTTGCAAGAATTGGCATGGCGGTAAATCTAATACGTGCAGGTAAAATGAATCCAATGGCTATATTTGGTGAAGATAAGATAAAAGGTCATGAGGATTTGCAAAAAATGATAAAAGCAGCAAAAGCTGCAAGCAAGGAGTAAAATATGGAATTTGCATTTTTCCCTGGATGTGTGCTTTCTCAAGCCGCAAAAGAATCAAAAATGTCAATAGAAGCAATAGCACCAGTTTTGGGTATAAAACTTAATGAGATAGAAGGTTGGAGCTGTTGTGGTGCTTCTCAAGCACAAAATGTTGATCCAAAAGCTACTCTTGTTGCAAATGCTAGGAATTTAGCTCTTGCTGAAAAGATGAATATGCCACTTTTAACAACTTGTAGTACCTGTTTTTTAGTACTAAATAGAGCAAAACAAATGCTTGATGGTGGTAAAAAAGAAGAAATAAACAAATACTTAGGGACTGGAAATATGAGCTATCAAGGTACAAGCGAAGTTACAAGCTTGCTTTGGGTACTTGCTGAAAATTTGGATTTGTTAAAATCAAAAGTAGTTAAACCTCTTTCAAATTTAAAAGTAGCACTATTTTATGGATGTCATAGTCTAAGACCAGAAAAAATTCTTGGTAAAGAAAGCTCAGTAAATCCAAAAAGCTTTGAAGCTGTTGCGGCTGCACTTGGTGCAACTGTAGTGCCATTTGAAAAAAGGCTTGATTGCTGTGGTTTCCATGCTTGTTATCCAGCTGAAAATTCAGTTAAGAAAATGACAAGCGGAATTGTAAACAATGCTGATTCAAATAAGGCTGACTGTATTGTTACGCCTTGTCCGCTTTGTCAAATGCAACTTGATATTTTTCAAGATGGTGCGCAAGAATTTACAAACTCTAAAGCTAGAGTTCCGGTAATACATCTTTCACAGCTTGTTGGACTAGCTCTTGGACTTTCAAAAGAAAAATTAGGCCTACAACATAACATCATAGATGCTATGAAATTAGCTTAAGCTAAAATTTCGCAATGGTAGTTTTGCCATTGCGAAACTACTTCTAAATTTCTTTTAAAATTTTCTCCACAATTTCTCTTGGATTTTTTGCTTCATAAATCGGTCTGCCAACAACGATAAAATCACTTTTCATCTCTTTTGCGGTTTGGAGGTTTGCTACTCTTTGTTGATCCCCACTATATTCGCCAAAAGGGCGAATTCCTGGTGTTAAAGTTATGAATTTATTATCTGTATTTTCTTTTATGATTTTGCTTTCAAAAACTGAACTTACCATTCCATCAAGTCCAGCTTTTTGTGCAGTTTTTGAAAATTTGATAACGGAGTTTTGTATGTTGTCGTTATAAATTTCGCTAAATTCACTCTCGCTAAAGCTAGTTAGTGCAGAAACAGCTAAAACAAGTGGGCGAGCTTTAAGATGTGATAGCCTTTCCATAACTGTTTCCATAGCTCTCAAACCAGCACTTGCATGAAGATTTATCATATCCGCACCGCTTTTTGCTATCACTTCAGCGGCATCAGCCATGGTGTTTGGTATGTCATAAAGTTTTAGGTCTAAAAAAATCTTAAAATCACTAATGTTTTTTATCTCATCTATGATTTTAATACCGTCTCTTAGATAACTCCTAAGTCCAACTTTTAGCCAAATATCAAGTTCTTTTAACTCCTTTGTTAAAAATATATTATCCTCAAGTCGCTCCATATCAAGAGCAATGCAAAGTTTCATTTTTTTCCTTTGTTAAATTTAATTTTGTAACGCAAAATATAATTATAATAGTAGCTATAATGTAGTAAAATCTTAAATTTTCATCTAAAAATAAAACTCCAACAAATAAAGCAACTATAGTTGAAAGATTAGCAAAAATGCCTATTTTGAAAGCTTGTATGTATCTAAGTGAATAGGCGAACAAAATTATTGTCATAAAATTTGTAAAAATTGATAGAAAAAGGTTACTAAATACAAACTCTAAATTTAAAATAAGATGGAAAAATGAAGATATGTTCTTTGTAAAAAGTATACCAAGTGGTAAAAATACTACAACACCTACAATACTTATCAAAAAAACTATCTTAGTTGGTTCAAATTTAGACCCATAGCTTTTTAGAAGTACTACATAAGCGCTATTTGAGAGTGCAGATATTAGTATCAAAGTTATACCCAAGGGACTAAATTTGAAATTTCCATCACTTTTTAAAAAGTCTAGAATTAAAACACAAACTATGGTTATTACACTTATCAATATTAGTAATTTTTGCGATATTGTAGTTTTTTCATTTAAGAATATTTCAGAAAAAACAAGAGTAAAAATAGGCGTTAAAGACATTATCACACTAGCTTCTACTGATGATATATTTTCAAGTCCAAATGCTTGAAAAGCAAAAAACATACATGGATATAAAATAGCAATAGGTAAAATTTGTACAATATCTTTTAATGCGATGCTAAAATTTATAATTTTTAATATTCTTAGAATTATTACAAAACAAAAAGCAAAAAAAAATCTATATGCCAAACCTTCAAAAGGTGTGGCATGTCTTAAGGAGATTATGGTAAAAAAATAGCTTAATCCTATGGTTAAGTTTGCAAAAATTATACTTAAATACGGTAAAAAAAGCTTTTTAGGCATTTTTTATGGCATCTAAAACAGCGTTTACAAATTTTGGAGCCGAATCGCTTCCCATCTCTTTTGCAAGTTCTATTCCTTCATTTATGATAACAGCACTATCTGTATCGGTAAATAAAATTTCATAAGCTCCAAGTCTTAAAATAGCCCTTTCAATAATACCTATTTGAGAAATATCTCTTTCTTTTAAAAGCTCATCTAATTTCTCATCAATTTCATTTAAATGTTCGTTTATGCCTAAAAATAAGCTTTGAGTGAACTTTTTTTGATCATTTCTTATCTTTTTTTCTTTCAAAAACTCATCTGTAAATTCTTTCATCTCACTGCCCATTTCTTTAGCGTATAGCAGCGATATAACAGCTTGTCTAACTTGATGTCTTGTAGCCATTTTAAGCCTTAAAATTTTTATAAAGATTAATTAGTTCTATCACGCCAGTCATTGCTTCAAAGCCCTTATTTCCAGCTTTGCTTCCAGCTCTTTCTATGGCTTGTTCTATGGTGTCAGTTGTTAAAACGCCAAATGTTACTGGTTTGCCGTATTTTAAAGTGATGTTTGCTATACCTTTTGTTGTCTCAGCACTTACATAGTCAAAATGGGGAGTGGAGCCACGGATTACTGCACCAACGCAACAAACCCCATCAAATTTATCGTTTTGAAGAATTTTATCAAGAATCATTGGTATTTCAAATGCACCTGGAACTAAGATAAGACTTAAGTTTTCTTCTTTTCCGCCATGTCTTAAAAATGCATCTTTTGCACCTTCAACTAGTCTATCTGTTACTATGTGATTAAATCTTGAGTTTATGATAGCAACTTTTTCATTATCTCTTAGATGCAAATCCCCTTCTATAATTTTCATTTTTTCTCCTTAAATAATTTTAAGCATTATAGCACTAAATATTATTATAGCTATAAAAAATAGTTTTTTGGCATCCATTGTTTCACCTCTAAACATCACTCCAACTAAAACCGCCCCAAGCACTCCAACGGCAGTCCAAATAGAGTATGCAACGCTCATTGGTATGCTTTTCATAGCATAACGCAAAAGAAGCATAGAACTTCCAAAGGATAGCATTATCATTATCGCATTAAAAAGTTTATTTGAAATTCCATTTACTTCTACAAATTTAACATTAAAATATACGCTTGGCATTTCTAAAATTCCTGCTAAAATAAGTATCAAATAACTCAATCTAGCACCTTTTTAGTCCTAAAATTCCAAAAACTAATGTAAATATAAAAAACACTCTTAAAATTTCTACATTTCTACCATTTGCAATCTCAGTTGCTATTTCTGCACACATTACAAAAACTGTACCAAGCCCTATATAAAGCGTATAAGCAACGCTTGGTGAGAGAAATTTAAAAGAGAATGCAAAAGTAAAAAAGCTAATAGTTAAAATTAGAGCAGTTATGAGATATTCTAAATTTGAGTTAGCGTATTTTAGCCCATAAACCCAACCACACTCTAAAACAGCTCCAAATATAACTAACGCAAAACCCTTGTTTGCGATCATTTTAAAATTTCTTGTATTTTTAGGGTATCATTTACAACTTTTTCAAGCTCTTTTAAATTTAGCATATTTGGACCGTCGCAAAGTGCTTCACACGGATTTATATGCGTTTCATAAAAAAACCCATCTACACCAACGCTTGCAGCTGCTCTTGCGAGATAAGGTACAAATTTAGCATCTCCTCCGCTTTTTCCATCAAGACCTCCTGGCATTTGAACACTGTGAGTTGCATCAAATATCACAGGAGCGAACTTTCTCATTATAACCAAGCTTCTCATATCAACTACTAAATTTCCGTATCCAAAAGTGCTTCCTCTTTCTGTTAAATAAACACCATTTTTCTTTGCCACTTCAAAACCTTCGCCACTTTCGCCTCTTGTTTCAAGAACTTTTTTAACGCTATGTTTCATCTGATCTGGTGCTAAAAACTGCCCTTTTTTGATATTTACTATACTTTTTGTTTTGGCAGCAGCAACTAACAGATCAGTTTGGCGACATAAAAATGCAGGGATTTGAAGGATATCAGCAACTTTACTGACAGGCTCAGCTTGGTAGCTTTCATGTATGTCTGTTAGAATTTTGTATCCAAATTTCTCTTTTACTTCAGCTAAAATCTCGCATCCTTTTTGAAGTCCTGGTCCGCGAAATGAGCCTATGCTTGTGCGATTTGCTTTATCAAAGCTTGATTTGAAATAAAACTCTATTCTATCATCATTTGCAAAACCCTCTAATCTTTTTGCTACTTCAAAAACTAACTCTTTGCTTTCTATTACACAAGGTCCAGCTATTAAAATCATATATTCTCCTATTTTTGTGTAGCTACTATCACACCGCTAATGATAACAACTATTATACCAAAAAATGCCATTAAATTTGGCAAGCTATCACCCATGATAAACCCTATTAACATGGAAAAAATAACATCGCAGTATCCAATTGCAGCCACAGTTCCTGCATGCCTTGAAGCTGCATATGCTTTTGTCATATATGTTTGAAAAAGTAAGCCCCCAATTCCCATTAAAATGATAAAAAACCACATACTTGGCGTTGGCATTATAAATTTGGCAAACATAAAGTTAAAAAATGGTGGAGTTTGTATAAATTCAGCTATTGTCATAAAAACTATTGGTATGATTGTTCCAGATAGCATAAATGATAAAACTATAGTTCTTGTATCATAATATTTTCTTAGCTCATGCACGCTAAGATATGCCATGGCAGCTAAAAGTCCATTTATAAGACCCATAGCATGTCCTATTTTAAAGCCTAAATTTGGTTGCATTATCAGTAAAATTCCTATGAAACCAAAAATTATTCCAAACCAAGATAAAAAACTTATTTTTTCTTTGAAAAATATTACACCAAAAAGTGCTAAAAACATAGGAGCCATTTTGGTAAATGTAAATGCTTCGGCAAGTCCTATGTGAGCGATATTGTGAAAAAATGCAAGCATAGAAATGGTGCCTAAAAAGCCTCTTAAAAATAGTAAAAAAAGTTTACCATTTTTGTTGTGAGTGCCATATTTGTAGATAGTTGCAAGTACTATAGCAAGCCCTACAATATTTCTAAAAAAAGAAACTTCAACAGAACTCATGGATGAACTTAAAAGTTTGGCAAAAGCTCCTGTTATGGCAAAAAAAGCTGATGCTAAAACCATGTAATATGCACCAAGGTTTCGCATCAAAAAGCGGTGTAGCATATCTTTCCTTTATAAAGCTGTTATTGTATTATAATCTTACTTAAGATTTATAAATTTAAGTAAATTTATGTATAATGTAGCTTTAGATTTAAGGATATTGAGTGCAAAAAGTTATACTAATAGGCAGACCAAATGTTGGCAAAAGTTCACTTTTTAACCGCTTAGCAGCCAAAAGGATTGCCATAACTAGTGATATTAGTGGAACTACTAGAGATACAAATAAAACAGAGATTGAAATTTTTGATAAAAATTGTATCTTGATAGACTCAGGCGGACTTGATGATAGTAGTGAACTTTTTAAGAATGTTGCTAAAAAAACGCTAGATGAGGCTAAAAATGCTGATATTATTGTCTTCATGGTCGATGGTAAACTTATGCCACAAGATGAAGATAAAATGCTTTTTTATTCACTTTGTAAACTAAATAAACCCATAACTTTGGTTGTAAATAAAGTTGATAGTAAAAAAGATGAAGAGCGCGGATGGGAATTTGACTCTTTTGGATGTGCGGATACATTTTGTATATCAGTTAGCCATAATGCTGGTGTTGATGAGCTAAAAGAATGGATTTATAAACTTTTGCCTAAAGCAAAAAAAGCAGATAATGAAGAGAGTTTTGATGACTTTTTGGAGAATTATTGCACAGATGAAGGTGAAATTTTAACTGAGAAAAATGAAGATTATGACAGTAAAAATATAAAAGTTGGTATAATAGGACGCGTAAATGTAGGTAAAAGCAGCTTACTAAATGCTCTTGTAAAAGATTCCCGTAGTGTTGTAAGCTCAGTTGCAGGAACCACGATAGATCCAGTAAATGAAATATATGTTTACAATGACAGAGTTTTTGAGTTTGTAGATACTGCTGGTATTAGAAAGCGTGGAAAAATAGAAGGTATTGAGAGATTTGCGCTAAATAGAACTGAGAAAATACTAGAAAATACCGATATTGCTCTTTTGGTTCTTGATAGTTCTGATCCATTAAGCGAGCTTGATGAGAGAATAGCAGGAATTGCAGCTAAATTTGAACTTGGTATCATTATAATATTAAATAAATGGGAAAATAAAACCGAAAAAGAATTTGATGAGTTAAGCGCACTTATAAGAGATAAATTTAAGTTTTTAAGCTATGCTCCAATCATAAGCGTATCTGCACTCGGAGGAAAAAGAGTTCATAAAATATATGATTTAATACTAGATATTTATAAAAACTTTACGCAAAAACTCCAAACCTCGAAATTAAATGATGTTATTGCAAATGCGATAAAAGAACACCCGATTCCAAGGGAAAAAGGTAAAGTTGTAAAAATTTACTACGCAGCACAGTTTGGATATGCTCCTCCAAAAATTGCTCTTATTATGAATCGACCAAAATCTTTGCATTTTAGCTATAAAAGATATATCGTAAATAAACTAAGAGAAAGTTACAATTTGGCAGGAGTTCCTGTAGTTTTAATACCAAAGAATAAAAACAAAGATGAAGAAGAAAAATAATATAATATTAATCGGTTTTATGGGTGTTGGTAAAGGAACTGTTGCAAGAGCACTATATCAAGAAACTGGGCTTTTTGCTATTGATTGTGACGATATGATAGAAAGTCTAGCCAATATGAAGATACGAGAAATCTTTGAACAATTTGGAGAAGAGTACTTTAGAAAGCTCGAAATTGATTTAGCTAATTTTTTACTAGCAAGTGTAGATAATGCTATTATTTCTACAGGAGGCGGGTTTTATAAGGCTCAAAATTTAAATGAAATTGGTACCATAATATATCTAAAAGCTGAGTTTGATTATATTATAAAACGTATTGAAAATAGTGAAAATTCAAGTATTAAATTTAAAAAAAGACCACTTCTACAAGATTTACAAAGTGCAAAAAATCTACATAATCAAAGAGATCCATTGTATGAAAGCAAGGCCGATTTTGTAGTAAATGTGGAGAATAAAACACCAAAAGAGATAGCAAAAGAGATAAAAACATTGATAAAGGATAAATTTTGAGAACATTTACAGGACTTCAACCATCTGGAAAATTACATTTAGGAAATTATTTCGCATCTATAAAACCGATGGTTGATAGGCAAAACAACAGCGACGATGAAATGTTTATGTTTATAGCAAACTACCATGCAATGACAAGTGTAAGCGATGGAGAGAAGCTAAAAAATAGCACTTTTGAAGCAGCTTGCGCTTTTCTAGCCCTTGGAATTGATCCAGAAAAAAGCACATTTTGGGTTCAAAGCGATGTTAAAGATGTTTTAGAGCTTTATTGGGTTATTAGTCAGTATACACCAATGGGACTTTTAGAACGTGCTCATGCATATAAGGATAAAATAGCAAAAGGTTTTGATGCACATCATGGTCTTTTTAGTTATCCAGTTTTAATGGCTGCTGATATTTTATTATATAGCTCAAATTTTGTTCCAGTTGGCAAAGACCAAATTCAACATGTGGAAATTGCGCGTGATATAGCACTTAAATTTAATAATATTCATGGTGAAATTTTTACTATGCCAGAAGCTAAAGTAGATGAAAATGTTGCAACAGTTCTTGGTACTGATGGTGCAAAAATGAGTAAAAGCTACGGAAATACTATAGATATATTTGTTGATGATAAGACTTTAAAAAAACAGATAAGTTCTATTGTGACAGATAGTACAGCTCTTGAAGATCCAAAAGAGTGGAAAAACTGCAATGTTTATAATATAGCAAAACTATTTTTAGATGAAAACGGGCAAAAAGAACTTCAAACAAGATACGAAAAAGGTGGCGAAGGATACGGCCATTTTAAAATGTATTTAAATGAAATTGTTCTTGAGTATTTTAAAGAAGCAAGAGAAAAATATGAATATTTTATAACTCATCCAGATGAAGTTTATTATCTTTTGAGTATAGGTTCTGATAAAGCAAAAGAAGTAGCAGGAGAGATGATGGAAAAAGTAAGAAAATGTGCTGGAATTCCTCATTAATTTTTATTTAGTCTTGACTTTTAGTGTAAAATGCACTAAAATCTAAGACTACTTTTTGGGGGCGTAGCTCAGCTGGGAGAGCGCTTGAATGGCATTCAAGAGGTCGGCAGTTCGATCCTGCTCGTCTCCACCATATAAAACTTAATTAATTATCTTTTCTTTTCATTACATATCCAATACCAGAAATGTTTTCTATAATATTATTATCTGTTTTTAGTCTAATCTTTTTTACAACCATACGAAGTGCTTCACTGCTCATAGATTTTTCATTCCATACAAAATTTTCTATAACCTCATAGCTTACTATTTTATCTATGTTACTAACAAGTAAGAAAAATAGTTTTGCTTCTATTTTTGTAAAATTTACTTGCTTATTATCTTTAAAAAGTGCTTTGTTTTGCAAGTCGTATCTGTATGTTTCTCCTAAATAAATTTGATTTTCATATATATTTTTTGTAGCCATCAATATGGTTGTTTGAAGCTCTTCTATCTTAAATGGTTTTCTTAAATAATTATATGCACCAAGCTCTATAGAAGCTAGTATGTTTTCGCTTGTATCGTATGAAGTGATGATTATACAAATTGCATGTGGGGCTCTTTTTTTTATCTCTTCTATCATCTCAAGACCGTTTAGTTTTGGTAAATTTATATCAGTTATAACGATATCATATCCGCCTTTGAAGTATTCTTCAAAGCCTTCTAAGCCATCTTTTGCTACTTTGATATTTTTACAATAAAACTCAAGGGATTGTTTGATTGCTATTCGCGTATTTTCGTCATCTTCTACAAGCAAAACAGAGATATTTTTTAGTTTTGTAAGGATACTTTCATCTATCATTTTCAACCTTTTTTGCTATTTTTAGTATAAAAATCGTCGGATTTTTTAAATTTACAATACTTAAATCGCCTTTGCATTTTTGCATAGCGATAAGTTTTGATATATGAAGACCTAGGCCACTGCCAGCCTTTGTACTTACAAAAGGAGTAAAAATTTTATCTTTTAGACTCTTTTTTATACCATTTCCATTATCTATAATGCGTATTTCAAAGTGTTTATCATTTTGGTTTATAGATATAACTATTTTTGCGTGTTTGTTGTTTTTACTATCTTGCAATGCTTGTTTTGAGTTTTGAATCAAGCAAGCAATTATTTGCTTAAATTCGTTGATGTAGTTTTTACACTCAGTATTTACACCCTGTTTTACAATTACTTTGATATCAAGTTTATTTTTTTGTGCAAATAGTATAAATATAGTATCATTTATCGCTTCTTTTATATCAAAAACTTGCGGTTTTGTTTCTAGTCGGTAGAAGTTTTTAAATATATCCATGGTTTTAGCCATATAATCTATAATTCCTAAAGATCTATGTATGTTGTCATAAAATATTTCCTCACTTAATTTACCGTGTTTTTTAAACTGTATAAGGTTTCCAAGAAATATACCAAGAGAATTTAATGGCTGTATCCACTGGTGAGATATAGTTGCTATCATCTCTCCAAGTTCCGCCATTTTTGTTTGTTGAAATAGTATTCTTTCATTTTCTTGATCTTTTTGATTGTAAAAATACATAAGCAGTAAAAAGGAAAAAATACTTATGGTATATATAGCGAAATTTATTATAAATTGCTTGTTTATCTTGGTATAAATATTTTTTTTAAAAGTTTTTGCTACCAAAATAAGTTTGGAGTTTTCAAGCGGTTTAAATATAATTATTTCATCATCTGTTTCATAGTTTTGTTTATTATATATATCTAAATTTGGGATATTAAATTTGGCTTTAGTTTGTTCTAACTTGTCGTCTGAATGTAGCAAAATATTGTGATTTTCATCCATTAAAAATATAAAACCATTTTCAAGTCTTAGGTCTAAAATTTCATTTTTTATGTCATTAAAAGATAGTATTCCACAAAGCACACCCTTTAGTATATTATCTTGTTTTATACTTTGACATATAGATATAACAGATGTTTTTAAGCCTACATCTAAGTATGGCTTTGTTATATAAATTTTATCTTGTTTTATTGTGTTTTTATACCAAGGACGAGATGTTGGAGTATAGTTTTTAGGGCGGTTAAATTTTCTACTTGAAATTGTTATATTGCTTTCATAGCCTGCATATACGCTTGCAAAATTTGCAATTATTTGGCTTTGTTCAAATATATCTTTTATTATTTTTTCGTGAGTTTGAGGGTTAAATTTATAAATTAGAGAGTTTATACCCTCAAGGCTTGATTTTTTATTTTCTAGCCATTTTTCTATGCGGCTACCGCTACTTTTTAAGATCCACAATCGCTCGTTTATTAAAATTTCTTTTGCAAATGAGCGATTGAGTATGTAGTGACCTATCATTAGGGACAAAAATATGAGTGAAAATATCAAAAAAAGATTATTTTTATAAAATTTTTCACTCATTTTTAATCTCTATTTCTTATCCTCATCCTCCCAGTTGCCAACAGGTGGATTTTTAATTTCATATAGTATTTTACCTAAATTTTTATGACCAACTGTTTTATGGCAACTTACGCAACTTATATTTTGAGTATTTTTAAATTCACTATATTTTGCATGCATGTCATTTATATTTTGGTTAGTTGAGTTTATATCTAAAATATTTTCATGACAGCTTAAACAGCCACTATCATATACAAATTTTTCTCTATTTTTACGGTTTGCTTCCCAGTCCATCTTATGTGCATCATTAAATATCATATGTGTTATTTCTCTTACACCATTTATAGATTTTTGAAACACATATCCTATATAAGTATCGTGTGGTAAGTGGCAATCAACACATCTTGCTTTTAGCCCATGCTTATTTGTTCCTCCATGTTTATCCTGAGAATATGTTTTTACCATTGGGTCCATCCATTCATGACAGCTTGAACAAAATTTATCATCACTTGTTGCATGTATTAGTGAATTACCACCGAAAAATACCACAAAGGCAAATACTGCAAGCATAAGTATTAGTTTTAACTTTTTCATCATATCTCCTTATGGTACTAATAGTTTTTTCATCGTATCTTGCGAATGACACATTACGCAGTAATTTTTTGATGGTTTGTGCGACTTATGACAGATATTGCAGTCTGAATTTGGATAGTGTGGACTTGCGTGAACATTATCATCATATCCTAGATGTCCACTTCTTTCTGCTAAATATTTATAGCTTTTGTGACAGCTTAAGCACTCGCTTGTGGTAAGTGGTTTATAGTCTTTTGGATCATCTTCTTTATGACAGTTTTTGCAGTCAAAATTTAGCTTTTCATGATGAGCTTTTATCGGATAGTTTTCTTTTGTAAATTTATTAGTATCCGCAAAAGAATATGTTCCAAAACCGATACAAATAAGTAAAATAAATTTTATTATTTTTAGCATTTTTTATCCTTTTTTGCTAAATTTGCAGCATTTTTGCCAGCAATCCTTCCAAATACTAAACAATCAGGTATCGCACAACTTCCAAGTCTGCTTGCACCATGTGGTCCACCAACAGCTTCACCAGCGGCGAATAAACCAACTATAGGCTTGTCATACTTGCCATAAACTCTGGCCTCTGTGTCTATTTTTACACCACCCATTGTGTGGTGAACTTTTGGAAGGGCCTTCCATGCGTAAAATGGTGGTTTTGTAAGATCTGGAATGATATCTTTAAATTTAAAGAATGGTTTACCAAATTCTTCATCTTTGCCATGTTTAGCATATCTTGTGTAATCATCGATAGTTTTTTTAAGTCCATCATAAGGTATATTATAATATTGTGCTAATTCTTCAATGGTATCAAATACCTTTATGACACCTTTGTGAATGCCGCGATACACATTTGCTTTTGTTGTACCTTGTGCGCCTACGCTATCACATATTACAACTGGGTGAGTTATGCTGCCATCTGCATTTTTGTGGATTTTTAAAATCGCGTCTGAACGAATTTTACGGTCAGCTAGCTCGTTTACAAATCTTTTTCCAGTTCTTGCATCAACCATTACGCCATAGCTAAATGCAGGTATGGCAAATACAGGAGCTATGCCAAAGCCTTTTTCATCTGGGCTTCCCCATGGTCCAAGTTGTATCCAGTTAAGATCTACTGTTTGTACACCATGTTTCATCATCGTTTTTAGTGCGTAAGCAGTTGCGCCGTAGTGGTTTGTACAGTCTAGGTCAGCTGTTAGTTTTGGATCAATTGTTTGTCTAAATTTAATATCATAGGCAAATCCACCGCTTGCCATTACAATGCCACCATTTACTTTATAATATTTAACAACGCCACTTTTATTCTCATCTTCGCTAATATTTGTATCAAAGTTAAAATCGTAGTTTTCGCGAACTTTAGCACCTATTACTTTGCCACTATCATCAAAAACAAAGTCATCTAGTATAACTCTTGTGCGAATAATAGCACCATGTTTCATTGCGTATTCTTGAAGTGGTATAGTTATTTTTCCACCCGAGTTTATTTCTGGCCAAATAGTGCGAGGGACAGAGTGTCCGCCAAACTGACCAAGGGCATTTCTATAATACACTCCTTTGTCTAGCGTAAACTGATATGCAGAAGCACCACCTTTTGCTATAACCTCAACTAAATCTATTCTGTTTAAGCCAAGACCAGCTTTTAATATATCTTTTATATAAAGCTCATACGAGTCTTTTATGCCACGATCTTTTTGAAAACTAGAGTTTACAACAGCAAAAGCACCACCATTAATGGCCGAGTTTCCTCCAAGAACTGGCATTTTATCTATCATTAGCGTTTTTGCGCCTTCATCTAGTGATTGACATGTTGCAGCAGATCCTGCAAAACCTGAGCCAACCACAAGCACATCCCACTCTTCATCCCACTTTATGTCTGCATTTTTTATATCAGCTGTAGCAAAACTAGGCATAGCGGCTGTAGCAGTTAGCAAAGAAAGAGTGCTTAAAAATTCTCTTCTACTTTTCATAAATTCACCTTTTTTGTTTTTTAATAAGCCACAAAAGTGGACTAGGGTTTAAAAACTATATGTTAAATCAGCACCAACTTGGGTTAGATTTTGATATCCTACATGAACTTTAAATAGATCATATATCAAGAAAGATTTTAAACTTTCTATGATATGGTTTTCTTTGTAAGACTTATTGCTAGTATCGGCTTTATATTTCATTGTACCGTAAATAGCTGTTAACCCAAGTTTTTCTATCTGTATTGAAAACATTTCATATATAGTTTTAACATCTTTCATTTTTATTGCCTTATTTATATGTTTTTAGAAATTTGGCTGAGTTTTTGAAATCATCAGTATATGGTCTATCAACATCTACAAATTTTATGATTTTTCTATATTCATCATATAGTTTTTGTGTAGTTTTTGATAGTTTTAAATTTGGATTTTTAGCTTTTCTAAGATCTATTGCTTGAGCTGCGTGCATAAGTTCCATGCCAAGTATATGGTAATAATTATCAAGTTGCTTTTGTAATTTTATTATAACCATAGGAGCATTTGTGGCAATATCTTCTATCTCTCCAGCTACTGGCGAATAATTAAGTGAGATTGGGTTTGCTAGGAAATCATTTTCTCCAGCAAGTGCAACAAATGGTTTTTGCATAGCGCCAAAAGCATGAACTGTCTTGTCTGTGCCTAAAAATCTACTTAAATGTGTAAAGCCATCATTAGAAAGCTTGATAGTACGATGTGCTGATGCTTTTGAGTTGTGAGCTAAAACGATAGATGCTTTTTCAAACTCGATAATCCAAAGTAGCGGTTCAAAATTTGATGTTGGTACTACAGCGCCATTTTTTGTAAATAGTTTTTTCTCTTGAAATTTATCAGTTTCTGAGCTTTTTTCTAAAGAAATTCCAGGATTATCATCAGATGAGTTAAGCTGAATCTTCATTAAATTTTCAAGTGTATTGATAGAGCCTTTCATTGCTGCAAAAAAATACGAAGCACCACGGTAACTTAGTGGATCTTGCAATGCTCTTTCATCATCTTTATCCCAAAGATAGCTATCTTTTAAAATTTCTCTTAACTCTTTTGTAGTCTCTACAAAGTCAGGGAAAGGTCTTAAATTTGTAGCTTCTTTTGAAAATGGAGCTATATTTCCATTGAAAGCTTCAATGCTTAAAGCAAAAACCAGTTTTGAAATTTTAAGCGCTTGTTTCATATCTTCAAGTGCAAATGCACCAAGAGCTGCTGAGTATGCATTTGAACTCAAGATAGAAAGGCTATCTTTTCCAAATGGAGAAAGTTTTTTAAGCCCAGCTTTTTTAAGGGCTTCGCTAGCAGCTATCTTTTCGCCTTTATAATACACAAAACCCTCACCAAGCATAGCAAGACCAACATGACCAAGTATCGTGATATCAGCTTCTCCTATAGAACCAACGCTTGGCATAACAGGTATAATGTCTTGGTTTAAAAACTCTTTGTATAAATTTATTACTTCTTCTTGCACACCAGCGCCAGCAAAAAGCATATTGTTTAGTCTTGTTGCAAGTACAGCGCGAGCAGTTTGAAGTGGCATATCTTGCCCAACACCACCACAGTGTGCATGGATAAGACCAATGTTGAAGTCAGTTGATGCTTTGATAACTTCAGCATCTAAATTTCCCTTTGTATCAACAAATTTTTTGTCTTTATTTAGACCAACGCCAACTGTAAGACCATAAATTTTTTGTCCATCTTTAGCAGCATTTAGTAATACTTCATGTGCTTTTTTAACCTTATTGTAAGCTTTGTCTGAAATTTCAACTTTTGCCCCATTTGAAATTTCTACAATATCTTTTGATGAGATATTCTCGCCATTTAAGGTTATAGTTGAAGCACTAAGGCTCAAAGCCCACGCCATTATAATAGAAAAAGTTCTAATGTTAAACATTTTCCCTCCTAATAAAATAAAATTATCAAATATTAAAAAAATATAATTTCTAAAAAGTAATTTTTTATTAAAGTTACACTTTATATTTCATAAAATTAATATATCCATACAAAGACAAATTTTAAACTTTATATGCATAGTATTATTTTTATAAAATTTATGTTACAATGATAAAAATTTTTAAACAAGGAACATAATATGAAAAAAATATTATTTATCTTTTTATCATTTTTTATGCTAAATACCGCATCTTTAGCTAAAAATGATACCATTATCATCGGTGTAGAAAATGAAACACCAAGAATAAACCCACTTTTTGATGAGGATCACGATAGTGCATTAGATCTCATATTTTCAGGACTTACAACACATGATGAAAATATGCAAATAGTCCCAGATCTTGCAAAAAGCTGGGAAATAAGTGAAGATAGAAAAACTTATACATTTGAATTAAGAGATGATGCGTATTGGCACGATGGACAGAAGTTTAGTGCCGAAGATGTTGAATTTACTATAAAAACTGCGCTTGATAAAAAGCTTAGCTCTCCGGCAAAAGCCAACTACGAACCAATTGATAAAGTTGAGGTTTTAAGTCCAACTAAAATTAAAATTACTCTAAAAACACCATTTGAACCTCTTTTGTCAGCTCTTAGTATAGGAATGCTTCCTAAGCATCTTTTAGATGGCAAGGATTTAACCACCGATAATTACAACAAAGCTCCAATTGGTACAGGACCTTATAAGTTAACAGAGTGGAAAAGAGGCAAATATCTTAAATTTGAAGCTTTTGATAAATATTATGGCGGTGTTGCAAAAACAAAAAATATTTATATGAAATTTGTACCTGATTTTAATGTTGCTTCTATGCAATTACAAAAAGGTGAGTTAGATGTAGCGTTAAGTGAGCCAAATATGGCCATCAAACTAGCAAGTAATCCAAATTTAAAAATTTTAAAAGAAAATAGTGCAGATTATAGAGCTTTGATGTTTAATATGAAAAATGAACTTTTTAAAGATAAAAATATTCGTATTGCTTTAAGTTACGCTGTAAACAAAGACGGCATAGTAAAAAATGTTTTGCACGGTTATGGATCTGCTGCAAATAACCCTATCGAAAAAAGCTGGGCAAATGACAAAAACGTTCCTAAATTTAACTACGATCCGCAAAAAGCTGTGAAAATTTTGCAAGATAGTGGCTGGAGTAAAAACAAAAACGGATATTTTGAAAAAGATGGCAAAGAGCTCAAATTTGGCATCTATGCTTACAATACAGATCCTTTGCGCGTAAGCTTGGCAAACATTGTAGCAAGTGATTTTCAAAAAATAGGTGTAAATGCTACAGCTTATGCTAAACCGCAAGGTTCATTTGAGATAGGAAAAGTTGATACATTTATGATAGGTTGGGGCTCTCCGTTTGATCCTGATTTTCATACATATAGGATTTTTGGTGGATTTGCTGATAGCGCTATAGATCCAAATGGCTGGAACTACAGCCATTATCATGATAGCACTGTTGATGAAACGCTTTCTAAGGCTAGAAGTTTGGCAAAAATTGAAGATAGAAAAGTCTACTATAGTAAATTTTTAGAGGCAATTCATGAAAATCCGCCATTTATATTTATTTCGTATTTGGAGTTTCCACTAGTTTATAATGCTAAAATTTCAGGTATAAAACCACATGTCTTAGGTCATCACGGTGGCGGCTTTGCTTGGAATGTGAAAGATTGGATCAAAGAGTAGTATAAAGTTTGAGAAATCTTATACTAAAAGAGCTAATTTCAGCGCTAGTGCTACTTTTTTGCCTTAGTTTTTTTATATTTTTAGTTGCGTATCTATTGCCAACTGATACGGTTTATGCGATGTTTTCAAGACCTGAGGCGGTAAGTGAGGCTATGAGAGTGCAAATTTCTCATAACCTCGGTATTGACAGGCCATTTTTGGTGCAGTATTTTTCATGGCTTAAAAACGCGTTAAGCGGTGATTTTGGCTATTCGCTTATAGATTTTAGAAGTGTGAGTGAGCTTTTTAGTGAGAGATTTTTAAATACCATAGTTTTAAATGGATTAAATTTACTTCTTCTTGTCGTTTTTTCATTTGTTTTTGGCATAATGAGTGCACTAAATGAAAATAAATTTATAGATCACGCGATAACTTTTATCTCATTTGGTTTTGTTTGTATGCCATCTTTTTGGATAGCGCTAATGGCAATAATGGTGTTTTCAGTTCACTTTGGATTTTTACCAACATCCGGACTTCATGCACTTGGCGATGATAGCTTAAAAAGCAGAGCTTATCATATGGTTTTGCCACTTCTTGTGCTTTTTGTTTCGCATATCGGACTTTACATAAGGATAGTTAGAAGCAGTTTTTTAAGCTCGTTAAAACAGCCTTTTGTTTATGCTATGTTTGCAAGAGGTGTTGGCAAATTTGATATTTACAAAGGCGTTTTAAAGCACTCTTTAGTGCCTATAATTAGCTTTATAGGAGCAAATTTTGCCGCGCTAATAACTGGCTCATACATCATAGAGAGCATTTTTTTATATCCAGGACTTGGGGAGCTTGCTATAACTTCGATACTTAGCAAAGATTACTCCGTGATTTTAGCTATTATTTTACTAACTGCTGTTTTTGCAATAGTTGGTAATTTACTTGCAAAAGTGTTTTGTATCATCATAAATAGGGGGCAAAAAAGCTTATGAAAAAGTTTATTTTTGCTTTTTTGCTTATTGCTGTGTTTGTGATTTTAGCTATTTTTGCGCCAAATATAGCGCATTTTAACCCTGATGAAGTAGCTCTTGACTTTGCTAAACTTGCGCCAAATTCTGCTCATATTTTTGGCACAGATATCCTTGGAAGAGATCTTTTTACTAGGATTTTATTCGCTCTTAGAATTTCGCTTATAGTTGGCTTTTTTAGTGCTTTTTTTAGCTGTTTTATAGGGCTTGTTTATGCTTTTATAGCGGCAATTTCTCCAAAATTTATAGACCACATTATGATGAGGATTGTAGATGGCTTTTTAGCTATGCCAATGATGCTTTTTATCATGTTTTTTAGCGCTATTTTGGACGCTGGCGTGTTAAATATGATAGTTATAATCTCGCTTAGTTTATGGATGCAAATAGCAAGAGTTATGAGAAATGAGTATGAAAAAATTTCAAGCTGTGAGTTTGTAAAATCTGCCATCGTGCTTGGTAGCTCAAAACTAAATATCATTTTTAAAGAGATTTTGCCAAATTTACTTAGCATTTTGATGGTATTTTTTAGTATAAATTTCGCTCACGCTATAGCAACTGAGGCTGTGCTTAGCTTTTTTGGTATTGGCGTGCCAGTTGGCAAAGCAAGTTTAGGAAATATGCTAAATGATGCGACAAATGCTATGTTTGTTGGCGCTTGGTGGATCATATTTTATCCTGGAATTGTGCTGTTTTTACTCATCATATGCGTGCTTTACATAGGAAATTTCATAGAGCAAAAAGATAGGGTTTATGCATGATAAACATCCAAAACCTAAATCTCACTTATAAAAATAACCGCATCTTAAAAAACATAAGCTTAAGGTTAAAAAACGGCAAAACTCTTGGCATAATAGGACAAAGTGGTAGTGGTAAATCAATGTTTGCTAGAACTCTTATAAATCTTTTGGGAGATGAATTTAGTATAAATGTAGATAAATTCGAAGTGCTTGGTAAAAGCGTTTTATCGCTTGGTAAAAAAGAGCTTGTAAATTACCGCAAATTTGATGTTGGACTTATATTTCAAAATGCTGGAGAGAGCTTTCATCCACTTTATAACATTGGTGATATTTTCATAACTAGCCTAAAAAATCATTACAAAGATATAAATGAGATAAAAAAGGTTACATTTGACACGCTTGCTCGCCTTGGCTTTGAAAATCCAGAGCTTATCTGGCATGAGTTTCCTTTGCAAATAAGTGGCGGAATGCTAGCAAGAGTACAGATCGCGTTAAATTTATGCATGAGACAAAAGATGTTAATTTGCGATGAGATAACAAGTTCGCTTGATAGTATAAATGCGCAAAATATCATTAACATTCTAAAAGAGCTTAAAGATGAGTTAAATTTTATTATCATAACACATGATCCAAATGTGATTTATGAACTTGCTGATGAGGTTTGTGTGTTTGATGGCGGTAAAATAATCGAGCAAAACATTAAAAGCGAGATATTTGATCGTCCTAAAGAAAAGCTAACAAAAGAGATTTTGTGTGGAAAGCTTAACTAGATGAAACGACTAAAAGTTATAAATTTACATAAAAATTATATGATAAAAAGGCATATTTTAGAGCCTTATGAAAAACTTGAGGTTTTAAATGGTATTAACTTTGAGCTAGAAAGTGGCGAGGATTTAGCAATCCTTGGAATCAGCGGAAGTGGGAAAAGCACTCTTGCTAGGATGCTTTGTATGCTTGAGAGTTGGGATGAGGGAGAAATTTTCCTTGATAGTATAAGTCTAGCTAAGCTTAAATTTAAAGAGCAAAGAAAACAAAGAAAACATATCCAATATGTCTTTCAAAACACAAATTTATCACTTAATCCTAAAAGAAGTGTAAAGCAGCTTTTAAAAGATGTTTACTCAAATTTTAATCTTAAATTAAATAAAACAGAACTTTTAAAAACTCTTGAAAGTTTAGGGCTAAAAGAAGAGATTTTAGATAAAAAACCTTATGAGATAAGTGGTGGAATGGCAGCAAGAGTGGCGCTTGCAAGAGCGCTTATCATAAAACCTGAGTTTTTAATCCTTGATGAAATAACAAGTGGACTTGATTTTTTAAATCAAAAAAAGCTTCTTATCTTATTAAAAGAGCTTAAAAAAACCTATAACATTTCTTATATTTTTATAACTCATAACCTTGAAGTGGCGGAGTTTTTATGTAAAAAGGCTCTTATATTAGAAGATGGAAAAGTTGTATATAGTGGAACTTTTGAAGGCGCGAAACAAAATAAACACTATATCAAATTTCAAAAAGCTATAAAAAAATAATCAAATTTATATCGCTGTTATAAATTTTAAGGTATATTTTGCCTTAAAATTTTACTATAAGGTTTAAAAATGAAACAAAAAATTTTAATTGCAATATGTGCTGCTATAGTATTTACAGGGTGTGCAACTGAACAATCAAGAGTTGTAGAAAGCCCAAAAGTTGAGATATCAAAGGTTAATTATCAAGGTGAGAAAATTTCTGTCTCAATTGGCAGATTTAATAACCAATCATCATATCAAAACGGAATTTTTTCAGATGGAGAAGATAGGCTTGGAAATCAAGCTCAAACAATACTTGCTACAGGTTTGCAACAAAGCGGTAGATTTAATGTATTAGATAGAACAAATTTAAAAACAATGGCGCAAGAAAGCAAATTTTCTAAATCAGCACAGGATATAAAAGGTGCTAGATATATTATAACTGGCGATGTGGTTGAATTTGGCAGAAAAACTGTTGGCGATCACCAGCTTTTTGGTATTTTAGGTCGTGGTAAAACTCAAGTTGCTTATTCAAAAGTAAATTTAAATGTAGTTGATGTAAAAACATCTCAAATAGTTTATTCTGCTCAAGGTGCTGGTGAATACTCACTTTCAAATCGTGAAGTTATAGGTTTTGGCGGAACTGCTGGATATGATGCGACTCTAAATGGTAAAGTTTTAAGCCTTTCTATAAATGAAGCTGTAAATAATCTTGCTTCTGGGCTTGACAAAAAAGAGTGGTAATGAGAGTTAAAATAGCGGTTTTATCTACTATCTTGCTAATTTTCTCTGGATGTGCACCTTCTAAAAAGCCTATTTATTACTGGGATGCAAGTTATGAGAGTTCAATTTATAATTATCTTAATGAAGAGGGTGATATAAATGAACAAATAGATAGTCTTGAAAAATACATACAAAAAGCATATCAGAAAAACGAGAAACTCCCGCCAGGACTGTATGCTCATTTGGGGTTAATGTATCATAAAAATGGCAATGATGCTAAATTTTTTGAGTATTTAGACAAAGAAGCAGAGCTTTTTCCAGAATCTAAACAATACATAGAATTTCTAAAAAGAAATAAAGCTAAGCCTAATGCTAAAATCAAAAAGGATAAAAAATGAGAATTAAATTTTTAACTATTTTATCATTTTTGGTACTGTTTTTACTTACTGGTTGTGCGCCAAAAGAGCCAGATGTTTATGATTATTCAAAGTTTTTACAATCTAGACCAAAGTCGATTTTGGTAGTTATGCCAACAAATGAATCACTTGAGCCAAAAGCAGCAACTGCGATTTTGACAAATAGTGTTTTGCCTTTAAGTGAGGCTGGATATTATGTATTTCCAGTTGCTTTGGTAAATGAAACATTTAAAAGTAATGGCATTTTTAGCGGTGAAGAGATATCTCATGTTTCATTAAATAAACTAAAAGAAATTTACGGAGCTGATAGTGTTTTATTTATCAATATAAAAGAATATGGCTCAAAATATGTCCTACTTGATTCTCAAACAACCATTGATATTTCGGTAAAACTTATAGATTTACATAATACTCATATGATTTGGGATAGAAGTGAAAGAGTAACCCAATCTGCAAATCAGGGAAATAATAATATTCTAGGAATGTTAATAAATGCAATGATAGCACAAGTTTTAAATGACATAACTGACAATGCTTATAAAGTTGCAGTAGCTACTGATATTATGACATTTTCTACAGACTGCTATAAATGTATTTTATATGGGCATAGATCTCCAAATTTTGGCAAAGATAAACAACTTAATAAACAGTAAAATAAACTAAAAAGCAAATTTCGCTTTTTAGTTTGGTTTTAAGTATTTTATTTTTAGTTATAATAAAAAGATGAAAAGTTAAAAATCAATTTAAAAGTTTAGCTTGTATTGAAATGAGAAAATTTATATAAAGGTAGTTAATATGCTAAAATCTAGCAAATATACGTGTATAACTGGAGCAAGTTCTGGTATTGGATTGGAAGTTGCTAAACTGTTCGCGCAATTAGGTCACAATTTAATTTTGGTTGCTAGACGCCAGGATAGAATGGAAAAATTAAAAAAAGAACTTTTAGTTAATTTTCCAGAATTAGATATTGTTATTAAAACATCTGATCTTACTGAAGCAAAAAATGTTTTTAAACTTTATCAAGATTTATCATCTTATAATATTATAACATGGATTAATAATGCAGGTTTTGGTAACTATGACAGTGTTGCCAATCAAAATTTAGAAAAAATTTTAAAATTAATCCAATTAAACATTGAAGCTTTAACTATTTTATCAAGTTTGTATACACACGACTATAAAGATGTCAAGGGAGCACAACTAATAAACATATCATCAAGAGGCGGATATATGCTTGTTGCAAATGCCGTAACATATTGCGCGAGTAAATTTTATGTTAGCGCTTTTACGGAAGGCTTGGCTTTGGAACTAAAAGCAAACAATAACCCAATGAAAGCTAAGGTTTTAGCACCGGCTGCTACAAAAACCGAATTTGGAAAAATAGCATCAGATGTCAAAGAATACGACTACGATTCGCACTTTGGTAAATATCATACAAGCAAGGAAATGGCTGAATTTTTAATGGAACTATATAATAGCGACAAAGTGGTTGGATTGATAGATGTTACAAATTTTACATTTAAACTTAGTGATCCATTATTTAACCATTAATTTCATAAAATTTATGATATTTAGAAAATAAAGTTATTTTGCTTAAATCAAGAAATTAATACATTTCAAAATCATTAGTTTAATATTATTTTATGCTCTTTTGTAGCACAAACTTCACCTATGATAGAGCTTTTTTCATATCCTGCATTTTTTAAATTAACAAGCGCTTTATTTGCATCTTTTTGATCAACACAAAGAAGCAAACCACCGCTTGTTTGTGCATCAAAATATAATATATCTATCTCATCTTTGCTACATATATACTTATTTACAAATTCTTTATTTTTATAGCTTCCAGCTGGTATAAGACCCATATTTGCGTATTTTATGGCCGAGTTTATAAGAGGGATATTATATTTTTGCAAAACAAAGCTTATATCATCTCTTGTCATTTCAAAAAGATGTCCAAGTAATCCAAATCCTGTTATATCAGTGCATGCATGAACTTTTATGTCTTTTAGTGCGTTTATAGCGTAGAAATTTAGCTGTATCATGTATGAGATAGCTTCTTCTATTTCTTCTAAACTCAATATATCTGCTTTTATACAAGTACTTAAGACTCCAATTCCAAGAGGTTTTGTAAGTATTAAAACATCTCCGATTTTTGCAGTATTGTTACTCCAAAAATTATTAGGATTAACTTTGCCAGTAACGCTTAATCCATAATACATTTCTTTTGTTTCTATGCTATGTCCACCAACCAAAACACCGCCGCACTCTGTAATCTTGTTTTTACCACCTTGTAAAATTTCATTCATGATATGTTTTTCAAAATTGCAACTATCAAAACCCATTATATTTAAAGCATTAATAACTTCCCCGCCCATTGCAAAAATATCACTTAGTGAGTTTGCAGCGGCTATTTGCCCATAAATAAATGGATCATTTACAACAGGAGTTATAAAATCAAGAGTTTGAACAAGTGCTAAATCGTCATTTATCTTAAAAATAGCGGCATCCTCGTTACTGTTAATTGATGATAATAAATTTGCATTTTTTTCTAGTAAAGTGCCAACGCATTCGTTTAGACCCAACGGGTCTATTTTGGCTGCTCAACCAGCTGCTTTTACAAATTTTGTTAGTTTTTTATCGTGATAAATCATAGTGAAACTACATCATGCTCCATTAGTAATGCTGCTATTTCATAAGCATTTCCTATCTCTCCAACACTAAGTTTATCAACTAAATTTAGTGCCTTTAAGCAACTTCCACAACTTATGATTTTAACACCTACACTTTCAAGATCTTTTAGAGGTTTATAGCCATAGTGATCTCTGTGCGTAGTCATCATAACTGAGTTATTTACACATATAATATATTCTGGTTTTATTGGGGCATTTAAAAGCGAGCTTAGAAATGTAGTTAAAACCGTATCTCCAATTGGCATAGGTCCAATTTTGTCATCTTTAAAATACACAAGTTTAGAATTTTTAGATTTTATTTCACAGTTATAGTCATTTTGGCTTATATTGCTAATATCTTTTGTTTTTACAACGCTTATTTCTTGATAGTTATCTAGGTTTTTTACCGTAGGATTCATTCCAAAATTATTTAAAAATTTTCTAATATTACTAAGCGGCGCTACATCGTTTATCAAAATGGTTAATGTTTCGCCCATATTAATTTGTTCTAAAGCATTTTTTGTTTCAATTACTGGCTTTGGACACTCCATATTTCTGCAATCTATTCGCATTTTATTTCCTTAAATTTAGTTTTCTTCAACCCTTGAAGCTTAATGTATTATACCTTAAAATTTATTTTTAAAAAATTAAATAAAAAGCAGGAATTTAAGAGTATAATTACGAAAAATTTTTATTAGGATGTGAGATGAGATTTGATATAAACGGCTATGAGCTACATAAATTCGATATACACTCAAAAGATATCATGCAAAAGTATTTAACAGATCTTGGGCTTGATCAACAAGTTGACATTAGTGATTACACATTTGCTTCGAACTACATTTGGCTTTCAAACTCCAGTGGATTTTATGCAATTATAGATGAGTGCTTTTGTCTTTTTATAATGACTGGAAGCGAGTTAAGTATGCTTTTGCCACCAATTGGTAGACTTATAAATCTTAAAAATGCTATTTTGCATTGCTTTGAACTTATGAATGCAAATAATACATCTGATCACTATTCGAGGATTGATTATGTAGCTGAATCTGTTTTGGAGAAATTTGCAACTTCTCTTGATTCAGATGCTGTGATTTTTGATGTGTTTGAAGACTTTGTGTTTGAGAAAAAATTAGCTGATTATATCTATAAAACTGATGATTTGATAGAACTTAAAGGAAACTCATATCACACAAAACGTACAGAGATAAATAAATTTAAAAACACATATCCGACTTTTAGAGTTGAAGAACTAAATGTTGAAAAGCATAAAAACGATATCATTTCTCTAAGCAATATCTGGGTACAAGAGCGTATAAAATATATGCCAAAAGAGCAAATTGATGACTTTATGGAGGGAATTTATCAAGAAAAAACAGCCATAAAAAGAATGCTAAACTTCTATAAAGAGCTTGAGCTTATAGGTATTGTTATATATATAGATGATGAAATGCATGGATTTACAGTTGGGGAACAGATAAATGAAGGTGTGGCAAGCGTTATCATAGAAAAAACCAATTTCCAAACTCTTGGGTGCGCTCAGTTTATCTTTAGAGAATTTAGTAAAATTTTAAAACAAAAGTATAACTGTGAATTTATCAATGTTGGCGATGACATGGGATTTGAAAATCTTAAAAAAGTTAAGATGAGTTATAGACCATTTAAGCTTGATTTAAAATATACAATTTATCAAAAATGAATATAACAAAAGCAACTTCAAAAGATATAAAAGAGCTTTTAGATATAGAAAATGAGGCTTTTGGTGGTAGTGGATTTGAGCTAAGTAAAGCAAGTTTTTATTACCACCTAAGAAAAAATTTTTTATATGTTGCAAAAGATGAAAAAGACCAAATTTTAGGCTATATTCTAGTTTTTGCATATCTTAAAATTCCTAGAATCTACTCGATTAGTATTAGTAAAAATTCTAGAGGAAAAGGCATAGGGAGTGAATTAATTTCTTTTGTGATTGATAAATTTCCTAATTTAAGACTGGAAGTTAGAAAGGATAATACAAAGGCTATAAAGCTTTATGAAAAATTTGGTTTTAAGAGCGAAAAAATTTTGACATCTTACTATCCTGATGGATGTGATGGTTTGTTTATGGTTAAAAAATAAAATATATAATTAGTTTGTAAGTAAGATTAAGATATAATTAACAATGATAAGAGCAAAAAAGAAATTTGGGCAAAATTTTCTTAAAGATAGTAGTGTTTTAAATAAAATCATCCAATCGATTCCCGAAAATGAAAAAAACTTAGTTGAAATCGGGCCTGGCTTAGGTGATTTAACAAACGAGCTTATAAAAGTTGGCAATGTTACAAGTTATGAGATAGACACAGAACTTTATGAGATTTTGTGCTCAAAATTTGGTAACAATATTAAGCTTATTTGTAATGATGCATTGAAAGTTTGGGAAAACTCATCTCTTAGTGATAAAGAATATTTTTTAGTAGCAAATTTGCCATATTATGTTGCTACAAAGATGGTTTTAAATGCACTAGATGATGATCTATGCAGAGGTTTTGTAGTAATGGTGCAAAAAGAAGTTGCTGAAAAGTTTTGCGCCAAAATTGGTGATAGAGAATTTAGCTCGCTATCAATTATATCAAGTTTAAATGGAGATATAGAACTTTTATTTGATGTCTTAGGAACTTCATTTGATCCACCACCAAAAGTTACTTCATCTGTTATGAAATTTATAAAAAAAGATGAAAAAGTTTTAAAAAAACAAGATTACATAAAATTTAAAGATTTTTTGAAAATATGTTTTTTGTCTCCAAGAAAGACGCTGATAAAAAATTTATCATCAGAGTTTAGCAAGGACAAATTAAAAGAAGTTTTTTTAAACATAGATATAAAACCCACATCAAGAGCCCATGAAGTAGATGTCACCTCATATATAAAAATTTTTTTAAATTTAAAGGTAGAACATGGAAGAGAAGGAAATAACAAATAATAATTCTAGTCAAGAAGAAAGAAGATTTAATAAACAAAACAGATATAAAAGGCACAAAAAAAATCTTCAAAGACAAGTAAAATGTGGGACAAATGATGAAAATAGCGAAAAAGTATCTCAAAATGAAACACAAAATAATGCTACTACATCAGATGAAACACCAAAAAAGAAAAAAAAACGAAATAAAAAGAATACTTCAAGTATTAAGTTAAATGGCAATGAAGAGTGGCAAGTAAACATTAGTCAAGCAGTTCAAGCAAATATGGCTATGCATGATTTGCGACTAAATCCCTTAAAATACTATAATAACTCAGAAAATACTATTCGTATAACTCCACTTGGTGGGCTTGGTGAGATAGGCGCAAATATGACAGTATTTGAAACAAATACAAGCGCCATTATAGTTGATGTTGGTATGAGTTTTCCTGATGAAAACATGCTTGGTGTTGATATATTGATACCTGATTTTGATTATATAAGAAAGATAAAAAATAAAATTCAAGGCATCATCATAACTCATGCTCATGAAGATCATATTGGTGCGATGCCATATTTTTTTAAAGAGTTTAAATTTCCAATATACGCAACACCACTTCCGCTTGGAATGATATCAAATAAGTTTGATGAGCACGGCTTAAAAGCAGAAAAATCTTATTTTAGACCAGTTGAGAAGCGTAAAGTTTATGATATAGGTGATTTTAGTATAGAGTTTATACACATAACGCATTCTATTATAGATGCTTCATCACTTGCAATAACAACAAAGGCTGGAACTATCATTCATACAGGAGATTTTAAGATAGATCATACCCCAATAGATGGCTATCCAACGGATCTAAGTCGTTTGGCTTACTATGGCGAAAAAGGTGTTTTGCTTCTAATGAGCGATAGTACAAACTCACACAGAGATGGTTTTACAAAAAGTGAAAGTAGCGTAGGAAAGACTTTTGATGATATATTTAGTAAATCAAAAGGTAGAGTTATAATGAGTACATTTAGCTCAAATATTCATAGAGTTTATCAAGCAATAGAAAGAGGACTCAAATATAACCGTAAAATTTGCGTTATAGGGCGTTCTATGGAGAGAAACCTTTTTACTGCAATGCAGCTTAACTACATAAAAATAGATAAAAAATACTTCATAGATGCAGATGAGGTTGCAAAATATCCAGATCATGAGGTTTTGATCGTAACAACAGGTTCTCAAGGTGAAACAATGAGTGCACTTTATAGAATGGCAACTGATGAGCACAAATATATAAAAATAAAACCAACAGATCAAATAATCATATCTGCCAAAGCAATTCCTGGAAATGAGGGCAGTGTTTCGACTGTATTAAATTATCTTTTAAAAAGTGGAGCAAGTGTGGCTTATCAAGATTTTAGTGAAATTCATGTCTCGGGTCACGCAGCACAAGAAGAACAAAAACTTATGATAAGGCTTATTAAGCCTAAGTTTTTCTTACCAGTTCATGGCGAATATAATCATATAGTAAAACATAAAGAAACAGCTATATCATGTGGTATAAATGAAGCGAACATATATCTTATGAATGATGGCGATCAAATAGAAGTCTGTGGTAAATACCTAAAACGCGTAAAAACTGTAAAAACAGGCAAGGTTTTCATAGATAATCAAATAAACAGGCAAATTAGCGATAATGTCGTTATTGATAGACAAAATTTAGCAGATGCCGGAGTTGTTATAATTATCGCACAAATTGATAAATCTCAAAAAAAGCTTATAAAAACACGAGTTATGAATTATGGTTTAACAAATGATAAGCAAAACTCAAATTTAACCAAAGAAATGGAAGAAACTATAATTCAGTTTTTGAGCAATGTAAAAGATGAGGCGATGGAAGATCAAAAAATGTTAGAAAATCAGATTCGTCAAGTTACAAGAAAGCATATCTTTAGAAAAACTAAAAAATACCCTATTATTGTACCTGTGATTTATCTAATGTAGGAGCGCAAATGAGTGAAATTTTAGATGTAGCAAAAGAGGTTTTAAGGCTTGAGGGAAATGAGCTTTTGCGAAATGCTGATATCATTGGAAGCGACATAGAAGAAGCTGTAAATTTGATACACTCTTGCAAAGGAAAAGTTGTAGTAACTGGCGTTGGCAAAAGTGGGCATATAGGAGCAAAAATTGCAGCGACTCTAGCTAGTACTGGAACGCCAAGCTTTTTTGTACATCCAACTGAAGCGATGCATGGCGACCTTGGCATGCTCCAAAAAGATGACATCATACTTGCAATATCATTTAGCGGTGAGAGTGACGAGCTTATAAGTATAATGCCTCATGTAAAAAGATATGGCAATAAAATTATTGCTATGGCAAAAGATAAAAATAGCTCTCTTGGAAAATTTAGCGATGCATTTATAAAGCTTGATATATTAAAAGAAGCATGTCATATAGTTGCAGCTCCTACAGTTTCTACAACTCTTACTTTAGCATTAGGCGATGCACTTGCAGTGTGCTTAATGAGAAAAAATGATTTTAAAAAAGAGGATTTTGCAAATTTTCATCCTGGTGGTAGTCTTGGCAAAAGGCTATTTTTAAAAGTAAAAGATGTTATGCAAACAGATCTTTTACCGTTAGTAAAAAGTGATGTTAGTTTGAAAATAGCTATAGACGCTATGACACATGGAAAACTAGGTTCAGTTTTACTAATAGATGAAAGTGGAAGTTTAGAAGCTATTTTAAGTGATGGTGATCTTAGAAGAGCACTTATGAAAGAAAGCTTTGATATAAATGATAGTGCTATAAATCATGCCACAAAGCAACCTAAAGTTATAACAAATTCTGATATGTTAGCTTATGACGCTTTAAAAATCATAGAGGAGTATAAAATTCAGCTTTTAGTTGTGGTAGATATTGCAAATAAGCCACTTGGTGTTTTGCACATACACGAATTAACTAAATTAGGGCTATAAAATGCAAAAAATGAGACTAAATAAATTCATCTCACACAACACAAATTACTCAAGAAGAGAAGCAGATGAGCTGATAAAAAATGGAAAAGTTACTATAAATGGTAGAGTTGTTAGTGATTTTGTAGAAGTTAGTGAAGAAGAAAAAATTCGCATAAATGGACGGATTGTAAAATTAAAAAAAGATTTTACTATGATTGTTTATCATAAGCAAAAAGGCGAGTTGGTAACTAAAAAAGATGATCGTGGCAGGAAAACGATATATGATAATTTGCCACATGGTTTTTCTAAATTTGTAAGCATAGGAAGGCTAGATTTTGCAAGCGAGGGATTGTTACTTTTAACAGATGCGCCCTCTATAGCAACAGCTCTTATGAAAAGTGATATGGAAAGAGAGTATTACTTAAAAATAAAAGGTGAAATCACAGAAGATGTAAAAAATGCTATGAAGGATGGCTTTTTTGCAACAGATGCCACAAAAGGCGCTCACGCTAAAAGCAAGATAAAATCCATGGAATTTAAGCCGTTTGTTGCATACGATATTTTTGGATCAAGTGGAGGATATACAAAACTTAGAGTAATGATAAATGAAGGTCAAAACAGAGAGTTAAGGCGATTTTTTGGATGTTTTGATTTGGAAGTTATGGATTTAAAACGTGTAAGTTTTGGTAGGGTTGAGCTTGGGATGTTAAAAGAGGGCAAATGGAGATACTTTACAAGTAGTGAATATGATGATTTGAGAGATTTTTTAAAGTTAAATAAAATTTATTACTAAAATTTTATGAAAAAAGGTTTTAGATTATGAGTGCTAAAACAAATGCTGCTAGAATATTAGATGGTTTAAATATAATCTACGAGTTAAAAGAGTATAAGGTTGATGAAGAGTATTTAGATGCTATTCATACAGCGCAAAAAGTTGGTGTTGATATAAAAAAAGTATATAAAACCATAGTTTGTATAGCTGACGGAGAGCATATAGTTGCTTGTTTGCAAGGTGATTTAAATCTTGATTTAAAGGCTTTAGCAAAAGTTGCAGGAGCAAAAAGATGCGAACTTATAAATTTAAAAGATATAACAAAGATAACAGGCTATGTAAGAGGTGGCTGCTCTCCACTAGGAATGAAAAAGCATTTTAGAACTTTTCTAGATATAAAAGCACAATTGCAAGAGGAAATATGTGTAAGTGCTGGCATTCGTGGGAAGCAAATTTATCTTAAGCCAGATGACCTTATAAAAGCAACAAATGCTATGCTTTGTGATATTACCCAGGATTAAGAGGAAATTGAAATGATTTACGAGCTAATTTTAGTTGAAGATAAGGATTTAATAGAAACTTTTAAAAATTTTAGTAACAAAGATTGTGATAAACCTGAAAATTATTTAGATTTTTTGTGTAAAAATTTTATAAAAAAAGATGATAAAGATAAACTAAAAATTTTTGGCGGTAACGATTTTTTTGATTTATTTACATTAAGACCACATATAAATGATTATGATTTAACTAAAAATCAAGAGTATGAGAAATTTGAAAAAGAGATAATAGATGTTGATTCTAAATTACCTTTTAAAAGTGTTATAAATAAATTTTACAGTGATAAAATTTATAAACAATATTCTTATGCTACACACTACATATTGTTTTTTAAAGATATTCTTTTTGCTATAAAGCCTAGAAAAGATAATGATACCGCAAATTCTGTTTTTATATATGAAGATGATGAAAATAACTTTGATGAGTATTGCAAAAAAGAAAAAGAATATGAGATTTTTACAAGAAATGAAAATTATAAGGTGCTAATTTCTAAAAAAACATTTGCAGTTTATAACGGATACAATAAAAACTTTTTTGATACAAGCATATCAAAAGTTTTGCTCATACAAACACTTCTTTTATCATATGAAGAACAATGTAAAAATTATAAAAATATCTTATCGCAAGATTTTAAAAACATAAATATAGATAAAATTTTAGAAATTAAAAAAAGTTTTTTTGAGTATAAACAATTATCTAAAGTTGAGGTAACTCAAGATAGGATTGAGGCGAAAAAAATTTTCGAATTATCTAGAAAAGTATTAAAAACAGATGAAATATTTAAAAAAATTTCAGATACTATAAATGAGTTTTTTGATATCACAAATCAAGAATTTCAGATAGAAAATATAAAACTTCAAAGACATTTTAATCAAAATATAGAAAAAATTTTAAAAGAACAAGAGTTGGCAAATAAAGAAAGAGAAGAGCGAAATAAAAAAATGGCTTTAGTCACTTATATAGCGGCGTTTATTACTATATTAACTTTTATTAGCGTAATTGCTGATGTGCTTAATTTATGGGACAGATTTTTTAAATAATGATTAGTTTTTGCTAAAAAGAGTTCCACCGCTTTGGTTGTTATTTAGTAGAAAATCTCTTGCAACACTTAAATCAAATCCGCTTGCTAAAAACATTTCTTTATTATTTTTAAGTAAAAAGTCCGCAGCTTTTAATTTTGTTGTTATTCCACCAGTTCCCATCTCACTTCCAGCAAGAGGCTTTTGATTTAGTTCCTCTTCGCTTATTTCTTTTACTAATGGACGTAATTTTGCATCAGGATTTTTATGAGGATCATCAGTATAATATCCATCAATATCGCTTAAAATTACAAGCATATCTGCATCAAAATAATTAGTGACACTAGCACTTAATCTGTCATTATCGCCATAAACGATTTCTTCTATGGCGGTTGCATCGTTTTCATTTATTATAGGCAAAACTTTGTTTTTAAGTAGTCCATCTATAGTATTTTTAGCATGAAGAGTGCGCTTTCTAGAATCAAAATCTAAGCCAGTTAGTAGGATTTGGGCACATAAAACGCCATGTTTTGAGAGAAATTTGTTATATATTTCCATCAAATACGGTTGGCCAACCGCTGCTAAAATTTGTTTTGCTATGATACCATTTTTGGTTATGTTTAGTTTAACTCTTCCTGCGCTTGCGGCACCAGAACTTACCAAAATAATTTCATATTTTTGTCTTAATTCTATTATAAATTTACATAAATTCTCAACTCTTTCTTCGCTTATATGATCAACTTCGCTTATGATATGAGAGCCAACTTTTATGACAATTTTTTTCATTTTTTGCCTTTACTTACATATAAAAATAGAATTATAATAAATCAATGCTTAAACAGTAGTTGTAAAATATTTTTGAGAAATGATATATAAGAAGCAGTTGCAAATGTCTTAGAGTTTATAAGAGTGATAAAAAAGCTTACACAAGTGCTAGCAAAGAAGAATTTAAGATAACTATTATAATCAGGTTTAATTAAATTTATTTTGAGTGTTATAATAATTAAAAGTAAAAGGAATTAAATATGAAATATAATTTTATAGATATTGTAGATAGAATTAAATTTGGCTCCGCTAAATGGCTTTGGATGCAAGAAAAAAATCCAAATATTCCAAAAGATATAGTACCTTTTTCTGTTGCAGACATGGAGTTTGAAATAGCTCCTAACTTAGAAAATGTACTAAAAAATGCAAAACATTTAGGATATACAAGAGCTAATGATAGTTATTATGAGGCTATAATATCTTGGTTTAAAAGACGCCACAAATTAACTTTTAAAAAAGAGTGGATAGTTACAAGCCAAGGAATTGTGTTTGCTCTTCACACTGCCATAAAATCTTATAGCAATAAAGGAGATAATATCATAATAATGCCGCCAGTTTATTATCCATTTTTTAGAGCAATACAAAAAACTGGTAGGAAAATTTTAAGAAATTCCCTTAAATTTGATGGAAAAAAATATACCATAAATTTTAAAGACCTAGAAAATAAAGCAAAAAAAGCAAAAATTCTCATACTTTGCAATCCACATAATCCAGTTGGTAGAGTTTGGAATAAAGATGAGCTTGATAAGGTGGCTAAAATTTGTAATGAAAATAGTGTTGTAGTAATAAGCGATGAAATTCACTGCGACCTTGTTTTTAATAAATTTACATCATTTTCTAAAGTCGCAAAAGATACTAACTTCATACTTTGTACTGCTCCAAGCAAGAGTTTTAATATAGCTGGAATTCAAGCATCAAATATAATCATAAAAGATAAAAAATTAAGAAAATTATATAAAAATGAACTAGATAATATTGGAGTTCATTTATTAAATGCGCTAGCTTATGATATGACAAAAGTTGCTTATAATGAGTGTGAAGAGTGGCTTGATACAGCGCTTAGTGTTATAAAAGAAAACAAAGAAATGCTTTTTAATTTTATAAAAGATGAAATTCCATTAATCAAGGTTTGTGATTTAGAGGGAACTTATCTTATGTGGCTTGATTTTAGAAAATTAGGATTTAGCGCTAAAAAACTTGAAGAATTTATGACTAAAAAGGCATTTATATTTGGCGACGAAGGGTATATTTTTGGAAAAGAAGGAGAGGGTTTTGAGAGGATAAATATAGCTTGTCCAAAAAATGTGCTAAAAGACGCTCTTATTCGTTTAAAAGATGCACTTAAAGACGAGAAACTTCTTTAGCTTTATAACAAACTTACTTGTTTGTTATAATTTTTAAGATATCAAGTATATTCCATTTAAGCTCATCTATATTAAAGTTCGTAGCGCTTGAGATTGGTATTACAAAACATGGTTTTGAGCTATCTAATTTATCATAATCTTGCTTTTTATCAAGGCTAAACTGGTCTAGAAATTCATTATACTTTTCTTCGAAATCATTACAAGCATCAACTCTCGTGATTGCAATGGCAAAGTTTTTTTCATAAAGTTCTTTAGAGAAATTTTTTAATTCTTTTTTTAGTGCATTGTATTGTTCGCTTAAGGTTCTATAATTTGCGCTATCTATCATAAAAAGTAAAATTTTAGTTCTTTGGATGTGCTTTAAAAACTCTAGTCCAAGCCCCTTTCCTTCGCTTGCACCATCTATAATTCCTGGTATATCAGCCATTATAAATTTACTATATTCATCAACCTCTACCATCCCAAGTTTTGGTGTAAGAGTTGTAAATTCGTAATTTGAAATTTCTGGTTTTGCGTTTGATATAGTTGAAATGAGCGTTGATTTTCCAACATTTGGAAATCCAAGTAGTCCGACATCGGCAATAAGCTTTAGTTCGAGTCTAATATTTAGTTCCTCTCCAGGAAGTCCAGGTTGAGAGTATGTTGGAGTTTGGTTCACTGAGTTTTTAAAGTGAACATTTCCAAGACCTCCTTTGCCACCCTTTAAAATAAGTTTTTTATCACCATCCTCGGTCATGTCAAGTAAAATTTCGCCACTATCATCATCATAAATAACAGTTCCTGGCGGGACAATAAGGATCAAATCATCTCCTCTTTTACCGGTTCTTTTTTTGCCTTCACCGCAATTGCCATTTGATGCTTTTAGCAGTTTTTTACCTTTATATTTTACAAGTGTATGGGTATTATTGTCTACAAAAAAATATACATCACCGCCATCACCGCCATCACCGCCATCAGGTCCACCTAAATCTATAAATTTTTCTCTTCTAAAACTAGATGCGCCTGCTCCGCCATGACCGGATCTGATTTTAAATTTAACACTATCAACAAACATTTTTAACCTTATATAAATTTACTAAGATTATATCAAAAAGTGTTTGAAAATTTTATGAGAGTCGAAGCCACACTAGGTGGCTTCATAAAAGAAAAGATTATTGTAAAAGTTTTAAAACGTTTTGTTGAACGGCATTTGCTTGACTCATTGCATAGCTTCCAGATTGTGCAAGAATGTTATATTTTGAGAAGTTTGCACTTTCACTAGCGAAGTCAACATCTCTAATTTGAGATTCAGCTGATTTAACATTAACTTGTGTAACTGAAATGTTATTTACAGTTGAAGTTAATTGGTTTTGAACAGAACCTAGGTCAGCTCTAATACTACCAAGGTTTTTAGTTGCAGTTTCAACTATGCTCATAAGAGCCATTGCACCTTTTAGAGTTGTAACACCAGCTGTTTTATCACTGCTAACAAATTCTATGTGTAAGTTTGCATTAAAGCCCATAGCTGAAGCTAAATCCTTATTTATCTTGCCTTTTAACTCTCTTAGTGAAACTGTTTTTTGAGCTACGGCAGAAGCTTTCTCAAATCCTATTTTACCATTTGTTCCACCAGATACTATTATATCGTTTCCTGAAAGTCTAGTAAGTGATAAACGACCATAGTTTTCTGTTTGACCGCTAATACCTGTTGTAGCAGCAGCAGATGCAAGACCTGTTATTTTGATACCTCTACCATCTCTTGATGTTAGGTTTAAGTGACCTCTACTATCAACACTTGCTTCAACGCCAGTTGTATCTTTAAAAGCATTAATTGCAGCAACTAGTGCTCCAGTTGAGTCATTATCTTTGAAATCTACTTTACCAATTATAGAGCCATTAATCATAAATGCTGATGTTGTAGCTCCTCCTTTTATAGCAGATACACCAGTTGTTTGTACACTAAAAGTTGCACGAACACCTGTTTTATCACTCATTTTGTTGATATTTTCTGCAAGTACACCTATACCTGTACCAACGCTTGTTGATATAACAGCACTTTCAATTTTATAATCATTTACACCATCTGTATTTTTAAAAGTAAGGTTAACTTCTGAAGCTGCTGTTATTGTAGCACCAGTTTCAAATCTAGTTAAACCTATTTTATTAGATGTTGTAGCACCTATAGTTGCTTTGATACTCTCATTTGAGAAAGCACCTATTTGGAACTCTTTGTTTATAAATGTTCCAGAAAGTAGTTTTTGACCATTGAAACTTGTTGTATTACCGATGTTATCAAGTGACTCCATAAGTCTTACAATGTCGCTTTGAATAGCTCTTCTTGACTCAGTTGTTTGAGTATCTTGAGCTGCTTGTATAGATTTAGCCTTGATAGTATCAAGTATTTTTAATTGCTCATCCATAGCTTTATCAGCAATTCTAATAACACCTATTGCATCATTACCATTTGCAATAGCTTGACCAAGTGAACTTGCTTGTGAGCGTAAGCTATCTGCTATAGCTAGACCTGAAGCGTCATCTGCAGCTGTTTGAATTCTAAGACCTGAAGAAAGTCTACCTAAAGAGTTGTCTAAGTCTCTATTGTTTACAACAGAGTTAGTGTGTGCATTCATTGCAGCAATGTTCGTGTTGATGCGAAATCCCATCTTAAATCCTTTTATTATTTTTATAAAATACTAGCCAAACTTTTGTTTTGAAACTAAAGCAAAAGGTGTTCCAAATTTTAAATTTGCAAATATACATTTTTATATCAAATTTATTTTTAAATATAAAAGAGTATAATAAAAACATAATATAAATAAAACTAGTTTTTAAAGGATTAGTATGACATACGCCAAAAAACGCTATATAACATATGCTATATTTTCACTTTTATTTTTATTTTTACCATTTTTAAATATTGAGGGGAATCATTTTTTCTTATTGAGCTTTGACAAAAAAGAACTTCACTTGCTATTTACACGTTTTGATATGCAAGAAATGTATCTTATGCCATTTATACTTATAACACTTTTTCTTACTATATTTTTTGTAACAACTTTATTGGGTAGAGTTTGGTGTGGTTGGTCCTGTCCACAAACCCTATTTAGAACTGTCTATAGAGATTTTATACAAACAAAACTTCTAAATATAAGAAAAAGTAGTGCAAATAAACAAATTAAGCCTAAAACAAATTTTATAAAACAAATTATATCTGTTATTATTTTTGCATTAATTGCATTTATTGTGGCATCAAATTTTATGCTCTATTTTATACCACCTGAAGATTTTTTCATATATATACAAAATCCTACAGAACATGCGGTGGTTGCTGGGATAATAACAATCTTAATATTATTTCTAATTTTTGATATTGTATTTTTACAAGAGAGATTTTGCGTATATATTTGTCCTTATGCTAGAGTCCAATCTGTTATGTTTGATAATGATACCATGCAAGTTATTTATGATGAAAAAAGAGGTGGTATTGTATATAAAGATGGTAAAAAGATAGCAAATAAACCTCTTGAAGATGGTGCTGAATGCATTGGATGTAATGCCTGTGTAAATATATGTCCAACGCATATAGATATAAGACAAGGTATGCAACTTGAGTGTATAAACTGTCTTGAATGTAGTGATGCATGTCAAAAGACTATGTCTAAATTTAATAAATTAAGTCTTGTAAATTGGACTAGTAAAAACTCATTAGAAAGTGGTAATAAGGTAAAATATTTAAGATTTAGAACCATTGGTTACATGTTTGTTATTTCTCTTGTTGTCATTGTCTTAGCTTTTATGAGTTCCAAAAAAGAAAGAATGCTTTTAAACATAAATAGAACCACGGAACTTTACAATATTCGTATTGTAGATGGCTATGTTAGTGTTGATAATGCATATACATTTTTCATACAAAATACAAGCAATAAAGACCATGAATATTATTTTGATGTAAACGATAGTAGAATTTTTATATCTAGACCCAAAGATAGTATAGAATTAAAAGCTGGTACAAAAAGAAAAGTTATAGTTGTTTTAAGTACTGATCAAAAATTAAGTAATAGCCATAAAACAGATACTCCACTTGATATTGTAATAAGTGCTTATGCAAACGATGATAGAAATATAACTGTAAATAGAAAGACTGTTTTTGTATATCCAAAACAAGAAGTTTTGCGAAATAAGATGAAGAAATAGTTATGAAAAGCAATGAAATTTCTGATAAAACTCAAAAAAGATTAGAAAAGATTATAGAAGTAGCCTTTGATATGTTTTTAAAAAAAGGCTACGCAAATACAAGTTTAAATGACATAGTCACTAAAAGCGGAGGTTCTCTTTCAACTATTTATAATTATTTTCATAATAAAGAGGGTCTATTTAAGGCTATTTTGGAAAAGGGAGTTAAGAATTTTTTTGCACAAATAGATAAGAAAATAGACATAAATCAAAGCTTAAGCATTGAAGAATTTTTGTATCATTTTTCAGATGTATATTTAGATACCGTTTTAAATGATAGGGCGATAAGCTTTTATAAATTGGTATTTGGTGAAAATGGTACTAAAGATACAAATTTAAAGAAAATTCTATATGAATATGAATCAAAATCAATAAATAAAATTTTATACGATTTTTTTAAAAAAGATAAAAACATTTATAAATTTATAGATAGTGATTTGCAGACTGTGGCGATGTCATTTTGGATAAGTGTTAGAGAGCCATTTTTTTATAAAAAACTTCTTTTTGATGAAAAAATCAATATCACTAAAAAACAAAAAGATGAACATATAAATAAAAAAATAAATATATTTTTACATGGAAATTTAAAAAGTTAAATTTAAAAAAAAGGGGGGGGGGTTATTTGTGTACAAACCCCCTTTTAAGATATATTATACTAGTTTTACGCCCTGTCCATCACAAAGTTCGCCGATAACATATCCGTCGGTTTTGTTAAGCACAAAATCAGCATTTTCTTTACTAACACACAAAACCATACCGATACCATTATTAAATGTTCTTTGCATTTCGTTTTCATCTACACATTTTGATATGATTTTAAATATCTCAGGAGTTTTTATCGCACTTTTTTGTACTTTTGCACCAATTCCTTCTGGGAATACTCTTGGCAAGTTTTCAACTAATCCTCCGCCTGTAATGTGCGCCATTGCATTTATTTTATCTTTTAGATTTAAAAACTCATCTACATAAATTCTAGTTGGCTCAAGCAGTGTTTCAATAAGCGTTTTTGAGCCTATTTTCTCATCAAATTTAAGTCCAAGTTCGCTTATCACCTTTCTTGCTAAGCTAAAACCGTTTGAGTGAAGTCCGCTACTTGGAAGAGCTATTAAAATATCACCTTTTTTTACAAATTTACTTCTATCTATTTCATCAATTTCTGCGATACCAGTTGCAAATCCAGCTAAATCAAAATCTCCATCACTATACATTGATGGCATTTCTGCTGTTTCTCCGCCAATAAGTGAGCACTTTGCTATTTTGCATCCCTCGCTTATACTCTTTACAACTCTTTTTGCGCTATCTATGTCAAGTTTTGCAGTTGCGTAATAATCTAGGAAAAAAAGCGGGGTAGCGAAGTTACAAATCAGGTCATTTACACACATCGCGACAAGATCAATTCCAACATAATCAAGCATATTTGCATCTATTGCAAGACGAAGTTTTGTTCCAACGCCATCAGTTGCACCTAAAATCGCAGGATTTTTGTATCCGCTAGGTAGCCTTACAGCACCAGAAAATGAGCCAATTGAGCCTATTTCATTTCCACGAAAGGTTGATTTTACAAATGGTTTTATCTCATTAACAAAGCTATTTCCAGCGTCTATATCAACGCCTGCTTCTTTATAACTTATCATAAATTTACCTTTTTATAAATTTGCATAATTTTAGCTAAAAGTTGATAAAATCCAAGTAAATATCAAAGGGCGGATATGAAATATAAATATGCTATTGTTTTAACAGGTTGTATTTCAAGTGGCAAGAGTAGCGTTGCAAATATGCTAAAATTATACGGATATAAGGTCATTGATGCCGATGAGATAAGCCACGGAATGCTTGATCTTTACTCAAAAGAGATATCTCAAATTTTTGGAGATGAGTTTGTTAAAGATGGTAAAGTAGAGCGCAAAAAACTTGGGGCACATGTTTTTAGTGATAAATCAGAACTTATTAAATTAGAAAATTTACTGCATCCAAAAATAAAAGAAAAAATTTACTCACTTGCTGACGAGCTAGAAAAAACAAAAGTGCCATACTTTATAGATATTCCTCTTTTTTATGAGAAAAAAAATTATGATTTTAGTAAAGTATTAATTGTTTATACACCAAAAGATATTCTCCTTAAGAGACTTATAAAAAGAGACAATTTGGATGAAATTTCTGCCATTAAAAGACTTGCTTTACAAATAGACATAGAGCAAAAAAAGAAAATGGCTGATTTCATCATAGATAATAGTGGTGATTTAAAGTACCTAAATAAAGAAATAGAAAACTTTTTAGCTAAGTTAAAACAAATTTATTTTTGATACTCTTTTTTGATATCAACATATACAAGAGCTGAGTTTTTTATAGATTTTATCTGATCTTCGGTTAGCTTTTTTATAAATTTTGCTGGATTTCCTAGTATTAAAGAGCGTGGTTCAAATTTTTTATTTTGCGTTACTAAAGTGCCAGCTCCTACTATGCTATCTTCACCTATTATTGCTCCATTCATGATAGTCGAGTTCATACCTATTAAAACTCTATCTTTTATATGACAACCATGTATGACACAGTTATGACCTATGGTTACATCATCGCCAATTTTTACAGCAAACCCATCGTCTAAAACTTTTCCATTTTCATCAATATTTTTTTGCCAAACATGTATTGTGGTTAAGTCTTGTATATTTGTTCTTTTTCCAATTTTTATAAAATTTAGATCACCTTTTAAAACACAGTTAAACCAAATGCTGCTATCTTCGTCTATGCTCACATCACCTATGATTTTAGCCCCATCTGCTACAAATACACTACTTTTTATTTTTGGTTTTAAGTCATTAAAAACTATATTCATTTTATCTCCTTTAAAATATTTTACAATATTTTATATAAGATTTGATATACTTTACAAAATTTTATTTTGGATATTTTATGGAAAATAGTTTTAGACTCTGTTTGTATAGCAATGTTTTTTTAGATGTTAGTTATTTGAAAAGTAAATTTTCTAGTATAAATAATTTGATTTTTTCATCATATATTATGGAAAATGGTTATTTTGATGATGAGCTTTTTTATGAGATGAAAAATGGACATCTGGGTTTATTTTTGTTGGATATTTCTCAAAATTTAAATGAAGTAAAAAATATACTAAATCTTTTATTGTCTCAAAATTATAACTCAAAAGTTGTTGTAGTTTTTATAGGAAATGAATATGTTTTAGATTCAAAAGAGTTAGAGTTTCAAAAGCATTGTAAAGAAAATTTTAAAGTTATTTATTTAGATAATCAAAATAGTGTCTCAAAATTGGTTTTAAATGAATATAAAATAGCCAAATTTGAGTTAAAACAGCTTATAAATAAATCATTGTTTTCTAGCAATGAAAAGTTTTTTTTGATTGACGAGCAACATAAGTCTTATCCTAGTGCAATAGCTTTAAGTGAGCAAAAAATTGAAGCAAATAATGCGCTTATTATTTGGAATTTAGAAACGTCTTTAAAGCATTTAAAAAATGCACTAGAGCTAAAGCCGCTTGATTTTAGTTCAAATTTTTATATTGCTTATGTCTTGATGACAAAAAATTCAAAAAAACTTTTTATAAAAGTTAAAGAGGCTTTAATTAATTGTATTTGTGTAGCAAAAAGAGATGATGATCTTGCTTCATATGCTATTTGTGCTGCTTTACTAGCAAGGGCGTATCTTATGTCTGGAAAGCAAAATGAGTGCATAAATATTTTAAGCGATGCAAAAAATAGTGATGAAAATTCTGCTCTTGTAAGATATGAAATGGCTAAATTTCTAATAATAAAAAAGAGATTTAATGAGGCCAAAAATGAATTAGAAAATGCTTTTAAATTTGATGTAAATACGCTTGATTTAATCAAAGAAGATCCATTTTTTGATGATTATGAAGAGCTTAAAGATGATTTGCTTCAAAAAGAGAGCATTGTTTCTAATATGGATGAATATAAATTTGCTTTTGAGAAATTTGAAAGTAAAAAAGAACTTATTGCCCCAAAGGCTAATTTTAATATAGAAAATGAAGCAAAAAAAGGTATCTTTGAACAACTTAGCTTTATAAAAGAATCTTTAGATGAGATGGAATTTAATGAAGCGAATTCTGAGCTAAAAAAAGATGAGTTTATAAAATTAATTTATAGCAAAAGTGAAGAAAATATAGAGTTTGAAAATAAAAAAAAGGCAATTAAGTCAGAGCATTCATCAAATTTAGAGAGCTCAAATTTAAAATTTTATAATAATTTGCTAATGTTAAAAGAGAATAAAAAACAAGCTTTAAAAAGTTTTTTTGTAACTATAGGACTTATTTTTGCCATTCTTTTTGGATTGTGTTTTCTTCTATCGCAAAAAAATGGGGGATTTCACACAGGACTTTTTGTGTCGATTTTGGTTATTGGTATATTAAGTGTTGTTATAGGCAGTAGTATTATAAGAAAAAAATATGACACTCAAATATCTAAAAATGCACAAAATAGACAAGATGCGCAAGATGAATTGGATGATGCGTATAAAGAAAATATAAAAGAGATTTCAACTAAACAAGATGAAGAGTTAAAGCGTTTATATGAAAATAAGATAAATGAGAAATTGCTTAGTATAAAAAATAGTATAGAAACTTTTGAAAATTTATCAATAGATAACAATAGCGCAAAAGCTATTTTTTCTAATTTAAAAACTGCGACTCAAGGTGGAGTTATTATTGTTGATAAAAATGATACTGGATATGAGTTGAATGAAGATTTTCCGCTTTGCTTAAATATACCAAAAGCAAATGGAAATTTTTTAGCAAAAGTTATATATAAAGACCAAAACGAGATAAAACTTTCTCGTTTTGGAGCTTACAAAGATTAGTTTTTAGTTTCTGGATGAACTTCATTTATATAAAAACGAACGGATTCCAAAGCTTCTTTTTTAGACCATTCGTAAGCTTGTGAAACAAAATCCCAGTTTATATTTTCATAAAATTTTTCAAGATATTTTGGTCTTGCATTTCTATAATCTATATAGTAAGCATGTTCCCAAACATCTACAACAAGAAGAGGGACTTTGTCATCTGTAACTGGTGTTTGGGCATTGCTTGTACCAACAAGCTCTAGTTTGTCATTTTTAAGATTATAAACTAGCCATAGCCATCCAGAACCAAAAAGCCCAGTTGCTGCGTTTATAAAATCGGCTTTAAAATCATTAAAATTTTTATCTAAAGCATCCTTTAGTTCACTACTCATTGATGATTTTTTTGCTATACAGTCCCAGTAAAAATCATGATTATAAACTTGTGCGGCATTATTAAAAAGTCCACCTTCTGCTTTCATAATAATATCTAGCAAATGACTATTTTTTAAAGGACTATTTTCTAGTTGTTTATTTAGGTTATTTACATAAGTTTGATGATGTTTTTCATAGTGGAAAGAACATGCTTCTTCGCTTATGATATTGCTAACATCTTTTGGATTAAACGGTAATTTTCTTAACTCAAACATTTTTTTCTCCTTAGTATAATATTAAAAATATTATACAAGAGAATAATAAACCAAAAATAAAAATTTTTGTAATTGATAAATTTTATTATCTTATTTAAAGATTTTGGAAATAAATAAAATTAAAAATGGGGAGAAAATCTCCCCGAGAATATTATCTTTTTGAGAATTGTGGGCTTCTTCTAGCTTTTCTTCTACCATATTTTTTACGTTCAACAACACGGCTATCTCTAGTTAGCAAGCCTTTTGGTTTTAGAAGTGCTCTAAAATCAGCGTCCATTGAAGCAAGTGCTCTTGAAATCCCATGTCTTAAAGCTTCAGCTTGTGCATTATAGCCACCTCCAAGTGTATCAGCTTTAATATCCATAGAAGTTTCTTGTTTTGTTACAAGAAGGGGTTGAACAATTTTAAGTTTGATAGCCTCATGACCACCAAGCCAAGTGTTTAAATCCATTCCATTTACTGATATTTTACCGCTACCTGGTTTTATCCAAACCTTAGCTACGGCTGTTTTTCTTTTTCCTGTTGCGTAAACTGTAGCCATATTACTTTCCTTCTTTCTTTATTTGAGCGGTATGAGGATGTTCGCTTCCTTCATAAACTTTAAGTTTTTTAATCATATCTTTACCAAGTTTAGTTTTTGGTAGCATTCCGCGAACTGCAAGTTTGTATAATTTTACTGGATTTTTAGCAAGTAAATCACCAAATTTTTCGCTTTTAACGCTTCCAAAGTATCCTGAATGTCTATGATAAAGTTTATCTTCAGCTTTGTTTATACCAGTTACTATAGCCTTTGAGGCATTTATAATAATTACATAATCTCCACAATCAACATTTGGAGTATAGCATGGTTTGTGTTTTCCACGCAATAAAGTAGCTACTTCTGTAAGTAATCTACCAAAAATTTTGCCACTAGCATCAATCACAACCCAATCACGTGTGACTTCGCTAGGCTTAGTTATCTTTGTCATAATTAACCCTTTGCCTAAAAAATATTCCGTGATTGTATTTAAATATTGCTTATAATTTACTTAAATTAAGTTATTTATAAGAAATTTTATATTTTGTACAAATCTATTTTAGTTGGAAGCATAAAAACGAGATATCCATTTATTTTGTATTTCGGATAAATAGATTGTAGATTTAGGATATACTCGCTAACTTGATCAATATTTTGTTCGAAAAAGTTTTTTGAACTTTTATAATCAAGTATATTAATTTCTTTTTTCTCATCATCTATTGTCAAAAGATCAATTCTTTTTAAAGCTGAGTTAAATATATAATCTTGTTCTTTTAAAACTGTTTTTTGGGTGACAAGTTTTATAAACTCTTCGCATTTTACAAGCAATAAAGCTCTAGATCTAATATCATTTAATGTGCTTGTATCTAAAACAGAGCCGTATCTGTTTTTAAGCATAATAAAGGCATTTTGGATATTTAACTCATCAAAATTATTCATCATTTCTATCATAAAATGAAGAGCACTTCCAAAAAGTGCCGATTTAAATTTCAAATCTTTTTCGTCTTTTGCTTCTATTATTGTTTGTTTGCCTATTTTAATAAGTTTAATTTCTTTGTCTTGACTTATAGGCTTTGTTGTATTTGTAGTTGTTATAGTTTGTAGCTCTCCTAATATTTTATCTTCTAAATCAAGCATTTGTACTAAATCATTTTTTGATGTGTAGGGTTTAAAAAGTGAAGGAGAGTTTCCGTTTCCACCTGTTTTTGCAATAATAATAAGAGAGTGTTTTGCTCTTGTAAAAGCTACATAAATTTGGTTTATTTTATCTTCTTTATCAAGAGATAGGGAAAATTCTTTTAACTCTATAAAATTTCTATCATTAAATTTTTCAAAAACTTTATCGTCTAATCTGATTTGCCACTTATCTGTTTTTATGTCGTATTCAAAAAGAAATTTAGATGATTTTCTATTATCGTCTTTTCCTATTTTATCTACCACTATAACATGATCAAATTCAAGACCTTTTGAGCTATGAACAGTTAGCAGCTGTATTCCATTCATTACTTCATTTATGCTTTTTTCTTGTTCATTTTCTATGTTTAGTATAAAATCTACAAAATTGTTGTATTTATCTATAATTTCAAAAAATCTAAGTAAGTTTTTATCGCTCAAGTCAAGCTTAAGTTCGCAGGCCATTTTATATAAAATTTCTTTTGTGTTTAGAGTTAAATTTAATTGCATGATTTGTGGAATACTATTATAAAATTCTTCTAAATTTTGTTTATAATATGGATCATTAAAGTAGCAATATTTTGCATATAGTATGAGCATACGGACGTATTTTGAATTAATTATTAGGATAGAGCTTTGAGAAATGGCTTTTATATGATTTGTTTGTAAAAATGCTTTTATATTTTCTAAGTCGCTATTTTTCCAGCATAAAATTGCTATTTTATTTTCATCTATGTTATGTGATTTTAACAAATTAACTTTATTTAGTATGCTTTCATATATGTCATCTTTTTGGCATGATGAAATTTCTACATATCCTGAAATTTGACTATTTGGAATTTGCTCTGTATAGCCTTTTATCTTATCTTTAAAAGTTTGATTTACAAACTCTACGAGTAGTTTATCGCTTCTATAATTTTTTTCTAGGCTATTAAAAGATATTTGATTATACTCATTCATAGGTTTTAAAAAAAGTTCTTTTTTTCCACCTCGAAAACGATAAATACTTTGTTTTGTATCGCCTACATAAAAAAAGCTACCAACTCCGTTTTGTCCAGCACCGCTTACACATTCTTCTATAAGTGGTTTTATGATGGAGTATTGTAAAACATTTGTGTCTTGAAACTCATCTATCAAAATATCTGTGATTTTGGAATCTAGCCTAAAATAGAGCATTTCTTTATAATTTTGTAAATTTGTAAGCTCATATACAAGTTTTGAAATATCGCTAAAACTTAATAAATTTTTAGTTTTATTTAGATCAAATCTTGCTTTTTTATAAGTTTGCAAAAGATCAAAAAGTTCTTTTAATTTATAATTTTCAAAATCTAGATAATATTTTTTTGCGATTTTCATAAAATTATCTAGTTTTGTTAAAAACACGGGATTATCTTTTGTTTCTTTAAAATAATTTTTATCTAAATCAATGTTTATAATAAAATCTTTTATATCCTTTTGAAATAAATTAATATAATTTTTATTAGAACTTAGTTTTAAAGCATATTCTTTGAGTTCTAAAAAACTATCTTTCATATCTTTATCGTTAGGAAATTTTGCATTACTTTCAAATTTTATCTCGCTTAGACTATTATACATAGTATCTATAGTACTAAAAAAAGCATTTTCGCTATCATTACTAAAATGTATATATGAAGCTATTTTCTTTATGAGTTCATCGGACGCATTTTGCACAAAAGCATAACTCATTTCGTCACCAAATGTATTTGTGTTTTCAAAATCTGGCATCAAGCCCAAATTTAGAGAAAATAGTCTCAATATAGAGCTAAAAAATGCATCAAAAGTTTGTATACGAAGCTCGCTTGATAAAAAACTATCTTTGGTTTTATCTCTTAGAGCGATGATTTCATCTCTACTTTTGTCTAAAAGAGAACAAATTTCATCTAATTCAGCTTCTTTGAGATGTAAATTTAAAAATGTCTGAACTATCCGACTTTTCATTTCGCTGGCAGCTTTTCTTGTAAAAGTTATGGCTAAAATTTTTCTTATATCTCTTCCAAGAAGAATCAAAGCTATGTATCTAACACTTAGTGCAAATGTTTTACCACTTCCCGCACTTGCACCAAGTGCGCTATAAAGTTCTATCATGTCAACTCTTTTTTGCATATAAGTGAATATGGGCAATACTCACATTTTGATAAATTCTGCTCAAAAATTATCTTTGTGTTGTTTATGCTTTTAAGCTCATTTATTTTGTCTTTTAATTCATCTATGCTTTTTGTTTTTTGTGGTCTTACAAGAGTGAAACTATCTTTTAAATCATAATAATAGCTCTCATTTGCTCCAGTTAAAATCTCATAAAATGCAAGTTGATAGCTACCATCTTTTAAATTTCCACTTTTATAGTCAATTACTACAAGTTTGCCATCTTTTATATCAATTCTATCTATAATCCCTTTTAGATTTACGCCATTGATTGTTGAAAAAAATTCCTTTTCTAAGGCGTAAATACTCCACCCATCAGAAAATCTTTTATTTTCATTTTGGCTAAATTCATTAAGGTTAAGTAAAAATAGTTCCTTTTTTATCCTAAATCTACTGCCACATGCATCTAAAAATATCTTTTTAAACTCTTCTTTATTAAAAGTTTTGTGGGTTTCATAATATATTTTTAAACTATTATGCAAAATGGTTCCAAAAAGTTCTTCATCATTTTTTGGTTCTTTTATGTTTTTTATATATGCATAAAAATACATTCTTTTACATGTTAAAAAACATTCTAGTCTACTAAATGAAAGCGGAAAACTAAAAAAATCATGCTTTAAAGCAACTTCATCTTGCTTTAAATTTAAATGAGTTGGATTAAAAAAAGATAGTGAATTTTGATAAGATTTGTTTGAATAGCTTTGAAGCTCACTATATGAAAGTTCTTCTAAAAATCTTGATTTTATTCTACTCTCATCCTCTACATAAGATATAAAAACATGTTTGGCATTTCTAAAAAGTTCTTTATAATAAAATCTTTGCAAGTTTTCTCTATCAAAATATGTTATAAGTCCAGCTTTTTGCCTAATTGCCGAGTTTAAAAAAAGCTCACTAGAGTTTCTTTGTGGCACTAAATGATCATTAAAATCAACTATTATGATTGCTTCATATTTAAGAGATCTGCTTTCTAAAATTCCTTGAACTGTGACCTCTCCACCCCCAATTAAACTTAGTTTTTTTTGTGAAAGTCTAAGTTTAAATAGTTCTAATATCTCTTTTAAATTTAAAGACTCAAATTTAAGCAACGAGTTTATATATATTTTTTCATTTTCTATGATATTTTTGCTTTCAAAATCGAGTTTAAAATTTTTACAAAGTAGATCTAAAATTTGCTCAAATTGAGCATAGCTGCATGGATTTAAGAATATTTTTGCACCAATTTCTAAAAGTTCATCATCTATATTGAAGCTATTTTTAAAATGTTTTGCATCGTTTTGATTGAGTTTAATGTCTAAAATATCTATATAAGTTGATAGTTTTTGGAAGAAATAACTTTCCTTAAAACTTAAACCCATTGCAAAATTTAACATATTTAATCTATCGTGAAGTCTTAAAATTTCGCTAAAATTTTCATCTGGTAAAATAACAGCAATATTACTTGGCTTAATGCCAAGTTCTACAAGATATGTTATTCGTTCGTATACAAACGCACACTGCATAGAAGATAGGTCAAATTTACTTACATAAATTTGACCCAAATTTTCTAAAGCCTTTGAAGATATAATGGAATTTGAGGTCAAATTTATCTCATAAAGCCTATCTTCTTTTAATTCCAAATTAGTTATATCTTGAACTTTTTGATATGTTTTTTGGTTTAGCTTTGTGGCTTTTATTTTTATAATTACTTCGCAAATTTGTGATGTTTTTATAAGTAAATTCCATTCAAAACTACTTAAAACGCCATCTATATTTATTATAATTTTAGAAAATCTTTTTATATAAGCTTCGTTGATTTCATAAATTTGTGGTAATGTTATTGCATCAAAAAGGGCATTTTTTTCAAGCTCTTCTACATAATTTTTATGAAGTTCATTTAGTATTTCTATATGCTCATCAAAATTAGCATATATGTCATAATTTTTAAGCGATAATATATCTATGTTTTCATTTGCAAGTTCTTTGAAAAATGAAAAAAGATAGTCACTGTTTTTTAAAAAAGAAAAAAATTCTTTTGGAATTCCGAGTTTATCGTGTAAATTTTGTGTTATTTTACAAGCTTTTCTCATTAGCATTAAAGCTAAAATATCGCTAGCTCTAATTTTATCTTTTACTAAAACTAAATTTTGTTCAAATTCGCCTATGGTTATTGTTTTGGGAAGTAATAAATTTGAATCCAGACTGGATTTTATAAACTCTCTTATAGACCTAGTTGTTGAAAATACATATAAGTTAGTTTGAGTATAGTTCATACTTATAAAAACTTATAGAGTCATCGCTACTTATTAGTTTTATCATGATTTGCCAACGACCTATCTTGTTTGGATTAATGGTTATATAAAAGCCATCTTTTGTAATGATTGTATCTAATTTTTGATTAAAATCATTTGTATCTGGTTTTGTTAGCAAGGCTTCTATCTTTATATCATTTATAGTTTTTGAGCTTTTTGGTGTAAGCTTAAAAGATAAAGTATTGTCTTTATTTGTTTTTATATCTATGACATCAAAAGTTTTTTTTGTATAAGGGTTTTTGTACGTTCTAAAAGTATGGTTGAAATCAAAGTCAAATTCACTTTTAAATTTTGCATCTTTTTGCTGTATATCGTAGAAATTATCTTCTACATATTGATATTTATCAAAATAAAAATTATCTATATGAACTGGATTTTTTGAACCTATGATTATTGTTATAACGCAAGCTATAATTACTAAAAATAGCGAAAGTGCTATACCATACGGCCAAAATGTTTTATTATTTTGCATATTTTTTCCTAAATTTATAGTAAAGAAATGTTATGAGCACAAGTAAAACTCCAGCATAAAATATAGTTCTAAATATATTTAGTGTATTTTTATTTGAATTTCCGATAGCATTTTTAAGTTCTATGTTTTTGTTTTTAGCTATTTGTTCTACTATATCAGCATATCCATTAAGAAGTGCGGCATCATAGGATGGTTCGCTATCTTTTTTGGTATTTGCAAGTATTGGAATGATAGTTCCACGTCCTGGAACAATGCTTAAAACTTGCTCTTTATCAAAATATTTTAAAAGACTCTTGTCGCTTTCAAAGATATCAACAAGATGCTCTTTTTTTACCAAAGATAAAATGATATATGGTTTTTTTAAATTTGTAGTATATGATAATGTGCTATCTTTGAGGGTTTTTCCATTTAAAGTATCTAGTGCAACTATGCCCACAAAAATTCCACTTTTTGTAAGCATTTCCTCGCCTAGAGATGAAATTTTTTCAACCAATGGTTTGTTTAAAATGTTATCGTTTGCTAAAACAAAATCATTTGCTTTTAGAGTTGTAGAAAATAAAAGAGTAGCCACTAGACTACTCTTTATAATAAATTTAAGCAAGATTTATCCAACAAAAAGATGATTTGGAGTAAGAACTGCCCATGCACAAACTACAGCTGAAACGATAAGTCCTATAACTATAAGATATTCAAGCATTTTTGACATTTTTTCTCCTTATTTTATAACCATATGTTTATCATTATCTGGACTGATTTTTTGTATATTTTCAGGTTTTTCAAGAACATATGGTTTTTGCATAACTCTTTGTTGCTCGCTAATACCAAGATATGTTAAAACACCAAGTATACTAAGAAGCAAAACAGTAGCTATTAGCATACCAGTAATGCCATTAAGCGCAAAAATACTTCTATTATTATTTTCCATATCTAACTCCTTATTTTGTAAGCGAAGTAGCATATTCGCCAACAGCTTGCTTTTGCACTTCGTTTAGTCTACCATCAGTAAATGAAGGCATAATTCCTAAATTACCTTTTTTACCTCTATTTAACACTTCAATTACAAATTCTTTTGATCCGTATTTTGTTAAATCTGGAGAATTTCCATCCATACCTTTTGCATCTGAACCATGACAAGCTGCACATGTTGCATCAAAAAGATCCTTTCCTTTTGCTACAATATCAGGACTTGCTGAAGTTGATTTTATAGCTGAAATTTCTTTTGCTACATAAGCCGATACTGCCTTTACATCTGCTATGTCTGGAATTAGGCCAGCAGGCATTTCTCCAAGTGGATAATTAAGACCTTTTGAGCCTTGCATTAATGTATTAACTATGCCTTCTTCGCTTCCCCACATAGTAAGATCCATAGATTTGCCATTCATTCCATTTCCAAGTATGCCGTGACATTGTGAGCATTGAACAAGAAAAATGCCTTCTCCCATGGCATGAAGTGTTTTTTCATCTGCATTTGCAAATTTTGAAGAAAATTTATCGTTTGCCATTTTTACTTCCTCATTATATTCACCTATTTGTGAGTATGAATTTAATGGATAGCCAACTAAAAAATACCATATAGCCCATACTATAAGAGCAAAAAAAGTAATAGCCCAGCCAATTGGAAGGGGATTTAAGCTTTCGCCTATTCCGTCCCACTCATCATTAGAAAGACTAACGTTTGATTTTTTTTCTTTGATTTTTTTTATATATAAACCAACAACCACCATTGTAAGAATGATGATTGCCAAAGCTCCAACTATAGAAAGCAGATTTACATTATCTTCTAAATTAAACCATTTCATATTTAGTTCCTTGTTGTATTGTTGTCTTTATTTTTGGAAATAGGTTCAATAGGTTTTTCGCTCAATTCATCATCAAGTGCTAATTTTGAGTATTTCTCATAGTCTCTTCTTCCTATTTTTTCTGATTTTATAAGATGATAGAAATATCCATATAAAACTACTACCAAAAAAACAACGAAGAAAAAGTACCCATAAGCTTGTAACTCTTTTATAGTTTCTATTTCCATAACAAAACCTTATTTCAAGCTATTAAGATAAGCAATAAGTGCTACTATTTGTCTTATCTCGCCTTTTGCAAAGGCATCCTTAACATCTTGATCTTTCATGTCATTTACTATAGCTTCAGCTTCAGCTCTTATTTGTGCACTAGCTTCGTCCCATGAACCAAGTTTTGGCATATTCTCAGCATCATAAGGAACATTGAAAGCTTTTTTAACTGTTAGTGCTTCAGCATATGCAGTTTCTAAATCAGCATTTTTGCTAAACATATGTTTATAAGCTGGCATTATTGAGCCTGGAACTACTGAAAGCGGATCTTTCATATGATTTTCATGCCAGTCAGTTGTTCTATAGTTTCCAACTCTCCAAAGATCAGGTCCGGTTCTTTTTGACCCCCATAAAAATGGTCTATCGTAAGCATATTCACCGCTTTTTGAATATGCGCCATATCTGTCAGTTTCTGACTTAAATGGTCTAATTAGCTGTGAATGGCAAGCATTACAGCTATCTTTTATATATATATGTCTTCCTGCAAGCTGTAAAACCGTGTAAGGCTTTCTATCCTCAACAGGTCTTGCCCTGTTTGCAAAGTCAGGTAAAATTTCAACTATACCCGCATAAGCTATGACTATAAACACAGCAACAGCAAAGAAAAATGGATTTTTTTCTAACCAATTAAACATCTTTTACTCCTTACGCTGCTATAGGCGAAGCATTTCGTGGTTCGCTAGTTAATACTTTATCTGATGAAACTGATTTTATAATGTTATATGTAAACATGAAAAATCCTACAAAATAAAGAAGTCCGCCAATAGCTCTTATCCAATAATACGGCATTAAAACAGTTACAGTATCAATAAATGAGTAGGCTAGGTTTCCAAACTCATCTGTAGCTCTCCACATCATACCTTGAGTAATTCCAGCTATCCACATTGAGCTAAACCATAAAACTATTCCGGTTGTTTGGATCCAAAATTGTGCTTCCATTAAAGACTTTGAATAAATCTCTCTTTTAAATATTCTTGGTATCATATGATAAAGTGCTGCCATTGTCATAAATCCAACCCAGCCAAGCGTTCCATCATGAACATGTCCAGGAATCCAGTCTGTAAAGTGAGCTAGAGCATTTACTGATTTGATAGAAAGGATTGGTCCTTCAAGAGTTGAGAACATATAAAATGTTGCAGCAAGCATCATGAATTTTATTAAAGGATTTTGTCTTAATTGACCCCATTCACCTTTCATAGTAAGAAGAATATTTATAGATGAACCCCAAGATGGAAGAATTAAGACAACAGAGAAAATTGACCCCATTGTTTGCATCCAGTCAGGCACAGTTGAGTATATAAGATGGTGTCCGCCAGCCCATAGATAGATAAACATTAATCCCCAAAATGAAAATAATGAAAGTTTGTAGCTAAATATAGGTTGACCACTTTCTTTTGGTAAGAAGTAGTAAATTTGGGCGATAATTGCAACAGTAAAAACAAACGCAACAGCATTGTGCCCCCACCACCATTGAACTAAGGCATCATTTGTTCCAGCATACATAGAAACTGAATGTAGCCAGCTTCCCATGCCTGTTAGAAGTCTTGTTGGTATTTCCATGTTATTAAAAAGATAAAGCATAGCAACGCCAAGAAAAGTAGCTATATAATACCATAAAGATATGTATAGGGTTTTTTCTCTTCTTATTCCAATAAGTCCAAATATACTAATACCCCATAAAACCCATACAATAACAACTAAAATGTCTATTGGCCATTCTAGTTCTGCATACTCTTTTGAAGTCGTGATTCCCGCAAAAAGCGAAACTACGGCACAGAGTATAGCAATTACATAAAGTATGAAATGAAGCTTACCTATTAACATCAAAAATGGTGACTCATTCATGGAAACTTTAAGAACCCTTTGCCCTATATAATACCATGTAGAAAAGATTCCAGATAGCATAAAACCATAAACAACTCCATTTGTATGAAGAGGCCTTAAGCGACTAAATGTTCCATACTCGCTGGCTAAATAGTTTAAGTCAGGATATGCTAGTTGAAAAGATATTACAACGCCTATCAGCATGCCAATAATTCCAAATACTATTGTGGTTATTAGGAATAATTTAGCGACTGTATAATCGTAATTTAATGCAAATTTTGGCTGCATAAAAATCCCCCTTACTAAGATTATGTTACAATTTTATAACATATTTTGGTAATTATATAGCAAAAAAAATACAAAAAAACTTAAAATATTTGTTTTTTGTTAAAAAATTAAGAAAATCTATAAATTTTTTATTTAAAATCCATTTTATATCCAAATCCAGAAACATTTTTTATAAGGTCATCTCCAACTTTGTTTCTGATTCTTTTTATGAAGGTTCTAATGGCGGCATCGCTTACTTTCTCGCTAGCCCAAACATTTCTTTTGATATCTTCATGTAAAACAACTGTGCCAAGTCTTTTAATTAGAAGTGATATAAATGCAAGCTCTTTTTTGGTTAGTGATATTTCAATTCCGTCTTTTATCAAGACTCTTTTTATTTGATGAAAACTATATCCATTTCCTATATCTATAATGTTTGAAGTTTCTATCCTCTCTTGTGCTAGATGCGAAACAGCTTTTAAAAATTCTTCCATATCAATAGGTTTTATAAGATATTTGTCTATACCAACATCTATGGCGGTTATAAGTTTGTCTTTGTCACTATAAGCGCTAAGTATGATTATAGGCGTGTCTTTTGATATCGATTTTATCTCTTGTGCCATACTAAGACCATCCATTATAGGCATCGTTATGTCACTAACAACTATATTTGGATTATATTTTTTAAACTTTTTAAGACCTTCGTCGCCATTTTGTGCCATAATGACTTTATTAAATTTATCTCCTATTGCATCTTGCATAGATTTTCTTATGTTATCTTCGTCTTCTACAAATAATAAAACAAGATCCTTTAATACATCACTGCTCATAAAATCCCCTTTTTTAGTTTTATTTCAAAACACGCACCATAATCGCAGTTTGTTGCTTTTATGTTTCCACCCATTCCATCTATGATCATTTTGCTCATATAAAGACCTAGTCCAGTACCAGAACTTGGGTGTTTTGTTGTGAAATATGGTTCAAAAATTTTTGGCAATAGTTCTTCTTTTATACCACCGCCATTATCAATAATTTGGAGTATTATATCATTTTTATCAATTTCTAGTTTTATTTCTATAATCTTTTCAGATTGTTTTAAACTCTTAAGAACATCTTTTGAGTTGTTTATAAGATTTAAAATAACTTGCGTAAGTTCGCTTTTATAGCCTAAAATGTATATATTATCTAAATTTGATTTTATTATTTTTATATTTTCATTTGTTAGTGTCCTTTTTGTTATGACTAAAGCATGCTCAATAGCTTCTTTTATCGCAAAAACCTCTTTTTTCTTATCTGCTTTGAAGAAATTCATAAAATCATCTATAGTTTTTGACATGCTTTTTACTATCATTTTTGAGTTTTCATAAATTTTCTCAAATTTGTTACCATTTGATACATTTTCTTTAAGAGCGAATAAATTGATACTTAACTCATTTAAAGGTTGTCTCCATTGATGTGCTATATTTCCTATCATTTCTCCCATTGAAGCAAGGCGTGATTGTTGAAATATTAGCTTACTTTTTTCTTCATTTTTTCTAATTTCTTCGTTTATAATATTATGTAGATTTTCGTTTATATTTAAAAGCTCTTTAGTTTGTTCTTTTACATGTTGTTCCAAACTGTCGTTGAGATTTTTAAGCTTATCTTGCGTATATAATAGTTTTTGGTTTAGTACAATCATCTCCGTTACGTCATGTCTTATAGCGACAAATTCCTCTATACGACCATCTGTATCTAATATAGGTATAATAGTAGCGTTTAGATAAAAAGCTCTACCATTTTTTGCTCTATTTTTTATTATACCTTTATATACTTTTTTGGCTAAAATTGTTTTCCATAAATTTTCAAAAATATTTTTATCAACATCTGGATGTCTAATGATATTGTGATTTTTGCCTATAAGTTCATTTCTACTATAACCGCTAATTTTACAAAATTCGTCATTTGCAAAAGTTATCATACCGTTTATATCTGTTTTTGAGACTATATTGCTTGCATCTATAGCATCTTGGTATTGTTTTAGTTTTAAATTTACATTAATCATACTAAAGAATTAAATCCTGTATAAGATAGATAAATTCCGTAAGATATCATTAAAATAGCACTTATATAATGCATTTTTGTTTTAAAACTTTCGCTTACTACACTTGATAAAAAAGAAAAACCAAAAAGTGCTGGCATAGTACAAATTCCAAAAACAAGCATTATAATTATGGATTCTAAAATATCACCGCTGCTAATTGCCATTGCGCCAAAAAAATATACTATTCCACAAGGAATAAGTCCATTTAAAAATCCTAACACCCCAAAAGATTTAAGAGAGGATAGTTGCATGTATTTTTTTATTTTTGGCTTAAATATAGATATAAAAATTTTATCATTTTCTAAAAAAGAAAGAAGTTTTCCTCTTTTTAGAAGGCTTATGCCTATTAAAACTAAAAATATTCCAAGCCCAAAATATAAAAAAGCCCTAGTTTTTAGTGATAATGCAAAAATAGACCCAAAAGCACCAAAGCAAACGCCAATTATCATATAAGCAAAAATTCTAAAAGAGTGATAAGTAAAAATATACATATATCTTTTAGAAGTATCAATATTATTTAGCCTTACATTGTAGGCTATAACAAAACCCCCGCACATTCCAAGGCAATGCCCAAAACTTGCAGTAAAAGATATTATAGCGACATTTATGAGGTCATAAGCGCTCATAAAATGTCCAAAAACTCTTTGAATATATATTTACTTTCGTTTGGTCCACTGCTTGCTTCTGGATGGTGTTGAACTGAGAAGATTTTTCCGCTATTGTATCTAACACCCTCTATAGTTCCGTCAAAAAGATTGCGATGTGTAATTTGAGCAATCTCACTAATGCTTTCAGGAACGTTATAGTTATGGTTTTGAGTTGTTATTTCTATACTTTTTGTTTGTAAATTTATAACAGGATGATTTGCACCGTGTTGCCCAAATTTAAGCTTATAAGTTTCATATCCATGAGCATTGCTTAAAAGTTGATGTCCAAGACAAATTCCAAACATTGGAATGCCAGCTTTTATAAGTTCTTTTATCTGCGCTATTTCGTTTTTTAACATCTTTGGCTCACCTGGACCATTGCTTAAAAACACACCTTGTACTTCGCCTTTTTTATATTTGTCTATGAGTTCATTAGCATTTATATCATGAGGAAAAACTTCTACTTCTATACCAGCTTCGCAAAGCTCATTTAAAATATTTTTCTTGCATCCATAGTCAATAACAGCAACTTTTTTATCTTTAGATCTTAGTTCATTAAAACTTTTTTTTGGATGATTCCAAGCAGCTTTGTTATGTGTGTAAGATGTATTTGTACTAACTAAATTTACATAGTTTATTTCGCTTATTTTTGGAGAGTTCTCTAGCTCTTTTTTTAGTTCTTCTTTATCGCTTATGGTTGTAGATATAATAGCATTTAAGCTACCTTCATCTCTTAGGATTTTAGTTAAATATCTAGTGTCTATATCATAAACTCCAAATTTCTCTTGCTTTATAAAAAATTCTTCTAAGCTCTTTTGTGCTCTAAAATTTGATGGATAGTTATTAAAATGACGCATTATAACGCCACTTGCGTAAATTTTTGTACTTTCCATGTCTTCATCGTTTATACCAACTATACCGATTTCAGGCATTGTGAAAACTATGAATTGTCCAGCATAGCTTGGATCACTCATAATTTCTTCATATCCAGTCATTGATGTATTAAAAACCATCTCCCCATAAACAGTACCACCTTTGCCAAATGCTTTTGCTTTTAAGTAGACGCCATTTTCAAGATAGATGTAAGCATCCATTAATAAAATCCTTTTTTACTAAGTTCTTCAATGTAGAGTTTTTCAAAAACTAAATCATATTCGTCGGTTCCAGGGGTTAGTTTCTTTTTATAATTTTCTATCTTTTTTAAAACTTCATTTTCTACTTCATCGTAGCTTTTTATGTATGATTCTATGGAACTATAGATAATATTTTTTACTTTATTTTCAGAAACACTATAGTCAATTACGCCTTTTTTCCATAAAGTTTCTAAAATTTCTCTTGAAACATTACTATATCTATCATCATATGATAGCGTTACGCCATATTCGTCTGCTAATCTTTTCTTAACAAGCCAAAACATACTTTTTCTATCGATATTTCTTTCGTCCATCTCACTTTCATTTTGAGCTAAAAGCTCATTAACACGCTCTTCTAACGCTCTTTCTTTGGCAATATCGGCATTTAGTATGTCTACTACAATTTGCTCTATACGTTCGGTGCCACCATTTATAGTTACCATTTTTGAATTTAAAAGATCTAGTGAAATTTTTCTTGATATATAGGGTGTATGTGGTTCTTTGATACGCATTATTAAGCCTTTTTTAGTTGTATTGTAGCTTAAATTAGGTAAAAAAATGTTAAAATTTATAAATTTAAAAAAGAGTTGGTTCAATAAATCTTTTTATTTTAAATGTTTTTCTACTGATTTCACAATATCCAAATTTAGCAATGGCTTCTAAATGCGATTTTGTACCGTAGCCTTTGTGGCTTTTGTATCCATAATTTGGATAAAGATTATCAAAAAGTATCATTTGTTTATCTCTGCTAACTTTTGCTAAAATACTAGCAGCTGAAACTTCTTTTACTTTTAAATCAGCTTTTATCATTGTTGTTATGTTGCTAACTCCATAATCTAAATTTCCATCATAGATTATCTCATAGTCTTTAAAATTGTCTACAAAGACCATTAAAGCTCTTCTTAAGCACTCACTAAGGCCTAGTTCATCAACTATTTTGGAGTTAAAATAAACTATTAGATATTTACTGTTTTTGATGATTTGTTCAAAAAGCTTTTCTCTTTTTTTAGAAGTTAGTTTTTTTGAATCAGTAAGTCCTTGGATATCACTATGTAAAACACATGCTGCTATTACAAGTTCGCCAGCTAGCGCCCCTCTGCCAGCTTCATCAATACCACAAATCATTTGTTATTTTTATTATAAATAAGAGAGCCAATAAATGCAGCTAAAATAAATGCAAAACCAATCGTTCCTGTTACAATTTCACTTACTTCGTGAAAAACCTTAAAAAACATGATGAGAGAAAGACAAAGTATCGCATAATGAGCACCGTGTTCTAGATATATAAATGAATCAAGTGTTTTTTTCTCAACCAAATATATTGTTATGCTTCTTACAAACATAGCTCCAATACCAAGTCCTATCATTATGATGAAGATATTTTCACTTAGTGCGAATGCTCCTATAACACCATCAAAGCTAAAACTTGCATCTAATGTTTCAAGATATAAAAACCCCATAAATCCACTTCGTATACCATTTGCACTAAATTTTTCATTAAAACTTGCTATTAGAAGATAGAGTAAAATAGCACTAAAGTATGCTATAGCATAAGTAGAGTTTTGTGTCATGTAGATTATAGTTGTGCCAACTGCTATAGCTATAATTGCGCTTATACTCTGTATACTGGATGTAAATTTAGTTAAAGGGTTATTTTCTATGTGTTTTATCCAATGTACTTCGCGTTTTTCATCAAAGAAAAATTCATTAAAAACCATTAGCAGAAATGCTCCACCAAAGATGTAGATTTCATTTTTATGTTGTGCCAAAATTTCATGATATTTATTTGGTTCATTTAGCGCAAGCATAAAAGTTTCTACCATTCCAATTTTAGCAGCAATTGAGACGATTAATATTGGAAATATAAATCTCATACCAAAAACAGCTATAGGAATACCCCAAAGTATAAATCTTTTTTGCCAAACTGGACTCATTGTTTTTAGTACTTTTGCATTTACAACAGCGTTATCAAAACTAAGACTAACTTCTAAAATACTTAGTAAAAAACAGATATAAACAGCACTAAAATCGCCTATAAAATAGGATGTCACTAGACCAATGGCAGCTATTATAAAAGATGAATAGAAATATTTCATTTTTACCTATTTTAATATATCGTATGGTATTGTAGTGTTGTCTTCAAAAGGAGGACCTTTTTGTAAAATTAGAGTGATATCAGATGCTACTTTTGGATCCATTTTTGCCATAATGGTTGAAATTTTTTTAGGAGGAAGAGCATACATTATAATTGCTGCTTTTATGATTCCCATTTGTGATAAAACATCGGCTGCTGATTGATCTTTCATCTTTGAGTATGCTTCAGATACTTTATCTGCTGTCATAGTTTTAAGTTCTTTTAATATCTCTTCATTTTTTTTAAGCAGAGCTTGTATGTCTTTTTTTGTATTATCTATTTTGACCATAGTTGCATTTATATCTTCTTCTTGCTTGTCAAGGATAGATTTTTTTTGTTCATTTAAGGTGTTTAAAGATGCTTTATATGCTTCTAAGCCTTGCTTTGCTTCATCTATTTTTTCGAGTTCTTTTATGAGCTCTGATTTTCTAGCTTCAAATAAAGCAGTGCAATCAACCGTAATATCATTTCTAGCAAATAAATTTAAAAAAATAAAAAATACTAAAACTATTTTTTTCATCTATTTTCTTTTGTATATGTAAATCTTTGAGTTGCTAGCTCATCAAGCATGATTTGCTCTTGTTTTTTAGCTTTTGCTATGGATTTTTTTATCTCTTCTTCTTCAAGATATTTTATCTTTTCATACTCTAAATAAGCTTTTTTATAAAGATGCTCAAAGTGAAGAATTTCCTTATCTGTTAGGTTAATTTTTTCATTTAAAGCATCTTTTTCATTTTTATAAGCTTGAAGTATAGCCAAATTTGCTCTTAATTCTACATTAGTACCTTTTTTGGGAAATTCGTGAGATGAGATTTGTAAGAGTAGAACGCTTAGATTATTTTTTAGCATGGCAAGCTTGTTTCTACTTTTTGTGAGATCTATCTCAATTTTTTCAAGAGCTTGTTTTTTTACTTTTAGAATTTGGCTAAATTTTGTTTTTTTCATAATACTATAGTATCATTCCTATCTGGGCTTGTTGATATTATTCTTATTTTTACTGAGCATAATTCTTCTAAGCGTTTTATATATTTTTTAGCATTTTCTTCTAAATTCTCAAATTTGCGAACTCCAGCAACACTTCCCCATCCATCAACTTCTTCATAAATCGGTTCTATATTTTCTAAATCAGATGGAACATAGTCTATAGTTTCACCTTTGTATTTATAAGCTTTGCAAATTTTAATTTTTTCAAAACCATCTAGAACATCAAGTTTCATTAGTGCATATTCATCAACGCCATTTAGTTTTGAAGCATATTTTACAGACACAGAATCAAACCAGCCACATCTTCTTTTTCTGCCTGTCGTTGTACCAAATTCTTTGCCAACTTGGCACATTTTTTCACCATTTTCACCTAAATCTTCAGTTGGAAATGAGCCATTGCCAACTCTTGTTGTATAAGCCTTTATTATACCTATAACTTTGCCTAAAGATTTTGGATTAAGGCCTAAACCCGTACAAGATCCAGAGCTTATAGTATTTGAACTAGTTACAAAAGGATAAGTTCCATGATCTATATCAAGCATAGTGCCTTGAGCACCTTCGATTAAGATTTTTTTGTTTTGATCTATCAAATCCCAAAGTAATTTTGTAGTATCAACTATAAAAGGCGAAAGTGCTTTGCTGTATTCTTTCAATTCTTTTAAAAATTCATCTTCATTTGGTAAATTTATTTTTAATGCATCATAGTAGTATTTGTTTTCTTTAAATTCAGCACATATATCGCTAGCAAGTTTTTTTGGATCTTTTAGCTCAAGAGCTCTATGTCCGCTCCTGCTTATCTTATCTGCATATGCAGGTCCTATGCCTTTTCCAGTAGTTCCTATGGCTTTATCACCCTTTAGAGCTTCTTTTGCTCTGTCTATTAATGAGTGATGAGTTAGATTTAAATGAGCTCTTTCACTTATAAAAAATCTACCTTCTAGATTTGAAAACTGAGCCATTTCTTCAATAAGAGCTTTAGGATTTATAACAACTCCAGCTCCTATAATATTTATAATATTTTTATGTAAAATACCGCTTGGAATTAAATGCATTGAATATTTAACGCCATCTACCCAGATAGTATGACCAGCATTGTGACCACCATTACTTCTGCAAACCACATCGTAGTTTTGTGATAGCATATCAACTATTTTACCTTTTCCTTCGTCGCCCCATTGAACGCCTACTATTAAATCAGCTTTATTCAATTTATAATCCTTTTGTTTCAATTAAATTTTCAATCATTGCATCAGTAAAAATACAAAAACCACAAGATTTGACACCACCTATTTCATAACTTCCGCCACTGCTTAGATATTTATTTTTGTGTAAAAATCTAAAAAATAGTTTATCATAATATCTCATAGAAGAAAAATAAAGAGGAGCTACACAAATATTTTCGTATTTTGAACTAATTGCTAGTTCTTTTATCTCATTTAATGGCTCTTTTAGTTCTTGCGGAACTTCTGGTATTATTTCAATGATTTGATTTGGTTTGCTTAGCAAGCATAGTTTTTCTAGCCATGGTTGTTTTTGAGTGTAAATTTTCTCAATTTCGGCTTTTTCAAAAACGCTAATATCTAAATTTAAAAGAGAGCAAACTAGTTTTGGTATCTCCATATTGCTTATTTGTAAATAAGGATAAATTTTAAATTCTTTAAACAAATTTATAGCTATTTCTACGCCAACACTTAAATCATTTTGCCCAAAAATCTCAGCTCCTATTTGATTTACTTCATTGCTTGGATATTTAAAAACTGGTTGTATATAAAACCATTTGTTTTGTTTAGTATCTTTTAGTCTTCTTTGAACAATTCTTGCTACATCTATAGTGCTATCAGCTCTAAGGCTTATTTCATTGTTTTCAATATCGCTAAAACGGATAAGTGATAAACTATTTACGCTTAAATCTTGATGATATGAAAAGTATGGAGTTACTATCTCGTTAAAACCTTCTTTATTTAGTAAATTACTTGCAACACTTTCTATGTTTCTTTTTAGCATAGCGCTTTTTCCAAAATACAATCTACTGCCTTTTGGAATTTCGTGTTCGTAAATTTTAGATGTCATATTACTCACTTTTAAACTCCCATTTTAAAACTTAATAATACTATGAATTAATAAATAAAAGACTGAATTTGCTCATTGTTCATATTGTAATCTCTAATATAATTTTCGCTCATAGCATGAAAATTTATCACATAGTTTTTAGTGTGATTAAAATCATCTTTTGTCTTTGTTATACTAAGCATCATTAATATAGAATTGTTATCTGCAGTATTTAGCCATAATATATCTCTATGATAATCACTATTTTTTATGTATTCTAGTAGTTTTTTGTATTTACTTATAACATTTTTATTGGATTTTAGAATTTTTACACTTTGACCTACTGGATTTTTATATCCAAAAATCTTATCAAAAGTTTTGTTTGTTTCTAAAATAGTGCCTTTTTTATCTGTTATTATGATACCTTGAGATGAGTGTAAAAATGTTTCGTGATGCAAAATAGTTAATTGTTCAAATTTCTTTTTATAATCTATGTCGATTAGTCCACCATAAATAAGTGCAGGATTTTTTTGTTTATCTCTTGAGATAATTTTTCCTATAAACAATACCCAAATTTCTCTACCGTCTTTTCCTATAAGTCTGATTTCTTCTTTAAATATATCTTTTTTATAGTTCGAGTGCTCGCCTATTGAGTAATCTAGCTTTTTATAATCTTTTTGATGTATGAGTTGTTTAAAAGATAGTATGTGCATACTTGTAATCTTACCTTTTGTTTCTAGTCCTAAAATATCTGATATGTTTTCGCTAAAAGAGATCATATTGGTTTGTAGATTTATTTCGTAAGTAATGATATTGCAAGAGAGTAAAAGATTTTTGTATCTTTTTATCTGAGCCTCAAGATTATTTTTTTGCTTTAAAATATTAGAATAGTTTATAACATATATGATAGTTTGTATAGATTTGTTATTTTTTATAATTTTGAAAAATAAATTAAACCATGCGTAAGATCCATTTTTATTAAGAATTCTACATGGTTGTTCAAATTTAGTATTTATATTATTTATTTGAGTTAGACGCATATTTGTTTTAAAAATACTTATTATATTGGTTATATCATCTGGATGTAATATGTTATAAAGATCAAAGTTTTCATCCATTATCTCTTCTTGATCATAACCTAAAATTCTATTTACTGTGTATGATACAAAGTCGACCTTTTTTAAATTTCTATCACTAAAGTTAAATACAACAAATGGAGACATATCTAAAATTTTATGTTCTTGTTTAATGCCTTCTATTAAATTTGTTTCATTTGTTATATCTCTTGCTATTATTATTTGATACAGTTTATTTTGTATTTTTGTATAGCTCGTTTCAACCATAACATCTTTTATGTTTCTATCTGCTAGCATATGTTTGGTTTTAAAAATACTTCTTTTTTTATAAGGGTATTTTACTCTTTCTAGTTTATAAGCGTTTTGTTTTGATTTATCTATATCAAAAATAGTTTTTGTTAGAAGACTCTGTTTTGTATATTTATAAAATTTTAACGCCCCGTTACTAGCCCTAAGTATAGTTCCATCATAAGCATTTACAATTAAAATAATTAAAGAGCTTTTATTAAAAATATAATTATCTTTATAATAAGCTTGTTTTAAAAAATTTCTTATATCTTGATACTTTTTATATAGATATGATATATCTTTTAACAGTTCATTAAAGTCTTCATTTATAGATTTATACTCAGTTAGATCTTCTTGTTTTATCTTAAATTTTTTTATATCTTTTATTATACGCTTAAAATTTTGTATAGGCGTAAGAAGAATCAAATTTAGTGAGTTGATGTGTAGTTTCATAATTGTTAAGATTATGATAAAAAATGCTCCCATAAATATAACTATGAGAAAAGAAGGTAAAAAAGTATCAACAAAATTTAATTGATATAAAAAAATGGTACCCAGATCTTCGTTTTTTACAATTTTATAAATTATGAGATTATTTTGTGCATTTAAATTTATACCAAGAGAGTTTATTTTTGTAGAATTACCAAAATATTTATATATTGATTTTGAGCCAAGAACTGCTATATCTTTTTTAAACACCACATTTGCATTTTCATCCAATAAAATAGTGTTTTTATTTATAATTTTATTTTCAATAAAATAATCATATAGATCATCTAAATTAAGTTCTGCTACAAAAAATCTATCTTCATTTTTTAATATTACAAATATAGATTCGTCTTTATTGGGATATGTTTTTGTTTTACTAATATGAAAAAAGGATTCTTTATTTGGGTTAATTAAAATAGAGCCTGAAAACTCTTTTATATAATCAATATCTGGCTTTGAAAGACTTAAATCTAATATTTTGCCATTGTTATCTAGCTTATAAGTAGCTCTTAGATATGGAATTTTTCTAAATAAAAAAGATAAATTGGAATCTTGTGATATTTGAGCATGTCTTAAGTCCTCAATAATGCTTTTTGTAAAAAAAGAGAGTAGGGTATTGCTTTTTTCTAAAGAGTAATTAACTTCTTTTGAAATTTCACTGATTTTAAAATTAGCACTGAAAGCAAAAAAAACAAGAACTACAGCAATGGATATTATATTATTTATATAAACATTTCTAATAGCTTTTGTGGATAAAAACATTTTAGCTTCCAAATTTGATTAAGTTAATGCAAGAAGCTATTCTATCTTAAATTTACTTTATTAAATATAATTTAAATAATTTTTTGGCGAGAAGGTGAGAGAATCGAACTCCCCACGAAACAGTCAACTGCCCCGTCCTCGGATTTGAAGTCCGCGAGATTCACCAGAATGCTTTACCTTCCATAGAAAAAAATTATATCAGATTTTATATAAATTTTAGTTTGATTTTAGTAAATTTAGCAAATGTTTTTTGGGGCAAACTATGAGATACATACCTCTGCTTTTGATACCTTTTTTTATTTGTGCATGTTCAACTTTACCACCCGCATTAAATTTTTTGAGTGCATTTGACGTTTATTCTTCTTCAAAAGATAGTAGGGATATTTATATTCAAAGTAAAGATAAAATTATAAAAACAAATATACAGTCTCAATTTTTGGCACACGATAGACTAAATAACAAAGATATAGATGTAGAAAGCTATTATGGTGAGGTTTTATTAATAGGTGAGATAAGTTCTCCAAACGATGAGCAAAGTGCGATAAATATAGCCCAAAGTGTATCTGGGGTAAAAAAAGTAAAAACATTTTTGATACTTAAGAACAAAAACTCCTGTACTTCTTATGAAAATAATAAAATTTTATTAAATTTAAAAAAAGAACTATATGCAGATAGTATCGTAAAAGGTTCAACCATAAAAGTAAGTGTGGTACAATGTAAAGTTGTTTTAAGTGGCGTAGTAAATACCATAAATGAACTTAAGCATATAATGTGGTATTCAACACATATAGATGGCATAAATGAGGTATATTCTTTTATACATGTCTTTGAGGAACTAAAAAATAAAAAGGATTAGATTTGGATATTTTAGATATGTTTTATCAAAATCCGCCAAAAATTTCTAAATTTTATGATAGAAAGATAAATATACAAAGCGACAGATTTGTGCTAAAAGGAACTATAAACTCTGGTAAAAGTATGCTTTTAAAAGAATGGCTTTTAAAAGATGGAAAAGAAAACGAGATATTATATATAAATCTTGATGATATTAGATGTGATGAAAAATATATAAAGCAAAATTTACAAAATTTTCTTGATTCGCACAAGCATATAAAAGTTTTAGCTATAGATGGTATAAAAAATGATTTTGACATAAAATTTGATAATCTAAAAGTAGGATTTGCTAGTAGAAATCATGAGCTAAATTTAAAAAATTTTGATGAGATAATTGTAAATAATCTTGATTTTGAAGAGTTTATGCTTTTTTATAAAAAGAAATTTGATGTTGGAACCATGTTTAGTAGTTTTATAAACTATGGAAATGGTGCGGGAAGTGCATTTTATGATATTAATGAAATTAACTTATTTTTACAAAATATTTTAAAATCAAATTTGGATTTGATTGAGATAGAAATTTTAAAACAATGCTCAGAGCTTGTAAATAAGACTTTTAGTGTTAATGCAATATATAAAATTTTAAAACAAAGCATGAAAATTTCAAAAGATAGAGTTTATGAGAGTGTATTTAGGCTAGAAAACGAAAGATACATAAATTTGCTCTCAAAATTAAATCAAGAAAATAGTTCTAAAAAGCTTTACTTGAGTGATTTTGGAATGATTGCTATGCTTAGTATCAATAAAAATTTTCAGGCTATTTTTTCAAATATAGTTTATTGTGAACTATTAAAATTAAAACAAGAGTTTTTTTATGAAAATGATATTGAGTTTTTTATTCCAAATTTAAGATTGGGAATTGTATGCATACCTTTTAGGGGAAGTGATTTGGTATTTCTAAAATTTAAAAAACTTATTAAAAAATTAAAAGAGTTAAAGATAGTAAAATTTATAGTGGTTTCGATGTCAAGTTCTGCTTCTCTTGAGATAGAGGGTATAAAATGTGAGATAATGCCTTTTTGGCAATTTAGCGCAAGTTTGTAAAGTTTAAGGGGCTATTAGCCCCTTAAAATTAGCCTAGCATTGCGTTTAGCATCCAAAGTTTTTCTTCAATTTCAGCTATATGATCTTCTGCAAATGATACTGTTGTGCTATCATCTTTTTCGTCAGCTACTTCTCTTAGTTTTCTAAAAGATTTTAGTAAGTATTCATATGATTTTATCATGCCATTTACAACATCTTTTGGAGTAAAACTATCTTCTTTTAAATGTTCAACTTTTGCTGTTTCTACAAGAGATTTAGGACAAGTAATAGGTTTTCCACCTAGTTGAAGTACTCTTTCTGCAGCATCATCAAAAAGCCCACTCATTTCTTTATAAGCATCTTCTGTATATTTATGTATTGTAAAAAACTGTAGTCCTTTTACATTCCAATGATAGTTATGGAATTGTGTATAAAGCACATGTGCATCTGCTTCCATTTGAATTAATTGTTCTATAACTTTTGACATTTTGTCTCCTTTATTTAATTTTTTGTAATTATATCATATAAAATCTTAAATAATAATTATTCTTATATAAAATTTTATATCTATAAAAACTTATGTATTTATTATATACCTTTAAGTTAAATGGATAAAATTTGATATAATGTAATTTTTATAAAGGGAAATAATGAATATTCAAGATAATCAATTGGTACTTTTAATCGCATTTGCTATATTTTCAATATCTACAATTTTATTCATTTTTTATTTTATAAAGTATAAAAATGCTCAAATTAGGCTAGAAAATGAGATAAATAATAGTAAAGAAAATATTGCAGAAAGAACTGCTATCATTGATGAGTTAAAAAAAGATTTACAAAAACAAGAGTATTTAAGTGATGAATTGCAAAAGAATCTAGCGGTTAGTGAAACAAACTGTATAAATTTGCAAGATAAAATAGATGAAAATTTAAAAGAAAACTCAAAATTAAATGAACAAATTTTAGTTTTGCAAGATAAATTATTAAATTTAAATAGCCAAAACTCAGCTCTAAACGCTTCTATGAAAACAAAAATAGATGAGATAAGTGAGTTAAAAAAAAATATACAAAAAGATAGAGAAAATTTAGAACTTAGTTTTAAAGCACAAGTTGAAAATATGGCAAAACTACTCAAAGAAAGCACAGAAAAAAGCTTTGAAAATATAAAAAATGCAAATATAAAAGAACTAAGCGAGGATTCAAAAAAGAAATTTGATGAACTTATAAAGCCTTTAAATGAAAATTTAAAAGAATACCGCGAAAAGATGATTCAAACAGAAACATCCCTAAGGACAAATTTTCAAAACTTCAAAGAGCAAGCCATAAAGCTTGGCTTATCAGCAGATGCTCTAGCGGGTGCTTTAAAGGGTGATAAAAAAATGCTTGGAAATTTAGGTGAGCTTCAGCTTGAAAAAATTTTAAACGCAAGTGGTCTGATAAAAGGACAAAACTATCATACGCAAGTTAGTTACAAAGATGATAGTGGAAACCTTAAATATCTTGATTTGGTTGTGGATTTTGATAGTGATAAAAAAGCTATAATCGATTCTAAATTTTCACTTATAAACTATAGTAATTATTGCGAAAGTGAAGATGAAAAAGATAGAGTAAGGTTTGCAAAAGAGCTTGCAAACGATCTTAGAAAACATATAGATTCGCTAAACAGCAAAGAGTATAAAGACTACGATATCAAGTCATATCCATATGTTTTTATGTTTGTCCCTTACGATGGCATTTTGCAAGTTGCTTTGAGTGAGAATCCACATCTTTACACCTATGCTTATGAAAAAGGCATTTTTATCACAACGCCACTTACTTTACTTATGGCACTAAAAACCATATATATATGTTGGTTAAATTTGCAAAGCGATAAAAATGTTGAAAACATACTAAAACTATCTGGTCAAATTTATGAAAAATTTGCAACTCTTTGTGATAAATTTGATACATTAAGCTCAAGATTAGATTTGGTTCAAAATAGCAAAGATGAAATTTATAAAACTTTATCCGGGCGTGGTGGAATGGCAAGTTATATTGGAAAGTTAAAAGAAAAAGGCGCAAAAACAACAAAAACTTTACCAAAAGAGCTTTTTGATGATGCTCAAATTCTTGATAGTGATTTAGAGGATTAGACGATATTTAACTTTTTTAATTGTAAAATTTATTTATTAAAGGGTTATTATGGGAATGTATGAAATAGCAAAAATAATCCATATTTATTGTGCGATTATTTTTGTTGGTTATCTGTTTTTTGATGTCGTTGTGTTCGATCTTGTGAAAAAAAGATTGGGTGAAAGTGCCCAAAAAGTATCTAATGAAATTTCTAAAATTACTTCAAATATTATGCCTTTAACTGTATTTGTGCTTATCTTAACGGGTGGTATGATGATGACAAGATGGGTAAATTCGCAGATTGGGTATTTTCAAACCACATTACAACAACTATTTATGTTAAAGGTAATTCTTGCTTTTGTAATATTTATAGCAATTTGTATCAATCAGTTTTTCAAAAGAGTTTTAAAAACAAAAGGACCCCTTGGCAATATTCATTATTTTGCGCTTTTGGCATCTTTTATTATTATATTAATTGCAAAAATTATGTTTTTTGTATAATTTAAAGGGCCTTATTATAGCCCTTTAAAAACTTTTAATGCTTTTTTTATCCTGACTTTTACTTCATTTGATCCTAAGACCCCAAGAACTTCGAATATAGAAGGACTAACACTAGTACCAGTTATAGCTATTCTAAGCGGTTGAGCTAAATCTTTTAATGCAAAATTGTTTTGTTCTAAAAATTCGTTTGTTTTTTCTTCAAACTGTGAAACTATCTTTAAATCGTCATTTAGTATATTTTCAAATTTTTCTAATAAATTTATAGAGTTTGGATTTATAAATTTTTTCATAGCTTTTTCATCGTAATTTTGAGGAGATTGTATAATGTTAAGCGCATTATTCTTAAGTTCTATTAAGGTTTTTGCTCTTGATCTTAAACTTTCAAGTAAAAGCTCTCCTTTTGGTATTTCTTTGAAATTTATACCAAAATATTTTAATTCTTGTGCTAATCTATCAAAACTTAAAGTTTTTATATAGTGAGAATTTAACCAATCAAGTTTACTTAGATTATAAGTGCTTGCTGACTTGTTGATATTATAAGGAGAAAAATATTTTTTCATATCTTCTAAGCTAAAAATCTCATCATCACCATGACTCCATCCAAGTCTAACTAAGAAATTTAAAAGTGCATCTGGTAGATAACCAAGCTCTTTATACTCCATAACATCTGTAGCGCCATGCCTTTTTGAGAGTTTTTTGCCATCGCTTCCATTAATCATAGCAACATGGAAAAACTCAGGTATCTTAAAGCCAAGCGCTTCATATAAAACAATCTGTTTTGGTGTATTTGAAAGATGATCATCGCCTCTTATAATATGAGTTATTCCCATTAAAGCATCATCTATTACAACTGTAAAATTATAAGTTGGAGTGCCATCGCTTCTTGCGATTATAAAATCATCAAGTATATCTTCGCAGTTAAATTTGATATCACCTTTAATGCCGTCTTTAAATTCTATTGTTCCGCTAATAGGAGATTTTATTCGAATGACTGGTTCTATACCAGCTGGTGGTGTGCCGGTAAAATCTCTATATCTGCCATCGTATTTTGGGCGTTCTTTTCTTGCTTCTTGGGCAGTCCTTAGTTCATCTAGTTCTTCTTTACTCATATAGCATTTATAGGCTTTTCCTTCATTTAGAAGTTTTTGAACATACTCTTTGTATAAATCAAATCTGCTACTTTGATAGATAATTTCTCCATCATAATCAAGTTTGCACCATTTAAATGCTTCTTCTATGGCTTGAGCAGCTTCAATAGAGTTTCTTTTTAGATCTGTATCTTCGATACGCAAAACAAATTTTCCACCATTTGCTCTTGCAAAAAGATAGTTATAAAGTGCTGTTCTAAGTCCTCCAACATGCAAATATCCAGTAGGTGAGGGTGCAAAACGAGTAGCTATCATTATAATTCTCCATGTAAATTTAATAAAAAAATGATATAATCTTGCGTATTATATTTTGTAAATGCTTAAATAAAGGTTTTTCATGAAAAAATTATTAACAATTCTCCTGCTTGGCGGTGCTTTGAATGCGGAGATGTTAAATGGTATAGTTGCGATAGTAGAAAATGAACCAATTACTATGAATGAAGTAAGTGCTGCAGCAAGTGAGCTAAAAAGTGATCAAACATCTGCATTAGAGTTTCTTATAAAAGACAAATTAAAAGATGCTCAAATAAAAGCTTTAAACATAACTACTACAAATTACGAAGTAGAACAAAGAATTAGTAAAATTGCCTCTCAAAATGGAGTAAGTTTGGATGAATTTAAAAATATACTTTCTTCAAGAGGTATTAGTTATGATAAATTTAAAGAACAAACTAGTGATAATATAAAGCAAGAAAAGCTTTATAGCTCTGTATTTCGCTCTATGAGACAAAATATTAGCGAAGATGATGCTTTAAGATACTATAATGCAAATCCAGAGGTTTTTACAATCTTTGATAGTTTAGATGTTATAAGATATACTGCTAAAGATAAAAACTCACTTCAAGAAGCCAAGGAGGGTTCTTTTATGCAGGAAAACAAAAATGTAAAAGTTGAAAATATAAGCATAAAGGCATCTGAACTTAATCAAAGACAAATTTATCTATTTCAAAATACAGCGTCAAATGAATTTACACCTATTTTGAAAACAAACGATGGATTTGAGATGTATTTTATAACATCTAAAAATGGAACAAAAGTTATAGAATTTAATAGAGTTAAGAATCAAATTTTAAACCAAATGGCTGAAGTTGAGCAAAAAAATGCTATTAATGAGTATTTTGATAAGCTTAGATCAAAAGCAAATGTTCAACTTTTAAGATAATTAAAAGGACTTAAATGCCAATAATAAATATAAAACTAGCAAGCCCATTACCAGATAAAGAAACGAAAGATAAAGTTGCTAAAGAAATTGTGGACGTAATGGTTAGAAATTTGGGCAAAAATCCAGAAAGAATAGTCGTTCTTTTTGAGGATTATCCCAAAGATAGCTTTTATTTTGGCACTAAAGATGTTCAAATAAAGGAGTAAAATGAGTGATTTTTCAAAAGAAGATAAAGAGCGTAAAATAACTTTAAAGCAAGGAGATAAAGCTCCTAAATTTGAGTTAGAAAATTCAGATGGCGTTAAAGTTTCTCTAAATGATTTTGTTGGTAAAAATGTAATTTTGTATTTTTATCCAAAGGATAATACCCCAGGGTGTACAACTGAAGCGTGCGAATTTAGTCAAAATTATGATAGCTTTATGAAAAAAGATACAGTTATTATTGGTATTAGTCCAGATAGCGTGAAATCGCACTCAAATTTTGTACAAAAATATAACCTAAATCACATTTTACTTAGCGATTTAGATAAGGAAGTTGCTAAGGCTTACGGTGTTTTACAAGTTAAGAAAAACTATGGAAAAGAATATCTTGGTATAGTAAGATCAACTTTTGTTATAGACAAAAAAGGTAATATCACTAAAGTATACAAAAGCGTAAAAGCAAAAGACCATGCAGCAAAAGTTCTAAGCGAACTTATATAAATTTGAGAGAAATTAATCTCTCAAATTTACTACAAACTAAAGTTTTCTATTTCATTGAAATTTAGATATTTGTAAATTTCATTTTCTTTACCATCAAGTTTTTTTGGAACTATATTTAGATACTCTTCTTTACTAGGCAGTCTTCCAAGTATTGCACATAGTGCCGCAAGTTCAGCACTTCCTAAATAAACTTGCGCTCCCATTCCCATTCTATTATCAAAGTTTCTAGTTGAAGTTGAAAATACTATAGCGTTATCTCGGACTCTTGCTTGATTGCCCATACAAAGAGAACATCCAGCAACTTCTATTCTAGCTCCTGCTGCACCAAAAAGGCTGAAATATCCTTCTGTTTTTAGTTTATCTTGATCCATTTTTGTTGGTGGCACTATCCAAAGTCTAGTTGGTATCTGTCCTTCACCTCTTAAAACTTCTCCCAAAGCCCTATAATGGCCAATATTTGTCATACAGCTTCCTACAAAAACTTCATCAATATGTTTTGGTCTTTTTGGATTAGACAAAATCTCGCTTAGTGTTGCTACATCATCTGGATCATTTGGACAAGCAAGTATTGGCTCAGTTATATCATTCATATCTATTTCTATGATGTGGGAATATTTTGCATTTTTATCCGCTTTTAAAAGCTCTGGTTTGTCAATCCATTTTTGCATATTTTGTTTTCTTCGCTCTAGAGTTTCTTTGTTTTCATAACCAGCAGCAATCATGGCATCTATCAAGACTATATTTGATTTTAGATATTCTATAACTGGTTCTTTATCGAGTGCTACTGTGCAAGCTGCAGCGCTTCTTTCGGCACTTGCATCGCTTAGTTCAAAAGCTTGTTCTACTTTTAGGTGCTTAAGTCCTTCAATCTCTAGAATTTTACCAGCGAAGATATTTTTCTTATTTTTTTTATCAACAGTTAAAAGACCTTGTTTTATGGCATAATATGGTATCGCATTTACTAGGTCTCTTAAAGTAATTCCAGGCTGCATTTTTCCACTAAATCTTACTAATATAGATTCAGGCATATTTAATGGCATTAATCCTAAGACAGCTGCAAATGCAACAAGACCACTTCCAGCAGGAAAACTTATACCAATAGGAAATCTTGTGTGGCTATCTCCACCAGTTCCTACTGTATCTGGCAAAACCATTCTATTTAGCCAAGAGTGAATTACACCATCACCTGGTTTTAGTGCAACTCCACCTCTTGAACTAATAAAATTTGGAAGTGTTTTATGGGTTATTTCATCGCTTGGTTTTGGATAAGCTGCTGTATGACAAAAACTTTGAAGAACAAAATCGGCATTAAATCCAAGGCTTGCAAGCTCTTTTATCTCGTCTCTTGTCATTGGTCCAGTGGTATCTTGCGAACCAACTGTTAGAGTTTGTGGTTCTACATACATTCCCGGCCTTACACCATCTAGACCACATGCCATACCTACCATTTTTTGAGCTAGTGTATAACCATAACTTTCATCACTTTGAGGTTGAGTAGGTTTTATGAAAATATCTTTTTCATCCTCCATATTTAGAGTTTTTCTAGCTTTATAACATAAAGATTTTATGATGATTAAAGGAATTCTTCCTCCTGCTTTAACTTCGTCTTTTATGGTATTTGGCATGAGTTCAAATTTACTTATAACTTTGCCATTTTTTACTATTTCGCCCTTATAAGGATATATTTCTATCTCATCGCCAGTTTTTAAATCATCAACATTTGCTATTATAGGTAGTGCACCACTATCTTCGGCTGTATTAAAGAAAATTGGGGCAATTGTTGAGCCTATTATTATGCCACCAGTTTTTTTATTTGGTATGCCAACTATATCTTCTCCTAAATGCCATTGAATGGAATTTATAGCACTTTTTCTACTGCTTCCTGTTCCAACAACATCTCCAACATAAGCTATTTTTTTACCGCTTTTTTTAAGCTCGTTTATCTTTTTTATCCCATCAGGAAGTTTTTTTTGGAGCATTGCTAAAGCATGAAGCGGTATATCACTTCGACTAAAAGCTTCACTTGCAGGGCTTAAATCATCGGTATTTGTTTCCCCATCAACTTTAAATACAACAACCTCAATTTTTTGTGGAATTTCTTTTTTTGATTTAAACCACTGAGCATTCGCCCAAGAAGTTAATATATCTTTGGCATAAGAGTTTGTTTGTGCGAGTTTTGCAATATCATTGAAATAATCATGCACAAAAATAGTGTTTTTAAGCGCTTCGGCTGCTTGTTTGGTAACTTTCTCATCTTTATTTTGCAAGCAAGATATCAAAACTATAACATTATATCCTCCAAGCATTGTTTTTAGGATATCGATGGCTTCAAATTTATCAATACCCTTTATCTTTAAATCATGATTTATAATCTCATTTAAAAACTCAGCTTTTATCTTTGCGGCATTATCTACGCCTGGATTTATACGATTTTTAAGCAGGTAAATCAGTTCATCGTTTTTAGGTGAGTCGTTTCTTAAGAGTTCGCAAACCTCTTTTACTTCTTTTTCGTTCAAAGCTAAGGGGGGAATTCCTAACTCATCACGCCTTTTTTTATTTTCATTGTATTGAGAGAAGAAATCCATTTTTAATCCTTTTGTTTTAGTAGTTTAATTCTAACACAAGCACTTTAAAATTTTGATAAATATAAATGTTATTTTTTTATATATTTAAAAATATTTATTATACTTGACAATGGTTTTCAAAATAAGTATAATTTCTCTCAAACATATGAACAATTATTCATATGTAAATTTGATTAGTTAAATTTAAAGGATTAAATTTGGATTTTTGTGAAACTACTGTAATACATGAGGAAATCATTAAAAATGTCATAAAAACTATGCCAAATGATGATAGTTTAGAGCGCTTGGCTGATTTTTTTAAAGTTTTTGGTGATAGTACAAGAGTTCGGATTCTATGGGCTCTAAGTAAAAACGAAATGTGCGTTTGTGATATAGCAGCACTTTTAAGTATGAGTAGTTCAAGTATCTCTCATCAGCTAAGAGTTCTAAAACAAGGTAATTTTGTTAAAAGTAGGCGCGATGGGAAAGTTGTGTATTATAGTCTAAAAGATGAGCATATAAGCTCTATTTTGAATCAAAGTTTGATTCACATAAATGAATAAAAGGTTAAAAAAATGTGTAAAAAATTTTTACTTAAAAACTTAGATTGTGCTAACTGTGCAGCTAAAATGGAAGATAAAATTTCAAAGATAGATGGAGTTGAGAGTGTTAGTATAAATTTTATGAGTACAAAAATGAAGATAGATTTCGATGAGAACAAAGAACATGAAATTTTAAAAGAGTGCCAAGAGATTATAACTAAATTAGAACCAAATACAATTATGGAAATTCTATAAATGAAAAAAGAGATAAGCTTCATAGCTATTAGTATCTTTTTCATTATAATTTCTTTTTTTATCCACTATGCCACTTTAAAGATGGTTTTTTTAGCTATTGCGTATGTTATAGTAGGGCATAAGGTTTTGCTAAATGGTATAAAAACTCTAACAAATAGATCATTTTTAGATGAAAATTTTTTAATGAGCGTAGCATCATTAGGAGCTTTTTTTATAGGAGAGCATCTAGAAGCTGTTGCTGTGATGCTTTTTTATAAGATAGGAGAAACTTTTGAGGATTATTCGTTAAATAAATCAAGAAATTTACTAAAAGAAGCTATGAAGCTTATGCCAGAGTATGCAAATTTAAAGCTAAGTAATAGTGAGCATAAAAAAGTTGATCCAAATGATATTAAGGTAGGCGATATCATCATTATAAAACCTGGAGAAAAAGTGCCACTTGATGGTGTTATAATAAGTGGGGCATCCTCATTAAATACAGCTGCTATAACAGGAGAGCCTATCCCAAAAGAGCTTAAAAGTGGCGATGAAATCATAAGCGGATATGTAAATACAAATGGGCTTTTAGAAGTTAGAGTTACTAAAACTTTTGAAAACTCAACCATAGCCCAAATTCTAGAGCTTGTAGAAGATGCTACATCTAAAAAATCAAAACAAGAGAAATTTATAACTAAGTTTGCTAGAATTTATACTCCAATAGTAGTTGGTATAGCTGTTTTTATAGCTATAGTTCCGATATTTTTTGTGGGCGAGTTTAAAGAATGGCTTTATAGAGCGCTAATATTTTTGGTAGTTTCTTGTCCTTGTGCGCTTGTTATCTCTGTACCGCTTAGCTTTTTTGGAGGAATTGGAGCAGCAAGCAAAAAAGGAATTTTAGTAAAAGGAAGTAATTTTTTGGAGGTACTCTCAAAAGCTAAAACTTTTGTTTTTGATAAAACAGGAACGCTTACAAAAGGTGATTTTATAGTTGATGAGATAGTAAGTGTAGGGAAGTTTAATAAAGATGATATTGTAGAATATGTTATTTTAGCGCAGCTTTATTCATCACATCCTATTGGAATTTCACTTATAAAATATGCAAAAAATGAGAATATAAGCTTAGATGAAAGCTTGGTTTCAAATCTTCAAGAACTCCCTGGGTTTGGGATAAAAGCAAATATCAAAGGCGCTGATGTATTAGTAGGAAATGCCAATTTATTAAAAGATTTTGCTTTACCAAATATTGATAAAACTTCAACATTTATAGCAATAAATGGCGAGTTTGCAGGATATATAACATTTAAAGATGAGATAAGAGATGATGCTATAAAGGTTATAGAGTATCTAAAAACTAAAGGCATAAAAACAGCCATACTTACAGGCGATAAAGAAAGTTCAGCAAAGATCGTCTCTACTAAGCTTGGCATAGATGAGGTTTATGCCCAGCTTTCGCCTATGACAAAGGTTGAAATTTTAGAAAATTTGATGGATAAAAAAGCAAAAAATGAAACTCTTTGTTATATTGGCGATGGCATAAATGACGCTCCAGTTCTAGCAAGAGCAGATGCTGGTATAGCGATGTTTGGAAGCCCTGCTGCGATTGAAGCTGGCGATATAGTATTGCTTGATAATCATTTAAGCAAGTTAAAAATTGCTATGGAAATAGCTAAAAAAACCATAAGTGTGTCATATCAAAATATCATATTTAGCATAGGTACAAAAGTGCTAGTTTTGATTTTAGCTGTTTTTGGCTTTGCATCAATGTGGGCTGCAATATTTGCAGATGTAGGCGTTACTGTGCTTGCTATACTAAACTCATTTAGAGTTTTTGCTTATGCTAAAAAGATTTAAAAGATGAATCCATAAATAATTTTTAAAATTGTTAAGGCGACAATTGTTAAAAATATTGTTTTTATCCACTTTACATCTTTTTTCATAACAAAATTTGAGCCAAAATATCCGCCAAGTATTTGTCCAACTGCCATGATAAAGCCAACCAACCAAAGTATTTGCCCGCCAAGTATAAAAACAATCAAAGAGACAAAATTTGAAACAAAATTTAAAACCTTAGTATGAGCAACTGCTTTTTTCATATAAAGCCCAAGTAGCCCAACTAACGCAAATGTCCAAAAAGAACCTGTTCCTGGGCCAAAAAACCCGTCATAAAAGCCTAAAATAAATCCAAAAATGATATAAAATGGCTTTGGTGACATTCTAGCTTGCACGTCTTCTTTGCCTAAATTTGGAGATAAAATAGTATATATAAAAATGCCAATAAGCAAAAATGGGATGATATAGTTTAAAAACTTTGCATCTATAAATAGCACAAGTAGCGCTCCTGTGCATGCGCCTATGAAAGTAAAGATTATACCAGTTATTATCTCTTTTTTATCGATATAGCCTTTTGCCCAAAAATTTGCAGCAGCTGTAAAAGTGCCAAAACTTCCTTGAAGTTTATTTGTAGCAAGCGCAACATGTGGAGGAACATTCATGGCCAAAAGTGCTGGCAAGCAGATAAGACCACCCCCTCCAGCTATAGCATCTATAAAGCCACCTAAAAATGCAGCCGCAAAAAATACTCCAAATTGCCAAAGTTCAAATTCCATTGTTTACTTCTTTTTTAAATTTAACAAATATTTTAGCTCATTTAAATATAAATTTAAATAAATTTATAAAAAAGGATAAATATGCAAAAAGTTTATATGCACACGCCTATTGGGAATTTAGAAATTTTAGCTGATGATATAGGAATTTGCGAGATAAATTTTAAAAAAGATTTTTTAAATTTAGAAGTAAAAAATCATCATTTAAAAAAGTGCATAAAAGAATTAGAGGATTATTTTAGTGGAAATTTAAAAGAATTTAGTGTAAATTTGCATATAAGAGGAAGTGATTTTGAGATGTCTGTTTATAATGCACTTCTTAGCTTAAAGTATGGCACAACTGCTACTTATAGTGATATAGCGGAGTTGATAAATCATCCAAAAGCTCAAAGGGCTGTTGGCAACGCAAATGCCAAAAATAAAATTCCTATCATCATACCATGCCACCGAATAGTTAGAAAAAACTCTATTGGTGGATATAGTGGTGGCTTGGAAATAAAGAAATTTTTACTAAACTTGGAAAATAAATTTAGTTAATATATGAAACGATATCTAAGTTAAAGCCTTTTATTCCTACAAATTCTTTTTTAGAGCTTGAGCTAATCATGTCGATTTGTGTGATACCAAAATGTTTTAAAATTTGAGCACCAATTCCATAATCTTTTATAAGATTTTTACTGTCCCTACCATCATCTAAAAATAGTAAAATTCCGCCTTTTTGATTTAAAATTTCTAGACTTTTTGTAAGGTCATCATATTTTTTACTTGACATAAATTCCACATTAGATGATATTTTTTCAAACTTAACAACGCACCTTTTATCAAGAGATCCAAAAACAAAAGCAAAATGAGTTCTGCTTAAATGGTCTTTTATCTCATATTTTTTTACATTATATCCGCACAATAGTGTATCTACTGGATTATCAACATTTATAAGAGTTTCGTTTTGGAGTCTGTATTTTACGATATCAGAAATTGCAACCATATTTAGTCCAAATTTTTTGCAAAATAGCTTCAAATCATCTCTTCTTGCCATAGTTCCATCATCTTTTATTATTTCGCAACATATAGCAACTTCCATAAGCCCAGCTAATTTACATAGATCAACGCAACCTTCCGTATGACCCGTCCTTACAAGTACACCACCATTTTTTGCAATGAGTGGAAAAATATGCCCTGGACGCACAAAATCTTCAGGAGTTGTAGTTGGAGAGCACATAAGTTTTATTGTCATATCGCGCTCATATGCACTAACACCAGTAGTTGCTTCTTTTGCATCGATTGTTACTGTAAAAGCGGTCTCGTGAGATGATGTATTTGAGCTTACCATAGGTGTGAGATTCAGCTTTTTAGCTATTTCTTCGCTTATTGGTGTGCATAAAACGCCTTTTGCATGAGTTATGGTAAAGTTGATTTTTTCTGTGTCACTAAAAGTCGCTGCAAAAACTATATCGCCTTCATTTTCTCTATCTTCATCATCAACCATGACAAGCATTTTTCCCTGTTTTATATCTTCTATTGCTTGTTCTACGCTAATTAAAGTCATAATTTTCCCTGTTTTATGAAATTGTTACAATTGGTAGCTTTGATTCTTCTATGAGTTCAGTAGAAAAACTACCAAAGAAAAATCTTTTTATAGGATTTGAGTTAAACGCACCGCAAGCTATCAAGTCTATATCGTATCGTTTTGCAAGCTCAAGCATTTCATCGACACCACCATTTGTACTTAAAAATTTCATATTTTCATCATTATGCAATTCTTTTGCTTTTGCTAATATCTCATCCGCTTTTTCTTTGCTATCGTTGAGGTTTAAAATATATTTTTGTGTATTTGGATAATTTCTACAAACAAAATCAAAGATTTTTATACTTGATTTTGAATCATCATAAGCTATCAAAACTTTCTCTACTTTGTCTAAAATTGAGCTAACTGTGAAGATAGGGGATTTTGCATATTTTATGATATCAAATAGATTTTTACTTATTTCATTTGAGCTAACGCTATTTCCTATAACAAGTATACTTTCATCATCACATAAAGATTGTATTTTCGCGATAAGATCGCCTTCTTCTTGGATAACTTGCGATTGAAGACCGGAGTTTATTGCAAATTTATTATACATACCAAGAGTATTGCCAAGATTATCTGCTCTATCTTTGCTATCATTTAACTCTTTTACAATCTCATAATCCACATGATACTGATGTATCGGATCCATAATACCCATCATAGCAAATGATGAAGCATAATCTTGCAAGACCTCATTTACATTTAAAAAATAAATTTTTAAATTTAGCATCTTAGCGATATTTATCGCGCTCTCACATACGCTTTTATTAAGCGAGCTACCATCTACGCAAGCTATAATCTTTTTCATTTTCTTTTAAAACTTTCTTTTGTTTGTTCTAGCAAATTTTTTGCACCATCATAAATTTTATTTCCAAGCTTTTTGGCTTCTGTAGTTATCTCATTTTTCTTATTTTCAAGTTCAAATTTATCAAATTCTTGCTTTTGTACTTCTAAATTTTTAAATATCTTAAAGCTTTTTTTGCTTAACTCTTGTTTTAAGGTTTGCATTTTTTCATTAGCTTTTTTTGTAAGTTCTTCGATATTTTCATTTTCTTTAAGTTCGTCTATTTTTGAGAATATTAACTCTTTTGTCTCGTTTGTAAGTCTTATAAATTTAGCTGTATAAGTATCTAAACTGTTTTGTAATATATCTTCGATAATAGATTTTGATGGTTCTTCAGATATTAAAACTATATCTTTTAGAAGGATTATAAAATCATTTTCTATATTTTGAAGTTCTTTTATAGTATTAACTAGTCCCTCATTTACTTCTTTTGGTGCGAATTTTATCTCATCGCGGAGTTTTTCTATAGATTTAAAAATACCATCTTTATTTCCATTTATTACACCTTTTATAAGAGGACTTGCATGAATTTTGCTTTCATTTGCTACCCCAGTCGCTGCTTTTATAATTATTTTTGAGATATTTAGAATTCTTTCTTTTTTAAATTCACCTTCTATAATTGTTAGATATGATATATGTTTGCTTATTTCATATGCTGTATCTTCTACATCTTCACCATTTTCTATGGTTGTTAAAAATGCAGATTCAGCTGTTTCCCTTAATATGCCCAAAATCTCCAAACCACCTATAAGTTTTTGGTCTATTACATCTAAAATCATAAATTTATCTGGATTATCACTTTGCTTAAACTCATTTTCCATATTTTTGTATATATTTACAAGAGAGTTTCTTATGTCTTTACCTTGGGCATAAATTTGTTTTTTTAACTGATCATTTTCATATATTAGTTTATGAAAATATTGCTCTTTTTCGTATATGCTTGCTCTAAAAAGACCATCCATTATTGCTGATAAATTTTCTGTATTTAGTAAATTTTCACTTTTTACAATATTACATAATTCAGAAAAAATACCAGTAAGCTTATCTTCATTTGTGATCTCACCTACAAATTCATCTTTATACATTGTAAATATATAATCATTTAGACAAAGACTAAAATCCTCATTATTTTTGTGTGAATTTATAAAATTCAAAAATATATCTTTTTGCATCTTTTCCCTTTATAAAACAAATTTACATCTATTTTTTAGTTTATTAAATATATCAAGTCTCTCGCTATCATTTAATACAAATATACTTAGATTATGGCTTTGATATGTTCCACTACTACTTAAATTTGAAAATTCTAGTTTATACTCTTTGTTTTTAGTAACTAAACTCACAATATTTTCAACATTTTCATCTTTTGAAAGGATAATTTTGTATTTCCAAAAGCAAGGATAGTTGATTTTGGGTTTATTTTCGCACATATTCGCCACTTTTTCCACCACTTTTTCTTTCTAAACAAATTTCACTTATAATCATGCTTTTATCTACTGCTTTTATCATATCATAAATCGTTAAAAGTCCTATGCTTACACCAGTTAATGCTTCCATCTCAACGCCTGTTTTGCCGCTTAGTTTTACACTAACATATAATTTGTAACCAAATTCTCCTTCAAGCTCTTCTACATCCGTATCTATGCTTGAGATATTTAGTGGATGGCACATTGGTATAAGGTGAGATGTTTGCTTAGCTCCCATTATAGCTGCGATAATAGCGGTTTGTAAAACTGGACCTTTTGTTGCAGTATTTGTTTTTATGATCTCAAAAGCTTCTTTTGACATTTTAATAATACCACTTGCTGTTGCAATTCTAGTTGTATCATCTTTAGGGCTAACATCTACCATTTTTGGGCTGCCCTTTTCATTTAAGTGAGTTAGTTGCATGGTCATCCTTATTTTATAAGGACTATTATAACAAAGAAAAGTTTTAATAAAATAAAACCCTAAGAATAAATCTTCTTATCTTAGGGTATTCAAAAAGGAGGTTTTTTATTAATTGTGTGTGATTGTAATAATACTCTTTAGTTATAAATAGTGTTTGAATTTATTATAAACAGATTGTTTAAGTTGTAAATTTGCTTTTTTAAACTATTTTTAGCTATAATAAAAACTCAAATTTTATGAAAGGTGGTGATGGAAGTGCCAGGAGTTAAGGTACATCCAAACGAGTCTTTTGATGAAGCTTATAGAAGATTCAAAAAACAAGTTGATAGAAACCTAGTTGTTACTGAAGTAAGAGCTAGAAGATTTTTTGAACCTATGACTGAAATAAGAAAAAAACAGAAAATTTCAGCTCGTAAAAAAATGCTTAAGCGTCTTTATATGCTTAGACGCTACGAATCAAAACTCTAAGCCAAAGTTGGTCGCCATTTGGCGGCCAATTAACACAGATTGGGAGACTTCATGCAAAAGCTCTGCGTTGCAGATGCAGCAACTCATCTTGGTATTACAAAAGAAGCCGTTTATAATAGGATAAGAAGAGGCACTTTAGAGTTCGTAGAAGAAAACGGACAAAAATATATCATACTTGATTCAACTCCTAATAAAAAACCTAAAAAGTCTATAGAAAAAAATACGAAAAAAACAGATACAAATGATTTTTTTACTGAGTATTTGCTTGGTGAAATAAATGAACTTAAAGATGAAAATGCAAGACTTCATAAGCAAAAAGATGATTTATATTACCAAAAAGAACAAATTTTAATTCAAAACAAAGAAGAGATAAAACAAATTTATAAAGAAAAAGATGAAAAGTTAAAATACTTCTTAGCTCTTCTTGAAAAACCACTCCTTGCAAAGCAAAATGGCGATTATTTGGCGCCAATTGATGTTGAAATTAGTGATTATGAAGATAAAGATATTATAAAAAATGATATGAGTGATGATTTTGGTGATAACAAAAAGTGGATTAAATTTAGCACGTATTGTCTGATAAATAATCTTAGCTTAAAAGATGAAAAGAAACTAAAAAAATATATAATCTCAAGGATAGATACTTCTAAAAGAATTAAGCTGAAAAATGGTATTGTCTATATTAGAAGAGATAAAAAAATAAAGTAGGAACAATATGAAAAAATTTAAAAAAATAGCAAATTATGCAGCAGTTGGTGGACTTGGCGCAATGCTTATAACTGGACTAAATGGCTGTAATAGCGATCACAAGGAAGAGATAAATTCGCAAAATCAAGCTATGCAAGGTGCTTTTGTTATAGTTGAAGAAACTGAACCTGGCAAATACAAAATTCAAGAAGAATTTCCTAGTAAAGAAACGAGAATTGTTTTAAAAGATATAAACGGCACAGAAAAAGTTCTTACAAAAGAAGAGATGGATGCTTTGATAGCTGAAGAAAATGCAAAAATAGATGCTGGGGTTAGCCCACTAACTAATCAAAATGCACAGCTTCATAGTGGTGGATTATCTTTAGGAGAAGCAATACTTGCAAGTGCTGCTGGTGCTATTATCGGAGGCTGGATAGGCAATAAGCTTTTTAATAACACAGCTTATAATAATTACAGACAAACAGCTTATAAAAATCCAAGCACATACTCAAGAAGTGTTGATAGTTTTAATAAAGCAAAAGCAACCACTTCTTCAAGCTCTACTTCTAAAAAAGGCGGTTTTTTTAGTGGTGGAAGTAAAAGCAGTACTTCTTCTGGTAGTTATGGATCTTAAATTTGGAATGCCTTTTGCTTTATTTGGTTTATAAAATACATTAAAAAGCAAGGAGTGTAAAATGATGGTTATAAAAGATAGTTTAAACCGTGTAGATACTACTGCTAAACTTGGCGAAATCATAAAGCAAAATGATGAATTTAGTAAGATGTTAGATAATATTACTAAACAAAATGATGAAATGAAAAAAATAAACGAAAAGCTAAAGCAGGATTTAAAAGAGCAAGATAAGATGTTTAAACAATTTGATCTTGCATTAATAAGAAATCAAATACTTTTTGGTAATCTTGATGAAGCTGAACAAAGTAAACTTTTTAAAAAATCTTTGAAGATAGCAAAAGATCTTAGCGAACTTTAAAACATTTTTCGTCTCATGAATTTTGAATTTTAGGTTAAAAAGAGATATAATTTACAAAATGTTTAGGAGAACAAATGATAAATTTAAAACTCATTGAGACAAATTTTGATGAATTTACAAAAAAACTAAAAGCAAAAAAAACAAATCCAGAAATGTTAAAAAAATTGCTTGATTTGTATAATGAGCTTAAACTTAAAAAACAGGATTTAGAATCTCTTCAAGCACTCCAAAATGTAAAAAGCAAAGAACTTGGTATAAAAGCAAAAAGTGGCGAAGATATAAGTGCACTAAAAGATGAGCTTGCTAGCAATAAAGTAAAAATTCAAGATGGCGAAAATTTAGTAAAAGATATTGAAGTTAAGCTTGATAAAATAGCTTGTTCTATACCAAATATCATAGATGATGATGTTCCATTTGGTGAAGATGAAGATGGGAATGTAGAGATAAAAAAAGTTTTAAAACCAAGAGAGTTTGATTTTGTTCCAAAAGAGCATTTTGAACTAGGAGAAAGTCTTGGATGGCTTGACTTTGAGCGTGGTGCAAAGCTTGGAGGAAGTCGTTTTACTGTTTTAAAAGGCGAAGGAGCAAGATTAAATAGGGCGCTAGTAAACTACATGATAGATTTTAATACATCTCGTGGTTTTGAGCTTATGAATGTTCCTTTTTTAGTAAGACCAGAGATACTTTATGGTACAGGACAACTTCCTAAATTTGAAGAAGATCTTTATAAGATAAAAGAAGAAGAGCTTTATTTAATACCAACAAGCGAAGTTCCTGTTACAAATTTATATAATGATGAAATTTTAGATATAGAAAATTTGCCAATAAAAATGACTTGCTATAGTCACTGTTTTAGAAAAGAAGCAGGTTCAGCAGGACGCGATACCAGGGGAATGATAAGACAACATCAATTTGAAAAAGTTGAACTTGTTAGTATAACAAAAGCAGATGAAAGCGAAGCTGTACTTGAAGAAATGATAAATTGTGCAAGCGATTTGCTAACTTCGCTTGGTTTGCCGCATCGTCATATGATGCTTTGTAGTGGCGATCTTGGCTTTAGTGCAGCAAAGACAATTGATCTTGAAGTTTGGTTGCCTGGTCAAAATAGATATAGAGAGATAAGTTCTATCTCAAACACAAGAGATTTTCAAGCAAGAAGAGCAAAAATTCGCTACAAAGATGGTAAGAAAAATATTTTAGCTCATACGCTAAACGGCTCGTCTTTAGCGGTTGGTAGAACACTGATTGCTATAATGGAGAACTATCAAAGAGCAGATGGAAGTATAGAAATTCCACAAGCTTTACAAAAATACATGTAGGTAGTTTATGGCTGATGAAGAAAATATCGTAATACTCGAAGCTGGCGATAGTGATGATTTGACGCCACTTGATGATATAAACAAAAGCAAAGAAGAGACTAGCGAAGAAGATACGCCAAAAACAAAAAACAACAAAAAAAATATTTTGATAGGCTCTATAATAGGCTCTATAATTTTGTTAGTTATAATTGTAGTCCTCATATTGTATTTTGCTTTTCCAAGAAAAGATAAAGAAGTAAAAGCGCCTGATCCTCAAAAAAAGATAGAACAACCAGTATACAATACTGCAAAATTTGCTCCAAATAAAATAGATGATATGATTAAAAAAGCTAATTCTCTTTATGAAAAAGGCAATAAGTTAGAAGCGCTTAAAATTTATAAAGACATTTCTACTTATAATGAGTCGATATCTAATTATAATCTTGGTGTATCACAAATGCATCAAAATAATTGTGAATTAGCCATAAAATCATTTAAAAAAGCTATAAATGATATAGATAATGCTACGGTTAGTGCTTTAAATGCTGCAGCTTGTTCGCTTGAACTTGGAAAAAATGACTCTTTTGATTATTTTTTGAATTTAGCTCACTCTTTTTTGGTAAATGAAGCAGATTCACCACTTTTTAATTACTATGTTGCTCTTATAAACTATTACAATGGTTTTTATTATGAAGCTCTAAAAGTCCTAGATCATACTAAAAACGACCAATATAAAAGCAAATTTAATTATTTAAAAGCTAAAATATTAACTTTTTTGGGAAGAGAAGAAGAAGCAATTTATTATCTCCAAAACCAAAACGAGTTTAGTTCAAATTTTACTATAGGTCTTTTGTATGCTAAGATAGGTAAATTTAATGAAGCAAAAGAGTATCTTAAAAGAGCTCAAATAAGCGAACCAAATAGAAGCAAGATTTCAACAGCACTAGCTATAGTAAATGTAAAAATTGGATATTATAAAGAAGCAGCAAGTCTTTTGAAAGAACTAACCCAAATTGATGAAAATTTACCAAATAAACTTTATAGTGTCGGTATAAACTTAAATCCTAAACTTTTTGATATCAATATAGCTCAAAATAGCTTCGAAAAAGATATGTTTCATGATAAATTAAAAAGATATGAAATGATATTTTATTTTGTACCTTACCAAGTATTTGACGTAAATCAAGCTATAGATTTTGCTAGAAAAGGTGCTATAAATTTATCGCTTGAAAATGTCCAAAGTGCACAAGAATATCTTGGTAATTCAAGTACTCTTTCGAAAGTAAATTCTATGCTTTCTTCAAGCATTGCAAAAGCCTTTGATGATAGACTTAGAGAAGCAAATAAAGAATTTGCTGAGCTTTTAAAATTATATCCACAACATGCAGTTGTGCATTATAATCTAGCTTTAAGTTACGCAAAATTGCAAGACTTTAAAAATGCAGCTAAGTATTTTACAAGTAGTTATCATTTAAATCCTAAAAACCATACAGCAGGTGCGCTTGCTATAATTTGCAATGATATTTTAAAGGAAAAAGTTCCAAAGCTTATGAGTGAAGTTAGTGAAGGAATGCAAAACGATGATAAATTAAGTCCAGATGATATAGCCCCAGTTCTTCTTCATCTTACTTTAGATAATACAAGTGCTCTTATTAGTTGGTCTGAACTACCTAAAAAAAGATCTGCTTTAAATGTATTTTTTGAGACAATGGTGGCAAATCTTGCCCAAAATGAAGATCAATTTATCAAAAAAGCAGCTGAATTAAACTCAATATTACCAAATGACATTATGGCAAATATAATAAATTTTGTGGCTATAAACCATAACTTAGATATAAAGTCTTATGCAAAAAGTGCTCAAATTAGCATGCAAAATTCAAAATTTGATCTTAACTCGTTTTACTATGGTCCTTATATTGTAAAAGAGCAGTTTATAAAACTTCTTCAAATTTCTGGCTTTATACACAAAGCTAGAGCAGATCTTAAAAATCTAGTGATGGTTTCAGCAAATAGTGATAAATTTGTAAATTTACTAGAAACATTAGCTTATGTTGATATATATGCAAATAACTTTGATGAGGCCTATGTTATTTATAATAGGCTTATAAATACATATGGGATTACAGATGCTTCTTTGGTATTTTATGCTGCTGTTGCTAGTGTGGGGGCAAATCAGCTAGAAAATGCTATAGCAATGCTAGAACTAGCACGTGTTACTAATCCAAATGATCCTCAAAATCGAGTTCCTCTTGCTATGCTTTATCATAGTATTAATAATATGGAAGCTTCCATAAATCAGTATGATAGACTTGGAAATAGTGGTTTTATAAGCAACTTTTTTATTTTAGATATTGAATAGGGCTATTTTTTAAGCCCTATTGCAGTTTTTAACATCTCATTGCTTGTAGTAATGCTTTTTGAGCTAGCATCAAAGCCTTTTTGTAAAACTATAAGTTCTGTTAATTGTTCTCCCAAATCCACATTAGATTGCTCTAAAAAATTTGGTTTTATTTGTGCACCATAAACTAAATTTCCTCTAGCATCTTTGTAGAAAAAAGGATCTCCCGAGTTAGCACTTTTAGAAAATAATGTTCCGCCTTCTTTGTGTAAGCCTTGTTCGTTTTGAAAATGGAAAAGCGGTATTTTCGCTACTTCAATGCTTGTAGCATTACTGAAATTAGCATAAATTACTCCATTATCTCCTACTTTATAATCATTAAAAAGTCCTTCTCCTGCTCCATCTTTTTGGATATCAGTTATTTTGCTTTTATCTTCTCTAGCAACCATTCCGGCAAAAAGCATATTGGAAGCATTTGCACTACCAGGAGTGCCCAAATTTATATTTAAAGGCGAACCGCCATTGTCTATTGATCCTAGAGTTGAACTTTTTAGCATTCCTCTACCATCGAAAGTTACTTCTCCTGATGAAGAGCTTATAAGGGCATTTGCTGGAGAAAAAAGATTTGCTTTTACCTGCCAAACACTACCTTCGCCTTGACTTGGTATATTTTTTGTAAAATTAATTTGTAGTTTATTTTTTTCACCAGTTGGAGAAAATACATCTGTATAAAATGTAGAAGTATTTGGTACTTCTTGTTTTACAATACTACTTAAGGAAATATCAAGCGGAGATTGTTTGTCCATTTGGCCATTTAATACAAGATTTTCTATGCTCCAAGTGCCATCATCTTTTATTTTAGCATTTGCGGTTTGGATATTTGAGTTTTTATCTTTTAATGTAATTTTTATACTATCACCAGCTTTAAGTCTAGAATCTGATATATTGCCGTTTAAATTTAGTGTTCCATTGTCATTTTTGTTTTGAGTATTAGTGCTTGAAACTGAAATTTCAGTATCTTTAAATGTTGGTCTTACATCTAATGTACCTCTAAAATTAACATAACTTGTTGCAACGGCTGGCATATAAAGATATTTTGGAAGTTTTATTGGTTGTTGTGCAGTTTCAGTTCCTATTGTTAATTTTGTTTTGGGATCAGCCATATATGCATCTAGAATTGGTGTTTTGCCACTTTGTTTGTATAATTCGCCATAAGATTTTTTAGCAAAATCACTAAGAGTTGTTTGAGTAAAATTTGCCATAGTTCCTAGTACGAACTCACCATTATTAGTTACTAAATTTCCTTCTTTATCTATATCAAATGCGCCATCTCTTGTATAATATATATTTTTATTTTCTCCCATTACGCCAAAGTATCCATTCCCAGATATAGCAAGATCAAAGTTATTATCTGAATCTACTAGATTTCCTTGGGACATTTGGAGTGCTGTTGTTTGCATTGTTGCGCCAAGTCCAACTTGATTTGCTCCAGAGAAATATCCAGACTCTACTGATGTTTGGTAAAATATACTTTTAAACTCAGGACGAGAACTTTTAAAGCCAACATTGCTAATATTTGCTATATTATCAGCCGTTACATCTATGCCAACTCCATGGGTTTTTATTCCACTTACACCATTATAAAGAGACCTTAGCATTATTAGCCTTTATAAAATTCACTTATTTTTGAAATATCAACAAATTCTCCACCTATTTTTATCTCAGCTTTTCCGTCTCTAAATCTAATTGCTTCAACAGGATAACTACCAACACTAGTTTCTTTCTTCTCGCCAGATTCAGTTATATATTTTGCTTTTACTTTATATGCGCCAAGAGGGGCTTCATTTCCATCACTGTCTTTTCCATTCCAAATAACTTGTTGGGTTCCTTTTGGAACATTTTCAAAACTAATAGAGTCTATGAGTTTTGAATTAGTTGAATCATAAATTTCATAAACTCCACTTTTTGCTACATCTGGGAAGTAGATAGAGAAATTAATATCTTTTGTTGAATTGTCCTTAACCACGACATCTGATGCGGTAAGTGCCATAGTTCCAAGTGCTGCAAATGAGTTCATACTCATCATTGCTTTCATTTGAGACGCCAAGTCTTTCATCATTTTATTTGTATTTTCTTGTGTTTCAAGAGTTGCTAGTTGACTTGTTTGTTCTAGCATTTTTGCTGTATCCATAGGACTAGTTGGATCTTGATATTTAAGCTCAGTAAGTAAAAGCTTCATAAATGCATCTTTATCAAGAGCAGATTTAGGATTAGTTCCAGGAGCCTTTTCGGCCGCTTCTTTGGCCTTTTTGTCTGCCATTTTATCTGATGTAAAAGTATTGTTAAAAGTATTGTTAATTGAATCAATAGCCATTTTTAATCCTTTATATATATCTAGGTACTATAACCTCTAGCAAATTTTGTTCCATCTCTTTATCATTAAGATCATCATCTTCTTTTAAAAATCTAAATTTTTTAGAGTTTTGCGACTGGTCTTTGGTTTGATTTTGATCTGAAAAATTCATTTGCAACTCACTAAAGCCCATATTTACCAAACTTGCTTTAAACTCTGCTTGGTTTTGCAAGAAAAGATTCATAGTTTGTGGAGTTGAGTTAAAATTTATATGAAGATTATTTCCTCTATTAATTATTGTTATCTCAATCTCGCCAAGTCTTTCTGGATTTAAAACTAAATTTACTCTCATAATAGGCGGTTTATAATTTTCAACTTGTTCTTTTAGATTTGTTGCGAAACTCTCAAAAGTTTTTTTAGTATCTATATTTTTCATTTGATTTTGAGCATTTTTAACAATATCTTTTACTATAAGGTTTAGTTGCTCATCATTGTTGTTGTTTTTATTTTGGTTTTGAGTATTATCATCTTTTTTGCTTTGCTCTTCGCTACTGTGCATAGATGGATTAAGAGCTGCTTTTAACATGTCATCTTTTAATATGTTTTGTTTTATTTGAAAATTATCTTGTGATTTTCTTTCTATATTTTTATCTTGATAAATTTCTGATTTTTGAATGTTTTCAGGCATTTTTTGAGACATTTTATTTGTGGTTTCATCAGATTTTGCAACTTTATCAAATTTGGTTTCGCTGGTTAAATTTTTGTTTTGCAAACTGGCATCAGTTTCTGCTTGTTTTGGTTGTAATATTTTTTGCTCAGAGGTATTTTTATCTAATAAATCTGATTTTATTTCTTGCTTTGATGGTGCTTCATTTGATATTTTATATTCAGTTTGATTTAGTTTTATATCTTGCTTTTTTATTTCTTCTGATGGTATTTTGATATTTTGCATATCAATTTTTTGTTTTTTATCATTTGTGGTATTTTCTTGATTTAAATCTAAAGTTTTATTTTTTTGGTCTATGGATTTTTGATCAATTGTGTCTAATTTTGGAAGTTTTTGTTCTATTTTATTTTCTAAATTAGCAAGTAATTTTGGTAAATTTGTATCTTCTTTTTTTGTTTCGGATTTTGACATTTTATTGATTTGAGACTTTGTTATCTCATCAAATTTCAAAGAGTTATCCAGTTTGAAAAAATCTTTTTTTGCAAGGTTTACAAATTCTTTTTCAAATTTATTTGTCAAGTCTTTTGTGATATTTATCTTTTCTAAACCTAAATCAAATTTTTGCGAGATTTTTATAAGTTCATTTATATTTTTTGCACCTTTTATCTCTAATATATTTTTCTCAACCGCGAAAAATTCTGTCATTTTTGAATTTAGGATTGGAAATTTATTTATCTTTCCGCCATTTAATACTTCTAGTAAACTTAAAATTTGTAAAAAATTTGAAGCTTCAAATAGATTTTTTGGCTCACTTATTTTGGTTAAATTTGCTAAATTTGAACTAAGCTCATTTTTAGATTCAAAATTTTGTTTAAAATTTAATACAGCATTGATGATGTTTGTTTCATCAGCATTCTCGTTGTTTACAGAGTTTAAAAGCGCTGAAAATAATCCCTCGTTTTCACTGCCTTCACTTTTTTGAGTCTTTTTTGTTGCACTTGGCTTAATATTGTCATTTATAACATCTAAAAGTGTTTGCATAAATCTATCCTAAAATTATTTTAAATATTTGCATGCAAAATTCGTTCCAAATTTTAACTTTATAAATTTTTCTTTTTTAAAGCAAAATTTAGATAAAATCATCCACTAGTTTAAAGTTTATGGAGAAAAATTTGGAAAATATAAGAAATATCGCCGTTATTGCTCATGTTGACCACGGTAAAACAACTATGGTTGATGAGCTACTAAAGCAATCAGGTACATTTAGTAGTCACGAAACAGTTGGCGAAAGAGTTATGGATAGTAATGATATAGAAAGAGAAAGAGGTATTACAATCCTTTCTAAAAACACAGCGATTCATTATAAAGATTATAAAATAAATATTATTGACACCCCGGGTCACGCTGATTTTGGTGGTGAGGTTGAGCGTGTTTTAAGAATGGTTGATGGTGTTTTACTATTAGTTGATGCCCAAGAAGGTGTAATGCCTCAAACAAAATTTGTTCTTAAAAAAGCTTTAGCTTTTGGCTTAAGGCCAATTGTTGTTATAAATAAAGTTGATAAACCAGCAGCTGATCCTGAAAGAGTAATAAATGAAATTTTTGATCTTTTTGTTGCCTTAGAAGCTAATGATGAGCAACTTGAGTTCCCTGTAATTTATGCAGCTGCAAAAAACGGTTTCGCCAGATACGCATTAGAAGATACAAATATGGATATGATTCCTCTTTTTGAAACCATCATAAAACATGTTCCAACTCCAGGTGGCGATGAAAATAATCCTTTACAACTACAAGTTTTTACACTCGATTATGATAATTATGTAGGTAAAATAGGAATTGCTAGAATGTTTAATGGAACTATTAAGAAAAACTCTTCAGTTATGTTAATGAAAGCTGACGGTACAAAAGTTAATGGGCGCATAAGTAAACTTATAGGATTTTTAGGACTCCAAAGACAGGAAATAAATGAAGCAAGTGTTGGAGATATTGTAGCAATTGCTGGTTTTGAAGCTTTGGATGTTGGAGATAGTGTGGTTGATCCAAGTAATCCTATGCCGCTTGACGCGCTTCATATAGAAGAACCAACATTAAGTGTAATTTTTAGCGTAAATGATAGCCCACTTGCAGGAACCGAAGGCAAATTTGTAACTTCAAATAAAATTGATGAGCGTTTATCAAACGAGATGAAAACAAATATTGCTATGAGATACGAAAATGCAGGTGAGGGTAAATTTAAAGTAAGCGGTAGAGGTGAACTTCAAATTACGATTTTAGCTGAAAATATGAGAAGAGAAGGCTTTGAGTTTTGTCTAGGAAGACCAGAAGTTATAGTAAAAGAGATAGATGGTGTAAAATGTGAGCCATTTGAACTTTTAGTTATTGATGTGCCAGATGATTGTACGGGTGTTGCGATAGAAAAACTTGGTAGAAAAAAAGCCGAAATGGTAAGTATGAACCCAACTGGAGATGGTCAAACAAGAATAGAATTTGAAATTCCTGCGCGTGGTCTTATAGGATTTAGAAGCCAGTTTTTAACAGATACTAGGGGTGAAGGTGTTATGAATCATAGCTTTTTGGAATTTCGCCCTGTTATAGGAAGTGTAGAGCAAAGAAGTAATGGTGCTTTAGTTAGTATGGAAAACGGAGTTGCTCTAGCTTATTCGCTTTGGAATTTACAAGATAGAGGTGTGCTTTTCGTTGGTCCGCAAACAAAAGTTTATGTGGGTATGATTATAGGTGAGCATAGTCGCCCAAATGATTTAGATGTAAATCCTATAAAGGGTAAAAACCTAACAAACGTTCGTGCAAGCGGTAGTGATGATGCGATTAAACTTGTTCCACCAAGAACACTTTCATTAGAAAGAGCATTAGAATGGATAGAAGAAGATGAACTTGTTGAGGTAACTCCAGCAAATATTCGCGTTAGAAAAAGATACCTTGATCCAATTACGCGTAAAAGAATGTCAAAAACAAAATAATATACCTAGTTTGGCTCTAAATGTTTAGACCAAACTAAACTTATAATTTTCCTCTTTTTTTCTTTCTAATAAAATATATTTTGGTTATAAAAAATATATTTTATGTTTACTTTGGTGCTATACAATTCATTAAATAATAAATTTTATTATTTAATAATTCAAAATATTTAAAAGGAAAATTATGGCAACATTAACTACAACAGCCGGTAATATAATTGCTGACAATCAAAACAGTATAACAGCAGGTAAAAGAGGGCCTCTTTTAATGCAAGACTATCAACTTTTAGAGAAACTTGCTCATCAAAATAGAGAGAGAATTCCAGAAAGAACAGTTCATGCAAAAGGTGGTGGCGCTTTTGGGAATCTTGTAATAACAGAAGACATATCAAAATATACAAAAGCGAGTTGTTTACAAAAAGGTGAAAAAACTAAAATGCTGGCTAGATTTTCAACTGTTGCTGGCGAAATGGGCGCAGCAGATGCTGAAAGAGATGTTCGTGGCTTTGCAATGAAATTTTATACAAAAGAAGGAAATTGGGATTTAGTAGGAAATAATACTCCTGTATTTTTTGTTAGAGATGCTATGAAGTTTCCTGATTTTATACATACTCAAAAAAGAGATCCTATGACTCATCTTAGATCAAATGAGGCACAATGGGATTTTTGGACATTGGTTCCTGAAAGCTTACATCAAGTTACGATTTTAATGAGTGATAGAGGAATACCTGCAAGTTTTAGAAATATGAATGGATTTGGAAGCCATACTTATAGTCTTATAAATGCTAAAAACGAGAGATTTTGGGTGAAATTCCATTTTAAAACTACCCAAGGTATAAAAAATTTAACAAATGATGAGGCTGCAAAAGTAATTGCAAAAGATAGGGAAAGCAATATTAGAGATCTTAGAGAGAGCATTGAAAAGGGCGACTATCCAAGATGGAATTTTAAAATTCAAATTATGAGCGAAGAAAAAGCTAAAACTTGTGGATTTAATCCATTTGATATAACAAAAGTTTGGTCTCACAAAGATTATCCACTTATAGATGTTGGTTATTTTGAGCTAAATAAAAATCCGGATAATTATTTTAACGATATAGAGCAAGCTGCATTCAGTCCATCAAATATAGTTCCAGGAATTAGTTTTAGTCCAGATAAAATGCTTCAAGCTAGGGTATTTAGTTATGCAGATGCACACAGATACAGAGTTGGAACGCATTATGAGCAACTTGAGGTAAACAGACCAATAGTTCCAGTTCATACGTATAATCGTGATGGTGCTATGAATACTGGAATTCATAAGGTTGAAACCAAGAAGTATTATGAACCAAATAGTTATGGTGGACCAGTTGAGGATAAGAGTTATTTAGAGCCAGATTTACAACTTGATGGTGTAGCTCAAAGATTTGATTATGATGATAATGATTACTATTCACAACCAAGAGCATTATTTAATTTAATGAGCGATGATCAAAAATTACAACTTTTTAGCAATATAGTAGATAGCATGGATGGCGTTAGTGATATGGTAAAAGATAGAGCTTTGAGGCATTTTGAAAAAATAGATCCGGCTTATGCTCATGGCGTAAGGGAAGCATTTAATAGAAAATGCAACAAATAACAAAAGAAGAAGAGGCAAGGTTTAATGAACTTTGCCTCATGGCAATGGATTTTGCAAGAAAAAATGATGTCGATACTTTACAAAATATGATAAAGGTTGGATTAAACCCAAATTTAAAAGATCATAAAGGAAATACCTTTTTAATGATAGCTTCTTATAACGGAAATTTAGAAACATCTAAAATGCTTTTAGAAAATGGAGCTTTAGTTGATGAGAAAAATGATCGTGGACAAACTCCGTTAGCTGGAGTTTGTTTTAAAGGTTATTTGGATATTGTAAAACTTTTAGTTGAACATGGTGCAAATATGGATGAAAATTGTGGTATGGGTATGACTCCATACAGTTTTGCTGTTATGTTTGGCAGAAAAGATGTTGTAAACTATCTTTTAGAAAAGTCACAAAACAAAACAGCTCTTAAAAAAATGAGTTCAAAAGTACTAGGAATTTTAAAATAAATTCCTGACATATCATTTAAGCATATCCTAGCCAACTCCAATAAGTCGCACTAAAAAGAAGTATTAGAAGATAAGCAATTATACAAAGTGGAATTCCAGTCATAACAAACTGTTTTACACTAAAATACCCCGTTCCATAGGCTATCATGTTTTGTGGTGCATTTACTGGTAAAATAAATCCAAAACATATTACATATTGTAAAATCATAGTAATACCAAGAATATTTATGCCAGGTGTTTGAACATTTTGTAATATAGATATAATTATAGGTATCATTGCGGCTGCAAGAGCAGTTGCTGAGGCAAATCCAAGATGTATAACAATAAGGAAAAAACCTAATATGGCAATAATTCCAATGGCTGACATTGAGTTTAATCCAAATATCGCAACAAAATGATCGGCTAGCCATACAGCAGCCTTTGTTTTTAAAAGAGCTGTTCCAAGGCTTATGCCAATACCAAAAAGTATTATAGTACCCCAATTTATTTTACCAACTGCATCTTTCCAGTCCATAATGCCAACTTTTGGTAAAAACATTATAGCAATTCCAGCAATAGTAACTGAGGAGGTGTCAAAAGGATGTAAGGTTTTTTCTGTTGCCCAGAAAAAAAGCAATACACATGAAATCAACATAAGTTTTTTTTCATTTAATGTTACTGGTCCCATATCTTCTTGCATTTTGTGTATGGTGCTTTGACCACCTGGAATTTCATCTATCTCAGGAGGTAAAATTTTTACCACGACAAAATATAGAACAACTGACATTACAATGGAGTAAGGAGCTGCTGCTATAAACCACTCAAGCCAACTTATATCTGTTTTTAAGATGTCTTTTATAAATCCTATGGCTACCATGTTTTGTGCGGCAGCTGTTTTTACACCCACATTCCATAAACTATCAGCTTGTGCAACTGCTATCATCATTATAGCTGCAAAAGTTGAACCTTGTTTTACGCCAAAAGCTCTTATGATACCAATAACAATTGGAACCACACAAGATACCCTAGCTGTTGTGCTAGGTACAAAAAAGCTTAATATACAGCCAACCAAGATAACGCCAATTACCATATGTTTTGCTTTTGTGCCTATTTTAGACATAACAAAAAGTGCTATTCTCTTATCAAGCCCTGTTATCATCATAGCAGCGGCTAAGAAAAGTGCAGCCATAACAAGCGCCCAAGATGAGTTAGCAAAACCTGAAAGTGCTATTTTCAAAGCAGCTCCAGTTCCCATAAGAACATCAGCTTTTTCCATACTTGGAGCAGTTCCCATACCAAATGCCATAAGCGCAAGTACACAAAAAGCACTTGCAGGATAGCTCATGCATTCAGTTATCCATACAATAACTGCAAATGCTAAAATTCCTATCATTCTTTGTCCAACGACTGGCAAATCAACAGGAGTTGGTAAAAACCAGATAATAATCATAGATAAAATAGCAATTATAAGCCCATAGTCTTTAGCTAAAGAAGGCTTTTTTGTTTGGGCAGATTCGGACATTTATTCTCCTTTTTGGTATATAAATTAAAGTATATTTTTTTGCATATTATCATTAAAAAGTATAAAAATTTATAAATTTATGTCGATATTTCGTATTGTAATACTACCAAAGGAGATTGATTGAAAAATAGTATCGTTTGCTTAGTGATAGCAGTATTAATGGCCGGATGCACCGTAAGTGCCAAAACACCAAATAGAGTTATCTTAGAAAATGATAGAGTTATTTTAGAAGATGGTCCGTATCATCGTAACGGCAATGGTAATTTTTGCCCTCCAGGACAAGCTAAAAAGGGTAATTGCTAGTTTTAATTCTAAAGCTATCTTTGATTTTAGAGATAGCTTTTGTTTTTATAAAATCATCTTGTAAAGTTTCCAAGATGAAGCTTGTTGTCTTTTCTTTATCTATAATATAGCTTTCGCAAAGTAACCAAGCAATAGCCATTTTAACATAATAAAGTTCGCTTTTTTCTTGTTTTATTTGCGTAAAAATCTCTTCTAAATTTTCTAAATTTAAAAAGTTTTTCATAAAAAATATATAATAAAATCTACCCTCAAACTCTTTTCTTGAGTCTTTAAATCCATTTAAAAAATCACGATAAATTTCTAAATTTTTACTTTTTTTGATACAAAAAGTATCACATACACCCCAGTTTGGTATGGATTTTACAAACTTATTTGCATAAATAAGTTCTAAATTTATATCTTTTGCAAAGTTTATAATCATACTCTTTAGCAAATATTCTTCATGAAATTTTGGTTTATAGGATGATAAAAAACTAGCTATGTCGATACTTTTAACAGTGTCTTTGGCTAGTTTTCTAATGTGAGGAATTCTAACCCCTAAAATAGGAACACCAGCATTTGGAATTAACTTTTTTGAAAATTCTAAATATTTGATATCGCTAAGGATTTTTAAATTTTTTAAAATATCACTTTGGGTACTCATTACATCTCGTAAGGTTTTACCAGCATAGCCCAAAGTATAATAAACATAAGAATGGTTGGAACTTCGTTATATGCTCTAAAAAATTTACCAGATAGTTTGCATTCATCTTTTTTAAATTTTTCCATAAAATACCATAAGCTCAAGTGGTATGCAGTCATTACAACAGCGCAAGTTAATTTTATATGAAAATATCCAAGGCTCATCAAATCAGGTTTATACAAAACTATAATTGCTATAGCGCTTATATAAGTTATACCCATAGCTATCCAGCCAATACCATGAAATAACATCATTTCTTGTTTTTTAAGAACTTTGATATAGTCTTTATTATCTATATTTTCTGCATGATAAACAAAAAGTCTTGGTTGATAAAAAAGCATTGCCATCCAAGATATAAAGGCAGCAAAGTGCCACCATTTGATCCATTCATAACTCATATTTTTCTCCTTTTATTGTGTTATCTCATTAAAATTTCTTTTCTTGCTTCATATTCTTCTTTACTTATGGCTCCTTTTTGATAAAGCTCATATAGTGTTTCAATGTTTTTTATAGTTTCTTCTTGTGATAAGTTTTTATTTATACTACTTAAAATAGCACTTTGCTCAACCATTACGCCAGTAAAATAAACATCACTTAACCACCAAAGCCCCCATATAATCCAAAGTGGTAAAGCTACAATCATGCCTATTATGGTAGCAAAGCAAATGTAAGCAAGCCAGTAAATTCCAAGTTGCAAAAAACCGCTTATAAACTTACCGCAATAAATTCTATGAAGTCCCCCGCCAATGGGTGCTGAAAAAAACCATAAAGCATAAGCTATATAGATATTTTTTTGCAATTTTTATCCTTTTTTTTGCTAAAAAGCTCAATTAATAATATTAAACCAACAGATATATTTATCATTATGTCCGCGAAATTAAACACTGCAAACTCAAACCATTTATGCCAAAATATATAATCAACGACCCCACTATGTATAAATCTATCTAGCAAATTTGAGCTTCCAGCGCCTATTAGTATACCTATAAGAGCTGGAAATTTCATAAAAAAATCTTTTTGATATAGAAAATATACTAAAAGTAGCGAAATAATGCAAATTTGAACATATTTTAAATTTTCACCCAAAAATGCAAACATAGAAAAAGCTACACCATCATTAAATGTAAGGATGAGCGATAAAAAATCACCATCCCATCTAAACCCGTTTATAAAAATTTGCTTTATAAACTGATCCATGATAATTGTAGCTAAAAAAAACAGTCCAAATTTTAGGAGCGCTTTACGCATTTAGAACTTTTAAAAAGAATTTTTCAACTTCTTCCATTCTTTTACTAACAGTTATTTCGTTTTTACCTTCTAAAAGAAGTCTTATAAGATTTTCAGTTCCAGAGTATCTAAAAAGTGAGCGAATGCCATCTTTTGCTAGTGAGCTTTCAAGTTCTTTTAAACCTTCTATCTTCTCTAGTGGTTTTTTCTCTGTAATTTTTAAATTTACTAAAATTTGTGGATAAGGTTTTATCTCATCTAAAATTTCACTAGCAGTTTTTCCGCTTTTTACTAAGCATTCTGCAAATTTTAAAGATGATATAACGCCATCACCTGTTTTCGCATAATCTCCAAATATTATATGACCACTTTGCTCGCCACCGAAATTTAGATCATTTTCCCTCATCTGTTCTAACACATATTTATCGCCGACATTTGATCTTAAAAGTTTTATTTTGTGTTTCTTAAGGTGATCTTCGAGGGCGGCATTACTCATAACAGTTGCTACAACTGCGCTATTTTTTAGTTTTTTAGAACTATGAAGCTCCATTGCCAAAATACCAAGCAAAGCATCACCGTGTGCAACTTCACCTTTTTCGTTTACTACAACAAGTCTGTCCGCATCTCCATCATATGCAAAACCAACATCAGCCCTTAGCCTTACAACTTCATTTGCTAAACCTTCTGGAAATAGCGCGCCACATTTTTCGTTGATATTTTTACCGTCTGGAGAGTTATTTATAACTATAACTTCTGCACCAAGTTCTTTAAAAACAGTTGGAGCAACTTTATAAGCAGCGCCGTTTGCTACATCTAATACAACTCTTTTTCCATGAAGTGTAAGTTCTTTTGGAAATGAGTTTTTAATTTGAACTATGTATCTACCTATAACATCGTCTATTCTTTTAGATGAGCCGATATTCATAAGTGTTTTTTGAGACTCTTTTATCATTTCATCATTATAAAATATATTTTCTATCTCTTCTTCTATCTTTTCATCAAGCTTATTTCCAGCATTATCAAAAAATTTGATACCATTGTCGTAGTATGGATTGTGAGAAGCAGATATCATAATTCCTGCATCACATCTCATATCCTCTGTTAAAAATGCAATTGCTGGTGTTGGCATAGGACCAATTTGTAAAACATTATAGCCAACAGAAGTAAGACCTGCAACGATAGCATTTTCTATCATGTAGCCACTTCTTCTTGTATCTTTTCCTAAGAGAATTGTGTTTGAGTTTGAGTATTTTCTAAAATAAATTCCAGCTGCCATTGCTAGACGCATAGATAATTCTGCACTAAGTTTTTCTCCGGCTTTTCCTCTAACCCCATCTGTTCCAAAAAGCTTCATGTTTATATTCCTTAAAAAATTAAACTAATTGCATAATTCTATCCAATATAAGCTAACACAAAGTTAAAATTTTGAAAATATTATTAATTTATACTTAAATTTAGCAATATTTAAGTATGATTATAGTAATATCACAAGTTTAAATCACAAATCAAAATTTTTGATAGCAAAGGTAAAGAAATGGCAAACCATAAATCATCAGAAAAAAGAGCTAGACAAACTCTTAAAAAAACTGAGAGAAACAGATTTTATCGTACAAGACTTAAAAACATCACTAGAGATGTTAGAGTTGCTGCTGAAAGTGGCGATAAAGAAGCGGCATTGGCTGCATTTAAAGTTGCAAATAAAAGCTTTCATAGCTTTGTAAGCAAAGGCTTTTTGAAAAAAGAAACAGCTGCAAGACGTGTAAGTAGACTTGCAAAATTAGTAAACAAAATAGACCAAGCTGCATAATCATTAAATGTTTTCAGATAAACTAAAACCTTTTTTGGCTCGTTATGATGAGCTAAGTTCTATGCTTTGTTCAAAGGAAATTCTTCAAGACATAGAGAAAATGACTACACTTTCCAAAGAGCAAAGCGATATAGAACCCATAAGAAATGCTAGTTTAGAATACTTAAAGGTTTTAGACGATATCGAAAGTAATAAGGCCATGCTTGATGATAATGAGCTTGGCGAACTTGCAAAAGAAGAACTTAAAGAGCTTGAGCTCTTAAAAGCTAAACTAGAAGAAAATATCAAGCTTCTACTCATTCCTAAAGATCCAAATGATGATAGAAATATATTTTTAGAAATTCGCGCTGGTACAGGTGGTGATGAAGCAGCACTATTTGCAGGAGATCTTGCAAATGCTTATATGCGCTATACTGAAGTTAGAGGTTATAAATTTGAGATAGTTAGTATGAGTGAAGGAAGCGTTGGTGGATATAAAGAGATTATTTTACTTGTAAAGGGTAAAGGCGCATATTCTAGACTTAAATTTGAGGGTGGAACTCATAGGGTTCAAAGAGTACCTGAAACAGAAAGTCAGGGTAGGGTTCATACTAGTGCTATAACAGTTGCTGTTATGCCTGAAGCTGAAGATAGTGATGTTCAAATAAATCCAAATGATCTTAAAATAGATGTCATGAGAAGCTCTGGACATGGCGGACAGTCTGTAAATACAACAGATTCAGCTGTTCGCGTGACACACATTCCAACTGGTCTTGTTGTGGTAAATCAAGATGGAAAGTCTCAACACAAAAATAAAGATGCGGCTATAAAAGTTCTAAAAGCAAGACTTTATGATATGCAAGAGCAAGCAAGACTAGAAGAAGAGCGTGCTAAAAGAAAAGATCAAGTTGGAACAGGCGATAGAAGTGGGCGCATTCGCACATATAACTATCCGCAAAACCGCATTTCTGACCACAGAATAAATTTAACACTTTACAGACTTGATGCTATAATGGCAGCAGGACTTTTTGATGAGATTATAGATCCGCTTATTGCTCATCATCAAGCTATGGCCATAGAAAATCAAGACTTATAAATACAACAAGTTTTGAAAAACTATATATTTTTACTAGCTTCATTTTTTATCTTATTTCATTGTATAAATTTATATAAAGTTGATGATAATTTAGGTTTTATATTATTTTTAGCGATGTTTTTAGTAGTTTTTTGTGTAAGTATAATTAGAATTTGTAAAAGAAAATAAAAAATTCATTCAAAATACAGATAAAACCATATCTTTTTAAAATTTCATAAAAATTTCAAAATTTATATATAAAGCTATAAATAAATTTTTTTTTCTGTCGATATAGTTTTTAAGTAACAAGAAAGTTACTAAATACATTTAAAAGGATTTAAAATGGGATTTCGTATTAACACTAACATCAGTGCAATGAATGCACACACTAACTCTGTTGTAAACAATAGAAGCTTAGACAACTCTTTAGGTAGACTTTCTTCAGGTCTTAGAATTCAAACAGCTGCAGATGACGCTTCAGGTCTAGCTATAGCAGATAGCTTACGCTCACAAGCAAGTTCACTTGGTCAAGCTATTGCAAATGGTAATGATGCAATAGGTGTTATTAAAATTGCTGATAAAGCTATGGATGAGCAATTAAAAATACTTGATACTATCAAAGCTAAAGCTGTTCAAGCAGCTCAAGATACTCAAACAACTGAGTCAAGAAGATCAATTCAAAATGACATTGTAAGACTTATGGAGTCACTTGATAACATCGGTAATACAACAAGTTTCAATGGTCAAAAACTACTTTCTGGAACATTTGTAAACAAAGAGTTCCAAATAGGTGCTTTCTCAAATGAGAGTATCAAAGCAACTATAGGTGCTACAACATCTAATAAAATAGGTTTAACTAGATTTGAAACTGGTGCTACAATAACAGCAGCTTCAGAAGTTAACCTTACTTTTAAAAATACAGATGGTGTAAATGATTATAAAATTGAAAGTGCTGTTATATCAACAAGCGTTGGTACAGGTATAGGTGTACTTGCAGAAAATATCAACAAAATGAGTGATAAAACAGGTGTTCGTGCAACTTTTAGTGTACAAACAACTGGTGCATCTGCTATAAAACAAGGAGCTACAACATCAGCATTTACAATCAATGGAACAATAATTGGTTCAGTTAGTTTCAAAGATAATGACTCAACTGGAGCACTAGTTGCTGCAATTAATGCTTATAAAGATACAACTGGCGTTGAAGCAAGTGTTGATAGTAGAGGTCACTTAAACCTAACATCAAGAGATGGTAGAGGTATCAAAATAACAGGTCTTGCATCTGCTGCTGCTACAACAGGTATTAGCGGTCAAACAGAAAACTATGGTCGTTTATCACTTACTAGACTTTCAGGAAACGATATAATAGTATCTGGTGGAACAAATGGTAAAATAGGATTTGAGAAAGCTTCTGCTGTAGCTCAAAAAACTGTATCTTTAAGAGAAATCAAAGGTCAAATAGATTCTAATATAGCTTCAGCAATGGGCTTCAATGCTAACAAAAATGTTGAGTTTGTAAGTAGTGATAAAACAGCTGGTGTTACAACACTTAAAGGTGCTATGTCTGTTATGTCTATAGCAGAAACTGCAACTAAAAACCTTGGTAGTATTAGAGCTGACCTAGGTTCTGTTCAAAACCAATTAACTTCAACTGTAAATAACATTTCAGTTACACAAGTTAATGTTAAATCAGCTGAATCTCAAATTAGAGATGTTGACTTCGCTAGTGAAAGTGCAGAGTTTTCTAAATTTAATATTCTTGCACAATCTGGAAGCTATGCAATGAGTCAAGCAAATGCTGTTCAACAAAACGTTCTAAGATTACTTCAGTAATTAAGTTAGTGATACTAATCCACACAAAGCCACTCTTTAAGAGTGGCTTTTTTTATTTATAAACATTGTTTTCTTGGGTTATTGTATGTTTATTTAATTAAATTCGCTAAAATATATCTTCAAATTTGTAATATACATTACATTAAGGAAAATTTATGAATAAAAATATAAAACTGCTTATAGTTTTTATGTTTGCTTTTTTAATAATAGGTTGTGAAAAAGGACAGCCAAAAGATCAAGCTAAAAAACAAAATACACAACCAGTTCAGGTTGGAGTTTTCGAAGCTAAAAGTGAAGATATTCCTATAACTTTCGAATTTCCTGCAAAAATTTCTAGCAAACAAGATGTTATTTTGGTAGCAAAAGTTACGGGAACTTTACAGGAGCAGTATTTTAAACCCGGAGATATAGTAAAAAAAGGACAAAAATTATTTTTGATAGAACCAGACAAATATGAAGCTGCACAGCTTAGTGCACAGGCTGCACTTAATGTAGCTAATGCAGATTTTAAAAGAGCTGAACTTGATTTTAACCGTGCAAAAAATTTGAAAAGCAGTAATGCTATAAGTCAAAAAGAATATGACGCATCTTTTTCTGCATATAATATAGCTAAAGCACAGGTTCAAAGTGCTGAAGCAAAGTTAAAAAATGCAAATATAGATTTAAGTTATACAGAAGTTAAGGCTCCATTTGATGGTGTAGTAGGAGATACCTTAAAAGATGTAGGTGCATATGTGGGCATTGGGGATGCAAATTTAGTTCGTTTAACAAAGTTAAATCCAATAGATGTTGATTTTAGTATCTCTGAGACAGATAACTTAAATATAAATCAAAATTTAGATTCAAATCAATGGAAACAAGTTGGTGCTAAGGCAACGCTACGTGTAGGAAATGATAATAATACAACTTATGAAGGTAAAATTATTTTTATAGATAAAGTTATAGATAGAAAAACTGGAACCATATCTGCAAAAGCAGAGTTTGATAATAATGAAAGTAAACTTTTGCCAGGATCTTATGCAAGAATAACAATGGATGGATTTTACCAAAAAGATGGTTTTAAAGTACCTCAAATTGCAATACAACAAGATGAAGTAGCTGTATTTGTTTATACCATAAAAGATGGAAAGGTTGTAAAAACAAATATTAAAATTAATTATCAGACCCCTTCATATTCTGTTGTATACGAAGGATTAAAAAACGGAGATAAAATAATTATAGATAATTTTCAAAAAATTAGAATCGGAGCCGATGTTGTAGAAGCTTCAGATAATAAAAATAAAAAATATAATTATAATACTGTTGAGAAAAAAGAAAACAAGGTACTAAAAGGTGGGGAGAACAAATAATGTTTTCTAAATTTTTTATTCATAGACCAGTTTTTGCTTCAGTAATATCAATAGTAATCGTAATAGCAGGTATTATTAGTTTAAAAGCTCTTCCTATAGAAGAGTACCCACAGCTTACTCCGCCACAAATTGTTGTTCAGGCTGTATATCCTGGAGCAGATGCTCAAACTATAGCAGATACTGTAGCCGCACCTCTAGAAGATGCTATAAATGGTGTTGAAAATATGATATATATGAAAAGTACATCTAGTTCTAGCGGAGTTATGAGTTTAAGTGTTTATTTTGAAATAGGTACAGATCCGCAAGAAGCTACTGTAAATGTTAACAATAGAGTTAAATCTGTAGAGGCTAAATTACCAGAAGAGGTTAAAAGGCTTGGTGTAAATACAAGACAGAGATCCGCATCTATACTAAATGTTGTATCTATATTTGATCCAAATGGTGATATGGATATAGTGGATATAAATAACTATACAAAAATAAATATAGGCGATGCTTTAAAAAGGGTTAAGGGTGTTGGAGATGCAGTTATAATAGGTGATAAAGATTATTCTATGAGGGTTTGGTTAAAACCTGATTTACTCCAAAAATATGAATTGACAACCGTAGATGTAGTAAGTGCTATAAGAGAACAAAACTCACAATATGCAGCTGGTAAAATTGGTGAAGAACCACTCGAAGCAGAAAATCCATATGTATTTTCAATAAAGCCAGAAGGCAGACTTAAAAGTATAAAGGAATTTGAAAATATTATTATAAGAAGCTATGATAATGGCGCTATGCTTAGACTCAAAGATATAGCAGATATTGAACTTGGATCACAGGGATATACATTTGAGGGTAGAATAAATGGTGTTCCTATGATACCTATTCTTATATTTTTACAAAATGATGCAAATGCCTTATCTACATCTAAGGGTATAAAAGATGAACTTGAAAAACTATCAAAACAATTTCCTGGGAATTTAACCTATAAAGTTGCATATGATACAACTGATTTTATACAAGTCTCTATAGATGAAGTGGTAAAAACTTTTATAGAAGCGCTTATTCTAGTTATAATTGTAATGTACTTTTTCCTTGGAAATTTTAGAGCTACTTTAATACCAATGCTTGCCGTTCCTGTATCTATAATCGGTGCTTTTGGTGGAATTTATATAATGGGATTTTCTATAAATATGATTACTCTTTTTGCATTAATTCTAGCCATAGGTATTGTTGTGGATGATGCAATTATAGTTATAGAAAATGTTGAGAGAATTTTAGAAGAAGAGCCAGAGCTTAGCGTTGTAGAGGCTACTGAAAAAGCTATGGGACAGATGTTTGCTCCTGTTATTTCTATAGTTCTTGTTCTTTCTGCTGTTTTTATACCAGTTGCCTTTATGGAAGGATTTGTCGGAATTATACAAAAGCAGTTTGCTTTAACATTAGTTGTGTCCGTTTGTATTTCTGGACTTGTAGCACTTACTCTTACTCCCGCATTATGTGCAACTATTCTTAAAAAAGAAAGAAGTGAAAAAAATTTCTTAGTTAGAAAATTTAATGATTTTTTTGATTTTTCTACAACGATTTTTTCAGCGGGTGTTGCAAAGATTTTAAGGCATATAATACCTTCTTTGATAGTAGTTGGAATTATGCTATTTGGCATTTATTCGCTTTCAAAATTAGTTCCAGGTGGACTTGTTCCAGTAGAAGACAAAGGTGCAGCAATAGCAGCTATCACGCTGCCGTCAGCTTCTACTCTTTCTAGAACTGCTGAAAATGTAAATAAAATTTCTAAACAAATTTTAGAAGATGAGAATGTGCGATTTGTAAATGCTATGATGGGATACGATCTTTTTGCAGGGGTTTTAAGGGAAAATGCATCTGTTTTGTTTATAAATTTTAAAGATTGGTCTGAGAGAACTACTAAAGAAAGTTCATCTTTTTCTTTAGTTGGAAAATACAACAAAATGTTAGCACCCGATAGGGACTCAAAAGGTTTTGTGGTGAATCCACCTCCTATATCAGGACTTTCTATTACTGGTGGTTTTGAAATGTTTGCTCAATCAAATAGTGGAAAAAATTATAATGAAATAGAAAAGGATATGATGAAATTTGCTCAAGCAGCAAATCAAAAACCAGAGTTAAAACTTGTAAGAACGACCCTTGATACAAATTTTCCACAATACGAACTTACTTTAGATAGAGAAAAAGTTAAAATGCTTGGTATAAACATAAATGATGTATTTTTAACAATAAACTCAAATATTGGAAGTTACTATGTAAATGACTTTAACTTATTGGGTAAAACATTTAGAGTAAATTTAAGAGCAAAAAGCGCTTTTAGAGATAACCCAGATGATTTTAGGATGCTATATGTAAGAAATTCAAGTGGAAACATGGTTCCACTTGATAATATTATAAGCCTTAAAAGAATCATAGGTCCCGATAATGTTGATAGATTTAACGCGTTTAGAGCAGCGAAAATTATGGGTGAGCCAGGAGATGGATATACTTCAGGTCAAGCTATAAAAGCAGCTGGAGACTTATTTTCTGAAATGTTTGGGAATGAATACTCTATAGGTTGGTCTGGAACTGCTTATCAAGAGGTTCAGTCTAAAGGAACTGGAAAAGTTGCCTTTATATTTGGACTAATATTTGTTTATCTAATACTTGCTGCGCAATATGAAAGATGGCTTATGCCAGCAGCTGTTATGACTGCAGTTCCATTTTCTGTTTTTGGAGCCCTTATTGCAACTTATTTTGGAGGTCAACATAACGATGTATATTTTCAAATAGGACTTTTGCTTCTAATAGGCCTTGCAGCTAAAAATGCCATACTTATTGTGGAATTTGCTATGGAAGAACATAAAAATGGAAAAAGTATAGCCGAAGCAGCAATTTCTGCATCTAAGATAAGATTTAGGCCTATTGTTATGACATCTTTGGCATTTACACTTGGTGTTTTGCCAATGGTGATAAGTACAGGAGCTGGATCTGCTTCAAGACATGCTCTTGGAACAGGAGTTATCGGAGGAATGATAGCTGCTTCAACTATAGCTATATTTTTTATACCAATGTTTTTTTATATATTTGAAAGTTTTAATGCTTGGATTGATTCTAAATTTAAGAAAAATAATAATGATAAAAATCAATATAACAATACAAAAAAACAAAAATTATTAAAAGATAAGGAAGAAGAAAAGTTATTATTAGAAGATAAAGGAGCTCCAAATGCTTAGGGCTATATTTGCTATTTTTATAGTTGTTTTTGTCTCAGGATGTTCTTTTAAACCAGATCTTCCAATAAAGCAAAGTCCGGATTTTAATTCAAGTGTGGCAAGCGTAAATATAGATGATAGGTGGTGGGAAGTATTTAATAGTAAAGCGCTAAATGATCTTATAAGTAGCGCTTTAGTTTATAACTTTGATTTAAATTTGGCACTAAATTCTATTGAGCGTTCTAGAGTAGCTCTAGGATTACAAGAATTAGATCAACTTCCAAATGTAAATATTAGCGGTAGCGCACTTAGACAAAATAATTATCCTTTACCACCAAATTCAAACTCACATGGAGTTTATTCAATTGGTGCGATGCTTAATTATGAGATAGATTTATGGGGAAGAGTTAGAAATAGTATAGGTGCTGCTGAGTCTATGTATAAAGCTAGTATCTATGATTATGAAAGTGCAAAACTTAGCATATCATCAAATGTAGCTTATTCGTATATTTTGCTTTTATCTTTAAAAATGCAAGAAAATATACTTGGAGATACTTTAAAAAGCTATATAAGCAGTATGGAATTTAGACAAAATCAACTAAAGGCAGGATCGATAAGTGAAATTATATATTATCAATCAAAATCACAAGTTGACTCAGCTAAATCACAACTAGTAGAAGTTAAAAATCTTCTATCGCAAGCTAATACGGCTCTTAGTATTCTTACTGGTAAAAATTACGAGGAAATTTTATATAACTATGTAAATGTAGATACTACATTAAAAGAAATGCTTGAAAATACAAAAGTATCTTTGCCATCTGGTATAAGCTCAGATATTTTACTAAAAAGACCAGATGTTGCAAGCTCTTTAGAAAAATTAAAGTCTACTAACTTTTTGATAGGAGTTAGAAAGGCTGAGTATTTTCCACAGCTTTCTTTAACAGGAATGTTTGGTTATAAAAGTGGTGAGTTTGATAGGCTTTTTACATCAAATGCAAATGCTTGGAATATAGGCGGTAGTTTAATTGGCCCACTAATAGATTTTGGTAGAACTTCAAAAAGAGTTGATCTTGCTACAATTGATCAAAATAGTAGTTTGATAATGTATGACAAAACAATAAAAAAAGCCTTTGGTGAAGTTAGAGATGCGCTTAATGAAAGAGAAAATTCACTTGAAAAACAAGCTAGTTTAAAAAATCTTGTTGAGTCTCAAACAAATATTTATAATATTGCTGAAACGAGATTTAATGCTGGTTATAGTGATTATTTAGAAGTTTTAGATGCACAAAGATATCTTCTTAGTGCGAAACTATCTTTTGCAAAATCACAGCAAAGTGTTTTAGATAGTATAGTATCTGTTTATAAGGCATTTGGTGGAGGATTTGAGCTAAAAGATGAAGAAGCTAAAAATATAATCAAACCAAGGCAATCAAAGTAACATTTTTAGTTACTTTGATTTATCCATATAAATCTAGGCATTAAATTTTTTAAAGAAATCCATCATATATTTTTCTGTTGTTTCCATGGCGTTTATTTGAGATTGTAAACTACCAGCTAGAGTAAAAAGCCAATATTTGTGAGCAATAACCCATCTTACCATTTTGTCTCTTTTTTGATCATCTGTATTTGAAGGCTCTACTGCTATTTTTGCCAAATTTAGCTCTTGTGTGTAAATATAAGCTTGAGTGGCATCTACACAATATTTTGTAAATTCTTTGCTTTCAACTTCATATTTTATAATGTCTATTTCTTTTATCATAGTTGCGATTTTGTCATAGTTAATCTCATCTTTTTTGCCTTCTAGTAGCAAAAGTTCAAAATTCTCGATTTGAGGAGCAATTTCAAGAAATAATTTTTCTACTTTTTTAATGAGATCTAAAATATAGGTTTTTATTTTACTATATTTTTTTTCTATTTTTTTAGAAAAAAGAGCTATTTTTTTATCATCAAAAGGTTCAATTTTTTCAAGTGGAGGCAAATTTTCATCTGTTGTAAATTTTTCTATAGCTTCTTTAAACGGTATTTCTATAGCTCCATGTATTCTAGAGCCACCTTCTGTGCAGTTATATGTATCTATATTTAAAGTTTTTGCTTCATGTATAGCAACTTCGAATGCACCTCTAAATAAGTTCCAAACCCAAGTTGTATCAATCAATCCTTCTCCGCCATATCGAATGGTTGTAAGTGTATTGTTATTTTGCTGCTCATTTTCACCATAAATGTGATTTTGTGCGTGCGATTTGCCATCATCTGAAAATGCTAAATCTTGTCCTATAAATAAAATATTTTTATGTCCTAAAAAAGCTCCAAGCTCATAAGCACTATTTGCTGCCGACATTCCAATGCCAAGATAGCCAAAATCATCTATTTTGAAAGACCTTGTGAAGTTAAAAGGCCTCATTACTATAGCTTTTTGAAAGTCTTCCAAATTTAATATACTTTGTTTATGAGTAAGTGATGGTAGTATGAAAATAGTATCTTTTAACAGCTCTTTGTCTAAATTTAAAAAAAAGTTTGCTGTAAACTCAACTCTTTCTATAGAAACAACATAATCGGGTTTTATGCCGTGTTTTTGAAGAATTGGCAAAGAAGCATCTACGCTTATGACAGTTAGTCTGTTTGCATATTTTTTCAACAAATCAAGTTGTTTTGTAAGTGAAGGACCAGTTGAAACTATAACAGCAGTTTTTCTTTTTTTACCCCTTTTTTCGATTATTGAACTAAAAGGAATGCTTTTTAGCATATCTGGAGTATTTTGAATATGGTGAGCTATTCCTATTAGAGCATCTGTGCTATCGTTTCCATGCGATAAAACCATTTGTTTTATAGCATTTGCCATATTTTGATTTATATATATTATGTTATCTTTAAATTTATCATAATATTTTGAGTGAATATCTATGTTGTAAAGTTTAACGTAAGGATTAATTTTTTCATCTTTTGCTAGTTCGTAAAGTTCGGCATAATTGACATTTAAAGCGTTATATAATCTTAATCTTTTTTCTTTTATCTCTTTTGAAAAATCAATAAAACTAAGAGCTATATAGAGTATTTCGATTTCAGGTTCAAAAACAGCTATAACTCCATGGGTTTTATTTTGCAAAAGAGCTTTGTAAAGTACTCCGTTTCCCATACCATAGAAAAACAAACTAGGATATCTTGAGAAATTATTTTCTATGTCATTTAGTTTTGCTTCTATATCATCGACTGGATGAACATATAAATATCCCTCACCAGATTTTTCAATAATATTTATATTTATAGGATCAGATCCAGTAAAAACATCAAATTTCTCATTTGTTTTTATAGCAAAAATATTAACAGCAAGTTTAGGATTTACATCAAATAGAGCTTCTATATTTTTGGTATAATTGTCTTTTTTTTCTTTCTTTTTGCCCATGATTAAACCTTAAAATTTTTACTACATTGTATCATAAAATAAGATATATTAAAACTTCTAAAGTATAATTTAACCCATAACCTATAATTATTGGATATTGTTATGAAAAGTTCATCAAATTTACTATTAAACTCAGCATATTTCGTTATCGTAATGGCGGGACTATATTTTTCTAGAGATATTATAATACCATTTTTGTTGGCTGTATTTTTAGCTATTTTAATATCTCCTATTATTACATTTATGCAGAAGTTAAAAATTCCAAGAGTTATATCGCTTATAATTGTTTTATTATGTTTTTTTGGTTTATTTTTTATAGTAGGAAATGTTATAGCTAAAAATACTACACATTTTTTAACAAATTTGCCAGATTTGCAATCAAAATTTATGAATTTTTACACTAATTTGATTTTAAATTTAAGTTCTATTACGGAACATATTAATTTTAATGAGTCTATTTTTTCATATATAAATCCAAATAGTATTTTTTTAGCAACTAGTAGTGCTTTGAAATGGTCATCAACACTTCTTAGTAAAACTTTCGTAGTTCTTTTACTTTTTGTTTTTATGATTATAGAAACAAATATTTTTAGAGATAAGGTCGAGTATTTTTCAAATTTAAATTTACAAAATAAAATTATGCTTGACAAGTTTATATCAGATCTTAAAAGATATCTTGCCATTAAGACTATAGCATCTATGGTAACTGGGTTGCTAGTATGGATTTCTTTAGTTTTTTTAGAAGTTTCCTATGCGCCTATTTGGGGAATATTGGCATTTTTGCTGAACTATATACCAACGATTGGTTCTATAATAGCAGCAATACCTGCTATTTTAATATCTTTGCTTTTAAATGGATATGCTAATGCTTTTATAGTTACTATTATTTATGTTGTTATAAATATAAGTATAGGTAATTTTATAGAGCCGAAATTCCTTGGTGATAAATTGGGATTATCAACGCTAGTTGTCATTCTTAGTTTGATTTTCTGGGGTTTTATATTAGGAGTTGGAGGAATGTTTTTGGCAGTTCCACTAACAATGAGTGTAAAAATAGCAATGAGTAGTAACCCAAAAACTAAATTTATATCAGTTTTACTTAGTAATAAGAGCTAAAAGATTTAATATTTATATGAGGCCGTTTTGTCTTATTAGAGAAACTATAAAAAGAACTAAAAAGATAACAAATATAACTTTGGCTATCCAAGCACTTGTACCAGCAACTCCTCTAAAACCTAAAAATCCAGCAATAAGAGCTATTACTAAAAATATAATAACATATGAAAGCATTTGGTATCCCCTAGTATAAGATATTTTTCACAAATTTAAAAAGAGCTGGAATTACAAAGTGTCTGTTAAAAAAAAGTCTTAAAGCCTTACTAAAACTAAGCTTATTAATAAGACTCAATTCTCGAGCAATATCTATAGTAAAATCATTTTGGATAAGGTTGATCTTTGCTTGTTTTAGACTTATTTTATCTTTTTTGATTTTGCCACTATTTAGCATAGATACAACATTGTTTAAGCATTCTTTTTTTATTTGCGTTTGTGTTTGCATATTAATACTTTATAAAGTACAAAAGTTAAAATAAAAGCAACGCCAGCTGTGATAAATTTAGAATAAACCTCTCCAACATAAGTTTGAAAAAGTAGATCTATTCCAATAATTAAAAATATAAATCCTATAAAAGATACAAGGGCTAAAAGAACATACACAACGATATTTTTAGCACCTTGCTCAAACGAATATCTTATTTCATCAGTTTGTGCTTCTATTAATTCGCAAAACGAAATGACGAATTCAGATACGCTTGCCATTATTTTTTAAGAACCAAGCCTAAAAGTAGACCGATACCAAAAGTTACTGCAACACTTTTCATAGGATCAGATTTTATTGTATCGTTTATATTTTCGATACCATCCTTACCTTTTACTTTTAAATCTTCTAAAGCTTTTTTGATTTCGTCCATTTTTGAAGAATCAAAAAAATTATTTTTGCTATCTTTTCCAAAATTCTCAACTGTATCTTTTAAAGTCTTAGTAATATCTTTTAAGTCCTTTTTTAAATCATCAACTTCCTTTTTTAATGATTCAACATTTGTTTCTGTACTTGCCATCTTATCTCCTTTTGTTTAAGATAATGAAATTGTACTACTTTATTTTAAATACTTTAGGTTAAGAATTACAATCCTTACAAATTCCTTTAATAACAACGCTTTTTACCCTACTTGAACCGCTTATATTTGGAACTTTTACATTTGTCATTTGTTTACAAACCTCACAAACAAAGTATGCTTTTGCGCCATTTGCTAATTCATAATAACTTTTGTGATTATTTTCTGTTTTTATAACTATATCATTATTTTCAAAAAGCTCAATATTGCGGTAAAATGTAGTTTTGTTTGAATCTATTTGTGATAAAATTTCATCATAACTAAGAGGATTTTTACTACAATTTAGTATCTCTATAATCTTTTGTCTTAATTTTGTGATTTTTATATTGTGATCTTGTAAAATTTTTTTTGCATCCATACTAATCTCTTTTTTTGAAATAATATCTTAAAATTCTAATAATAGAATAAAACCATATTTATTTATAATAATAATTTTCAAATTTAAAATTATTAGAAAATTAAGTTGCAACTAAGTTGCATTTAGATAGACTTTTGAGAAATTTTTAAGGAGAATCGATGAAAAAAACAGTATTGTTTTTATTCTTTAGCATTAGTTTTTTGATGGCAAAACCTATCGTAACTACAAGTATATTGCCAACTAAATATTTTGTAGAACAAATTGCTGGTGATAGTGTTGATATAAATGTCATGGTTGAAAAAGGTGCTGATCCGCACACATATGAACCAAAACCAAATCAGATGAAAAATTTAGAAAACAGTGTATTGTATTTTGCTGTGGGTATTGATTTTGAGCATGCTTGGCTAGATAGATTTAAAAAATCTTATCCAAATTTAATATTTGTAGATACCGCTATCGGTATTAATAAAATAGCTATGCTTAAGCACGAGCATGATCATGAAAAACATGATAAAGATCATAAAAGTCACTCTTCTCATAAAGAACATGATAATCATAAACACGAAGATAGTCACAATGGCTTAGATCCGCATATATGGCTTGATCCAATTTTAGTTAAAACCCAAGCGCAAAATATAGCAAACGCTCTTATAAAGGCTTTTCCTGAAAATAAAGATTTATATAGCAAGAATTTAGAAAAATTTATCTCAAATCTTGATGAGTTGGATAAATTTATAAATGATAAATTAGTAAATGTTAAAAATCGTTCTTTTATAGTTTATCATCCTTCTTGGGGTTATTTTGCAAAAAGATATGATCTAAAACAAATTCCAATAGAAATAGAGGGAAAAGAGCCTAAAATGTCTGATTTATCAGAACTTATAAAAGAAGCAAAGGAAGAGAAAATTAAAGTTATTTTTGTGGCGCCACAATTTTCTAAAAAATCTGCAAATTTGATAGCAAATCAGACAAATGCGAATGTTATCGAGATAGATCAGCTTCCTGAAAACTGGGATGATAGCATGAGAAAAACCGCTGAAATTTTTTCTAAAAGCTTATGATTAAAAGATTTTTTTACACCCTTTTGCTGTTATGCTTTTTTAGTATAAACGCATTTGGGTGCGCTCTTTGTGCTTTTTATACGCCAACTGCTCATATAGATGTAAAGTTTAATACCAAATTTGACAAGATAGAAAATATAGAATTTAATTGGACTTTTTCTGAGAATTTTTCACAACTAACAAAGTATGATTATGATATAAACTCGGACAATGTTTTAGATGAAAAAGAGTTAAAAGATGTAGAATATGCTCTTATAAAATATTTAAAACCACTAAATTATCTTACTCATTTATCTTTTTATGATGAAGATAAAGAGCCAAAAAGTATTAAATTTAAAGAAGTAGAGCATAGGGTATATTTTCAAGAAGATAGGTTGAAATTTGATTTAATTGTAAATTTGAATTTGGATATTAAATTAAATAGAGTATTGGTTTATGACATACGTGATAAACAAGGTTATTTTAATTTCAAAATTTCTCATATGAATCCTTTTGAGATTTATGATGGCATATTTATAGTTGATAATATTAATTTAAATACAGCTTATTATGAAATGACCACATCTAAAAAAGCACAGATAGATTCAAAAAAGCCAGTTCTTTCTTCATTATTAAAAAATGAAGATAACAAATACAAAGAGATTGATGATATAGATAAAAAAAAACTAGATGAATTAAGCAAATTCAATATAAAGTTTTTAGATGAGTTAAAAAATATGCTCAAACAAAATAAGGAGCATTTTTCTATTTTTAGCTTGAGTGCTGTCTTATTTTTTTCTTTTTTATACGGATTTTTTCATGCAGCTGGACCAGGACATGGCAAAATGCTTACAGGAACATATTTTAGTGCAAATGGTGGAAATTATGTAAAAGCTATTAATTTTGCTTTAAAGGTTGGATTTTTACATGTACTTGGTGCCTTTTTACTTGTCTTTATAATGGTTTTTAGTTTGTCAAAATTTAGTACATTATATACAAAAAATATCTCTGTTGTAACAACTAAAATTTCTGCTATAATCATAATTTGCATTGCATTGTATATGTTTTATAAAAAAATAAAAAACATTAAAAGACAAAAAGTAAAATTTAAATGGCATAATAAAGGCTGTGCTTGTGCAACTTGCAAAGCTTTACAAAAGGAGCCAAAGACATATTCTCAGTGGATTGTAGCAAGTTGTGCCGCACTTGTTCCTTGTCCTGGAACTATACTTGTGTTTGTGTTGGCTTTTGAGTTAGGCAGTTATTTTGTAGCTAGTGCAAGCGCTATTTTTATGGCACTTGGAATGAGTAGTGTGATATTTATATCCGCAATTTTTGGTGCGAGTATAAATGCATTTGCTAGGTTTAAAAAATGTAAATTTTATATAGAGATTTTAGCGCTTTTTATAATGCTAATTTTTGGAGTTTTCATGTTTTATATTTCAAATAGTATGAAAGTGTTGTAATGAGTGATATAAAAATAGAAAATTTAAGTTTTAGCTATGATAGACAGATAATTTTACAAAATATAAATTTTTCTTATAATATAAAAGACTTTTTAGTTATTATAGGTCCAAATGGTGGCGGAAAAACAACACTTTTAAAACTTATGCTAGGACTTTTAAAGCCAACTACTGGACTGATAAAGATTTTTGATAAATCTCCCACAAAAATTACAAAAGATATAGGCTATGTTCCTCAAACTTTTCTTGTGAATCAAAATTTTCCAATGTGTGCTTTGGATGTAGTTTTGATGGGCATTATAGATAAAAAAACATTTGGATTTTATACAAAAGAACAAAAAAAACTTGCCATGAATGCGCTTTCAAAAGTGAAAATGGATAAATTTTTTGATACTAAGATTGGAGATTTAAGTGTTGGGCAAAGACAAAGGGTTTATATAGCAAGAGCTTTATGCGCAAAGGTAAAAATTTTAATGCTTGATGAGCCAACTGCTAGCATAGATACAAAAGGTCAAGCTGATATTTATAATCTTTTAAAACATATAAACTCTGAAGGTATTGGAATAATTTTAATAAGCCATGATTTAAATTTGGCTCTTGCTTATGCTTCAAAGGTTGCATATGTCAGCAAAACTCTATTTTTACACGATATTTCTCCAGAATTTTCAAGACAGGATTTTATATCACATTTAGCGCACAATCATGATCATTTTTGCGATGTTGAGGTTGCTTTAAAAAGTTGCTCTTGTTTTGATAAATAGAACTAAATATAAAGAGGAAAAATGATAGAAATTTTGCATATGGGATTTGTTCAAAATGCTATCATGGCTGCGTTTTTAGTAAGTGTGGCATGTGGTATAATAGGTTCATTAATAGTTATAAACAAAATGTCATTTATAGCAGGTGGAATAGCCCATGGTGCATATGGTGGCATAGGAATGGCATTTTTTTTCTCACTTGAGCCACTTTTAGGTGCTGGAGTATTTTCTTTATTATTAGCCGTGATAATAGCTACTATTACTTTAAAAGATATAAATAAGATTGATTCAGTAATAGGCGCAATATGGGCTTTTGGAATGGCAATAGGGATAATTTTTATAGATTTAACGCCTGGCTACAATGTTGATTTAATGAGTTATCTTTTTGGATCAATTTTAACTGTAAGTAACTATGATCTAATTTTTATTGGTATAGTAAATGTGGTTTGTATAATTCTTATCTGTATTTTTTATAGACAGTTTTGTGCCATAAGTTTTGATAGAGAGTTTGCAAAACTAAGGGGGGTAAATGTAAGCGCATTTTATTACTTGCTTGTATGTATGATAGCTATTTGTATAGTTGCTACAATAAGAGTTGTAGGCCTTATACTTATAATAGCCCTTCTTACGATACCACCTTTTATAGCTCAAAGTTTTTCAAAAAAGCTAGGTCAATTAATGGTATTTTCTTCTTTTTTATCTATTATTTTTTGTATAGTTGGATTATTTTTTAGTTTTAAATATAATCTCACAAGTGGAGCAAGTATAATACTTGTAGCCTCGCTATGTTTTTTTGGATTTTTTTTAAAAAAGTAAAGAGTTTGCATCTCTTTACTTTTTATTTTTTAGAATCTTCTTCCTATCATAAATTCAAATGTACTTGTTTTATCTCCAACCTCGTCATTTAGAGGTTTTGCGAATATAAGTTGAAGTGGTCCTATGGGCGTTGTCCACTCTATGCCAGCACCTGCACTATATCTTTTTATGTCATTAATAGAGTTTCCTTCTCCTATCATACCATAGTCGAAGAATGCTAAGCCCCTCATTTTTATCCTATCTATAAGAGGGAAGCTAAGTTCAGCAGAGTTATTAAATGATATCTCGCCACCATATTCATCCCCCCAACGATTTTTAGGAGATACACTTCTTGATTTAAATCCTCTAATAGATCTCATACCGCCAAGATATATTCTTTCGTTGATAGGTAGATATCCGTTATCCCATGCTTTTTGAAACTCAGCCTTGTATCTTAAGATAAGGTCATATCCTATGTAATCTCTTAAACCTTGATAAACGCCAAATTTTGTTTTATTTTTGAAAAATTTAGAATCACCGCCAGCTCCAGCCATTTCTAGAGAGGTTGATGCTGTTATACCACTTCTTGGTAAGTAGTAATCATCTGTATTATCAAATGATATAGATGGTATAAAAGCGCTTTTTAAATTTTTACCTTCTTTGTAACCTGTTCGTAAAAGGTGTTCGCTTAATTTTGTTATATCACTTTGTTCTATGACATATGCTAAAGACACATTCGTATATCTACCAAGTTGTCTTCCTAGTGAGGTTGTAAATCCATAAGATTTTTCTTCATAGGTATTCCAACTGTAGTCATTTGCATATGCCATTCCGCTTAGGCTATATTTGGAGTCAAATAGTCTTGGGTTTGTTAAGCCTATTCTACCGTTTAACTCATTATCGCTCTTATCAACACCAATAACTCCTTTTAGACCAGTTCCAAAAACATTGGTATCTGATAAACTAGCGCTTAGTAATAGACCATCACTTGAACCATATCCTATACCGCCAGTTATAGATCCCGTTGGTGCTTCTTTAACATCAACTAGCAAATCAACCTGATTGTCATTAACTCTTTCTTCTTTTATTTCAGCTTCTTCAAAATAACTAGTTCTTTTTAGAGCATTTTTTGTATCTACCATATCTTGTCTATTATATAAATTACCTTCTGTTAGATAAAGCTCTCTTCTTATAACTTTATCTGCCGTTTTTTCATTTCCTGCTATATTTACATTTCTTATGTAAACTTTATCGCCAGGGATAACTTTGTAATGTATAGCAACTGTATGGTCGTTTGGATTTTTATCAGTTTGAGGTATAACTTTTACATAAGCGTATCCTTTGTTGGCTACTGCATCTTCAATAGACTTAATGTCTTGTCTTAGTTTGTGAGAGTTCATAGTATCGCCAGATTCTAGTCTAAAATCATCTTTTATTTCATTAGCATCTACGCCAACATAATCAGGAATTTCTAAAGTAATTTCTGAAATTTTGTATCTCTCACCTTCTGATATATAGTATGTTAGTTCTGCTGTATAGTTATCCATAAATGCATTAAAATATGGTGTTGAAACTGTTGCATCTAAATAACCTTTTTTAAAATACTCATCAAGTATTTTTGACGGATCGTTTGAAAGCTCATAAATTTTTGCGCTTCCGTCATTAAATCCCCACATCCAGCCTAACATTTCTTTTTGCTTGTTTGCAACAGCTGGTTCTATATCAGAGTAATCAAGAACATTAGCTCCAACTAAATTTACATTTTGAATGATAATTTTTTCGCCTCTATTTACCCGTATAGTTACGTGAAGACTGCTTGATTCTTCTGCTATTGGCTTTGTATCAACAACTACAACTGTATCAAAAAAACCTTTTACTTCATAATATTGCTTTATTCTTTCTTTTGCATTTTCCATGCTAAAAGTATCGTAAATTTGACCTTGTTTTATGCCTATTAGAGACTCTATGGCCTTTTTGTCATTTGTAACAACGCCTTCTATATCAAGTTTTGCAATACTTGGTCTTTCTTTTACTACAAATGTAATATGACCATCTTCGTTGTTGATATAAATGTCATTAAAATAGTTTTGATTAAATAAATTTTTTATAGCTCTATCTGATTTTTGAGGAGTTAATTCTTCACCTACACTAAGACCAGCTATTTGAGCGGCAACTGCTGGCGATAGATGCACCAAACCTTCAAAATTTATAGATTTTATTTCTACACCATAAGCACAACAAGATGCCATTAAAGCTAACATTATGTGTTTTTTCATTAAGTTTTACCTAAATACTAGTATTAAAAAGTGGTATAATACCATAAATAAATTTGTTTTTTTATTAATTTTAAGGAAAAACATGAGAGTAGGTATTGTTGGACTTGGTTTGATAGGTGGCTCAATTGGTCTATGTTTGAGAAAAACAAAAATAGTTTCTAGTATAGTTGGATATGATTTAAGTAAACAAAATGAAGAAGAAGCTTTAAATTTAGGATTGGTTAATTCTCTTATGGGCTTAGATGAGATGAAAAAAAATGCGATATCATTTTTTTAGCGATCCCAGTTGAGGCTATTATAAAAACTACTCAAAATTTAGGAGAGATCGATGAAAATCTGACAATAGTAGAGCTTGGAAGCACTAAGGTTGAAATTTTATCAAATGTTCCTAAAAATATTAGAAAAAATTTCGTTGCAGCTCACCCAATGTCAGGAACAGAATTTTCTGGACCAAGTGCAGCAAAAGATAACCTTTTTAAAGATGCGGTTATGGTTCTTTGCGATATGGAAGAAAATGCAGAAATTCACAGAAGAAGGATCGTTGAAATATCTTCTCATATTGGAATGAAGATAGTTTTTATGAGTGCAGTTGAGCACGATCATCATGCTGCTATTATTTCCCACATAACGCACGTTATTAGCTTTTCGCTAGCAAACAGTGTGATGAAAGAAGAAGATATTAAACATATTTTAGCATTAAGAGGAGGTAGTTTTAGCGATATGATAAGAACCGCAAAAAGCTCTCCTGAAATGTGGAGTGATATATTTAAACAAAATAGTGAAAATATACTTTTTGCTATAAATATGTTTAGAAAAGAATTTGATTTATGTGAAAATTTAATTAAAGAAAAAAAATGGGACGAGCTTAAAAATTGGATGAGTGAAGCTAGAAAAATCAGGGAAATTTTGTAACAAAATCTAGCTTCAAAAGAATTTTTAATTTGTGTTATTATTTTTAAGAATTTTTAGTAAATCTATTAAATTGGAAAATTTAACATTTGAAGATGTAAAAAATGATGAATCTATGTCTTCTACTGCAGCTATTGCTTTTGGCAGTAACTGTTTTGCTTCGCTGGTTAATTTTAGTATTTTTGCTCTACTATCATCTGCATCTTCGTATCTTTGGATCAATTTTTTCTTTTCTAGTAATCTAACTGTTTTTGATATTGTCATAACATCTATCATGGATAAATTTGAAATTTCTACTTGTGTTATTTTTTCGTCAGTTTGAGACAAATAAGAAATTATTGCTAATATAACATATTGTGTATGTGTTATGCTAAAGCTAGCAAGTGCATTGTTTATCTTTCTTTTCCATAACGTAGAAACTTGCCAAAAAAGTAGTCCGGGGCTTTCTTTTGCTTTAAATTTAAAATCCATAGTTTTGTCCTAATTTATTGCTAATAGCAGTAGTTTCTTTGTACTATTTTCGATTTGTTTGCATAGATTATTACCAATATTATTTATCATATTTTCATCCTTTCCGGTTATTTCTATAGTATTATCAATAGTTATATTTTCTTCTAGCTCATTTATATTGTGAGTAATTTTTATAGAAATATCTCTTGCAAAAGAAGAGGTTGTAAAGCTTTTATTTGGTTTTACATCAGATAAGATAAATTTTAATGGAGGTGTATTTTTATCAGAAAAAAATATCGTTCCTTCTGTATTATCTATAAAATTTCCATTAAGAGTGACTTTACTTATAGAATCATCCCACTCATTCCATAATGAGACATTTTCGTATAAATTCCATACTCTATCTGTATTAGCTCTTGCTTTAATGCTGGTTTTAACTTTAAACATATCATCCCCTTAAAAATTTGTTTAAATTTTATATTATAAGTATAGTTATAATAAGTATAGTTATTATATAAAATAGCATATAAATTGTCAAGTTAATGAATATAAATTTTTTTAAAATTAACTAAATTTACAAAAAATTTATCGAATTTTAGTTAGAATAATCAGAATTTTAATAGATTTAAAGGTTTTGAATGGCAAGAAACAGTAGAGGAATTAGCGGCATAATAGTTGTTTTATTTATCGTAGCGATATGTGTTGGTGTTTTTTATATAATTAAATCTCCTATGTTTGAGAGAAATGCACCTGAAGTAAAATTAGATGATAAGATTTATTGGAACTTAAAAAGCCCACTTCCTATAGAAGTTTCTGATGATAGTGGTATTAAATTTGTAAGAGTAAGTTTGGATGATGGAACAAATAAAATTACTATTGCAAATGAAAATTTTGAAATTCCGCAAAAAAATGCAAAATTAGACATAACTTTTCCAAAAACAGGTTTTTTTGGATCTAAAAATGAATATACTTTAATAGTGGAAGCAACAGATAAGAGCTATTGGAAGCTTACTGGAAATAGCACTGTAAAAAAAGCTATCGTAAGTGTAGATACAAAAAGACCTGAAATTTATGTTATAAATCAATCGTACTCTATAGCAAAAGGTGGAGCAGCTACGGTTGTTTTTAGGGCTAATGATGAGAACTTAAAAAGAGTTTATGTTGCGACAAACTACGGAAAAGAATTTATAGCAACACCTTTTTATAAAGAAGGCTATTATGCAGCATTGGTTGCTTGGCCAGTAAGCCAACAAAACTTTAGTGCAGATGTTGTTGCTGAAGATTATGCTGGAAATATTAGCAAGGCAAGGGTTAGATACTTTTTAAAAGAAAGAACATATAAGGTATCTACAATAGAGCTAAAAGATAATTTTTTAGATGGTAAGATAGAAGATCTTGCTAGCATGTATGCAAAGGATCCATCTTCTCTTTCAAAACTTGAGAAGTTTAAGTTTGTAAACGAAACACTTAGAATAGGTAATGAAGATAAAATAAGAGAAATAACATCCAAAGTTCCAGATAAAATGTTAGAAAATTTTGATATAAAGCCATTTTTTCCTTTAGTAAATGGTCAAGCTGTTGCTAGCTTTGGTGATCATAGGTTTTATTATTATGGTGATAAAAAAAATATAGTGAGCGAATCTTGGCATATGGGTATTGATTTTGCTAGTGTCAGTGCTGCTTCTATAACAACAAACAATCCTAGTCAAGTTGTTTTTGCAAATGAAAATGGTATATATGGATTAAATGCTGTTTTATATCATGGATTTGGTTTATATAGTCTGTATGGACATTGTTCAAATTTAAATATATCAGTAGGAGATGTGTTTGTAAAAGAAAAAAATATAGCAAACACAGGAACTACTGGTCTAGCCTTAGGCGATCATCTTCATTTTAGTATAATTGTCCAAGGAATTGAAGTCAGACCAGAAGAATGGATGGATCAAAAATGGATGAAAGAAAATGTTTTTGATATTTTAAATAGCGCTAAAAAGGCGGTAGTTGAAAAAAAATAAATACAGTTTGCGTAGTTAAAGTATTTTAAGGATAAATTGTGAATCAAATTACAATAGCGAAAAAAATAGAAGGTATAGGCATAGGGCTTCATAAAGGTGAGCCGATAAAATTAATCCTAGAGCCACTTGAGGTCGATATGGGCATTGTTTTTTATAGAAGTGATTTGGGTGTTAGTTTTAAAGCTGATCCAGCAAATGTAATAAATACACAAATGGCAACAGTTATTGGTTCAAAAGATGGTTCTGTTTCAACTATAGAGCACCTAATGAGTGCCATTAGTGCTTATGGCATAGATAATCTTAGAGTTATTTTAGATGCCAATGAAGTTCCGGTTATGGACGGAAGCGCTATGGCTTTTTGTATGCTCTTAGATGAGGCTGGTATTAGAAAGCTTGATAAAAAGAAGAAAATTTTATCTATAAAAAAACCAGTTGAAGTAAGAATTGGCAATAAATTTGTAAAAATTGAGCCATCAAAAGATTTTAAGTTTGATTATACTATTAAGTTTGATAATCCAGTCATTGGAGAGCAAAATTTTGTTTTTGATTTTAGTAAGAAAAATTTTATAGAACAGATTGCAAAAGCTAGGACATTTGGTTTTTTAAAAGATGTTCAAATGTTAAGATCAAAAAATCTAGCTCTTGGTGGTAGTTTAGATAATGCTGTAGTTATTGATGAAAACAGAATTTTAAATCCAGAAGGACTTAGGTTTGAAAACGAATTTGTAAGACATAAAATTTTAGATGCTATTGGTGATTTAGCACTTCTTGGATTACCTATTATAGGAAAATATACATCTTATGCAGGTAGCCATGAGTTAAATCACAAGCTTACATTAGATATCTTGAAAGATAAAGAAAACTATGAAATTCTAACATTAGAAGGTCAAGAGTCTAAAGAATATGCAAAGGCTTTCGCATAAAAAAAGTTGAAATCCTAGTTGTCTCTCTTTCATCACCGCTTTTAGTTGGTGTGTATGAAAATGGAAATTTAATACAAAATTTTAGTAGTGAAAAAAAGTGTGGCGATTCATTGCCTGAAATTTTACAAGTTATTTTAGATAAATTTGAGATAACTCACATTATATATACAAATGGACCAGGCAGTTTTATGGGCATAAAGCTTAGTTATATAATATTAAAAACATTTTGTTACATAAAAAATATAAAATTTAGTGCAATTAGTGGATTTGATGTTAGCGATAATGGTATAATAAAAGCAAATAAAAACTTGGCATTTATTTTGCAAGATGATAAAATAAATATGACAAAAAAAGAAAGTGGAAATCTTTTTTTGCCTCAAAATTTTAATAACATTATAATTCATGAAGATACTTTGCCAAATTATGTAGTTAGTGCCATTTAAGGAAAATTGTTTGAAAATTTTAACTCCAGCAACAAGTGCAAATTTAGGACCTGGCTTTGACACATTGGGTCTTGCTCTAGATTTTTTTAATGAAGTTGAGATCAAGCCTTTTAGAGTTCAGACTATATCTATTTTGGGCGAAGGATTCAATAAATCTTTTTTAAAAAAAAATAATACTTTTGTAAATATTTTTAACGAAATTTTTTTAGAACTTACTGGAGAAAAACAAAATTTCAAATTTAAGTTTAAAAACTCTATTCCATTTTCTAGAGGTCTTGGGAGTAGTTCAGCTGTCATAGTATCAGCTATAGCATCAGCTTATAAAATGGCAGGATTTAAGATAGATAAACAGATAGTTTTAAATAGATCTTTGATTTATGAAAATCATCCAGACAACATTACCCCAGCAGTATTTGGAGGCTTTACATGTTCCATCGTCGAATATGATAAAGTTTTATTTCAAAAATGCGATATCAGCGATGATATAAGAGCTGTTGTTGTTATACCAACAAAAAGCATGGGAACAAAAGAGTCAAGATCAAAACTTCCTAAAAAGTATACAGTAGCCCAATGTGTAAACAATATATCTCATGCATCTTATTTGACTGCGTGTTTTTTAACTAAAAATTATAATAAACTATCTTTTGCCTCTAAAGATATGATTCATGAGGATATAAGGATGGAGTCTTTACCAGAACTATTTGATATAAGAAATTTGGCCTATGAAAACGGAGCTCTTATGAGCTCTCTTTCAGGAAGTGGATCAAGTTTTTTAAATATAGTTTACAAAGATGATGCACATAAACTCAAAGAAATATTCATAGATAAATTTCCAAATTTTAGAGTTGAGATATTTTCATTTCAAAATGATGGTATTATAATAAATTAAAAAGCAAAAAAAAAGAAAAACAAAGATATAATAGTGCAAGAAAAAAACGAATCCTTACAAATTAGAATGTGTGTGGTTTGCAAAAATAGACTTCCCCAAAAAAAGCTTTACAGATATGAAGCTAAAAATCAAGAGATACAACATTGGAGTGGATTTGGTAGAAGTTTTTATATTTGTGTGGATTGTTTGGAAAAAGATATGAAATTTATAAAAAAACCTCTTGGTAAATATATTAAAAATATACATAAAATAACTGAGCAGGATTTAAAGGAGAAGCTAGTAAATGGCGAGTGTGAAAATTAGTGAAATTGCATTAGAAATAGGTTGTTCTAACGCTGAGATCATAAAAAAAGCCCAAGAAATGGGTCTAACAAGTGTAAAAAAAGCAGATAGTTCTGTTAGTGAAAAAGAAGCAGAGGCTATCTATATCTATGTCCAAACAGGCGTAATTTCTGAAGAGTTGCTAGCAAAAAAAGAAAAAAAATCATCGGCTAAGAAGTCTAAAGAAGAAAAGGTAAAAGATAATAAAGAAAAAGAAAAACAAACAGAAAAATCTTGTAAATCTACTAAAGAAAAAACAAAATCTAAATATGAAAAATTAGAAAATAAAAATGTAGAAGAAATTATTAATGAAACTACTAAAGAAGATATTTCAAAAGAAGATAGTCTTAATGAGAAAAAAGAAGATCAGTTAAAAACAAAAAAACCTATTGAAACTTTAGCTAGCGCATCTTTACAAAAAAGACGTGGACTTGTTATTGTAAAAAAGAAAAAAGAAGAAGAGGCAGAAGAGGTTTCAAGTTATAAACAACCAAAAGAAGCTTCTAAAACAAAAGAAGAAGCATTAAAATATTTAAATTTGGAAAATTCATTTTCAAATAGTGATGCAATGCTAGATAAAAAGAAAAAAGATAAAAAGAAAAAAGTTATAGTTTCTAAAAAAGAATCAACACAAAAAGTTGATTTGCTTGGAGAAATGGCTGAAATTGTATTAGAAGATGATAATATGGTTGTTTTGCCGGATCTTACAACAAAAGAGTTTACTCCTGTTGTATCTCAACAAAATAAAAAGCCAGCTAATGTTTTAAAACAATCTTTTAATAAAGTTTTGGTGGAGCAAGGTATACAAAGAAAAGCTAGAAAAAAACATAAAAAAGCAGAAAAAAAAGATTCTAATGAAGATATTACATCTATAAGTATTCCAAGAGAAATAAGAGTTTATGAGTTTGCAGATAAGATTAACAAACAACCAAGTGAAATTATATCTAAACTTTTTATGCTTGGCATGATGACAACTAAAAATGACTTTTTAGATGATGATGCGATAGAAATTTTAGCAGATGAATTTGGCATCGAAGTAAACATAGTTGATACAAAAGAGAGTTTTGACTATGTAAAAGCCTACGAAGATTTAGATATTGATGAGGAAAATGGAACAGATAGAACTCCTGTTGTTACTATTATGGGACATGTTGATCATGGTAAAACAAGTTTGCTTGATTATATAAGAAAATCTCGTGTTGCAAGCAGTGAAGCCGGAGGCATCACACAACATGTTGGTGCTTACATGGTAAATAAAAATGGAAGAAATATAACTTTCATAGATACTCCAGGACACGAAGCATTTACTGCTATGAGAGCAAGGGGTGCGCAAGTAACAGATATTGCTATTGTAGTTGTTGCTGCTGATGATGGTGTAAAACCACAAACAATTGAAGCTATAAATCATGCAAAAAGTGCAAATGTTCCAATAATTATTGCTATAAATAAAATGGATAAAGAAACAGCAAATCCAGATATGGTAAAAAGTGGTTTAGCAGAACTTGATGTTATGCCTATTGAATGGGGTGGAAAATATGAGTTTGTGCCAATTTCTGCAAAAACAGGTGATGGTATAGAAGATCTTTTAGAAGTTGTGCTTTTACAAGCAGATATATTGGAATTAAAAGCCAATCCAAACAGAGATGCAAAAGCCGTTATAGTTGAAAGTTCTCTACAAAAAGGTAGAGGGCCTGTTGCAACTGTTATAGTGGAAAATGGTACATTAAGACTTGGGGATACCATTGTTGCTGGCGTTGCTTATGGTAGAGTAAGAAGTTTAACAGATGATAAAAAGGGAAAACTTCAAAATATAAAACCGGGAGAATGTGGCGTTATAACAGGACTTAGTGAAGTTCCTGAGGCGGGTGAAGCCCTTATAAGTGTAAGTAGTGAAAAAGAAGCAAGAGAGTATGCTCAAAAGAAAATGGAGTATTTACGACAAAAAGAACTTTCTAAATCAACAAAAGTTACTATAGATGAGTTAGCCGATAAGATAAAAGAAGGCGAGATAAAAACTCTTCCTATAATTATCAAAGCAGATGTTCAAGGTAGTTTAGAAGCTATAAAAGCAAGCTTGGAAAAGCTTAGAAATGAAGAAGTAAAAGTTAACATAATTCACGCTGGAGTTGGTGGTATAACTCAAAGCGATATAGGACTTGCTGCAGCTAGCGAACACTGTGTTGTTCTAGGATTTAATATAAGACCAACTGGAGCTATAAAAGAACAAGCAAAAGAACGTGGCGTTGAAATAAAAACATATAACGTTATATACAACCTGCTAGATGATGTAAAGGCACTTTTAACAGGTCTTATGAGCCCAGTTATAAGAGAAGAGCAACTAGGACAAGCAGAAATCAGACAAGTTATAAATGTGCCAAAAATTGGTACAATTGCTGGATGTATGGTAACAGAAGGCACAATAAGCAGAGGTGCAAAAATCAGACTTATTAGAGATGGTATTGTTGTTTATGAAGGCAATGTTAGCTCATTAAAACGCTTTAAAGATGATGTTAAAGAGGTTGCAAAAGGCTATGAGTGTGGTGTTGGTATAGACGGATATAATGACCTAAGAGAAGGCGATTATATAGAAAGTTACAAAGAAGTTGAGGAACAAGTTAGTTTATGAACGCAGCTGAAATAAAACGACTTAGAACAGAAAGTGTACTAAAGCAGATTATTCCAGAAGCATTTGCAACACTTGGTGATGATATGTTAAAAGGACTTTGTGTTACAGAAGTAGAGTGCAAAAAAGGTAGATATGATGCTTTTGTTTATTTAGATAAGATGTTTTATGATAAAAAAGAACAAGAATATATTTTAAATCACCTAAAAAAAGCTTCAAAAATTATACAAAATTACTGCTTAGAAGACCAGGGTTGGTTTAGAGCGCCACAACTACACTTTAAATTTGATGATAGGCTAGAGTATCAAAATCACATGGATGATTTATTTGATAAAATCTCAAAGGAACTAAATAAAAATGGTTGAGTTATCATCTTTGATTGAACAGTGTGGAGTTAAATTTTATGGCGTTGAGTCACAAAGTTTAAATGAAAGAACTATTTATAGAATTTTTATAACAAAAGATGGCGGAGTAAGCTTAGATGATTGTGAGAGGGTTAGCAGGCTTCTTTCACCTATTTTTGATGTTGAACCGCCAGTAAATGGTGAGTGGGTTTTAGAGGTTAGTAGTCCTGGAATAGAGAGAAAACTAGTGGCTTTAGATCATTTTGAAAATAGTATAAATGAGCTTGTAAAAATAACAGATAAAGATAATAAAAAGTATGAAGGTAAGCTTATAAGTGTAAACAATGGCGAAATAATGTTGCAAGCAAAAGATGAAAAAATCAAAATTAATTTTAATGATATAAAAAAAGCAAAAACTTACATAGAGTGGTAAAATAAAGGAGCTTTTATGCAAAAAATGTGGTCAGGTCGGTTTAGTGAAGGGAGTTCAAAACTTTTAGAAGAGTTTAACGCATCTATAAACTTTGACAAAAACCTTTTTTTACAAGACATAAATGGTTCGATAGCACATGCTACAATGCTTGGAAATTGTGGAATTTTAGATAAAAACGATAGCAAAAAAATAGTAAATGGTTTAAAGCAAGTTCTTGAAGAAATTAAAAACGGTACATTTAATTTCAAGCTTGAAGATGAAGATATTCATATGTCAGTTGAAAAAAGACTAAGTGAAATAATTGGAGCTGATATAGGTGGAAGGCTTCATACTGCAAGAAGTAGAAATGACCAAGTTTCACTAGATTTTAGGATGTTTGTTTTAAATGAATTTAAAGAAATTTCAAATTTGCTTTTAAATTTAATATCAACTCTTCTTAAAAAAGCTAAAGAAAATAAAGATACTATAATGCCAGGATTTACGCATTTACAACATGCACAACCAGTATCTTTTGCGTATCATTTACTAGCGTACTCTTTTATGTTTAAAAGAGATATAAAGAGGCTTGAAAGCTCTTATGAAAGAAACAACTTTAGCCCATTAGGATGTGCTGCACTTGCTGGAACACCACACAAAATAGACAGGTTTGAAGTTGCAAAAACTCTTGGATTTGATGGTGTTACATCAAATTGTATGGACACGGTAAGCGATAGAGATTTTGCACTTGAACTACTTTTTGATATATCTTTAATTTTTACTCATACTTCAAGACTTTGCGAAGAACTTATTTTATGGAGTTCGCAGGAATTTATGTTTGTGACAATAAGCGATAAGTTTTCAACTGGAAGCTCCATAATGCCACAGAAAAAAAACCCAGATGTAGCAGAGCTTATTCGTGGTAAAACAGGTAGAGTTTATGGTAATTTAATGGCACTACTTACTACTATGAAATCACTTCCTCTGGCTTATAATAAAGATATGCAAGAAGATAAAGAAGGCGTTTTTGATAGTGTAAATGTAGCACATTCTAGCTTAATTATATTAAATGAGATGATTGATAGCATGAATATAAATGCCGATAATATGCTAAAAGCTTGTAAAAAAGGTCATTTAGTAGCTACAGATCTTGCTGATTTTTTAGTTAGAGAGAAAAATATACCATTTAGAAAAGCTCACTTTATAACCGGTAAATGCGTTGCTATGGCTGAGAGTAAGGGGCTAGATTTAAGCGAAGTTACTTTTGAAGATCTAAAAGGTGTTGATGAAAATATAGATCAAAGTGCTATGAAAGTTTTAAGCCTTATTAACTCAAAAGAAGCTAGAAATAGTATAGGCGGCACTGCAAATTTAAGCGTAGAAAATCAAATAAAAGAGCTTGAAGAGTTTTTGCAAGGTTGATTTTAATCAAGATAAAAATTATCTTATTTGACTATTGATCATGAAAAAGATAGATTTTAACTGCGATAACCTTAATGGCGTTTAGATATCTTTATTTTGAGAAACCGTAAATATAAAAGAGATTAGAAAAAGAACATGAGGCACTACATATAACTCCTTAGAGGTTTTAATTGGAGTAAGGGAGAAAATATGCTAAAAAATGCCCATGATCTTTGCAAATGAGATAGTATATATGGAGATGTAAAAGGTTAGCCTTTAGGCTTCTTTATATTTTTTATTTAGTATTTTTGGTATTGGTCCACTATATAAATTAGTGTGATATAAGCTAAGTCCAACGAGTGCAATACCAGAAATGATATGTGCTTTTTTCATAGTTTTTGAGTTTATATTTAAAGCACTTACACAAAGAACCCCTAAAGATATACCAAGTGCTATCTTCGTTGCTTTTTGATGTTTTTTGATATCATAAAAGTCTTTTTTAGTCATTTTTTTCCTTTATCTTTGCTCCTTTTGCTGCACTTGTTAAAAGTGCAACTGTTGTTCCGTTATGCAAAAGTGCTGTGGTAACTGGACTAATTTTATTAAATACCGCCCCAAGAAGTATGAGTGAGTTTAGCATTACGGCTGCTTTAAAATTTAAATTTACTAATTTCATGTTTGCATTTGCAAGCTCTTTTATGTAACAAATCCCAGACAAATCATCTTTCATCAAACTTATATCAGCTGTTACTTTTGCTATATCTGCACCTTTTTGCATACTTATACCTACATCTGCGCTTATCAAAGATGGTGCATCATTTATACCATCGCCTACAAAAGCTACTTTTTTCCCTTCTTGTTTTAATTTTTTTATTATGTCAGCTTTTTGTGTCGGTAAGCACTGTGAAAATACATTATCTATGCCTAGTTCTTTTGCAACTTCATCAGCTTTACTTTGTATGTCGCCAGTTAGCATAATGACCTCTTTTACGCCTAATTTATGCAATCTTTCTATACTTTCTTTTGCATTTTTTCTAATCGTATCTTGCATTGCAATAGTGCCTAAAAGCCTGTTATCATAGGCAATGTAAAGTAAAGTAAGACCTTTTTCAAGCAAAGGATTAATAATATCTCTATGTTCGTCAAATGAAATTTTCTCATCTTCTTCTAAGAAGTGGCGACTTCCTATTATCACAGATTTACCCTTTACTTCGGTTTTAAGACCGTGAGCCACAATAAACTCAACCTCATCGTGATGAATATGTTTAAAACCTTTTTCTTTTGCAGCATTTACTATAGCTTCTGCTACTGGATGAAAATAGTGTTCTTCTGCACTTGCGGTTAAATTTAAGACATCTAATTGTGTGAAATTTTTATCAAAAGAGTAAATTTCCACAACATCAAGCTTTCCGTAAGTTAAAGTTCCTGTTTTATCAAATACAAATGTGTCTACATCGCAAAGTGCTTCTATGCTTTTTGCACCTTTTACTAAGATCCCGTTTCTTCCAGCTTTTGATATAGCCGATTTAAAGGCAACCGGAGTAGCAAGCTTTAAAGCACAAGAGTAATCAGCCTGTAAAACAGAAGCTACGCTTGTCATGTTTTTATTGATAGTGTAACTAAGTCCTGCTAAAGCTAGTGTTACTGGCACTAGTTTATCAGCTAATCTTGTAGCTTGAAGTGTAATTTGTGACTTTTCATTAAGAGAGCTTTGTATATATTTTTTTACGCGCTCTATTGCCGTTTCTCCTCCTACTAATTCTGCCCAAATTTTGATCTTACCTTCTTCTACTACCGTTCCACTAATAACCCTATCGCCTCTTTCTTTTTTTACTGGCTGTGCCTCTCCAGTCATTGAAACTTGATTTATACTAGCACTACCTTCAACGATATAGCCATCTATCGCTATGTTTTCTCCGCTTGATACTACTATAATATCACCTACTTTTATATCCTTAATTGAAATTTGAATAAGGGTTTTTTCGTGATTTTTGCGTATCTCTTTCCAAACCATATTTGTTGTTGGTTTTGCTAACTCTTTTATAAGTTCGTCGCTTCTATTTACGGTGGTTTCTTCTATGTATTCGCCTAAATTTATAAGAAAACTGGTGCCGTTTGTAGCTACATAATCTTTTCTGGCTAAAGATACTCCAATAGCTAAAGCTTCTAAAACTTTTGAAGTTAGGCCCTGTTTGTATAATTCCTTAAAGCCTTCCATAAAAATAGGCATAGAAGCATATAGGCTTACAGCGCTATTAAGTGAAATATTATTAGAGATTTTACTAATAATGAGCGCTATTAAGCTTTTATAAATAGAAGTGAATTCAAAATTATTTGGCTTTTTATTTATGTCTTTAAATTCGAAATTTTCTATAAAGCTTATAATATCTTGCAAATTTGATTTATAGGTTACTATTATACTCTTTGCTTTTGAATTTACTCTTATATCTTTTACATATTTAAATTCAGAAATACCAGCTTCTATATATGCTACATCACTATTTTTTGATAATTTATCGCATATAAATCTAACCCTATTTTTTGTTTGATGAACTACTTTGAGACTACTGTTGTGAGTTGATTTCTGCTTTTGCATCTTCAAAACGCTCTTTCATCTCTTCAATTCCCGTTTGAAGCAAATTTCCGCCCTTTGCTATTGCTTTAAAAAGAGTTTGGCTAGCTTTTTCATTTGTCATCAAATAAGTAAGCCCAGCTCCAAGCAAAAGACCTTTTAAAAAATTTGCGTAGTCAAAGTTTTTTGGTATAAATGGTATTTTTTCTGTTATATCATTTATGGTTTCGTTAATTTCATTTGATATTGTATTTTGTTCGTTGTTTATGTATGGATTATTCATCGTCTTTCTCTTCTTGTATTAAGTTTTCTATTGTTATGATAGAAGCTAATCCTACTAATGTATAAAAAGTAGCTCCTAAGAAGTTTTTTTGAACTAATTTATTTGAAGCAACAATTGCACAAGATGTAGCAATGCCACCTTGGATAGTAAATTTAAAACTATTTTTTAAAGCCTCTTTTTTATCTATCTTACCATTTTTAAACTCTGCATAATTTATACTCCCAGCAGTTATAAATCCTAAAAGTGCACCGCTTAAAAAATGATCCATCGGTAATCTAGAGGTAGAAACTAAAGATTTTTGCATATTTTTTCCTATGATTTAGCTTCTTTTGTTAAAGATGACTTTCTTGGCGCTCTTTTCTTTGGTGTAGAAGTTTTTTCTGTTTTTACCTCAGGTTTTTTTGAAGAAATCTTTTCAAATTTATCTTCTGTAAATTTTTTGACATCTTTTGCCATCTCTTTTGTTTTACTTACGCTATCACACAGAGTTTTTTTGATCTCTTTTTTATTGTTAAAAGCATAAACTGCTAAACCTCCAACTGCAAGACCGGCTATAAAAGGCAGTGCCATTTTAAATCCTTTGTTATTGATATTATTTTTCATTTTCTTTTTTTATAAAATCATTTATTAAAACACCACTTAATGCACCAATTGCTGCACCACTAAAAAATGAGAAATTGGGACTATTTAGCATTTTTATAAGATCTACGTTTTTAGACTCAGATGATAAAATATGGTTTAAATCCTTTTGAAATTCTTCAAAAGAAGCTAATAAATTTTCTGGATTATTTTGTGAAACATCTAGTGTAAATTCATCTTTTAAAGCTTGTTTTAAAGCTAATATATATTCATTGTTTGATGTTGCCCAAAGTCTAAATATTAAGTCTTTATGAAATTCATTTTGTACTTGTTTGCTAAGATTTTCATAATCATTTATCAAATAAAGTTCAGCATTTATAGCTATTATAAGTGCATTTTGCATATTGTCTGTGTGTAAAAATGGTAAAATTTCAGGTTTTTTCAGCATGAAATTCTCATCCATTGCTATTTTTTCTATAAGTTTTATCCCTTGTTTTCTTATATCTAAAATTTTCGTAAAAATGTTATCATCTTTGGCAAATTTACTATAAAGTTCGCAAATATTCTTCTCTAAACTATAAATTTGATTTAACACTATAAACTACTCCCGTTTAATTGCTTTAATACTTCTTCTATATTTTTTCCTTTTATTAAATCATCAAAAAAATCTTTCTGTAAAATATCTTTGTCATATTTTATTGTAACAGAGCCTATTATTTTATTTACAGAGATATCATTTATGCCTTTTATATTTTTTATAATGGTTTTTATATATGAAAGTTCGTATCCTTCTTTTACTATATTTGGGTCTACTCTTAGTCTAATTCTACCGTGAGTATGGTGTATTATACTAAAATATTTTATTATATCAAAAAAATCTTTACTAGTCATTGTTCTCCGAAATATTACATGTTAGCTCAATTATATTTATTTATTTCTTAAACCTTGATAAAGAACATTATTTTTTGTTTTTATCTTTAAGTTTTATTTCTATACTCTTTAATAATCCATATAACAATCAATAAACTCACGATACAAATTATAATACAAGCTACGATAAAAGTGCCATTTTCGTATTTATCCAAAAACATTCCTTTTGTATTCATTCCAAAAAAGCCAGTTATCAAATTTAATGGCAAAAATATAGCAGAAGCAAGTGTTAAAATGTAAATATTTTTTGTAATTTTGTCATTCCTGATAGATATGATATGAGCGTAAATATCATTTAGTCTTAATAGAGTATCTTTTAACTCATCTTTGTAGATGTTTAATTCATTTATGATAGGTTTTAACTGCTTTTTTAAAAAACTTTGTTCATTAAAACAAAGCTCTAGTGCTTCTATAAAATCAGAAAATTTGCGTAAAAAATTTGTTATTTCGTACTTTTTTGTATGGTATTTTTGTGTAAATTTACTTACATAAGAATTATCTATTAAAACTTTTTCATAACTTCCTATAAATTTAGTATATTTTAAGCTTTTTTCTTTATACATGGCTATATATTTTTTTAAATTTGTTACAAAAAAATCTTTATCTACAAGTGTGCAGAAATCATCATTTTCTATATAAATTTGAGATTTTACAAAGATAAAATTTACACTGCTTTGGCTAGTTATAATGCTAAGCATATCATAGTAATCAAAATACAAATATTGTGTGGAATTAAATTTCATTTCTCTCTCTTTTTGCATAAAATGTTTTTTTAAATTCGCTAAATTTGCCTTCTAAAATAGCTTTTCTTGCCTCTTTAACTAATGTTAAATAATAATGCAAATTATGTAAGCTAGCAAGTCTAAAAAATGTTAGCTCTCTTGCTTTATAAAGATGGTTTAGATATCCTCTTGAAAAGTTACGACATGTGTAGCAGTTGCACGCTTTGTCTATGGGTTCATGGTCGTTTATAAATGTAGCTGATTTTATATTTATCTTGCCAAAAGTTGTAAAAAGTGTCCCATTTCTTGCGTTTCTTGTTGGCATAACACAATCAAACATATCAACGCCACGCTCTATATTTTCAACTATATCCTCAGGTGTACCAACTCCCATTAAATATCTTGGGCGGTTTTTATCAACAAATGGCATCATTTTTTCCACAGTATCATACATTTCTTGATTGCTCTCTCCAACACTTAGTCCACCTATGGCAAGTCCGTCAAAGTTCATCTCACATAAATTCTCAGCACAAAATTTTCTTGCTTTATAGTCTGTTCCGCCTTGTATAATACCAAAGATATTTTGCTCTAAACCTATGCCTTTTTGCTCATTTTGTTCGTGATAATCTATTGCCATTTTTGCCCAAGATATAGTTCTTTTTACGCTTAGTTCTATTCTTTCTTTGCTGGCAGGAAGAGCAGGAAGATCGTCTAAAATCATCATTATATCGCTATTAAAATCATATTGTGTGTCAAGTACACTTTGTGGCGTAAAATAGTGGGTACTACCATCTATGTGGCTTTTAAATTTGATACCTAAATCATCATTTTTTGTGTTACTTCTTAGGGAAAATGCCTGAAAACCGCCACTATCTGTTAAAAAGCTTTTATTGAATTTAGTAAATCCATGCAGTCCACCAAATTCTTTTATGAGTTTTGAGCCAGGTCTTAGATATAAATGATATGTATTTCCAAGTATGATTTTTGCATCAAGTTCATTCATTAAATCGTTTGCATCAAGACTCTTTACAGCTCCAGCTGTACCAACTGGCATAAAAATAGGTGTTTGTATGATAGAGTGATTAGTTTCAATAGTGCAAGCCCTTGCGTTACAATCTATTTTATCTATTTTAAATTTCATTTTTTATATAATATCCTTAGTTAAATGTTGGAGTTTGTATGAAAAATATCTTGATCATAGCTGATGGAATTTTAGCAAAATCTTTCTTAGAAAGAGTATTTAGCTTAAAAGAAACAAAACTAAATTTTATTATTATTACATATCGTGATACAACTTTGCCTAAAAAGCCCAAATCAGAAAATTTTAAATTCCTTAGCTTTGATCCAACTAGTTTAGAAAAATTAAAAAGAGCATTACTTGATTTAAATTTGGATTTTAGTCACTGTATGATAAATATGAAAAAACTCGTAGATACAAAAGCAACCTACAATAATATAAGACAGATAAATCCAAAAATGGAAGTTTATCTTATAGATTTTTGGGGTTTTGAACATGAAAAAGATGACCACCTTACAGTCATTGATCCTAGGGAAATTTTAGCATCTCGTTTTTTGGACTATCTTCCAGAAGTGCCAGTTGTTGCTGATAATATCGGCTTTGGAGAAGGCGAGATAATGTCTGTTAGAATACCTTATGGAAGTTCTTTTGCATATAGACGCATAAATACAATTGCGCAAAAAGGATGGAAGATATGCATGATTTACAGAGGACAGAGTTATTTTGTAGTGAATTATACATCCATGATTTTACCAAATGATACGCTTTTGGTAGTTGGCGATCCTAAGCTTCTAAGGCAAGTTTTCAAAAGTATAAAGCAAAATTTAGGTCTTTTTCCTTCGCCATTTGGAAGCAACATTTTAACTATAATTGATATGAAAAGAATGAATGAAAAAGAGATAAACACACTTCTTGATGATAGTTTGTATTTTAACTCAAATTTAATAAACAAAAGACTTTATATCAAAATTATAAATGCAAAACCATCATCAATTTTAGATAAATTAAAGGCATTTAATAGCCCGCAAATCAACATTAAATTTGATTATTTTAGTGATAAAATGCAAAATTTAAAACAAGATGTATTTAATCACGATATTGGCGTTATAATAACAAATAATAATTTTTTTGAATCATATAAAAAAGAGTATTTTGAATTAAGAATTCCTATACTAAAAGTTGGTAAAGTTGGCGCTCAAAATCTGAAAAAAGGTGTTATTTTAGGAAGCGGAGAAGAAATAGAGATTAACTCATCTGTCATATTAGATATTTGTTCTCAGCTAAATTTAGAGATAGAGCTACATCACTTTGAGATACAAAATACAGATGCCGACAAAGCCTTAATAGAGCATTTCAAAACGCTTTCTAAGATATTTAATAAAAATGTAGAAATAGTAAACGACAACTCCTCAAATCCTATTTTAAAGTTAAAACAAAAAGAAAATTTATTGCAGTTTGTTAGTTTTAGTGATAAAATGCTACAAAATCGGTTTTTATCATTGTTTTCCAATGATATGGATAGAGTATATTTTAAGCTAGAAGATAACTATCAGCTTTTCGTACCAAGTGAGTCATAATTTAATTAGGGGCAAAAATGCAAATAAATGTAAAATTACAAAATGAAAAATGTAATTATACTGTTTTTATAGATGAATTAAACGAACTTAAATTTGATGGAAAAGTTTGTATAATAACAAATCAAAAAGTAGCAGGACTTCATTTAAAAACTATCTTGGATATACTTAGCTGTAAAGAAATTAACATAATTTGTGTAAGCGATGGTGAAGAGTATAAAAACTTTGATACTATTAATCACATTTTAGAGCAGATGTTTATAGCAAAACTTGATAGAAGTAGCATTGTTATAGCCCTTGGCGGTGGCGTTGTTACTGATATGGCTGGATTTGCTGCTGGAATTTATGAAAGAGGTATTAAGTTTATAAATATACCCACTACACTTTTAGCGCAAGTTGATGCAAGTGTTGGCGGAAAAACTGGTATAAATAATAAATTTGGTAAAAATTTAGTAGGTATTTTTAATCAACCCATGGCTGTGTACTGCGAAAGTAAATTTCTAACAACTTTACCAAAAAGGGAGCTTCATGCTGGGCTTGCAGAAGCTATCAAGATGGCCATCATGTTTGATAAAGATTTTTTTAAATTTCTTCAAAGTATGGATATAAATAAGAAAGAAAATTTAGTTAAAATAGTTTCTAGATGTATAGAGCTAAAGGCTGATATAGTTGCCAAAGATGAGTTTGAAAATAATATAAGAGCTGTTTTAAACTATGGACATACTTTTGGTCATGTTATAGAAAATCAAACAAAATATAAAAAATACTTGCACGGTGAAGCTATTGCAATTGGTATGAATATGGCAAATGAACTTGCTTTAAAAATGGGTTTTATAGATGAAAAACTCGTTCAAAGTATAAAAGAGCTTTTAAAGAAATTTTCTTTGCCAACAACATATAGTATTAGTGATATAAATGAATTTTACGAAGCATTTTTCTTAGATAAAAAGAGTAAAGATTCTAAAATAAAATTTATACTTCCAGACGATGAAAGTGGATTTAAGATTTGTGATGATATTCATAAGATTACCGTTTGCGATATATTAAGAAAGTTTCAATGAAAAAATTAGTCTTATTTTTTATACTATTTTTTTTAAGTTTAGTATATGCTGAAACTAATACCACTATAGATAATGATAAAAACTCATCTTTAGTTAATTTAGAAGCATATAAAACTCGCTTAAAAGAAATAGATAACGAGCTTAAAGATAATATTTGGTTTATAAGATATTCTAACTTTAATGCATATGAAAATATGAAAAAAGAAGCTGAAATGTTAGAAAATGAGATAAAAAAGAGTCCTAAAAACGAAAAAGTTGCATTGGAGCTCCAAAAAAATCTAATTACATTAAATAAACAAATCGAAGTTTTTAAAGAATTTGAAAAATCTCCATTTATAACCATGACTCAGCCAATACCTATTGAAGATAGGATTAGTATAAGAAATCCATTTGATATAATATCTGGTTTTTCTGCTATAAAAAGATATAAAACTCAACTTGCTGAATATGAAAACAAGATAGCAAATCTTCAAATTTTGATAAATAAATTTGAAGAAAAGCGAGATATATTAATAAAAATGAACGAAATTTCTGAAAATAAAGAAATTTCGGAGCTAATCCAAAAAACAAGTTATTATCTTAAAGAATTTAATTCGGCAAGTGTTGTTATGTACACAACATTAGGTGTATATGAAAAGCAAGTAAATGAGGCAATACATGCCATAACAAGAGATATGAAAGACCAAGCTAAAAACGCTCTTGGCATAGCCTTTTTGATACTAATCATAGTTGCTATATCATTTTTATTTAAATATCTTTCAAAAAAATATATAGATCAAAACGAAAGAGTTTATACTGCAAATAAAATAATAAACTTTGTAAATGTGACTCTTATTATTTTGATTTTACTTTTTGCATATATAGAAAATGTTACCTATATTGTTACCGTGCTTGGTTTTGCATCAGCTGGTCTTGCAATTGCCATGAAAGATATGTTTATGTCTATGCTTGGTTGGATTGTTATAGTTTTTGGTGGAACTTATCATGTGGGAGATAGGATAAAAGTAAGAAGAGACTCCGAAAATATAGTCGGAGATATCATTGATATATCGCTTCTTAGAATGACAATATATGAAGATATAACGCTTATAACATACAGTGAAACAAGGCGTGCTGGTAGGATAATCTTTGTTCCAAATAACTACATTTTCACAGATCTTATAGCAAATTATACTCATTATGGTATGAAAACAGTTTGGGATGGCATAGATGTCATGATAACTTATGATTCAAACCATAAAAAAGCTATGTATATCATAAAAGATATCGCTAGAAAATATTCCAAAGGCTATACTGATATTGCAAAAAAAGAGATGAATAAACTAAGAAGTCAGTATAGTATAAAAAACCCAAATGTAGAGCCTAGAATTTATAGCTTGTTTGAACCATATGGCATAAATATAAGCGTTTGGTATATGTCAAATGCATATACTGTGCTTTCTCTTAGAAGCACTATAAGTTTTGAAATAATTGAAGCCTTAAAGATGGAAGACGACATAGAGATATCTTATCCAAAACAAACATTATTTATGAACAAAAAAGAGCATAAAATGCCTTTAGATATAGCTAAAAATCATGTTGATGAGGAGCTATTGTATTGAGAGTTTTTATAAAAACTTTTGGATGTAGAACAAATATTTATGATAGTGAGCTTATAAAACAATACGCTAAAGATTCAACTATAGTAAATAGTGAAAATGAAGCTGATATCATAATCGTAAATTCTTGCACTGTGACAAATGGAGCTGATTTTGACTGTAGAAACTACATTCATCATGCAAACTCTCTTGGTAAAAAGGTCATAATGACTGGATGTGGCGCGATTAGTAGAGGTAAAGAACTTTATGATAATGGCGATTTGTTTGGTGTTTTTGGAATGTCTCAAAAAAAAGATATAAGTAAATTTATAAGCTCAAAAGTACCTTTTTATGATATAGGAAATTTGCAAAATGTAGATGAAAATGCTCTAAATTCTTATCATAATAAAACAAAGGCTTTTATAAAAATTCAAGAAGGATGTAATTTTAGATGTAGTTACTGTATTATTCCAAGTGTTAGAGGTAAATCAAGGAGCATGAGTGAGGATGGTATCATAAATGAAGTAACTTCTCTTGCGCAAAATGGTTTTAGTGAATTTGTTCTAACAGGCACAAACATAGGAAGTTATGGAAACGATACAAATTCAACTCTTGGTAAACTTCTTGGAAAACTTGGGATAATAAATGGCGTAAAAAGGATAAGGCTTGGAAGTTTGGAACCAAGTCAAATAGATGAGAGTTTTAAAGAAATTTTAAATGAAAATTGGCTTGAAAGACATCTTCATATCGCCATTCAACACACTAGCCAAACAATGCTAAATATAATGAGGAGAAGAAATAAATTTAGTAGTGATTTGAAGCTTTTTAGTGAGCTAAATGATAAGGGTTTTGCGCTTGGAACAGATTTTATCGTTGGACATCCTGGAGAGAGTAAGGAAATTTGGACTGAAGCATTAGAAAATTTTAAAAAAATGCCATTAACTCATCTGCATGCTTTTGTATATTCAAAAAGAGAAAATACGCACTCAGCAACATTAGTTGATGATATAAATGGGACTGTTTCAAAGAATCGTTTAAAACTCATTAAACAAATAGTCGAAGATAATTGTGTAAAATTTAGAACTATTCATAAAAAGCCACTTGAGATACTAGTTGAGAAGCAAAAGGGTAATTATTATGAAGGATATGATCAGTATTATGTAAAATCGCGTATAAAATCTACTAAAGATTTATCTAAAAGATGGGTAAAGGTTGAAGATTATGAAATTAGAAATGAAGCAAATTATTCCGAATTTTAAACTAAGCAAAGTTAAAATAATTATTATTTTAGCTGTTCTTTTGATGATACTTTTTGGAATTGTTTTTTTAAAAAATTCTCCCAAAACTATAAGTTTAAATGCATTTGATTCTTTAGTTTTAAAGAATGTTATATCAAAAGCGTATGAAAAAGATGACTATCTAGTAGTTGTTGTAAATAACCAAAGTTATCAAGTATTAAAATACGGCATAGATTTTAATAATACTTTGCGCAAGATTCCAGTAGACAAAGTAGAAAGTAGCCAATTTTTAGATTTATTTTTAGTATTTATAATTCTTTTCATGTTTTTTATTACATTTTTCTTTGTTGTTAAAAAATACAAAGAAAATAACTCTAAAGCTTTAGTCCCACAAAAAAGTGAAGATATAGAAAATATGATTAATTCATCATTAACGCCAGCTATTTCAAATGTAAAATTTGAAGATATTGCTGGAATTGATGAGATAAAAAGCGAACTAACAGAAGTTGTGGATTTCTTAAAAAATCCTTCAAAATATCGACATTTTGGTATAAATTTACCTAAAGGTGTTTTGATGGTAGGTCCTCCAGGCGTAGGTAAAACACTTATCGCAAAAGCTGTAGCAGGAGAGGCAAATGTGCCCTTTTTTTACCAAAGTGGTTCAAGTTTTGTGCAAATTTATGTAGGAATGGGTGCAAAAAGAGTTAGGGAGCTTTTCGCAAAAGCTAAATCTTATGCTCCTTCTATCATTTTTATTGACGAGATTGATGCGGTTGGTAAGGCAAGAGGTGGCGGTAGAAATGATGAAAGAGAAGCTACTTTAAATCAACTTTTAACAGAGATGGATGGTTTTGAGGATAGTTCAGGGGTTATAGTTATAGCTGCTACAAATAAAATAGAAATGATGGATGATGCCTTACTTCGTTCAGGTAGATTTGATAGACGCATATTTATACCAATGCCAGATATTCAAAGTAGAGCCGCGATATTAAAAACTTATCTTAAAAATAAACAAAATGAAGTTGATATAATGTCAGTTGCAAAATCAACGGTAGGATTTAGCGGTGCTGGAATTGCAACGCTTGTGAATGAAGCGGCAATTCATGCTATTAGAACGGGTAGCGGTTTTATCACAAATGATGATTTTGAAGCTGTACAAAAAAGCGTCTTACATGGAAAAAGAAAAACAATAACATATAGTGATGAAGAAAAAGAAATTTTATCTATTTATCAAGCAGCTAAGGCGATTTGTGCTTTTTGGCTTGATTTTAAATTTGAAAAAATATCTATGTTAGAAGATAAATTTATAAATATAGAAAGCTCAATCGAGTCAAAAAAACACTTGCTAAGCAAAATAAAAGTTTATCTTGCAGGTATGGCAGCACTTAAAATTTATAGAAATGATTTATATTCAAATTCTAAAAATGATCTTGATGAAGCAAAAAAAATAGCAAATAAAATTGCTTATGAGTATGGGATGTCTCAAAGTATTTTTCCAGACCAAATGGAAGTTGAAACAATTATAAATGAAGCTTTCGGTGAGATTAGTGAGTATTTAATTGGTGTAAAAGATCAACTCCTTACAGTTGGGGCTTACATTTATAAAAACGAAAGCATAGATTATTTGGCTGTAAAAGAAATACTTGGCCAAACTTACGAATAAAGGAAAAAAATGATAAAAATAGGCATTTTAACGATGAGCGATAGAGCAAGTGATGGTATTTATGAAGACTTATCTGGCAAGGCTATAAAAGATATTTTAAATGAATGGATAATTAGCGAGATGAAGTTTGATTATAGGATTATACCAGATGATTTAGAGCGTATAAAAGAAAATTTGATATCTTTAAGTGATGATTTTGGTGCTGATCTTATAGTAACTACAGGTGGAACTGGTCCAGCAAAAAGAGACGTAACACCTGAGGCAACTGAGGCAGTTTGTGAAAAAATGATGCCAGGATTTGGTGAACTTATGAGAATGGAAAGTTTAAAATATGTTCCAACTGCTGTTTTATCTCGTCAAACAGCTGGCATAAGAGGTGGTAGCTTTATAATAAATTTACCAGGTAACCCAAAAGCAATAAGAGAGTGTTTAGAGCCTGTATTTCCTGCTATTCCATATTGCATAGATTTGATAGGTGGAAGTTACATAGAAGCTGATGAAAGTAAAATAAAAGTTTTTAGACCAAAGAAAAAATAGATTATATTTTGTGCTAAAATTTTTATTTTAGCACATATATTAATTTTTGTTTGAAAAATCTAAAATAGATTGTAGCATTTGTCTGGAATTTTTATCATTTTGTTTTGCAAAGCTTTCAAAAGACTCATCGTAACTGTCAAATTTTAAATTATTTTTTGTTACAAAATTCATAAATTCATTATCATTTATATCTAAAATTTCCAAATTTAGTTTAACACTCTTTTCAGTAGTTTTATTAAGCATGACTCTATGTATAGAAGGCTTAACAATATCTTTTGGTATAAAAATATAGCAGACCAATGTTATAAATATGATCGAAAGCATGACTACTAAGGTGGACTTTTTTGTGAAATACCCATTAAATTGTTTTAAATTAGCTAATACATGAAATATAGCAATAATTACAAAAGCAAGACCAAGATATTCATGGATTCTTACCATTATAGCGTCTTTAATATTAAAAAACATCAAAACACCACTTAATGAAACAATTACAAAAAAAGAAATAGTAGATGGAGTAACCAATTTTTGTCTTATCTTCATTTTTCTCCTTAAATAAAAATCTTTAAAGTCTATCAAATAAAACTTAAAATAATATAATAGAAATCATTTTCAAAATTAAATTTTTTTAAAATTCTATTCTTAAAATGAAAGAATAAAGATTTATTATTTTTGTTTCATTTTTTGAAGCCACTCATCTAGAGTTTTTTCAAAACCTATACCATCAGAAGTATAAAATTTAACTTTTTTGCTCATATAATCTTGCTCTATCCAGCCTCCAAAATCATGAGGGTAAAGATAATTTACTATTTGCTCATTTGTATTAATGAGGTATTTTGGCACATTCATGGGTTTATTTGTTTTAATGTAGCGCATTGCTTCGTTTATAGCCATATAGCTTGAGTTAGATTTAGGTGAGCTTGCTAAGTAAACTGCGCATTGTGCTAGCGGAATTCTAGCTTCTGGAAATCCTATGTTTTTTACGATATTTAGTGTTGATGAGGCTATATTTAGTGCATTTGGATTAGCATTTCCTATGTCTTCGCTTGCAAGGATTGCCATTCTTCTAGCGATAAAATCAGCACTTTCGCCATCATTTATAAGTCTTGCTAAGTAGTAAAGCGAAGCATCTATATCGCTTCCTCTTAAGCTTTTTATAAAAGCGCTTGCTAGTTCATAATGTGTATCATCGTTACTAACGCCTTCATTTACAGCATTTGCTCTTAGAGTTTTTAGTGTTTGAAGCGAGATATCATTTGAAATCTCAAGAGCAAACTCAAGTAGATTTAACATAGCTCTTGCATCCCCACCACTACTTTTTATGAGATAATTTTTTGCTTCATCGCTTATATCAAATTTAGACTTATCTTTTACTTTTTTTAAAAGCTCTTCTAAATTCAAACTGGTTAATGGTTTAAACTCAAAAAGCATCGAGCGACTTCTTATGCCAGAACTAAGAGTAAAAAAAGGATTTTCTGTGCTAGCACCTATGATGATAGCTTGGTAGTTTTCCATTGGTATCAATAGCGCTTCTTGTTGTGTTTTGCTTAGACGATGAATTTCATCAATAAAAAAAAGCGGCTTGTTAAACGAGTTTTTATGGTTTTTTAAAATCGTTCTAAATGTCTCTATCTTTAAATTTCCGCCATCAAATTCATAAAAATCATAATTCATTTGATGAGCTATAACTCTTGCAAAGCTTGTTTTTCCACATCCTGCGACGCCATAAAATATAGAGTGTGGGATTTTTCCGCTTTGGATAAATTTCCTAAAAATCTCCACAACTTCATCTTGACCATAAAGCTCATCAAGTGTTTTTGGTCTAAATTCTAGCGCAAAAGCCATTATTTTATCTCTTTATGGTTATTTAAATCCCAATCAACTGGAGCTTTATCATGTTGTATAAGATACTCATTTGCTTTAGAAAAATGCTTACATCCAAAAAAAGCACCCCTTGCCAAAGGACTAGGATGTGCAGCTTTTAGTACTAAATGTTTTTTATCATCTATAAGTGAAGCTTTTTGTATTGCAAAATTTCCCCATAGCATAAATACAATATTTTCTTTTTTATCACTAATTTGTTTTATAACAGAGTCGCTAAAACGCTGCCATCCAAATTTACTATGTGAATTTGCTAAATTTGCTTGTACACTAAGAGTTGAGTTTAGTAGTAAAACGCCTTGTTTAGCCCAGTATGTCAAATCTCCGCTATTTGGCTCTTTTATGTTTAAATCCGTATAAATTTCTTTATAGATATTTTGTAAAGATGGCGGAATTCTTACTCCATTTGGCACAGAAAAACTTAATCCCATTGCTTGATTTTTGCCATGATATGGATCTTGTCCAAGAATTACAACTTTTACATCATCAAATGGAGTTAGATTAAAGGCATTAAAGATTAGTGAGCCTGGCGGATAAACTTCACCGCTTTGCTTTGCTTTTATAAGCTTTTTTTTTAATTCATCAAAATATGGTGATAAAAACTCATCTTTTAAAATTTCTTTCCAGCTTTTTTCTATTTTTACACTGTTTATGTCTATCAATTAATTTGCCTTATCTTGTAGGAGCATATGCTCTTATTATAAAATATCCAAGAATAGCAGCTATAAAAGATGCTATTAGGATGGCTAATTTATCTGCGTAATTATATATATCGCTATGGCTATATGCAATAGAAGATATGAAAAGACTCATACTAGCTCCAATTGCGGTTAAGACACAAAGGCCGAAAAACTGTCCATAGTTTGTATTTTTAGGTAAATTTGTTATTTTAAATTTTATTGCCAAATAACTAAATCCAAAAATACCAAGAGGTTTTCCTATTAAAAGACCAGCTATAATACCTATAGGAACTGGATGCAATAAAGCTTTAAATGCATCAGGCGTTAGAGCAATTCCTGCATTTACAAAAGCAAATATAGGCATTATAAAAAATGTAACAGGTCCGTGTAATGAGTGTTCGATTTTATTTAAAAGCATTGTTCCGTTTTTTGTTTGTAAAGGTATAAAAAATGCAGTTATAACGCCAGCAACAGTCGAATGCACACCTGATTCTAGGAAAAAAACCCAAAGCAATGCTCCTAATATTGTATAAGGTATAGCTGAGTTTGATTTTTTGAAATTAAAATACACAAGAAACATTATCGTTATGCTTGCTAGAACCAGCGCCAATGTCGAAAGCTCTGATGTGTAAAAAATAGCTATTATAACAACTGCTATAACATCATCTATAATTGCAAGAAGTAGTAAAAACATTTTCAATGCTGGTGGAAATTTTGATTTTAAAAGTAGTAATATACCTATGGCAAATGCCGTATCGCTAACAATTGGTATAGCCCAGCCCTTTAAGGCAAAACTATCTCCTAAATTTAATAATACAAATATAGCTGCTGGCACTATAACACCACCGATACCTCCAATTACGGGAAGGGCAACTTTAGAAGGTGAACTAAGTTCTCCTACAAGGATTTCTCTTTTTACCTCTAGACCTATATAGAAGAAAAAAATAGCCATAAGACCATCATTTACCCATAAAATTATTGGCTTTATAATCTTATATTCGCCTATTACAATTCCAGAGTTTAGCCTTAAGAAATCATTGTAAAAACTAGATAAAAAGGTATTTTGACAAATAAGAGCTAAAATTGTAGCTGTTATTATTAAAATACCACCAGTTGCTTCATTATTAGCTATTTTTTTTATAATATTCAAAATATCACCTTTTTTTATTTGTCTTTTTAAATTTATGATATCAAAAAAAAATTAATGATGTTTAAAACCATAATATATTTTTATAAATGTTAAGATATAATGATCAAATGCAAAATTTATATCTTAGTGGCATTATTTACGCTTTTTTAGGCGGCATTTTTTGGGGATTTTCAGGCGCTTGCGGGCAGTATCTTTTCATGTATAAAGATGTAGATCCAGTTTGGTTAACTGGGGTAAGATTACTTGGAGCTGGAGTTTGTCTTTTTATCTTGACTATAATAAAAAAAAGAGCTGTTTTTAGGATATTTAAAGATAAAAGTTCATTTTTTCAACTTATAATTTATTCATTTTTTGGCTTAATGCTTTGTCAATTCACATATTATGAAACTATAAAACATTCAAATGTTGCCATAGCTACAATACTTCAATACACTGCACCTGCAATTATAATGGTTTTAGTGTGTTTTTGGTTTAAAAAACTACCTACGCTAAAAGAATTTTTTGCTCTACTTTCTGCTACTACCGGACTTTTTTTACTTGCAACACATGGGAAGTTTGATGAACTTGTTATAGACAAATACCCACTAACCATAGGTATGATATCTGCACTTTGTGCTGTTGTTTATAGTATAAGTCCTATAAATATAAACAGAAAATATGGAACTATGATAACTCTTTCGTGGGGTTTACTTATAAGTGGATCGATATTTTTCATAGCAAGCGGGTCTTATATGGCTATGCAAATAACAGATATTTATGGGTTTTTGGCGGTTTGTGGTGTGATATTTATTGGAACAATTTTAGCTTTTTCGTTTTTTATGAGAGGTGTTGATAGGATTGGGCCAACTAAGGCTAGTATGATTGCATCCATTGAGCCAATTTCAGCAATGGCATTTTCTTATTTTTGGTTTGGAGTTAAGTTTATTTGGCTTGATTTTGTAGGATTATTTTTTATACTTTTATGCACGATTTTAATTTCAAAAAGATAGTCGGTTTTACATGGTTTGATAGGTTATTGTATGCAAAAATTAAGTTCATTTAAAGACGAGCCTTTTATAGCTATTTTGAGTTATGATGAGCCAAATAAAAATATAATTTGTAGTGTAGATGAGGCGTCTAAATTTGGTATAAAATTTAAAATAAATTCAACTAGTGTATATGGAGTAAAATACCATTTGAAAAAACATCCGATTGATTTTTCTATTTATAAAGAGCGCATAGATAAAGTGATATCACATCAAAAAAATGGAGATAATTATCTTTTAAATTTATGTTTTCCAACCGAGATTTCAACCAATTTGAGCCTAGAAGAGATTTATAATTATTCTGGGGCAAGAGTTGTGATATACAAAAAGGATGATTTTGTCTGTTTTAGTCCAGAAATTTTTGTAAATATTAAAGATGGTTATATGCACACATATCCTATGAAAGGCACTATTGAAGCAAATTTACCAGATGCTAAAGAAATTTTATTAAGAGATGAAAAAGAATTTAGCGAACAAGCCATGATAGTAGATCTTATGAGAAATGATCTTTCTATGGTTTGTGATGATGTTAAAGTAGAGAAATTTAGATATATTGAGCGCGTAAAGGATCTTTATCAAACAAGTTCCCATATAAGCGGTAGATTGCGAGATAAAATTGGTTTTAATGAGATATTTAATAGAATTTTGCCAGCTGGATCTATAAGTGGGACACCAAAAGATTATGCGCAAAAGATTATAAGCGAATGCGAGATAATAAAAAGAGGATATTATACTGGTGTTTTTATATATTTTGATGGAGAAATTTTGCAAAGTTTTGTGATGATTAGATTTATAAAAAAAATGGATAATAAGCTATATTTTTTTAGTGGAGGTGGCATTACAACTATGAGTGATCCAAAAAAGGAGTATGATGAGCTTATCAAAAAAGTCTATTTTCCTTTTTGAAACCATAAAGATACAAGATGGAATAGCTCAAAATTTAATCTACCATGAGCAAAGAATTCAAAATTCTATAAATTTTAGCTCAAAGTTTAATTTAGAGCAAATTTTATATACAAAAAAGCAAGGTTTAATAAGGGCAAAAGTTGTGTATGATCTAAACGGAGAGTTAGTAAGTGTGGATTTTTTTGAGTATAAGATGAAAAAATTTCATACATTTCAACTTGTAAATATTGATTTTAACTATGATAAAAAGTATTTAGATAGAAGCAACATTGAAGCCATAAAAGGTAGTTTTGATGAGGTGATAATGGTTAAAAATTCTCTCATAACTGATACTAGTATAGCAAATGTAGCTATATTTAAAAATTCACATTGGATAACACCTAAATCACCGCTTTTAAATGGAACTACGCGCCAAAGATTGCTTGATGAAAATAAAATAATTCAAGATGATTTATGCGTAGATGATTTACTAAATGTAAAAAGATTAGCGATATTTAATTCTATGATTGGATTTTATGAAGTGCAGAAATTTGAGATAATTAGCCAAGAAAATCTCGGCTAATTATCCATTATACATAACCTTGATCTATCATTGCATCTGCAACTTTTCTAAATCCAGCTATATTTGCCCCAAGAACTATATTTCCAGGCTCATTAAACTCTTTAGATGCCTCATAGCTTATATTAAAGATATGTTTCATGATGTTTCTTAGTTTATTGTCAACATCTTCAAAGCTCCAACTTGTCATGCTTGCATTTTGAGCCATTTCTAGTGCGCTTACTGCAACACCTCCGGCATTTGCAGCTTTTCCAGGAGCAAAAAGTATATCTTTCTTGTTTAAGAAAAACTCAACTGCTTCAGTATTAGATGGCATATTTGCACCCTCGCAAACTAAACGACATCCATTTTTGTAAAGTGTTTTAGCATCTTCTAAATTTAGTTCATTTTGAGTTGCACTTGGAAATGCTGCATCGCAAGGGATATCCCAAACACCATTTCTACCTTCTTTGTATTGTTTTACGCTAACAAAAGTAGAGTCTTTTTTTGTTTTAGCATACTCGCTTAAACCAACTCTTTTAACTTGTTTTAATTCTATCAAAAGATCTAAATCAATACCATTTTTATCATAAATATAACCAGTAGAATCGCTAACTGTTAATGGTATGGCTCCGTTTTCATATAGTTTTTGGATTGTATAAGTTGCAACATTTCCAGCACCACTTACAACGCATTTTTTGCCTTTTAGATCATCTTTTCTTGTTTTTAACATTTCGATGGCAAAATAAACACACCCATAACCAGTTGCTTCAGGTCTAACCAAGCTTCCACCCCAGCTTAATCCTTTGCCAGTTAGTGCACCATCAAATCTGCTAGTTTGCTTTTTGTACTGACCATAAATATATCCTATTTCTCTTGCTCCAACGCCGATATCTCCAGCTGGAACATCTTTTACATCTCCGATTAGTTTTGAAAGCTCATTTGCAAAAGATTGACAAAATCTCATAATCTCACCATCGCTTTTGCCTTTAGGATCAAAATTTGCGCCACCTTTTGCGCCACCTATATTTAATCCAGTAAGTGAGTTTTTAAAAATTTGCTCAAAACCTAAGAACTTAAGTACATCTAGATTAGCTGTTGGATGGAATCTAAGACCACCTTTATATGGACCAATGGCTGAGTTAAATTGAACTCTATATCCAAAGTGAACACACGCTTTTCCTGCATCGTTTATATAAACGGTTCTAAAAATTGTAGTTTTTTCAGGCATTACAATGCGTTCTAAAATGGCATGTTTTTCATATTTTGGCTCTGCATCTAAAAGCGGTTTAAGATTATTTAATACCTCGTTTGCAGCTTGATAAAAAATAGGTTGGCGCGGTGAAACTTTTCTTACATGCTTTAAAACACTATTTATATAACTTGTTGATGACCTCATTATTTCTCCTTGTAAATTGGATTAAAATTCATTTTTCTTGATTTTTGTAAAAACATTTTTAATGCAATTTTTTCTTTTTTGTCTATTTTATAAGTTATGTAATTTAGATACCATTTTATATCATTTGGAGAAATTTCTCTACTTTTTGAGTAATTTTGTAATATGTACCTAGGAATTTTTACTTTTTGTGACAAGAAATTTTTTACAAGACTTTTGTACAATGAGGCATTTTTTGTATAGCAAAACCTTGCAAATACGAATGGTAAATTTGTTTTTTTATTCCAAATTTCACCCATATCATAAAAGCTTTCTTTACCATCTTTTAGATAGTTTTTGAGCGCTCTATCTCCAATTATAACTTCACCTTTTAGCTTTAAAACCGCGCTTAGCATATTTGATGTCATTGAAGCAGGATCTAGCAAAAATTTAGAGTTTTTACGCACTAAAACGCTTATAACCTCTTTTTTAGCAACAACACCCATGTCAAGTTTTTTGTATTTGCTTCTTCTGCTTTCTATACTTGAAATTATGGCAGCATTTATCCTACGATTATAAAGAGCTTTGTTTAGATGACTTGGAACGCCTTTTTTTATCTCTATACTTTTTTTAAATGAATTTTGCAAATTTGAGCGTTTCAAAAATACATGAAAAGGTAGTAAATTTAGATAGTCAATTTTTCCAAAAATCAATTTAATCCTTTCCAATAAATTCGTAATGAATTAAAATTATAATACACGAAACTTAAATTTTATTTACGATATTTTGATTTTTTTAACCTAAATTTTTGAAATAAAAGCTTTTTTGTGATAGACTTAAAAATCACAATATAATTAGGATAAATAATGGAAATTAAGCTTTTAAACTATACACCGCTTTGGGTTTGCTCAAATGCTATAAGAACTTGTTGGCAAAGTTTTGATAAAAGCGACAATGGCGGAGAAAAAGACAAAGAACTTATAGATAGAGTTGGCAATAAATTTAAACATGCTTCAACACTTGAGCATCTGCACTATAACTTTTATATAAAAGGTGTATCAAGAGCGCTTTTGCAAGAGCTTGCTAGACACAGAATGGCAAGTCTTAGTGTAAAATCTACACGTTATACACTAAAAGAGTTAAAAAACGAGAGCGAATTTAAAGAAAATGATTTCCAAAATGCTAGCAGATATGTAGTTTTAACGGGTAATGAAATAGTTGATAATGCTAGTATAAAAGCACTAGAAAATATGCGTTTATTATTGCAGCAAAATATTAGTCTAGATATAGCTAAATTTGCACTTCCTGAGTGTTATAAAACTGAGCTTAGCTGGAGCGTGAATGCTAGAAGTTTGCAAAATTTCATTTCATTAAGAAGCTCAAAGTCAGCTCTTTGGGAGATAAGAAATTTGGCAATTGCTATATTTGAAGCAATTCCAGATGAGCATAAGTTTATTTTTGAAGATTGTGTATATAAAGAAAAGAAAGAGTAGTTGTATAAATTTGGGAGGTTTTATGCGTAGTGATGAGATAAAAAAGGGCTATACGAAAGTTCCACATAGAAGTTTACTAAGGGCAAGTGGACTAAAAGATGAGGACTTTAACAAGCCATTTGTCGGTGTTGCAAACAGCTTCATAGAGATAATTCCTGGGCATTTTTTCTTAAACAAATACTCTGAAATTATAAAAGATGAAATCCGTAAAAATGGTTGTGTGCCTTTTGAATTTAATACAATTGGGGTTGATGATGGTATAGCTATGGGACATGATGGCATGCTCTACTCACTTCCAAGTCGTGAAATCATAGCAAACTCTATAGAAACAGTTATGAACGCTCATAAACTAGACGCCATGATTTGTATCCCAAACTGTGATAAAATTGTTCCTGGAATGATAATGGGAGCATTAAGAGTAAATGTGCCAACTGTTTTTGTAAGCGGAGGCCCAATGCGCGCAGGGGTTGATAGTAAAGGAAACGTGCTTGATCTAAACTCAGCATTTGAGGGTGTTGGAGCATACGAAACTAAGAAAATAAGCAAAGAAGAACTTTATGAAATAGAGTGCAAAGCATGTCCAAGTGGTGGGAGCTGTAGCGGTATGTTTACGGCAAACTCCATGAATACGCTTTGTGAAGCCATGGGTATAGCACTAAGTGGCAATGGAACGATACTTGCACTAAGTAAAGAGCGCGAAGAACTTATGAGAAAAGCAGCGCGCAGAATTTGTGAAATCGCAACTGATGAGAGATTTAAGATACGAAACATCTTAAATAAAAAAGCCGTTACAAATGCTATGGTTATAGATATGGCGATGGGTGGTAGCTCAAATACGATACTTCACATGCTTGCAATTTCGCGTGAAGCAGGGTGCGCACTTGATATAAAAGATATAAACGAGATTAGCAAAACTACGCAGCATATCGCAAAAGTAGCTCCAAGTCTGCCAAGTGTACACATGGAAGATGTTCATAGCGCAGGTGGTATGAATGCTATCATGAAAGAAATTTCAATGCAAAATAATCCATTTTTAGACCTTGATAACTTAACCGTAAGTGGCGAAACTTTAGAGGATCGTATAAGTGATGCACAAATTTTAGATGAAAAAATCATACATAAAGCCCAAAATGCTTATTCAAAGGTTGGTGGACTTGCGATTTTGTTTGGAAATTTAGCCGAGAAAGGCTGTGTTATAAAAACAGCAGGTATCATAGGTGAGCGTAAATTTAGCGGCAGGGCAGTTTGCTTTAACTCGCAAGACGAAGCGATAGAGGGTATAAGTAGTGGTAAAATCAAAAAAGGTGATGTTGTGGTTATCCGCTATGAAGGACCAAAAGGAGGTCCTGGCATGCAAGAGATGCTAAGTCCTACAAGTCTTATAGTTGGACGAGGGCTGGGTGCTGATGTAGCGCTTATAACAGATGGTAGATTTAGTGGTGCAACGCGTGGGCTTAGCATAGGTCATGTTAGTCCTGAAGCAGCAGAAGGTGGCGCAATAGGACTTTTAAAAGATGGAGACATCATAGAAATAGATGTGGATAAGTACTCTATAAATGTAAATTTAAGCGATAAAGAGCTACAAAAACGCAAAAATGAATGGAGATACGCAGGTAAAAAGGTTAAAAGTAGGTGGTTAAGACAGTATCAAAAACTTGTAACCAATGCTAGTAACGGAGCGATTTTAGAAGCGTAAATTTATAAATAAATGTTAAGAAAGAAGCTATGTTTGATTCATTTGATATTAGTGTTATAATTTCTATAATATCACTTATTGTAGTAATATTTGCAATGATTATTGAATTATTTAATTATAGATTAAGCTACATAAAAGATTAATTATGTATATTTGTAAAAGAGCAATTAGTTTTATTTGATAATTTTTATGATGAAAATAAAGATTTAATAGAAAAATATATTAAACTTTTAAGAAAAAATTTACTTAAATACAAGAATCTTAATAGATTTTATGGGTGGAAATTTATTATGTTATACGTGAGTCATTAAATTTATTGGAATATATACAGCATAATTATAATCAAAACATATATGACCATGAACAAAATTATATTACATCAATAATTTTGGTATGCGCTCATTTATATGTCATAAATAATTGTATAGCTAAAAGAACACGAATTGAGTAAACTACTTAAGATTAGTAAATAAAAACTGTGTTAATTATTATATAATATAAGTTATAATTTTTACATCCTAAAAAGAAAGGCAATAAATGGAAGCAGCAGGAATTGGTGGATTTTCACTAGGAACAGTTATCGCAGTTGCTCTATCTTGGTCGGCAAATCACAGCATTTTATGGGCTATAATTCATGGTTTTTTTAGTTGGTTTTATGTAATTTATTATTTGCTTACTAAAAACAAAAATTAATTTATAAAAGGATATATTATGGGAAAAGCAGCAGGAATTGGTGGATTTTCACTAGGAACAGTTATTGCAGTCGCTCTATCTTGGTCGGCAAATCACAGCATTTTATGGGCTATAATTCATGGTTTTTTTAGTTGGTTTTATGTAATATACTACATAATTGTAAAATAGTTTTTTATAAAAATATTTTACAAAAGCATACATCTAAAGGTGTATGCTTTTTCTTCTTTTAAATGATCATAGAAAAAATAAGAGCAAAAATTATCATAGGAATATTAAAAAATACAAATGTTGGTACGCAAGTATCATATATGTGATCGTGCTGCCCGTCCGCGTTTAATCCAGCGGTCGGTCCAAGCGTACTATCGCTTGCAGGACTTCCTGCATCTCCTATGGCTGCAGAAATCCCTATAAGAAGTATCGTTGCGCTTACGCTAAATCCTAAATTTACACATAATGGTACATAAATAGCAGCTATTATTGGTATTGTTCCAAAACTTGTGCCAATTCCCATGGTAACTAAAAGCCCTATTAATAGCATAAGTAAAGCGCCACCAAATTTTCCGCCAGATAACGCACTTACTACGCTTATAAGATCGTTTATGCCACCACTTTCTCTAAGCACTGCACCAAATCCAGCTGCAACTAGCATTATAAAGGCTATGTAAGCCATCATTGATAAGCCTTTATCCATTACATCTTGAACTTTGTTGTAATCAATTCCACCAAAAATTATCATAAATAAAAGTCCAAGTAGACCGCCAAGCGGTATCGAACTTGTGTAAATTTGAACACCAAAAGTTATGGCTGAGCCTATTAATACAACCCACTCTTTTTTGCCCATATTTAAGCTAAAATTATTATTTATTTCATCTTGTAAATTTGTGTATTGTCTTGATTTTCTATAAAATAAAATTGCGCACATTAAGCCAAAAAACATTGCAACACCCCCTATCCACATTACGCTTTGGATATCAGATATGCTTACTATCATGGAATTATTTGCAAGTTCTTTTTTAAGTATGTTGTAAAACAATAATCCAAATCCTACGCCAAGACTTATATAAGGTGCTTGAAGTCCAAATGTTAGAGCACAAGCGACTGCTCTTCTATCTATTTTTAGCTTATTCATTATTTTAAGTAATGGTGGTATTAGGATAGGAATAAAGGCAATATGAACAGGTATTAAATTTTGTGAAAAGCAAGCTATAAAAGCTATTGTTAATACAAATATAGTTTTTTTGTTGCTTAAAATAGAGCTAATTTTATGAATTAAAATCGCTGTTAAATTTGTTCCAGAAATTGCAGAAGCAACTGCGCCAAGAAGTATATAGCTAAGGGCTGTTTCTAAGTTGCCTTGCATACCATTTATCAAAATTTCCATAGTTTTTATAAGCCCAAAATCACTCATTAAACCAGCTATCATGCCAGAAAGCAAGATTGCTAAAAGTATGTTAAATTTAAATAAGCATAAGATATACATCACGCAAACGCTTATTAAAACAGGATTTGTAAAAATCATAAATTTTCCTTATTTTTAAATGAAAAATAGATTATATAGAAATATCTTTTAAATACATATTTTATTTTTTGTCAAAGTTGATTTTTAAATCATTTTAGATAGAATAACAGAAAATTTTTTAAGGTGATATAAATATGGATGAAAACAAGAAAAAAACCCTTGATGTAGCCCTAAAACAGATAGATAAAGCCTTTGGTAAAGGTACTATTATCAGACTTGGAGATAAGCAAGTTGAACCCATAGATTCTATCTCAACTGGCTCAATTGGTCTTGATATGGCTCTTGGGATAGGCGGTATTCCAAAGGGTAGAATTATAGAAATTTATGGACCAGAAAGTTCTGGTAAAACTACACTTGCTTTACATATAATTGCAGAATCACAAAAAAATGGTGGAATTTGTGCCTTTGTAGATGCAGAGCATGCACTTGATGTAAAATATGCTCACAATCTTGGCGTAGATACAGAAAATCTTTTTGTTTCACAACCTGATTTTGGTGAGCAAGCTCTTGATATAGTTGAAACACTTTCAAGAAGTGGTGCTGTTGATCTTATAGTAGTTGACTCCGTTGCAGCACTTACTCCAAAAACAGAGATTGAAGGTGATATGGGTGATTCGCATGTCGGTTTACAAGCAAGGCTTATGTCGCAAGCTCTAAGAAAATTAACTGGCGTTGTGCATAAGATGAATACAACCATCATTTTTATAAACCAAATTCGTATGAAGATTGGAATGATGGGATATGGAAGTCCAGAGACAACAACTGGTGGAAATGCTCTTAAATTTTATGCTTCTGTTAGACTAGATGTTAGAAAAATAGCAACTTTAAAACAAAATGATCAACCAATAGGCAATAGAACTAAAATAAAAGTTGTTAAAAATAAAGTTGCGCCACCATTTAAAACAGCCGAATTTGATGTAATGTATGGAGAGGGAATAAGCAAAGAAGGCGAAATGATTGACTATGGTGTAAAGCTTGATATCATTGATAAAAGTGGCGCTTGGTTTAGTTATCAAGATGTAAAACTTGGTCAAGGTAGAGAAAACTCAAAAGCTTATTTAAAAGAGCATCCAGAAGTGGCGAGTGAAATAGTTGATAAACTAAAAAATTCTATAGGCGGATTATTATCTGGTTTTGATGAAGATGAAAAAAATAGTGATGGAGATGAATAATGGCTATAATAACAAATATAAGAGCAAATGAGGTTTTAGATAGCAGGGGAAATCCTACTGTAAAAACAACTGTTTATCTTGATAACGGCGTTATAGAAAGCGCTATCGTTCCAAGTGGTGCAAGCACAGGAAAAAGAGAGGCTTTAGAACTAAGAGATAAAGATCACAGATATGGTGGAAAAGGTGTTTTAAAAGCTGTTCAAAATGTAAATGAAATCATATTAGATGCGATTGTTGGCAAATGTGTTTTTGAGCAAAAAAATATAGATATGATTATGCAAAACCTAGATTCTACGCCAAATTATTCAAATTTAGGTGCAAACGCAGTTTTAGGTGTATCTATGGCAGTAGCAAGAGCGGCTGCAAGAGCACTTAATGTACCTCTTTTTAGATATATTGGTGGTATAAATGCTAGTATTTTACCGGTTCCTATGTTTAATATCATAAATGGTGGAGAACATGCAAATAATAGTGTTGATTTTCAAGAGTTTATGATAATGCCATATGGTTTTGATAAATTTAGTGAAGCACTAAGAGCTAGTGTTGAGATTTATCAAAATTTGAAAAAACTTTTAGATGAGCTTGGGCATAGTACCGCAGTTGGCGATGAAGGCGGATTTGCTCCTAATCTAGAAGACAACGAAGCCCCAATAAAACTAATTTTACAAGCTATTGAAAAAAGTGGATATAAAGCAGGATCTGATATAAAACTAGCTTTAGATGTTGCATCAAGCGAATTTTATAAAGACGGCTTTTATGTAATGGAAGGGAAAGAATTTAGTAGCGATGATATGATAAATTATTATGAGGGTTTGTGTGAGAAATATCCAATTTGTTCTATTGAAGATGGCTTGAGTGAAGATGATTGGGATGGTTGGAAAAAACTTACTGACAGACTAGGCTCAAAAGTTCAGCTTGTTGGTGATGATCTTTTTGTGACAAATGAGAAAATTTTAAAAGAAGGTATAACAAGAGGTATTGGAAATGCAATCCTAATAAAACCAAATCAAATTGGAACCGTAAGTCAAACAATGCAAGCAGTTCGCCTTGCAAAAAGAAATGGCTATAAAACCGTAATGAGTCATAGAAGTGGCGAAAGTGAAGATAGTTTTATAGCTGATTTTGCAGTTGGACTAAATACTGGACAAATCAAAACAGGCGCAACTTCAAGAAGTGAAAGGAATGCTAAATACAACAGACTTCTAGAAATAGAAAACAAAACAGATGAGTTTTTAGGAGATAATATTTGAGCGAAATTTTAGATAACTACAGCGGAAAAGAGTCTGCTGTAGTATATTTTTGTAAAAAGTTGTTCAAATATATAGTGGTTGTTATAGTTGTTGTAGGGCTTGGAGTTTATTTTGGAAACATGTTTTTTGGAAAACGTTCTTTAGAGACACTTATTTTTGTACAAAATAAACAAGAATCTTTAAAAAAGGAACTCGAGCGCCTTAAACAAGAAAATGCAGTGCTTCAAAAAGAATATTTCGAGCTTATAGGCTTAGAGCCTAATGTTAAATGAGGGTTATAAATGAAAAAAATTTTATTAATTTATGCGTGTGCTATTTGTATTATTTATGGTAGAGAAAATCCGTTTTTGCCAAGTGAAGAAATTAACTCTAGTATCCAGACTACAAATATAAATTTAAATGCAAAACCATTTGATAGAAAAATATTTAATATGCCAAATGATTCAAGAGAGATAGATCGTGTTGTGATTTATTATAAAAGTCTTGATGGAAGTATAAAAGAAAAAACTGTAGATATAAATGCATCTATAAACTGGAAAGATAGTTTATCTTTAAATGTTGTAAAATCTCCAGAACCAGCATCAACACCTATACTTGATATCTCGGTTACAAAAACTGCTTCTGAGGATAATCAAAAAATGGATGCCCAAGAAACAAACATTAGCTCAAATTCTAAAATTACAAATGAAACAAATGTAACAGATTCTATTGTCCCAAATATAGTCGTTCCATCAAAAACTGTTACTTTTAAAAATTTGCTTCGTTTGGATGTATTTACAAAGAGTATAAAATTTGTCACAAATGATGCGCTTCTTACTCATTTTAAGGTAGAAGGTCAAAATAAAATTGCTATTGATTTTTCACATCCAAAAAGTAATTTTAAAACTCAAACTTTAGATATAAGTTGTGGAATATTTAAAAATGCAACTTTTGGTGCACATGGTAAATTTTACAGAGTTGTTTTATCTCTTGATAATGGATATAAATATGAGCTATCAAAAGAAGGCGATAGCTATTTACTACAAGCAAAATAAGCCTTTTGGCTTATTTTTAGCGTTTAAATATACTTAGCAAATTTCATTAATATCTTTATCTGTTAGTTTTTAGACTTTGATTTTCATTGTAGTTTTTAGTTCTTCGCCATAACTTTTGCCTAGATATTCATTAAGAACTTTTATATTTGCTCTTTGTCTGTTTGATTTATGCTAGCGTTTTAACCAAGAATTAGATCATCTTATTTTATACTATAATAGTGTGTACAATCTTTGTAAATGTTTTTGTAATATCTAATGAAATCGATACACGTATTTTAATTGTAAAATTTGCTTATATTTTTGATTATAAATTCGGCATTTTTTAGAGCGTTTGATCTATGAGAAATTTCTAACTTTGTTTTTTCGTCAAGTTCTCCTATGGTTTTTGTATAGCTATTTGGGATAAACATAAAATCATAGCCAAATCCATTTTCTCCACGTTCTTCATCTATTGCTTTTCCATACATCCAGCCATGCGCTGTAAAGCTTCCAAATTTAGAAGCTATTGCTATACAAGCAGTGTAGTGTGCATTTGTACTTTTTAAATTTAGCTCGCTTAATTTTGTGATAAGTTTTTGTCTATTTGAGGCATCTGTTGCGTTTCCTCCGCTATATCTAGCAGAATAAATTCCTGGTTCTCCATTTAATATATCTACGCAAATCCCACTATCATCACTTATTACTATAAACTCATTTCTTTGTTTTTCATTAAGCTTATTAAAAACCGCATTTGCTTTTATAAGAGCATTTTTTGCAAAACTATCGCCATCTTCTAAAATCTCAAAAGGTGGCATAACTTCATGAAGTGCACAAATTTCATAATTTGTATAAAAATCTTTTATCTCTTTTACTTTATTTTTATTACTTGTTGCGATAAGTATTTTCATATTATTTCTTATAAATTTTCTTTAAATTTTCTAATTTAGAGCTAGCATTTAAAAGCAGCATATCTGCACATACCAATCTCGCCATTGCTGTTGCTACGATACTTCCACGAATTGCTATGCAAGGATCATGTCTGCCTTTTAATTTACAAATAGTTTGATTAAATTTGGTATCTATTGTTGGTTCTTGTAAAAATATCGATGGAGTCGGTTTAAAGTGAGTTTTTATAATAATTTCATTTCCATTTGTTATACCACCAAGTATTCCACCGCTATGGTTGCTTAAAAATCCATTTTCATTCATAAAGTCATTATTTTGAAAACCATAATTTTGTGAAGCATTTATGCCATCTCCAATTTCTACAGCTTTTACCCCATTTATACCCATCATTGCCTCAGCGATTTTTGAGTCAAATTTAGCGTACAATGTCTCGCCAAGACCAGCTGGAATGCCTGTTATTTTGGTTATGACAGACCCACCGACACTATTATGAGAGTTTTTTGCGCTCATTATCTCATCTTTAAATTTACCTTCGTAAAGTTGTGAGCTTGCATAAATTTCTGAATTTTCTGCGAAGTCAAAATTTATATCATCTAAGTTTGATATTGTTTTCCCCACAGAATACACTGCGCTTTGAATGTTAATATTAAAATTTGATAAAAGAAGTTGTGATATCGCTCCACCGCATACTCTTACAGCACTTTCTCTTCCACTACTTCTACCGCCACCTCTATGGTCTCTTATGCCGTATTTTATAAAATACGTGTAGTCTGCGTGGCCTGGGCGAAAGATATCTTTTAAATTATCATAATGTGATGAGTTTTGATTTTTGTTATATATTACAAAGCCAATTGGGCAGCCTGTACTAACTCCTTCAAAAACACCACTTAAAATTTGAGCACTATCGCTTTCTTTTCTTGATGTTGCAAACTTGCTACCAGGCTTTCTTTTATCAAGTTCTTCTTGTATGAACTCTTCATCTATCTTAACGCCAGCAGGTATTCCATCAAGCATCCCCCCTATTGCTTTACCATGACTTTCCCCAAAAGTACTTAGCTTAAGTTTTATTCCAAATGTATTCACTTTTTTCCTTTCGAAAGAATTTCTATGGCAAGTTTGGCCGCATTTTGTTCGGCTTCTTTTTTACTTGATCCAGATGCACTTGAAATTTCTTTATTGTCAAGAAGTAAAGCCATTTTAAATTCTTTATTGTGATCTGGTCCTTTTGATGATATTAAAATATATTGTGGTGTTTTGCCATAAGTTGCTTGGGTTATCTCTTGAAGTTGTGTTTTATAATCTTTACTAAGTGTTTTTAAATTGATATTTGCATACTTCTTTTTTAATAGTTTTATGGCTATTTCTTTTGCTGTATCTATGCCGCTTTCTATATATACTGCTCCCATTACTGCTTCAAATGCATCTGAAAGTAAAGATGGTTTTTGTCTGCCATTATTGTTTTCTTCTGCAGTTGAGAGTATGATATGAGAACTTAGATCTATAAGAGCTGCAAGAGCTGCAAAACTTTTTTCATTAACAAGGGAAGCTCTTAGTTTTGAAAGATCACCTTCGTTCATATCTGGAAATTTATCACAAAGATACTCTGCAACTATAAGATCCATAACGGCGTCTCCTAAAAATTCAAGCCTTTCGTTACTATCTTTCTTTTTACAGCTTTTATGTGTTAGTGCTTTTATGAGTAAATTTTCATCTTTAAAATTATAGCCAAGTAGGTTTTGAATTCTATCTAGTTTCATATCTTATCCATTTTTAGTTTATTTGCCGCATCTCTAGCCATTTTATCGCATTCTTCGTTTTGCGTATGACCATTATGCCCTTTTACCCAAAATGCCTTTACTTCATGTGGTGAGCTTGCTTTTATATATTCTTGCCATAAAGCAACATTTTGAACTTTTTTAAAGTCTTTTTTTATCCAGTTTTCAAGCCATGAGTTTATAGCATTTGCAACATAAGAACTATCTGTAAAAAGCTCTATTTTACAAGGCTCTTTTAATGCTTTAATACCCATTATAGCAGCTGTTAGTTCCATTTGATTATTTGTTGCCTCTTCTTTAGCGCCACTATCTTTTTTTTCGTGTTTATTATACTCTAGTATATATGCCCAGCCACCCACACCTGGATTTCCAAGGCAGCTTCCATCGCTAAAAAGTTTCACTGTTTTCATTTGTGCTCTTTATGATATTCATACTTATATTTGCGCCATCTAAACTATGACATATTGGGCATCTATAAAAGTGCATAGGAAGTGAGTTTTTACAGTTTTTACACATATACGAAAAACTTATATCCGCACTTTCACAGCCATTTTTTCTTAAAATCCCAACAGCTTGAATTTTAAAAAATTTACTTTTAGCAATTTTATCACTTGTACCTTTTGCAAAATAAAGTGCTTTATATTCATTATCTTGTGTGTTTACTACTTCATCTTTTAACCAAAGTATATCAATTACATTATCTATTTGTGGAAAACTTTTAAGTTCGTTTAGGTTTTTTCCATTTTTAAGTAGTAGTTCCATACACATTCTTTTAGAAATTTCAGATTCATCATTTAGTTCTAAAATTTTTTCTATTTTTTGATCTAGAGTAATTTTTTCAAAAATTATTTGATTTATTCGTATATAAACCTTGCTTTTATTTACGCTTACGCCTTGTTCTTCTAATGCATCTAAAATTTCCATAGCTTTGTCATATTTTTTAAAGCTTTCATAAATTAGGATTAAATGCATAAGTGCCTCTTTGTTTCTTGGTCCTAGTTTGAGAGTATCTAAAAAAACCTCTTCTGCTCTTTGTAAAAATCCAGATTTAAAATACGCTTTTCCAAGCTGGGTAAGAAGCTCTACTTTTTCGTGTTTGTTGCTGGTTTTTTCAATTCCTACAAGATAAATTACAATGGCCTTTTCAAAGCTTCCGCTTTTTGCAAATGTTTGTGCTAAAACTGCAAAAGAATTCGCGTCTAAATCTATATCATATAGCAGTTTTTTATGCTCTTCGTTTAAACCAGGAGTGCTTTCAAATTTTTTGACAAAGTTTTGTATCTTTTTTTTATCATCTTTTATACCCAAAATTCCCCATACGTAGCTAAAAAATGCCACTAAAAAAATAGCGCCAATCAAGACTATAAGACCAAAAATGGGATCACGATATTCTATAAAAAAATTTTCCAAACTCACTCTTTTTTATAAATTTATATAATTTTATCACATTGTGCTTTACAGGTTTATAAATAAGCTTAACTAGAAATTCTTAACCTTTATATCATAACTCCCTATCACTCTTCCTAGAATTTCTATTTCTTGGAAGCCTTTTATCTTTATAGGTTCATATTGAGTATTATCGCTTATAAGCATAAGAGGTGATTTGCTTATGCGTTTTACAAACAGTTCATTGTCTTTTCTTATAACATATATAGCACCTTCTATAAAACTTCCGTCATTTTGAAAAATAATTTTTTCGCCTTCATTTATGGTTGGCATCATAGAATTTCCTATGCAAGAAATTGCATATAGTTTATCTACATTGTAAATTTTAAACATATCTCTTAAATTTTGTTTTTGAAAAGGTAAAAACTCACAATTATCACAATTATCATTTTCTAACTCTCCAAAACCTGCAGAAACTTTCGCATTTGTAAAGTAAGGTATATAGATTATATCTTCATCATAGCTATTTTTTTGTGGTATTTCTTTATCTTTGAAAAAATACTCCATATTTACATCATATAATTTAGCCATATTTCTAAGTATGTCTAAATTTGGTGTTTGAGAGCCATATTCGTAGTTTTGTAATGTTCTAGTGCTAAGATTTAGACCTCTGGCTGCATCCTCTTGACTAAGACCTACATTTTTTCTAGCTTCACGAAGTTTTTTACATAATTCCATATTTACCCCTTGACAAAATGAAAATATTTACATATAATTACACAAATATTTCTTATATTGTAACATAAGTTTTTCTAAAAGTAAAGATTTTGCGTATTAATATATGGAATATTTAATAAATGTAAGGAGGAAGATATGTAGAATATGAAAAATATTGCTAAACACCCCAACCTCAAATATGTGTAAAGTAGTTGATTATAGTGTGTTTATGTTTAAAGTTATATAAATCATAAAGGAGAAAATATGAAAAAGATATTTTTTATCTTTATAGTTGCATTTACAATCATTCATTGGTTGTAGTGCCTTAGTAAGTGTTGGTGATAGCAACACAAACACTATAAATCAAACAAAATTAAAGGATAGAAAATGAAATTTAATAAATTAATTTAGCTACTTTAAGCATAATGGTTAGTTTAAATGCTTTTGGCGAGGAGTATAAGATAGATGATGTAAAAAACACTCAAAAAGTTGTTAAAGAGATAAAAAAGCTTAGACAAAAAGGCGCAGTATCTACTAGAGGTTATACTCCTATACATATCAATAACTTTGTATATGATGAAAAAACAGATAATATATCAGGAATACGTGATAGTAATGGAAATTTTTTGTTTTATTTAGTTTATAATAAGGTGCAGACCCTACTAAAGATTTTTCTTTAAATCAAGATAAATATATACAAAAAGATGGCTATACTTGCGATTATATAGGCTATCAACCAGAGAAATGTAGTGGTGAGCACTTTTATCAAAAAGTTGTTTGGAATTCTAATAGTGTGGGTGCTAAAATATTCTTAAAAAAAGAAATTTTAAATAAATTATCATCAATAAATCCTATGTTTCTATATAGAGAAAATATTAATAGAGGTATTAAATATATGGATAATATGCCTTTTATAAAAGTCTATATAGATAGCAATGCTTATTTAAAAGCTGAATTTACGCTTACAAATGGCGGAAGAATTAGTGCAACAACACCTAAACCAATACCGTTTAATGAACCTATTTATATACAAGCCAATGAAATTGGCGATAGTTATGAAGTTGGCTGGAAAAGTTTACAAACGGGAGAAAGCTCAATTGGAAAAGCATCTCATCAATTTCCGCCACTTGATAGTCAATACGAACTATCTCCAAAAAAGGTTTCTGGGGATTTAATGGTAAATCTTAAATTTTATAATTCAGATAGAAAAAGTACTTATCTTATAACTTCTTATAACAACTTATTTATGAAAGATTATTTTTGGAATACCAAGGTGTCAATGTTTGAAAATATAGATAAAAAAGATTTAAGCGATATGGTTGTTTATCAAAACGATACATCGCTTAAAATCGATGGTTCTCTTGTAAATAAGATAATGAGTGATATTACTCAAGGTACTAATTATTTTAAAGACAAAGAGCTAAAAGTGTATATAGATGACAATAGTAGTGTCGAAGCTATAGACATTAGACAATATTAAGGTTTAGTAATGGCAGAAATAATCTACCATTATATATAAATATTTTTAACTTTAGCCGATTATAGCGGTATTACTATAAAAGGATTTATAATGGATATACGATCATTTAGCAGTAGCGATATAATGATAAATAAAACATTCTCTCAACCTCTTCCAAAAATATCTAAACAAGAATTAGAAGAAGCAAGCAGAATAATAAAAGTTGGTGATGTTAGATTATCTGTTGGAGAGTATGAGAGAAGACAACTTGGACTAAAAATGCTGTTTTTGGAATGATTTATAATGATATAAATGCAACTATGTCAAATATAAAAATAAATCAAACTACAAACATACAAGAAAAAAATTATCGTGATAATATAAGCTTTTTACCAGGACAATATGGTGGTATAAAAGATGAATTTGATATAAATTTTCTTAGACTTTTTAAAAATTCTACTATTTCTAGTAATGGATATGATGGTGGAATATTATATAGTAGTCCTTTTGCTAGACAAACTGCAGGATATTTTGCTTTACCTAATCATGAAGCTTTATATGGGGCAACCTCTAATATGGAGATGACTTTCTCTTTATCCGAACTATATAAAAACATCAACGATAATCTACAAACAATCCAAGTAGGCGATGAAAAAGATTGGATAAAAACATTTGAAAGAGATAAATATTTTGGACTTATAGATAGCAATGTAACATATGAAGAGTATAAAAATTTATCTAAAGCAATGTTTGATACTAAATCCCTAAATCTAAACGATTACGCAAAATCTAATACCCTTAAAACTCCATACGGTGATGTATCTATCTTTTATGATGAGTTTGATGATAATGATAAATTAGGATTTGGAACATTCTCTTCAAACTCACTCCTTTTTAACTTTGATTCAAATGGTGATGGAGTTGTTAATAGTAGTGATAAACTCTTTAATAAACTAAAAGTAAGAGGATATGATATAAATGGTAATGAAAAGATAGCTAAACTTAGTGATGTAATGCCAAGTATTGATTTAAAACAGTTTATAAAAAATGATATAGTTAATTATACATACAAAGGCGTAGATTATTATAATTTTACACAAAAAGACTTTCCTTCAAGACAAATAGACAAATCTACACTAGATTATAGACTATCATATAATGCCTCAAACCCATATACTATGTTTAAACCTGAAAGTAGATATGAGATGATTAAAGAAGATGAGTTAAATAAATTCTTTGAACTAAATGCTAATGAAGATGGTTGGGTTGATTTAACAAACAATGCTATCTTTAATAAGGACTCAGCCTTTCATAACTTTGCTTATATGAAACAAGATATAAATGGAGAACTAACTTTAAGTGAGTTTAATCCTATACTAAGCACTGAACCATTAGATAAAAACTTCTCATATACAAAATTCCAAAAACAAAACTTCACTAAGTTTTATAATGACTACTATAAAGAGTTAAACTCTCATAATAAAGACATAGAGTGGTTAAGTAAGAATTTAAAAGATTATGATGTAAAAGATGCAGATATCTATATAGAAAAACTAAAAGATATAAAATCTCCTTATCTTATAGCTATGGAAAATGAGTTTAAAGAAGCAACAGGATTAGACTTCTCTTTAGAAAATCTAAATAAAGTAAAAAGAGCATTTGAAACAAACTCAAACAAAGCAGCTAATGCTCTAAAAGATACAGATAGCATTACGGCTATGAAGCTAAATAAAAATGGCTCTATTACTCTAAGATTTAATAGTGGAAGAGAAGTAACTGTAAATGAACTATATAGCGATACAGGAAAACTATTAGGAGATAAAGATAAAAGAGCAAGTTTAAACAAAAAAGCAAAAACTATGAACAAAGAAGAGTTAAATACTCTAGTAACAACTAAGGCTGAGTCTATAGGTATAAAAGTAGATAACAATAAATATCAAACTCTAAAAGAACTAGGTGTAGAAAGTATCAAAAAACTATCAAACAACAAATTTATGCTATATCTAAACAACAACACATTTATAACTGCAAAACAGCTTTATAATATAGCCTATATAGATAGACTATTAAATGACAACAATCTAAATTTAAATAACAATACAAATCATAAGATAATTCATCCTAAAGATATGTTTTATAACAAAGTTGATGTAAGGGTGTGAGGGGGAATTTAACTAATACTTCTATATATCCCTAAAACTTGTAATAAAATCAAATATAAATTTAATCACTTAAAATAGTAATATTTGTTGTATAATTCCTTGACAAATCAAAAATGATTAGTTTCTAAAGGCTTTTATATGAAAAAACAAATACTAAAATACATAGCTTGTGATATGTATTATGATTTATATTATAAATACACAAAACCTACTGGTAGTAGAATATTGCTTTATCATGCTTTTGGTAGCAAATTACCAAATGATTCTTATGGTATAAGTATAAATTTATCCTTATTTGAAGAGCATCTTAAATTTCTCCAGGACAATTATAAAATTTACCCCATAAATCACACAACACTAGATAATAATTTAAATATAAACAGTGTTAGCATAACCATAGATGATGGCTATCTTGATAATCTTAAAGCTATAGATTTGATGCAAAAATACAACATCCCATTTACTATCTATGTGGCAACTGGTTTTATTGATAAAGAAAATTATCTTAGAAAATCAGATTTGCAAGATATATCAAAGCTTGATTTATGCACACTTGGGACACACACTGTAAATCATGTTTCTCTATCTACATTAAGCAAGGAAGAACAATACAAAGAGCTTTATGATTCAAAGGCATTTCTTGAGTCTATCATAGATAAAAAAGTTATAGACTTTTCATATCCTTTTGGTAACTACAATCAAAGTGCAAAAATTATAGCCGACGAACTTTATGAAATCATATCAACAAGTCATGTTGGCATAAATAAAGCAGGATGTGATAAAAAAATGCTCAAACGAATCGAAGTAATAGCAACTGATGATGTTCTTAACTTAAAAAGAAAAGTTGAGGGTTATTATGACTTGGTAGCAAATATAGTAGAAAAAAGGTCAAAGCATAAAATATAGCTTTTTAGATGTAATAACATATCTACAATTCTTTTATACAAAACATTTTTTATTTTGATTTTTATTTATTATATTTAAGTATCATAGGGATAATATTTTATAAATATTAAAAAAATAATTAATTTGTTTTTGAAAGGTTATTATGAAAAAGTCTCTGATTTTAACAGCTTATGTAAGCTGTGTTTTATATGCTTCTGATGCATATATAAAAACTACTTCGGATGCGATTTTAGATGGTAAAAAAGTAGGAGATATCGCACTTCTAACTCCGGCTAAAATCATAAGTGAAAACAGTGATAAAACTAAGATTAAAATCGAAGGCGTTATTCAAGAAAATTACCAAGCAAAACTGGTAAAAAGCTTAGCTTATAATGAAGAATATGTCTCATTTGCTAAAGATGATGAAAATGCAACATATAGCGGAGATACAAATCCTTATGTAAAAGTGGGTGATAAGCTTGAGGATGATTATGGCGAAATTTGGTACAAAGCAAGTATAGAACTTGAAGTCCCAAGTACTAATCTAACAAAAGATCCAGACACTATTTACAAACAAGCAAAAGGGCTTTATGAGCAAACTTGTTCGCAATGCCACCGTTTGCACGACACAACAGAATACACAGTAAATCAGTGGCCATCAAATATTGAAAGTATGATTAGCTCAGGTTTTGTTGGATTACAAGCTGATGAAAAAAATATGATAATAAAATACTTGCAACAAAACGCAAAAGATATAAAATAATTAAAAATTTAAAAGGAAAACCTATGCAAAGACGAAATTTTTTAAAACTTGGCGCTTTGGCTGGAGTAAGTTTGCACGCAAATAGGCTTGAGTCTGTAAATGAAACTATATTTGATAATAAAAAGTTTGTGAGTGTCAACAGATTTGGTCCATTTTATACAAATTTAAATAGTGGGCAAATAGTAAGTGTTGATCCTTTTGAGGGAGACGTGCTTCCAAATACTATGAATCACGGCCTTGCTGATAAAATTCAAAATGAAAGTAGAGTTCTTTACCCATATGTAAGAAAAAGCTATCTTGAGAAAAAAGGACCAAATAAACCAGAATTACGAGGCGAAGATTAGTTTGTAAGAGTTAGTTGGGATACTGCACTTAATCTTGTCGCAAAAGCTTTAAAAGATAACTTTGACAAATATGGACCTGAGAGTATTTATGGAGAGTGTTATTGGTGGGGTGGTATCGGCAAAGTAAGTTGGGGTAGAACCGTTGCCCATAGAATGCTTAAAATTTTAGGTGGCTATGTAGAAGAAAGTGGAGATTACTCAACTGGTGCTGGTATGGTTATAATGCCTCATGTTTTTGGCTCAAATACAGTTTATGAAGCTCCTACAAAATGGGAAGCTATTATAAAATCAGCAAAAAATATAGTTTTTTGGGGAACTGATCCACTAGTAACAAACCAAATAGCAGTTGGTGTCCCAACGCATGATAACTATCCTTACTTTACAAAGATAAAAGATCTCAAAAAAGAAGGTAAAATTTCTATAACTAGCATAGATGTTTATAAAAACAACACAGCAAGATATTGTGATAGTGATTTTATATCTATCATACCAAATACAGATACAGCAATGATGATAGGAATGTGTCACTACCTTTATGAAAATGATCTTTATGATAAAGAGTTTATCAAAAAATATACAGTTGGATTTAATAAATTTAAAGATTATTTCCTTGGTAAAAACGATAATGTTATTAAAAATATCCAGTGGGCTAGCAAAATATGCGGAGTTAGTGTTGAAAAAATCGCAGAACTTTGTAAAAAGTTAGTAAAAGATAACTCCATAATTATAGCAGGGCGTGCTTTGCAAAGACAAGATCATGGTGAGCAAGCATTTTGGGCTGTGACAGTTTTATCTGCTATGCTTGGTCATATAGGAAAAGAGGGCGGTGGATTTGAGTTTGGGCTTGGGTATTATTCAAATGGCGCTAAAACAATGCTTGCTCCTTCGCTAAAAGGCATAAGCCCAATACCTAGCGAAAAATACACAAAACCAGATAGTCCTTGGGTTAAAAACCAAAACTATACAATTCCAAGCAGTAGAAGTATAGATGCGCTATTAGAACCAGGTAAAATCATAGACCAAAACGGCAAGAAAATAAAATTACCAAAAATGAGAGTTGCTTATAACGCAAGTGGTTCTATGTTTACAAGGCATCAAGATGTAAACAGAGCTATAAAAGCTTGGAGAAAATTTGATACGGTCATAACAGCTGAGCCTTACTGGACAAGTTGTGCTAAACTTAGTGATATCGTGCTACCTGTTGCGATAGAGCAAGAAAGGATAGACATAGAAGCAAGCGGTGCTAGCAAAGAGTATCTATTTGCCATAAGACCACTTATAACTCCAATGGGTGAAAGCAAAAGCGACTTTGAAATTTGTCGCGAAATTTGTAAACTCTGGGGAGTAGAAGAAATATTTACAGAGGGTAAAAGTGAACTTGAGTGGGTAAAAGAGATATATGCTGATGCTATAAATCAAGCTAAAGACTTAGGATATGAGAATCTTCCAAGTTTTGATGAATTTTGGCAAAAAGGATTTGTTAAATTTGATAAAGAAAATGAAGGGCTAAAATACTACACAAGACTTGCATCTTATAGAGAAAATCCGCATAAAAACAGACTTGGCACACCATCTGGCAAGATGGAAATTTACTCTCCTGTTATAGCAAAAATGGGATATGATGACTGCTTAGGGCACCCTACTTGGTTTGAACCATTTGAATGGCTTGGAAATAAAGAAAAGACCAAAAAATACCCAATTGCCATCGCTAGCCCACACTCACGCTTTAGACTCCACTCCCAATTAAACAATTCAGTTATTAGAAATTATACTGAGATAAATAGCAGAGAGCCGATGATTATAAGCACACAAACTGCCAAAAAACGAAATATACAAACAAATGATATCGTAAGAGTCTTTAATGAACGTGGCGAAATTTTGTGCGGAGCTATAGTAAGTGATATGGTTCAAGATAACGTGGTTATAATTTGCGAAGGTGCTTGGTATGATCCTGAAGATTACACCAAAAAAAGCCTTTGTCAGCACGGATGCGTAAATGTTTTAACACGAGATAAAGGTACAAGTAAGCTTGCTCAAAGCAATTCGGCTCATACGGTTCTAGCACAAGTTGAGAAATTTAAAGGTATTGTTAGGCCGCTTAGAGCATTTTCTAAACCAAAAATTTTAAACTCATAAAAGTTTATAAAAGACTTCCAAATTTGCGAAGTCTTTTGTTTTAATGTGTTTTGGCTAAAAAAATTATCTGTTTTTTATCTCGACGTGTAAATGCTCAAGTACATCAAAGCACTTTTTTTGCATATCTTTATCATACGAGTCTGTCGCTTTTGCGTCTATTACGATGTGAGAGTTTGGGCTTGCTGCTTTAGAAATAATTGCATTTGAAATAACGCAAATTGAACTAACCAAACCACAAATTTCAATTTCATCATAAAATGGCTTACTTTTTATAAAGTCCATTAGCTTATCAGAGCCAAAGGTTTGTTTTTCTAGACAGGGATAATCCTTGGTATATTTTGCTATTTTGCCGTAAATTTGATGACCAATTGTTCCTTTTATGACATGTGGCACTGGCAAATGCTTTCCTTCTTCGCTTTGTAAATAATCATCTTCGTGTGTATCAAGGGTGAAAACTATATCATCACTGTTTTTTTGAAATTCTGAAATTTTAGATTCTATTGTGCTTTCTAAATTTTTAGCACCAGCAAAACCGAGTGCTCCATCAACAAAATCGTTTTGAAAATCTACAACAACTAGAAGTTTTTTCATACTTTATCCTAATTTTTGAGTTAAGGCATTATATCAAAAATAAAACTTGCATAATTTGATTTGATAATTGAGTTAACGCATTTAAATGAATTTATAGTAAAAAGAAAGTATAATTTTTGCCATGATAGACCCTAACTCAATCGAACAACTAAAACTTAGAATCGATATCGTAGACATTATCGCTCATTACATTCCTGTTAAAAGAGCGGGGCATAACTGTACTTGCTTGTGTCCGTTTCATGATGATAAAAATCCAAGCATGAGCATAAGTAGTGACAAAGGGCTTTTTCACTGTTTTTCTTGTGGAGCAGGTGGGGATGCGGTAAAATTTGTAATGGATTATGAAAAGCTCAGTTATCCTGAAGCGATAGAAAAAATTGCTAGTTTATCAAATTTCGCACTAAATTACATAAAAACAGAAAACGAAGCTAAAAAGCCAGATAAAAAGATACTTGATATTGTAAATGCTTATTATAGAAGTCTTATTTTTCAAAATCAATTTGTTTTAGATTATCTTTATGATAGAGGACTAAATAATGCTATGATAGAGCGTTTTGAGATAGGTTTTGCGCCAGATTCAAACTCCACTTTAAGGCTTTTGCAAAACGAAGAAATCGAACCAAATGATGCTTTGGATGTCGGTATTATAAAGCAAAATCAAAATGGATTGTATGCTAGTTTTATCTCACGCATAACATTTCCTATACGAAATCATGCTGGAAATTTGGTTGGTTTTGGTGGCAGAACACTTATGAAAGATAATCCTGCTAAGTATGTAAATAGCCCACAAAGCAAAATTTTTGATAAATCCACGCTTTTATACGGATATGACATCGCAAAAAGCAGTATTTATGAAAAAAAACAGATGATAATAGTTGAAGGTTATATGGATGTTATAATGCTTCATAAAGCTGGTTTTACAAACGCAGTTGCGGTTCTTGGCACAGCCTTGACTATAAAACATTTACCGCTTATAAAAAGAGGGGATATAAAAGTAATTCTTAGTTTTGATGGCGATAATGCGGGCATAAATGCAGCCACTAAAAGCTCAGCACTTTTAGCTCAAAATAGCATAGAAGGAAATGTTGTTATCATAGAAAATGGCGAAGATCCTGCGGATATGGTAAAAGAACGCAAGATAGATAGACTAAAAGAGCTTTTTAGTGGCGGTACCGAACTAGGAGAGTTTTACATATCAAAAATAGCTCAAAAATATGACATCACAAGTCCTGTGCAAAAACAAAAAGCATATGATGAGATAGGTGAGTTTTTAAGAACTCTTCCAAAGATAATGGCGCTTTCTTATGAGGGTTTAGTAGGAGAACTTTTAAATATAGATAATTTTAGACTAAATTATCGCTACGTAAAAAAAGAGCAAAAAGAAGAGGTTAAATTTAAAAACAAAGACTATTTAGAACTTAGTATTTTAAAAAGTGCAATGAGTTTGGCAAATTTAAAATATATACTAGTTGAGCTTGGTGAAAAAAATTATTTTAAAATACATCAAAAAGAGTATGAAGTAATTTGTTATGGTGCAAAAAACGAAAAAGATGAGAGTTTGCTAAGAGAACTTGATTTTGATGATAATGTAGAAATTTATAAAAATGAAGAGAAATTTTTAGAAGCGATAAGATTGCTAAAGATTAAATATTTTAAAGGAATGCTCTTAGCTATTAAAGATGCAAATATAGAAAATAAACTTGAAAAAATAGAGAAGATAAACGCACAAATAATGAAACTAGAAGGTAAAAAATGAGAGCATTGGCACTTTTTAGCGGTGGGCTTGATAGTATGCTTGCTATAAAACTTATAACTTTGCAAGGAATTTATGTAACTGCACTTTATATGGACAATGGCTTTGGTGCTACAAATGAACATTTTGAGCTTTTAAAAGATAGGGCAAAAAGAGTTGGGGCTGATTTTGAAGTTATTGATATTCAAGAAAAATATCTTGAAGATGTGCTTTTTAATCCTAAATTTGGTTATGGTAAATGCTTTAATCCATGTATTGATTGTCATGCATATATGTTTAAAACTGCGCTTTCTTTGCTTGATAAATTTGAGGCAAGTTTTGTGATAAGTGGTGAGGTTTTAGGTCAAAGACCGATGAGCCAACGAAGAGAGGCGATGAATAGTGTTTTAAGATTAAGTGGGGATGAAGAAAATCTTATACTTCGCCCGCTTTGTGCAAAACTACTTAATCCAACAAAGCCTGAGATTGCAGGTTGGGTTGATAGAGATAAACTACTTGATATAAGCGGTAGAGGTAGAAGCGTTCAAAAAGAACTTATTTCTAAATTTGGCATAACAGAGTACGCAAGCCCAGCTGGTGGATGTTTGCTTACGCTTGAACACTTTTCAAATAAGATAAAAGATATGCTAAATTACGATGAAAAATTTGAAAAAGTTGATATTGCGCTTTTGCGATATGGCAGACATTTGAGATTAAATGATGGTGCAAAAATGATAATAGGGCGTGATGAAAAAGAGAATTTGGTATTAGAAAATTTATGCACTGATAAATTTGAGCATGTGGATATAGGTAAGCAGATAGGAGCGTTTAGTTTAATTAGTAAGAATGCAAGCGGTAAAGACCGAGCTTTAGGCGCAAAGATAGCTATAACTTATGCCAAGAGTGATGTAAGCAGGTCTTACATTATATATATAGGTGGAGAAGGATTTGAGGTCAGTCCGTTTGAAGATAAAGCTCAAATAAATGAGTTTTTGATAAAGTAACATGGAAATAGCAATAATTGGAACAACAGCAAGCGGAAAGAGTGATTTAGCCATAGAATTAGCTGTGGAGAGAGATGCCATTATCTTAAGTCTTGATTCACTTTGCTTATATAAAGAGATAAATATAGCTTCCGCAAAACCAAGTGTAAATGAGCTAAATTCTGCTAAACACTTTGGGATAGATTTAGTTTATCCTGATGAATATTTTAGCGTTGGAGAATTTATAAAAGAATACAAGAAGGCAAAACAGTATGCCGTAACGCATAATAAGCTTCTTATCATAACTGGTGGAAGTGGATTTTATCTAAATGCTATGTTAAAAGGACTTGCACCAAAGATAAAAAACATCGAAATTACCATTAGTGATGATGAGATTTGGGAAGAAGTGTGTAAATTTGACACAGAATATGCAAATAAATTTAATAAAAATGATAAATTTAGACTTCACAAGTGGTATCAAATTTATCACTCAACAAAAAAGATTCCTAGTGAGTTTTTGAAAAATAACACATCTGAGCCAATTATAAATGATATACCTATATTTGAAATAGGAGTTGATAAAGAAATTTTAAACAAAAAAATAGCCTTAAGAACTAACAAAATGATAGAACTTGGTCTTATAGAAGAAGCGAGGTATTTATTTGGAAAATACGGCACAAAACACAAAGCTCTAAACTGTATAGGACTTAAAGAAACCTTAGAATATTTTAATAATATTATATCTAAGGATAAACTTGTAGAGCTTATCAATATCCACACATCTCAACTTGCAAAAAGGCAAAGAACTTTTAATAAGTCTCAGTTCAATATACGCAAAACTACGGCCAAAAGAGACGATTTAAAACGATATATAAATCTATTCTTAAATAATTAATTATACTTTTTTTATTAAATTTTAGTTAAAATTTTTAAGCTTTGTATAAATAAATGTTAAATAAAATATATAAATATATTAACAATATATAACAAATAAAAGCAACGAAGGAGGTTTTATGGAGACAAGTTACATAAAATGGGTATTTAAAGCCTGTTTTGTTTTAGTTAGTACTTGTTTGTTAAGTTCTATTTTATCTGCTACTGAGCCATCAACAGCTGAAAAGTACAAAATGAAATTAAACAGTGCTGGTTTTGTGCAAGAAGATCAAAATATGCCAAGAACGTTGGATGGATATGTTCGTGGTGCTGATAAATTCTTTGATCTACTTATAGATAAGCACCCTATGTTTAAATATGAAAAAGATGGTCGCTTGGTTGGTAAATATACAATGAGCGATAGAATGGAAGAGTTTGTTGAAATAAACAGCGGTCCAAAATATGCTAAAAAGATGGGTCTAGATCATGCTGCTGTTACTTACAGGCTTGGTTGGGATTCTATACTTGATTATCCAAACAAATTTGTTGGACCAAAAAAATGTGGTGAGTGTCACCCTGCTCAATATACACAATGGGCTAGATCAAGGCATGCTAAAACAGTTCGTCATACAAATGACATAGAAGAGGTAAATAACGATCTTAAAAAACCAGTCTACTCAGCTCCAGCATCTATACTTCCTTTAGGTATAGAAGCTGAAGATGTTTTTGCTATTGTAGGAACACCTAGAACAAAATATGGTTTTATAGATAGATGGCTTGTTAGAGGAACTTACCATGTTCAAGATGGTAACTTAAGCGATTTAAGTGGAAAAATGGTTGCTGGTGGTAATCAATTTTCAAGAGTTTGGGCAGAAAACATTACTCCAGAAGTAGCTAAAAAAATAGCTGAATTCTCTCCTGGTTTTCCTACAAAAATGGAAGAATTTGCACATTCTAGATCAACAGTATGGGGAACAAACTCTTATGGTTCAAAATATGCTGAAACTATGATGTTTCAACCTGCAAGTTCATATTGTGAAATTTGTCACCCATTCAAATTTGATTTTAAAACTCAAGAAGAGTTCTTTGCAGCAATTGGTGATAAACAAAAACTAGAACAACATACAATCTCACTTGCTGTAAGCTGTGAAGAGTGTCATGGTGCTGGTGCTCACTTATATGGTGCAAGAGGTGCTGGTATGGCATCAAATTGCGAAAGATGTCACCAAAGATTTGCATATCATGATAATGAAGCAGAGCCAAATCCTAGAAAGCCATTTAACGTTTACTTTAAATCAAGCTGTCCATCATGTGGTACAGAAGGTTCTCAAATGTACAGCTCAGCTCATTACGATAAAGGTATGAGATGCAATACATGTCATGATCCACACGAAGTTACAGCAAATAGCTGGAAAGACGGATGGACAAGAACAGGCTTAAAGAAAACATGTTCAGATTGTCATGAGGAACAAGCTGCATTCTTTAAACAAGGTGGAATTCACTCAAAAGATAACTGTACTGGTTGCCATATGCCAAATATGATGAGTTGTGAAAACTTTGCTGCTATTCAAAATCCAGATAAAGGCGGATTTGATAACGTTAGAGCAAGTCATATATGGAACATCAAAGTTGATAAAACAGCTAAATCAATCAATCCTCCAGCTGGGCAAGAAAGAAATCCTTTAAAAACTAAAGGATGGAGAATGGAAAGAGATGAAAACGGCAGATTCTTTATTGATTTAATGTGGAGTTGTGGTAGAACAAGCTTTAGTGATCCAAATCTTATAGCTGGACCAAATGCTTCTGGATGCCACAGTGCTGTTCAATCAACGTTGCCAAAAAATCTTCACTTCACAGATCAGGCTATGGTTTATGATGCTGTAATGAAATGGCAAACTCCTATAAAAGATGGTTTTGCAAAAATTAGTGATGGTATAAAGAAAATAGATAAAGCTATGGCTAATTCAAATATTTCAACAGAGAAAAAAGTTGAGGTTATAACACTTACAAAACAAGCTCAAAGCATCTTAGAAAAACTTCAAAAAGATGGATCATGGGGTGTTCATGGACCTGCTTATTCTAAAAAATTAATTGATGAAGCTCTAGTTTATATGGATCAAGCTCAGAACGTTTTAAATGGTAAAAAATAATTTTACCAAATATGCACAAGTGCTATATTATTTAGCGCTTGTGTTTTAAATTTAGGAGAAAAATATGTATAAATTATATACTCGTTTTCTAGCTCTATTTTTTGTTCTTAGCTTATCTACATCACTTTTTGCATCTATGTCAGGTGATTTTAATACAGGTGTAGAAGGTGCGACTTCTATAACTATAAACCAAGCAGATAAAATGCTTGGCGAAGAAAATGTATATTTTATAGATGCTAATCCGCAAGCAGTATATGAAAATGCTCATATTAAAGATGCCATATTTATGGATTATATTAATTCAAAAAATGTTTTAGCATCTTTACCAAAAGATAAAAATGCCAAGTTGGTATTTTATTGTATGAATGCATATTCGCATGTTAGTTCTATGGCTGCTAAAGAAGCTATAGATGCTGGATATAAAAATGTCTATATAATGACAAATGGTATAGAAGGCTGGATACTTTCTGGTAGAGATATACAAAAAGCAGAAAAAGTGGCTAAAAAACCAAAAGAAATAACTAACAAAAAAATTGAAAACTATAACGATGGCGTTCATGCTGATTTAAGATTTAGCAAAATACCATCTTGTAGAGATTGCCATAGTTCAAAAACTATAATGCTTGCTAGTAAAGAGAAAAAAGAAGAGCTTTTTAAAGATAAAGAGTTTGTTAACAATAACTGCATTTCATGTCACAAAGAAATAGGAAAAACTTTTGAGGGCAGCGTTCATAGCGTCAAATCTATCAAACCAAAAGATTTCAATAAAGAATTGCCAAATTGTTCTGACTGTCACTCTATACATACATCAAATGCACATGGAGATAAAACAACCTTTAAAAAGATTAGCGATTCTAAATGTGGTTCTTGTCACGAAGAGCAACAACTTCGTTATCATGAAACATTCCATGGTAAAGCAATGCTTCTAGATGCTCCAACAAAAGCACCGATGGTTGCTGCATGTTTTGATTGTCATGGAACTCATAATATTTTTAAAGTTGATGATCCAAAATCAACATTATATAAAGGTGAAAATCGTATCAATACCTGTAAAGAGTGCCACGCTGGCTCAAATATTAATTTTTCTGAGTTCATAGCGCACGCAGATCATAAAGACAAAGATAAGTATCCTGTATTGTATTATGCGTATGTATTCATGACAGGACTTGTTATTGCTGTATTTGGATTCTTTGGTTTACACACATTATTATGGTCAATCCGCTTGATAATGGCAAGGCTAAGTCATCCAAAAGAGTGGAAAGAGGCTAAAGAAAAAGTTCATCATGATAATGTAAAAATTTCTAGATTTAGTACAATGCATAGAATTCAACATTTCTTTGTAGCTTCAAGTTTCTTGGGACTTGCTTTCTCTGGCTTACCACAAAAATTCTATCACGCTTCTTGGGCGCAAAATATGGTAGATTTAATGGGTGGACCTATAATGGCAACTAAGATACACCACATATCAGCTATTATAATGGTGGCTTGTTTCTTGGTAAACATAGCAGAAATTTGTGTAAATGCATGGAAAAAACGCGATAAAATTAGAGATCCAAAAACTGGTAAACTTAGTTTTGATTTAGGAATGAAAGCGCTGTTTGGACCAGAATCATTGATGCCTAGAATGCAAGATTTTAGAGATATGAGAGATCATTTCAAATGGTTCTTTAATAAAGGTCCTAGACCACAATTTGATAGATGGACATACTGGGAGAAATTTGATTATCTTGCAGTATTCTGGGGTATGTTTATCATAGGTCTTTCAGGTTTTGTTCTTTGGTTCCCAACAGTATTTACAACATTCTTGCCAGGATGGATATTAAATCTATCTACGCTAGTACACTCAGATGAGGCGTTACTTGCAACAGGATTTATTTTTGCTGTTCACTTCTTTAATACTCACTTTAGAGCAGATAGATTTCCGATGGATATGGTTATATTCTCAGGACATCTTACTGAAGAAGAGTTGAAACAAGAAAGAAGTATATGGTATCAAAGACTTGTTGATTCTGGAAAACTAGAGACATTAAAAGTAAAAGATACTAACTTTAGTTCTTATAGTTGGTTTGCTAAATTAATAGGCTTTGCAATGCTGCTTACTGGACTTGTTTTCTTATTCATGATCATTTATGCTTACTTTGAAATGATTTTTGGATAAAACTTCTTTTAGTCCCGCAAAATTTGCGGGACTTTTATTTATATTTACACAGGTGCATTTAAATATAAAATAAAATTATCTAATTTTTTTAGTACAAGTGTTTGAAATTTTATAAATTTTAGAAGGTGTGCTTTCAAAAAATTCACTATCTACTATGATATCACTTACGCTTTTTGCATAATCTATATCAAAATTCTTGCCATGAATATTTGCTGATGTTGAATACATCCAACCATGCTTGTATAAAAAATCACAATGTGCGCAGTTTTTTACAACCCTAATAGCTTTTTTATTTGGGTATAAAATAGTAGTTTTTTTTGACTTTCTAACAAAATTTTTAAACTTCTCTGGAACTCTTGTTAATTTTTTTAACTCGCTAAATTTTGCCACTGTAATTAAACAAGGTTGATTTTCGTTTCTATGTTTTATTTTGTTTAGTTCTTGGAGGTTTTTACTTAAAAAACCAGCTGTTGTATCTGTTTGTGCTAAATATATCATATAGGTATTTTACCATATTTTATAAAATTTCTTGACATCACAATAAAAATTATGTATAATTACATTTCTTTTTAAAATATATTCCGGATTAGCTCAGCGGTAGAGTAGTCGGCTGTTAACCGATTGGTCGCTGGTTCGAATCCAGCATCCGGAGCCACAAATTACAATTTTTCCACTTTAAATCATCATTTTACCGATACTTTATAAAGTTTAAGTTTAGAGAATTTTTGTATTTTGCTCCCTATTTGTTTTTTATACCTACAATAGCTTAATATTGTTTATAGTATTTTTTATAACTAAATGTAGGCATAAAAATTGAAAGACTTACACATGAAAGAGAAGAATATTTTAACAAACGCTTGAGATGTTAAGAAGTCAATTTCCTAAAAAGATGACTATAAAAAAGAGTTAGCTAAAGTTTTAGACATAGGACTTTTTTGCTGTTGATTTGAGAATAAAATAGGGTTTTAAAGGTTATTCATTATTTGAAAAAATAGAATATGTAGAAGGTGATGCGTATATAAAGTATAAATTGAATGATAGCTTAATGCAATATTTAGTAAATTTAGAAAAAAACTTCACTCAATTAAAATTTAAAGACATTCAACAAATGAGATCTGCTTATAGCATTAGAATTTATGTATATCTTTTAAATGTTGATAGTCAAAATTACCATTTATTGGTGATATAGATAATTGTATAGATTTTGAATATGTATTAAGTCTTTCTATTTTCATTAGCTCATCAAGATTTTTTGCACCAACTAAATTTAAAGATAGAAGTTCCTTATTAGAGTCATTTAATAAATCATTATCTTTTAAAGGATTTAAAAAATCGAACATATTATATGGCTTTATAATATTTTATTAAGTCTTTTGAAGTTTTTTCATTTTTTAAAACTTGAATAGCTCCTATTATATCAAGTTCATTTATATGCATATCTTCAATATTAAAACTATATATATTGCTTTTCATGGCTTCATATTGTTCTTTAGTAAGTTGTTTTTTATATCTATCTAAAATTTCTAAACTTTCTTTTAAACTATTAATTTCTGGATATTGCATTATATTAATCCTATTCTTTTGTATTTTCTGATTTATTTTCTTCTTTACTATTATTAATAATTAATTCAATATTTTTTATAAAGTCTTCTTCTTTGTATTCTTTTAAAAGCTTGATTAATTTATCATTTCGTTCTTTGAAGTATTTTTTTCTTTAGATAATTTAGTTAATTTTTCATCTATATTTTTAAAAAAGTCTTAGTGCTATATTTTTTGTTTCTAAACCATCCATTTTTTTCAAACCTTTTACAATACAAAATTATATATGAGCTTCGCAGAAAATGGGATTTACTTCAATATTTGATATCAAATATTGAAGTAAATCCCTATCCTGTATTAAAATAATTTTCTACAAAAATGATTATAATCTATTTTCCAAAAAAAATCAATAAAAGAATTAAGAAAGCTAAAAAAAGATACCATTAAAACAGAAAGAGAAAACTTTGGCAATTTCTTTATTAAAAAAATACAGACTGATACAGATTTTGCAGATAAAAAATAATTTATACAGTGATTGGATTGTCGTTAAAGCTTTGGAATATGGAATAGGTATTCATCATGGTTTAGTACCAAAATATATTCAAAAAGAGATAATCAATTTTTTTAATAATGGAACATTAAAAATACTATTTTCTACAACAACTATTACAGAAGGTGTAAACACATCTACAAAAAATCTAATTGTTTTTGATAGTAAAAAAGATAAGAAAGATTTAAAAAAATTTGATGCAAAAAATATTGAAGGTAGGGCTGGAAGATTTATGCACCATTTTAGTGGCAGTGTTTTTGTAATTGATGAAGAATTTAAAGAGATTATAAACTCTGAAAATATTGGTATTAGGCATAAAAATTATGATGAAAATTCATCAAAAGATGAGGTTGATTATTTTATCACAGATAATGGCTATTTAAATAAAAAAGAGCTAACTTTAAAGAGAGATATTTTTAAACAAATTGATGATAGGCAAATTCCACCAGAAATAATTAATGCTTATAAGATTGTTTGTTACAGTGATAAAATAAAACTTTTTGATATTCTGAATAGACTAAGCTTAGACGATAATAAAAAAATAAAAAGCTTGATTGCCAAAATAAATACTAATGAGCAAGATATAAAGATTGATTTTGATGGTTTTGATTTTATTTTAAGAATAATGTCACCTATTATAAGAAATCAAAATTTAAAAAATTTAATGAATAATAAAAGTAAAAAAACTTCTTATAACTTAACTTATCTTATTTATTATTATCTTAAAGGCGGATTTAAAGGTTTGGTTGATTATAAAGTTAATAAGAAAAATATTTCAGTTGATAAAGCAATGCAAGAATCTTCAAGGTTGGTATTTAATACATTAAAATACGAACTTGTAAAATATTTGGGTGTTTTTAATCAATCAAAATATGCTATAATTATATCTATTAAAACATAGATTGTAAGGGTATTTATGAGTAGCAGAACAACCGAGCTTGACATTATAAAACAGCTATTTAATAACTTGAACGAAAAAGATAGAAGAGAATTTCTAAAAAGCATTAAAAAGGATAGCAAAGAACACAAAGTTATCAATACTCATAAAGCTAGTTGTTGTCCTCACTGTAAATCTAGCAAATTTATTAAAAATGGCACTAAAAATGGCTCTCAACGATATATTTGTAAAGATTGCGGCAAAACTTTTACCGATACAAATAAAACAATACTATATAGCTCTAAAAAAGAGATAGAAATTTGGCAAAAATATATTCATTGTATGGTAGAAAAATACTCGCTTAGAAAAACAGCTGAAATTTGCGGTATCTCTTTGCCTACCGCTTTTAACTGGCGACATAAAATTCTTGACGCTTTACAAAATATGATAAGTGAAGTTGAGCTTAATGGTGTAGTTGAAGCCGATGAAACATTTTTTGGACTATCTTTTAAAGGTCATCACAAAAATTTTAAGTTACCACGCCTAGCAAAACATCGTGGCACTAGGGCTAGTTTGCGTGGATTATCAAAAGAACAGGTGTGCGTAACAAGTGGAGTTAATCTTAATGGTTTATCTATTGCTAAAATTTCAAATCTTGGCAAACCAAAGCTTGCAGATTTACAAAAAGCATTAGATAAAAAGATAGTAAGCGATAGCGTATTAGTAACTGATAGTTTTAGGGCTTATTCAAAACTATCAAACGATATGAGCTTAAACCATATAAGAATTCCACGAAATAAGCATAAACTTGGCAATTTTAACATACAGACAATAAATAGCTATCACAGCAGACTAAAAGCGATGATAATTTATAATTTTAAAGGTGTATCAACTAAACATCTAAACAACTATCTTGTTTATCATAACTTTGTAAATTTTGCCAAAGATAGTAAAGATGATAAAGAGATAATACTCTTAGATTTTATACAAAAGACAGAGTGCGTAAGTCTAGTTAAGAGTATATCAAATAGACTAAATATACCGTTGGTGAGTTAAAATTTAAAGGATTAAAAATGTCGGAGCAAAGCATACAAAATGAACTATTTTCAAATACTGTAACAATTTTAGACAAATATGAGTGTTTAAGCTTAGGAGCTACAACCATTGGAAATTTAATTGACGAAAAATATATTGAATGTAAGAAAGTGAAAAAATCAATTAAAAATAGGGAGAAAAAGCCCGATGTTCTTATAGTTGATAACTCAAAAAGAATAATTGTGTATGTAGAACTTAAGCTACCAAGTGAATTAAATTCTGAAAAAAAGATACAAAAAACTATTGAACAAGAAATAGAGGTTGCAAAAGAGCTTGGTGTTAAAATTTATGTAGTAACTGATGGAACCAACTTTATATGGTTAAACGCATTAACAGGCAATAAAATAAAAGACGAAAATGGTGACAATATAGTTGTTCCCATAGAGCCTAAAAAAGAAGAAAAAAAGATTGTGAAGCTTATAGAAAGAATAAATATTGACATAAATGAAAACAATGACCAATTACTAGAAATAAAATATTCTGACCCTACAAGTTTGGCTATGAGTGTTGGTTCGCTTTTGCAAAAAATTAAATTTACAACTTCAAAAGATAGTTTATATACATTTGTTGAGCTTTTTTTATTTAAATATTTGTCTGATATTCAAATATTAAAACCTACTGAAAATTTTGATTATATATATCAACTATATGATAAAGATGGTAGGAACAAAGCGGAGGTTCTTTATAGATACATTACAGAATCAAGAGATAAAATTAGTAGATTGTTTCCAGAAGCAGACGATAAAACTTCTGTAATAAACGGCTTTGTGTTTCACGCTGAAAAAAATTCTTATGGAAATTACATAAGCAACAATGGAGATGAAGAAACTTTTCATTCAATTATGAATCTTTTCAAAGATTATGAAAAAAAAGAGGGAAAATTTATCAATATAAACAAAGATTTTAAATCCAAACTATTTGAAACATTTACAAAACAAGAAAAGACAAAAGAAAACGCTGGAAAATATTTCACGCCGTTAAAAATAGTTAAAGGCATGGTGAATATGGTAGATATAAAAGAAGGGGATAAAATTTGCGACCCAGCTTGTGGGGTTGGAAAGTTTTTACTTGAAGCCTCGTTAAAAATTGACGAACCTTTTGTATATAAAAATAACGAACTTGTTAAAAAAATAGAGTTGTTCGGTTTCGAAAAAGAAATGGACGAAAAAGGTTCTACAAATGGCTATGATTTGACAACTATTTTGGCAAAAGCAAACACTTTGATTTATTACTCATCTTTGTTTAAAGAAAATTATGGTTCTGATGAAGATATGCACAATATAACAAAAGAATTGTTGGATAAAACTTATTTTTCAAGCAAATCTATTCTTGGGACATTGGAGCAAGAGCCAAAAGAGATATATGATGTAATTCTTGCCAATCCACCATACTACTCAAGCGAATTAATATCTACCAAAGCCAAAAATACAAATTTTTATTCACAAAACGGTCAAGGGGTAGAGAGTTTGTTTTTAGAGTGGATTATAAAATCACTAAAACCAAATGGGGTTGCAAATATTGTTTTGCCTGATGGAATTTTTACAAATATTGGAAACGAGAAACTTCGCAATTTTATTATTGAGCGTTGTTTTATTGAGGCTATTATCTCTTTGCCTAAAAAAACATTTTTTAATACACCTAAAAAGACATATATATTAACCTTAAAAAAGAAAAAAGACTTATCTTTAATGCAAGAATATCCAATATTCGCTTATTATTGTTCTACAATAGGCGAAAGTCTTGATACAAATAGATTTGACATAGAATCTAATGATTTTCAAGAGGCTGTTAATAAATTTAATTTGTATAAAAATTGCAGTAAAATCAATATTCCAGACTATTTGAAAAGTGTTTTTTCAGATGCACGATTGAAATTTATAAAATTAGACTCTTTAAAAGCATCAAAAGATTGGATTATAGAAAATTATTGGACTGACGATGAAAAAATTAAAATAGGCGAAAAAAAGGCAAGCAACATTATGAGGCTAGAAGAATTTGAAGAATACATACAAGATGTTATACAAGATATGAATGAATATTGTGAGGCTATTAAGTGCTTATAGACAAATCTTTTACAAGCGTTAGGCTGGATAAGTTATTTTTGTGTAAATATGGAAATAGCAAATACACAAAAGCTTACTGCAACACAAATAAAGGCAATTATGAAGTTTTCGCTGGAAATACTTTGGGTAGTTTTGCTTTTATAGATGATTTTGATTATTCAGAGCCAAATTTGACTTTTTCTACTGATGGTGAGTATGCTGGTAGTGTTGTTTTAATCAATAATGAAAAGTATTCTATTGGCGGTCATAGAGCTGTTTTAAAAAAGTTAAACAATGAAGACAAAATAGACTTACAATATTGTTACCACTACTTAAAAGATAAATTATTTACTAAGGTAAAAAAAGGAAGCGTCCCCTCTGTGAGATGGAATTCCATAAAAAATATAGAAATAAAGATGCCTTTGGCAAAAGATGGAACATACGACCTTGACGAACAACAAAGATTGGCTTCAATTTATTATGAGATAGAACAAAAAAAATCTATTTTACAAGATAGAATAACAGAACTTAACAATCTAATAATTAATATAGAAGAAAAAGACAATACCAAATATACACAAAAAACCTTAGAAGAAATTATTGATTTTGAAAAATCAAAAACAAATAATAGTAAATTTACCAAAGCTTTCATAAATAAACATAAAGGAGATATTCCAGTTTATGGTGCATCAAAATTTGAATATGAAGTAGGCTATGGATATGTTCAAGACAACTTAGAAAACATTAAATATTTTGAGAACTGTTTGACTTGGAATATAGATGGCTCTTGTGGTATATTTTACCGTTCTGGGCGTTTTTCATTATCCGAGAAGGTAATCCCCTTAATTTTATTTGATAAATTTATTAATAATATAGATTTGAATTACTTAAGAAACACCCTTATGCTCTCTGCGGAATTTAATAAGTTTAATTTTTCTAATAAGGCAGGCAAAAACAAGCTTAAAAAAATAAAAATAAGCATTCCTATTAAATCAAATGGTGACTTTGACATAGAAAAACAAAAAGAAATAGCATTTAAATATATGAAACTTGATGAAATTAAAAAAAGCATAATTGAAAAAATTAAAAATCTTATTTCAATAGATATTATGTTTTAAAAGTATAGTAAATTTATAAATCAATACTATTTTTAAAAAAGCCTAAAAAATATATAATTCGTAAAAACTTTCACAAGCAAAAGATTATAAAAAAAATCAAACCAATACTTTATTTAAACAGAGCCTAAAAATTATAATAGGATTGATAAATGATAGAATATAATATTAATAAACAAATTACCGTAGAAGAGTTTAAATCATTGCTTGAATCATCTGGCATTACAAGACCTACTAAAGATATACCAAGATTACAAAAAATGCTTGATAATGCAAATTTGATTATTACTGCTTGGGATGGCGATACATTGGTTGGTATTGCTAGAAGTTTAACAGATTTTTCCTATGCATGCTATATTTCTGATTTAGCTGTATGTAAAGAATATCAATCAAAAGGTATTGGCAAAGAACTCATAAATCAAACCCAAAAATTATTGGGAGATGAAGTATCTTTAGTATTATTATCTGCACCAAGTGCAATGAAGTATTATCCTAAGATAGGTTTTTCTAAAGCAGAAAATTCGTTTTTAATAAAAAGAAAAAAGTAACTAAATACAATATATTAGGTTTAAAAATCTAAATTATATTTTATTTTATATAATTTTTAATCTCATTAAGTTCGCTATATGGCATAAATTTTGTATATCTTAATGTGATTGATATATTGCTGTGGTTCACTAACTTTTTGATAGTTGAAACGGTGTGTCATTATTTCATCAAATGTTAATGAGTTTTTGCTTTTTTTGTTTGATATTTTATCTTGTAATTCGCCATTCCTTTCTTTTATCTAGAATTCTTTTTTCTTATTAAAAGCATAAGTTACTTTTACACCTTCTGAATTTGAAAATAACATATTTTATAAACTTATAAATCTTTAAATTAAAGCTGTGATTTAGTGAAGTGAGTTGTAGCAAATACAAAAACAAAGCTAGACGCAGATAAACATGTGGCTAACTATATCACAATATAAATAAACAGAACCAAGAAATTTAAAAATAAAATTATTAAATTTCTTGTATCATATGTAAAATACAATTTAAAGGTAAAAAATGAAAAATTTCTTTATGCGCTCAGCGATTGTTATAGTACTTATAATTCATATTTTGCTAGCGCTTTTGGTTAATTTTACTATGCCAAGCTATAAAGCTCTTCATATCGTAGGCTCAGAAGTTAAACGCATGGATAGCGATGGATTTATAAATAAAGATCGTGTCGCAAATAGTTCAGTTCGAGATGTATATTTTATATATGCGAAATTTCCTGATAGTGATAAGGTATTATCATTCCGCAACGAAGATACACGCTGGGGTTTTCCATTTTATTTTAAATTTGATTCGGCTGATTTACAAGCTAAGGCATCTGCTTTTGCTGAAGAAAAAGCACTTGTTGAGGTTAAATACTATGGTTGGCGTATTAAAGTTTTAGATGAGTTTTTCAATGTTGTTTCCATTAAAAAAATTGCTAGTATAAATGATACTTCAAATCCTATAGTAAGCTATATACTTTATGGTTTGTTGGTAGTTTTATTTATATTTACAATAATTTTTATAAAAAAAAGAGTGTTTGAAAAGTAATAGCTGATATATAACATTTTATGATTTATATTGTGTAAGAGTGCTTGGTATTTTTAGGATTACATAAAAGACTTTCAAAAGGAATCGCACTCTTGCAAGAGTCGATGTGCTGTATTTAATACACAGAGTAATCTTACGCTAGAGCTATATAAAATTAAATCTACTATATTTATAATAGTCATTGGAAAGTTTTATATTATTAAGTTAAAGCGTGCTAAAGAATTAAATATTATAAAATTAATTTTGCAAATTCATAAATAATATTGTTAACCAAATTTTAAGTAAATAATAGGTAAACTATCAAATAATGATATAGATTATCATAATTATATTAATTAAAATATAAAAAGGTAAAATATGGAAATATTAAAATATAATGTTGAATTTATTATTATTACAATATTAGGTTTTATGGGATTTTTAACATTAGTATATACTTTTGAAAGACTATATTTTTATTATAAAATAGATACTAGTTTATATGAAAATGAAGAATCTCTAGAAATAGAACTTACAAAAAATTTAACAACACTTTACATTATTTATTCAAATGCTCCATATGTTGGTCTTTTAGGAACAGTAGCTGGTGTTATGATAACATTTTATGATATGGGCATGAGTGGTGGTATAGACGCAAAAACAGTTATGATGGGTATGAGTTTGGCGCTCAAAGCCACGGCTATAGGACTTTTGGTTGCCATTCCAACGCTTATGATTTATAATGCTTTTTCTCGCAAAATTGAAGTTATGCTTGCAAAATTTAGAAATAGTAGGCAATAGTGAAAAATAAGCTTAAAAAAGATGGTTTAAATATTATTCCTTTTATTGATATTATTCTAGTTTTGCTTTGTATTGTTTTGAGTATTTCAACATTTATCGTTCAAGGTAAAATTGAAGTCAATTTACCGCAGTCAAAAAGTGGAACAAAAAGTCAAGAAGATATAAAATTTATTATACTAGTTGATGCAAATAGCAGCATTTTTCTAAACGAAAAGCCTATTGATATTGATGAGCTTTCAGCTAAGATTGACAAAATAGATGCAAATACCACCGTAATTTTAAAAAGTGACAAAGAGGCTAAATTTGAACGATTTGTCCAAATAATTGATATTTTAAAACTAAAGAAACACGATAATGTTATTGTTGCAACAGAAGTTAGAGAATAGAAGTTTTTTGGTAGGTATTTTATTTGGAACTTTGATTTATGTTCCAGTTATTATTGGATTTTTATATCTAAAATTACCAAAAACCACACCACATGTTTTAAATGCAACAAGAATTAATCTTGAGATATTTGATATAGCTGGAGGTTTAAATGATTCATCGCCTGCTAAAGATATAGTTAATACAATAACAAACGAAACAGTAAGTAAAGTTTCTAATAAAAAAAATACAGAAAAATCAATCATAAAAACCGCCAAACTCGAACAAATAACAGAAACAAAACCTAAGAATACACTTATAAAACACGAATCAAAATTGGTACATAAATCCATTGTAAAGTCGAAACAAACTAGAGAACAAACTAGAGAACAAACTAGAGAACAAACTAGAGAACAAACTAGAGAACAAACTAGAGAACAAACTAGAGAACAAACTAGAGAACAAACTAGAGAACAAACTAGAGAACAAACTAGAGAACAAACTAGAGAACAAATTGATGACAAAAATAATAATCAAATCGCAGAAACTGGTGGCTTGAATGGATATAACCCAAGTGCTAACAAAGTCGCTTCAAGTACAACAACAAATGAGAATACTATTCAAGCTTTGAGTGAAAATGAGAAAGATAGTATTGGTGCTTTGATACAAGCCATAATTGCAAAAGAAGCAAAGAAAAATTATCCACAAAAGGCTAGAATGCTATGTCAAACTGGTATAACCACTGTAAGTTTTGAGTATGCTCCTGGTAAGAAAATTGTAAATATAAAAGTATTAAAGTCTTCAAATTACGAAATATTAGACAATACAGTGATTGCAATAATCAAAAAAGTAAAAGATCGCTTTCCGGATATAAGAACTAGCACTACATTTACAATACCTATAAAATTTACCATTAGATAAAATATAATTATTTATATATAAATATTATTTGTTGTGACTTTATATCCAGGTAAGATAAAAAATATTAAGTATTTGAATAATTTAATAATAATTATCAATATTAATATAAATTTAATATAAATATATATAAAATACAATCTTAATATTTTTTGTTTGAGGAATTGTTTTGTCGAATAAAGTTATATTTATTTTAAGAAATAGTATTGCATTAGTTTTTGGTTTGTTTATAGCATATAAATTTGCTATAAATTTGCCCAAATTAGAGTTATTTCATGTTAGTTATAAACTTATTGCCGCTAATCTCATTTTTATATTAATAGCAACTTTTTGGTTTATTATTAGTCAAAAATTTAATATAAAACTACTTCTAATAACAACTGTAATTTTCCTTATAATAGGAATTTGCTTATGAAAAAATTTCATATTTATTTTGGATTATTTTTTTCGTATATATGTTTTTTTATATTTTTTACTGCATCTTTTGGTTATTTTAAAAATGAATTTAATTTATATATGCAACCAAATTTATATACTCTTGAATATAAAAACCAACAATATATAGATATAGGCTTAAATTACCTTAAGGAAAAACACCAAAATGCTGATTTGTGGGAAATAACCCCGCCAAGTAGCCTTAAGCCATACGTCGCTGTTTCATGGAATGATGATAAAAAAGTGCTTCAAAAAAAAGCTAATCGTCCACAAGTTAGACTTGATTCAAAAACAGGAGAGATTATAGGGCAACATTATACATATGGTATAAATTTCATTTCATCTATGCATTATAATTTATGGTTTGTTGATAAAAAAATAGCTAGGATAATAATGGCTATTTTTGGTTTAATTTTTTGGTTTTTGTTATTAAGTGGCATTATTATTCAATCAAGAAAAATTTTTAAAGATTTTTTTACATTAAGAGCACAAGTATTTTTGATGGATGCTCATATAATAACGGCTGTAAGCGGAATAGCTATATTTACTACTCTTGTTTTAAGCGGAATTTATATTATAACTTCCAATTTGATAACACCAATATATCAAGATATTGGCGAGCAAAATAATAAAATAATGCAAGAAAAATTTAAAAAACAAGCTATAACTAAAATAGAGGAAAGAAAAAATACCAAAGATCAAAATTTGACATCTATTGCTAAACAAAAAACGGCAAATAAATTTACTCCAGACAATAAACGCATAAAAGAACTTGTATTTAAAAATGATAAACCTATAAAAAGCATAAAAATTCAAAGAGAAAAAGCTGATAATGGTTTTTTGCAAATTGACTATGTTTCTAATAGGTATTTTACAGATGATGGCATAGCATTTAGCGCAATTGCATATGATATAAATAGTGGCAAAATTGTAGATGAAATAGAATCATCTAAACTAAACGGAGCTAAAAAATTTACTAGTTTTATAAAAGTTTTTCATAATGCTAAATTTGCTAACGGTAGTATAAATTTATTATTTTTTATTTTCGCAATGCTTGGTGTAGCTATGTGTGTTACTGGAACGCTTTTTTATCAAAAGAAAAATAATCTTAAGACTATTAAAGTACTAAACAATACAGTTTATATAGGGCTTGTTTTGGCTGTAGGAATTTATTTATTTAGCAATCAAATAATTGACTCATCTATACCTAAAAGGCTTATTTATACCACAAATTCATTTTTTATAACTTTGGCTATTTTGCTTATTGTAAGCATAGTTTTTGTTAAAAAGCCACTATATGAAATTACATCTTTTGTTACGAGTGGTATATTTTTGTTGATTAGTGTAGTTGGTGTATTTCAAGGAGCGTTGATGAATATAGAAAGCATTAAAATAACTATACTTTGTCTACTTTTTTCAACTTTTTTTACATATATAGGTTTTCAATTTAAAAAGGTTGGCATATGAGTATAATTTTTGGGATTTTAACAGTAGTTTTTGGATATTTATCAAAAATAAATCCAAAATTTAAAATAGGAGTAATAGGGGTTATTACTATTTTTATGGTCTATTTTGCCCTAAATAACAACAAACTAAATGATTTTTTATATTATTTTTTCTTTTTGGGTATCGCTCAAGTAATAATAGCTTTTAATAAATTTTGCACAAAGGATATATATGGGAAATTTTTTGCAAGGAAGAACAAATGAATAAACAAATTTTTTTAAATTTGTGTTGTATTGTAGTTATAAATCAAGCAAATGGCTATGATGAGGTAAATTTAGAAGGTGTTGAGGTGGTCTCTAGTCAAAACAACGCCGTTTCTACTCAAGGCAAATTTTCAAATTCAACAAATTACTCAAGAGAAGCCCTTGATAATATTCCTAAAGGTGATGGCACTATATCAGATATTGTAAAAAGAAATCCAAATGCTAGGATTAGTAGAAATCAAAGAACTTCGGCAAACGGTGGCGAAATTCAGCCACAAAATATTTCAATAAATGGTGCTGAGGTTTATCAAAATAACTTTATTGTTGATGGAATTAGTGTTAATAATGATATAAATCCACTAGGCAAAGATATTACTGTTGGAGAGGCTGCAAATTTATCACCATTTTTGCCAAATCCAAGTCAGGGTATGAATATTGATACTGATTTGCTTGAAAGCATAGAAGTTATGGATAGCTCCGTTTCTGCTAAATATGGTGGATTTCAAGGCGGTGTAATAAACGCAAAAACAAGAGATCCAAGAGCAGGATTTCATGGAAAAATAAATTATTTACATACTGAGGATAGTTGGCAGAAATTTCATATAGATGATAAAGAAATAGATGATTTTGAGTATGCTACAAATCCTGATTATCAACCTGACTTTAAAAAACATAAATATGGTATAACTTTAGAAGGTTTTTTAAATGATGATTTTGGTTTGATATTTAACTACAACCAAACTTTGTCTTATATATGGCAAAGAAAATATTCAACTAATTATGAAATAGCTGAAAAAAGAGATGAAAAACGAAAATTAGAAAGAAAAAATGAAAATATATTTTTAAAAGCCGTTTGGTTTGCAAACGACAGATTGACAATTCGTCCTAGTATAACTTATGCACCATATGAAGCAAGTTATTATAGTTTAGGTGGATATAACGCTGGAGCTGATGTTAAAGGTGGTGGGTTAATTGGAAATTTAGAAGCAGATTATGCTTTTGATATTGGAAATTTGACTCAAAATTTTTCTTATAATACAACAGAAATGTCAAGAACCACAGACAGCGATAGAATGTTTGTATGGTATAAAACAAAAGATATGCAAGGATTTAGCAGACGAACTACAAATACGATAATTGATGGCGTAGGTGGTGATGTAGACCAAAAACAAGATAAAATTTCATACTCAGCTGATATGAAATTCAATGAAGTTTATTTGGGCGATACTTCTCATGGTATAATTACAGGCTTATATTTTGATAAAACTAAAGCTACATACGATATAAAAGAGCCATATTTTCATGCGGTTTCACCAGTAAATTTGGGCAAATATAGATGCTTGCCTGGAGATATATTTTGTAGTGAAGCAGAGATTGTAGCTGCTGGTAAAACTAGATGGAGAGGTCAATATTTCAAAGAATATAATTATTACAAAGGAAATGTTGATGTAGAAATGAAAAATTTTGCATTTTATCTAGAGGATGAAATGAATTGGAAAAATTTTACTTTAAGACCCGGTTTTAGAGTAGAAAAAAATGATTATATGGGAGATTGGAATATTGCTCCTAGACTAAGTGCTAATTGGGACATATTTGGAGATAACGATACAAATATTTTTGGTGGATATAATCGCTATTATGGTAGAAGTATATTTGCTTATAAGTTAAAAGCAGGCATGAATTCGCTAAAAACCCAATATAAAAGGGATAACCCAAACTCACAATGGGAATTAGACAAGAGCTATGCGGAAAACTATAATTATAACAAGTTAGATGTTCCATATGATGATGAATATGCACTTGGAATTTCTCAAAATATCAATGATAGCTTTTTGCTAAGTTTGAAGTATTTAAAAAGATATGGAAATAACCTTATAAGAAAAACAAATGCCAAAAATATGAATGCACCTGCTGGTAATGGTAAGGATTTAACTACAAATTATAGTTTTTATACAAATGAAGGTGAAAGTAGGGCAAATATTTATACAATTAAATTAGGTACTATTAAAAAACTTGAATTTTTAAATACAAAAAATAGTTTTAATATATCTTACAACTATACAGATACAAATAGAAATTATAATAATTACGATGATATGTTTGATAATTATTATAATGATGCAAAAAAGGTTGTGTATAATGGAAATTTGATACATACTACCGAATTACCACAGAATACAAACGATACTCCATGGACAACAACAGCTACGGTAGTTACTGAAATTCCAAGAGTAAATTTAACTATGGCAAATTTCTTTACATTACAAGGTGGATATGATGCTGTTGTCATAGATGGCAAAACAACTATAAATGGCGAAACATACACCAAATACAAAGATAAAAAAATAGATGAAGCTTTTGCTTGGGATATGAAATTTATATTTGATATGCCAATGCCAAAACAAACAAGCGCATATATAAGTTTAGATATAAACAATGTTTTAGACGAAGATAATATAGTTGACATAAGCGATAAGGGTATTTCAAGCTATGGCGCAGGAAGACAATTTTGGTTAGAAGTAGGTTACAAATGGTAAAAAATGTTATAGAATGTATTAATCTTACGCATTGCTACGGTAAAAAGAAAATTTACAATGATTTAAACTTTACTTTACAAAAGGGTAGAGTTATGGGTTTGCTTGGTAAAAATGGTGTTGGCAAAAGCACAACCATAAATATTTTGATGGGGAATTTAAAACCAACTAGTGGTAAATGCTTGATATATGGCGAAGAAAGTAACTGTTTGAGTTCAAAAACAAGGGCAAAAATAGGGCTTTTATATGAAGGTCATGTTACATATGATTATTTAAAGATAAAAGACCTTTACAAAATTTATGAAAGTCAATATAAACATAGTTTTAAAAGCGAAAGATTTTGGGAACTTTTTAAATACTTAGATGTTAATCCTGAACAAAAAATTTCTACATTATCATGCGGACAACGCTCGCAAATTGTATTGGGGCTTATTTTTGCAAGCGACCCAGAACTTCTTATATTAGATGATTATTCTCTTGGACTGGATGCTGGATATCGCCATCTTTTTATTGACTATTTAAAAGATTTTATTAAAGATGGTAAAAAAAGTGTACTTATGACGACGCATATAGTAAATGACCTCACAAATTTATTAGATGAGATAATTATTATGAGAAAAAATAAAGCTCCTTTGAAAACCAATTTTTCTAAATTTATGAGCGAATTTAAGGGTTATTCACTCCCAAAAGATAGTGATATTTCAAATATCAATGGAGTTGAGAGCAGTGTAGTACTTGGAGATGATATAAAAATTTATGGTTTTTTTGATAAAACACCGCTAAATGCAAAAGAGTTGAGTTTAAATTTTGAAGAAGCATTTTTAGGCTTTACTGGGAGATACTAGATGATAAGAAAAGAATGGTATAAATTTAGAGAAATTTTTATAGTTTTTACTGTTTTGGTGCTATGTTTTACTATATATATTGCATTTAAAAGCTATAGTTCGGGGCATGAGGCATATTTAGAAAATTTAATATTTATATATGAAAAAGGTTTTACATTTTTTCATATTACGGATTTAAATTTAGTATTTGCTTTTTTTATGGGGGTGAGTGTATTTTTAAGGGAGCGAATTTTTGGTAGACTTAGAATATCGCTTCATTTTCCAAATCATATTTTTGTAAATATTTCTTACATAGTTGGTGTTGGGCTTATATTTCTAGTACTTGTCTATATAATAGAGTTTGTAGCAATAAATAACATATATAGTTATTATACAGATGAGATAATGAGTGTTATAAATTTTACGCTTATGCTAAATTTTGCTTTTGGTATGGTTTGTTATTTAATGTGTGGATGTGTGATTATAGAACCACTAAAAATAAATGCCGGAGTAAATTTTGCTATGTTTTTGGCATTTTTACTAATTTATTATGAGTTAAATCCAGATATTTACGAGATTAATAGTTTTTATTATAACGAACTTGGATTTTACTATTTTTTATGTGCTTTAATATATGCTATATCCGCTATATTTGTAGCCTTTAGAAATTATAAGATAGGGTATATAAGATGAAATATATACAAATGATTATTGTAGTTATTGTTCTTAGTATATTTGTGCCACGAGTTTTGGATGCTGGCAAAAAGAGCGATAATGTAAATTTAAGTTATAGCGAAACTTTTGATAAATTTATTGTTATGTTTAAAGGTGTTGATAATAAAACTCTACAGTATCAAGTAGAATTTGAAAGCAATATAACATTAGATGAATATATGGAAAATTTACCATTTAAAACATATAATTATTTGCTTTCAAAAAATAAATTTCCTGCTAAATTTAGCCAGTGGGCAGATAGTGAGTTGATAAGAAAAAACTCTCAAACTATAAATATAAAGCCAGATTCTAACTATAATCAAAAGCAAATTCCATTATATACCATTTTTGAGTCAAAACCAAAATACTTAAGACTTGGATATAGTAAATTTGGTATTACAAGTGATAAAAATGGTATAAATGTTATAGATATGAATATAAATAAAATCGATGATAACAGAAGTCAAAATTTTACTGGTATATTAAAAAATTTAGAATTTAAATTTCCTATCAAAAACTACTTTACCAATCCATCAACAAAAAAACCTTTTGATGAAGGAGCTTTTATACAAGATGATAAAGATGAAATTTATCATGTTAAATTAGTAAATGATGAAATTGTTGCTAAAAAAACCATGATTAAACAAAAAGTAGATTTTATGTCGGTAAATGAAAATACAAGGCGCGAATTTTACGGTGTTTTAATAAGTGGTGGTGTTGTTAGTTTAGTGATTTATGATAATTACAAGCTAGTAAATTTGCCAAGTCAACATTATGATCCGACAACTGATAAATTTAGCTTAACTATAACTCCTGTGAGTAAATATCTTGTTATAGAAAAAGACAGTGGCTCATACGCTTATAAATTTGATGAAAACTACAAAATAGAGCGAGAGTTTTACTATCCAATAAAAGAAAAAGAATATATTTTAAAAGAATGGATAGTGCCTTTTGAATTAAGTTTAAAACCTAGCTACAGATATGAGTTTGAGATTAAATTTCATCAAAAAGCCTTTATTTTAAATGTGCTTTTGGCTATATTGACGTTATTATTGTATAGACGCAATAATAACGGATTGGCAAAAGTTGGAATCAGTTTAGTTTTTGGAATTTATGGGTTTGTAACTTTGATATTGATTTAATGCAGTATTATATTGTTTTTTAAACCCACTGTAAATATGGATATAAAATAAAGACACCATAAAATAAACTGTATAAATAATGTTTAGTCTTTATTAATAAAGTGGAATATTTCTTGCTTATCCATACATATAAATCATATTTTTATCAAAGGATAAGTAATGAATGATATATCTTTAGAAAATTCTCGCAATTACGAATCTTTGGTAAACAAATCAAAAGAAATAAAAGCTAGTAAAGAAATAGGCGGAACTGCATTTGGCGAGATACTATTAGCTCAAAGCTCGAATTTAGAAACTTTTAATGCTAGCTTAAAACTGATTCAAGAGAACTCAACGCTAACTACTAATAATGGTGGATTAGATATAAGAATTTAAATAATTTAGTTTGTTTAGTTGTTTGTTCTACATATAATCTCTAAAGAAATTTCTTTTTTACCGATTATATAATATAAGAAAAAGAAATGTGAAAGGATTCATCATGACTGTTTCAAACAACCCTATAAATTTTAACTTAAGATTTTCATCATCAAACACTACTAAAATATCAAATAATAATGAAATAAACTCTACAAATACAACAAACGATAATAACACTGTATTTGGTTACAAGATTGATAAAGATGGATACTTTACAGAAGAACTAAATAAAGCAGCAGGAATTCCTGCTGACTTTAAAATTCATTCAGATACTATAAAATCTTTAGTAAATGTAAAAACCAATAAAGATAATCCTATGAGGTCATTTAAAAGTATAGATATAGCAAAAACCATAGGTAATGCATATAAAATACTATCTCAAGTAGTAGGAGAAGATACCCTAAACTAAAAAGATAGCTTCTCTAAAGAAGATATAGCTAAATTTCCTCAAGGTTATGAGTATAATACAAAAACACTTAAAGTAGATAAAATATATAATTCTTTGCGTGACTATGTTTCAGATAGAATGGGCTTTGATGGAAGAAATAGTAATCAGTATATGACAACAACTTTTTATAACCAAACAGAAATGGATTATTTTTCAAATGGCTACAAATTAGAACCGACTACTGATATATTTAATAGTAATATGGGTGGTAAAGAGCATTTAAAAAGCGGTATGTATTTTAGCACAAATGCAGATAAATATACAAATAAAGATGGAACTATCTCAAAAGGTGGTTTATTAGTAGGCATCATTAATCAAAACCTTGATGTAACAGAAGGCGAAACAACTTATATAGGTAGTTATGTAAATAATTATGACAAAAATTTAGATGCTAGGGAATACGATGCTCAAATAAAACTTTGGAGATTAAACCATGATCCTAAAACTATAAGCAAAAGCGAATATAATAATTTATCAGATGATATGAAAAAGTTTGTAGATTTTACAAGAAGACTAAATGGTCTTCCAGCCCAACCTCAAGGCAATGAAAACCAAGACGACAAAGACCAACTAAAGATAAAAGATCCACTTGCATTACTATTTGAACAAATAAATAAAGATAGAAAAGAGATGTTAAAACACTTAGCTAAAAAAGCAGAAGAAAATAGACTAGAACAAATTAAAGCAATGAGAGAAAACTTACAAGGTATAAATTTAAAAGATTTATCTATAGCTTCTAAAAATTCATTAGAAGATATGCTAATTTCTTAAATGAATTATCTAACTCTTATAATATAAAACTAGATAGAAATTTAATCAAAAATGCTTTTTTAAATATGTTTAACAGTAGTAGTAAAACAGATGATATGAGTATGTTTGATGTGAAGGTGTAGTTTTTGTAATAGATTGTAATTATAAATTATCGGTATTTAACGATAAATCGTAAATTTCACTTTCATTTTTATAAATTTAACTGATTAAATAAGTATTTTTATAAGATAATATCGTTTATATTAAAGTATTAAGTTATATTATATTTTATTAAGTTATAATTTGATAAAAATTATTAGTTTAAAGGATTTTTTTATATGGGTTTTAAAACAAAAATTTATACTGTTTTAAGTATTTTGTTGTTTCTTGGTTATGGGGTTTTTAGTTCTGTAAATTATTATCAAAGTAAAAATAAGCTTAACGATAATATAAAAAATAATCTTATTAATACTGTCGATTATAACACTAACTATATAAAACTTTGGTTAGAAAGTTCTGTAAGTACCATTGCTTCTACTGCAAATACAATCTCTGAATTAAATACACATGAAAAACATATCATATTACCATACTTAAAAAGAGATGTTAGAGATTTAAAATCTCTCCTTGTATATGTAGGATTTGAAAACAATGAATATATAGATAGTGCAGATTGGGTTCCTGGTAGTGATTATATACCTACTCAAAGAGGATGGTATAAAGATGCAAAATCACTAGGGAAATCACTTATTACAGATGTTTATATTGGAGCTTCTATACCAATTCCTATGATATCGGTTGTTTCTCCAATTTATAAAAATTCAAAACTAGAAGGTGTTGTTGCTACCGATATTGGTTTAGAAAAATTATCTGAACTCACAAAAAATATAAATATAGATGGTGGGTCGCTTTATATACTTGATAACAATGGCATGATAATTGGATATAAAGATTCTAAAATTGTTGGTAAAAAATTTGTAGAAGTATACCCTCAAATTAAAAAAATTGCAGATGAGATATATTCTAAAAATGATGATTTGCTTGAGTATGAACTTGATGGTAAAAATAAAATCATGATTTTTAATACATTGCCAGAAACTGGCTGGAAAGTTATGGCGACAATTGATAAGGGTATAGCTTATAAAGATTTAAATACTCAACTTAGAAATTCGGTTATCTTATCAATCATAGCAATAATCTTAAGCATCACAGTAGTCATGAGTGTACTAGCAGTTTTATTTAAACCACTAAGCAGATTATCTTTAATGATAAAAGACCTTGCAGTTGGCGAAGGAGATCTAACTAAAAGACTTAATGTAAATGGCAAAGATGAAATAGCTAATATGGGTAAAGATGTAAATACATTTATACAAAAGATTCAAACCCTTATAATAAACTCAAAAGCAACTAGCTCTGAAAACGCTTCAGTTGCAAATGAACTATCTCAAACATCTCTTGCAGTTGGAAAGAAAGTTGAAGAAGAAAGTGCAGTAGTAAATAATGTAACAAAAGATGGAGAGCAGATCATTCATGATATAAGCTCTTCTGTTGAGAATGCTGAAAATAATGCTAAAGAACTATCTAAAGCTAATGAGAACTTAGAGAATATCAAAAATGATATGATAAAACTAAATGCAGTTTTAAGTAATATCTCTCAAAAAGAAATAGAGCTATCTCAAAAATTAAATCAAACAAGTAGAAATACTGAAGAGGTTAAAACTGTTTTAACTGTTATAAATGATATATCAGATCAAACAAATCTTCTAGCTCTTAATGCTGCAATAGAAGCTGCACGTGCAGGAGAAGCAGGACGTGGATTTGCAGTTGTTGCTGATGAAGTTAGAAAACTAGCTGAGAAAACTCAAAAGAGTTTAGATGAGATAAATACAACTATAAACCTAGTTGTTCAATCAGTTAATGATGCAAGCTCTCAAATGGAAGAATCAACCAAAGATATAACTGATATTTCTGAAAATGCTAGAAGCTTAGAAGATATAGTAAGTAAAAATACTATTATCATTCAAGAAAGTATTAACTCTAATCTAAATAGCGTAAAAGAGTATAAAGAAGTATCTAATAATATTAAAAACATTATGAAAAAAGTAAAAGAAGTTGATGCAATTGCTAGTGCTAATGCTAGAAGTGTTGAAGAAATAGCAAGTGCTAGTGAACATCTATCAAATATGACATCTAAACTAGATAATGAGCTTGGGAAGTTTAAGGTGTAAGATAAAAATTTTGAGTAATTTAAAAATCTTTTGACAAATTATTTGAGCGTGATAATACTTACTTAGCACGCTCAGTGAGCTAATAGCAAGGTCTTACAAACTTATAAAAATACTTGCGTACTTTTTATAACTTTATAAATAAAAATATAACATAAGTGAGTTATATATTTTATCCAAATTGAACAGAAAAATAACAATTGGGTGTGGAGTGTAAATATATACAAATTTTACTTTTATCATTACAATAAGATAACTCTTTTAACTCTTTATGATTTTTAAAACTTTTAGATAAAATTGTGTAACACAGTGTTACACCACAACCTAAAAAGCACATTCGTAGAAGTTTGATTTATTTGTATTTGGTGTCAAGAGAGAGACTTGAACTCTCGACCTCCGGCTTATGAGACCAGCGCTCTAACCAGCTGAGCTACCTTGACATGAATTAAACTAGAATAGAATTGATGATTTTATCAAACTTAAACTTATAAATTTATAAAATAAACTTAAATTTCATAATTTAATAGTTCAAAACAAAATATTGCGCCACATTATCAAAGTATTTAACTAAATATTAAGCTAAATATAATAAAATTACTAAATTTTGACACTAGGTAAAACATGGGTAGATTTTCGCAAGTTTTAAAAGATATTAACGAACTTATAGTTTTTAAACACTCCGTATTTGCTTTGCCGTTTATTTTCATGGCAATGATAGTTGCATCTAAGATTGATAATGACACTATGTGGTTTGGGCTAAAGCTATTTATACTTGGTACTCTATGTGCTGTAACTGCGCGAAATTTCGCTATGGCTGCAAACAGATACCTTGATGAAGATATAGATAGACCAAATCCAAGATGTGCAAACAGACCAAGTGTAGATGGTAGAATAGGCAAAGGCAACTTGTTTCTTTTCATCATCGCAAACGCCTTAGCTTTTGTTATCATTGCGTATTTTATAAACGATTTAGCGTTTAAGTTATCCTTTCCTATACTCATAGCTCTTGGAACTTACTCGTTATTTAAACGTTTTAGCTCGCTTGCCCATGTTATTTTAGGTTTTTGCGAGGGGCTGGCACCAATTGCTGGAGTTGTTGCTGTAAGTGCAGATATACCGCTTTGGAGTGTATTGCTTTGTTTTGGTGTGTCTTTTTGGGTTGCAGGTTTTGATGTGCTTTATTCGCTTCAGGATATAGATTACGATAGAAAGGCTGGGCTTTTTAGTATACCTGCAAAATACGGCGTAGAATCATCCATGTTTATCTCGGCTATGTTTCATTTTATCACGGTGATATTTTGGTTTTTGTTTGCATGGGCTGCTGGACTTGGCGGATGGACTTATTTTGGCATTATATTAAGCGCAGCTATACTTTTTAAAGAACATCAAATCGTGAGAAAAGATTTTAGTAAGATAGATAGAGCATTTTTTACGCTAAATGGATATCTTGGCATAATGTTTTTTATATTTATTTGGATAGATTTATGGATGATGTAAGATTAGTTGATGCATTTTTAGATATAAAATTTGATATACTCTCAAAAGATAAAATGAGTTTCATGAGAGAATTTGAAATTTTATCAAAAGATAGTATTGATCCTATAAATGAATGGGTAAGACATCAAAAAGCTAATGGTAATGCAGACGAAACAGATAAAATTTTGTTAAATCTTATCATAGAATTACATAAAAAAGTAGATTTTCTTACTCAGAAAATAGAAGGTAAAGAGGAGGAAAAATATCTAACTTTGTGCCAATCTAGCGATATTATATCCATTGGATATGGGTATTTTAAGATAAAAGATCAGAAATTTAATGAAAATGAGATATATTATGGCAGGATATCTTTGCCAGTATTTCCCCAAAGATTAGTTCCTATAGTTTTTGTAGCAAAAACTAAAGATACTGCCAATATAACAAAAATAAGCTTTAGTGATGAAAAAGATTGGGATACATACGTTTCTAGCAGAGAGCGCGAGATTATACGCGAAATGAAAGGCACTTTATGACTACTGAAATTATCGCATTTATAGCATTTGGCATAGTTTTGCTTATAGTTATAGTACTTTCTTACATGAAAGATGCTGAAACTAGTATAAAATTTGCAAAATATGAGAAAATTTTAGATGCTTTGATGAAAGAAAACCACTCTATTAAAAAACAGCTTCAAACTCTTGAAATAACAGCTACTTTGCCACAAGACAATGGCGATCTCCAAAGCATTGAAGAAAAACTAGTTTTGAAAATACAATCTGAGGTAAATAACAAGATTGTTCCAGTAATAAGCTCTATTGAAAACATAGAACAAGCCATAAAAAATTTTCAGTTAGAGCAACAAGATCGAATATATGATCTTGAAGAGAGAACAAAAAGCATAACTAAAATTTCGCCACCAAACACAGGAAGTGATGAGGAAAAAATAGTCTCTCTTTATAACAATGGACTTAGCATAGAAAATATCGCAAAAGATCTTCAGCTAAGCGTAGGAAAAGTAAATTTGATATTAAAGATAAGAGGTCTTTTGCGCTCATAAAGGAATATCATGGTAGATAAATACGGAAGAAAGATTAATTATTTAAGAGTTTCTGTTACTGGAAGATGTAATTTTAGGTGTAAATACTGTATGCCTACAAAACCGTTTGAATGGCAGCCTAAAGAAAATTTACTTAGCTTTGAAGAGCTTTTTTTGTTTATAAAAGTTGCAATTGATGAAGGCATTGATAAGATTAGGATAACTGGCGGAGAGCCACTTGTCAGGCAAGATGTGGATAAGTTTATAGCTATGATAAATGATTATAAATCAGGGCTTGATCTTGCAATGACCACAAATGGGTATTTTTTAAAAGAAAAAGCAGCTGAGCTTAAAAAAGCTGGATTAAAAAGGCTAAATATCTCTATTGATACGCTAAAGCCAGAGAAGGCAAAGTTTATTTCACAAAAAGATGTTTTAGGAAAAGTTTTACAAGGCATTGAGGCTGCTGTGCAAAATGACTTTAAAATCAAACTAAATACAGTTGCATTAAAGGGTTTAAATGAAGATGAGCTTGTGGACTTAATGGATTTTGCTAGATCAAAAAATGCCCAAATAAGATACATAGAATATATGGAAAATATTTATGGTAGTGATGAGATAAAAGGATTAGATAAAAACGAAATTTTAAGTATAATATCTAAAAAATACAACATAAAAGAGATTTCAAAAGAGGCAAGCTCGCCATCTTCTCTTTTTGAGTTAGAAGATGGGTATAAATTTGGCATCATTGCGCCACACAAACACGATTTTTGTGAGAGCTGTAATCGCATTAGACTAAGTGCAGAGGGACTACTTATACCGTGTCTTTATTTTGATGATGCGCTTAGTATAAAAAAAGCTGTTAAAAATGGTGATATAAAAGCAGCAAGTGAGATTTTGCGTAATGTTATATACAATAAACCCGAGAAAAACAAATGGGGAGAAGAGGGCGATGAGGTTTCAAACCGAGCTTTTTATGAGACAGGCGGTTAATGCTAAATTTAGTTGAGAGCTTTATAAGTATACAAGGTGAGGGTAAATATGCCGGCAAATACGCACTTTTTTTAAGATTTGCTGGATGTAACTTTAGATGCGAAGGCTTTGGTGTAAATTTAAAATCACCAAAAACAGACGAAATACTGACAGGTTGCGATACGATAAGAGCTGTTCAAACTTCACATTTTTCATATCAAGAGATTTCAAATTTAAAAGAGCTTTTAAGCTTAAGTGTAGAAAAAATACCTTTAAATTTAAAACCCATTATCGTAATAACTGGTGGAGAGCCATTAATTCATCACAAAAATGAGATTTTTAGAGAATTTATAAACTATCTTTTAGTGCATAAATTTGAAGTTCACTTTGAGACAAATGGAGCTATTTTTATTGATTTTGATAAATTTAGTGAGTTTAAAAACTGTATTTTTTGCGTGAGTATAAAGTTGTCAAATAGTGGAGAAAGCAAACAAAAGCGCATAAATTTAGATGCACTTAAAGCTATCAAGAAAAACGCAAAAGACAGCTTTTATAAATTTGTTTTAGATGCAAAAAATATCGATATTTTAGATAAAGAGATAAAAGAAATTTTAAATTTAATGCCAAATGAAGTGTATTGCATGCCACTAGGTGCAGCAAAAGATGAACTTAGTACAAACGCAAATATTGTTTGTGCATACTGCATAAAAAATGGATATAATTACACAGATAGAATTCACATTAGGTTGTGGAATGATAAAGAAGGAGTTTGATGATAATAAGAAAAATATTTGATTTTGAAAATGCGCATATTGTAAGATTTTGTAGTTCAAAAAGATGCAAAACAAGCATTCATGGTCATTCTTATAAATGTGAGGTTTTGCTTGAGTCAAATTTCTTAGATAATGCTGGAATGGTTTATGATTTTGGACTTATGAAAGATGGCATAAAAACTATTATTGATAGCTTTGATCATTCAACTACGCTTTATAGCAAAGATGATAAAAATTACATAGAAGATATAAAAAAGTACTCAAAAAGATGGATAGAAATACCCCAAAATCCAAGTGCAGAGCAGTTTTGTAGGATATTTTTTATAATCATAGATAAATTACTTTCTTTAAGCACTATGAATAATGGTGAAAAAAATGTTAAGCTTCATAGTATAATTGTCCATGAAACCGCAACTGGTTATGCTCAGTGTTTTAAAGAAGATGCTTATAATGAAAATATGGGTCAAATTTTGCTTGATGAGATTAAATTTTCGCAAGACATAATAGATGAATGGGAAGATAAACTCTTGTTTGAAAAGATTAAAAGTGGTAAAATGATACAAACTAAAAAAGAGTGTTAAGATGAAAAAAATATTTTTATTTGCTATATTTGTGCTTTTTTTTGTTGGTTGCAGTGATGAGCCAAAAGAAATGATGGATATAAATTTCAGCGAACCACCTAAAGATGTTCCAATTGGTATAAATGAAAACAAGCCAAATATAGATATACAAAATCCACCAGAACCCGTTCCAGAACAGTAATGGAGCTATTTTATTCTACAAGCTACAAAATGCATATAGCTTTTGTTTGCGTTATTTTACTAGCTATTTGTTTGCATTTTTTTCTTATAAACTATAAGATAAATGATGTTAAGTATGCCATAAGACTTCGTAATTTTTTTCCATTTTATTACACAATACTAACTCTCATTGCCCTAAGTGGTTTTAATATGGCTGCGATTTATAAATTCGATATTAGCTTAAGTTCCTACATGATGATTTTGGGAGTTTTTGTTCTAATTGGACTTGGGATATATGAGTTTAAAATGCTGAAAAACGCAAGAAAAATAAAAAATTTCAGCGAGTTTAGAAAAAAAGCAAATAAAAAAGTTTTCATGGATGCTTTAGTAATATTTTTTGTGAGTTTTGTTTAATGCAGTTTTTATACTCGAATGATGCATCAAATAAAAATATTAGCATAAAAGGTGAGCAATTTTTACATCTAAAAGCAAGAAGAGCAAGAGTTGGTGATAGGATAAATGTACAAAATTTAAAAGATGGATTTAATCACCTTTATGAAATAATAAAGATTGATAGAAAAGAAGCGTTTTTAAGCTTTAAAAGCTCTAACAAAGTTTTAAATTCGGTATCAAATTTAACCATAGCTTGGAGTGTTGTGGATATAAAAATAGTAGAAAAAGTTTTACCTTATCTAAATGAAATGGGGTTAAAAAAACTCATTTTAGTTTATACAGAGTTTTCTCAAAAAAACTTTAAATTTGATATGAATAGATGTGAAAGAATTTTGATCTCATCATGTGAACAGTGTGGTAGAAGTTCGCTTTTAGAAATAGAAATTTATTCTAGCATAGAAGAACTTCTTACAAAATATAAAAATGTAGCAAGAATTGATTTTGGAGGCGAGAATTTAGGAGAGTTTTTAAATGGCGATAGAGAAGATATTTTATTTATTGGTCCAGAAGGCGGCTTTTCAAAAAATGATATAGCAAAAATTCCTAAAAGTTACTGTCTTGAACCAAACTTTATTTTGCGTTCACAAACTGCAATTATAGGCATTGCTGGAAAGATGCTTTTATAAATTTGATTTTTTATTAAATTTAGTGTATAATCAAAGCTTTCAAAAAAAGACGCTTGAAGGAAATAATACAATGAAAAAAGAAATACATCCAGAATATGTTGAATGCAAAGTAACTTGTGCTTGCGGAAACAGTTTTACAACTATGTCAAACAAAAATGAAATGAGAGTAGATATTTGCTCAGCTTGTCACCCATTTTTCACAGGAAGTGAAAAAATCGTAGACTCTGCTGGTAGAGTTGATAAATTTAAGAAAAAATATAACATGAAATAATGCTCTATTTTGTTCCTACTCCCATAGGCAATTTAGATGACATTTCATCTCACGCTTTAGAAGTTCTTTTAAAGTGTGAGATTTTAATCTGCGAAGATACTCGTGTTAGTAAAACTTTAATCAATCTCTTAAACCAAAAATACGAAATTCACATAGCTCCACAAAAATTTTATGCCCTTCATACACACAATGAAAGTGAATTTTTTTCAACTATAAATTTAGAAATGTTTGAAAAAAATTGCGTTTATGTAAGTGATGCAGGAATGCCTTGCATTAGTGATCCAGGTATCACACTTGTAAAATTTGCTCAAAAAAATAATATATCTTATGAAATAATAACTGGTGCAAATGCAGCACTTTTAAGCGTTGCTGCAAGTGGGATAGTGCAAAAAGAGTGGATATTTTTGGGATTTTTGCCAAATACATCTAGAAATAGAACTATCGCTTTACAAAATGCTCTAAATTTTCCATATCCTTGCGTTATATACGAATCCCCACAAAGAATATCGTCTCTAATAGAAGAGATTGCAAAAATAGATCCAAATAGAGAAGTGTTTGCTATTAAAGAAGCTACAAAAAAATTTGAAGCCAAATTTAAAGATAGTGCTACAAACTTACTAAATAAACTTAAAAACGCGAATTTAAAAGGTGAATGGTGTGTAGTTGTTGATAGTAGTAACGAAAATACACACCCAAATATTACTAAAGATGATATCATGGATCTTGATATAGCCCCAAAAATAAAGGCAAAACTTCTTTCAAAAATAACTGGTGAAAATGTAAAAAAAATATATGAAAAAATAATAAAATAAGCTATTTTTTACACATTTTTGGATAATATTTAATTTATGATTATATATGGAAAACAGCTTTTTTTACACATTTTAAGCAAGAAAAAAGAAATAATAAAATGTGTTTACCTAGCAAAAGAGTGTGATAAAGCTATTTTTAATAGAATAATCAAAGCAAATTTGGAAGTTAAAAGAGTTGATTTTAAAAAAGCTCAAGCTTTAGCAAGAGGTGGAAACCATCAGGGATTTTTAGCCGAAGTTGAAGATTTTGTTTTTTGTGATATTTCTCAGATGAAAAAATTTACCAAAATTGCTATTTTATATGAGCTTACTGATGTTGGAAATATAGGTGCTATCATAAGAACAGCCTACGCACTTGGCATGAATGGAATTATTATAGTAGCAAAAAGTGTAGCTATGGAAGGCGTTGTTAGAACAAGTAGTGGCGCAGCTTATGAAATACCAATTTGTCTTTATTCAGACGGACTTAGCCTTATAAATGAGCTAAAGCAGAGTGAGTTTAGTGTTTATACAACCGCAAGTGGCGGTAAAGATATTAGAAATACCAAATTTAATACAAAAGTAGCCCTTATTATGGGAAGTGAAGGCGATGGAATTCCTAAAAAAGTTCTATCAAAGGCCGATGAATGCATTGGAATTTGCATGAAAAACGGTTTTGATTCTTTGAATGTAAGTGCGGCTTTTGCAATAATATGCGATAGGATTATGAATGAATAACATAAATATGTTAAAAGAGATAGGTCTAAAAGAAGTAGCTAGAAAAACTCATATCGAGCTAAAATATTTAGAGGCAATAGTTGAAAAAGATTTCGAATTTTTGTGTAAGAAAAATGTTAAAGGTTATATAAAAATTTTATCCAGAGAGTATGATGTGGACTTTGAAAACTGGATGAAAGAATTTGAAGAATACTCACTTGAACACAATTCTGATGAGAAAATTTCTCAAACCCCTTTTGTTTCTCCTAAAATACCAGCATATAGACAAAAAGATAAGTCACATTCTAGTCTTTACAGTGTTATAATTTTAATTATGGTCGTATTTTTGGCATGGTTTTTTGATGCAGCAAAATACATAACTATGTTGCCAAATTTATTAAATGAGGACAATAGAAGTGTTACTTACTCTGATTCGAAAGTAGTTGAAAAAGTAGAAAAAAATATAATAGAGCAAAATAATACAAATGCTTTAGAAACTACCATAGAAGAAAATAATCAAACTTCATCGGATATCAACACAACAAATGCAGATACAAGTACTTTATCCTTTGTGAATCAAATTAGTGATAAAAATACTTCATTGGTTATGTCAGATGAAAATGTTACAAAAAAAGATACTAATGCTTCTTTAAAAACAGATACAAATGCCTCTTTTGCTTCAAGCGACGGAGTTGTTGGTTATATATCCAAAAAAGTTACCATAAAACCAAAAACATCAATTTGGATAGGTATAATAGACTTGCAAAATGGCTCTAAAAAAACATTTACTACTAACAAAGATTATGAAATTGATATGAACAAATCGCAACTTATTCTAACAGGACATGGAAACTTTACTATAGATATAGATGGTCAAAATAAACCATCTGGCACACAAAATGCTGCTAGATATGTAGTAAAAGATGGAGAATTTAGAGCTATAAGTGCTGATGAATTTCTTAATATGAACAAAGGAAGAGCGTGGTAAAAAAAGTTATATTTTGTATGGGCATTTTATTTATGCCTATTTTTATTTATGCTTCTAATGTAACGATTCGTTTCAATTTAGATACAAAGGGTACGCCTTTATTTGCTAGAATAGTAAACGATAGTCTTGAAAACTTAGGTTATAAGTTTATATTAGTAAAAAACTTTCAAAATTCCCAAAACGGTTCAATTTTAGAAGTATATTTAGAAACAAGCGCTCCTTTTGAGCCAGATGCCTTAGTAAATGAATTAAAAAGAAGAAATGTTGTAATTTTAGATAATAAAAAAAATGATGGATACTATTTGTATTCCATAAGCTTATCAAATGCATCCTTGCAAACAAACGAATATGCAAAAGATACTTTGATAGAATTGCAAAGACCACTTGAAGATTATATTGTAAATGTAAAAGGCTCAAAAAGTATAGAAATAATGGCAAAATCGGGAGATAGCTGGTTTGTAGATGCAAAAATTTTAGATAAAGATATGAACTTAATTTCTCACGAGCAAAGAGATAAGCCGCTTAGATCTTTTACGCTTCCTATACCGCAAAATGCTTATTATATAATTATAAGCGATGCAAAAAATTTAGAAAATATAAAACGCGGACTCAATATTTATATACACTCAAGGTAAATAAAAGGAAAAAGTATGTTTGACGAAATTCGTTTTAATAGGATAGAAAGACTTCCAAACTATGTTTTTGCTGAAGTTAATGAAATTAAAATGGCTGCTCGTAGAAACGGTGAAGATATAATAGATTTTTCAATGGGAAATCCTTCAGGTAGAACACCTGAGCATATTGTTGCAAAACTTTGTGAAAGTGCAACAAAAGATAAAACTCATGGATATTCTGTTAGTCAAGGAATTTACAAACTTAGATTAGCTTGTGCAAACTGGTATAAAAGAACTTATAATGTAGACTTAGATCCACAAACTGAGATAGTAGCTACGATGGGTAGTAAAGAAGGTTTTGTGCATTTAGTTACTGCCATTATCAACCCAGGCGATGTTGCAGTTGTTCCAGATCCTGCATATCCTATACATACTCAAGCATTTATAATAGCTGGAGGAAATGTGGCAAAAATGCCTCTTGCTTATAGCGATGATTTGAAACTAGATGAAGAAAGATTTTTTAAAGATTTACAGACAACTTTTGATGAGAGTATACCAAAACCAAAATATGTAGTTGTAAATTTTCCTCATAATCCAACTACGGTTACAGTTGAGAAGAGCTTTTATCAAAGACTTGTAGCTATGGCGAAAAAAGAAAGATTTTACATTATTAGTGATATTGCTTATGCTGAACTTGCTTTTGATGGTTATAAAACACCTTCTATTTTCGAAATTGATGGTGCAAAAGATGTAGCAGTTGAAGCATATACACTTTCTAAAACTTATAATATGGCAGGATGGAGAGTTGGTTTTATATGTGGAAACAAAAAGCTAGTAGCAGCTCTTAAAAAAATAAAATCTTGGCTAGACTATGGTATGTTTACTCCTATTCAAGTTGCTGCAACTATAGCACTTGATGGTCCTCAAGAATGTGTAGATGAAATAAGAGAACAATATGTAAAAAGAAGAGAAGTTCTTTTGGATGCTTTTGAATCTGCAGGATGGAGTATGCAAAAACCTAGAGCAACTATGTTTGTATGGGCAAAGATACCTGAGTATTTAAATTTAAAAAGCATGGCGTTTTCTAAAGAACTTATAACAAAAGCCGGAGTTGCTGTAAGTCCTGGAATTGGCTTTGGTGTGGCTGGAGATGATTATGTAAGAATAGCTCTTATAGAAAACGAAAACAGAATTCGTCAAGCCGCAAGAAATGTAAAAAAATATCTTAAAGAATTTTAATGAATGTAGCTATACTAGGTGTGGGTACTGTTGGCTGCGAGGTGGCTAATGCTCTTTTGCAAAATAAACAAATAATATCTGCTAGAGCTGGAGTTAAGATAAATCCTGTTATCGGTGTAGTTAGAAATTTAGATAAAAAAAGAAATTGCACTATACCACTTAGTGATGATTTAAACAGTGTTATAAATAGAGATGATATAGATGTTTTTGTTGAACTAATGGGTGGCATAAATCAGCCTTATGAGGTTGTTAGCAAAATTTTGAAAAATAAAAAACCAGTTGTTACAGCAAATAAAGCAATGTTAGCTTATCACAGATATGATCTTCAAAGTTTAGCAGGAGGAACTCCGTTTGGATATGAAGCTAGTGTAGCTGGCGGAATCCCTATTATAAAGGTTTTAAGAGAGGGCTTAAGTGCAAATCATATACAAAAGATTATTGGTATTATGAATGGCACTAGTAACTATATACTTACAAATATGATGCAAAAAAGCATTAAATTTGATGAAATTTTAAGAAAGGCTCAAGAACTTGGATATGCTGAAGCTGATCCAACCTTTGATATAGGTGGCTTTGATGCTGCTCACAAGCTTCTTATACTAGCAAGTATAGCTTATGGGGTACATGGTAAACCAGAAGATATACTGATAGAAGGTATAGAAAATATAACGCTTGATGATATTTATTTTGCAAATGAGTTTGAATTTGTTATAAAATTAATCTGTGTTGCAAAAAAAGATGGCGATAATGTAGAGCTTAGGGTTCATCCAGCCTTATTGAATAAAGACAATATGATAGCAAAAGTTGATGGCGTAATGAATGGCGTTAGTGTTTTTGGTGATATTGTTGGGGAAACCATGTATTATGGACCCGGAGCTGGCGGAAAAGCAACTGCAAGTGCCGTTATAAGCGATCTTATAGATATAGCTACAAATATATCAAGACCAATGCTGGGATATAAAATATCATCTTTAGAAAGTCAAAATTTAAAGCTATTAAATAGCGATGAGATAAGAACAAAATATTATTTTAGACTCAAAGTCGAAGACTATATAGGCGTATTAGCTAAAATAACAAATATTATGAGTGAAAATAATCTTTCAATAGATACATTTTTACAAAAACCTAAAAAAGAAAATGATGATGGTGCTACTTTATTTTTCATAACTCATACAAGTTTAGAAAAAGATGTAAAAAAGGTGTTTGCTTTACTTGAAAAAGAAAGCTACATAAAAGATAAGCCGTTTATGATTAGGATAGAAAATTAATTTTGGGATTAAAAGAGTATATTTTTGGTTTTGATAGCGAGCAAAAGGCTGTTAAATTTTTAGAGAATAACTCTTTTAAAATAATATGTAGAAATTATAAAACTAAATTTGGTGAGATAGATATCATTGCTAAAAAAGACGATATTGTTCATTTTATTGAAGTTAAATCTACAAATGGCGATTATGAAACACTATATCGAATTACAAAAAGTAAATACAATAAAATTTTAAAAACTATAAATTTGTATTTGCAAAATCAATTTATTAATAATGATTTTCAAATTGATGTAATAACTATAGAAAAAAACAACATAGAATTTATACAAAATGTTAGTGTTTGATTTAATATTTTTTGAGTATAATTCATAAGTAATAAAATTTATTTTAGGAGAAACAATATGGGAAAATATATAGAATTAAACGCTTCAAATTTTGATGAGGCAAAAAAAGGTGTTGCATTAGTTGATTTTTGGGCTCCATGGTGCGGACCTTGCAGAATGCTTGCTCCAGTTATAGAAGAACTTGCGTCTGATTTTGAAGGAAAAGCAAAGATTTATAAAGTAAATACAGATGAAGCTCAAGATTTAGCTACTCAGTATGGAATTAGATCAATTCCTACAATATTATTTTTTAAAGATGGCGAATTGAAAGATCAAGTTATCGGTGCTCAATCAAAACAAGCTTTAAGTGATAAGCTAAATTCTTTATTATAATTTGGATACTTGATATGCTTGATTTAGGAATTATTGGTGGCGGTCCAGCTGGACTTAGCGCTGGACTTTACGCAACTAGAGGTGGGCTAAAAGATGTTGTTATGTTTGATAAAGGTATGCCTGGTGGTCAAATAACATCAAGCTCTGAGCTAGAAAACTATCCTGGTGTTGCACAAGTTCAAAGTGGTATGGATTTTATGAATCCTTGGATAGAACAATCTACTCGTTTTGGCTTAAAACACGAGATGGCTTTGATAAAAAGAGTTGTAAAAAATAGTGATAAAACATTTAGCATTATTTTAGAAGATGGTAAAGATATAAAAGCAAAATCAGTTGTTATTTGTACTGGTGCAGTTCCAAAAAAAGTTGGTTGTAAAGGCGAAGCTGAATTTTTTGGTAGAGGTGTTAGCACATGCGCAACTTGCGATGGATTTTTTTATAAAAATAAAGAAGTCGTAGTAGTTGGCGGTGGAGATACTGCATTGGAAGAAGCGCTTTATCTAGCCAATATATGCTCAAAAGTTTATTTAGTACATAGAAGAGAAGGCTTTAGGGCTGCTCCAGTTACAGTTGAAAAAGTGCAAAAAAATAAAAAAATAGAACTCGTTTTAAATGCCGTAGTAGATGAGATAAAAGGCGATAAGAGCGGCGTGACAAATGTTATTGTTAAATTTAATGATGGTAAAACTAGAGATATAGCAGTTCCTGGAATTTTTACCTTTGTTGGACTTAATGTAAACAATGAAGTATTAAAACAAGTTGATGGATCTTATCTTTGCAAAATGAGTAAAGATGGTGAAGTTATAGTTGATCTTAAAATGAGAACATCTGTTGATGGACTCTTTGCCGCGGGTGACATAAGAATAGATGCTCCAAGACAAGTTGTATGCGCAGCAAGCGATGGTGCTATAGCTGGACTTGGTGCTATTTCTTACATAGAATCACTGCATTAATTTATTTGTTAAATGGTCGATTTTAGGCTATTTAACAAAATTTAAAATCCCCAAATTTTATAAATTGTTATTTATAATAAATATGCTACAATCATATAAATTTATTAGGAGTAAATATGGAAAATAAAGTAATATCAATGTTTTATGAGCTAAAAGATGCAAATACACAAGAGTTTTTAGAATCAAATTTTAATGCACAAGAGATATCATTTCTTACAAAAAAAGGCCACATTATAGAAGCTTTGGAAGAAGAAGTTTGTAAAATGAGTGTTGGCGAAGAAAAAACTGTAAAAATTAAAGCAGCTGATGCAGTGGGAGAATATGATGAAAAGGCTCTCCAAGAGATAGATAAAGAACAATTCGCAGGCATAGATTTGCAAGAAGGCATGGAGCTTTTTGGAGAAGGCGAAGATGGTACGACAGCTAGAGTTCTTGTAAAAAGTATAGGTGATAAAACAGTAATAGTTGATTTTAATCATCCTTATGCTGGAAGAGATTTAGAGTTTAAAGTAAAAGTTACTGAAATAAGAGACGCAACTGAAGATGAGATTTTAACAGGACATGTTGCTAGTGCGCATGTTTGCGGTTGCGGTGGACATGATGAAGATCATGAATGTTGTGGTGGACACGGACATCATCATAGCAATGGTGAATGTTGTGGTGATAACGCTCATAAGCATGGAAAACATCATGAATGCTGCGGTGGGCATAAACACTGATAATTATGGATTTATAAAATGAGTAAAATAGGATTTATTTTCCCAGGACAAGGCTCTCAAAGTATTGGAATGGGTCATGATATATATGAAAATTTTGGTGTAGCAAGAGAGCTTTTAAACGATAGTAGCGATATTTGCAAGATAGATTTTAAAAATTTACTCTTTAATGAAAATGAAAATATAAATATAAGCGAGTTTACCCAACCCGCAATAGTTCTAAATTCATTCATGATTTTGCTTGCCTTAAAAGAACGTTTAGATTTAAAACAGAACTTTTCTTTAGGGCATTCTTTAGGCGAGTTTTCAGCTCTTGGGGCAAATGGTGCAATTGGACTTGAAGAAACTATTAGGTTGGTAAATTTACGCGGTAAATTTATGCAAGAAGCTTGTGAAGGTAAAGGGGCTTCTATGATGGTTATTTTAGGGCTTGATGATGAAAAGATAGAACAAATCTGCTCTGCTGCTAGAAAATACGGAGCTCAAATTTGGGCGGCTAATTACAACTGTGATGGACAAATAGTTGTGGCTGGACTTAAAAACGATCTTCAAAATGCAGAAGCTAATTTTAAAGAAGCTGGCGCAAAAAGAGCTATGCTTCTAAATATGAGTGTTGCTAGCCATTGTCCTATTTTAAAAACAGCTTGCGATAAGCTTACTGCAGAAATAGAGCCTATCATAAAAGATGGTTTTTTAAAAGTTATTGCAAATGTTAATGCTAAGCCTTATAATACTAAAAAAGAAGCACTCATGCTTTTAGAAGAACAGCTAGTAAAACCTGTTTTATATAAGCAAAGTATAAAAAATGTAGAAGATGAAGTGGATTTTTTTGTAGAAATTGGTTCAAGTGTTTTAAAGAGTATGAATAAAAAAATAACACAAAAACCAACTTATAGTATTTATGATATAAGCTCACTTGACGAGTTTTGTAAGATGATAGAGGAGAGATATTGAAAATAGCTATACTTGGGGCAATGGAAGAGGAAATTTTTCCTATATTGAAAGAACTTAAATATGATATAATTTCGCATGCGAATAATAAATTTTATATAGCGCAGTATAAAAATCATGATCTAATAATAGCATATTCAAAGATAGGTAAGGTAAATTCAACTCTTAGTGCAACTATAATGATAGAGAAATTTGGAGCTGAAATTTTACTTTTTACTGGAGTGGCAGGGGCATTAAATGAAGATTTAAAAATAGGCGATATGCTGTATGCAACTTCGCTTGTTCAACATGATCTTGACATTACTGCTTTTGGTCATCCGTATGGATATGTTCCAGGCATTGAAGTTTTTTCAAAAAGTGATGTAAGATTAAACGCATTGGCGAAAAATGTTGCTGGAAAACTTGGTATAAATTTAATGGGTGGCATTATAGCAAGTGGAGATCAATTTGTTTGTACAAAAGAAAGAAAAGAGTGGATTAAGGATACTTTTAAGGCTGATGCAGTAGAAATGGAAGGAGCTTCTGTTGCTCTTGTTTGTGTATCCATGGGAGTGCCATTTTTTATATTAAGAGCAATAAGTGATGAGGCAAGTGGTGGTGCTGAGTTTGATTTTGATAAATTTCTACTTGGAAGTGCGAAAACTAGCGCAAATTTTGTTTTAGAAATGGTCGAAATGATATGATTGAAATTTCAAAAAATCTTTTAAGGCAAGTTGGAAGAACAAATGCAAAATACTCTATGTTTGAAGATGGAGACAAAATTTTACTTGGCCTAAGTGGTGGTAAAGATAGCTTATCTCTAGCTCATATAATGAAGCATTTTTGTAGTGTAAGTCCTGTAAAATGGGAGTTTAAAGCTGTAACCCTAAGCTATGGTATGGGTGAAGATTTTTCATATCTTTCTAATCACTGCAAAGAACACGGCATAGATCATGAGGTTATAGATAGCTCTATATTTGAAATTTCAAAAGATAAAATTCGCAAAAACTCGAGTTTTTGTAGCTTTTTTTCAAGAATGAGAAGAGGACATCTTTATACTTATGCTTTAAATGGCGGATATAATAAACTTGCAATTGCGCATCATTTAGATGATGCAGCTGAGAGCTTTTTTATGAACTTTACTTATAATGGAGCACTTAGAACTCTTGCTCCAAAGTATATAGCTAAAAATGGTTTAATTCTTATAAGACCACTTATAGAAGTAAGAGAAAGACAACTTAAAGATAATGCTACTAGAAACTCACTTCAAGTTATAGGTGATGAAGCGTGTCCGGCAATGAGATTTGATGTAAAAATGCCTCATGCAAGGCATGAGACAAAAGAACTTCTTGCTAAGTTAGAAAAAGAAAATCCAAAGCTTTTTACAAGTCTAAAAACCGCTTTTACAAATATTCATAGCGATACTTTTTTTGAATAGTTTTATGCCCAAAGCAAGAATAAACTTAGTTACAACCGCAACTACATCCACAACTTCCACCTAATGCGCTTTTAATAGCATCATAATTAGGCTCTGTAGTAACTTCATCTACTAGCTCTTTATGAATGATTTTACCGTCTTTGCCTACTACAAATATAGCTCTTGCGCAAAGTCCAGCTAAAGGACCATCTTTCATTAAAATTCCATAAGCATTTGAAAAATCTTTATTTCTAAAATCACTTCCTACTGTTAGTTTTTCTATATTTTCAGTTGAGCAAAATCTACCCATAGCAAAAGGAAGATCCATAGATATAACTGTTAAATTTACACCTTCTTTTCCAGCTATATTTTGATTGAATTTTCTTGCTTCAGTTGCACAAACTCCAGTATCTAAAGAAGGAACCGTGATTAAAACTTGTATCTTGTCACTTGATCCGCCAACTTTTACTAGATTTAAATCTTTTCCGATTACTTCAACTACTGGCGCCATATCGCCAACTTCAATACTATTTCCTTGTAAATTTACTGTATTGCCTTTAAATTTTACGGTAGACATATATTCTCCTTTGATAGAATAAAATTTAGAAAATTTTATCTAAACAAGATGAATAAACTCTTAATATAAAATTATGATTTTTTTGTTACGGCAGCACTTCTACTAAGAATATCATGTAAACAAAGTTTGTCTTTTCTAAAAAAGCATATGAGGATACCTAAGATACTTGCTCCAGATATGATAAAACATATATATCTAAATATAGCTTGGAAAAAAGAAACCTTTTTTCCATTTTTAGTATCTATAAGGTATATATTTTGGGCTCTGTATCCTGGAGATTGAGCTGAAATTGCAAAGAATATAGATAAAATGATTCCAAATATAGCCCAGTCAATAAAAATCGCAAGTTGATTTTGTTTAAAAGAGTCTTTACCATCTAAAAAACCATAAGCTGTTAAGTATAATATCGGCATAGATATGAGAAACATATCTATGAAAAATGCCTTTATTCTACTTAATGGGCTAGCTATAATAACTTTTGTTTTGGCCACTTAATTTCCACGACTACCTGGTTTTATAGCAATACTTCCATTTTTACATAAAGGACAGTTTTTTGGTTCGTAAATTTCAAAATCAAAATTTCCAATTGTGAAAAGAGGTTTATCAAAAGGTAGCTTACAATTATCTTTTCTGCTATTTTTTAGATTTGTAACTTCGCAAAAGCCACGGTTTGCTAGTGCTGCGAAACCAACAATAATTCCGCCAAGACTCTGTATTATTTTAGCACTTTCCATGGCTGATCCACCAGTTGTGATTATATCTTCGCAGATTATGAATTTCTCACCCTTTTTTACCTCAAAACCTCTTCTTAAACTCATTACTTTTTCAACGCGCTCTGTGAAAATAAATCTTTTTGAAGCAGATTTTGCTAGTTCATATCCTGCCAATATTCCACCAATTGCGGGAGAGCAAACTGAGTCAAACTCTATGCCATGATTTTTAATAATAGAGTAAAGCTCGTCTGCTAACTTACCTGCAAGTATTGGATTTTCAAGTACTTTTGCGCTTTGTAGATAAAACTGAGAGTGATTTCCGCTTGATAATAAAAAGTGCCCCTCTAAAAAAGCACCACAATCCTTGTAAATTTGTTTTATATTCATTGGTTCACACTTTTAAAAGTTCTGTTTCTTTATCTTTTACTAATGAGTCTATTTTATTTGAATAACTATCTGTGATTTTTTGAACTTCATCATAGGCTTTTTTTATCTCATCTTCAGATGCTGTTTTATCTTTTTCTATCTTTTTAATGTCATCATTTGCATCTTTTCTGATATTTCTTATGCTAACCTTTGCTTTCTCGCCCATTGCTCTAGCTTGTTTTGCATTTTTTTCACGTTCTTCTTTTGTCATAGGGGGAAAAAATAATTTCACACATTCTCCATCATTGTTTGGATTTACACCTATATTTGCAGATTGTATAGAAGTTGTTATAGCTTTTAACATAGGTTTTTCCCATGGGGTTATAGTTATAGTTGTAGCATCTGTCGCTAAAACTGTTGCAACTTGATTTAATGGCGTTGGGTTACCATAGTAATCAACAAAAATCCCATCAATTATATTGATGTTTACTTTTCCAGTTCTTAAAGTGTGAAAATCTTTTTTAAGAGCATCGATTGCTTTCTCGCTTAAATCTTTTTGATTTTCATATATTTCATTTAGCATATTCATCCTTTATGATTAAGTTTGTATTTTCTTTTTTTCCTACTTTTAATATTATTTTAAATGCATCTTTTTGTATTGGTTTATTTAAAGTAAAATTTAAAATACCGTCTTTTATATCTACCTTATGCCAACCATAACTACTTATAAAAAGATTGACCTCATTTATGTTTTTATCAGATAGTGTGGCTTGTATATTATCTATAAAGCTATCTTTAGGGAATGAAGTTGGTTTTATCCATTCTACATCCAAATATTCTATTGCTAACATAACATTTTGTTTTGTTTCATTATTGAAAGAAGCCCTATCTAAAATAATCCCATTATCATGTCGTGAAGATACGGCGCCAAAATTTTGAGTTAAAATACAATTAAAACCATTTTGTAAGGCTATATCATTAACTCTTCTACTATAATCGCCATAAGGATACGATAAACATTTTGGTTTATAACCTAAACTTTTTTCAAAAAATTTTGTAGACATATCAAGATCATTTTTTATCTCTTCATCGCTCATTTTTACCAAATTTCTATGTGAATAACTGTGTAATTGGACATCTCCGAATTTGGATATCTCTTTTATCATATCTAGCGTTAAAAAGTCTTTATACTTTTTTTCAATAGCTTCAGTGTAGATGAATAAAGTAAACGGATAATTATACCTTTTAAATATTTCAAACCCATTTTCATAGAAGCTTTTATATCCATCATCTACAGTAAGAACTACCCAATTACTAGGTATTTTCTCTCCATTATTTATAGTTGCAATAAGTTTATCTAATGGAACAACTTCATAGTTATGAGTTTTTAGATATTCAAAATTTTTTATAAGATTATTTTTGCTTATGTTTGTATTTTTATGCCTGTAATCATCAAATCTATGATAATTAAAGATATGTGCATCACCATATAATAAATTGATAAAAATCAATAATGCACATATATAACGCATGCTTTTACTTAGTTTCGTTTGTCTCTTTTTTAGTAGCTGGAATGTTTGTAGGTGCTACTGGTATGATACTAGTGTTGGTATCTATACTCTTTTGAGGTATAACTATGTTTTTGTTATCAACTCTATCTAAAACAGATTTATTAGAAGTTTTATTGTACATATAACCAAGTGCTATTGTATTTGCAACAAAAAGTATGCCAAGTACAAAAGTAAATTTAGCTAAAAAACCAGATGGACCTTTTGCGCCAAATAGACTCTCATTACTTCCGCTATATGCGCCAAGTCCTATAGAAGAGCTTTTTTGTAATAATACTGTTATAGTTAAAATTGTAACTATTATAAATTGAAAAACAAGTAACATAGTTTCCACTAAAAAATCCTTAAATATATAAATAAAGGAATATATTATATAATATTTTTAATAAAATTTTGGTTAAATTTTAAAGAATAAAAAAGCTAGGATCAATTCCTAGCTTTTGGGTTAATCATTTATTATTAAATATACCTAAAATTTGAAGAAGAGAAATGAAAAGATTTATTATATCTAAATACAAGGCAACTGCACCAAGTACTGGCGAATCATAATTTCCTCTTATAATATTTTGTGTATCATAAAGTATGTAAGCACTAAACAAAATTGCACTAACTGAAGCTATAACAATTTGAAGAATTGGGCTATGTAAAAAAATATTTATAATAGCCGCAACAACAACTACTATCAAAGTTATAAATAGCATTTTGCCCATTGCGCTAAAGTCTCTTTTTGTGTTAAATGCAAAAATGCTAAGACCACCAAATGCAACAGTTGTGAGCAAGAAAGCCTGTGTTATTGCTCCACCCATACCATTTGCTAAATAGAAATTTAGAGTTGGCGCTAGCGTAAATCCAGAAATAAATGTAAATGCAAAAAGCAACACACTTGCTAAAACAGGATTTTTTTTGGCAAACATTAAGCCCACAAGAAGAGCTATTTCTAATATTAAAAACCAAAATGATGGAGCTATCCCCATACTCATACCAACATATGCTCCAGCTGTAGCTGCAAGTAGTGATGCTGCTAAATATTGGTATGTTTTTTTAATAAACTCGCTTCTACTGCTTTGTAAATTTTCGCTTTGCGAGTAGCTATCTTGAGCTTCGTTTTGAATATAATTTCTATCGTATAAACTCATCTAATCTCCTTTTATTTTTTTCGAATTTTAACAAATTTTATGTAAACAAAATATAAATTATATGTTTTGGTTACAAAATAAATATAATATTTATCAAATTTATTTTTTGATATAATCATTAGCTTTATAAATTTTTCATAATTAAGGATAAGTGTTGTGAATGATAAAATTTTTATAAAAACTACACTCTTTGGTGGCGTAAACGAATTTATGGAAAATGGTTACTTAGAACACAAAGATTTGTTTGAAAGTTTGGGAGAAAAACAAACACCGCATACTTTGTTTATAGGATGTTCAGATTCTAGAGTTGTGCCTAATCTTATTACAAGTTCTAAACCAGGAGATCTTTTTGTAGTGCGAAATATTGCAAATATAGTTCCCCCATATAGATTAAGTGATGAATTTTTGGCTACTACTTCTGCTATAGAATACGCTATAAATGTTTTTGATCTAAAAAACATTGTTGTATGTGGACATAGTAACTGTGGCGGCTGTGAGGCGCTTTACTATGATAAGAGTAAATTTAAAGATATACCAAATGTTAAAAAATGGCTTGAAATACTTAAGCCTATAAAGCAAGAAGTTTTAGAGCTTTATGGTAATGACGTATCCAAAAGAAGTTGGGTTACAGAAAGATTAAATATCATAAATTCTATTGATAATATTCTTACTTTTCCTGGCGTAGAAGAAAAGTTTGAAAGTGGCAAGATCAATATACATGGTTGGCATTACATCATACAAACTGGAGAAATTTTTGAGTATGATTTTCAAACTAAACAGTTTAAGTTTATAGGAGAGAATGAAAAATAAAATGATGAAGATTTTTTTTATTATATTTTTTGCATTTAACACAACTCTTTTTTGTGCCAGTTCAGAAGAATTGCAAAAAAGCATAGATAAAACCCTTAGAAATGTAGACACTAATAATACATCAAAAGCAGTAAATGAAATAGCTAGTAAATTAGTAGATATTAGCCCTAAAAACGAGAAAGATATAAACGAAACGCAAGAAATAGCGGAGATTGTTGCTCAAAAGATAGTAGATGAAAATATTTCTGATATAAAAAAGATAGATGATAAAAAGTCTCTTAATTCGCTTGTTCATAGCATAAAAGATTTAAATTACCAAATAAAAATTTTACAAGATAGAAACACAAGCTTAGAGGATGTAAATGAGCTAAAAAAAGATAAGTTAAGGATTTTAGAAAACATACCAACTGCCATAATTAATCAAAATATATCATACGAAAAACTTCTAAATTATATAGAGCTTAGAAAACAAATTCGTTATCGTTTGGAAAAATATCCAAAATCATCTAAAGAGTATATGCTTGCAAGGATTGATTATTATAATATAGAAATAAGTGAAATTTTTTACACAACTCTTTTAAGACTGGAAAAAATGTATACAAGAGGTGATAGTAAAAAAGATATATCTGTCATGCTTCAAAAATCCATATTATCTTTGCAAACCAAGGATTATTTGGAAATAAAAGAGATATATGATGGATTAAATAAAGATGCCATTATAGACATAAACAAAAATTTTCAAAATCTTGTCTTAAATAAAGAAACTTATTTTGAAATATTTGATTATTTGCTTGAAAATGTTTCTGTTTTAGAAAGTAGTGCAGTTTTAAATTTTGTAAATTTAAAAACCATGCTTGATCATATAAATGCACATATGAATCTTAAAAGTTATGGCGTAGATGTTGGCAAAATAGTTATTATAGTTTTTATAACACTGTTTTTTTATTCTCTAAGGCGAATTTTAGCAAAGATACTATTGTTTATTTTTGAAAAAATTATAATGAAAGAAAAAAGTCAGTCAGAAGCTCTTAGGATTCAAGCTGTAGATACTATAAAAAAGCCTCTTGGAATTTTACTTATTGCTTATGCTACTGATATATGCGTAAAGATATTTTACTATCCAGCTCCGGTACCACAGATATTTTATAAGGTGTTTTCAGTAACTTATATAGTGTTTTATGCTTGGCTTGTTATAGGTGTTTTAGATGGCTATGGAATGATAGTTTTTAGCAAAATTGCGAAGAAAAGTAGCAGAAAAGAAGTTTTAAATTTAATTATAAAAATAGCTTATATTATGATATTTATAGTTGCTCTTCTTCTTATATTAAATAGTGCTGGATTTGATGTTTCTACAATAATAGCATCTTTGGGAATTGGTGGTTTAGCCATAGCTCTTGCTACAAAAGATATTATAGCAAATTTCTTTGCTTCTATAATGGTGATTTTTGACAATTCTTTTTCTCAAGGAGATTCTGTTGTTATAGCAGGAAATATAGAAGGAACTATAGTTGAAACAGGACTTAGAAAAACAGCCATCAGAACATCTGATAACTCACTTTTATATGTTCCAAACTCAAAAATAATCGATAGTACCATAAGGAATTGGAATAGAAGAACTGTGGGTAGATTGGTAAAAATAAACTTAAGTCTTAATTTTGAAACAACTACTTTTCAAATAAAAAAATGCGTTGAAGATATACAAAATTTAATAGTAGAACACCCAGAAACATCAACCAATATGAATGAAGTAGATGAAAACAATTTTTTAAGATATCGTAAAAATATGGTCTCAGTTGACGATTTAGCTGGATATAAAAGCGGATATTACGTATCTTTGGATGATTTAAATGATTATGGTATAGTTGTTAAGATAGAATTTTTTACTATACCTATAAATAAAAGTGATTATATTAGGGTAAAACAAGATATAATACTGAAAATTTTAAATATAGTGGAATTAAATGGCGTTAAGCTTACTACAAGACAAGTAGGCTAGAGATTTAATATTTATAATGAAAAGAGGTTAGACATGTATAATGAAAATAGCGAATATAATGAAGATGAGTTTATAGACAATAACGACTTCGATTTTGATTATGAAGAAGGTAGTAATAATAACTCATTTTTATACGATGATGGGGATTATAGTTATGATGATGAGGATGAAGAAGAGGATTATTAGTAAAAACAAATTTGCAACTAATTTGTGTTTTTGATATAATATTTAATTTACTTTATAAAGAAGATTAAAATGTTACCTGTTTGGGAAATTCGTACAGTGTAGGCAATGAAAATATAGATATTCAGTACAAAAAACTATTCGAGCTTGCGGCTATTGCCTATAATTTAGAGCACAAATATGTTTCAAAACAACAAATCAAAGAAGTTTTAATGGCTTCTTTGATTATATGAAAACTCATTTTGCAGACGAAGAGAGCTATATGCTCTCTATTGCTTATCCAAAATTAAGCGATCATAAAAAATTCATAATCACATTATACAAAGTATGATTGAGCTTATTAATAAGATTCATAATGCAAATGATATGAAAGAACAACTTGGAGTTATTGCTAAAAAATGGTTACTAGAGTATATTTTACAAGAAGATATGAAGATAGAAGCTTGGAAAAAAATCCTGTACTTCTATTGTCTCACAAATAATAAAAGAAGATGAAAAGTTTTTATATTCTTGTGCATGTAAAAAGAGATTTTTGACGTATGAACTTCATAGTAAAATTCAATCAGGGAGCAAATTTGTTTGTAAAAACTGTGGGGAAGTTATAGTGTTTATATCAAAAGTATAGCTATTTTCTCAAATTTTGTAAATATCTATAAATGTTAGACTTATGATATATTCATATATTTTGCTACTTGTGGTAGGGTTTGTTTATTGATTCTACTCTTTGTTTTTAATTTTATTTTATCTTACGAAGAAATTTATATATTTTATATCATTTCTTCCAGACTCTTATTTGGTTAATCTATAGCTTTTTATCATAATCTTTTATTCTTTTGTTTATAGATCGCCAAGTTTAAAATTTCATTAGAAAGTGTTTTAAATTTACTCTCATCATGATTGATGCATAACATCCAACTTATATTATTGCTGTTTTTATAAAAAGAATAGAGCTATTTATTTAAGGATTTAGTTTACTTTTTGCTTTATCATAGTTAGTATAAGATCGAAATATTTTTGATTGAATTAGTTTAAGCGCAAGACTTGCTATTAGAGAATCTGTGTTTTGATATTTATGTGCGAATAGCTATTTCTTTTGATCTAAGTTTATATATTATGAAGTATGATTTCATAAATACTTCCTAGTGCTTCTACTAATAATTTAGCAATCGTTTTATATATTGTTTTTTAATTTCTTAAGTCGCTTTTAACTATTTTTATTAAAATTAAATCAAAATTATTACAAAAAGATACATTTGTATGAAATATAATAAATATTTATTATATTTCAGAAAAAATAAAGCTCTAAAAAGAGATAATTTGGTAACTAAAATTTTATAGCAAGTAAATGTTGTATAAATATTATACAAACGTAATTTGGCTATATGTATCTAAATTTACATAAAAGGTTTTTAAATGGAAAGCAGTTTAGGTTGGAAAAAGTTTGATAAGCGTTGGATGTTCTCATTGTTTGGTACAGCTGTTGTGGCAGGTATATTGTATCTACCTATAAAAGCTGGTATTGGTGGGTTTTGGCCTGTAATACTTATGAGTATCATTATATTTCCTATGGTGTATTTAAGCCATAGAGCATTAAGTAGATTTGTTTGTCAAGCTGAAGGTAGCGATCATGATATAACTTATGCAGCTGAGGAATATTTTGGTAGAAAGATAAGTGTGTTTATATCTGTTTTGTACTTTTTTGCTATTTTTCCAATCTGTTTGGCGTACTGTGTTGGTATAACAAATACTTTTGAAACTTTTATTTTTAACCAACTTTTGCCACTTTTAGATCCAAATGGCGCAATGCATCATTTCTTAAGTTCTATGTACGCAACATCTACAAATGAATTTGGTAGGGTTGTTGGACACCTTACTCCATTTTATAGAGCAGTTTTTGCATTTTTATTAGTAAGTACTTTTATGCTTATTATGCTATTTAGTGAAGAATTTATAACAAGAGTTTGTGAGATATTGGTTTATCCATTATGTGGTATTTTACTGGTTTTTTCTTTATATCTTATACCTCAATGGAATTTTGAAAGCTTTAGTACTGTTCCTGAATTTGGGAAGTTCATTACTATAGTTTGGTTAACATTACCAGTTTTGGTTTTTTCATTTAATCACTCTCCTGCTATTTCTACATTTTCTTTGAGTGTAAAAAGACAATATCCAGAAAAATCTGTTGAAAAAGCTAATCAAATTCTTTTTAGAACTTCTATAATGTTATTAATTTTTGTAATGTTTTTTGTTATAAGTTGTACGTTATCTCTTGCTCCAGCTGAATTTGCAGATGCAAGAGCTCAAAATATACCAGTTTTATCATATTTTGCAAACAAACTTGAAAATCCATTAATCTCTTATGGCGGACCAGCAGTTGCATTTTTGGCTATTGCTACATCATTTTTTGGTCACTATTTTGGCGCTAGAGAAGGTGCATATGGAATAGTAAGAAAATGTGCTAAACTTTCTGGAAATTCAAATCCTAATATGAAAAAAATAGCTGTAATTTCAACATCTGTTATGTATATTATAATGCTAATTGTGGCTTATATAAATCCAAGTGTTTTAGGATTTATAGAAAATTTAGGCGGACCAATTATAGCTGCAATTTTATTTATAATGCCAATGATTGCAATTTACACTGTTTCAAAAATGAAAAAATTTCAAAATAAAGCGTTGGATGCATTTGTGCTAATAACTGGACTTTTAACAATTATTACAGTTATATATACATTTTAAGGGTATTATTTGAGTAATTTAAGTATTTTCAAGATAGGCGTTGGACCTTCGTCTTCGCATACTTTGGGACCATTGATTGCTGGTAATCTATTTTGTAAACTTATAGAAGATAAGTTAGATCTCATAGATAGGATTAAAATTGATTTATATGGCTCTTTGTCACTAACTGGCAAAGGGCATTTAACAGATAAAGCTATTTTATGGGGACTTAGTGGTTTAAAACCAAAAAACATAACCGTTTTTTTGCAAGATGATATAAATAATAAAGCCATAAAAGAAAATGTTTTAAACCTTTGTGGTAAAAAACTAATACATTTTGATTATGCAAAAGATATTATTTTCAACAATAGCTTTTTACCCCTTCATGAAAATGGTCTAATATTTAGTGCTTATAGCGGTGAAAATCTTTTAGAGCAAAAAACTTACTACTCAATTGGTGGTGGTTTTGTTATGAGCAAGGAAGAACTTGAGTCTCATATAAAAGATGGCAAAAAAGAAGAAATATTGCCTGAAAATTTTATGAGTGTAAATAATGCCAAAGAGGCTTTGGAGATTTGTGCTAAAAATAATTGGGATTTAGCGAAATTATCTTTAGAATATGAACTTCAGTTTCATACGCTTGATGAAATAAAAGCTTATTGCCTGGAAATTTGGGATGTTATGCAAGAAGTATTTGCTGCTGGAATAAATCCAAAAAGTTTGGATTTGCCTGGAAATTTAAAGCTTCATAGAAGAGCAAAAGGTATTTACGAAAGACTTTATGCAAATGACGATCCTATTGCTATACTAGATTATATATCTTTATATGCCATAGCGATTGCAGAAGAAAATGCAAGTGGAGCTAGAGTTGTAACTGCGCCTACAAATGGAGCTTGCGCTGTGGTTCCTGCTGTGATGCTTTATCTTAAAAATCATACAAAGATTTTTAGTGAACAAAAAGCTATAGAGTTTTTGCTTACAGCAATGTTGATTGGTTCGTTTTATAAAAAAAATGCTTCTATAAGTGGTGCTGAAGCTGGTTGTCAAGCAGAGATTGGTTCAGCTAGTTCTATGGCAGCTGCGGCTATGGCAACAGTTTATGGAAGTAGCGCCATAGTAGCTTGTAGCGCTGCTGAAGTAGCAATGGAGCATCATCTTGGTCTAACTTGCGACCCGGTTGATGGACTTGTGCAAATTCCTTGCATAGAAAGAAATGCTTTTGGTGCTATTAAGGCAATTTCTGCTGCAAAAATGTCTCTAACCAGAAAAAGTACACCTAGAGTTGGTCTTGATGAGGTCATAAAAACAATGTATGAAACAGGTAAAGATATGAACTCAAAATATAGAGAAACATCTCTTGGCGGTCTTGCCATAAATGTTAAAAGTGTTTGTTAAAATTTTATTTTAAAATATCCAATTTTACTTCATTTTATAACTATATTAAATTTATAATATAATTTTGGAATACATTTTGCTTATATAATTTTAAATAAAAATTATATAAAGGATAGTATTATGATGAGATCACTTTGGTCCGGAGTTTCTGGACTTGGTTCACACCAAATCGCAATGGATGTTGAAGGAAATAACATAGCAAATGTTAGCACTCCAGGATTTAAATACTCAAGAGCAAATTTTGAAGACATGATGAGCCAAACATCTAAAATAGCAACTGGTCCTCAAGGCGATCTTGGTGGTACAAATAGTATGCAAGTTGGTCTTGGGACAAGTGTTACAAGTGTCACAAAAATTTTCAAACAAGGTTCTGTTCAAACTACTGAAAAATTAACCGATGTCGCTATACAAGGTGATGGATTTTTTGTAGTTAGTGGCGACGGCGGATATACTAAAAAATTTACTAGAAACGGCGATTTTATTTTTGATAATTATGGTAATTTTGTAAACAACTCAGGTTACATAGTTCAAGGTTGGATGAGAGATGAAGAAACTGGCGCTATAGACTCAACAAGACCTGTAAAAAATATATTCGTTAAACCAGATTTATCAATGCCTGCAAGAGCTACAAGCAAAGTTGATATAGCTGCTACTTTAAATACTGGAGATAATATAGGTGAGCAAAAAGTTCCTATCTATAAATTAGACGCTTTTAGAGGATATTATGATAAAAACTTTGATGGTGTTACAACTCCAGGAGAAATAAATCAAGAAAATGAAGGCGATCTTTTTGAAAATACTAAAAATAGTGACTATAGACTTATAGAAAAAGGCGTTGACATGGGTATACTTCACAATGAAAAAGGTGAAGCTTATAACCTAAGAGAAGGTCAAGGTATATGGGTAAGTTATGCTACAGCTAAAACTAAAGAGATGTCTATATCTGCTATAGATAAAACAAGTGGAGCTGATTTTGATGTAACTATAAATGGTGTAAATATAGCTGCAAAAGTTTACTCTATAGATGATGTAGCAAAATATATTAATAATCACTCACAAGAAACTGGTGTAAGGGCTACTATAGTAAATGGTGATAAAATACAATTATCTAACCAAAATGAACTAGGCACAACAGAAAAAACAAAAAATATAAAAATCACAGAAAATGGTGGCAAAGGGCTTGGTATAACAACTCAAAATGTTATCACTGCTTATCAATACGAATATAAAACAGCTAAGATAGGTACTTTTTCTGATACAACAACAACTCCTCCAACACTTCCAAATTTATATAGTGGTCCGGCATATGATGATAAATCAAAAAGATCTTTCCACTCTACAGAGGATTTAAGATATGCCATGCAAGAAGATGCAAGAAAGAATGTAGATTATACTGGTAGCGGAAAAGAGGTTGCAAATGCTGGTGCAAAAGTAACAGTAAATGCAGAGGGAGAATTTAAAATAGAAAATCCAGCTGTTGCAAATGCGCAAAATATGAATCTAACTATAACTGGACTAACAGATCCGCAAAATAATATAGGAGAGAATTTAAAATTTAGCGCTGCAATGAAACCAATGAGAGGAGCTTTAAATCCAGGAGAATTTCCTAAAACCACACAAGCTCATTTTATATCAGCTCATAGTACTACAACCCAAGTTTTTGATTCACTTGGTGGAGAGAAAAATATAAAATTTGACTTTATAAAAGAAGGTTATGCAGACAATGGTGGTACTAAATGGAAAGTAATCATTCAAGTACCAGAACCTGCAAAGATAAACTTTGCGGAAAATAACAAAAATCTACCATCAAACTTGCTTACAGGAGAAGTTGTATTTAACCCAGATGGAACACTTGCAACATATTATCCTACAAGTATCCAATACAGTTCAAACAATGGATCTATTAGTGGACAAACTATAAGTCTTGACTTTGGAACATCTGGAGCTGGAGATGGGCTTGTAGCTCATGATGCAAAATCAAATACTAAATTTGTATCTCAAGATGGATACAAGGGTGGTGATTTAAACGGAATTAAAATAGATGAATCAGGAACTCTTATAGGAAGTTTTACAAATGGTCGCAGTCTTGGTTTAGCTAAAATTGCTATGGCTAAGTTTGTAAACAACGAGGGATTAACAAGTGAGGGTGGAACACTGTTTACTGTCTCTCCAAACTCTGGCGAACCTATCATAGGTGAGGCTGCAACTGCAGGTAGAGGTAAAATTCAATCAAGTGCGCTAGAGATGAGTAATGTGGATCTAAGCCGTGCATTAACACAACTTATAGTTGTACAAAGAGGTTTCCAAGCAAGCTCAAAAACGATTACAACAAGTGATCAAATGCTAAATACATTGTTGCAATTAAAACAATAATCAATCTTATAAAACTTAAAAAGGGATTGCCAAAAGGCTTTCCCTTTTTTGTTGTTTTAGTAAAATATTTTAGGGCGTATTCTTTAAAATTATTTAAATTTATATCAAAAATTCTTTAGCTTTTTCGTAATCTTGTGGTGTGTTGATGTTAAAAAACTCATTGTTATTTTTAAAATATAATGTTTTTGCATTGCACTTTTGTCTTAAAAAGCCTATTTTATGGATATCATTTTCATATAGTTCTTTTGCAATATTACCAACTTTTGAATGAAAAAATCCACATAAAGAGTGTGTAAATTCATCATCTTTTGGGTTTATTATGTCTGAATTTTGCAAATTTTCATAAAGTAAATTTATGGTTTGTAAACTTACAAAAGGCATATCTGCAGGAACTATAAAAACATACTCATTTTTGAAATTTGAAAGTATTTGCCATAGAGCACCCATGGGGGAAAAGCTTTCAAATTTATCTTCTATGGTATTGAATTTATCCGAAAATTTATAGTTTTTTGAACTGATATAAATGTTTTGAAAAATTTTGCTAAATTTATTTGCTTCAAACTCAGCTAGACTTTGAAATTCACCCAAAGGAAGCTTTGTTTTATCGCTTCCCATGCGCGAACTTTTACCACCTGCTAGTATTACACAATGTTTATACATTACAAATCTCTTGGATCTGCTATCTTTCCAGCTATTGCAGAAGCTGCGGCTACTGCTGAGTTTGCAAGATAAATTTCGCTACTTCTATCGCCCATTCTACCAATGAAATTTCTATTTGTAGTAGCCACGCATCTTTCATTTTGTCCTAAAATTCCCATATAGCCACCAAGACATGCGCCACATGTTGGATTGCTTACTAACGCGCCAGCTTCTATGAAAATTTGAGTTAAGCCCTCTTTTTCGGCTTCACGTGCAATTTGTTGTGTTGCTGGAGTTATAATAAGCCTTGTTTGGCTCGCAACTTTCTTGCCTTTTAGTATTTTTGCAGCTATTCTTAAGTCGCTTAAACGACCATTTGTACAGCTTCCAATGAAAACTTGATCAATACTTAAATCATCTTTTATAGCTACACTTATGCTTTTGACGTTGCTTGGTAAATGAGGATAAGCCACAACTGGCTCAAGTTTGCTTACATCTATGTTTAAAACTTTCTCATAAACTGCATCTTTATCAGAATAGAAAAGCTTTGGTTCTCTTGCTAAGTTTTTATTTTTAAAAAACTCTTTTGTCGTATCATCAACAGCTATAATGCCACTTTTTGCTCCAGCTTCTATAGCCATATTACAAAGTGAAAATCTATCATCCATACTTAGTTCTTTTATCGTTTCGCCACAAAACTCTAAGGTTTTATAAAGAGCTCCATCAACGCCAATTTGCCTTATTATTTCTAAGATAAGATCTTTTCCATAAACACACTTAAGAAGTTTTCCACTAAATACAACTTTTATGCTAGCTGGAACTTTAAACCAGTTCTTTCCAGTAATCATGGCAAATGCAATGTCGGTTGATCCCATGCCAGTAGAAAATGCTCCAAGTGCACCATGTGTACAAGTATGAGAATCAGCGCCTATTATTACATCTCCTGGTACAACCAGCCCTTTTTCTGGTAAAAGAGCGTGCTCTATACCCATATCTTTTTCATCAAAAAAATTTTTAAGATTATGTTTGTATGCAAAATCGCGATTTATCTTAGCTTGATTTGCAGAAGCTATATCTTTTGCTGGTATAAAATGATCTAAAACTATGCTAAAACCATCTGGATTAGCAAGCTTTTTTGCACCGCTTTTTTCAAATGCTTTTATTGAAATTGGTGTTGTTATATCATTTCCTATAACCATGTCTATATTGCATTGTACTATTTCGCCGGCATATACTTTATGCCCAACATGCGATGAAAAAATCTTTTCTGTTATTGTTTGTGGCATGGTATTTCCTTATAAATTTTCATAAGATTGTATCAAAAAACGGCTAAATTTGCTATAATGAATGTTATGAAGTATTCAAATTTAATACAAATTGTAAGCTTTCTTGCTAAATTTAAAAAAATAACAAAAATTAAAAGAGTTCACGACAATGCTATATTTGTAAAATTTGATAATAAATTTGAGCTTATTTTTGACTTAAGTAGGGATATCTCTAGCATATACCAAAATCCAAATTTAATATCCCAAAAAGAATATAAAGCTCCTTTTGATACTATTTTGAAAAAGCGCTTTATTGGAGCTGACATAGAAGATATTTTTGTGCCACAAAATAATAGAATTTTAGTTTTTAAAACCGCATATAGTGGATCTTATAAAATGCTTAAAAGTTATCTTATAATGGAGTTTACTGGACGATTTACAAATATTATCATAACAGATGAAAATGATATTATATTAGAAGCATTAAGGCACCATGAAACAGAATTTAGGTCTATAAAAGTTGGTAAAAAATTACTCTATCTTGAGCCTTATGAAATAAAAGAAAAAGAGTGTAAAAATATAGAAAATTTTAATGAATTTTTTAAAGATGAATTTACAAAAATAGTAGATAAGAAATTCGCTCAAATAAGAGATATAAAAGTAGCTCAAATAAATAAAAAGATAGAAAATTTATTAAATAATTTAAATTCTCTTGAAAATGAAAAAGATTTGTTAAATCAAAGTGAAATTTATAGCAAAAATGCTACTTTGATTTTGGCAAATTTAAGTAATTTAAATGAATACGATAGAAAAATAAATCTAAATAATTTTGATGGAAAAATAGTATCTTTAAACTTAGAAGAAAGTCCAAAAAATAGTGCAAAATCTTTTTGGAATAAAGCTAAAAAGCTTAAACAAAAAGCTAGTGGTATAAGTATCGAAAAAGAAAATTTAAGCGGAAAGTTAGCTTTTTATGAAAATTTACTTTCTCTTTTAAACACAGCAAAATCAGTAGCAGAACTCGAGATAATATATCCAAAAGCAAAAAATATAAAAAAAATAGACACAATGTCTTTAGATATCCAAAATTTCTATATTGATGATTTTAAGATAAGTGTGGGTAAAAATCAAAAAGGCAACTCTAATTTGCTAAAAAATGCATCTAAAAATGATTTTTGGTTTCATTTAAAAGACATTCCAAGTGCACATGTAATTGTAAAAACTAATAAAAAGACAATGAGCGATGATGTTATTTTTATGGCTGCGCAAATTTGCGTAAACTTTAGTACCAAAAATCCAGGCATGTACCAAGTTGATTATACAAAAAGAGAAAATGTAAAGATTGTTAAAGAAAGTTTTGTAAAATATATTAACTATAAGACGATATGTATAAATAAGTAGTTTAAATAAAAGGAGCTTAAATGCCTGTAACAGCAATTGGGAGTACCATATATGTAAACCAAAATATGGGAGTAGCTGCTTCTGCGCAAAATGATTTTCAAGCAAGGCTTGATGCTCAAAACTTAGCAATGGTTGAAGCTACAAATAAGGATAAAATAGAAGTAGAAGAGGTTAGGCCAGCTGAAGAGGCTTACAAAGTTGATCCAGATCACGAACATGAAAAAAAACATGGTGAAGCACAGGCTCAGGCGCAAGAAGAAGTAGAAAATATAGAAGAGAACGACCTTAAAGAAGAGATTGATGACTCTATAGAGGGGCAAATTATAGATATAAAAATATAAGTAAATTTTAGCTATAATTTTACAAAAGGAAAATTATGAATAGTAAAATTTACACTGGACTAGCTCTTTTTGCTCTTCTTATATTGATATGTGTTTTAGATATATTTGTTGTAAATATCGTTTTGTTTGGCATTATAATTTATGTAGCTTTTTTAGAATCTTTAAAACTTTTTGATATACAAAACAAAAGTCTAGTTTATCTAGCGCTCGCATTTTATATTTTGATGATATTTTTTAGCTCAAATTATGAAGATACTTTCGTATCTCCTAAATTAATTTTTTGTTATTGTGCTGTTATAGCTTCTTTTGTAGCTTATTTTAAAATGGAAAATTTAAAAATAATATACCCTTTTTTATATCCTCTTGCACCACTTCTTTTGATGAGTGAGATATATATTTTATTTGGTATAAGCTATATATTTTATATACTTTTTACGGCTATAGTATGTGATAGCGGTGCATACTTTTTGGGTAAAAAATTTGGAAAAACTTCTTTTAGTAAAAGTTCTCCAAATAAAACTTTAGAAGGTGTTATAGGTGGTGTTATAGCTGCAAGTATTTTTGGAGCATTGCTTGCAAATAATCTTCTTGGTTTTGAATATACTAAAGCAATTTTTATTAGTTTAATAGTATCATTATTTGGAGTATTTGGCGATCTTTTTGAAAGTTATATCAAACGCTTAGCTGGATTAAAAGATAGTGGAGATATATTTCCTGGGCATGGTGGTATGCTAGATAGGGTTGATGCGTATTTGTTTGCAAGTATCGTAATGTATATGGTTTTGGCATGATAATCCTAGGATCAACTGGGAGCATAGGCACAAATGCGCTAAATTTAGCAAGAAAGCATAATCTGAAAATTTCAGCCTTAAGTTGTGCGAAAAACTACAAAATCTTAAATAAACAAATAGCTGAGTTTAAACCTAAATTTGTTTGCATAGAAGATAAAAGTTTAAAATCTTTTGTAGATCATGATAGGGTTTTTTGTTCTAAAGACGGTTTAATAGACATGATAAATGAGTGTGAAGATAATATTGCTATTAACTCCGTAGTTGGTTTTGCTGGTTTAATGCCTAGTTATGCAGTTCAAAAAAGTGGCAAAAAATTAGCTCTTGCAAATAAAGAAAGCTTGGTTAGTGGCGGTAAATTTCTTGATACAAAATCTATAAATCCAATAGATAGTGAGCATTTTGGGCTTAAATTTTTGCTAAGTTGCCCTCATAAAGTAAAAGAACTTGTTATAACCGCAAGTGGCGGAGCATTTTATAAAACTCCTATAAAAGCTTTAAAAAATGTTACTCCAAGTGACGCATTGAAACATCCAAACTGGTATATGGGTGCAAAGATAACTATAGATAGTGCAACGATGGCAAATAAGCTTTTTGAGGTTATGGAAGCTTTTTGGTTATATGGCACTAAAAATATAAGCGCATTCATAGAGCCAAGTTCTACTATACATGCTTTAGTGCATTTTATAGATGGTTCAACTACAGCCCACATATCAAAGACAGATATGATTTTAGCAATCGCGCACGCTATTTTTGAAGATAAAGTACCAAATATTTTAGAAAGTGTGGATTTGCTTAAATTAAAAAGTATTAAATTTAAAGAAATTAATTTAAAAAAATATCCAATTTTTTCCCTAAAAGAAGAAGTTTTAAAAAATCCTGATTTAGGTGTTATTGTAAATGCAGCAAATGAAAACGGTGTTGATGCATTTTTAAAAAAAAGATGCTCATTTTTAGACATCTCAAAAGTTATTTTTAAATCTCTTGATAAATTTATAGATGTAAAAACAAACAGTATAGAAGATGTGGTTATTTTAGATGATAGAGTTAGAAAATTTGTAGAAGAAATTTTATAAAAGGACAGATTTCTGTCCTTTTAAATAATATTAGTTAAGGCAATATCTCTTTTATAGTTTCTGTGATATTTGCTTTTTTAGCGTTTGCGCACTCTTGTTTATCGCTTTCGCTAAGTTTTTCTGCTTTGTCGCATTTTGCTATAGTGGTTTTAATTTCTTCTGGGTGGTTTTTAAAATACTCAGTTGTTTTTACTTTTTTTTCACAACCACTTAAAGCAAACACACCTACTAAAGCAAAGCTAAGTAAAGCTAACTTTTTCATATTTATCCTTTTTTAAAAATTATTTAACATTATATAACTTTAAAGTTAAACATTTAAAAACAAATAAAATATTATTCAAAATTTGGCTTTATTAGTTTTATCCAGTTTGTTACTCTATCATCTGTTTTATCGCTTTCATTATCTATATCTATAGGAAGACCTACAAATTTATCATTTATGATAGCTGTGCTTTCATCAAAGCTATATCCATCTGCACTTACTGCTCCTACTATATTTGCACCTTTTGCATTAAAAATTTTATATAATTCTCCCATGGCATTACAAAATGTATCGCCGTAGCTTTGGCCATCACCTGTTCCAAATAACGCTATGGTTTTTCCATTCACATCTAGTTCATCAAAATTAAAATCAGCCCAGTCATCTTGAAGTTCACCATCATTCCAAGTAGATGTTCCGATAATTAATTTATCAAAACTATTTATATCGCTAGGTTTTACCTTGCTTATATTTAATACTTTATGATCTAGTCCGAGCTTATTTGCTATTTTGTTAGCAACATCTTCTGTATTTCCTAGGTTTGATCCATAAATTATACCTATCATTTTCTTCCTTTTTTATTAAGATTGCTTAGAGTATATGGAACTATTTTAATTCCAATATAATCATCATTTTGAGCTTTTATTTCAATATGTTTTCTAAATTCCATATTTCTAGGGCAGACTATATATAAATTTTGTAAATTTTGCATCTTTTTAATATTTAAAGCATTATTTATGTCATACTTCAAATCACATAAATAATGCATATTAACTTTTTTAAAATTTGTCATTATGCCTAGCTTTTCATTTTCATGTTCTATTATGATTAAAGAATTTTTATAATATATTTTTTTATCTTTATTTCTTACGGCTATTTTTTCAAAAACAAAATCTCTAAAAATAAGATTGAAATCATAAGCATTATATATTAATTGTGAATAAATTTGTGCAGCTTTTAGTTTTGGTATGGATATCTTATTTTTTAACAACTCATGATTTCCGGTTTTGTATGATTTTATTATTAAATTTGATTGCAAACAGATATTTTTTGCTCTTGTAAATTTAAGATTTGCTGGATATAAAAGATCATTTGCATATTTTTCTAAACTTTCTTTTAAAGTATTAAATTTGGAGTAATAAGCTGGAACTTTATTTTTTGTTATATAATTATATAAAAAAAGCTTATCGCTCATCGCAATCCTCACACCCGTTGCAACTTTTATTTAAACCAAATATCTTGCAGTATTCACAATAAACATGACTTACGCTTCTTTTTGCGCAAACTACAGGGATATTTCGCTTTTTTGCTTGGGATTTTATTTTTTTCATCGTGTTGTGATTTAAAAAACTTGTAAGCATAACAACACACTCTGTTTGGGTTGGTATGGGTTTTCTATTTACTCTGTTTTCATTTCTAGCATCCCAATGTTCTATTTTGTCCGCACCTAAATTATTTAAAACAGCTTTAATTGGAGTTATCTCATCTGCTCCAACTACTAAAACCGACATGCTATCTCCTTTTTTATTTTGATAATCGTTATTATAAAACAGTAAAACTAAATTTCTGTTTAAATATGATAATAACTATCAAAAAGTAAAGCACATTTATTTTTTTAAATGTGATATAATCAAATAAAAATTTGGAATATTTTTTATGAAAAAGTTATTAATATCGTGTTTGGAACCATCTGCAAATTTGCATTTTGGCGAGGTTTTAAAATATCTGCAAAATTATGAGTTAAAAGGCATTTTTGATCCTAAATTTGGAATGCCTTATATGAAAAGTGAAGATTTTTCGGCTATGGGGTTTGTTGAGATTTTACCGCTTATTTTTAAAGCCAAGCGTGCTATAAAAGAGATGGTAAAACTTGCTAGAGAGTGTGATCATGTATTGCTTGTAGACTCCCCTGCTTTTAATCTACCTTTAGCAAAAGCGATAAAAGAAGCTGGGATAAAAACAAGGATTACTTATTATATTTTACCACAAGTTTGGGCTTGGAAAAAAGGAAGAGTGAAAAAAGTTGAAGCGCATTGTGATAATCTAGCTTCAATTTTGCCATTTGACAGTAAGTTTTACAATTGTAGCACTTATGTAGGGCATCCATTGTTAGATGAGATAAACATATTTAAAGATCAAAGCAAATATTATGATCAAATAGCTTTTTTACCTGGCTCAAGAAAATCTGAGATAAAGCGCTTGATGCCTATTTTTAAAGAGTGTGCAAAACATATAAATTCAAAAAAAGTTCTTTGTGTGCCGTCATTTTATGAAGATAAAGTTGATGAAATTTATGGCGATGTCAGTGAGTTTAGCGTCCAAAGTGGTACAAGCGAGATCTTAAAAAATAGCGATTTTGCTTTCATTTGCTCAGGAACTGCTACTCTTGAAGCAGCTCTTATAGGAACTCCTTTTGTGCTTTGTTATAAGGCAAAAGCTATAGATATTTTCATAGCAAAACGCTTTGTGAAGCTAAAACATATCGGACTTGCAAATATTTTTTTTGATTTTATGGGAAAAGAAGAGTTAAATGATGAGTTTATTCAAGATGAAGTAAATGTTAGAAATTTACTAAATTCTTATAAAAACTTTGATGCGCATAAATTTGCCATAGCATCTAAAGAACTAAGAGAGTATTTGCAAAATGGAAGCGCTAAAAATGTAGCAAATTTGATAAATACTCAAAATTAAATGATATAATAAATTTAAAAAAAGGAAAAATTATGACAGAACCAATGACTGCTTATGGTTATGAAAAAATTACAGCAGAACTTAGAGATTTAAAAAATGTTCAAAGACCTCAAATTGTTAAAGAAATAGATATAGCAAGAAGTCACGGTGATTTAAAGGAAAATGCAGAGTATCACGCAGCAAAAGAAAAACAAGCTTTTATAGACGCAAAAATAGCAGAGCTTAGTGATATTATAAGTAGAGCAAATGTTCTTGATCCAAGTACCTACGCGCATGATAGTGTTAAATTTGGCTCAAGTGTTAGCATTTTAGATGTAGAAACTGAACTTGAAAGCCATTATGTAATAGTTGGTATTAGTGAAAGTGATATCTCAAAAGGCTTAATTTCTATAAATACCCCTTTAGCAAAACAACTAATGGGTAAAAAAGCAGGTGATGAAATTACTCTTCATTTGCCAAATGGAACAAGTGATGTTGAAATTTTGGAAGTTTGCTATAAGCCTATAAAATTTGAGGATTAAAATGAAAATAAAAGCTGGAATTATAGGAGTTAGCGGTTATACTGGGTTAGAACTTATCAAAATTTTGTTAAATCACCCAGGCTTTGAAATCTCTTATTTAGCTGCTACAAGTGAGGGCGAGATAAATGAGATTTTTCCTTCTTTATGCGGCGTCATTGATATAAAAGTAGATGTAGTAGATTCTAGCGTGGCTGCTAGTAAGTGCGATATAGTTTTTTTAGCTCTTCCTCATGAAAAATCTATGTATTTTGTCAAAGAACTTTTATCTTTTAAGAGTATAAAAATTGTTGATTTGTCGGCAGATTATAGGCTTAGTTTGGAACTTTATGAAAAAAACTATACAGCCCATATAGACAAAAATGGTTTAAAAGAAGCGGTGTATGGACTGGTTGAATTAAATAAAGAAAAGATAAAAAACACTAGACTTGTCGCAAATCCTGGTTGTTATCCAACTGCCTCTCTTTTAGCTATATCTCCATTTTTAAAATTTATAGATACTAAATTTGGCATTATCATAGATGCAAAAAGCGGTGTAAGTGGGGCTGGGAAAAGCCTTAAGCCAACTAGCCATTTTTGCTCGGTTAATGAAAATATAAATGCCTATAGTCCTTTTAAACATAGACACGCTGATGAGATAAAAGAACAAATCGAAAGCTTTTTAGGTGACAAAATATCACTTTATTTTGTGCCACATTTAATTCCACTCACAAGAGGGATGTTGGTAAGTGTTTATGCTCATCTAAAAGAAGATATAGATGAAAAAGAAATACTAAAAGAGTTTTATAAGAATTGTGCTTTTATAAGAATAAAAAATGAGCCAGTTATGGTAAAAAATGTAGCTGGAACTCACTTTTGCGATATTTTTGTAAAAAAACATGAAAACTTGCTTTTTATAAACTCAGCTATAGATAATTTGCTAAAAGGTGCAAGTTCTCAAGCAATAGCAAATGCAAATCTTATGTTTGGATTTGATGAAGGCTTGGGTCTTCCAAAAATTGCTCATGGATTATGAGATAAAAAATGGTGCTATATTTGTAGCAGATGCTCATATAAATAGTTCTAGAAAAGAATTTGTGAAATTTTTGGAGCTACTTAAAAATGGCAATATAAAACCAACTCAACTTTTTTTAGTTGGTGATATTTTTGATTTATTATCAGATTATGCTGATTTTACACAGAGTTTTTATGCTTATGAGATAAATTTAATAAATGAAATTTCTAAAACTATCCAAACTTTTTTTTTCGAAGGCAATCACGACTTTAATCTCAAAAGATTGTTTCCAAATGTCATAGTTTTTGATATATACGCTCAACCTGTTAAATTTAAAGATATATATGGAAATGAGGTTTTGATTGCGCATGGTGATAAGTTTTTGCCATTTATAAGTGCGCAAGTTCTTTTGCTTTTTAGAAATAAGTATTTTTTAAAATTTATAAATTTTATTGATAAAAATATAAATTTTAAAATAACTAGATTAATTTTTGAAAATCAAAATAAAAAAAATCTTACGTATAAAATTAACAATTTTAAATCAGTTTTGATGCCTAAAATTCATCATTATGATGCAAATTTAATCATTGAAGGGCACTATCATCAAGGTAAAGAATTGTGTATAAACGATAAAAGATATATAAATTTATCTAGTTTTGCGTGTGATCAAAGGTATTTTATTGTAGAATACGACTTAGATAAACAATTAAATCTAAGGGGCCATAATGTTTGAAAATAGTTCTAAGATGGGCTCTAGTGAGATGGAGCTTGTTGATTTTCGCATCATAAAACAGGGCGAAAAAGGTCCTTATGAGGGAATTTATGGCGTTAATGTTGCCAAAGTTCGCGAAATCATAAAGATGCCAAATCTCACAGAGTTGCCAGGAGTTCCTGGGTATATAGATGGAATTTTTGACTTAAGAGGCGTTGTCATACCTGTTGTCAATCTTGCAAAATGGATGCACGTAAAAGTACCAGATGACCTTAAAATAAAACCTAGAGTTATAATTACTGAATTTAGCCAAATTCTTATAGGTTTCATAGTTCATGAAGCAAAGAGAATTCGTAGAATTAGTTGGGAAAACATTGAACCTGCTAGTTTTTCTTCTGAAGGTGGCGCCTTTGAAAAAGGTAAGATAACAGGTGTTACCAAAATAGAAAACGATGAAGTTTTGCTTATACTTGACCTTGAAAGTATAGTTGAAGAGCTTGGCATATATTCACCAAAAATGAATCTTAATATAGAGAAAAAAGATATGTTAGATGGGGTTTGTTTAGTTTTAGATGATAGTTCTACTGCTAGAAAACTCTTAAGAGAGTCACTTGAAAAAATGGGATTAAAGGTTATAGAAGCAAAAGACGGAGTAGATGGTCTTCAAAAAATGAATGATCTTTATGAGACATATGGTGAAGACTTGGAGGAAAATTTAAAAGTCATTGTTAGTGACATAGAGATGCCTTTAATGGATGGATATCATTTTGCTTCGAAATTAAAAAATAGCGATAAGTTTAAAAACATACCGATTATTTTTAACTCTTCTCTAAACAACGAGCAAAGTATTGCTCAAGGTGAGCAAGCTGGCGCTGATGCTTATTTGACAAAATTTGATGCTACTCTTCTTTGTAAAGAAGTTATGAGAGTGGTAGAAAAACATAAAAAAACTGCTAAATAGGAGAAAACAATGGATGATATGCAAGAAATATTAGAAGATTTTCTCGTTGAGGCATTTGAGCTAGTTGAACAAATAGATCATGATCTTGTAGAGCTTGAAGCTAATCCTGAGGATTTAGAGCTTTTAAACAGAATTTTCCGTGTTGCGCATACTGTAAAAGGTAGTTCATCATTTTTAAATTTTGATATCCTAACAAGACTTACTCACCATATGGAAGATGTTTTAAATAAAGCTAGAAGAGGTGAACTCAAAATAACTCCAGATGTTATGGATGTTGTTTTAGAGTCAGTTGATGATATGAAAAAACTTCTAGGTTCTATTAGAGATAATGGCAATGATACTGCTATTGGTCTTGATATAACTGATGTTTGTGCTAGGTTAGATCAAATTTCAGGCGGAGAAGCCCCTGTTTCTAGTGCTCCAAAAGAAGAAAAACCAAAAGCAGAAGAAAAAGTAGAAGAGCCTGTAGCTACTGAGCCAGAGGAACCACAAGAAGAGGTAGATGTTGGTTCTCTTAGTGAATCTGAGGTAGAAGCTGAGATAGAAAGATTGCTTAAAGTTAGAAAAGAAGAGGATCAAGCTAGAAGAGCCCAAAAAGCAGACAGTGCATCATCCTCAGCTCCTAAGCCAAAAGCAGCTCCAGCTCCTAAAGATGAATCAAAATCTTCCGAATCAAAAGCTGTAGCGGCAAGTAGTTCTACACAAATGGAACAAACTATAAGGGTTGAGGTTAAAAGACTTGATAGTTTAATGAGTCTTATTGGCGAGCTTGTTTTAGGTAAAAATAGACTTATAAAAATTTATGAAGATGTAAGCGAAAGATATGATGGAGAGCAGTTTTTAGAAGAACTAAATCAAGTAGTTGCTGCACTTTCTATCGTAACAACAGATATTCAGCTTGCTGTTATGAAAACAAGAATGCTTCCTATTGCAAAAGTATTTAATAAATTCCCAAGAATGGTAAGAGACTTAAGTAGGGATCTTAATAAACAAATTGATCTTGAAATAACTGGTGAAGATACAGAGCTTGATAAATCAATTGTTGAAGTTATTGGCGATCCTTTGGTTCACATTATAAGAAATTCTTGCGACCATGGTATAGAAACTCCAGAAGCGCGTGCTGCAGCTGGTAAACCAGAAAAAGGATTGATTGAGCTAAAAGCATATAGCGAAGGCAATAATATAGTCGTTGAGATAACAGATGATGGTAAGGGTATGGATCCATACGTATTAAAAGAAAAATGTATAGAAAAAGGCTTAATAACAGAGAGAGAAGCCGATTCTATGAGTAATAAAGAAGCATTTGGTCTTATTTTTAAACCAGGATTCTCAACTGCTGCACAAGTTACAAATGTCTCAGGAAGAGGCGTTGGAATGGATGTTGTTAAAACAAACATAGAAAAGCTAAATGGAATTATAGATATAGATAGTGAGATAGGAAAAGGTACTATATTAAAACTAAAAATTCCTCTAACTCTAGCGATTATCCAATCACTTCTTGTTGGCTCACAAGAAGAAACATATGCTTTACCACTTGCTAGCGTTTTAGAGACAGTTCGTGTCCCACTTGAGGATATTTATACAATAGAGGGTAAAAATGTTCTTCGACTTAGAGATGAAGTTATATCTCTTGTTAGGCTTTCAGATCTATTTAATGTTCAAAAAGTATTTGATGGCGGAGAACAAACTTATGTTGTTGTTATTGGTGTTGTTGAAAGTAAAATTGGTATCATAGTTGATAATCTTATAGGGCAAGAAGAAGTTGTTATCAAATCTTTAGGTAATTATTTACAAAATATCAAAGGAATAGCAGGAGCAACCATTAGAGGCGACGGTAAAGTTACTCTTATTGTGGATGTTGGAACTGTTATGGATATGGCAAAAGAGATTAAGGTGGATATCAAAGCTGATATGGAAAATAGTACACAAGGCGCTAAGAAAGAAAAACCAAGTGATTATGTAGTATTGGCTGTTGATGACTCCAAGATGGATAGAAATATAATGAAAAAATCTCTTGAACCAATTGGCGTAAGCGTAATGGAGGCATCAAATGGTGTTGAAGCGTTAAATGTTATTAAATCAAGCGAAAAAACAATAGATGCCGTGCTTATAGATATTGAGATGCCTAGAATGGATGGTTACACTCTTGCAGGCGAGATTAGAAAATATTCTAAATATAAATCATTACCATTAATTGCTGTTACATCTAGAACAAGTAAAACAGATAGATTAAGAGGTGTTGAAGTCGGTATGACTGAGTATATAACAAAACCATACTCTTCTGAATATTTAGAAAATGTTGTTAGAAAAAACTTAAAGATGGAGTAGGACTATGAGTGAAAAATTAAACCAAGTTTTACAAAGGCAAAAAAAACAGATAAGTGACCCAAGTCAAAGAGACAGAGAAGATGAGGTTATACAATTAGTTGGCTTCATTGTTGGTCAAGAGGAGTATGCTGTTCCTATTTTAGATATCAAAGAGATTATTAAACCTCTTGATTATACTAGAGTTCCTAGTGTGCCTGATTATATTTTAGGAGTTTTTAATCTTAGAGGAACAGTAATTCCTTTAATAGATTTAAGAATAAAATTTAATTTACCACCTACAAAACCAACAGATCATACTCGTTTTATCATTATGAAAAATGAAGAAGATATGGCTGGATTTTTGATAGATAGTTTAACTCAAGCTATAAGAATTAGAAAAGATAGAATCGATGCTCCACCAGAAACGCTTTTAAAAGAAAAAGGTGGAATGATATATGGTATCGGTAAAAGAGATAATAACATTTTAACAATACTAAAGGTTGAAGCTCTTTTAAAGCGTGAGTTTTAAGTATGATAAAATTGTGTGTGTGCGATTTTGATTCTACTTTGATGGATGGAGAGACGATAACTTATTTTGCAGCTTCAGTTGGGGCTAGAAAAGAAGTTTCTGATATTACAAAAGAAGCAATGGCAGGTAAAATAGACTTTTTTGAAAGTTTTACTAAAAGGGCTGCTTTTTTAAAAGGAATGAAAGAAGATGAGGCTAAAAAAATAGCCTCAAACCTACCTTTTATTACAGGAGCGAAGGAACTTATAGCCCACCTTAAATCAAAGGGTATAAAAGTTGTGGTTTTTAGTGGTGGATATCATATAGCTACAGATATAGCAAAGGAAAAATTAGGCTTTGATGCAAGTTTTGCTAACCACTTGCAAGTTAAAGATGGTATTTTTACTGGCAGGGCTGGTGGCGAAATGATGTTTGGGTATTCAAAAGGGACTATGTTAAGAGAGCTTAAGTCTTTAATGGGATTACAAAAAGATGAAGTTATGTGTGTTGGAGATGGCGCAAATGACCTTTCTATGTTTAGAGAGTCTGGGCTTAATTTCGCATTTTGTGCAAATGAAATTCTTAAAAAAGAAGCAACGCATTGTATCGATATTAAAGATTTGCGAGAAATTATTAAATTTATTGATTAAAGGTTGAGAGTGTTTAAAAATAACAATATCAAATTTTCATTATGGTGTGATTTCTTGCAAAGAGATTTTATAAGTGGAGAATTCAAAGAACTTATATCTTCAAATATCATAAATGGTGCCACAAGCAATCCAACTATTTTTAGAAATGCTTTTTGTGATTCCAATGATTATGAAGACGCTATAAAAAATTGCAAATTTAAACATCCAAAAACTCTTTATGAAATTTTAGCAACACAAGATATAAGGCTTGCTGCAGAAAAATTACTTAAAAACTATGCAAATGATGATGATGGTTTTGTTAGTATAGAAGTTGATCCAAGCTTATATGATGATGCTCAGGGCAGTATTAAAGAGGGCAAAAACTTGTATTCAACTATAGGCATGCCAAATGTTATGATAAAAATCCCAGCTACAAAAGCTGGATTTGAGGCTATGAACGAGCTTATGAAAAAGGGCATAAGCGTTAATGCAACACTTGTTTTCTCTCCAGACCAAGCTAATGGATGCTTAGATGCTTACGAAGATGCTACAAAAGAATTTATGCAAAGATTTCCAAAGGCTATCCCTCCAAAAGCAGTTATAAGTGTTTTTGTAAGTAGATTTGATAGGCTTTTGGATGTAAAAATGAGTGAGAAGTCTTTACCTATTTCACAAGTTGGTATAATGAATGCATCTAAAATTTACAATATGATACAAAAAAGAAATTTACCAAATGTAAAAACTCTTTTTGCAAGCACTGGGGTAAAAGGTGATAGATTACATAAAGCTTACTATATAAAAGAACTGCTATATAAAAACTCTATAAATACAGCTCCTCTTGATGCTATAAAGGCTTACGAGGGTATAAATTTTGAAGAGAAAAAACCACTAAGTGATGATAGCATAGATAAGTTTTTTGATATAGTCAAAAAAGCAGATATTGATATGAACAGGGTCTATAGAGATCTTTTAAATGAGGGCATATCTTCTTTTTTAAAATCTTTTGAAGAGATTATGAGTAGTTTAAAGAAAAAACTTTAGGCAAAGTAATGGATAGCAAATTTGTTGATATAAATGAGCTAGACTATAAAACAAGAGATAGACTTGATGTTTATTTAAAAAAAATGGTTAATGATGGCGGTAGTGATCTACATTTTAAATCAGGTTCTATTGTAAGAGGTAGGTTTAATGGTAAAATTAAGCCTATGTCTGATGAGATATTTTCTCAAAAAGAAGGTATAATTTTAGCAAAAGAACTTCTTAGAAGAAGATTTGATGAGTTAGTTGAAAATAAAAGTGTAGATTTTACTTATGTTGTAAATAACGATTATAGATTTCGAGTAAATATATTTTTTCAAATGGATGGTGTTTCTGCTGTTTTTAGAACCATTCCAAAAGTAGTTCCAACTATTGAAAGTTTAGGTTTGCCGCCTGTTGTTAAAGACCTTTGCGATAACATCAAAAGAGGTATAATTTTAGTTACTGGAGCAACTGGAAGTGGTAAAACCACAACTCTAGCTAGTATTATAAATCACATAAATACGCATGATAGGGCGCATATTATTACCATAGAAGATCCGATAGAATTTGTTTATAAAGATGATAAATGTATTATTAATCAACGATCTATCGGTCAAGATGCCCTTAGCTTTAAAGACGCACTTAGGGCTGCTTTGAGAGAAGATCCTGATGTTATTTTAGTTGGCGAGATGAGGGATTTGCAAACCATGGAAATAGCTATAAATGCAGCACAAACTGGACATCTAGTTTTATCAACCCTTCATACTTTAGATGCAAAAGAAACTATAAATAGGGTTATATCAATGTTTCCTATAGAAGAGCAAGAAAGGATAAGGACAAGCTTTGCTTCTGTTTTAGGCGCAATAATATCCCAAAGACTTATACCCACTACGGATAATAAAAGAACTGCGGCTCTTGAGATACTAATAAGTAATCACCGTGTAAAAGAAAAAATTTTAGATAAAAAAGATCAAGAAATATATGATGTTATCAAAGAGAGCAGAAATACCCTTAGAATGCAAACTTTTGACCAGCATTTACTTGATTTGTTTGATGCTGGAATAATAACAGAAGATGTAGCTTTAGAAAATTCTACAAAAAGAGATAATCTTAAAATTTTACTAAAAAATGTAAAACTCGCCAAAAATGGTGTTATACCAAACGATAATCAAGAAACTATAAAAGCTGCTTATGAAAAAGCGGGATACGTTCTTCCTAAACTTAAAGCAAGCGATGATGAAGAGGAAAATTTATAAAATATTAAATATTTTTTAGATATCATTATAGCTTATTTTTATTTTATAAGGAAAAATGATGTTAGAAGGTATTATTAGAGAGAGTATCGATAAAAAGTCTACAAAGGCTTTAAGAAGAGATGGTTATCTAATTGCCAATATTTATGGCAAGGGATTAGAAAATATAAATGCTGCGTTTAACACAAACGATTTTATAAAAGAGCTTCGTGCTAAAGATTCACTTGCTTTTGATATAAAAGTTGGCTCTAAAACATTAAAAGTTGTTGTTGTTGATTATCAAAAACATCCAGTAACAAATGCGCTTAAACATGTTGACTTAAAAGTTGTACTAGATGGTGTTGAGTCAAAATATCTTATCCCTGTTAAAATTTCAGGCACACCAATAGGTCTTAAAAATAAAGGTGTTTTGGTAACTTACAGAAGAAAAATAGCTGTTAAATGTCTTGGTGAGAATTTGCCAAATTCTTTTGATTTAGATGTAAGTGATCTAGATGTTGAAGATAATATCTTGATTAAAGATGTAAAAGTTCCAAATGGTGTTACTATAGTGGAAAATCCTAGTATTGCTATAGTTGGAGTAATAACAGCTAACTAAGGATAAGCTTTGGTTTTAATAGCAGGGCTTGGAAATCCGGGAAGTGAGTATACTAATACAAGACACAATATCGGATTTATGGTGCTTGATGCTATTTTAGATGATTTAAATTGCGAAAAAATTTCAAACATAAAATTTAAAGGCGAACTTTATAAAAATGGTTCGCTTTTTTTCTTAAAACCCACAACATTTATGAATCTCTCTGGAGAGAGTGTAAGTGCGGTTAAAAATTTCTACAAAATAGATAGAGTTATTGTTATTCACGATGATTTAGATCTTAGACTAGGAAGACTTAGATTTAAAAATGGCGGTAGTAGTGGCGGTCATAATGGTATAAAATCTATAGATAAATTTATAGGGCCAAATTATGATAGAGTTAGAGTTGGCATAGGAAGTGAACTTAAAAAAGACACAGTAAATTTTGTTTTAGGTAAGTTTTTGCCAAGCGAAGTAGAATGCGTAAGGAAGATTATTTCGGTAACAAAAGAAGCTGTTTTAGAGTTTATTAATCAAGATATAGATAAAATATCGCAGAAATATTCTTCTAAAAAAGGCTTTTGCGATTGAAAATTTATGCTAAATACATAGCTTACATATATTTTAAATATTTTTTGATTATTTTTTCTGCATTGGAGCTATTTTATGCAGGCATTGACATTTTAATAAATTTAAAAAAATTTCCAGATAGCGCGAATCTACAACTTATATACTTTTTACTTACTATGCTAATTGCGATAAATTATATTTTACCATTAAGTCTTGTTTTTGCATTTATTACAACATATTTTAATATGATAAGAAGCAATGAACTTGTAAGTTTTTATGCTCTTGGAGTAAATAAAAGCAGAGTTGTAATGCCTGCTTTTTTAGTTTCACTTATTATAACTTTTTCTTATATAGGATTAAATTTTACCAATTTTACTTATATAAAAGAGTATAGAAAGAATCTTTCTACATCCATTATGAATCCAATAAATTTAGATGAAAAGTTTGTAAAATACGATGGAAAATACATTTATATAAATAGATTAAATCCAGTAACAAACGATGCAAGTGTGATTAAAATTTTTGATACAAATGATACAAGACTTTTAAATATTATTTCTGCAGCAAGTGGTAAATTTGATGGAAGAATGTGGAAATTTGAGGATGTAAATACAACTATTTTGCCATCAAAACTAGAATTTAGAGGCGAAGGTTTAAAAGAAGAACATGTACAAAATCTCGAAACTCTTAAAAAATTTAGACCAAAAACTATAGAAAATGTCTATGAAAATGATACGTCTTATTCTGTAAATGATGCTTTGGATGCTATAAAAACATTTAAAGATGAGGGGATAAATATAGATTCTCTTAAGGTTTCTATTTATAGTTCAGTATTTTTTCCTCTTTTTGCGCCAATAATGGTTCTTATATTTTACTACTTTTTGCCATCTACATATAGATTTTTTAATCTTGCACTGCTTGGCTTTATTTTTGTTGTTGCTACGCTTTGTTGTTGGGGAGTTTTATATATTTTGATAAGGTTTGCTCAAAATGGAGTTGTGTCTGCTGAACTTGGAGTAATCTTGCCTATATTTTTGTTATTTTTATTCTCAATAAAGCTTTATTTTTCGAATCGTTAAAACTATTTTTTATATAAAGTTCAGTATAATCTTTAAATTTAAAAAGGTTGATTATGGATTTTATAAATTTAGCAAAAACTTACAAAACACCACTATATATTTATGATTTTGATATGATGGAACAAAAGTATCTTTCTTTAAAAAATGCTTTTGCTGCTAGAAAATCGCTTATTTGCTATGCTGTCAAAGCAAATTCAAATCTAAGTGTATTAAAATTTTTAGCAAGTCTTGGGACTGGATTTGACTGTGTTTCGATTGGTGAAGTAAAAAGAGCCTTATTAGCTGGGGCAAAAAACTATCAAATCATTTTTAGTGGCGTTGGAAAAAGTGATGAAGAGATAAAAGAAGCCTTAAATGCCGATATACTCATGCTAAATTTAGAAAGCGAAGCTGAATTTTATAGGGTAGAACAGATTGCTAAAGAGATTGGCAAAAAGGCTAGAATTTCAGTTCGCGTAAATCCAAATATAGATCCAAAAACTCATCCTTACATCTCAACTGGACTAAATGAAAATAAATTTGGAGTCGAGATAGATGTTGCAAAAAAAATATACATAAAAGCTAAATCTTCGCCTTTTATAGAACCAGTTGGAATTCATTTTCATATCGGCTCACAACTTACTGAACTTAAGCCTATTTATGATGCTTGTGCTTTGGTTTCAAAACTTTTAAGAGAGCTAATTGCTCTTGAAATAAACATAAAATTTTTTGATGTAGGTGGTGGCATAGGAATAGTTTATAATGATGAAACTACCATAAAACCCTATGATTATGCCCAAGCTATTCTTAGTACCCTTAGTGGACTTGATGTAACTATAGTTTGTGAACCAGGGCGCTATATAGTTGGAGAAAGCGGATATTTTGTAAGTTCTGTATTGTATGAAAAAATAAATAAAACAAAAAGATTTATCATAGTTGATGGCGCCATGAATGATCTTGTAAGACCAAGTTTTTATGGAGCTTATCATAAAGTTATCTATGTGCCAATAGAGATTCAAAACGAGGAAAAAACTACTTGCGATATAGTTGGGCCAATTTGTGAAAGTGGTGATTTTTTGGCAAAAAATATTAGTTTGCCAAAAACAAATAGAGGTGATTTAATTATACTGGGTTCAGCTGGTGCATATGGCTTTAGCATGTCTAGTAATTACAACACAAGAAACAGAGCGGCTGAAGTTGCCATTTATAATGGTAAAGATAGGCTTATAAGAAAAAGAGAGAGTTTTGAAGATCAAATAGCATTAGAAAAAGGGTGCTTAAATTAAAGGAAAAAGATGCAAAACATTGATGATTTACGCACACAAATTGATAAATTAGATGATAGGATATTGGAGTGTTTAAATCAAAGAATGAGTTATGTCAAAAAAATTGGCGAACTCAAAAAATCAAGCGGTGCAAATATATATAGACCAGAGCGCGAAAAAGCTATTTTAAGTCGTCTATACAATCAAAATGAAGGTCCTTTAAATAAAGAAGCAATAGAAGCTATTTATTTTGAAATTTTTGGCGTTTCAAGAAATTTAGAAATGCCCCAAAGAGTAGCTTTTTTAGGACCAGATGGGACTTACTCACATCAAGCAGCAGAAAGTAGATTTGGCGCAATGAGTTCGTACACGCCACTTGCTACTATAGATGCTGTTTTTAGAGAAATTATAAATAAAGAAGCGAAATACGGCGTTGTGCCAGTTGAAAATAATACAGAAGGCGCAGTTGGTTTGACGCTTGATTGTCTTGGTATATTTGAAGACATAAAAATAGTATCTGAATTATATATGGATATCCATCATTCCTTTGTTAGTTTAAATGAAAATATTAAAAAAATAAATAAAATTTACTCACATCCGCAAGCCTATAATCAGTGTTTAAAATTCTTAGAAAGTCATAATCTTGGTGATGTTGAGTTCATAGCTACAAAATCAACAGCAATGGCTGCTAAAATGGCTTTAAATGATGAGAATAGCGCTGCAATTTGTTCAAAAATAGCAGCAAAAATTTATAATGTTCCAGCTATTTTTGAAACTATTGAAGATAACAATGCAAATAAAACTAGGTTTTTAATACTAAGTGATTTTAAGGCTTTGCGTGGTGAACATAATAAAACATCTATTTTAGTTAATGCGGATCATAGGCCTGGTGGACTTGTTGATTTGCTCTCGATTTTTAGAAATGAAGGTATAAATTTAACAAAGCTTGAGAGCAGACCTATGAAAAATAAAGATTTTAAAACAGTATTTTTTATAGATTTTGAAGGATACATAGATGATGATAGGGTTATGAGTGCTTTTGAGCTTGCAGCAAAAAGGGGTCATGATATAAAATGGCTTGGAAGTTATATAAATGGAGAAATACAGTGAAATTTAATAAAAACTTGCAAAATATATCAAACTATGAAGCTGGGAAGCCAATAGAACTTGTAGTAAGAGAATTTGGTATCAAAAGTCAAGATGTATTAAAGCTAGCTAGCAATGAAAATCCGCTAGGTTGTTCAAAAAAAGTTGAAAAAGCTATAAAGAAGTGTGCTAAAAATGCTAGTTTGTATCCAGATGATAGTATGTTTGAGCTAAAAGATGCTCTTGCTAAAAGATACCAAGTAAGCTTTAAAAATATCATTATAGGCTCAGGAAGTGACCAAGCTATAGAACTTACAATGCATGCCAAAGCAAATGAAAACAGCGCCATTTTGGTTGCTGGAACAACATTTGCGATGTATGAAGTTTATGCATCACATGTTGGTGCAAAAGTATATAAAACTAGTTCAAAAGAACATAATTTAACTGATTTTGAAGAACTTTATAAAAAACATAAAAACGAAATTTCTATTATTTTTCTTTGCATTCCAAATAACCCACTTGGTGAGTGCTTAGATGTAAAAGAAATATATGATTTTATATCAAAAGTTGATGAAAATACTCTTATAGTAATTGACGGTGCATATCAAGAATTTGCAGCTTTTAAAGATAAAAATAAAGCTATAAATGTAAAAAAACTTATAAATAAATTTAAAAATACTATATATATGGGAACATTTTCCAAAGCCTACGGACTTGGTGGCATGAGGGTAGGATATGCTATAGCTGATGAGAGTATAATAAAAGAACTTTCAAAACTAAGAGTTCCTTTTAATATAACTACTCTTAGTTTAAAGGCTGCAACTGTTGCTTTGGAAGATAATGAATTTATACAAAAAACACTCAAAAATAATTTTTCTCAAATGAAAAAATTTGAAAAATTTGCAAATAAGCACGGTATTGATTATATAAAAAGTTATACAAATTTTATAACTTATATTTTTAAAAATAAAAATGCGACAGAAATTTCGCAAAATCTATTAAAAAAAGGTATAATTTTAAGAGATTTAAAAAACTATGGCATGAATGCCATTAGAATTACTATAGGTAAGCCAAAAGATAATGCTAGGGTATTTAAAGAGCTAGAAAAATTAATTTAGTAAAGTGTGTATATGGATTTTAAAGCTATAATAAATCAGATTGGAAGACTATATCAAAATCTTAGTGTAAAACAGCGGATAGTTGCCGCTGGATCCATCGTTATTGTAATAGGGTTTTTAGTATTTTTAAGTATATATAAAGCATCTCAAAGCAATAATACTTATGAAGGGTATAGTGTTTTATTTGAAAATGTTGCTCCTAGTGATTCTGCGCTAATAGTTCAGCAGTTAAATACAGATAAAGTCCCTTATAAACTCTATAATGAAAATACTATTTTGGTTCCTACTGATAAAGTTTATCAAGAAAGAATATCAATAGCAAGTTTAGGAATTCCAAAAGATAGCAAAGTTGGTTTTGAAATTTTTGATAAACAGCAATTTGGTGCAACAGATGAAGAGCAAAGGATAAAGTATCAAAGAGCTTTGGAGGGTGAACTTGCTAGAACTATACAAGGCTTAGCTCCTATAGAATCAGCAACTGTGCATATTGCTTTACCAAAAGATAGCGTTTTTACGCAGCGTCAAACACAGCCTTCAGCATCTGTTCTTATAAACATAAGGCAAAATGCTAGACTTACAAGTAAGCAGATATCTGGTATTAAAAATTTAATAGCAGCATCTGTTGCAAATTTAAGCGCAGAAAACGTCAAACTTGTTGACCAAGACGGAACTCCTCTTGGCATAGAAGATGGGGTTATAGACGATGAACTTATATCTAAACAAGTAAAGTATAAAAAGGATTTTGAAAACTCATATGAAAAAAAGATAGTAAATGTACTATCTCCTATAGTTGGAGGAGATAATAAAGTTGTTGCAAAGGTTACAATAGACTTTGATTTTGCTAGAGAAAATTCTGAAAGTGAAGTCTATGACCCAAACTCCGTTGCTAGAAGTGAACAAAACATAGAAGAAAAAAGACAAGGTAAAACCCCAAATGAAGTTGGCGGTGTTCCAGGAGCTGTTAGTAATATAGGGCCTGTTGAAGGACTTGGCGATAATCAAAAGCAAGAGTTATATACAAAAAGTTCATCTACTACAAACTATGAAATATCTAAAAAGATCACTAAGGTTTTGGGAGAATTTGCTACAATAAAAAGAGTAAGTGTGGCAGTTGTTGTAGATGGAAAATATGATTATAAAAAAGATGAAAATGGTAATCCTACAAAAGATATTGAATATGTTTCTTTGCCGCAAAATGAGCTAGCTGCTATAAATAATATAGTTAAGCAAGCGATTGGTTATAACCAAGCAAGAGGAGATGAAGTTACGGTAAGTAATTTTCAGTTTAAAGAACCAGCTGCAACTACGACTCCTGCAAATACAATTGCGAGATTTTATGAATTATACTTAAGTCCATTTATGGCTTTAATAAAATATTTACTTGCAGCTTTAGTATTGTATGTTTTTTACAAAAAAATCATTGTTCCATTTTCCGAAAAAATGCTCGAAGAACAAATTGATGAGTATGAACCAACAAAAGAAGAGCTTGGTCTTATGGATATAGAAGAAGATGCAGAAGATACTTTAGAGAAATTTAAGGCAGCAAAACAAAAAGTTGAAGAACAGCTTGGTTTAAGAGATGGCAATCTAAACGAAGAAGAGTTGAAATATGATATACTTCTTGAGAAGATGCAAGCAGTTGTGAACTCCAAATCAGAAGAGATTGCGACATTGCTTCAAGAAATGGTAAGTAGCGATGGTGAAATAGCAGCTTCTATGATGAGTAGTAAGGATAGCTAATGGTAAAACTAACCGAACAACAAAAAGCTTTATATAATGACCTTTCTATGGCTGAAAAGATTGCCATTTTATTAATTCAGCTTGGCGAAGAATCAACAGCACTTATATTTTCTCATATGGAAATAGAAACCATAACTGAAATTTCAAGGTATATCGCAACTTCAAAAAGCATAGATAAGCAAATTGCTGCAGCTGTTTTAGAAGAGTTTTATGCCTTAATGCAGTCAAACCAATACATGAAAACTGGCGGTATAGAGTATGCAAAAGAGATACTTTATAAAACTTTTGGTCCTGAAATTGCGCAAAAAATTCTTGATAAACTTTCTAAAAGTATGGAATCAACAAAGTCTTTTTCATATCTTGAAAAGATTAAGCCACAGCAAATTGCTGATTTTATAACAAAAGAACATCCTCAAACAATTGCTCTTATTTTGGCCCATATGGATGTTACAAGTGCTGCAGAAACCCTTAATTATTTTGATGATGAGTTAAGAGGTGAAGTTGTACTTAGAATGGCAAATTTAGGTGACATTAGTCCATCTGTTATAAAAAGGGTTTCAACCGTGCTAGAAAGCAAACTAGCATCTCTTACATCTTATAAAGTTGAAGTTGGTGGACCAAGGGCTGTTGCTGAAGTGTTAAACAGATTGGGGCAAAAAGCAAGCAAGACTACTATCGAAAAGATCGAGCAAGCAGATACAGAGCTTGCTACGACTATCAAAGATCTTATGTTTACCTTTGAGGATATTACTAATCTAAATGCAAATGCTATCAGGGAGATTTTAAAAGTTGTAGATAAGAAAATTTTAATGATAGGTCTTAAAGGCTCAGGGGACAATTTAAAAGAGAAATTTCTTGCAAATATGAGTCAAAGAGCAAGTGAAGCATTTGTTGAAGAGATGAATTTTTTAGGTGCTGTTAGGCTTAAAGATGTCGAAGAAGCGCAGAGAAAAGTTGTAGAGCAAGTTCAAACTTTAGCATCTCAAGGCGTATTCCAAATTGGCGAACAAGATGAAATGATAGAATAATGGCTAGTAGTGTAATATCAAACTCAGTAGCACCTTCGCATAGTATAGAATCATATAGGTTTAAAGTAATTGGTTCAAATTTAGAAGAAGAACAAAAAGTTAGTGAAGGTAAAGAAGAAAACAGCGAAAATATTGTAGCAATAGAAAGCAAAACCATACAAAATGAAGAGGTTGTAGAAGTTAGTTCTAAAGCAGAAATTTCTCCTAAACAAAATCCACTAGAAGAAGCTCATAGTAGCTTCATAGAAGAACTTTTAAAAAGAACAGATGAACTTAGTGGAAATATTATAAAACTTCAGATGCAAATAGAAAATCAAGAAAAAGAGTTTGAAAAAAGGCTCAATAGCGAGATTTTAAGAGCAAAAGAAGATGCACTAGAAGAGGGATATAAAAAAGCAAAAGCCGAATTTGATACCAAATTTGAGGAACTTAGTGATAAATATCTTGGTTCTATTACTAAGCTTGAAAGCGAGTATCAAAATTTACAAAATTTCATAACCACGAACGAAAGCGAATTAAGCTTAGCAGCACTTGATATAGCAAAAGAAGTTTTACAAAAAGAAGTTAGTTTAAATTCATCTTTAGTTGCACAAAATCTTGCAAAAGCTTTGATGAAGGATTTAAAAGATGCAACTCGCATGGAATTAAAAGTAAATCCAAAAGATTTTGAGTTTATGCAAAGCTTGTCAAAAGAAGATACAAAGATAAAAATAACATCAGATGATGCTATAAGTCCTGGTGGAGTTATACTTTTAAGTGATGTCGGAAATTTAGATGCTACGCTTCAAAATAGATTAACTAGTGTAAAAAAAATAATTAGCGAGTAGTGATGGTTGATAATATAAAAAAATTAGATGTAGAAGAGCTGGAAAAATTAGCATTTGATATAAGGCAAAAAATCGTAGAAGTAGTAAGCAAAAACGGCGGTCATCTAAGCTCTAATTTGGGTGCAGTTGAACTAATTTTAGCAATGCACTATGTTTTTGATATAAAAACAAACCCTTTTATTTTTGATGTTAGCCATCAAAGTTACGCTCATAAGTTGCTAACGAGAGATTGGAGCGAGTTTGAAACATTAAGAAAATTTGGCGGCATGAGTGGGTATACAAAACCAAGCGAAAGTAAGTACGATTATTTTATAGCTGGACATAGCTCAACTTCAATATCTTTGGTGGTTGGGGCTTGTAAAGCAATTAGACTAAAAAAAGAAAATAGGCTTCCAATTGCGATCATAGGTGATGGAGCTTTAAGTGGTGGCATGGCTTATGAGGCTCTAAATGAGCTAGGAGATAGAAAATATCCTTGTGTTATCATACTTAATGATAATGAAATGAGTATAAGTAAACCAATAGGCGCACTTAGCAAGTATCTTTCCCAGATGATGGCTGGTCAATTTTATCAAAAATTTAAAGGTCGAGTAAATCAACTCTTAAGCTATGTGCCCCAAGGCGCAGCTTATATGGCTAAAAAATTTGAAGAAGGTTTTAGGCTTATAACTCCAGGAATGTTTTTTGAAGAACTTGGGCTCGAATACATCGGACCTGTTGATGGCCATAGTTTAAAGGATTTAGTATCTGCTTATGAAGTTGCAAAAGTTATGAATAAGCCCGTCATAGTTCATACTCAAACTCTAAAAGGCAAGGGTTATGAAAAAGCTGAGGGGCATTATGAAAATTGGCATGGAGTTGGACCTTTTGATATAGAAAGTGGAGAATTTATTAAAAAGACATCAAATAAAAACGCAACTAAAATTTATAGTGAAAATTTGATGGAACTTGCTTTAAAGCATGATAATGTAGTTGGAGTTACTGCTGCTATGCCAACAGGAACAGGGCTTGAATCTTTGATAGAGAAATTTCCAGATAGGTTTTGGGATGTAGCTATAGCAGAGCAACATGCGGTAACTTCAATGTCAGCTATGGCTAAAGAAGGATTTAAGCCATATGTAACTATATATTCAACTTTTTTACAACGTGCTTATGATCAAATTATACATGATTGTGCTATTTTAAATACAAACGTGGTTTTTGCAATAGATAGGGCTGGCATTGTTGGAGAAGATGGAGAAACCCATCAAGGAGCTTTTGATATAAGCTATCTAAACGCTATTCCAAATATCACCATATTTGCTCCAAGAGATGAGAGAAATTTTAAACTTATAATGGAGTATTCATATGAGCATAAGGGGGTTTGTGCTTTTAGATACCCAAGAGGTTCTTTTATACTTCAAAATGAATTTCAGCCAAAAAAGATAGAGTATGGCAAAGGTGAAATTTTGAGTAAAGGCAACTCAAATGTAGCTTTTATAGGATATGGAAATAGCGTTGGAAAAGCTTATAAGGTTGCTTGTAATTTAAAAAATGAGTTTGAGCCAACTTTTGTTGATCTTATTTTTGTAAAACCACTCGATAGTGAACTTTTAATTAAATTAGCACAAAAGCAAAAAATTTGGTATATTTTTAGCGATAGTGTAAAAAATGGAGGAGTTGGTTCTATTTTATCTGCATTTTTGCAAAAAAATGAAATTTTAGATGTAGCTATAATAAGCTTTGAATATGAAGATGAATTTATAGCTCATGGAAATACGAGTTTAGTAGAAAAATCCTTAGGACTAGATTCAGATTCTATATCTACAAAAATATTAAAAGAAAAAAAATATCAATTGATATAAACTTTTTTTAAATAAAATTATGTATAATAAAAGAAAACTAAGGATTAAACTATGGATCATATATCATTATTAAAAAAATTTGATTTAAAAGCAACTCCACAAAGACTTTGTGTTTTAACTGTTTTAAGCGAACATCATCACCCAACCATAGATGAACTTTATGCGAATATAAAAAAACATTATCCATCTATATCACTAGCTACAGTTTATAAAAATCTTGCAACGCTTATGGATAAAGGTGTAGTTGTTGAGATTAATATGCCAAATCAAAAAGCCAAATATGACATTTATGAATATCCTCATGTTCATGTTGTTTGTGAAAATTGTGGACATGTAGAGGATATGGTTTTTGAAAATGGTTCAATGGTAAATTTCCAAAAAGATTTAGAAGAAAAACTATCTAGCGTTGTTGAAAAATTCAATGTAGTAGCTAGTGTAAAAACTTGTAAATATTGTTCTTAAGTTTTATATTTTAAGCACTATTTTGCTAAAATTAAATAAAATTTTTCAAGGATAGCGCTTTGGTTTTAGAAATAGAGCGTAAATTTCTGATTGACAATGAAACTATTATAGATGAATTTACGCTTGATGATATAAATTTACAACTTGTAAAAGTTGAACAATTTTACACACAAATAACTAAATTTGATGAAAGAAGATATCGTAAAAGCTCTAAAGAGTACTTTTTTACTTATAAAAAAGGTAAAGGTATTGCAAGAGTTGAAAATGAACATGAGATAACCAAAAAAGAGTTTAAAAAAGCAAAAGAGCATATGGTTGGGGGTCTTATTAGTAAAGATAGATATCTTTTTAAGATAAATAATCTTCCTTGCAATATAGATATATATAAAGATGATTTAGAAGGTCTTATTGTTTTAGAAATAGAGTTTTTAACACTTCAAGATGCTCAAAGCTTTATAATTCCTACATTTTTGCAAAAACACATATTAAAAGAAATAACCCAAGATGATGAGTATAAGAACAAAAACTTAGCTCTTTTTGGAAATCCTGAGCCAAATTTTGATATAAATAAAAGCATGGATATATTAGATAAAGTAAGCCCTTTTCTTCAAAATCTTGCTTTTCCTGATAATATCAAAGCAATGGATGGCGCAAGAGTTAGTTTTTACTATTTGCTTAAATTTATAATACATTACAAAAATGATTATTTGAAAACTTTTGATGATGAATCAATGCATCAATTTAGAGTAAATTTAAGAAAAAGTAGATCGCTTTTAAAACTAATTGGGTCTGTTTTTGATGACGATATAGCTACTCACTTTGCAGACGAGTTTAAAAATTTGGCAAATACTACAAATGTGATTAGAGATATAGATGTCTTTTTGGATTTAATAAAAGATGAAGATGAGTTTGATAACTACAAAGCAATTTTAAGAAATAGTAAAAATAGACAAATTATTAAATTTAAAGAAAGTCTCCAAAAAAGCGAGATGCTACTTGAAGAGTGGAGTATGCTATTAAAAGAAAATAGCGATTTTTATAAAGGTATTAACCATAATGAAAAACTAAAAATGGTTGTTTCAAAAGCACTTAGGCTTCAAATAGTAAAACTTGAAAAAAAACTTTTTCATCTCAGTGATGGGTGCAAAAACTCATATTTTCATAAAATTAGAATAGATTTTAAGAAATTTAGATATCTTGCTGATATGTTTAAAAGTTTTTATAAAGATGAAGAGATTTTAAAATGTATTATAAAATCAAAAGAAGCGCAAGAGCTTTTTGGCGATCTTCAAGATAGAGATATTTGGATTAATATGATAGATGAGCTTGATGATGGTACAAACGAGTCTTTGCTTAGCTTAAAATCAAAGTTGCAAAAAGATATCATAAAAATTAGAGATGAAATTTTAAAAAGAAAAAATAAGCTTAGAAAAAGATTTTTTAGAAGTTCAAAAATAATAAAAATTTATACATAAAGAGAGTTAATGCAAAATCAAAAAGAAATAGTTGAAATGTTTAATAAAATAGCGCCAACTTATGATAAAGCAAATAGGGTTATAAGTTTTGGTGTTGATACGAGTTGGAGAAAAGATGCATGCAAAATTGTTTTAAAAAAAATTGATAAAAAAGATGTAGACATTATAGATGTAGCTTGTGGAACTGGTGATATGATGGGAATTTGGGAAGATACTGCAAAGAAATTTGACATTAAAATAAATGATATGATTGGTGTTGATCCAAGCGTGGGAATGCTTGAAGTTGCAAAAAAGAAATTTCCAAACTATAAATTTATAACTGCAAAAGCTGACGATATGACATTGAGCGCAAATTTTGGTGATATTTTAAGTATAAGTTATGGCATAAGAAATGTTGTGCAAAGAAAAGAAGCATTAGCTGAGTTTAATAAAGTTTTAAAGCTTGGTGGATATCTTGTAGTTTTAGAATTTACAAAAAGAAAAAATGGTGGTTTGATACCATTTTTTAGAGATTTTTATATAGCAAATATTTTGCCAACTCTTGGTGGAATAATATCAAAAAATAAAAAAGCTTATGAATATCTACCAAACTCCATTAGTAATTTTTTGGATAAAGATAGTTTTAGAGATGAACTAAAAGAGGCTGGGTTTGAGTTAGAAGTTACTAAAAGCTATAGTTTTGATGTTTCTACACTTTTTGTTGCAAAAAAAGTAAAAGAGCTAAATGCTTAGCATTAGTGAACTAAACGAGCAAGCAAAAACACTTCTTGAGACAAATTTTTCATCCATCGAGGTTGAAGGAGAGATATCAAGATTAACAAGGCATGCATCGGGACATTGGTATTTTACACTCAAAGATGAAAAAGCCAGTATATCTGCAACTATGTTTAAATTTGATAACGCTAGGGTTAAATTTATTCCAAACGAAGGCATGAAAGTTGTAGCAAGCGGTAAAATAACGCTGTTTTCTCCAAGCGGAACTTATCAGATAAATTTAAAGTCAATGCGTCCAAGTGGTGAGGGTGAGCTAGAGCTTGCTTTTAAACAATTAAAAGCTAAGCTAGAAAAAGAGGGGCTTTTTGATATATCTCATAAAAAACCTCTTCCAAAATTTCCGAAGAATATAGCTATTATTACCTCCAAAACAAGCGCAGCTTTGCAAGACATGCTTAAAATTGCAAACGATAGATGGAAAGTTATTAAAATAAGTGTATTTGACTCACTAACTCAGGGTGAAAGTGCTCCAAATGATCTTATAGGGGTACTTAAAAAAGCTGATAGCATGGGATATGATGTCATAGTCATGGCGCGAGGAGGCGGAAGTAGAGAAGATTTATGGTGTTTTAATGATGAAAGTTTAGCAAGATGTATTTACGCTCTAAAAACACCTATAATAAGCGCCATTGGTCATGAAATAGACTTTAGTATAAGCGATTTTGTAAGTGACCATAGAAGCCCTACGCCAAGTGCAGCTATGGTTGATTTACTTCCAGATATGACTAGCTTTATGCAGCTTCTGGATAAAAAAGAAGATCTATTAAAAAATGCTATGGATGCTAGGATTTCTGGGGCTGATTCTTTTTTTAATCTAAAGCAAAGTTTACTTTTAAACTTAAATTTAAATCAAAAATTATCTACTCATTTTCAAAACATAGAACATATAAATTTTAAATTAAAAAGTTTAATAGATAAAAAAATGTTTAGTTATTTAAATAAGTTTAATAATTTAGAAAATATATTCAAAGAAAAAGAAAAGTTTTTTATAAAAACAAAAGATTTGGTTGAAATACGCAAAAATGGCGAACTTATACCTTTGCAAAATCTCCAAAAAGATGATATTATAACCATCTATTCTCAAAATTATAGCAAAGATGCGATAATTATAAACTAAGCTGGAGGTTTAGATGAGAACTTTAAATTTTAATGCAGGACCAAGTTGTATTCCTTTAGAGGTTTTAGAGTATGCAAAAAATGAATTTACGGACTATAACGGATGTGGAAGTTCTATAATGGAACTTAGCCATAGAAATAAGATTTTTGAAGCTGTTTTGGATTCGGCTATAAAAAATGTAAAAGAGCTTTATGGTATAAATGACGATTTTGCTGTGCTTTTTTTGCAAGGTGGAGGGAGCTTACAGTTTGCACAGGTTCCTATGAATTTATACAATGATGGCATTGCACAGTATGTTGATACGGGCACCTGGACGAGTAAAGCTATAAAAGAAGCCCAAATTCTTGGTATAAAACATGAAGTTATTGCAACTAGTGGGGACTGTAAATTCAACTATATACCAGAGTTTAGTTTTAGTGATAGTGCGGATTATGGTTATATCTGCTCAAACAACACGATTCACGGCACACAATACAAAGAACTTCCAAAGACAAAATGTCCGTTAGTTGTGGATAGTTCAAGCGATCTTTTAAGCAAAGAGATTGATTTTGGTAATATTGGTCTTTTTTATGGGGGAGCTCAAAAAAATGCAGGTCCTGCGGGCGTAACACTAGTAATAATTAGAAAAGATCTTACCGATCGCGTAAAAGCTAATGTACCAACAATGCTTCGCTACTCAACACACATCAAAGAAAACTCACTTTACAACACACCAAATACATTTGGAATTTATATGTTTGACCTTGTTACAAAATGGATAAAAAAACAAGGTGGATTAAAAAAGATAAATGAGTACAACATCCAAAAAGCAAACGCTTTATATGAGTTTTTGGATGCAAATAGTGATTTTTACAAACCATTTGCAAGAAAAGACTCAAGGTCGCTTATGAATGTTACATTTAACCTAAATAGCGAAGAGTTAGAAAATAAATTTATAGAACTTTCACAAAAAGAAAATATGATAGGTCTAAAAGGACATAGAAGCTTAGGCGGAATAAGAGCATCTATTTACAATGCTGTGAGTTTAGATGATGTAAAAGCCTTGGTTTCATTTATGGATGAGTTTGTTAAGAAAAATGGCTAAAACTCTTTTGCAAAAAGAGGCAATGCCAAAAAGCTAAATTCCTCAATTTCTAAATTTATACTAAATTCATGCAAGCTTGCAAACTCATTTTTTGTAAGTTTGCATTCTACTATGCACCCACTTTCGCTAAAGTTTTTATTTATATCTTGTAAATTTTCTTTTTCAAAAAAGTGTTCAAATTTACGCATTAGAGAAAATGGCGCGAAAAATATACACTCATCTTTTATCTCAAAAGGATTTAAATTTGCGCTATTTATAGCTAAATTTACAGATGATGAGTAAGCTCTTACAAGTCCTCCTGTACCAAGTTTAATACCTCCAAAATAACGAACTATAAAAACAGCACAGTTTATAAGCTGGGATCCACGCAAAGCATTTAGGCTTGGTGCGCCACTTGTACCTTTTGGTTCGCCATCATCGCTTTGATTTTCTACGATTTGAAAGTATTTGTTTAAGTGTCTGTATGCCCAAACTATATGAACGGCTTTTGGATGCTCTGTTTTTAGCTTTTCATGGAGTATTTCAAATTTATCAAAAGGGCATAGGTAGGAGATAAAAGTAGATTTTTTTATCTCCTGTTTTGCTATAAAAATATCATTTATAGTTTGCAAAAAATATCTTACTCTTTTCTGTCTTTCGCATCAGCAGTGAAAAGTTGTTTGTTCATAAGCTTGAAGTTATTTATGAATTTTTGACCCTCATCGCTTGTTATCCATTTTGCAAATTCTTTTGCATTTTCCTCGTCAGCTTTAGGGCATTTTTGTGGATTTACATTTATAACCGAATAAAAATTTTTAAGATTATTATCGCCTTCGTTTAGTAAAACAAGAGGTGGATTACCATTGTTTTGTGCTTCATATTTGATGAATGTTCCACGGTCTGTTAGAGTTACACCTTTTTGCTCAGCAGCGACATTTATAGTTGCTAGCATACCTTGTCCAGTTTGTTTGTACCAAGTTTCTTTTTCTGGCACATTGGTAATAGATTTTTTCCATATATCAATTTCTTTGTTGTGAGTACCGCTCTTATCGCCTCTACTAAAAAATGGTATTTTTTCTTTTTGTATCATTTCAAAAGCTTCTTTTAGATTTTTGCCTTTAAATTTTTCTACTAAAGATTTATCACCGATAATTATATAGTCATTATACATAACAGGTTTTCTATCTACTCCATATCCATCTTTTACAAATTCTTTTTCAAGTTTTGGAGAGTGAACAAAAAGCACATCGACATCGCAATTTTTACCCATTTCTAGAGCTTTACCTGTACCAACTGCTGTCCATTTTAGATCAACACCAGTTTTTGCTTTATAAACCGGATATAAAGCATCAAGAAATCCTGTATCATCGGTACTTGTAGTTGTTGCCATAACTAGATTATTATCTTTTGCATAAAGTGAGGTTGCCGCAAGTATAGCAACGGTTAGGGATAAAATTTTAGATTTCATGTATATCCTTTAAAGTAATTTCTTAGATTCTATCATTTGCTTATAAATATATAGGAAACAAATATATATTTTAAGTATATTTTTGCTAAACTTAAAATAAAAATTAAGGTTAAATTTGGGTTTTATACTAGATGGCTTCATGCAAGCTTTTGCTTTACTTTATAGTGGAAATGAAGAAACTTACTCGGCTATAAAAGCAACTATTATAACTTCTAGTGTTTCTATCGTTTTTTCTTTGTTTATTGGAATGCCAATAGGCTTTTGTCTTGGATTTTACAAATTTAAAGGCGCAAAAACACTAAAGCTTCTTAGTGATACAGCTCTTGCAATGCCAACAGTTGCCATAGGTCTTATACTTTATGCTTTTATATCAAGCAGAGGTCCATTTGGATTTATGGGGCTTTTATTTACTCTAAAAGCAGTTATTTTGGGGCAAATTTTTCTATCTTTACCTATAATTATATCTCTTACTGCAAGCGTGGTTGAAAATATAGATAAAAAGCATTTGCTAACCATAAAAAGCTATCATATAAATGATTTTAAGCAAATTTTAACTGTACTTTATGAGCTTAGATACTCTTTAATGGTTGTTGTAGCAACTGCTTATGGTAGAATTGTAGCAGAAGTTGGTGTTGCGATGATGGTTGGTGGAAACATCAAGTGGTTTACAAGAACGATAACAACAGCAGTTTCACTAGAAACAAACAAAGGAGAGTTTGCGATGGGTATAGCTCTTAGTATGGTGCTTATAGCGATTGCGTTTAGCGTAAATTTAGCAATTCACGCTTTAAAAAGACTTGATAGATGATTTTAGAAAATATAACTCAAATTTATAAAAATCAAAAAGTATTAAATGTATCAAATTTAAATATAGATGAAAGCAAGATAACAGGACTTCTTGGTGCAAATGGAAGTGGTAAAAGCACACTTTTGCGTATAATAGCGGGATTAGAAAACCCTAAAAGCGGAGAGATAAAAAGTACTTTAAGCAAAAAAGACATATCCATACTTTTACCTGAGCCGGTACTTCTTAAAAGAAGTGTAAAGCAAAATTTTATTTTTGCTTTAAAAGCTTATAATGATATAAAAGATAGTTACGATGAGCGTATAAATATGGCTCTTTCTATGGTTGGTCTTGATTCAAGCTTTTTAAAGAAAAAACATTACGAGCTAAGTAGTGGGCAAACAACTAGATTAGCTTTTGCCCTATTAATTGCTACAAGACGCAAATTTATGCTTTTAGATGAACCTACAAATAGCATTGATCTTATGTCTTCAAAGTTTTTTGCAAGGGCAATACAGATTTTAAACAAAAAATATGGTTGCTCCTTTTTAATAGCAAGTCATGATGAGAAATGGTTAAGTGAAATTTGCGATGAAAATGTGTATTTGTATAAAGGAAATGTGAGTGAATTTGAGCTTAAAAATATTTTTGATTCTCAAAACTCACTTATAAGCTTTGGATGTGGTTTAAATATCGTCTTGCCAAATGGTTTTGAAAATACATCAAAAGTTGCACTAAATCCAACTAAAATTATTTTATCTCAGGACATTTGTGCGTATGAAGGATATTTGCATTCGCTTTCTGTTTTAAGTAGAGGAAGATTTTTGATAAAGATTAAATTTGGAGAGATTTTACTAAAAACTACTGTAAAGATGCAAGACTTTCCAAATTTAAAAGTTGGTGATAAAATCTATTTTGATATAGATAAAAGCGGATTTTTATCTTTAGAGTAAAGGGAAATTATGAAAATAGCTCTTAGTATAGCAGGATCTGATAGTGGTGGTGGAGCTGGCATTCAGGCTGATTTAAAAACTTTTGAGGAACTTGGCGTTTTTGGAACAACAGTTATAACAGCACTTACTGCGCAAAATACACTTGGTGTAAAACACATTTATGATGCAAGTTTGCAAAGTATTGAGGAGCAATTAGATGCTGTTTTATCAGACTTAAGACCAAATGCCATAAAAACTGGTATGCTTTTTAGTTCAGAGATTATAAATTTAGTTTATGAAGCTTTAAAGTATAAAAATATACCACTAGTTTGTGATTGTGTTATGGTTGCAAAAGGTGGCGCAAAACTTTTAAAAGATGATGCCATAAATACTCTAATTTCTAAACTAGTACCAATTTGCGAATTAATAACGCCAAATATCCCAGAAGCCCAAATACTATCAAATTTAAGTATAAACAGTGAAAAAGATATGATGAAAGCTGGATTAAATATACAAAAAATGGGCGTAAAAAGCGTTTTGATGAAAGGTGGACATTTAAACAGTGATGAAGCTTTTGATATATTGATCAATGAAGATAAAATTTATAAACTAAGCTCACCAAGGATAGATACAAAAAATACCCATGGTACTGGTTGTACATATTCAGCTGCCATAACTGCAAATTTAGCAAAAGGTCTAAGTATGCTTGAGAGTGTAATTACAGCAAAAGCTTTCGTGCACGAAGCTATAGAAAATGATTTAAGCTTAGGAGCAGGGCATGGTCCAACAAATCATTTTGCTTACGCTAAAAATGGATATAAAAATGATAAAATAAAAGTTATATATTTATAGGAGTAAAAATTGATAATTAAAGAAGATAAAAAAAAGGTTAAATATGTTCTTTTAATGAATGTTGCACTTGGTATTGCTGGTGTGGCAGTTTTGGTTTTAAATTATGGAAATATTGGTTTTTTTGTGCTTTTTGTGGGTTTGGTAGGAGCATTTTTTTGCATTAAAAAAATGCTTTTTAGCGATAACTTTTTAAGAGTAGATGAAGATGGATTTTTAATAAAAAGTGGTAAGAGTGAGCAGAAATTTAACTTTAAAGATATAGAAAAGATAGGTATAAAAACTATAGAAGAAAAGAAAAATATACAAGTTTTAAATTTTACTTTTAAAAAGAATCTTAATATAGAAGATAGATTTAATTTCTTGAGATTTTATAATGACAAAGAAGCTACATTGCCAGATATCTATGAAAAATCTTTTTATGAGATTGAGAAAATTTTAAAAGATAAATTTAGTGAGTTTAAAAACTTAAGCATAAGCAATAAGTCAAATTTATAACAGGAGAATGTATAAAAGATTGATTTTCGGTCTATTTTTGCAATGTCTGGCTTGATATGAGCACAGTATGTAGCTGTTTATGAAAATGGGCTATAGAGTTTAGACTTGATACAAAGCCCTAGAGAGCTTGGGCTAGTAGAAGTTTTGGCAAATTAGTTTAGTAAAGCCAAAAATGTAAAAGTTTGTTCGATAAAAGCAGGATCTGGAGAGAGTTTAGATATGCTTAAAACTCTAAAGTAGAGATGATAATGGTTTATGCGCCAAAATCTGAAATCGAAACTATAAAAGATGGCTGGGTGACACAAAGAACACTGATAGGTTCAAATGAATTTTGCATAATAGAAAGAGCGATCCTGCTGGTATAAAATGCTAAAAAGGTATATGAGATTTACAAAATATAAGTTATGCAAAATTGCCATTTTACACAAGAGCTTATAACTCAGAAACGCATAAAAAAGAGCTAAGCATCTAGAAGAAGATAGCAGGAGCTGAGCCACGGGCGATTGGTATATAAAAAATAAAGACTTTATGCTTTCTACTTTACTAAAAGCTGATAAAAATAGGGTTTATTTTATGACAGCTAGCTCAACTTGGACTGTTGCGATAGAAGATATCAAAAACAGCGAGATTTTGGAAAAGACAAATACTCACAAAGTTTATACTAAAATTACTAACTTAATCTATGGATTTTAAGCATAGATTTACTAGCGATAACATCCTAAAGAAAAAATACTCTTTATGGTTGCATGATAATTCTAATTGATATGAACTTTTATGTCTTATGAAATATTTATCACCCAAATAAGTTAAAAATTTAAATTCTTCTTCTAACTTTTCTTTATCAAATTTTACTGATATTTTATCAAGTAAAATATCAGTGGTTATTTTTTTATCTTTTTGTGATTTTGCTCCATAATATGTTTTAATGGCTTCAAAAGAATCCCAAATTTGTTCTAACGCGTCCTGAATTTTACCATCTATATAGTAATCTCTAGCTTTATTAACTAAAGCATTTAGTCTTTTGTCTTTTGTTTTTGCTTGTATATTAAAAAGTAGATCATTATTTAAATTCATATCTAAAGCATAGGTTAAATCAAATGGCTTATTTTCATTAATTGATGAATTTATAAAATTAGCAAAATCCTGCTCTGCTAATTTTATATCTTTGTCCTTATACTTATAATAGTGTCTACCAAAAATACCTTCATTTATTATTTTATAAATATTTATTATATCGAAAGTATCTAATTCATAAGATATGTATAAAGTTATATTAAAATTATACTCTATATTATTATTATTGATTTAAATATACTTTTGGTATCCTAAATTATAAAAAAATGTTTGTATGCTTAATAAATCTTTGCTAAATGGATAATTATCATTTATGCCTGTTATTATTTTAGCTAAACCAAATTCAAAATTTCTATTTAGATTTCTGGCTAGTAGTATTTTTAGCATTTCTTGTGATTGTTTATTGTTTTTACTATCTATGTATTTAAATTTTATATCGCTTAAGATAGATTTAGTTACATCAAAATAATATTCGTTAAAAATATAATCATTATTTGGTTTAGATATTATATTAACACTATTCATTTTTGTATGTTGAGTTGGGCTAAGTATATCCATTAATAAAATTTTTTCTTTTAATTCTTGCGATGTTATAATGGCTTCATTTAGATATAAAGAACGATTTATCCAATATCTTCTTAAACTATTTAAGCTATTTAATAAGCTATTTATTTCATATTCAAAATTTTTATTATTTACCATGATTTTCTAGTATGAATACATAGGAAATACCCTATGTATTTTCTTTTACTTAACCTCATACCTTTCGCCTGGTTTCATTTCTATTATCTCCCATGGTAAACCTTGTGTCATAAGCTCGTCCATGAATGGTTTTGCATCAAATTCTTCCATATTAAACACGCCTTTACCGCTCCAACTGCCTTTTGCTACAAGTTTTGCACCAATCATTGCTGGAACACCTGTTGTATAACTCACACCTTGCGCTCCAGTTTCAGCGTAGCATTCTTCGTGATCGCATACATTATAGATATAAACTTGTCTTTCTTTATCATCTTTTATACCACGAATCACACATCCGATATTGGTTTTACCTTTTGTTCTAGCACCAAGTGATGCGGGATCAGGTAAAAGTGTTTTTAGAAATTGTATTGGAACGATTTTCATGCCGTTGTGTTCAACCTCATCAATGCGGAGCATTCCAACATTCTCAAGACATTTCATGTGTGTTAGATAGCTTTGTCCAAATGTCATAAAAAAGCGGATTTGTTTAAGTCCTTTTATATTTTTACTAAGGCTTTCAAGCTCTTCATGATATAAAAGATAGCTATCTTTTACGCCAACTTTTGGATAATCCCATTTAAACATTATCTCCATTGGCTTTGTCTCAACCCAACCTTTTTCTTTTTGCCAATACCTTCCATTTGCAGAAACTTCACGCAAATTTATCTCTGGATTAAAGTTTGTAGCAAACGCATATCCGTGATCTCCTGCATTGCAATCAAGAATATCTATATAGTGAATCTCATCAAAGAGATTTTGCTGTGCATACGCGCAGTAAACATTTGTAACGCCTGGATCAAAACCACTTCCAAGAAGCCCTAAAATCCCAGCTTTTTTAAAATCATCATTTTTGGCCCATTGAAGTTTATACTCAAATTTAGCTAAATCAGGATGCTCGTAGTTTGCAGTGTCGATGTAGTGAATTCCTGCTTTTAAACATGCATCCATAAGAGTTAAATCTTGATAAGGAAGAGCTAAATTTAGTAGTATTTTAGCACCTGTTTTTTTGATAAGTTCTACAACAGCATTTGTATCATCGGCGTCAATTTGGGCTGTTTGTATTTCTATACCTAATCTATCTTTTATAAATTTTGCTATCTCATCGCATTTGCTTTTCGTTCTGCTTGCTAGGGTTATTTTTGTAAAAGTTTCTTTATTCATCGCGGCTTTTACGGTTGCAACCCTGCTAACTCCACCGGCTCCGATTATGAGTAAATTTGACATTTTTATCCTTTTGTTAATATTTATGGTATTGTATCAAAACAATATAACATTTTAGAAATATTATCAAATTTGAGTTAAAAAATAACATTTTAATGTATTCTAGACTAGATAATGCTCTAAAATACTTTTAATACAAGAATCTAAATATAGTATTTTTTGATTATTAATTCTTAAGGGCAAATTTAGTATGATAGAGATTATAAATAACGAGGAAAAAATGTTAAATTTACAAAAAATAAAACCGCTCACTAAAGAATTTTTAGAAGAATCAAACTTTTCTTGGCATACAGATTTGGATAATACACCATATATCTCAGATGAGATTATAGGAGTTTCTGAGGCTGAAGCAAACGCTTATTATGAAGCTGCAAATGAACTTTATGATATGTTTGTAGAAGCTGCACAATTTGTTATAGATAATAATCTTTTTCACGAGCTTGGTATTCCGTTTAATTTGATTGATATCATAAAAGATAGCTGGGAAAATGATGTTCACTGGCATTTATACGCAAGATTTGACTTTGCTGGAGGGCTTGATGGCAAACCTATTAAGTTACTTGAGTTTAATGCAGATACACCAACTTCTCTTTTTGAAACGGCAATCATCCAATGGGCAATGTTGAAATACAATGGTATGAATGAAACGATGCAGTTTAATGAAGTTTATGAGGCTATAAGAGATAATTTTAAGCGATTAATTGTATTAAATGATGATATAGAAAATTTTGGCAAATATTATGAAGGCTGGAAGATACTTTTTAGTAGCATAGCAGGAAGTGATGAAGATGAACAAACTGTTAAACTTCTACAAAATATGGCTGATGAAGCTGGATTCCATACTAAATTTGCTTATGTTGATGAAGTTTCATTTAGTGACGAAGATGGTATATTTCTAGGAGATGAGAGTTTTGAGTACTGGTTTAAATTAGTTCCTTGGGAGATGATAGCTATAAATGAGGGCGAGTTAGCACTTATACTAAAAAATATCATAAAAAATCAAAAAGCTATTATTTTAAACCCCGCTTATACTTTACTTTTCCAAAGTAAAGGTATTATGAAGATTTTATGGGATTTATATCCAAACCATCCGCTTTTACTACAAACATCTTTTGAACCACTAAAAGGTAAAAAACAAGTCGCAAAACCACTTTTAGGTAGAGAAGGTGCAAATATAGAGATTTTAGATGAAAATGGAAATGTTTTAGAAAAAAAAGATGGCGAGTATGCTTCTCAAAACAAAGTTTATCAAGAATTTTATGAATTAAATAAAGATCAAAGCGGAAATAGCTATCAAGCAGGGATGTTTTTTGCCTATGAAGGATGTGGACTTGGGTTTAGAAGAGGTGGTAATATTATAGATAATTACTCGAAATTTGTCGGACATTTTATCAAGGAGTAAGTTATGAAAATAGCATTTCTAGATGCTTCTGCTCTTGGGGAAATAAGTTTAAATAAATTTAGGGATTTTGGAGAGTTTATTACCTACGATAAAACATCTAGCGAGGAAAGAATTTCAAGGCTTATAGATGTAGATATTGTTTTAACAAATAAAGTTATCATAGATAAAGAAGTAATAGATAATACTAATTTAAAACTCATTTGTGTTACGGCAACTGGAACAAATAATGTTGATATAGCATATGCAAATCAAAAAGGTATAGCTGTAAAAAACGTAGCAGGATATTCAACAAAAGCTGTAGTGCAACAAACTTTTGCTTCTCTTTTTTATCTAACAAATAAAATAAAATTCTATGATAAATGGGTAAAAGATGGCGAATGGATAAAAAGTCCTATTTTTACAAATGTTTCTATGAATATAATGGAAATTTTTGGTAAAAGATTTGGAGTTATAGGACTTGGAACTATAGGAACTGAAGTTGCAAGAATTGCAAAAGCCTTTGGTGCAGATGTTGTGTATCATTCAACTAGTGGCAAAAATCGTTCTACAGAGTTTCCTTCTGTTAGTTTGGATGCTCTTTTAAAAACTTGCGATATTATTTCTATTCATTGTGCCCTAAATGATCAAACTAAAAACTTAATAGATGCAAATGCGATAAGTAAGTTAAAAGACGGTGCTATTTTGATGAACTTTGGAAGAGGTAGTATAGTAGATGAAGAAGCTCTTGCTAAAGCGTTAGATGAAAGAGAAATATATGCTGCTTTGGATGTCCTTGAGCAAGAACCTATGAATAAAGATAATCCATTTATGAAAGTTCAAAACAAGGATAGATTTATCATAACTCCACATATTGCCTGGGCTACATATGAAGCTAGGCTTAAGCTCGTGGATATGGTTTATAAAAATATAAAAGATTTTTTAAAGGCTTAAAAATGGCAAGTGAACATAGTTTTGATGCAAGTGCAGCTGTTGATATGATGGAAATAAAAAATGCTATCGAGACAGCTAAAAAAGAGATAGGCTCAAGGTATGATTTTAAAGGCGTTACAGCTGAGATAGATTTAAACGAAAAAGATAAAACCATAACTCTTTTAACATCTAGCGATAGTAAAATAGATGCACTAAAAGATGTTTTGATATCTAAACTTATAAAAAGAGATATCCCCTCAAGTGCTCTAAAAGATGGCAAAAAAGATAGTGCAAGTGGTAGAAATGTTCGTTTGGTTATATCTATAAATGATACAATAGATAGTGAAAATGCAAAAAAAATTACAAAAGCTATAAAAGACTCAAAGCTAAAAGTGAATGCATCTATACGCGGAGATGAAATAAGAGTTGTTGGAAAATCTATAGATGATTTGCAAGAATGTATAAGGCTAATTAGGTCTTTAAATTTAGAGATTCCGATAAATTTTAAAAATCTAAAATAATTTATAGTATTTGATTGGTAATATTATTTAAATATATATTTTAGTTTAAATTTATAAAAAAATATTAAAATATAGTTTTATAAAATTAAAAAAGGTAATAAATGGGATTTATGAATATAGGTAAAGAGTTTGCCATAAACTATGCTCACAATAAAATGCAAAAAGCGTTGTATAATGGGCTAAATATTAAAATGTTAGATAAGCCGTTACAAAAAACTCCAAAAGAAAATACAGATTATATGCTTTATATGCATGTGCCTTTTTGTCATACTTTTTGTCCATACTGCTCTTTTCACAAATATCACTATAATGAAGACGCGGCAAAAACTTATTTTATAAATTTAAGAAAAGAGATGCAAATCATAAAAAACAAGGGTTTTGATTTTAGCTCTTTGTATGTTGGTGGAGGAACCACTCTTATAAATGAGGAAGAGCTTGAAAAAACCCTTCAAATGGCTAAGAATCTTTTTAATATCAAAACTATTTCTTGCGAAAGTGATCCAAGACATATATCGCCTGAGAGTTTAAATAGATTTGTTGGACTTATAGATAGATTAAGTGTTGGCGTGCAGAGTTTTGATAATGAAATTTTAAAAAAAGTTGCAAGATATGAGAAATTTGGTTCAAAAGAAGTTTTGATAGAAAAATTAAGTAAAGCAGTAGGAATATTGCCAATACTTAGCATAGACTTAATATTTAATTTACCTTTCCAAACTGAAGAAATTCTAAGAGAAGACATAAAGGTTGTAAAAAGTATAAATCCTGAGCAATTTACATTTTATCCACTTATGAAATCTCCTCTTACAAGGGATTCTATCGCAAAAACTCTTGGTGTTAGCAATGAGGATAATGAGTATAAATTTTATAAGATTATATGCGAAGAGTTTAAAGACTTGCATAAAAGCAATGCATGGGCATTTTCTAAGAAAAAGTATGAAATAAGCGATGAGTATGTTGGCTCAAACCACGAATATGTAGGTATTGGAAGTGGAGCTTTTAGCTTTTTAAATGGAGAGCTTTTAATAAATGCTTTTGATTTGAATGATTATGGAAAATTTATAAGTTCAAATACTCAGCCAGTTATAGCAAAATGTAATTTTACAAATAAAGATAGAATAAGATATCTTTTCTTAACAGAACTTTTTGATGGAGCCATAGATATAGATAAATTTAATAAGGCACATAATACATCTTTAGGCAAAGAGCTTTTTATAGAGATTTTCTTGTTAAAACTTGTAAATGCAATATATGAAAAAGATGGAATTATAAGAGTTAGTGAGTTTGGATCTTATTTATGTTTAGTTTTAATGAAAGAGTTTTATGCCGGAATGGATAAAGTTAGAGCAACTTTTAAAGATAACAATAAAATCAAAAACGCAAAAACTTTAAGAATAATGGAACAAGCAGAATCTCCAATATCTGAAAATGCGGTAAATGAATAATTTGCAACAGTATTTTAAATCCAAGTTACGCTTTGACTCATATTTTTTCTAAATTTTGGCTTGCTACTATTTGGATTACCGTATCCAAGAGGAACTAATAGTACTGTATTAAAAGTATCACTTAATTTAAAAAATTCATTTGCTCTTTTTACATCAAATCCAGCAACTATACAACTTTGCACTCCATTGGCATAAGCTATGTTAACTAAATTTGCACATACTAAATAGCACTGCAACGCAGCGTAATGATTTATTTCTTCTTTGCTCATTGGATCAAATCTTTTAGAAAAAATATCTAAAATCTTTTTAAATTTATCTTGATCTTTTTGTTTTCTAGCTATGATATTTTGTAAATACTCATCCTTGCCTTGTAGGTCATTTCTTGAAATTATAGCTATGATATGAGAACAGTTTTGAACATGGGCTTGCTCGTTTGCTATTTTGCCAAGTTCAAGTATATCTTCTTTTTTGCTAACAACTATGAAATGCCAAGGTTCTATTCCTAAAGAACTAGGTGAAAGTCTTGCAAGATCTAGTATCTCATTTATGGTCTTGTTATCTACTTTTTTATCTTCAAAAATTCTACAAGAGTAGCGATTTTGCATTATTTCTTCTATATTCATTTGATATCCTTTGGTAAGTTTTATTTATTTTATCAAAAATAAAATAATAAAAAACAGATGTTTTATCCTAAATTGAGCAAATTTTATGTAAAATGAAGCATTTATTTATTTAGGAAAATATATGCTTGGAATGAGTTTTTCTGAAATTTTGGTTATTGCTCTTGTTGCTGTTTTGGTATTAGGCCCAGATAAGTTACCAAAAGCAATGGTTGAAATAGCTAAATTTTTAAAAATTATTAGAAAAAGTATAAATGATGCAAAATCTAGTTTTGATCAAGAAATCAAGATAGCTGAATTAAAAGCAGATGCCCAAAAATACAAAGATAGTTTAAATGAGGCCAAAAATCAAGTTAGAAAAAAACTTACATTTGAGGAACTTGAAGAGTTAAAAAATGGCGTTAAAGATATATCTAGCGAATTTAATAATGCCAAAAATATAGTTGAAAATAGTGTATCATCTATAAACAATACCCCATCTTTAAATTCTATAAATGATATTAAACTAGAAAATCAAATACAAAATAATACTAAAGAAATTTCAGATGCTGATAACATATCTAAAAAAGAAGAGAAATAAGTATGTTTGAAGATCTTAAACCACATTTAATTGAACTTAGAAAAAGACTTTTTATAAGTTGTGCATCTATTTTTATCATGTTTTTTGTATGTTTTTCTTTTTGGAACCCGATCCTTTCTTGGATGACAGCACCACTTGTAGAGATTTTACCTAAAAATAGTAATATCATATTCACACAAGTTCAAGAACCATTTTTTACAGCAATGAAAGTCTCATTTTTTGCGGGTCTTGTTCTTTGTATGCCTATAATTTTTTGGCAGTTTTGGCTGTTTGTATCGCCAGGGCTTTATGATAATGAGAAAAAGTATGTGCTTCCTTTTGTTTTTTTTGCTACATTTTTCTTTATAGTAGGAGCTTGCTTTTGTTATTATGTAGTAATACCAATAGGATTTAAATTTCTTATAAATTTTGGTGGTCAGCTTTTTACAGCGCTTCCTAGTATCGGGGAGTATGTTGGATTTTTTACAAAACTCATTGTAGCTTTTGGTATAGCCTTTGAACTTCCTGTGGTTACATTTTTTTTAGCTAAAATCGGTCTTGTAGATGATAAAGCATTGCTTGGATTTTTTAGATATGCAATTATTATAATATTCGTTTTTGCTGCTATTGTTACGCCACCAGATGTTATAAGCCAAATTCTTATGGCTCTTCCTCTTATAGTATTGTATGGACTTTCAATACTTGTTGTTAGATGGACTAGTAAGTCAGACTTAAATAAAGATGAAAACAGTGATGATATGTCAAATGATGAGTAAATAGATGATTGATTTAACAAAAACATCAAGTTATTACTATTTTTTGCCTCCAGAACTTATAGCAAATGAGCCAGTAATACCAAGAGAAAATGCAAAAATGCTTGTGTATGATAGAAAAACAAATCTTATTTTGCACAAGCATGTAAGAGATTTGCCTAGCATTTTGCCAGAATGCTCTATTATTTTTAATGACACAAAAGTTGTAAAAGCAAGAGCATACGGATCTAAAAGTAGCGGTGGAAAAGTTGAAATATTACTCAATGCGCCTCTTGCTAATGGAAATTTTGGTATTTACATAAAAGGAAAAGTAAAAGTTGGTACTGAAGTCATATTAAATAAAGATTTTAAATTTATAGTAAAAACCCTTTTTGATGATGGACTAAGAGAAGTAGAGTTTTATTTAGGTGATAAAAAAATAAATACAATAGAAGTTTTTAATGAAATGGGGCAAATAGGTCATGTGCCAATTCCTCCATATATTAAAAGAGATGATAATAAAAATGATGAAATTTGGTATCAAAGTGTTTTTGCGAGATATCAAGGAGCGGTTGCAGCGCCGACGGCATCTTTGCATTTTAGTGAGGAATTGATTGGTAAACTAAGACAAAAGCATGATATTTTTACTCTAACTTTACATATTGGAGCAGGAACATTTAAAAGTATAGAAAGCGAAGATATATCTAAGCATAAAATGCATGAAGAGTGGTATAACATACCAAAGGATACTATAAATTTGATAAAATCATCAAAACCTCTTTTAGGTATTGGAACTACTGTTACAAGAGTTGTTGAAGATTTTGTTAGGAATGGTAAAAGTAGCGGAGTTTGTGATTTATTTTTAAATCCTTTTAATAAACCTATAAGACAAAATTATTTACTTACAAATTTTCATCTACCAAAATCAACTTTGATTATGTTAGTTTGCAGTTTTATAGGATATGAAAAAACTATGGAAATTTATGATATAGCTATAAAAAATGATTATAGATTTTATTCATATGGCGACTGTATGTTGATTTTATAAGGGGCAATATGCATTACATAGTTTTATTTATTGTAAGTTTTATGCCTGTTTTTTGTGAAAGCAATGTATCTTTAGAAATTACTCAGACTGATTATTATATTGATGTTATTTACGCTATTTTTACGCTATTTTGTTTAATATTTTTAATTTTTATAATTAATTTTTTGAGAAATGAATTTAAACGGATAGATAATCTAAAGATAGAAGAGCAGATAACAAACGATATAAAAAATGAAAATTTTTTAGCATCAAATAATCTTGAAAATATTATAAACTTAAGTTTAAGACGCAAAGACTATGCTTTAAAAAGAGGAGTGAGTAATATTGATATATTTTCTAGGTTAGATTATGTTTCTCAAGCTTTATTTGAAGAATCTTTTAAAACTAAATCCATAATAATTTTTGATTTTGATGATAATTTAGATAGAAACTATAATATAAATTCTCAGCAATTTATAAAATGTTTTGTTTCTTGTATAAAGTTTTTTTACAAGAATTTAAAAATAGTACTATTTTGGTAGAATTTTTAATGTTAAATGAAGGATCTGAGTCTGTTAATTTTACTTTAAAGATATCTTCTTCTAATCATATCTTGAATCTTGATTTATACGAACAATTAAAAAATGTAATACAAAAAAAAGAAACTATAAGCATTGAGAGATTTAGATACATATATGAGATAAACTCTGCATTAAAAGATTTAACATGGGATATTAAATGTCAAAATGTGGATAGTTTTGGCATTATTTTTGAAGGATTTTTAAAAGTAGTACATGGTAAAGAAAAAATAAAAGATTCTTGTATTCAAAAATTTAAAGACCTAAGCTCTGTTTTGATATGTAATAATCAAGTACTTAAAAATATATTTGTAAAACAAATGGATAAAATTGGTATTGATATAAAGCCTTGTGTGGATTGGAATATCTTAAATAGGCATATAGAAGATGCTATATACACACCATCTATTGTTTTTATTTATACAGAAGATTATAATTGTATAGATACTAAAATATTGGAAAGTTTAAAAGCAAATAAAGAAAAAAAGAACTTTATTGTAGTGTTTTTGATAGGTAGCAGGGCGCAGATAATATCTACTTTAGAAATAGGTGATTTTTTTATTACAACTCCGTATGTTTTAGAGACTTTAAAAAATGTTTTAGATATGTCTTATGAACTGTTAAATGAAGCCAAGATTGTAACGTCAAATAAATTTAGAAAATAGGTTAGTAAATTATGCATTTAACAAGAGTAGAATTAGATTTTTATTTTCAGTTATGTATTAGGCAAATATTAGTAAAATCTACCTTTTTATTTAATTTTTTGTTAAATTAAAATAGTATAGTTATCATAGTTTTTTCTATATTATAAAAGGAGTATTGATGAAAGGTATAATTTTAGCAGGTGGAAGTGGAACAAGACTTTATCCTATTACTAAGGGTGTAAGCAAACAACTTGTACCAATTTATGATAAACCAATGATTTACTATCCTCTTTCGGTATTGTTGTTGGCTGGAATAAAAGAAATACTTGTGATATCAACACCTCAAGATTTACCTAGATTTGAGGATCTTTTAGGGAATGGAAGCAATTTGGGTGTAAAGTTTTCTTATATTGAACAACCTAGCCCAGATGGCCTCGCGCAAGCTTTCATACTTGGAGAAAAATTTATAGGAAATGATGATGTATGCTTGGTTTTAGGCGATAATATATTTTATGGTGATGGGCTTACAAATTTATTGGCAAAAAGTGTTGGAAATGTAAAAAATGAAAATAAGGCCACTGTTTTTGGATATTATGTAAAGGATCCAGAGCGTTATGGGGTTGTTGAGTTTGATAAAAATAAAAATGCTATCTCTATAGAAGAAAAACCAGATAATCCTAAATCTAACTATGCTGTAGTTGGATTATATTTTTATCCAAACTCTGTTGTTCAGATAGCTAAAAATGTTAAGCCAAGCGATAGGGGTGAATTAGAAATAACAAGCGTAAATCAAGAGTATTTAAAAAAAGAAAATTTAAAAGTAGAACTTATGGGTAGGGGATATGCTTGGCTTGATACCGGAACTCATGAGAGCTTACTAGAGGCAAGTTTATTTATACAAACTATTGAAAATCGTCAAAGCTTAAAGGTGGCGTGTATAGAAGAGATAGTTTATGAACTTGGTTATATAGATGAAAAAAAATTATTAGAACTAGCCAAGCCTTATAAGAAAAACCAGTATGGCAAGTATCTTATAGCTAGAGCTAAACAAGGTAGAATATATGGAATTTGAAAGATTGGAAATACCAGAGATTGTTTTATGTAAGCCACAAGTACATGGTGATAGTAGGGGTTATTTTATTGAGACTTTTAGAGAAGATTTGCTTGAAAATTTTTTAGGGTACAAGATAAATTTTTGTCAAGATAATGAGTCAAAATCAAACTTTGGTGTTTTAAGGGGACTTCATTTTCAACTTCCTCCATTTGCTCAAACTAAACTGGTTAGAGTTATTAAAGGAAGTGTTTTGGATATTGCTGTAGATATAAGAAGAAATTCTCCTACTTTTGGAAAATACGTATCACAAGAGCTAAATGATGAAAATAAATTTCAACTTTTAATACCTCGTGGTTTTGCACATGGATTTTTGGTTCTAAGCAATGAAACTATCTTTGCTTACAAAGTTGATAATTATTACTCTAAAGAGTGCGATAGAGGTATAGCTTACGATGATCCAAAAATAGGTATAAAATGGAAAATTGAAAGTAAAAATCTTTTATTATCAGATAAAGATACAAAACAGCCACTATTAAGAGAAGCCAAAGAGCTTTTTGAATATATGGAAAACTATTATGTTTAAAATTTTGGTTACTGGAGCAAAAGGACAGCTCGGAAGTGATATAGAAGAAATTTCAACAAATTATACATATAAATTTTATTTTGTAGATAAAAAAATACTTGATATAACTGACTATAAAAAAGTAAGAGAATTTGTAGAAAAAAATAATATAAATATTATTATAAATTGCGCAGCATATACAGCTGTAGATAAAGCTGAAAGCGAAGTAAATTTAGCAGATTTAATAAATAATAAAGCAGTAGAAAATTTAGCTAATCTTGCCAAAGAATTAAGCATAAAGCTAATTCATATTTCAACAGATTATGTATTTGATGGTAAAAACTATAAACCATATATAGAGAGCGATATTACAAATCCTCAAAGCATTTATGGCAATACTAAACTTTGTGGTGAAAATAAAATAATACAAATAAATCCCTCAAATTCAATTATAATACGCACATCTTGGGTATATAGTCAATATGGCAATAATTTTGTTAAGACTATGATAAATTTATCAAAGCAAAAAGAGTTTTTAAATGTTATAAATGATCAAGTTGGATCTCCAACTTATGCAAGAGATTTGGCAGATATTATATTGCAGATTTTGCCGAATTTAGATAATAACGATGTTGAAATTTATCATTATTCAAATGAAGGTGTTCTTTCGTGGTATGATTTTGCAAAAGAGATAATTGGTATTATAAAATCACCTTGTAAAATAAATCCTATATCTAGTGAAAATTATAAAACATTAGCCAAACGCCCTTATTATTCACTATTGGACAAGTCAAAAATAAAGTCCAGGTTTAATTTAGAAATACCATATTGGAAAGATAGTTTAAATAAATGTTTAGAAAAATTAGGAGAAAATATATGAAAGCTATATTGGTTACTGGTTGTGCAGGATTTATAGGCTCAAATTTTGTGCCATATTTTTTAGATAAATATAAAGATTATAAAATAATAAATTTAGATCTTTTAACATATGCTGGGAGTTTAGAAAATTTAAAAGAAGTCCAAGGACATGAAAGATATAAATTTATAAAAGGTGATATATGTAATCGAGAATTATTAGAGTTTATTTTTAACGATTATGATGTATCTGGCGTAATTCATTTTGCGGCCGAAAGTCATGTTGATAACTCTATTAAAAATCCTGGAGTTTTTATAGAGACAAATGTAAAAGGCACATTTACTCTTCTTGATGTTGCATATAAATTTTGGATGGATAGTCCATTTAATTATAAAGATAAGTATAAAAACTGTAGATTTCATCATATCAGCACAGATGAGGTTTATGGTACATTAGGGGATACTGGATTTTTTACCGAAACCACGCATTATGCTCCAAATTCTCCTTACTCATCAAGTAAAGCAAGTAGCGATATGATAGTAAGGGCTTACCATGAGACTTACGGATTAAATACGATTATAACAAATTGTTCAAATAATTATGGTCCAAAACAGCATGATGAAAAACTTATACCAACTATTATAAGAAATGCTCTTAGTGGCAATCCTATTCCAATTTATGGAGATGGTAAAAATATTCGTGATTGGCTTTATGTTCTTGATCACTGTAAAGGTATAGATATAGCTTATCATAATGGTATAAGCGGGGAAACATATAATATAGGCGGTAGAAACGAAAGAACAAATTTGCAAATTGTTGATAGAATTTGTTCTTTGCTTGATGAAATAGTTCCAAAAAATGTTAGCTATAAAGAGCAAATAAAATTTGTTCAAGACCGAGCTGGTCACGATAGAAGATATGCTATAGATGCTACAAAAATTGAAAACAAACTTGGTTGGAAAGCAGATGAGAATTTTGATAGCGGAATAGTTAAAACTGTTAAATGGTATTTAAAAAAATATAATATTGGAAAGTAGTTATGAATTATTTTAAAATGCTTTATAGGTTTTTAAAAGATATATATAAAAGCAAAAGACTTTTAATCGATCTTGCAAAAAATGATTTTAAGTCTAGATATATGAATAATTATCTGGGTATATTATGGGCTTTTGTTCAACCAACTGTTATGATTGTAATATTTTGGTTTGTATTTCAAGTTGGTTTCAAAGCAGTGCCTGTGGATAACTTTCCATTTATCCTTTGGTTAATGGCGGGTATGATACCATGGCTTTTTTTTGCTGAAAGTCTTCAATCTAGTGTACAATCTATTTTATCAAATAGTTTTTTAGTAAAAAAAGTTGTATTTAGAGTATCACTACTTCCAATAATACAGATAATATCGGCATATATAATACATATATTTTTTGTCTTCTTTTTATTTTGCATGTTTATGTGCTATGGTTATATGCCAAATATTTATTGGCTGCAAATTCCTTATTATATGTTTTGTACAATTGTTTTAGTGCTTGGCTTATCTTGGTTTAATAGTTCTGTAGTTGTATTTTTTAGAGATTTAGGACAAATTATAAATATGATGATTCAATTTGGATTTTGGCTTACACCAATATTTTGGTCTATGAAAATACTTCCTCAAGAATATCATAATATAATAAAATTTAATCCAGCTTACTATATAATAGAAGGCTATAGAGATAGTTTAATTTATAATGTATGGTTTTGGAAAAAAGTTGATTTAAGTATCAATTTTTGGTTTATAGCCATAGCTTTATTTTTTCTTGGCGCTGTTGTGTTTAGAAAATTAAGACCTCATTTTGCGGATGTGTTGTGATGAGTGATATAGCTATAAAAGTACAAAATTTATCAAAAATTTACAAACTATATGATAAGCCTATTGATAGACTTAAGGAAGCTTTAAATCCTTTAGAAAAGAAATACCATAAAGAATTTTATGCCTTAAATAATGTGAGTTTTGAAATAAAAAAAGGAGAAACGGTAGGTATTATTGGTAAAAATGGTGCTGGTAAATCGACTCTTCTTAAAATTATTACAGGCGTTTTAACGCCTTCAAGTGGACATGTACACGTAAATGGAAAAATCTCATCATTACTTGAGCTTGGAGCTGGTTTTAACCCTGATTATACTGGCATAGAAAATATATATCTTCAAGGAACTCTTATGGGCTATTCAAAAGAAGATATAGATGCTAAAATAGATGAGATACTTTCTTTTGCCGACATAGGTGATTTTGTAAACCAACCAGTAAAATCATATAGCAGTGGTATGTTTGCTAGGCTTGCTTTTGCAGTTGCTATAAATGTAGATCCAGATATATTGATAGTAGATGAAGCCTTAAGTGTTGGAGATTTTGCCTTCCAAGCTAAATGTTTTAGAAGATTTAGAGAATTTCAAAATCTTGGCAAAACAATACTGTTTGTGAGTCACAGTACACAACAGATTATTCAATATTGCAATAAGGCTATATTAATTCATGGTGGTAATATGATTAAATATTCTAGTGATGTTAAACAAACCACATATGATTATGAAGAGTTAATAAGAAAGCATGATAATTGTAATAGTTTTAAGCAAGAACAGACATCCAAGGGCTTAATTGAAGAAGAATTTGATTTTAGTACAATGCCAAACAAAAGTGTAAATGAATATAGGTTTGGTACACACGAAGCCATTTTTAGAAAAGTTACTTTGTCGCACGATGCAAATGCAGTACAAACAGATTCTCTTTTTATATCTGGAGAAAAAGTTTATTTAAGATTTTATATAATTGCTACAAGAAACTTTCCATCTATTGTTATTGGTACAAGTATTAAAAATAAAGATGGGGTAATGATCTGGGGAGATAATACAGTTGATACTCCCATATCATTAAAAAAGGGATTAAATAAAATATCAATGGTATTTAATTTAAATATTGTGGGTGGAGAATATTTCATAGATTGTGGAATGGCGGATATATCATTTGAACCTAGAATAGAGCTAGATCAAAGATGGCCTTTTGATAAAATAAATATAGTATCTTACCATAGAATGGTGCAAGGATATGCATTTGCTCCTGCGAAAATAAATTTAGAAAAGGATTAAATATGAATGTTACGATTTATGTTCCTGCTAGATTGAATAGCGAAAGATTGCCAAGAAAAGTTTTGTTAGATTTTAATGGTGATACGTTGGTAGGATTAATTCTAAAAAAATTAAAAAATAGCAATTATAATAATTTTTTCCTTAATACAGATGATATTGAACTAATTGAATATGCCAAAAATTTAGGTTATAAGGTATATGTTAGAAGCAGTGGATTGACAAAAAGCGATACAACAACCGAAGAAATTTTACTAGATTTTGTAAACGGCATAGATTGTAAAACTGAATATGTTGCGGCCATTAATCCTACTAATCCACTTTTGACTACCAAAACTATTAATAGTTTTATTAAAGAAGTAATTTCTAATAATTATGATACTGCATTTTCTGTTTCATCTTTAAAGAAACACTGTTTAATGGATTCAACTCCAATTAATTATTCCCCATTTGGTCCACATCCTAGGACTCAAGATGTAAAAGAAGTAAAAGTATTAAATTGGGCGATTGTTGTGTGGAGAACATCTTTTGTTAAAGAAAGAATAAAGAAAAAAGGTGATTCTATTTATTTGGGTAGTGTTGGTTTTATTAATATTCCAGAGGATGAAGCGACTGATATCGATACGGCAATGGATTTTAAAATAGCATTAGAGTTATCTAAATTAATAAAATAATAGAACAAAATGAAAATACTTTTTTATGTTGAACCACTTATAGAACAAGATAAGCCATATTGGAAAGATGTTTGGATAGATGTATTTTGTAGAAAAATTATAGATACATTAAAACAAAGTAAAAATAGTTATGAATTTTTAATTATGACAAATGAAGCAATAGCGCATAAAGTTGATATTGAAACATATATAATTACGCTAACGCAACAAGAGCTTTTACAACCTTTTGCTACAACAAATTATTTAGATGTGACAACCGCTTGGCATTGTGCAAAATTTAATCAAAAACAATTAGAATCTTACAAAAAATTAATGTTAAATAAACTAAATGGATTTGTTCCTGATATTATCATTACTTTCTCACCGGCACCATTTTTTAAAGAAATATTTGATAAAGCATTAATTTTACATCACGAATATAGTATATTTTCTAGATTGCCATATCCTCAGTCTTGGTTTTTTGATCCAGTTGGAATGCATAGTTATCTATTTTTAAATAAATTTAAAGATGAGATAAAATCTATTAAACTTTCCAAAGATCAACATATATTGGTTAATAATTTTAAAGAACTATGTCAAAATACACTAAGTGCTAAAAGCCCATTTAAAAATATTTTTAATAAAAAAAGAAAACAATTTGACTATTTAATTTTTTTGCCGTTACAATTTTCTAGATATTATAGTTTTGATGATTTAGTACCTTTTAAGAGTCAGTATGAATATTGTGTATATATTTTGGATCATATTCCGTCTCATATAGGTGTTGTTATGAATATGCATCCAGAATACCCTGCCATATCGTCTGATGCTATAAAGTTTTTAAAAAGTAAATACACAAACTTTATATACGAAGAGTATTTTGATACAATATATGCTTCTGGTCAGTTTATATTGCCTTTTGTGGATGCTGTTATAACAGTATCATCCTCCATAGGTTTGCAAACGTTGTTTTTTGATAACAAGCTCGTAACATTAAGCGACAAGACCTTTTCATTTATTGCGGATTGTACAAATATAAACGATATAGAAAGGATTCTCGCATCTGACTATGTGGATAAAGATTCATTTTTATATTTTATTTTAAGTAGACATGCAATTACTGAAAAATATCTTTATAATACAACATGGCTTGATAATTTTTTTACAAATTCTTTAGATAAATTTAGAAAAGAAAATATTAAAAGTAATTTTTATGATCCAATTGATGAAGACAAAAATATATTTGAAAATTTATCTAGAATGATAAATGATAATTCAAATTCAGTTCCGCAAATTGTTAAAAATTATATACAGATATATATAGGAGAAGACGGAGCGATTAGTGAAGAAAATTCAATTAAACTTCCTGTGCTAAATTCAAATGAGCTACAAATTTTCGAGTTTGATTTAAAAAATTTTAAGAATGTTAAAAGTTTAAGACTCGATGTGCTTAACGATGCTTGTATAGTTGAGTTAAAAAAAATAAATATGGTTTTAGATAACAAAATCAAAATAGATTTAAAGCCTCTTATATCTAGAACTTCCTATTCAAATAATGATAATAATTATTTTTTTGACTCTATTAATTCGCAAATTTACTTTGAAAATATTGATTTTTCAATATATAATATTTCTAAAATTATAGTTGAAATAAAATATACTAAGATTTCAAACGATGCTTTAAAAAATATTATAGAACAAAAAGAGAATTATATACAAGAACAAAGAAATATTATAGAACAAAAAGAGAATTATATACAAGAACAAACAAGTATTATAGAACAAAAAGAGAATTATATACAAGAACAAAGAAATATTATAGAACAAAAAGAGAATTATATACAAGAACAAACAAGTATTATAGAACAAAAAGAGAATTATATACAAGAACAAAGAAATATTATAGAACAAAAAGAGAATTATATACAAGAACAAACAAGTATTATAGAACAAAAAGAGAATTATATACAAGAACAAACAAGTATTATAGAACAAAAAGAGAATTATATACAAGAACAAACAAGTATTATAGAACAAAAAGAGAATTATATACAAGAACAAACAAGTATTATAGAACAAAAAGAGAATTATATACAAGAACAAACAAGTATTATAGGACAAAAAGAGAATTATATACAAGAACAAACAAGTATTATAGAACAAAAAGAGAATTATATACAAGAACAAACAAGTATTATAGGACAAAAAGAGAATTATATACAAGAACAAACAAGTATTATAGAACAAAAAGAGAATTATATACAAGAACAAACAAGTATTATAGAGAGATTTAATAGAAATTTTGTAATCAAAATATTTAAAAAATTAAAATTTTTAAAATAAATAAATAGTATGGAGCAATTAATGAATGTGTTGGTAAAAAAATTTATTTCCGAAGTAAGAAATAATGGAATTAAACATGCACTTTATCGTGCTAAAAAATACATAATAAAAAGTAGACCAACGGTTTCTTCGATATTTATAGATGGAGATAGTTTTGGAAGTATTGATCATAATCCATTTATATCTTTAATTGCAGTAAATTTTAATGGAGAAAAAGATTTGCCTACTTTTTTAGATTCTATTAATTCACAAACATATAGGAATTTTGAATTAATTATCGTAGATAATAATTCTAGCGATAATTCTGAATCTATAATAAAAAAATATCAAGAAAATTTTTCTAACATTATATATGTTAAAAGTGTTTTTAATTTAGGATTTGCAGAGGGTAATAATTATGCCATATCATATTGTAAAGGTGAGTTTTTTTGTTTAATTAATATAGATACAAAAGTTGATAAAGATTGGCTTAAAGAGATGGTTGATGCTATATCACAGGATGGAAATTGCGGTGCAGTTTGTTCTAAAACGCTTTTTTATGAAAGATTTCAAGATGTGGAATTAAAATGTGAAAAAGAATTTGCAATAAATATTTTAGATACAATAAATTCTTTAGATTATAAAAAGTATTTTATTAGAAATGGATATCAAAAAGATAATATTATTTATTCTCAAAATAAAAAAATAATACTAAGTTTGCCTTTGCAAGAAAAAAATATATGTATAAAATTAATAAATTTAGAAATAAATACATTGTTGTCATATAAAATTGGTAAAAATAAAATATTTTATGAGAAAATAAATTCGTCAGATTTGAATATTTTTTTGAACTATAGTCAAGAACATGTAGTTAATTCATCTTATATTATTAATAATGCCGGCAGTATTTCTATCGCAGGAATGCCAGGGGATAGAGGTATTGGAGAATATGATATTGGGCAATATGATTCGAAATGTTATGTTGATTACTTTTGTGGGGTATCTGTTTTGCTAAGAAGGAGTTTGTTGATAGATAGGACTATTTTTGTTCCAGAATTTTTTGCTTATTATGAAGATTCGGAGCTTTCTAGATATATTACATCAAAAGGATATAAAATCTTATATGCACCGCGCTCTATTGTGTATCATAGACATTCAGCAACTTCAACAGAAGGTTCTCCTTTATGGCAGTTGTTAGTAGGAAGATCTCAAAAAATATTCAATTTTGCAAATAATCCAGAAAAATTATATATAGAAATCAATCATATTGAGGAATTTTATAAAAATAGCGTAAATGAAAATATATATAAAATACTAAAAGAATTTTCTCAAAGTCTTAAAAAAAGGATCCAAAATACAAACAGCATAGTTAAAAAACTAAAACCAATAGGAATTTATAATAGTTATTGGAATACCAGGGGTGGTGGTGAAAGTCATGCACTATCGTTTGCTACAATATTGCAAAAATATGAAACTGTTTATTTGGTATCTGAAGAAAATTTTGATATTCAGGAGTTATCAGATTATTATAATATTGATTTGTCAAATTGTCGTAAAATTATTCAAAATAATATAAATACAGAATTTACTAAAAAATTTTATATCTTTATAAATTCTACATTTCAATCTAATCTAATAAGTAAGGCAAAAAAATCTTACTACATTGTTTCATTCCCTCATAAAAATGTAAATAGCGAATTTCTATCTTCTTATAAATTTTTATACAATAGTGATTATACTAAAAATTGGTCCAATAAATACTGGGGTCAACATAATGGAGAAATTATCTATCCTATTGGTACAATAAAAAATTTAAATAATTTTGCGGACAATAAAAAAGAAAAAATTATACTTTCAATAGGAAGATTTTTTAAATATGGCCATAGTAAAAATCAACATATAATTGCCGAGGCTTTTAGAAAGATGATTGAACTACATCCAGATTTGAAAGATTGGAAATTAGTCCTTATTGGAAGTTTAAATAAAAAATCAAAAGATGATACGGAGTATTTAAAAAATATAGAAAATATATTAGATGGCTTAAATGGCGAAATAATAATAGATGCTAAAAGAGATGTTTTGGATAAGTATTGTCAAAAGTCTTCAATATATGTACATGCTTCTGGAGCTGGAATAGATGAGCAAAAATTTCCAGAAAAATTGGAGCATTTCGGAATTACAATTGTAGAGGCGATTATAGGGGGATGTTTTCCTATAGTGTACAAATATGGCGGACCGGCAGAACTTATTTCTAAATTAAATACTGGTAAAAAATTTATGGATTCAGCAGAACTTACTGATTGTATGACCAGCACTATATATAATTTAAAAGAAATATGTAATCCAAGCAATAAAATGATTAAATTTATAAATTCTCATAATTTTTTAGATAAAATAAATAATTTATATGATACAGAGGAGATATAATGACTAATATAATATTATGCGGAGGAAGTGGAACAAGGCTTTGGCCCATTAGTCGTACTCTTATGCCAAAGCAGTTTGTAAAGCTTTTTAACAATAAATCTTTATTTCAACTAACTGTTCAAAGAAATAGTAAGTTGTGTGAAAATCAGTTTATTGTTTCAAATATAGATCAATATTTTTTAGCATTAGATCAAATGCAAGAACTTAAAAGGGAAAATGGTAGATATTTACTAGAGCCATTGGGCCGAAATACTGCTCCAGCCATTGCTCTTGCTTGCATGGATTTAAATGAAGACGAGATTGTTTTGGTTACTCCAAGTGACCATCTTATTAAAGATGAAATTGAATATAAAAAAGCAATTCAAAAAGCAATACAGTTTGCGGGAGATAATAATCTTGTGACTTTTGGTATAACTCCAAAATTTGCAGAAACTGGATTTGGTTATATTGAAAGCATGAATGAATATGATGTTAGAGCATTTCATGAAAAGCCAGATTTACAGACAGCAACTTTGTATTTAAATGCTGGAAATTATTATTGGAATAGCGGTATGTTTTGTTTTAAAGCGGGAATATTTTTAGGAGAGCTCAAAAAATATTCACCAGAAATTTTTGATGCTTGCGATAATGCTTTTAAAAATGCCTCAAAAAATGGAATTATTAGAATAAAACAAGAAGATATGACTATTATACCTGAAGATAGTATAGACTATGCTGTTATGGAAAAATCTAATATTGTTAAAGTAATACCTTCGAATATATCTTGGAGTGATGTTGGAAGCTTTGATTCTTTATTTGAAGAGCTTGAGAAGGATTTAAATGGTAATACCATAAATATAAACCATATTTCAATTGATTCAAAAAATAATTTAATTTATGGCAATAAGAGAAAAAAAATTGCAACTATTGATATAGAGGATTTGGTAATAATAGATACCAGTGATGCTTTATTGATTTCAAAAAAAGGCTCTAGTCAAAAAGTTAAGCAAGTAGTAGAACAGCTTAAAATTAAAAATAGCGAATTATGTAAAATTCATACTACTGGGTATAGACCTTGGGGTTCTTACACTGTTTTGGAAGAAGCAAATGGCTATAAGATAAAAAGGATAGATGTAAAGCCTGGGAAAAGACTATCTTTACAAAAACATTTTCATAGAAGCGAGCATTGGATAGTTGTATCTGGAACCGCAACTGTTATAGTTGGAGATGAAAAAAGGCTTGTAAGACCAAATGAAAGTACATATATAAAAGCTGGGGAAATTCACAGACTTGAAAATGAAGGAAAGATACCAGTGGTTCTCATAGAGGCACAGGTCGGAGAATATACTGGAGAAGATGACATAATAAGACTTGAAGATGATTTTGATAGAAAATAGAATTTATAAATATGTATTTTATGTATTTTTGATTGGAATTTGTGGGTACATATTAAATATCATTTTTCAAAATTCATTAGATGATATTAAAGTTATTATTAAAACATATACCACTTTGAAAACAATTGGCCTTTTTTTTGTATCTATGTTAATAATTTATTTTATAGGATTATATAAAAAATTTGATTCAAATATATTCTTTTTATTATTGGCAATTATAAGTCTAGCTTTTGACTCATTTTCTAGTTATATTGTAATTTTATTATTTTTATTAAATGTCTACCTGATTTACATGATTATAAAAATGAAATATTTATACTATGATGAGGCAATATTGGTGTCATTATCATATATAATTCAAATATTTGTAATTAGCTATTTAGTTTGGATATTATCTCATTTTAATGTAAATTATTCTAGTGTTTATTTTATAATTTTGGTTATACAATATGTTGTGTTAACAAAAATTTCTAATTTAAGCCTGAGTCAAGTATTTAAAAATATTCATGATATAAAAATCGCGAGTAGCTATTCAAATATATTTTTATTAATAATTTTTACAATTTTTACATCAATTGCATATAATATAACTTTTGATTCAGATTCTTTGATTAAGCACTTTTATGTTCCTAGATATATATTTTTAAATGGATTTTTTCCATATAATATTGATGAACCAGTTGCATTTGATATCTCTGGCATTATACCAACTTACACATATACATTTTTATATTTAATGGGTGGAAAGGGTGTATTTGGTTTAATAAATCTTATAAATTTCTTTCTCGGGATATACCTTATTAAAAATATTATTGAAAAATATTTGGGTCAATTGTATGGATTTATTTCATGTGCAATGATAATATTTGCTCCACTTATGATGCTTGAGTTTTCTTATTTATTAATTGATTCTTTTTCATTTCTTTTTTCTTGTTTTATTGTGTATATATTTATAGATTATCTATATAGTAAAAATAATAATTACATACCTTTATTATTTGCTGTGGGTAATTTAAGTATTTTATCAAAACTACAAATGGTATACACATTGATACCTATATACATATTGATACTAATATTAGATTTTAGAAACATTTGTAGCAAAATTAAATTGTTTTTATTTATAACATTTATTACTGGATTTATAATTTCGATTCCTTTATTTTATAATTATATCATTACTGGCAATCCTATTTTTCCATGGTATAATGGCATATTTAAATCAGAATATTTTTGGCTAAGCAATTTTAAAGATGTTAGGTGGAGTTATCCGGCAAATGTAAATTTATTATATGATATAACATTTAAAACAAGCAAATTTGTAGAGGCTGCAAATAACTCTTATTTATTTGGATTTCATTATTTTGCTATTTTGCCATTAGTTATTTTTACTTTTTTTAATACTAAATTTAAAAAGTTTTTTATAGTAAGTTTAGTATTTATTATTTCTATCTTTATTATGCAAAATACAACCGGCTTATATACTAGATATTATTTGATAATATTACCATTAGGGACTTTTGTATTATTATGTATAATAGCATCTATATATAAAAGTATTGATAATATTTTTATTAAAAGTTTATTTTCTTTATATATATCTTTAATAATGCTTTTAAATATCGTATTTTTTGTTAATTGTAGTATATTGAATTATGTTTATAAAGTTTATGAAAAACCACATTTGTTTTTATACAATGATGCGATAGACGAATTTTATCAAACTGTTAACAAAATTGTAGAACCGAATTCTAAACTATTGGCATTTAACGACTTAAAAGAAAAGGCTTTGTATAATTATAAACTATATTCATATGGTAGTTATTTTGACTTTAAAATTAATGAATTAAAAAATATAAAAAATGAAAGTGATATGCATGTCCAATTGCAAAATTATAATATTAAGTATTTTACAATAAGAGAAGATATACTTGATGTTTTTGATAATGTTTTTTTAAAGAATATAATAAATAATTCTAGAGAGATATTTAGATTTAAGTCTAAAACTGGTCACGTGTTTTTATTAAAAGAATATATACCATATAACATGGAGCATAAATGAAAATATCAGTAGTAATTCCTTCATATAAAGTATCAAAGTATATATTGGAAGTAATAAATAGTATGCCAAATTTTGTAGATCATATAATAATAATTGACGATAAATGTCCACAAAATAGTGGTAAAATAGCCGAAACATCTGATGATAATAGGGTTATTGTTTGTTATCATGAAGTAAACCAAGGAGTTGGAGGAGCTGTAGTTACTGGATATAAAAAAGCCTTAGAATTAAATTCAGATATAGTAATAAAAGTAGATGGTGATGGGCAAATGGATGTTTCTTATATGCAAAAACTAATACAACCCATTATTGATAAAAAAGCTGACTATACAAAAGGCAATAGGTTTACAGATTTTAAAGCATTAAGACAAATGCCAAAAATAAGACTTTTTGGAAATAGCGGATTATCATTTCTTGTAAAAGTAGCTTCTGGATATTGGAATATGATGGATCCTACAAATGGGTATACAGCTATAAATAAGAATTCATTAAAAAATTTAGATTTGAACGGTATTGCTAAGAGATATTTTTTTGAATCAGACATGCTTATAAATTTAAATATAGAAAATGCGGTTGTATATGATGTTTCTATCCCTGCTAAGTATGGCGATGAAGAGAGTTCTCTAGGTATAGCCAAAACATTATTCGGATTTCCTCCTAAACTTTTTAAAGGTCTATGTAAAAGAATTTTTTTAAAATATTTTGTGTATGATTTTAATATGTTGTCGCTTTATTTGATTTTAGGAATTCCAATGTTTTTATTTGGTATGATATGGGGATGCTTAAAGTGGATAGAAGCTATTTTAAATAGCACTTCTACTAGTACCGGTACTGTAATGTTGTCGGTTTTACCAATAATTTTGGGTACGCAATTTTTGTTACAAGCAATACAAATTGATATGAACAATATACCAAAAAAATGAAAAATAAATATTTATTTAAGTATATTTTTATTGGGGTATTAACTGTAGGTTTGGATTATCTTATGATATTTTTGACCTATTCTGTATTAAATATGAATTATATATTGGCTATTATTTTTGGATTTATTGTATCAAATTTATTTCAGTTCTATGCTAATTTTTTTTATACATTTTCATTAGATAAGGATAGTGGATATTATCAAAGAATGATACTTTTTATAATTTCTGCATGTATAGGCATAGCTCTAGGAACTTCTGCAATTATATTTTTTGAGAAATATATAAATTCATTATATATTTCAAAAACATTATCGTTGATTGTAAGTTTTTTATACGGATACACTGCAAGTAAATATATTGTTTTTAATAAAAATATTAAGGTTAAATATAATGGAATTTTTAGTAAAAAAGACTAATGAATTGACTCAAACAGAAAAAAAACAAATTTGCAATTTGTTTTTTAATGTATTTGAAAAAGAAAAAACTTTGGAAAATTTTGATAAGCAATTTTTGAATACTCTCAAAGGCTATTCTTATCACGGTTTGATAGTCAATGAAGATAATTTAATAGTTGGATGCTATAGTTCCATACCTATGAAATATGAATATTATAATAATAATTATGTGTTTGGATTATCTGTAGATACAATGATTGCCGAAGAATATAGAGGAAGTCCTTTTAATTTAAAAAAAATTGCCAACCTAGTTTATGAATTAATGCTAAAAGATAATATTTTTTTTGTTTTCGGATTTCCTAATGATAATGTATATTTGGTAAGAAAAAAAATATTAAAATGGAAAGATATTGGTCGATTGGATTACTTTATATTGCCAATAAAAATAGGTAGCATAAAGCCCAATTTAAAAATTTTCAATTTTATTACAATTTTAATGAGTAGATTTATGAAATTGCTTTCAAAAAATAATTTTATTTTTGAGGGATATAAAAAAAATATAGAAAAATTAAATAATGAAGATTTTTTTAAATACAGATACTCATTGTTTAACGGGAGTTATAAAATAATAAAGTATAATGAATTTTATTTCACATATAAAGTAGATGTTTATGAGAGCATAAATGCTGCATATTTAATAGATGTTAATATTATGTGCAAACAAAATTTTGATTATGCTGTAAAATACATTATTGAAAATGAAAAAAATATAGATGTTATTTTATTTGTCGGGAAAATAGATTTTAAGCCATTGACTTTATTTAAGGTTCCTAAAAAATATATCCCTAAAACAGTATATATGGCTGGAAAAATACTTGACGAAAGTAAAATAAAAGAAGATATTTTTGATATAAATAATTGGAATGTTAACTTATCAAATTTTGATGTATTGTAATTTAAACAAAGGCAATGAAATTGACTAAAAATTTTTTAACTTTTGATATTGAAGAATGGTATCATGCAAATTACGAAGGAGTTGATATAAATAAATATATATCCAAAGGTACAAATTTAGAAAATAGTGTAAATAAGCTTTTGGATATTTGTGAAAAAAACAGTGTAAAATCAACCTGTTTTATTTTGGGTAATTTGGCAAAAGAAAAACCACATATTATTAAAAATATATATGAAAGAGGACATGAAATAGCTTCTCATAGTTTTGGACATAAGTTAGTTTATACTATGAAAGCAGCTGAGTTTAAGGAAGATTTGAGAATATCTTGTGATATTTTAGAGCAAATTACTGGAAAAGAAGTTTTGGGATTCAGGGCACCGTCTTGGTCTATTAAACAAGAACAGTTGGATTGGTTTTATGATATTTTATTCGAACAAGGACTAATATATTCCTCATCTGTTTATCCTGCATATACTTATTTATACGGAATAAAAAATTTTCCACAATACCCACATAATCCAGTGATTCATGGTAAAGAAAAACCCATTTTAGAAATACCACAATCTGTTACACAAATTTTAGGTAAAGAGCTTGGTTTTGCAGGTGGTTTTTATTTGAGATTTTTTCCAAAATGGTTTATAGAAAAAACAATTAAAAATAAAAATAAAAATAAAAATTCCGTATTTATTTATTTACATCCAAGAGAAATAGAGAAAAAACAAGAAAAAATAGAGTTAAATATGCTAGAAAATTTTATTCACTATTATGGCATAAAGAGGTGTGAGAAAAAATTAAGCTCTTTAATTGAAGTATTTAGCGACTCTTTCATTAGAATGGATGAGTTTGTAAAAATGAAGATGAAAAACTAGAGATGGTCTATATAGCCACATTATGTTTAAAATAAGAGTAAAATATGAGATTATATGCAGCAATAGTGTTATTTGAAAATAATGAAGAGTGTGTCAAAAGAACTATATTTAGCATTTTAAATACATCTTTAGATGTTAAGCTATATTTGATAGATAATTCAAATAGTGCTAATTTGCAAAATCTAAAAAAACTTGATGATCGCATAGAATATATACATACTGCTAAAAATATAGGCTTTGGGTCTGCTCACAACATAGCTCTAAAAAAAAGCATTGAAAATATGGCGGATTATCATTTGGTTTTAAATCCAGATGTGTATTTTAATAGTGAAATTTTGTTAGATCTAGTTGATTTTATGGATAAAAACAAGGATGTATCAAATATAATCCCAAAAGTTTTATATCCAGATGGAAGCTTGCAATACTCATGCAAACTTCTTCCTACTCCATTAAATTTAGTAGCTAGAAGATTTTTACCAAAAAAAATATCAGAAAAATTAAATAATACATACGAGTTAAGAGAATCTGGATACGACAAGATTATGAACATTCCATTTTTAAGCGGATGTTTTATGTTTTTAAGGGTTGAGCATTTAAAAGAAATTGGAATTTTTGATGAAAATATATTTATGTATATGGAGGATCTTGATCTTAATCGTCGTTTGCATAAAAAATATAGAACAATATATTATCCTTTTGCTAGTATTACTCATGATTATGCTAGAGAATCGTATAAAAATAAAAAACTTTTAAAATTACATATTATATCCGCAATATATTATTTTAATAAGTACGGTTGGTTTTTTGACTGTTTTAGACATGAAGTTAATAAAAAAATTTTAAAACATATTAAATCTATGTCAAAATAAAATAAATATATTTTATTTTGTGTTGGTTTTTTAATTCAATCTACTTTTACTTACTTTAATTTTTGAAAAGAATCAGATAGTAAATTTTGGTAATTTACTATTTTTTGCAACCCAAAAAAAGGGTTGCAAATATTATTTATTCATAGCTTTTTGTAGGATTTTTGTAGCTGTTTCAAGGCTTGCAAATTCTTTAACTTTTACCCATTTATTTGGTTCAAGCATTTTATAAGTTTCAAAGAAATTTTTTATTTTATTTAGAGTTGCTTTTGGTAAATCATCTATTGTTTTTATATTATCGTATCTAGGATCGATTTTACTAACTGGAACTGCTAGTAATTTTTCATCCATTCCAGCTTCATCTTCCATTACAAGTACGCCTATCAAGCGACAAGGTATCACTGATCCTGCTTGAAGTGGGTATTCATTTAGCACCAATATGTCAGCTGGATCACCATCATCTGCTAATGTGTTTGGCACAAAACCATAGTTTGCAGGATAAAACATAGCCGAGTAAAGCACTCTATCAACGCAAACAGCACCACTTTCTTTATCTATTTCATATTTTATATTTGAACCATAAGGTATCTCGATAACAGCATTAATTTTATCTGGATTTGAGCCAGCTTTTATTTTTGAAATATCCATTTTTATCCTTCATATATTAAATTACATATTTTTCATCATTTGAGAAATAATTATTTCATTCATATCGCTAACTATCTCTTCTATAGTTCTTTCGCCATTTACTGCATGATAAACACCTTCAGATTTATAGAAATCCCTTATTTCATCTATTGGCTCAAGATAAACTTGCATTCTGTTTTTAAATACTTCTTCGTTGTCATCAGCACCTCTTGCGCGACCCAAAACTCTATCTTTGGCTACTTCTTCGCTAACATTAACTTCTATAACAGAGTTTAACTTTATTTCTCCATCTGTTTTTATAACTTTATCAAGCTCTTCCATCTGTTCTACACTTCTTGGATAGCCATCTATAATTATAAAATCTTTTGGAGATTTTTTTATAGCTGAAACTATGGTATTTATAACCACATCCAAGGGAACAAGATTTCCAGCACTTATAAAACTATCAATCTTTTTTCCAAGCTCACTACCGCTTGCAACTTCTGCCCTTAATAGATCTCCTGTTGAATAGTGCTCTACGCTTTGATTCATTTGCGCTATTAAGCTAGCATCGGTTGTTTTACCGCTTCCTGGAGCTCCGATAATTAAAAATAATATTTTCATTATTTTTCCTTTTTATTTAATTTTAACCCAAGTTCTCGCAATTGCTCATTTGTAACTCCACTTGGTGCTTTTGTTAGAGGACATTGCGCTTTTTGTGTTTTAGGGAATGCTATAACTTCACGAATACTACTTGATTTTGTAACAAGCATCATGAGTCTATCAAAGCCAATTGCTATACCGCCATGTGGAGGTGCGCCAAAGCTAAGCGCATCTAGCAAGAAGCCAAATTTCTCTCTTTGTTCATCTGGGGTAATTTTTAGAAGATTAAATACTTTTTCTTGGATATCAGCTTTATGTATTCTTATGCTTCCGCCACCTAACTCTATTCCATTTAACACAACATCATAAGCAATAGATGTGATATCTTCGATATCTTCTTCATCTACATTGTTTGGCATTGTAAAAGGATGGTGCATTGCAGAATATGTGCCGTCATCGTTTTGTTCAAACATTGGAAAATCAACAACCCATAAAAACTCTAATCTATCTTTGTCTACAAGTCCTAATTGATCAGCTAAAAATAGTCTAAATCTTCCCATATAATCTAGCACCACTTTTTTCTTTCCAGCACCAAAAAATATAACATCTCCAACTTTTAATTCACATCTTTTCATAATTTCATCAAGATCGTTTTGCTTAAAGAATTTAACAAGTGGACCCTTTAGTCCATCTTCTTTAACTTGGAAAAACGCTAATCCTTGCGCACCAAATTTTTTTACAAATTCTTCAAAGCCCTGCATTTGGCGTTTGCTAAATATATTATCGCCATTTTCTACTTTTATAGCTTTTATGCGGTTTTTCTTTTTATCTTTTGCTAAGGAACTAAAAACTTCGTTATTTGATCTTTCAAATATATCATCAACATCAACAAGTGGCATATCAAATCTAAGATCAGGTTTATCGCTACCGTAAGTTTCTGTTGCTTCTTTGTAGGTCATGCGTCTAAATGGTGTTTGTATATCATGGCCGCACGATTTGAAGATATCTTTTAAAACAGCCTCTCCAACCTTCATAACATCTTCTTGTGTGTTAAAGCTCATTTCTATATCTATTTGAGTAAATTCAGGCTGTCTATCCGCCCTTAAATCCTCATCTCTAAAACATTTTGCTATTTGGAAATATTTATCAAATCCTGAGCACATTAAAAGCTGTTTGAAGAGTTGTGGGCTTTGTGGTAGAGCATAAAACTCACCAGGATGAACCCTGCTTGGAACTAGATAGTCTCTTGCGCCCTCTGGTGTGGCGCGAGTTAGTATTGGTGTTTCAACCTCGACAAAGCCAAGCTTGTCAAGGGTATTTCTTGCAGCAATCGCAGCGCTTGAGCGCATTTTAAATTTATTAAAACTTTCGGTTGTTCTAAGATCTAAAAATCTATATTTTAGTCTTGTTTCTTCGCCGACATTGTTATCTCCGATAACAAATGGAAGTGGAGCACTTGGGTTTTCTACTATAAGTTTTGTTACTATAACTTCTATCTCCCCTGTTTTTAACTTAGGATTTATTAGTCCCTCGCCCCTTGCTCTAACTTTGCCTTTTGCTCTTAAAGCAAATTCATTTCTAATGCTATTTGCTATTTCATAAGACTCTTTACTATCTGCCGGATCGCATACAAGCTGTAAAAGTCCGCTTCTATCTCTTAAATCTATAAAGATTACGCCACCATGGTCACGGTATGAGTTTACCCAGCCACAGACATCTATCTCTTTTCCGATATCTTCTCTTGATAAATCGGTACAATAATGGCTTCTCATTTAAAATTCCTTTTTAATTTATAAACTAGTTATTATATTAAAACTTTGCTTTTGCTTAGCTAAGTTTATAAAAAATATGTTAAAATTGAGTTATGAAAAAAGAAAGTTTTGATTATAGAAATGTAAAAAATATCGGTATTGTTGCTAGAAAACATGATAATTTAAAGCAAAATATAGATAGTATTTCAGAAGTTTTAAATACCTATGGTGTAAATACGCTACTTGAAACCGAAACAGCCAAGTTTATAAATTTACAAGGACAAAGTTTACTAAAACTAGCTAAAACTTGCGATATGATAATTTCTCTTGGTGGCGATGGGACTTTGCTTGGAGTTTGTAGAAAATTGGTTGATTTTAAAACCCCGGTTCTTGGCGTTTATGCTGGAAATTTAGGGTTTTTAACGGATATTAAAGTTTCAGATATTAAAGAGTTTTTTAAAAATTTTTTTAATGGCAAATTTGATATGCAATGCCCATATCTTTTGGATGTTGAACTAAAAAAAGATGACAAAATTTTAAATAAAGTTGCATTTAATGATGTTGTTTTGGTTCGCTCAAAAATAAAATCTATAGCAAAGATAGAAGCTTACTTACATGGAAAACATTTTAATTCTTACTTTGGTGATGGTGTTATAGTAAGCTCACCGATTGGCTCAACTGCTTACAATATGAGTGCTGGTGGGGCGATAATTTATCCGTTTTGTGATGTTTTTAGTATAACTCCAATTTGTTCACATTCTTTAACGCAACGCCCATTAATACTTCCAAAAAGTGCATCAAGTTCTTTTAAGACCAAAGATGATGTAGCTGTTGTGATAGATGGTCAAGATGTGTATCAGATGGATGATTACGATGAAATTGCGGTAAAACTTAGCAATAAAAGAGTAAATTTGATAAAAAGTGCTAAAAATGATTATTTTGATGTTTTGAAAGAAAAGTTAAGATGGGGTCACAATGATTGAAAGATTATATCTAAAAGACTATCTGACATTTGATGAAGTTGAGCTTAAATTTAGTAGTGGCCTAAATGTTTTTACAGGTGTTAGTGGTGCTGGAAAATCAGTACTTTTTAGTGCACTTTTAGGTGTATTTGGACTAAAAGATTGCGAAGCAAAATTGGTTGAGGCTAATGTAGAGTATAAGTTTAATATGGATGAGTTTGGGCTTGAAAACGATGATATAAATTCATTTAAGATGTTGAAAGATAAAAGTATAAGATTTTTTATAAACTCACAGCTTGTTTCAAAAAAAAATGTAGCAAGAATAGCAAAAGAGCATATTAAATATTTAAATGCTAAAGAAAATGGTGAGTTTGAAAATGAAAGATTGCTTGGAATCTTAGATACTATTTATATAAAAAAAGATTCAAAATATGCAGATATTTTGGCAAATTTTAAAGTAAATTATAAAGAGTATTCAAAAATATTAAAAGAGTTAAATAAAATAGAGTTTGAAGAAAGCAAGATAGAAGAGCTTAAGGAATTTGCTAAATTTGAAATTTCAAAGATAGAAGAAGTTTCTCCAAAAATTAGCGAATATGACAATCTTATGGACTTAAAAAAGAAATTAAGTAAAAAAGATAAGATAATAGAACTGTGGAGTAGGGCCGAATCAATATTTAGCTATGAGGGCGCTGTCATAGAGGCCTTAAGATTAAGCGATAAAGATAGCTCATTTTTTGAAGATAGCATGAATGAGCTTAGAAATATAAAAGAGGGATTAAGCCTAGGTGAACTTGATGATCTTGATATAGAGCATATTTTAGATAGGATTGAAGCTTTAAGCTCGCTAAATCGCAGGTATGGTAGCATAGAAGAAGCTTTGAATGTGCTTGAAAAAAAGAAAAAAGAGCTTACACATTATGAAGATATAGGCTTTGAAAAAGAAAGCTTGCAAAAAAAACTTAAAAATATAAAAAATGTAGTAGATGAATTAGGCGCAAAGATAAGCAGTGCTAGAAAAGATAGCTTGGATGAGTTCTTAAGAATGTTAAATGATTTTCTAACAAAGTTATATATGAATGAAGTTAGTGCTAGTATTGATACAACCGACATTAGTGAAAATGGCGTAGATGAGGTTTTGATAAAACATAGTGGTGTTGATATTAAAAAGCTTAGTAGTGGTGAGACAAACCGTTTAAGACTTGCTTTTATTGCGCTTGAGTGTGTTATAACAAGAAAAGGAAGCGGTGTAATTTTGCTTGATGAAATAGATGCAAATTTAAGTGGAAAAGAAGCAATGAGTATAGCAAATGTGTTAAATGAGCTATCTAGCTTTTATCAAATTTTTGCTATATCACATCAACCACAACTTTCAAGTAGAGCAAATTCTCATTTTGTGGTTGAAAAAAATGGTGAAATTTCAAGTGTGCACGAGATAAATGATGATGAAAAAGTCAAAGAATTAGCTAGAATGATAAGTGGTGAGAATATAAGTAAGGAGGCTATAGATTTTGCTACACAAATGCTTAATGAGAAATAGGGATAAAAAGAAGTTTTGATATCTCTTTTGAAATTAAATTTTCAAAGTCTTTTGTGGCATCTTTAATGTCGTTATAGTTGCTTAAGTAGTCTAAATTTGTAGCATAAGTTTTGGTTTGATTTTCTTTATTTATTATTTGTATTGCTAAGCTAGTACCAGCCTCATAAATATTATCTAAAGAAGTATCAAAGCCAGTATTATCTGGTATGTGACCTAATACATAGCCAACTTCTATCTTTTTTTGTCTGTAACCATGATTGCCAATTCCTACTCCAACATTGACATATCCTCCACTTGTTTTGGGTACTGGTGTTTGTTTAAAATAATTTATAGTAAGTTTTATAATAGTACTAGCGTTATCTTCGTTTGTTAATATAAAACCATCGTTTGTTAAATTTTGTATTATGCCTTGATCAAGTTTACTAAAAACTCCGCTGTAGTTATCAAATTTTATATAAAAGTTTTTATCTTTTGGCATAGTATCTATATAAAATTTATTCGTATAGCTAAGATCTGAGCTTAGCAAATTTATACAAGCTAGCAAAACAAATAGATAAATTTTATACATTAAAATTTTAAGAAATGAAGTATTTGTTTGCTTATCTTATCTGAAAAACTAGACATTACTGTACTTGTAGAATACACACCTCTAGCACTTTGTAAGTTTAAATTTGTCGAATAATTTGGTAAATTTTTTAATTTTATAAGTATGGAAACCTGAGCTTCATAAATATAGCTTGTGTCATTATAAGCATATGGATCATCATAGTCATAAAAGCGTCCAAAACCACTATGAAATCTTCGCATTCCAAATCCAAATCCCATATATACATTTGGATCTTTTACATATATTCTTCTAAAATCGGTTAAATCACCATAAATTTCATAATCGCTATTTAATGGATCATTTGTTAATACATATCCGTTATTTTGAAGGACATATTGTATATTTTGAGTAATGTTATTATCAATGTCTACAGAGTTGTTAAATTTTATATAAACACTATTTCCAGATGGTTTTTGTGTTATTATAAGAGGTTGTGTTGTTTTTAAATGTACGGTTGGGCCATGTGATGTTGTCGCGCAACCTACAAAAAAAAGAGCAATAAAAATCCCAAAAATAGTTTTTTTCATGCTATTTCCTTTATTTTATAAAATAATTTCCATCAAAACTTAAAAGCGAATATTTTCTCTCATCACCTAGTGCCTTAGTAAGTTCATTTATTTCCAAAAATTCAAGAGTATCAGCTCTTATATATTTACAAACCTCATCTTTACTCATATTTGCACTTATTAGTTCTTCTTTTGTTGGTGTGTCTATTCCATACACATCTGGAAATTTTATCTCAGGAGCAGCTATACGCATATGAATTTCTTTTGCTCCTGCTTGTCTTAAAAGCTCAACTATCTTTTTAGATGTAGTGCCTCTAACTATGCTATCATCAATAACGATTATTTTTTTATCTTTTAAAACAGAAGACATAGGATTTAGCTTTAGTTTTACTTTTAAATTTCTCATAGCTTGCGTTGGTTCTATAAAAGTTCGTCCAACATAGTGGTTTCTAACTATTGCCATTTCAAATCTAATTCCACTTTCTTGCGAATATCCAAGCGCTGCTGGCACACCGCTATCTGGAACTGGAATTACTAGATCTGCATCAAGTTTGGTTTTTTTAGCAAGCGTTCTACCAAGCTCAACTCTTCTTTCGTAAACATTTTTTCCATCTATCATGCTATCTGGTCTTGCAAAATAAATATACTCAAATGCACAAATTCTCGGATCAATTTCATTAAAAAGCTGAATGCTTTTAAATTTATCCGATCCCTCTTCAAAGATTATCATCTCGCCTGGTTTTACATCTCTTACAAATTTAGCTCCAACTAAGTCGAATGCACAAGTTTCACTAGCTATTATATAGCCACCATCTTTTAGTTTTCCTATACTAAGAGGTCTAACGCCATGTCTATCTCTGATAGCAAAAAGCTTTGATCTGCTCATTATAAGCAGACAATATGCCCCTACTATTTTATTTATAGCTTCAACTATACGCTCTTGTAAATGCTCTTCTTTACTTCTTGCGATAAGATGAAGGATATTTTCTGTATCCATGTGGGATTGAAATATTGCACCTTCTTTTATTAGGTCATCTCTAACTTTATTTTTATTTGTTAAATTTCCATTATGAACTATGGAAATTTCGCCTAAAGAATAGTTTGCAAAAACTGGTTGTGCATCTGAGTAAGATTCGCCACCTGCGGTGCTATATCTGTTGTGTCCTATAGCCATATTGCCAACTAATTTATCTATCTTTTCTTGGTTAAAAACTTCAGTAACTAAACCCTTGTTTTTTATCGTGGTTATATGGTGGTTGTTATTTGCACTAATTCCTGTTGCTTCTTGTCCACGATGTTGCATTGCAAAAAGAGCGTAGTAAGCAGTTTTTGATGCATGGTTTGAGTTTATTACTCCAACTATTGCGCACATTTTTATATTCCTAAACAATCATTTATATTATAAAGTCCGTTTTGTTTTGAACTTACCCAAATAGCAGCTTTTATAGCACCATTTGCAAACGTGGATCTACTTGTCGCGGTATGTGAAATTTCTACAAATTCCCCATCGTTATAAAACCCAACTGTATGTTTTCCAACAATATCACCGCCCCTTAATGACATTACAGCTATCTCGTCTTTTTTTCTTTCTCCTACCATACCTTCTCTTCCTGTAATCATAACATCTTTTAAATTTAGTTCTCTTGCGTTTGCCACACTTTTTGCTAAAGTAAGTGCAGTTCCACTTGGTGCATCTTTTTTATGCTTATGGTGCATTTCTGTTATCTCGATATCAAAATTCCTTAATGCTTTAGATGCAAGCTCTGAAAGTTTGTTTGTAATAGCTACTCCTAAACTCATATTTGTTGCATAAATGATTGGCATCATATTGCTTGCAGTTTTTAGTAAGTTTTCGCCATCTTCACCTAGTCCAGTTGTACCCATGCAAATTGGCTTTGGATTTGTTCTTGCATAATTTAGTAAATTTATGGCACCATCTTTTATGCTAAAATCAATCACAACATCACAATTATCAAAAAAAGTTTTAAAATCATCCGTTACTGTGCATTTTGGCTCATAGCTTAATGGCTCTATAGTAAAAATAGAACTTACTTTTGCTTCAGTGCTGTTTTTTAGACACTCAAAAATCATTGTTCCCATCTTTCCACTACCGCCGTGGATACCAATGTTTATCATAAATTTGTCCTTGAAATAAATATATAAAAAGTATATCAAATTTTGCCTTTTAAAATTATATATTTTTATACAAATTTAAATGCTATTTTGATAAAATCTATCTCATGGACAAATTAGCGACACTTAGAAAGTTGTATTATTATAAAGCTTTTGGATTTGAGTATATGAGCGATAACATCCTAAAAGATAGCGGTTGCAATACTTCTTTTTTGGAAAATGCAAATATATCAAAAATTAAACAGCAGGTTTTAAACTGTTGTTTGTGTGCGCTTTGTAAAAGTAGAAAAAACGCTCTTTTTTCAAGTGGCAAAAAAGATGCTAAGGTATTTTTTGTATCAGATTCGCCAAGTATTGCAGATGATTTAAAAGGTGAGTTTTTTAGTGGAAAAAGCGGAAAATTTTTTTTAGAATGTATAAAAAAAATTTTGGATAAGGATGATTTTTATTTTTCAAATATTATAAAATGCAAGATGAGTGGCGATGAAATGCCTGATATTGAGTATTTTGAGAAATGTAGTCCATATATTATGCAAGAAATTGATATAATAAAACCTAAGATAATTGTTACATTAGGTGCAATGGCTTTTAATCTTATTACAAAAGATTTTGGGCAAAGTGCAAATTTTGATAGTTTAAGGGGAAGTGTTTTTAAATTTAAAAACAGCTTGTTGATGCCAACTTATTCGCCATATTGGGTTATTACAAATCCAAGTAAAGCAGATGAGTTTATGATGGATTTAAATAAAATAAAAGAGTTTATATGAAAAAAATAGCCATAATTTTAATACTTATAGCAACCATGCTTATCTCGAAAGAAACAAAAGAAGAGATTAAATCGCCAATCCCGCCAGTTAGTGAAGAGTGGATAAACTTAGATATAGATCCATGCAACGATAAATGTTTAAAAGATCTTATCAAAGATGATAAATTAGCTAGCTTTTTGTCAAGATTTAATGGCTCAAACGATAAAGAATTAAATAAAATTTACTCTACTTATGTAACAAAAGAAATATCGTCTCAACCTTTTGTTATGCCAGCTGATTTTGACCAAACAAGCATAGCAATCATAATCCCTCAAAAAGTTATTAAAAGTTATTCTACTATTGTAAATAATGCTGTTTTATCATACATAATGAGACAAAATGCAAATTTAAATGCGAAGTTTTTCTTAATAGGTGATGAGAGCAGTAGCGCGATATCAAGTGCTGCAAACTCAATAAAATCGCAAAATATTAAGTTTGTAATAGCTCCAATGACACCAAATGGCATTAGAAGCTTGGCTCAAAACATACAAAGCGATACTCTTGTTTTTGTGCCAACTATACATAAAAAAACTGTAGCAGATGCGCCTTCAAATTTTGTTTTTGGAGGTATTGATTATGAAGCACAGATATCAAAGCTTTTAACATATTCAAATTCAAATATAGCCACCTTTTCAGATGGAAGTGCTCTTGGAAATATGTTGGATAATTATGTAAACAAACTTAGTAGCGGCGTGCTATATGGCTCTATCATACAAAGTGGAAATTTGGATTTAAAGCGTGAAATTTCAGGTAATTCAAGACTTAAAAACTCAAGTGTATTTTTTAATGTTCCTATGGTAAAAGCAGCTCTTCTTGCTTCCCAGCTAAAGATATATAATGCAGATACTTACGCACTTTTATCAACTCAGATAAATTATGATCCAATGCTTTTAAATTTTGCTCAGTATTCGGATATAAAAAATATGTATCTTGCAACTTCTATATCTACAATAGAAGATAATTTAAAAAATATAAATAGCATCTTGAAACAGGATTTGAGATATGATTGGATTGCGTATTCTACTAGCATAGGAATGGATTATATATATTCAAATTTTATACATCAAGGTTCAAAAAAGTTATTTAATGAAACTATACAAAACTCACAAGTTATTTATGATACGCTTATATATAAAACGACACCTAATGGTTTTGAATTAGCAAGCACTCCAGCATCATTGGAGCATTAAGATTACATAAGTTTTTTAGTTATAAATTCTAAAAGAAAATCTGGCATTTTTGTAGGTTTGTTATTGCTAACAAAAACTACTTTTATGAGAGCTACAAAAAGAAGTTCTTGTAAATTTTCTTCTTCTAATGATGAGATTTTATAAATTTTTTGTTCTATGAGAATGCTTGCTTTTTTACATTCTTTTACTTTTGTAGTAATTTCTAGTATATCTCCAAATTTAGCCGGAGATATATAGCTAGCATCTATATGGCTAACTACAAAATGCCCATCTTTTGTAAAAGGTGCTACATTTTCTTTTAAAAAACTTTCACTTCTTGCTCTTTCACAGTACTTTATATAATTAGCATGATATACAATCCCGCCAGCATCTGTATCCTCATAATATATGCGTATTTTCATTTTGCCCTCCTAAAATATCCTTATATTTTTTTCTAAAGTTTCTATTTCTTGTCATTGTAAAAGATTGTTCATAAAATATAAGTAAAATTATAGAAATTCCTACAGCCAAAGCAAAAACTATAGAAATTGTAGTGTAGGCGTTATCAAAAATTTCCAAAAGATAGTGAATTTTTTCATTTTCATCTTTTGAGCGCATAAAAATAAATATGGCTAAAATTGTCTTATATGCTTGAAGTCCAGGAATCATAGGCAAAAGCGATGGAAAAGCTATAATTTCTATTGGGGTTTTTAGTTTTTTTGCAAAGTAAATTGCCAAAAACCCTATGCTAAGAGATCCAATCAAAGTAGCGCCAGCGTAGTTTAGTAAATGTGCGTGTAGTAAGGTAAGCCTAAGGGCATATCCGATCCCGCCAAGCAAAGCGCAATACACTAGTATACGCTTTGGTGGATTGTTTGCATAAGAAAATCCAAGTCCAGCAATAGCGGCAAATACTACGTCTATAAAAAATTCTGACAATATCATAATAGATCCAAATTTGAAATGCCAAGCGTAATATAAACCCCAACACTCATACAAAGGATTAATATAGCTGCATTGACAGCTCTACTTAGGCCTATTAAAACATTTTGGTCAAGTATATCAAACATGGAATTTAGTATTGCAATTCCAGGGAAAAGATATAGTATACTAGAGCTTATAGCTGCAGTTGGAGTTGTGCTAAGACTTAAAGCTGTAGCAAGGTAAGCTATAAAAGATGAAACAAAAGCGCATATTATGTATATTATTCTTATGTCTGTATTATTTTTATTTAAAATATGTCTAAAGCTAACGCCAGCCATGGTGCCAACTACTACAAAAACTATACTCCACAAATCTCCACCAAAAAGTTTACAAAATGCTCCAAAAGCAGCACTTGTAAATACTATAGATAAACTAAATTTAGCACCTTTTGTTTTTAAAATTTCTTCATATATTTTTCTAGCTTCATTAAGAGTAAGTTTTTCATCTTTTATTACCCAACTTAAAGCGCTGAGTTCCGATATCATGCCTAAATTTATAGCATGCGGAATTGTGTCTTTTACGTAAGTTCTTCTATTTTCATAATTAGAAATATCTGTTACACTTATAGAAATATGTTTTAAAAGTACAAATATAGAAGCATCATATCCATAATATGCTGCTATCCTTTTTACGCATCTATTAACCCTTGAGTTGTAGCTACCAACTGATATCATTATGGATGCATAATCTGCAAGAAAATTTGTGAGTTCTAGTATATTTGGTTTCATTTGTGAAATTATATAAAAAAATTAGTTAAAATAAATTTATTTATTGTCGATATATTTTTAAATTCATAAGGATATAAAAATGAGAGTAGATAGTACGCCTTTTTATGAGAAATTTACGAAAAATACAACAGCGATTGAGTTACGAGTTTTAGGTGAAAGCACAAAAGATACGAAAAAAGCTGAAAATGACGATAAGGTGCGAAAAACAGAGGAGAAAGACCCTGCTACTGCTATTTTAGATAAGACTATTGCTGATATTTTAGATAAGATTGAAAAACTCCAAAAGCAACTTGCGGACATTCAAGCACAAATTGCTAAAATTTCTTCAAGAAATGATGAAGTAAGTAGGCAACTTTTAGCCCAGTTAAATGCACAAAGTGGCGAGATAAACGCACAAATTTCAGCTTTGTATGACAAACTTCTTAATGGTAAAGGACTCAAAGTTTAATAAAGTTAAATTTGCAAGGAAAATATCCTTGCAAATTTAAATATTTCATTTTATTAAATGGTCCGTATTTATGTTGCTCATCGCTTAGTTAAAAAAATTTTACATAATGCCGATGTAAATTTAACTATAAAATAAGGATAAAATTATGAAAGTAGAAAATACATCATTTTATGAAAATTATTCTATTATGACTCAGGGAATAGAAAATGATCTTAAAAAAGAAAGCGAAGGAACTAAAGAGTCTTCGAAACAAAAAGATCCTACGTCAGATATTTGGAATAAAATAGAAAAATTAAAAAAACAACTATCTGATTTGCAAGCAAAGATAGCACATCTTTCTTCAAATACAGATGATGCAAGCAGAGAACTTTTAGCTCAGTTAAATGCACAATGTGGAACTATAAATGCACAGATATTAGCTTTATTTGAGCAACTTCTTAGTGGAAAAGGAATTGAGGCTTGATAAAATAATATTTGCAAGAAAAACTCCTAGCAAATATTATTAAATATTTCGTATTTATATTGTCAATGACTAAATTTATCGTCATAAGCCCCGACTCCTTATGTGGCTTTTGCTTTTCTATTTGAAAAATCTTTATCTCTACTTTCTTCTATATGGTGTTTTTGTGAGTTTATAAAACTGTAAATATCAAAAGTCTACTCATTGGTTAAAATTGCATTGTGGCATATTGTGTTTTATAAAATGAAATAATTTAAAAAATTAAATTATTTACTAAGGTTATACTTAAATATTGTATAAAATGTATTTTCTTGTTTAAATAAATTGAAAAATATATTTTGATACAATAAGCAAAAATTAAAAAAGGCAATATTTTGAAAGTAACACTTACTAAAGAAGATATTAAAAATTTAAAAATTTTCATGTTAACAAAAAGCAAAGCATCTAAAAAACAGCGTCTTATAAGCTATTATGCGATACCGTTTGAGTTTATTTTAGTTGGTATTTTTATAGATGGAATTTTTAAAGTTGTTCCAGTTGCATCTTTGGTTTCAGTTGTGCTCGCTGTTTTATGGATGGTAATTTATCCAAAACTTTATAAAAAAATGCAAAATGACCATCTAAAAAGTGCTCAAGAAATTAAATTTAGCGATACTGAGATGAATTTTGTAGCAGATAAAGATACTATATCTTTTAGTATGGGTGAACCAAAGCCAAATGAAAAATTTAATACTAAGCATTTAAAAAGTATAGAAGAAAGCAAATACAACTATTTTCTTGGTTTTAAAAACTCACTTTATATAGTTTTACCTAAAAATAATGAAACAAAAGAAGAGATTGAAAAAATCTCTTCAAATTTAAATGTATGCATAGAAAATATAGATTTATAGCCATTCTTCTTTTGATGAGTTTTCATCCACTTCATTGCCGATTTCATCGTATAGTTTAGAGTAGTATACGACAAAATCTCTTGCTTCTTTGTTTATAGGCAAATAGATATCGTTTTGCAATGTGCAAAACTTACTTAAAAATTCGCTTGCATCACGTTTTTCATAGTAGGTTTTTGCTAATTTTTCGTAATTTTGCAAGCATAGAGTTTTAAATTTATCATATGAGTTATTGCTAAAATCAACACTTAATTTATTATTTTTAAAACTTAATGTTTTACTTTCAAAAAGCAAACTTAAATGAATTAATCCTTCGCAGTAGTAAGCTTTAACTTCATCAACTTTTTGCCAAGCTATAAGTCCTATACTTCTTTTAATAAGTTCGTTAAACACAGGCATTCTTAGTTCATCTTTTTCATGATAGAAGAAATTTATAAGCCCACCAGTCGTTGCTTTATACTCTTCAATGTATTTAAAAACACCGCTTTGATTCATTATGTTTTCTGTGTCGTTATCTATGAAAAATATATGTCCAAACTCATGTCCTATTGTGCTAACTTCATAAACTTTGCGCCAAATTTCAGGCTTTTTAAAGAGTATTTCTCTGCCATAATCTAAAAATTTCTTATCAAATATAACCGAGCTTAGCTTCATAAAAGGTTTTGCTTTTGAGCTTTCATAGACAAAATTTACAAAAGCAAATATTTTTTTGCCAAATTTATTGCTTACAAACTCATCATTTGGTACAACCTGAGCACTAAAAAGACCATTCATTTCAGCACCGTAATAAATCATAGGAACTGATATGTAAAGTTGAGTTTTGTCTATGTTAGAAACCACGTTTTTATACATTTTTTCTGAGTTTGCTTGTATTTTATTATAAACATTGTCAAAACTTTCTAAAATTTCTTTTTTAAATTTATTCTCATCAAAAGATAAGCTTTCTTTTAGTCTTATGTCCCATTCTAAGGCAACTGCGTGAGTATAGGCATCTTCGTAATATTCAAGTGGGTGTCCAACTTGTAAATCTCCTTTTGTCTCCATCCAAGCACTTTCTGCTTCTTGCCAAGATGATATGACTTTATCATTGTTAGTTTGTAAAAATGCATCTTTTAGTTTTTCAAAATATTTTATATAGCTTTTATTTTCATCACTATTGCTGGCTTCATTTAAGTTTTGTATTAGTTCATCAAAAGCTTCTTCTAGATTATACTCTTCAAAAAATTTACCATATGGGACAAAAGATATTTTTTCATCAAACATAGCTACACCATAGCTTCTCTCGCATACTAGAGAGTCATTTGAAATTTGATAAAGTTTATGCTTTTTTATGAACTCATATGGATTTTTCATAGATGAAAATTTTGTGCTATTTTCATCAACTACTATTTTTTGCCATTTTTTTTGCATTTCATTGAAAATTATGCCGATATTATGCACACCTTTAACTAAAGCTATATTAAAATCATCAAGTACATTTTTTTGCACAATTTTATTAATTAACTCTTCATGTAAATTAGCATGAATTTCTGTAGTATAATCGTACATTTCATCTCTATATTTTAAAACCTTCTCCTCATCTTTATGAATTTTTTTTAGTTCTATCAAAAGCGGATCTGGTTTTAAATCTACAATTCGTCTTAAAATGGCGATTCTTTGAGATTTTTCGCCACTAAAATGACAAATTTTAATAGCTTTATTTATAATTTCATTATCTAAATCATCATATAAGCCATTTAATTTTTTACTATTTTCATTTACTAAACTTAGTAACTTTTTGTAATCATTCATATTATATCCTTTAAAAAGCACAATTATAATGTTGTAAATTTAATAAATTATCATAAATTTAACCCGAACTAAAGATAGTTGGAGTAAAATATCACATGTCAATACAAAAAATTATCAAGTTATATTTAGATGGCTTTAGAAATATGAAGTTAGGCAAAACATTGTGGCTAATCATATTTATAAAACTTTTTATAATATTTTTTGTTTTGAAAATATTTTTTTTCAACAAAACTATAAATACAGAATTTAAAAACGAAGCCCAAAAGATTGATTTTATTTATAAAAACATCACAAAGGAAATTAAATGATGGATTTAAGCTCAGTTGATTACTCAAGAGCACAGTTTGCCCTAACAGCACTTTATCACTTTTTATTTGTTCCACTAACTCTTGGACTTTCTTTTATGTTAGCTTTTATGGAGACAATTTATGTAAAAACTGGCAATGAAGAGTGGAAAAAAATAACTAAATTTTGGCTAAGATTATTTGCTGTAAATTTTGCAATAGGCGTTGCAACTGGGATAATAATGGAATTTGAGTTTGGTACAAACTGGGCAAATTATTCATGGTTTGTTGGTGATATATTTGGTGCACCACTTGCCATAGAGGGACTTTTTGCATTTTTTTTAGAGGCAACATTTTTTGCTGTAATGTTTTTTGGTTGGGATAAAGTTGGAAAGAAATTTCATCTTTTTTCAACTTGGATGGTAGCAATCGGCTCCAATTTAAGTGCTTTTTGGATACTTGTTGCAAATGGTTGGATGCAAAATCCTGTAGGAACTGTTTTCAATCCAGATACGGCTAGAAATGAGATGATAAACTTTATTCAAGTAGCTCTTTCTCCAACTGGAATAAGTAAATTTTTACACACAGTAGGTGGAGGATACGTAACATCTGCTCTTTTTGTTCTTGGAATTAGTGCGTATTTTATGTTGAAAAATAAAAACTTTATAATGGCTAAGAAAAGTTTCATAGTAGCTGCTAGTTTTGGATTTTTAAGCTCTCTTTTTGTTCTTTATAGTGGAGACGAAAGTGCTTATCAGGTTGCACAAAAACAACCAATGAAGCTAGCATCTATGGAGGGATTATATAAGGGTGAAGTTAATGCAGATATAGTTGCTTTTGGTATTTTAAATCCAGCTAAGCAAGTAGGCGATGATAAAAATCCTTTTTTGTTTCGAGTAGAAGCCCCATATCTTCTTGGTCTTATGGCAACAAGAGGAATAAATAACTTTACGCCAGGTATCGAAGAGATAATTTTTGGAAACGAAAAATTTGGCATAGAATCTAGCCAGAGTAAAATAAATAGTGGCAAAATAGCAGTTGAAGCTTTGAGAAATTATAAAGCGGCAAAAGATGCTGGCGACACTGCTTTAATGGTAAAAAATAAAAGCTTACTTGATGAGAATATGAAAAATTTTGGCTATGGCTACTTTGATGATCCAAAAGAATTAGTACCGCCAGTTGCTCTTACATTTTATAGTTTTCATATAATGGTAGTTCTTGGTAGCTTTTTTATATTGCTATTTTTAATAACTCTTTATCTATCAATGGCAAATGAGATAGAAGAATTTAAAAAGATACTTTGGATTTGCGTGTTTAGTATACCTCTTGGATATATAGCCTGCGAAGCTGGTTGGATTGTGGCTGAGGTGGGAAGACAGCCTTGGGCCATACAAAATCTTATGCCAGTAGGAGTAGCGGCTACTAATTTAGCATCTACAAACATCATGATTTCATTTTGGCTATTTGCTGTGTTATTTACAGTACTATTTATAGCAGAGATAAAAATTATGCTAAAACAAATAAAGATAGGATTTTAACATGTATGAAGCATATCAACTTTATTGGTGGTTTGTGGTAAGTTTTCTTGCTGGTATTTTTGTGTTTATGACATTTGTTCAAGGCGGACAAACTCTTATGTTTTGTGTGAGCGAAAATGAGCATCAAAAAGATATGATTATAAATTCTATTGGTAAAAAATGGGAACTTACATTTACAACTCTTGTTATGTTTGGTGGAGCTTGTTTTGCCGCTTTCCCACTTTTTTATTCGACAAGTTTTGGTGGTGCATATTGGATTTGGATGTTGATACTTTTTTGTTTTATTATTCAAGCAGTTTCATATGAATATAGAAAAAAACCGGATAATTTTTTGGGGCAAAAAACTTACGAAGTATTTATGCTTATAAATGGAAGTTTAGGTGTTTTTTTGATAGGCGTTGCGCTTAGTACATTTTTTAGCGGAAGTGAGTTCAGGCTAAGTGAGAAAAATTTCGTTCTTTGGGAAAATCCAATGCGCGGATTAGAAGCTTTTAAAAATCCATTTAATTATCTTTTAGGATTAGCGTTAGTTTTTGCTTCAAGAGTTGGTGGAAATTTATATCTTATGAATAACATTAAAGATGAAATTTTAAATACCAAATTTAGAAATTCATTAAAGAAGAACTTTATTTTATTTTTAATCTTTTTACTTGCTTTTTTGGCTTGGATTTTTACAAAAGAAGGATTTATGATAGATAAAGGTATTTTTGTTATGAAAAAATACCTTTATCTTTTAAATTTCATAAATAATCCGCTACTTTTAGTAACTTTTATTTTGGGTATTATTTTGGTTTTGTTAGGGGTGTATAAGGCTATATTTAAAAATAGTAATAATGGTATATTTGCTTATGGATTTGGTATAACCATCGCTGTAACTTCGTTATTTTTTAGCTTAGGGCTACAAGGAAATACATTTTATCCATCTTATGTAGATTTGCAAAGCTCACTTACTATTCATAATGCAAGCTCAAGTTTTTATACACTTAAGATAATGACTATAGTATCGCTTTTTATGCCAGTAGTTTTAGGATATATTGCATATGTTTGGAAAGCAATGGATAAAGAGAAATTGAGTGCTGAAAAGATAGAAAATAGCGATCATATTTACTAAGGAAATAAGATGATAAAATCTATAATAATGTTGATAGTTTGGACTGTTTTTATATTTTTGAGTTATAAATTTATAAAATTAAACATAGATGAAATGCAAAAAAGATTAAAGGATGAAGATAGCAGGCATTAACATACTTAATTTATCATAAATTCATCTTCCTTTTTATAAAATAAATATTATTGTAGCTTGCTAAATTAAGGAGGGAGGGGATGAATTATTTTTTAGGCATAGATGTTGGTTCAACTACCCTAAAAACAATCTTTCTTGATGAAACAAATACTATATTATACAACTCGTATGAGAGGCACTATTCTAAGCCGCATGAGATAACTCTAGATAAGATAAAGGAGCTAAAGCCTCTTTTGTCTGATAAGCGCATGAAAGTTTGTATAACTGGATCAGCTGGAATGGGAATATCTGAGCTTTGCGATATTCATTTTGTGCAAGAGGTTTTTGCTACAACTATTGCTACAAATGAGCTTTATCCAAATACTGATGTTGTTATCGAACTTGGCGGAGAAGATGCTAAGATTATATTTTTAAGTGGTGGTATCGAAGAGAGAATGAACGGAACTTGCGCAGGTGGAACTGGGGCTTTTATAGATCAAATGGCAAGTTTGATGAAAATAAGCACGGCTGAGCTAAACGAAGTTTCTAAAAATCACTCTAAAATTTATCCTATCGCATCTCGTTGTGGTGTGTTCGCAAAAAGCGATATACAACCACTCATTTCTCAAGGAGCTAGAAAAGAAGATATTGCAGCAAGCATTTTTGAAGCTATTGTTGAACAAACGATATCAGGACTTGCTCATGGTAGGCAGATAAAAGGAAATGTACTATTCTTAGGTGGCCCTTTGCACTTTTTAGACTCTCTTAGAGAGGCTTTTGTAAAAAATTTAAAACTAGATGAAAAAACGGCAATTTTCCCTGAACTTGGGCACTATTTTGTAGCCCTAGGAAGCGCAATTTATGCAAAAGATAACATTGATGAGAGCTTAAGCTATGACGAGCTCTTAAATAAACTAAGCAAAGAATCTGAAACTAGCGATTATAAAGGCGAAAAACCACTTTTTGATAATAAAAAAGAGTATGAGGATTTTAAACAAAGACACTCACAAAATTTTATTCCCACAAAAAATATTTTAGGCTACGCTGGCAAAGCTTATCTTGGCATAGATGCTGGCTCAACAACCATAAAGATAGTTTTGATAAGTGAAGATAACTCACTTTTGTATAGTTTTTATGGTTCAAATAAGGGTAGCCCACTTGATATCATAAAAGCAGAGCTAGAAAAGATTTATGACCTATGCGAAGGAAAGATAAGTATATCCGCAAGTGGCGTAACTGGATATGGCGAAGAGCTGATGTGTGAAGCCTTTGGTATAGATTTTGGCATAGTTGAAACAATGGCGCACTATAAAGCAGCTAGCTATTTTAACAAAGATGTAAATTTTATCATAGATATCGGCGGACAAGATATAAAATGTTTTTATATCATAAATGGCGAGATAGATTCTATAGTTTTAAATGAAGCGTGCAGTTCAGGATGCGGTTCATTTTTACAAGCATTTGCAAACTCGATAGGTCATGATATAAAAGATTTTGCAGAACTAGCCATAAGTTCAAAAGCTCCTTCAAGGCTTGGTAGTAGATGCACTGTTTTTATGAATAGTGCCGTAAAACAGGCTCAAAAAGAAGGAGCAAGCATAGAAGATATAAGTGCAGGACTTGCCATAAGTGTTGTAAAAAATGCACTTTATAAGGTTATAAGGGTAAGAAGCGCAAAAGAACTTGGAGAGAACATAGTTGTTCAAGGCGGGACATTTTTAAATGATGCTGTTTTAAGAGCTTTTGAAAAAGAACTTGACACAAATGTAATAAGGCTCAAAAACAGCGAACTTATGGGGGCTTATGGTGCAGCTTTGTTTGCAAAAGAACAAAATTTGGACAAAAGCGCTCTCATAGATGGTAGTGCTCTAAAAGAGTTTAAATTTGAGAGTAAATTTGCACATTGTAATAGATGTTCGAACAAATGCTCTCTTAATATAAACATCTTTAATAATAAAAACAAATTTATAAGCGGTAATAGATGCGAAAAAGGCGCTGGAAAATCTATAAACAAAGAGCTTCCAAATTTGGTTAAATTTAAACAAGAGCTTATAAATTCTTATGCAAATACTCCAGCAAGCGGTAAATTTTGCGTAGGTTTACCACTTGTTTTAAATATGTATGAACTTTTGCCATTTTGGAGTGCATTTTTTAGATTGCTTGATTGTGATATTATAGTTTCAAATAAGCCAGATGCAAATACAAAACTAAACTCAGCTTACTCTATCCCAACAGATACTGTTTGCTATCCTGCAAAAACAGTTCACGCTCACATCGAGCAGTTGGCACAAAGTAAAGCTGATATGATATTTTATCCTTGTATGAGTTACGGTATAGATGAAGGCATTTCGGATAATCATTATAATTGTCCTGTAGTTGCCTACTATCCTGAACTTATAAAAGCAAATGTTGCAAGTTTAAAAGATAAGGTATTTTTGTATCCACACATAGGATTAAATAACGCAAATTTTTTTAACAAAAGGATTTTTGATATATTAAAGCCTTACATTCAAAATATTAACCTAGAGCTTTTGCAAAACGCTACAAATTTAGGCTTTAAAGAGTTGAAAAAATATAAAGATGAGGTATCTAAAAAGGCTCAAGATGTGCTTTTGTATGCACAAGAAAATGATTTGGATGTGGTTGTACTTGGCTCTCGTCCTTATCATATAGATCCTGATATAAACAAAGGCGTTGATCTTCTTTTAACTTCTCTTGGATTTGGTGTTTTAACAGAAGATTCGCTGCCTTTTAGGAAGTATGATACAAGCATATTAAATCAATGGTCGTATCATTCAAGGATGATAAATGCAGCACATTTTGTAACAAAACATGAAAATATGCATTTTGTACAGCTTGTTAGTTTTGGATGCGGTATAGATGCTATAACCACTGATGAGATAAAAAATATTTTAAGAAGTAGTGGTAAGTTTTATACACAGCTAAAAATTGATGAGATAACAAATATAGGTGCTATGAAAATAAGGCTAAAAAGCTTAAAAGCAATGATTGTAAACTCAAAATTGGCGGTATCATGAGCTTAAAAGACTACATCATACTTGTGCCAGATATGCTTGAGCCTCATTTTGATGTGGCCGCAAAAATTTTAAAAGATGATGGATACAATGTAGTTATCTTACGAAATGATAGCGAAGAAGTTATAACTGCTGGGCTTGAGAGTGTTCATAATGATATGTGTTATCCTGCGCTTATTGTTATAGGGCAGTTTATAGATGCTTTAAGAAGCGGTAAATTTGATAACTCAAAAGTTGCACTGCTTATAAGCCAAACTGGTGGAGGGTGTAGGGCAAGTAACTACATATATCTTCTTAGAAAAGCGCTAAAAGATAGTAGTTTTGAGTATGTGCCAGTTGTTTCTTTTAATCCAAACTCTATGGATGAAAATTCTCTTGTTCTTAGAAAAATTACTATTATAAAGATATTTTTAGCTATTTTTTACTGTGATTTGATTATGTATCTTTTTAATAAATGTGTTAGTTATGAATTAAATAGCGGAGATAGCAAAGAAGCATTAAGGAAAAGTAGTGAATTTGTGCAGTCACTAACTACGTCTATGAAGTTTTTTAGAATGAAAAAAAACTATAAAACAATACTAAAATATTTTTCAGATATTAAGTTAAGTGATGAAAAAAAAGTAAAAGTTGGCATAGTTGGCGAAATTTATATAAAATACTCACCTATTGGTAACAAAAAACTAAATGAATACTTAGTATCACAAGGTGCTGAGGTTGTAAATAGTGGGCTGATTGATTTTATTTTATCTTCTCTTTATGACGCAATACATGATAAAGATATTTATGGGACAAACTCTAAAAGCTATAAGATGAGTAAAATCATAGCTTATATTTTTGAAAAGCTTGAAGAAGACATGATAAAAATAGTAAAAAATAATTCCAAATTTACACCACCAATATCTTTTAAATACATAAAAGATATTGCAAAAGATTATATAGGGTATGGCGTTAAGATGGGTGAAGGATGGCTACTAACAGCTGAAATGGCTGCATTTGTAAGAAATGGTATCGATAATGTGATATCGGTTCAGCCTTTTGGATGTCTGCCAAACCAAATAATAGCAAAAGGTATGATAAGAAAGATAAAAGAACTTCATGGTAATGCAAATATAATAGCAATTGATTATGATCCAGGATCAAGCAAGACAAATCAAGAAAATAGAATCAAACTCATGCTCTCATCTGCTAAGAGAAATCTTAACCCCAAAGAGGGTTAAGATAGTTTTATGCTAAGAAAAAGTAAGCATATAGTGTTATAGCGGTTATACAAAATATGTTTAATACACCACCTGCTTTTAACATTTGCCTTTGAGATATATATCCTGTACCAAATACGATTGCATTAGGGGGAGTTGCCACTGGAAGCATAAATGCACAACTTGCACCAACGCCTATAACTACAACAAGTGATTCTTTTGATAATCCAAGTTCAACTGCTATAGTTGCAAATATAGGTACTAAAAGTGCAGCAGATGCTGTATTGCTAGTAAATTCTGTAAGAGAGACTATAAATATAGCAGTTACTAGTATAATTACAAAGAGCGGTACACTGCCAAAAAGCCTAGAAACTTCTGCTCCAAGAGCTGCCGATGCACCAGAGTCTTGGAGTACACCACTTAATGCAAGGCCACCACCAAACAACATTAAAATTCCCCAGTCTGTTCCATGTGCTATATCTTTCCATTTTGCAAGACCAAGCACGCCTATAGCTCCAGCTGCGCTTAGTGCAACAAAAGCATCGCTTAGTGTTATTCCTAAAAGCGTACTTAATTTTTTTGAAAATATCCAACAAAATGCTGTTATGACAAAAACAACCATTGTCAAAATTCTTTTTTGAGTCCATGGTATCATATTATGAGAATCTATGGAAATTTTAGTGTTCAAAGTTGGTTTAAATATAAAATACAATACAAGTAACATGATTGGGAAAAATATTAGCATCAAAGGCATTCCAACTTTCATCCAATCAGTAAAACTATACCCAAGTGCTGCAGAAACTATCGCATTTGGTGGTGAGCCAACTATAGTTCCAAGTCCGCCTATACTTGCTGAAAACGCTATAGCTAAAAGTACAAACGTAAAGGTGTTTTGCTCTTTTTTTTCATCTAAATTTGATAAAATTCCAAGAGTCAAAGGTAGCATCATTGCAGCTGTTGCGGTATTTGATATCCACATAGAAAGTCCAGCCGTAACAACACATATTGCAATAACAGCATATCCTAGATGTGACCCTGAGGCAGATATGATTTTAGCAGCTATTTTTTTATCTAGCTTTTGCATATGAAGAGCTGTTGCTAAAGCAAATCCACCAAAGAAAAGAAAGATAGTTGGGTCTGCAAAATTATTTAAAACACTTTTTATTGATATATCAGTTAAAGTACCATCTTTTTCTACTTTTTGTATACCAAGAAGTATAACTAATATAGGAACCAAAAGTGCCGTTATAGTTATATGTACAGCTTCGCTAAGCCATAAAGTGGCAATAAAAACAAGCAAACAAAGACCTTTTTTTGCATTTACATCATATGGCATAATATAAAATAATGTTATAGATATTATTGTTGCAATTGATATTATAATCCATGATCTTTTGTTTTCATGCCAAAAGCTAGTAGCTTGCTCAAGTTCATCTTCAGTTTGCTGGAACTGATCGATTTCTTGATCGCTCATCTTGCCCCCTTTAAATTAATTTTCGTAACAAATTATATACCATAAAATTGTAATAATTATATTTTTTGCATAAAAGTATAAATAAATAAATAAAAATGCTAAATTTTGTTACTTTGAGTAACTAATATATATAATAAACTATATATAACATAATATAATTTCAAATTTTAAATTTATTTTTATATTAAAAATGTTACAAAAAGTAGTATTAAACAAATAAAACTTAAAAATATATGAATTTTTATAGTAATTTTAATTTTTTTGATTATTTTTATATATAAATATCTAGTTAAATATCATTAAATGTCAATTTATAAGCTTGTTATTAATGTAAAAACGATACACTTTTTATTAAAATATCAAAAAATATAAATTATGGAGTTAATTTAATGAAAGAGATGCATTATGAGGTCGTTGTAGTAGGCGGTGGAATTTCTGGATCTGCGTTGGTATATCTTCTTTCAAGATATACAGATATAAAAAATATAGCTTTAGTAGAAAAATACCAGGGTTTATCTACGCTAAATTCAAAAGGAACTGGCAATTCTCAAACTATACATTCTGGTGATATTGAGACAAACTATACTTATGAAAAAGCAGCAAAAGTTAAAAAAACTGCGGATATGATAGTAAAATATGGTCTTCAACATGGATATAATGAAAAATTTATGTTCCAGCATCAAAAATTTGCTATGGGAGTTGGTGATGAGGAAGTTGAGACAATAAAAGGTCGTTATGAAGATCTTAAGAAAATATACCCATATTTAGAATATTATGACAAAGAAAAATTAAAAGAAATAGAACCAAAAGTTATTTTTGATGACAAAGGCTCAATAAGAAGTGATAATGTAGCTGGAATTGGTATAACAACTGGCGTTTATACAACTGTTGATTTTGGCGCTATGTCAAATTCATTTATAGATAATGCTAAAAAAGAAAAAGGAAAGCTAGTAGATGTTTATTTAAATTCTGAAGTTGAGCGCATTGATCATGTGGGAGAAAAATTCTATATAAAAACCATAAATAATCTTTCTATAAGTACAGATTTTGTAATAGTTAACGCTGGCGCGCATTCGCTATATCTAGCTCATAAAATGGGTTATGGTAAAGATTTGGGTACTTTACCTATGGCTGGAAGTTACTACTTAACTAAAAAAAGGCTTCTAAATGGTAAAGTTTACATGATACAAAATCCAAAACTTCCATTTGCAGCATTGCATGGGGATCCAGATGTTTTAGTTGATGGTTGTACTCGTTTTGGACCAACTGCTATACCTATGCCAGTACTTGAGAGATTCCATGGCACAAAAAGTTTCTTAGAATCCATTTCGAGTTTAAATTTTGGTACTGATACGCTTAGTGTATTTTGGGATTTATTAAAAGATAGCGACATAAGAAACTATTTCTTTAGAAATGTTGCTTTTGAGATTCCAATTCTAGGCAAGCAACTTTTTGTAAAAGATGCTAAAAAAATTGTTCCTAGCTTAAGAGAAGATGATATTTATTATGCAAAAGGTTTTGGAGGCATTCGCCCACAAGTAATAGACAAGAAAAACAAAACTTTGATGCTTGGAGAAGCTTCTATCGATACTAAAAAGGGTATTATTTTTAATATGACCCCAAGTCCAGGAGCTACAAGTTGTCTTGGAAATGCTGCAAAAGATACCAAAAAAACTTGTGAGTTTTTAGGTAAAACTTTTAATGAAGCTAAATTTGAAGCAGAATTGGGATAAAAATTATATCTAAAATGTTTCTTTGATTTTGTATAATTTGAAAAAGGAAAATTTATGATAAAAAAAACAAAAATCGTAGCAACTATAGGTCCAGCAAGTGATAATAAACAGACCATACTGGATATGGTAAAAAATGGCGTCAATGTTTTTAGACTAAATTTTTCCCACGGAACTCATGAATATCATAAGAAAAATTTAGATATCATAAGAGAAGTTGAAAAAGAACTAGGTGTAAGGATAGGTGTTCTTCAAGATATAAGTGGTCCAAAAATACGCATAGGAAAGCTTGAAAATACCTTTATGCTTAAAGCTGGTGATAAGATTGTTTTTAGAAAAGAGGAAATTCTAGGAAAACAAATTGGCGAAAATTGTTATGAAACATGTATTAATCATCCTGAAATTTTGGATATGATGAAGCTTGGAGAATACATATATCTTTATGATGGTGCTGTTAGGGCAAAAGTTATAAAAGCTGGAAATGATGTAGAAGCCGTTATAGAAAATGATGGTGTTATAACATCAAATAAAGGCGTAAATTTCCCAAATACAAGAATAAATGTAGATGTTATAACTGCAAAAGATAGAATGGATATGGAGTGGGGTGCTAAAAATGGTGTAAACTTTGTAGCCATTTCTTTTGTTCAAAATGCTAATGATATAGTTAAAGCTAGAAAAATTTTAGCAGAGCTAAATAGCAAAGCTCAACTATATGCAAAAATAGAAAAATTTGATGCTATTGAAAACATTGATGAAATACTAAATATTTGTGATGGTATAATGGTAGCAAGAGGTGATCTTGGTATAGAAGTGCCATTTTATGAAGTTCCAAATATTCAAAAAATGCTTATAAAAAAAGCAAATAATATGAACAAGCCTGTTATCACAGCAACTCAAATGATGCTTTCAATGACTGAGCATGATCGCGCTACAAGAGCAGAGATAAGCGACGTTGCAAATGCGGTTTTGGATGGAACTGATGCTGTTATGCTTAGCGAAGAAAGTGCTATAGGTAAACATCCTCCACTTGTTGTAAAAGCTATGGCAAATACTATAATTGAAACAGAAAAGCTTTATCCTTATAATAAATTTGATAATTTTAGTTTTTTTGATGAAACGGATATGATAGCTTCAAGTACATCAAGACTTGCTACAAATTTAAATGCTTGTGGCATTCTTTCTATAACTGGATCTGGAAAATCAGCTATAAAAATGTCTAGAAATAGACCTAAAATGGATATATTGGCTATAGCTCATGATGAACAAACGGCACATTCTTTGTGTATGGTGTGGGGAGTTGATCCTATAATGGTAAAAGATAAGATAAAAGTAGATGAACTTATAGCTAGCATTATGAAAGATGGTATAAATGAGCATTTTATAAGTGATGAATGCACTTATGTTATGACAGCTGGATTTCAAACTGGGGTAGAAGGTAGTACAAACTATATTCGAATTATCAAAAGAGATCAGATCGATTATTATAGAAATTTATAATATAAAAAAGTGGAGCTTTTTAAAGCCCCACTTTTATTTGCTAAAAGCTAATTTCTTTTATATCTGCAACTCTTAAAAATGCTTTATAAATTTGACCAATTATAGCTATTCTATTTGCTTTTATAGCTGTATTATCTACATTTATCATAACGCTATCAAAGAAACTATCTATATGGTTTTTAAGATCAAAAAGAGAATTTAGATATACTTTGTAATCTTGCTCATTAAGATTAATTTTGTTAAACTGAGTATGGAGATTTTTTTCTGCATTTAACTCAAATAAACTTGAATTAACTTCGCCGATTTGCTCATTTTTAATTATATTTGAAAGTCTTTTAAATGTATCAAATTTATCTTTAAAGCCCTCATCTTTACTTATTTCATTAAGCGCATTTATTGCACTATCAAGCTTTTTGATATCGCGGTTGCCACTGTTTATACAAGCTTTTATGATAGATGCATTTGCATCATACATTGTTGCCATTCTATCAATGATAAATTCACTTAATAAATTTATATCAAATTTAGCGTAATTTGGCGCTATTTCTTTTAAGATGTAGTTTGTATCAAAATTTAGTTTTTCATTTAAAAGTATTCTTAAAATGCCATTTGCTGCCCTTCTTAGCGCATAAGGATCTTTATTTCCAGTTGGAATTTTATTTATACTAAAAAGTGCGATTAGGGTATCAAGTTTACAAGAAAGTGCAACTAATGATGAGAAAATATTGCTAGGAAGTTCGCTGTTTTCGCCAGTTGGCAAGTATTGCTCTTTTATAGCTGTGCAAACTAGTTCATGTTCGCCTGCGTGTTTTGCATAGTATCCGCCCATTATGCCTTGAAGTTCGCCAAACTCTCCAACCATTAAGCTAACAAGGTCAGTTTTACTTAGCATTATAGCTTTTTCTAAAAGCTCATTTATGTTTGAAATGCCAAGTTTACTAAGTTCATTTTTATATAAATTTGCCAGGATTAAAGCTAGTTTTGTTTCGCTTTTTTCTTTTTCTTCAACGCTTCCAAGTTCTTTCATGTATACGACATTTTCTAGCATTTTTGAGTTAAATTTAGTTTTTAAATCGCTTTGCCAAAAAAACATTGCATCACTTAGTCTTGCTTTTAAAACTTTTTCATTTCCTTTTATGATAAGGGAGTAATCATCGCTGATTGCATTGCTAATTACGATAAAGCCATTTAATAATCTTCCATCTTTAAAAACAGGGAAATATCTTTGGTTTACCTTCATTGAAGTTATGATAACCTCACTTGGCAGATTCAAAAATTCGCTTTCAAATTTTCCAAGAAGTGCAGTTGGATACTCGGTAATTGCTACAACTTCGCTTAAAAGTTCATTGTCTATTTGGATATTTATACCATGTTTTTGCTCTAAGCTTTTAAACTGCGATAAAATCTTTTCTTTTCTTTCTTCTGCTCTTATGATAATGCCGTTTTGTTCAAGTTTATTAAAATATTCATCAATGTTTTCAAATTTGATTTTATTATATCCGTAAGTTCTGTGTGGGAAAAACTCTTTTTCGCTTTTTATACCAAAAACACTCATATCAACACTTTCATCCCCAAGCATACAGATTATAGATGTTATAGGTCTTATGAACTCAAACTCGCCATTTCCCCAGCGCATAGATTTGCCAAAATTTAGCGATAATAAAAATTCATTTATCATGCTCTCTAGAAGCTCTTTTGAGTTTTTGCCTATCTTTTCTTCTTCGTAGTATAAAACTTCTTTTCCATCGATTTCTTTAAATTTAAGTTCATTTTCGCTTATGCCGCACTTGTTTGCAAAGCTAAGAGCAGCTTTTGTCCACCCTCCATCTTTTAATGCAACATTTTTTGGGGCGCCTATTTTTTGAGATATGCTATTTGGTTGCTTGCTCGAAAACTCATTATGAGAAAAGATAAGTCTTCTTGGTGTATAAAAAAACTCAAATTTAGTTTTTAAGTTATAATTTTCTAAAACTTTTTCCCATTTTTTTTCTATATTTGGAAGTTCTTTTAAAAATGGTATTGCAGGGAGCTCTTCAACTCCTATCTCAATTAGTAGTTTCATCTTTTTTCCTATCTTTTATAATTTTATCTAGTTCATCTCTTTTTTGATTTTTTTCCATCATTTGCTTGTTAAAACCAATTATCATAAATGCCATAAAAAAGCAAAATGCAGTTATCATTATAAAGTCTATCATTTTATAATAAGCTCTCTTTCGCCTTTAAAGCTCCAAACCAATGCATCTTTGTAATTCCCGTTCTTATTTATATTTTTAGAACGTGAAAAAAGTTTTATTTTGCCAAACTCGGTTTGTAAATAGTTATTTTTAACATTTCCACTAACGCTTTTTATAACATCGCCACTTCTTGCTTTGTTTATATCTTTGAAATCAAGTTTATACTCATCTGTATTTATAATTTTATCATAAGTTTGAATTGTTTTTGCACTAGTAATTTCTAAATTTCCTTCATAAATTTCACTTTTAAGGGCTATTATGTCATAAACTTTTCCAATTTCTATATCAGCCTTTTTTTCAAAAACAAATATACTTTTACCTTTACCTTGTGAAATAACATATCCAAAATCATCTTTGTATATAACCGCTGCTTTTTGTATGAGTGTTTTGTCTTCTATCTTTTGGTTATTATAAATTTCATCTATGCTTTTTGTTGCTAAAACAGTGCTTGTTTCTTTTGTGCTTATATCAAAACAAAGGGGAACATGATCAGATATGGCAGAGTAATTTACATTTGCTTTGCAGATGCCAAAACTTCCTTTTTTGTAAAATGGCGAGTTTTCAAAAAAACTTTGAGAGAGCAAAACATGGTCTATGGCTCTGCCACTTTTGTGCGATCTTTGTAAATTTCTTGGCACTTCATCCCAAAGATTTTTAAATTTTTGTATTCTAATGATATCATTTAGCAAAAAATCATCTCCTAGGGCGCTATTAAAATCGCCTAATAAAACAAGGTTTTCTTTACCACTTTTTAGTGATTCATTTATAGCTTGATATAGTGTAATAGCGGCAGCTCTACGCTCTTTTATGGGATTTTTACTAGCTGGAAAGTGATTTACAAACACACTAAACTCATTTTTATCAAATTTAAAACTAACTCTTAAAATATTTCTTGTTTTAACGCCCTTTACTGAGTAAGATTTTGCATCTAAAATGTCTATTTTTGACATAACTCCAACACCAATTGGCGCAGATGGATCTTTTGTAAATTTATAAAATTTATATCCGCACATCTGAGCTAACTCTTTTAGAGTTGAATAGTTTTCAATTTCTTGAAGTGCAATGATATTGGCATCTATCTTTTTTATAGCTTCGCTTAAAATGTAAAGCTTTTCTTGGTATTTTTTTGTATTCCAAGATGATTTTTTTATATCAAAATCGCTGTATTCTGTGCCGTCATTTTTGTCATCAAAAAGGTTTTCTACATTGTAAGTTGCGATTTTTAGCTCACCTGCACACACAAAAACAAAAGATAAAATAAGTAAAATTAACTTTTTCATGCTCTAAACTCAAAACTTTCTATATTTTGTCTAATGGCTTCATAAGCTACAATGCCAACACTCATGGCTAAATTTAGGCTTCTGCCATTGTTTCCCATTGGTATAGTCATAGCATTTTGCCAATTTTTCTTCATAAAATCCATCGGTAGCCCAGTACTTTCGCCACCAAAAAATATAAAATCGCCTTTTTTAAATTTGGCATCATAGTATAATTTATCTGTTTTTGTTGTAGCAAAATGAAATCTATCAAAATCACTATTTATCTCCAAAAATGCATCTAAGCTTTCCCAAATGATAGGATTTAGCTTTTTCCAGTAATCAAGCCCAGCTCTTCTTACTGCCTTTTCATCTAAATCAAAAACGGTTGGTTTTATTATGTGCAGGTTTAGGTTTGCATTTATGCAAAGTCTACCGATAGCACCAGTATTTTGAGGAATTTGAGGATGAAGTAATACTATATTAAACATTTAAAAAATTACTGTTTTATTGTTATAAACAAAAATTCTATCATCAAATACAAGGTCAAGTGCAGCAGATAGAACATTTCTTTCTATATTTCTTCCAGCTTTTTGCATATCTTGCCAACTCATCTCATGATTTACTCTAACTACATCTTGGGTTATAATTGGACCTTCATCAAGGTTATTATTTACAAAATGCGAAGTTGCTCCAACTATCTTAACGCCGCGCTCATAAGCTTGTTTGTAAGGATTTGCCCCTACAAAAGCTGGCAAGAATGAATGATGGATATTTATGATTTTGTTTTCATAAACACTTACAAAATTTGGGGATAATATTCTCATGTATTTTGCTAATATCATATAATCAAAATCAAATCCACTAAGGAGTTGTAAAATTTTTTGTTCATGTTCTTCTCTTTTTGCGCCATCACTTTCTACACAGTGAAAGGGAATCTTAAATTTCTCAACAAGTTCTCTTAAATCATCGTGATTTGCAATAACTGCTAAAATGTTTGCATTTAGTTCACCGCTATGATGCTTTATGAGTAGGTCGCCCAAACAGTGAGTTTCTTTTGTAGCTAGTATAACGATATCTTTTTTGCATGACTTTTTTAAATCAATATTTGCTTCACTTCCAAGCATAGCGCTAAGTGTGCCGCAAAAAGCTACTTCATCAATATCTGTATCGCAATCAATCTCGGCTCTATAAAAAAACTTATCAACCGCATGATCTACAAATTCGTGGTTTTTTGCTATATTTAGTCCAAATTTAAATATCGTATCAGATACTCTATATATAAGACCTTTTTGATCTTTACAGTCGATTTTTAGTATGTATTTTTTCACTTTTTAAACCTTTTAAAAACCTTTATTTTATCAAAATTTCACTTGTAAGTAGATTAAGCATTTTGAGTTAAAAAATCATCGACTTTTTTTAGTTTTCTTCTTTTTATCTCTAGTCCGATATCTTCTCCACTAAAACCATCTTTTATGACATCGTTTGAGCTAATGTTTGCTTCGAAGGCTTTTTTATAAATACCCAAGTTTTTTGCCATCTCTACGCGCTCTTTTGTATCTAGTCCAAGCCAGTTTGAAAGTGGCATTTCAAGGCTAGTTATGAGAAGGTCTTTTTTGGTGGGATTTTTGAAAAATGGCTCTGTTAATATTTTTTTGTATTGTACTGACAAATTTAGATGTTTTAGAAGTTTGGTTATGTCACATTTTGTAATATTTACAAGAATGTATAAAAAATATCTTTCATCACTTGTTAGCTTAAAACCGTTATCTAAATTTTTACAAATTTCTTCAAGTTCATCTTTGCTTATATCAAGGTCGAAAACTATTTTACAAAGATTAAGTTCATGCATATATCTAAAGGCTTTTTCTTGAAATTTTCCTTTAAACATTTTTATCATTTCAAGGCGAATTCTATCTTTACTAAGGTCTCTTAAATCTATGTTTTTCATGAGCTCAAGGCTATTTTTATCTATATTTAGATCAAATCTAGCTACAAACTGAATAGCTCTTAGGACTCTTAAGCTATCTTCACTAAAACTATTTTTATCAACAACTTTTAAAATTCTATTTTTAAGGTCATTTTCGCCGCCCCAAAAGTCTAAAAGTTTGCCATTAAATATATTTAACATCATGGAATTTATAGTAAAATCACGCCTTTTTGAAGCTATTTTCTCATCATTGCAAATCTCTACATCAAATGCTTTATGTCCATAGCCAATTTTTGTCTCTGTTCTAGGAAGTGAGATATCTATGTTTTTAAATTTGTAAACAAAATAACTTTTGCCAACTCCAAGTGCGCCAAGTTTTTGCATAAGAAGTTCGAATTTATCTTTTGATATATCATAAACTTCTATATCTAAGTCACTATTTGGGATATCTAAGAGCTTATCTCTGACGCTTCCACCTACAAGATAAGCTCTTTTTGTATGAGAAGATAGAAAATTTGTAACTTCTAGGAGATTATTATTTTCGCATTTCATCTAGTCTATTTTCTATGCTAGCTAGTAAGAATTCTAGAAATTTTATAGTTAAATCGAGTCTTAAATTTATATCACCTTTGTTTGTTTCGCTTAGTCCCTCAAACAGTACCAAAATTCTTTCTTTTACATTTTGCAAAAAAATTTGCTCTTTTGTGCTATTTTGCTCATCTATTTGTCCAAGCTCATGCTTTATTTGAGCGATATTTTCAGCACTATCATTGGCTTTTTGCTGTGCTTTGGATACTATTTCAACTTTTTCTTGCTCTAATTCCGCGCTGATTTCGTCAGCTACACTTTTTGCTAAATCTTCTAGTTTCATATCTTTATCAACCATCTTTTAAATTCGTTTATTTCTTCATTTGTTTTCATATTTACAAAAAAATCAAGCATATATTCGTTTACATCTTTATACTTTTTTCTAAGACCGGAAATTCTTCGTATAGCATTGGTTGCATCTTTATTGTTTGGATCTGATTTTAAGATGTTTTTATATACTAAAAGTGCTTCATCTTTTAGTCCTTGAGACTCATAAATTAGAGCCTCGGTTATGGTATTATTTCTCATCTCGTATTATATAATCAGCTATAATGCTGCCCATTTCACTTGTTGTGCATATTTCTTTAGCATCAAAAGATCCTAAATCCTTAGTTCTATATCCATCTTTTAAGGCTTGTTTTACTGAATTTTCTATGCATTTTGCAGCTTCTTCTTCGTTAAATGCATATCTTAGCATTAAAGCCGCACTTAGTATAGTTGCCATAGGATTTGCTATGCCTTGATTTGCAATATCTGGAGCGCTTCCATGAATTGGCTCATAAATGCCAACTTTTCCACCTATACTCGCGCTAGGAAGTAGTCCTATGGAGCCACAAACCATACTTGCTTCATCGCTTAAAATATCGCCAAAAAGGTTTTCTGTAAGTACTACATCAAATTGTTTTGGATTTCTTATTATTTGCATAGCAGCATTATCAACATACATAAAACTAAGTTCAACATCATTATAATCTTTAGCAACTTCGCTTACCACTTCGCGCCACAAAGAGCTTGTTTCAAGTACATTTGCTTTATCCACAAGGCAGAGTTTTTTTCTTCTTTTTTGAGCTATTTCAAAGCCGATTTTAGATATTCTTTTTATCTCATCTTTTGAATATATCATAGTATTGTATGCTAGGTCGCTTTCTTTCTTCCTTGGCTCACCAAAGTAAATTCCGCCAGTTAATTCTCTAACAACTATAAAATCAACTCCATTTATCACTTCTTTTTTTAAATTTGAAGCATCAATTAGTTCCTCAAATGTTGTCGCAGGTCTTAAATTTGCAAATACTTCTAAACTTTTTCTTAACTTTAAAAGTCCGCTTTCTGGTCTTTTGTCTCTTGGTAAATTATTCCATTTTTCGCCACCAATTGCTCCAAAAAGTACAGCATCACTACTTAAAGCTTTTTGAAGTGTCTCCTCTGGCAAAGGATCTCCAAATAAATCATAAGCTACGCCACCCATGGAGCAGTGTTCGTAGTTAAAATCTATATTAAATTTGCCACTTATAGCATCTAAAACTTTTATTGCTTCATCTATTATCTCTGGACCTATTCCATCACCTTTTATTACACATATATTATATGTTTTCATAACATTGCCTTATTTAATTCAATTTTTGCATATTCTATCAAACCGCCAGAGTTTAGTAAAGTTTGCATAAATTCTGGGATAGGTTTAAATTTGTAGATTGCAGATGTGCTTAAATTTGTGATTTTATTACCGTTTAAATCTATGCTTAGTTCGTCTCCTTGATTTATGTCATTAGTTTGAGAAATTTCTAATATCAAAAGACCAGTATTAAAGCTATTTCTATAAAAAATCCTTGCAAAAGATTTTGCTATAACGCAACTTATACCAGCAGCTTTTAGTGCAAGTGGAGCATGTTCTCTACTACTTCCGCATCCAAAATTTTCTCCAGCTACTATAAAATCTCCTTTTGAAATTTTAGAAGAAAAGTCTTTATCTATATCTTCCATTATATGTTTTGCTAAAATATTTTCATCTGAAGTATTTAGATATCTTGCGGCTATAATTATATCTGTATCTATGTTGTTACCAAATTTCCAAACCTTACCCTGCATAAAACTACCTTTTGAAAAATTTATAAATTTTAACAAAATTTTGTTTTCAAAACAATAAATTTTATCAAAATATCATCATAGGTTTATTACGCTAAGAAGTATATGGTAAAAATATAGTAAGAAAGTATAAGAGCTATAATTTATTATCATTGATGTTTTCTAAAAAATTATTAAAACCACACTGCAAGCGAGCAAGCAAATTATTAGCGTGTAATTTGAGGATAAAAATGCTAATTCAAAAGCACCAATTAAAATGGTTATAAAAATAACTTTTTTGTTTTGTGAATTTTTATAAAGTTCTGCGCCAATAGCTACAAAAAGTGCAGTTAAATAAAACTATATATTGTTATATCAAGTTAAATTTCCTATAATAACTCCAATAAAATTGTTTATATTATATAGTAAATATGATTTAAAAGTACATAATATCTTTTATCTATATTTAGGAAAAATCCTTTATAATTATGGGGAAAATCCCATAATTATATTTTTAACTTTCTTTAAATAGCTTAAATGCTATATTTTTTGATTTTGCGGTTAAATCTTTATCTTTTTGGATAGATTTAATTTTGGTTACATATTTTTCTAAAAGTTCATGATTATTGATTTTAAGTTTGTTTGGCGCAACTTTTATTTGACTGTATTCGCCATTACTATCAAGCTCATAGGCTAAAACATTATCTCTTAGCTGTATATGTAAAATTTCCTTTAATATATCTTTGTGCTTTTGTTCGTAAATTGGCGTCATTAGTTCAAAGCGTCTTTCGAGATTTCTTGGCATCCAATCTGCACTTGAGATATAAAATTCTGGATTTGAGTGTTTAAAATAAAATATCCTAGCATGCTCTAAATATTTTCCGACAATAGAGCGAACTTTTATATTTTCGCTTAAATCTTTTACGCCTGGTTTTAAGCAGCAAATTCCGCGTATTATGAGATCTATTTTTACACCTGAGCAACTTGCATCATAAAGTGCATCTATCATGTCGCTATCGACAAGAGAGTTCATTTTTGCTATGATTGTACCTTCGCTTCCTTTTTCGGTTTCATTTTTTATCATATCAAGAAGTCTTGATTTTATCTGCATTGGGGACATAGAAAGATTTCTTAAAGTTCTATTTTTGCTATAGCCAGACAAGATATGAAAAAAGTCTGTTGAATCTTTTACAAACTCATCTTTTGTTGTAAAGTAGCTAACATCAGTATAAATTTTTGCGCTACTTCCATTGTAATTTCCAGTTCCAAAATGCATATAAAATTTAAGTTTACCATTTATTTGACGTATAATTTGCGTAATTTTTGCATGAACCTTAAATCCTGTAATTCCGTATATTACATGTGCTCCAGCATTTTCAAGCGCTTTTGCCCAGTGAAGGTTGTTTTCTTCATCAAATCTTGCTTTTAGCTCAACCATAACAGTTACTTGCTTACCATCGCTTGCTGCGTCTATTAAAGATTGAACTATAGAAGAGTTTTTCTCAACTCTATAAAGAGTCATTCTTATGGATATTACTTTTGGATCTTTTGCTGCTTCTTTGATAAGGCTTGCTACTGGATCAAAGCTTTCATAAGGTTGATATACTAAAACATCTGTTTTATCAAGAGTATCAAAAACAGATATATTTTCATCAAATGGTGGCAAAACTCTTGGAGTATAAAGTGGTAAACCAAGATGTAGAAAATTTTTGTTCTCTACAATCTGCCAAAGCGAATCAAGAGTTAATGGTATTGAATACTCATAAATGTCTTTTTTGAAAATTTTCATATGCGAATTTAAGAACTCTAAAATTTCAGGATCGGCATTTACTTCTATTTGTAAGCGAACAAAAGCTCCTTTTCTACGAAGTTTTAAGCCTTGCTCTAGAATTATCATAAAATCATCAGCTTCTTCTTCTTCAATTACAATATCTGCATTTCTGGTTACTTTAAAGGCTACTGAGCTTAAAATTTTGTATCCTGGAAAAATCTCTTCAGCATGCTTTCTAACTATACTTTCTATTGGGACATATGTATTATCATCTGCTTCAAAAAATCTTGGAATTACTCGTGGAATTCTTATCATTCCAAATTTTACATGATCGCTATGTTCAGGATCTATGATTTTTACTGCCAAAGAAAAACTAAGATTGTTTAGATGTGGGAAAGGATGAGTTGCATCTACTGCAATTGGAACAATTACTGGCATTATGTTAGAGAAAAAATACTCGTCTGCTTTTTGTTTTAGATTATCATCAAGATCGTTATAATTTTTTATAAAAAGACCATTTTTAGCTAGTTCTTTTGTAACACTTTTATAACAATTTTCTAGTGTTATTTTTTCATTTTTAAGATAATCTCTTATCTCTCTTAGTTGATCAATTGGCGCCATTCCGTCATTACCGCTTACTACAACACCAGCTACAAAAAGTTGCTTTAATCCAGCAATTCTTATCATATAAAACTCATCTAAATTTGTTGTGTAAATAGCTATAAATTTAAGTTTTTCCATGAGTGGTATATCTTTGTCGCATTGCGATAAAACACGTGAGTTAAATCTAAGCCAAGAAAGTTCCCTATTTATATAATCACTTTTATCTCTTGTCATATATTTGCCTTTATCTAAAATCTATGTTATATTTTATCTATTTTTTGCTTGATAAAAGTTTTATCAAGCTTAATGTATCTAAATTGTAGTTTTTATATTTTCCTTAGTTTTGCTATCTCATCACGAAGTGCTGCTGCTTTTTCAAACTCAAGTTTATTTGCTGCGTCCATCATCTGTTTTCTAAGCTCTTTTACTATTTTTGCTCTCTCACTTGCTGGTATTTTTTCATTTTGCTTACCAACTCTATAAATTTCAGCTCCATCTTCTATTTTTAAACTCTCTTCTATGTTTCTTGTAGCGCTTTTTGGCGTAATGCCATGCTTTTTATTGTATTTATCTTGGAGTTTTCTTCGCTCTTGTGTTGTATCTATGGCTTCTTTCATAGATTTTGTGATTTTTTTGCAAAACATTACAACTTCGCCATTTAAATTTCTAGCAGCTCTTCCTATGGTTTGGATAAGGCTTATTGTAGAGCGTAAAAATCCCTCTTTATCAGCATCCATTATGGCAATTAATGAAACTTCAGGTAAATCAAGTCCTTCACGAAGCAAATTTATACCTATTAACATATCATAAGTACCGCCTCTTAAACCTCTTATAAGCTCGTTTCGCTCGATTGCATCGATATCTGAGTGCATGTATTTTACTTTTAGCCCAAGTTCTAGATAATATTTTGTAAGCTCTTCTGCCATTTTTTTAGTTAAAACAGTTACTAAAATTCTCTCTCCTTTATTTATGACATTTTTTGCCATATCATAAAGAATTTCTACTTGGTTATCGCTATCTTTTAGTGTGATTTTAGGATCAAGTAGTCCTGTAGGCCTCATAATTTGATGAAATACATTTTTTCCACTAAGTTTTAATTCGTACTCATTTGGTGTAGCAGAAACAAAAAGGAATTTGGCTTTTTTAGATATAAACTCATCAAATTTTAAAGGACGGTTATCAAGAGCTGAAGGCAGTCTAAATCCATACTCCACAAGTGTTTCTTTTCTACTTCTATCTCCTGCGTACATACCCCGAAATTGAGGCAAGCTCACATGACTTTCATCTATTATTACTAAATAATCATCCCAGTTTATCTCATAATAATCAAAAAGAGTGTAGGGTGTTTCTCCTGGATTTTGTCCAGTTAAGTAACGGGCATAGTTTTCAACGCCTTTTGTGGAGCCTGTAGAGCTAAGCATTTCAAGGTCAAACTCAACTCTTTGTTTTAATCTTGCATATTCTACCACTTTACCTTCTTTTTCAAAGTATTCAAGCCTATCTTCAAGCTCAGCTTCTATGCCTTTTATCGCTTCTTTTAGTCTATCAACGCCAACTATAAACTGGCTTGTTGGATAGAGTATAAATTTCTTAACTTCTTTTGTTTTTTTATTTTCTAACACATCAAAATGATACATATAATCTAGCTCGTCGCCAAAAAACTCGAGTCTTAATGCTTCATCATTGTGATAAGCTGGGTAAATGTCAATCGTGTCGCCATTTACTCTAAAATCTCCTCTATCGAAGTAAGTATCATTTCTCTTGTAACCCATTTCAACGAGTTTTAAAAGCAGTTTTTTTTGATTTAAGTTTTCGCCTAGTTCGAAATACATAACCATGCCTTGATATTCTCTAGGGTTTCCAAGACCGTAGTTTGCAGAAACTGAAGCAACAGTTATGACATCATCATAGCTTAAAAGTGAAGCTGTTGTGCTAAGTCTGAGTCTCTCAAGCTCTTCATTTACTGAGCTATCTTTTTCTATGAAAAGATCGCTTCTTGGGATATATGCTTCAGGCTGGTAGTAGTCGTAGTAACTTATAAAATACTCTACATGGTTTTTTGGAAAAAATCCTTTAAATTCACTATAAAGTTGTGCTGCTAAGCTTTTATTATGTGTCATTATAAGAGCTGGGATATTGAGTTTTTTTATGATATTTGCCATACTAAAAGTTTTGCCACTTCCAGTAACGCCAAGCAAAGTTTGAAATTTGTTTCCTGCTTCGATGGATTTTACTATACCATCTATTGCATGTTGCTGATCTTCGCTTGGAGAGAATTTACTAGAAATTTCAAAATTTTTCATTCATTTTCCTTATTATAAAGCTTTTTTATGTTACAATTATAAGATTATATCACAAAGTGAGGTTAAGAATGCTTGAAAATGACAACATATTAAATGGCTTAACAAGTAAAGTTAATGAACTATTAAACAAGTACGATGAAATGTGCAAAGAAAACGAAAGGCTTAGAAATGAGCTTGTAAGCGTAAAAGCACAAAATGAAGCAAAATCAAATCAAATACAAAGACTAGAGTCTGATTTAAAAGATAAAAATATCGAGTCAGATGATGTTATTAAGAAGATAGAAGCAGTTCTTGGTAAATGAAAAAAATAGTCATTTCGGTAAATTCTCGTGATTATACAATCACTTTAGAAGATGAATTTGCCATGGCTTTTGAAAGAGATATGCAAATCTTTCTTGATGGCAAAAAAACATTTTCAGTTAAAGATTTGCTAACTGCTTTTGTGCAAAAATGCCAAGAGAATTATTTTCAAGATTGTGAGTTAAAAGAGCTTATAAAAAACATAAGCACAGAGTTAAAAAACGACAAGGAAGATTTATGAAAAAAGGTTTTTCTCTAATAGAATTAGTTTTTGTTATAGTAATTTTAGGAATTTTAGCAGGTGTTGCCATACCTAGACTTACTGCTACTAGAGAAGATGCACAGATTGCAAAACTTAAATCTGATGTAGCAGCTGTTCAAAGTGGAATAGCCTTAGAGCGCAGCACAAGGATGATGAGAGGAGATATGAGCTGGCCATCTAGGTTGGATCAAAAAGATCCTGTTGGTGCATCTACACCAGGAATAGATTGCGGTAGTGCATTTTGCGCAGTTACGCAAAATGCTATAAAAGGCCCTTGGAGTACATCTAATGGGACTGCTTACACTTTTGAGTTTAATAAAAATACAACTTTAAATTTTACATATAATCCAGCAGATGGAACTTTTGATTGTGCCGCTAGTGATTCAAAATGTAAAGGTTATATAAAATAACTTCTAAGGGCTGAGTTTTGTTTTATTATGAAGTAGTAATCCTTGGCTCAGCCTTAAAATCTCTAACTTATGAAAGCAAAGAAGAGTTTTGCGAAAATGATATCATAAATGTAAATTTAAGAAATAAAGAAAATCTCGCGATCGTTTTAAAAGTTGTTAAAAAACCATCTTTTGAAACTTTGCCTATAAGTTCAAAAAGTGAGCTCAAATTTACAAAGTTTCAAATAAATTTAGCTAAATTTATATCTAGTTATTATTCAAGTTTGCATGGCGTAACTTACGCTTTATTTGAGCCTTATACTAAATTTACAAACTCAAATTTACATATACAAAAGTCACCAAATTTAAATGAAATTCAAAAAAAAGCTTTTAAATTTATAGATAAAAATAGCGTATCTTTGCTTTTTGGAGATACTGGAAGTGGCAAGAGTGAAGTTTATATAAGTCATATAATAAAAGCTATAAATTTAGGCAAAACCGCACTTTTTTTGATGCCCGAAATTTCTCTTACTCCGCAAATGCAAAAAAGATTACAACAGTATTTTGGGCAAAGTGTAGCTGTTTGGCATTCAAAAATAACAAAAAAGAAAAAAGCCCAGATTTTATCAAAACTTCAAAGCGGAGAGATAAAACTTATTGCTGGTGCTAGGTCGGCTCTGTTTTTACCATTTAATAATCTAGGCTTAATCATAGTTGATGAAGAGCATGATGATAGCTATAAATCTTCATCAAACCCACATTATAACGCTAGGGATTTAGCAATTTATGCTTCAACGCTTGGAGTTAAGGTCATACTTGGTTCTGCAACCCCGTCCATTACTACAGTTCAAAAACAGCCTATTTTTCGCATGAGAGGAACTTTTTTTGATAGTAAAAAAGAGTATATTTTTGATGATAATGAAACATCTATAAGCGAAGTTATTATAGAAAATATAGCAAAATGCCTACAGCGTTCCAAACAAGCAGTTGTATTTTTACCAACTAGAGCAAATTTTAAATTTATAACATGCAAAAGTTGTTTTAATACTATAAAATGTCCTTATTGCTCGGTTTCTATGAGTTATCACAAAAATAAAAATATTCTTAGATGTCATTATTGTGGTTATGCAAGCAAAATTCCACAAATTTGTGATAAATGCGGTGGGGATATGTTGGAAGCAAAAAAAATGGGAACTAGCGAGGTTCTAAACAAGCTTAGTGAGATTTTTCCAGATGCAAGTATCGTTAAATTTGATAGAGATGAGATAACCACACAAAAAAAACTTGAAACTTTGCTAAAAGATTTTAATGATAAAAAAATTGATATTTTAGTTGGTACACAAATGCTTAGCAAAGGGCATGATTATCATGATGTAGAACTTGCTGTGATTTTAGGACTTGATGAATATTTAGAATATAGTGATTTTCGCGCAAAAGAAAAAACTCTCGCTCTTGCGATGCAAGTTGCAGGAAGAGCTGGTAGGGAGAAATTTGGAAGAGTTATAATTCAAACGAAACAAAGGGAATTTTTTGAAAAATTTATAAATGATTATGATGCGTTTATAGATGAAGAGATTAAATTTAGAAAACCTCTATATCCGCCGTTTAGTAAACTTATGCGCATAAATATCTCTTCTAAAAATGATAGTGATGCAAATGAAATTACAAATAAATGTGTAGATATTTTACAAAAAATTCTTGAAAAAAATAATGGCTTTGATATAGTAGGTTATGGCAAATCTCCTATAGAGCTTATTGCATCAAAATTTAGATACAACATACTTTTAAGAGCAAATTCTTATAAGCCGCTTGTGAAAATAGCAAATTTACTACAAAACAAAAATGTAGATACAGACATAGATCCTATAAATTTCAATTAGTTTACTCGCATTTAAGTAGAAGTTTTGTAAAATACCCTACATTTTTTTGAGGTTAGTGTATGAGAATTTTACTTACTTTTTTACTACTTATAACTTTTGCATTTTGTAAAAATGAATCAAATATAGAAGAACTTACTTGGCCAAATGGCGAAACATTTACAAATTTTTTAGAAAACAATACTTTACCGCTCAAACTTTATTATAATTCATCAAAAGAAGATCAAGAGCTTCTTAGTGAAATATCATCTGGGACTCCATTTCAAATTTTAAGAGACGATGATGATGTGATTTCACAGGTTTTAATACCAATAAATGAAGAGCTTCAAATTCATATTTATAAAAATGAGCAAAATAACTATGAGCTCGAATTTATACCTATAATATATGACTCTGAAAGCTATGTTTTGAGTATAAAGATAAAAACTTCTCCTTATCAAGATATTATAGATGAAACAAATAATAAAGCTTTAGCCGATGCGTTTATAAATGTTTTTAGAAAGAGTGTGGATTTTACCAAACTTAAAAAAGGCGATGATTTGGTTGTGGTTTATAACCAAAAAAGAAGACTTGGTAAGGTTTTTGGATATCCAGAAATTATATCTGCAATGCTGGATACAAAAGGTAAAAAAAATATGTTATTTTACTTTGAAGGTAAATACTACGATGATAGCGGTAAAACAAACGAAACACTATTTCTTATAAAACCAGTAAAAAATGCTAGAATAACTTCTGGATTTACAAAAAAGAGATTTCATCCTATTTTAAAGCGTTATAGAGCCCATCTTGGAGTTGATTATGCTGCTCCCAAAGGAACTCCTATAATGGCAGCTGGCAATGGTAAGGTAAAGTTTGTTGGTACAAAAGGCGGATATGGAAATGTTATTATAATATCGCATGATTATGGTTACGAAACTCTTTATGCGCATTTAAATGGTTTTGCTAAAGGTATAAAAAGGGGAAAATCTGTAAAACAAGGTGAACTCATAGCTTACATAGGAAATAGTGGAATGTCGACTGGACCACATTTGCATTTTGGACTTTATGCTGGTAAACAAGCTATAGATCCTGAGCAAGTGGTTAAGATAGAAAGAGATCTATTTAAAGGCAAAACAAAAGAACAATTCCTTGCTTTGGTTAAAGAAAATAAAAATATTATAGAACTTAACTTAAAAAATCCTAATAATCAACCAAAAGAAGAGGATTTTGATAACTTTATGTCACTTTAAGGAGTATTTATGAGTGAAGAAGAGCTACAGACTGCTAAAGAACAGCTAGATTCTCATTTTGAAGAAGAGCTAGAAGAAGAACTCAGTAGCACTGATATAGCCGAATATCTTAGAACCATAAAGAAAAATGATGATGAAGAGTATGAAAAATATTTAGAAAAGCTTGATCCAGAAGTACTTGGTGAAGTTGCTATGGAAATGCCAGATCACATGATAAAAGATGTGATAGAAATACTTCCTAAAGATAAGGTTGTAGAAGCTATTGAAGAACTCGAAAGTGACGACCAAGTTGAGCTTTTAAAATATATAAAAGAAATAGATCAAAAAAAAGCTAGAGAACTTTTTAATGAATTAGATAAAGATGATCAAGAAGACATATTAAAGCTTTCTAATTATTCAGATGAAGAAGCTGGCTCATATATGCAAACTGAGCTTTTTAGCGCTAGCTCTAGCGAAACCCTGGAAAGTGCCATAAAAAGACTTAAAAGGCTGAAAGAAGAAGGTGAATTACAAGATATTTATCAACTTTTTGTGGTTGATAGTGATAATAAACTAAAATACGCCATTCCTCTTTATGATCTTATAACTTGTAATTTTAGTGAGACAATAGGAAATATAGTATCTAATGCTCCAGAAGATGAATACAAACCACATTTTGCTCTAGATAGTGATAATATAGAAGATGTTGCCGTAGATTTTCAAGAGTTTGACTTGAGTGTTTTGCCAATTGTAAATAGTAATGGAGTTTTAGTTGGAAGAATAACAACTGATGATATCCATGATTTTATACAAGAAAGTGCAACAGAACAAATTTATAACCTAGCTGGACTTGATGATGAAGCTGAGGAAGAAAACGATACTATATATAAGGCTTGTGTTTCAAGGGCTTCATGGTTGTTTTTAAATTTAGGGACAGCTCTTTTATCATCATCTGTTATAAGTTTATTTGGCAATACTATAGAATCTTTTGTGGCTCTTGCTATCTTGATGCCTATAGTTAGTGGAATGGGTGGAAATACTGGCACACAAGCGCTTACAGTAACGGTTAGAAAGCTGGCTCTTGGTGAGATAGAATTTAGTGATGCAAAATATGTATTAAAAAGAGAAGTTGGTATAGCTATGATGAATAGTGTAATATTTGGAATTATGCTTGGAATTATTTCTGCTTTTTGGTTCAATACTCCTGTGCTTGGAGTAGTGATATGTTGTGCCATGATTATAAATTTTTCATTTGCTGGATTTTTGGGTGCTATAATTCCAATGACATTAAAAAAATTAAAAATAGATCCTGCTGTCGGATCATCGGTACTACTTACAGCTTTTACTGACACAATAGGATTTTTAAGTTTTCTAGGACTTGCAACATGGATGCTGATATAAAGGATTTTAAAATAACAACCCTAAAAAGTAATAAATTTATAAAGCCATTTAGTATTGAGTTTAGACAAAATGGCATAGATAGGGTTTGGGACTGTATAGAGATTCATGATAGCGTTTCTATCTTGCTTTATCATAAAAATAAAGATGCTTTTTTGCTTGTAAAGCAGTTTCGCCCACCTCTTTGGCACTATCAACAAAAAAATAGTATAAAAAGTGATGAAAGCGGCTTTTCTTACGAGTTATGCTCTGGTATTATGGACAAAAATATATGCGCAAAGCAAACTGCAATAGAAGAAATCAAAGAAGAAACAGGCTTTAGAGTAAGAGATTTGGTGAATATCACAACTACTTACGCTTCTTTTGGGGTTTCATCAAATAGACAAAGTTTGTTTTTTGCTTATATTGATGATAGCATGAAAGTGACAGAGGGCGGTGGGGTAGATGATGAAAATATAGAATTAGTTTATGTACCTAGAAATAAAGCTATGAGTTTTGCGTACGATGAGACTAAAGCAAAAGCGGCTAGTCTGATTTTCGCTTTTATGTGGTTTTTTGAAAACGAGAGTAAAATTTAGTATACTTATTTATAAGTTTCTTTTCTATCTAATAAAATATAAATAAGTATATTGGTCAAATTTTTTTTATATTTTTAAAAAACAGTCTAAAATTTTAATGCTTCTTTGACTTCATCTGTAGCCATATCTATGCTCCAAGCTGGTTCCCAAACTAACTCAATATCGCACTGCTTAACTCCATCAACTTTTACAACTGCATCATTTACCCAATTAAGTATTAACTCATGCAAAGGGCAAGACTTAGTTGATAAAGTCATGATAACTTTAGCTTTTTCGTTTTCAAATTTAACATCATAAATAAGTCCCAAAGATACGATATCAAATCCGATTTCAGGGTCTACAATGGTCTTTAAACTCTCATAAATTTCATCAGCTTTATTCATTTATATATCCTTTTTTACCAAATTTTGTATATTTAAAAATATTTATGATATTTATAATAACCAAAACAATACTAATAAAAATACAAATTATGGCTAAAATTTCTAATTGCAAAATAGCACATATAACTCCAAACACGTTAAAAATTAAAGATATAAAAGCAATATTTTTTATTATCATATCTTCTAACATTGGAACTTTCATTTTGCCAACAAAAGGCGAAACATAGTGATACCATACGAGAAAAGGCGCTATTTTATAGATATGAGCTATGGTAAAAGCATATAAAAAGCCAAAAAGTAAAGTAAAAATCCATGATTTTATTTCAAATAGATATAAAATTCCACTAACAAATAAAAACAAAAGAGATATAATTATATTTAAATTCCAATAATCCCATGCTTTTCTTACTCTTTTTTTAAGTATTAAAAAAATTTGAGCGATAAAGCTAATGATACTAATTGATGTTAAAATAAAAAAAATATTATAATCGTACCAAAGTATGGCTCCAGCGCATAAATATAGTCCAAATGATATGTAATAAAGCATAAAACTTACTTTGTGAGAAAGTGCAAACATAGGTATTAAAATGCTAGAAGCACCAAGAATTATAAAGTATATAAAACCTAAAACAAAATACAAATGATAACTAAGTAAAAATATAAAATAAAAAACAAAGAAGCCTGTTGTCTCAAAAAGTAGAAAAAGACCAAATATAATTCCAATTGCTAAAAAAACTCCTCCAATAAAAAGTGTTAAAAATGCAAAATTATTAACATTTGAGCCCTTAAAACTGAGCAAAAAACAGATTATAAAATATCCCAAGCTTATAAAAAGTAAAACCCCGCCGATATGTAATAAGTTTATATTTTGCATAAAAAAGCCAAACACTAATAGAAAAATTCCTGCACCATAAAGTATTAGATTAGGCATAGCAAATTTAATGCTATAAAAATTTTTTTCTATAATGACAGATGTTAATTGATATAACGCTCCTATAATTATACTTATTACAAAACCGATTAAAAATAAGTGTAAAAATCCAGCCGTAGGAAGTGTGACTATGACATTGAAATCGGCTAAAAAATATCCAATAGTACTACTAGCTAAAAAAATAAGTCCTACTAAAAAATATCCACCTATTATCTTAAATGGTGGAGCAAACGTTGTAAGAATAGAACTCATTTTAACCTTTACAAATTTGATTTGTATCTAAGGTTTTTGGTGTTTTTCCATCTTTTAGACTAAAAATAATTTTTACAAAACCATTTTCAAGTTCTTCTTTTTCATAATTATAATCTTGTTCTATCTTTGGTATAAGTCCAGCTGGAAATTTATGATTTATCATGATAACTTTTGTATTTTTATCTTTAATAAAATTTAGAGCAACTGTCGCATTTACCATAGGTCCGGGAGGAGTGCAACTACTGCTATCAAATCCTATAAAACTGTCTTTTTTATAAAAAGGCACAGTTGCCCCTTCTGCATTAAATTCATTCCAATCTTTAAAATATGTATTCATAAATCATCTCCAATAATTTGAAATTTGATATCATTATAACACTGTTTTAAAAATTTATTATTGATTCTTGTCAAAAAAAAAGATAATTTTTTGTTGATATAAAAAAGAGAAGAAAAGGGGTAAATACCCCTAAATTTAATGTAAAAAGTGGCGAATTCCTGTAAAATACATAGCTATATCAGCTTCGTTTGCTGCACCTATAACTTCATCATCACGTATTGATCCACCTGGTTGAATTATTGCTTTTACACCAACTTTTTTAGCTATATCGATGCTATCTCTAAAAGGAAAAAATGCCTCACTTGCTAAAACGCATCCATTTAGATCAAGACCCATATCATTTGCTTTTGCAACTGCTGCGCGCGCTGCATCCACTCTACTTGTCATGCCCATACCAATTGCTACCATTGCGCTGTCTTTTACGTACACTACACAGTTTGATTTTGTAAGTGCTGCAACTTGCCAAGCTATATTTATATCATCAAATTCACCTTTTGTTGCGCTTCTTAAAGTTACGCATTTTGCATCTTTTACTTCGTTTTTGCTTACAAAATCCCTTTCTTGTAAAACAAAGCCACCATCAATGTGTTTAAAATCAAATTTCTCATCGTTGCGTTTTAAGAACTCGCTATCATGGGTAAAAATTTTAGTTCTTTTTTTATCACTAAAAATTTCTAGTGCCTCATCTGTCACATTTGCTGCGATGATAACCTCCATAAAAGTGCCTTTTTCGTGAAGTTTCTCAGCTAATGTTTTATCAAGTGTTCCATTTATCGCTATTACGCCGCCATATGCAGAAACAGGATCGCATTTTAATGCGTAAATATAGCTTTCAAACAAGTTTTCTTTTATAGCAAACCCGCAAGGATTAGCATGTTTACAAATCGCAACTGCAGGAGACTCGCCGAAACTTGAAGCTAGATTTACAGCACCATATAAATCGGTCATATTATTAAAACTAGCTTCACCTTTTAGGGCTCTAAAATTTTTGCTAAAAAACTCATCAAATTCATACAAAGCACCTTTTTGATGAGGATTTTCGCCATATCTTGTATCAAAAACTTTCGTGCCACTTATAAAGTATTTTGCTCCAAAATTACCGTTAAATCGCTTGTTCATATAATTTGCTATCATGCTATCATAACTTGCGGTGTGCTCGAACGCTTTTATCATAAGATCTCTTTTAAACTCATCATCAACTTTACCATTTTTTATGGAGTCTATAACTTTTTTATAATCATTTTTATCGGTTACTATCATAACGCTTTTAAAGTTTTTAGCAGCACTTCTTACCATTGTAGGACCACCGATGTCTATGTTTTCGATAATCTCATCAAAATCATCTGTTTTTTCTATAGTTTCTTTAAATGGATATAAATTTACGCAAACTAAATCTATAGCATCTACGCCAAACTCGCTAGCTTGTTTTACATGTTCTTTGTTGTCTCTTTTGTATAAAATGCCACCATGAACTTTTGGATGAAGTGTTTTAACTCTGCCTTCAAACATCTCAGGGCTTTTTGTAAACTCGCTAACTTCTATAGCTTTTATGCCGTTATCCTTTAAAAGCTTGTAAGTGCCGCCTGTGCTTAAAATCTCGTAATTTAAGCTCTTAAGTTCTTTTGCGAACTCAACTACGCCACTTTTGTCACTAACGCTAATAAGTGCTCTCATTTTTACTCCTTTTTAATTTTATTGTTTTTTTAAAATGTAAAGATTTTCTTTTACATGTATGTTTCTGTTTTTTAAATTTCTACTTCCTCTAAATGCATTATAATCTTTTTGTATCATTTCAGTTTTGCCAAATTTACTGAGGATATCAAAAAACTCATCTTTAGAAATGATGCCTTCGTTGTTGTATGATACCAAGATAAACTTAGCTTTTATATGCTCTATAAGGTCTAAAAAAGCCTCTTTTGCTGAATTTTTTTTGTTATAAGCTGAGCGATTCCAATCTGTTGGTATGCCCGAGATTTTAGAAATTTCACTTGGTTTTTCATACTTGGCAATTAAATTTAACATAAAATAGTTTGATCCGTACGGATGAAGATTATAAGGCGGGTCTATGTAACATAAATCCACATTATCAACTTCTTTTGCTAAATTATTTGCATCTTTTTGATAAACATTAAAAACGCAGTTAAAACTAGAAAAAATAGGCTTTATAATCTCCATTTTCGCACAAATTCGCTTAAGTGCATTTTCACCACTTCCTCCAAATTTACCAGTACCGTTTTTATCTTTATAAAAGCCTTTAAAAACGCCACTTGTATTTGTGTGGTTGCTTGCAAGATAAAGAAGTGGAGCTAAGAAAAATTTTTGCATATTCTCATCAAGTTTTGCTATTTCGCACCTTGCAGTGTCGATGAAATTTGCATTAAATTTAGTATAAAAAACTCTTTCGTTTTGAGTGATGTTTTTATCATCTTTTGGTGCATAAAGTTCACTTATAAAACCTGGTTTAAAATTTGATTTTATGCTTTGATTTAGTGTTTTAAAAGTTGCATTAATTTCTTTTGTGAGGTTGTCATTTATATTTGTTAAATAGCACTCATTTATGATTTTTGAGTAAAGTTCCAAATCATTTGCGACTAAAAAATTACTATGAGCTTTTAAAAACCTAGCAACTATACCGCTTCCACTAAAAAGATCAATGCAGCTTAACTTCTCTTTTTTAAGGTCGCTTTTGGCTATATTTATGCCTTTTTCTATGAAGTCTAAAAGTGAGCGTTTGTTACCAAGATAGGTTATGATTTGCCCTGTTAAAAAAGATCTGTTTTCTATGAGCTCATTCATTGATTATATATCTTTTTTAAGCTTTCATAAGCCTCATTTATCTCTTGAAGTTTTTTGGTGCCAACTTGCACTGCTTCATCATCTGCGCCTTTTCCTGTTAAAATATCAGGATGATACTTTTTAACAAGCTCGCGATATGCCTTTTTTATCTCACTAAAACTTGTATCTTTGCTAACTCCAAGTATTTCATAGGGAGATTTTTTATTATTTTGACTTGAGGTATTTTCTTGATGATTTGCAAAGCTAGTATCAAAACTATCTATAATTTGTTGCAAAATTCTGTGATTTATACTAAAACCATCTGCTATTTTTGTGATGATTTGTATTTCATCTTTTGTAATTTCGCCATCAACATATACTATATTTAAAAGAGAATATATTTTTTGAATACATTCTAGCTCGCTTAGATTAAATTTCATTTTATATTCTAATGCAAGCCTAAATGTATTGCTAAGATCCATTTTCTGTGTATTAAAAACTCTTTTTAGATTTTCTCTAGTATTATTTGAACCATTTAGAGTATTTGTTATATCTGTTAAAATTTGACTTACTAAATTTGCTTCTTTTGTGCTTATTTTACCATCGCTTTTAGTTATTTTTGCTAGAAGAGAAACTATATAAATAGCTTCTTCGTAGCTAAAATTTCTTCTAATTTGGCTCGTGTTAAAGTTTTTTGTTCCACCACTTATCAGCCAAAAGACAAAAAATACAGCGCCTATGAAAAGTAAAAGATTCACCCTTAATCCTCTTTTGTTACTATTTTGTTAAACTCATTAAAGTAAATTTCTTGCATATCTTTTAAATTTCTACTTATATTGTTTAGTATAAATTTATCTCCGTAAGTTGTTCCTATTTTTGTTATTTTGATATCAAAATCTTTTGCTAGATCTATAAATTTATCATCATCTTTTACGCAAACTATCGCTCTTGAAAAACTCTCATCAAAGATATATCTTTCATCTTCAAACTCCGCTTTAGCATTTATGCCTATATTTGAAATGCAACTCATCTTAGCTAATGTAATTGCAACTCCACCAATTCCAACAGAGTTTGCACATTCAAGTAAATTTAACTCATTTGCCTTTATTACAAGGTTCCATAGTGCTTTTTCTTTTTTATAATCTACATCTAAAAGCTCTCCACTAACTTCATTGTAAAGTGCTTTCATATATAGTGAGCCTGCAAAGTTTCCTTTTGTCTCACCAAGTAAATATACACTTTTGTTTGTGCTTCGAAAAATTGATGGCAAAAGTTTGTTTGCATCTTTATTTACTCCAACTGTTACTATAGCTGGAGTAGGCTGTATGCTCACACCATCTGTTTCATTATATAAACTTACATTTCCACTTACAACAGGAGTATTTAGCTCAAGGCATGCTTCTTTTATACCTTCACAACCTTTTGCAAACTGCCACATAACTTCCTCATTTAGCGGATTTCCATAGTTTAGACAGTCTGTTATCGCAAGTGGCGTTGCACCGCTCATCGCTACTTTTCTACCAGCTGTTGCAACTGCTATTGCGGCTCCTATTTTAGGATTTACATAGTTATATCTTGTGTTGCACTCCATTGCCATGGATATACTAGCACCATTTTCTTTTACTCTTAATGCAGCAGCTCCCAAAAAGCCTGGTTTTTTAATACCATTTGTGCCAACATAACTATCGTATTGGTCATAAATAAATGATTTATTTAATATGTGAGGATCTTTTAAAAGCGTATCAAAAGCTTCATCAATACTTATATTTTTTAAAGTTAAAAAATCTATTTTTTTCATATCCTTTAGATATTGTGGCTCTTTTATCGGGCGATCAAGCACAGGAGCTGCTTCACTAAGTGGATCTATAGGTATATTTCCTGCTAATTCGCCATTCCAAAATAGTTCCATTTTTCCACTATCTGTAACTTCTCCGATAACTTCAGCGTCTAAATCCCATTTTGCAAATATAGCCTTTATTTTCTCTTCGCAACCTTTTTTAGCACAAATTAGCATTCTTTCTTGTGATTCACTAAGCATTAGCTCATAAGGTGTCATACTAATCTCGCGCATAGGCACTTTATCAAGATGAAGCCTCATTCCACTTCCACTTCTCCCAGCCATCTCAAAGCTTGATGAGGTAAGTCCAGCTGCACCCATATCTTGTATACCTATTATATAATCTGTCTTAAAAAGCTCTAAGCAAGCCTCCATTAGTAGTTTTTCTGCAAAAGGATCGCCAACTTGTACAGTTGGGCGAAGAGATTTGTTCTCTTCATTGAAACTATCACTTGCCATAACTGCACCACCAAGGCCATCTCTACCAGTTTTTGAACCTACATAAATAACTGGATTTCCTACGCCTTCAGCTTTTCCATAAAATATCTCATCGCTTTTACAAATTCCAAGCGCAAATGCATTTACAAGTATGTTTCCATTAAAGCTCTCATCAAAACTAACTTCACCACCAACTGTTGGGATTCCCATACAGTTTCCATAGTGAGCTATACCACTAACAACGCCTTTTACTAGGTATCTTTGGCGTTTACTAACTTTATCTTTAGATGTTATATTTCCAAAGCGCAGTGAGTTCATATTTGCTTCAACTCTTGCGCCCATTGTGAAAATATCGCGTAAAATACCTCCAACTCCAGTTGCTGCGCCTTGAAATGGCTCTATAAAACTAGGGTGATTATGGCTTTCCATTTTAAAAATAGCAGCCATACCATCGCCTACATCTATAACTCCAGCATTTTCACCTGGTCCTTGAATAACCCAAGGAGCTTTTGTTGGAAAGCCATTTAGGTATTTTTTGCTTGATTTATATGAGCAGTGTTCGCTCCACATTGCAGAAAATATTCCAAGTTCAAGTAAATTTGGCTCACGACCTAAAATTTCTAAAATTTTTTTATATTCATCTTCGCTAATTTTATGTGCTTTTATGGTATCTTTATCCATGAAATTCCTTTTTGGATTTGTTTTAAAAGATTATAACTAAAAGTTGCTTATAAATTTAAAACCTAGCTATTTTCCAAGACAAAAGTTGCTAAACATTTCATCGAGTATTTCACTTCTTTCAAATGGTTTTGTGATTGATGAAATTGCACTTATCGCTCCATTTATCTCAAAAGCAAAAAGTTCAAGCTGTGCATTATTTAAAAGTTCTTTTGCATTTTTTAAAGAACTTAGGGCATTTTTGCTAGCTAATATTTGGCGTTTTGAACTAAGCATAAGGCCATCATAATTTTTAGTATTTAGGTACTTTTCTAAGCTTAATAAGATCTCATCCGTGCTTTTTTTGGCTGAAATTTTTATAGGTTCATTTAAATTTATATCAAATTTAAACTCCAAGTCATTTTTATTTAAAATATTTAAAATTTTTTTACCAGAGTTTTTGCAAATTTCTAAAATTTCTTCATCTTCTTTGTCACTCTTTTTGCTACCATCAAAAACAGCAATTATGACATCTGCTTCATTTGCCGCATTTATAGAGTGCGTTATACCAATACTCTCTATGCTATCATCGCTATTTCTGATACCTGCGGTATCAATTATCTTAACAAGATGAGTCCCAACTTTTAAGCTTTCTTGTATGGTATCGCGCGTAGTGCCTGCTATATCGCTTATTATGGCACGATTAAATTTAAGCATAGCGTTTAAAATAGAGCTTTTGCCTACATTTGGCTTACCGATGATTGCTATTTTAAAACCATCTATGAGACCCTGTCTCTGTTCGCTTATACTTGAAATTTGAGATAATTTTGCTATATTTTCATCTAGTAAATTTTGTGTTTGAGTAAGAATTTGGGGCGGCAGATCATCTTCTGCATAATCAATGCAAGTCTCAACATATGCTAAAGTTTTTGTAAGCTCAATTCTTAGAGAGTTTACAAACTCATTAAGTTCGCCATGCATTGTTCTTGCTAGTATTTTTGCTGCATTTTCGCTTTTTGCATTTATCATGCTTTGGATATTTTCAGCTTTGTTTAGATCCATTTTATCATTTAAAAAAGCTCTTTTGCTAAACTCTCCAGGATTTGCAAGTCTTGCACCAAGTTTTACTAGTTCATTTACGATGATATCAGCTATAACAACGCCACCGTGCATCTGAAACTCAACTACATCTTCGCCAGTAAAGCTATATGGAGCTTTAAAATATATCACTATGCCTTCATCTATAAATTCACCATTACTTGAAAAAATATCGCACAAAGTTGCATGTCTTGGATGTAAAAGTTTATTTTTTGTGAGAATTTGAGTTAGACTTAGCGCCATTTCACCGCTAAGTCTAACTATAGAAACTGCGCCAATGCCATGAGCTGTGGCAATGGCAGTGATTGTATCATTCATGTTTTTTTATAAAATCATTTATAACTATAAATTTACCATCATTTGATGTTTTTATACCTACATATTTGTTTGGGAATTTAGCCCTTAGTTGTTCTAATGCGATTTTAATAAGAACGCCATCTAAAATTTTGGTTTGGGCATAGCCATTTTTTTCAACTCTTTGGATTACATTTTGAGTATAAAGAGAAATTCTTTCTTCTTGATTTTTCAAAAACTCAGCTATTTCAAGTCTTATAGAAAGGTTGTATTTGCCGTTTATCCAGTTGAAAAGTAGATATGACAAAGCTTTATACCTGTATCCTTCTTTACCTATTAAAAGTGCAGCATCTTCGCCATCAAGATTTATAAGCACACAATCTTCGCTATATTCGCTTACTTCTATTTTGGTTATGTTAAAACAGTTATCTGAAAATAGTAGAGTAAGGCCATTTTTTATCTCATCTAAAGTTTTGGCAGGTATAGGAGTAGTGGTTTTTTCTTTTTGGATAATCGTTGATTTTATATCTTCTTCATTATCTTTTGATGGTGTATAAAAATTATCGACTAAAGAATCTATCTTTTGTTTATCAAGAGATGATTTATGAGAAATTGTTTTAGATTCTTTTGGTACTTCGGTTATAGTATTTTTGGTTAAATTCTCAGTATTTAAAGCTGTCTCAAAAGTATTATCTTGCTTTGTTTTATTGGATTTTTTCTTTTGATTTCTTTTTTTATCTGCAGAAATTTCTTTATTGGGTTTATGTTCTGTTCTGCTTGATTCTTTTTGTGGTTTTTTGTGGGTTAAGTTTTTATTTTTTGCTTCTATAATCGCAGATTTTTTAAAAAAACCTAAAAATCCTCCGCTTGAGTTTTGTAAGATATTGTAATCTAAATCTAGTATCGAACAATCTAGCTCTAAAGAAGCCTTGCTTATGGCTTCTTGTAAAGTTGGAGCCTCAAATTTTTTCATGTTTTGCCTCCATAATTTCCTTTTGTTTATTTTTTTTAAATATGGCATTTACTATAAGTTGTTGTACAATAGAACAAACATTATTTATGAACCAATAAAGAGTCAAACCTGCAGGGAAAGTTATGAAGAAAAATGTAAATATTAAAGGTAAAAATTTCATAATCTTTTCTTGCATAGGATCTGTGAAATTTGTAGGTGTAAAATGTTGTTGTAAAAACATAGTTGCGCCCATAAGAATAGGTAATATAAAATATGGATCTTTTATAGCAAGGTCATTTATCCATAAAATCCATTCTGCACCTTTTAATTCAATTGCATTTAATAAAACTCTATATATTGCAAAAAATATCGGAATTTGAAGCAATATTGGCAAACATCCACCCATTGGATTTGCGCCATTTTTTCTATATAGCTCCATCATGTGAGCTTGCATTTTTTGTGGGTCACTTTTGTATTTTGCTTGAATTTCTTTGATTTTAGGAGCTATATCTTTTAGTTTATTCATTGAAACCATCCCCTTGAATGTTAAAGGAAATAGCACAACCCTTATAACTAAAGTCATGGCAACAATTGCCCAGCCCCAGTTCCCTAAAAATCCGTGAAGTAAATTTAAAAATGAAAAAAGTGGTTTTGCTATGAATGTAAACCAGCCATATTCTATTACATCCAAAAGTTTTTTATCTATGCTTTTTAAAAGATCATGAGCTTTTGGTCCTATAAATCCTTTAAAGGATGCATTTTCGTTAGCTGATATAAATATAGTTCCGTTTTTTGAACTATCACTATTTACAGCTACATCCAAGCCTTTATCAAAATCATAAAATAGTGTTGTATAGTATCTATCTGAAGCTGCTGCAATAAAAGCATTTTTAAATCTTTCATCACCTTTTGCATTACCATCTTTTATATCAGCAAGACTCCCATCATTTTGCTTTATCAAAAGACCATGTACTGTGTAGCTATCAACCGCAACATCTGGTCTAAAGCCAGGAGTTATAAAATAACTTGTGGGATTACTTAAAGTTATGTCAACTTTATAGCTACCATTTGGAGAAAAAGTAATTTTTTTATTTATAGTAAGATTGTCTAATGTTTGAGTAAGATTTACGCTTTGTTCTCCATCTTTTAAATCTATATGAGTTTTATCTGCTTTGTATGAATTGCTAAAAGCAAGTTCATTTAGATTTGGATCGCTAAATCTCATTTCTAAAGGGTATGGTTCTTTTGTTATAAGGGGCATTTTGCTGCCATCTTCTAACATATATTTATCTTCATTTAGATAAAATTTTGATATTCTTCCAAGAGCATCAATTTGCGCTTCAAAGAATTTTCCATTGATTGTTGTTAAAATTTCTAGTTCTTGTTTTGCTTGAATATTTGGAGCACTATCTTGTGTATTTAAAACAGGGGCTTGTTTTTCTTGCAATATTGCTTTATTTGTGCTATTTAATTCTTGTGATATATGCGGTTTTTTTGGGAAAAAATACCCATATGCGACGAAAAATACAAGTGATAAGCAAATGGCAATAACCATTCTTTTTTGTGGTGATAAATTATCTAACACTATTTGTCCTTTTTATTTTTTAAGTTCTTTACAATATAAAATTTATTTTTTTTATAAGGAACTAGCCAAAATTTAAAATTTTTTATATCGTTTCTCATAATAGAAACCACTTTTATCTCTTTTTTTATTATAGGATGGTCAAAACCGCCCTTAAAAAGTTGATTGCACCTTAGTAATCTAAAGATAGTGTGAAATACAGCAATCAAAAAAAAATTATATTTAAATTCTAAATAAGCATATTCAGAACATGTTGGATAGTATCTGCAGGTTTTTGGAAATAATGGGGAAATCCATTTTTGATAAAATTTAATAAAATATATAAAAATATGATTCATTTTTCAAATGTCTCAAGCTTTTTAAATGACCATTTTAAATTTTTCTTTATCTGCAAAAATGGAATTTCGTTTAGACCGGGTTTTGCTATTATTATATAAATGCCACTTTTTAAGCTATTTGATATATCAGCGAAAGCGGATCTTACAACCCTTTTTGTTCTATTTCTGATAACCGCACAACCAACTTTTTTATTTGCAATTACTGCAAATTTATATAATTCAGTGCTTAAATAAAGCACAACCATGCACTCACAATGCCACTTTTTGGCATTCTTATAAACATCTGAAAATTCAGATGCTTTACTAAGCGAGCTAAATTTTTTCAAACAGATAGTCTTTTTCTACCTTTTGCTCTTCTAGCGCTAATAACTTTACGACCATTTTTTGTCTTCATTCTAGCTCTAAAACCATGTGTTCTAACTCTAGGAAGCTTATGTGGTTGGTATGTTCTTTTCATAATATTATCCCTTTTTTAAAATTAAATTAAGCTGTTATTCTATCTAATCTTTACTTAAAAAAGCTTTTATTTATTTTTAGGTTGTAAAAATATCAAATTTAAAAAAGTTGGAACACTAATTGCTTAATTATTTAAAAATATTTATAGGATGAAATATGCAAAATGGTTATTATCAAGTAACAGGTGCTATGGTTACACAGTTTAATAGACTTGATGTTATATCAAATAATCTTGCTAATACAAATACTATAGGATTTAAAAGAGATGATGTTGTAGTAGGTGATTTTGAGAGAATATTTAAAGAAACTAGAGATATTTTGCCTCTAAATAATCACACCAAAGAAGCTGCTAAATTTCTAAATAGAACGATAGATAGAGTGCCGCAAGTTAGTGAACAATATATTGATTTTTCTCATGGTCCACTTAAATATAGCTCAAATCCCTTAGATGTCTCTATGGGTAGAAAAGATCTATTTTTCTTAGTAGAAACTGATAATGGCGTAAGACTAACAAAAAATGGTGCATTTAATTTAGATAACGAAGGAAATTTGGTTACAAAAGAAGGGTATAAAGTTCTTCCTAGCACATATTTTACAGCAGATACTAGAGAAATCAAAATACCAATAAATACTCAAGTTACAATAGATAAAAATGGAAATGTATTTTCGGGAAGAGATTTAGTTTCAAGACTTTTTGTAGCTCAGCCAAGGGAGATTAGAGATCTAAGAAAAGAAGGCGATAATCTTTACGTTTTAGATAAATTAGATGATTTGAGCGACGTGGATAATAGTGGTTCTGTTTTACAAGGATACGCTCAAATGTCAAATATCAATCCAGTAACGGAGATGGTTGGACTTATACAAACCAATAGACTAGTTGATATGTATCAAAAAGTTATGACTTCGCATATGAATGATTTAAACCAAGATGCTATACAAAAGTTAGCATCAACTAGACCGTAAATAAAGGATAAATTATGATGAGATCACTTTATACCGCAGCAACCGGTATGATAGCACAACAAACACAAATAGACACAACTTCACACAACATTGCAAACGTTAATACAATAGGCTATAAGAAAAATAGAGCTGAGTTTGCTGATCTTATGTATCAAACTATGACTTATGCAGGAACTCCAACTAGTACAACAACTATGAGTCCAACTGGTATTGAAGTAGGTCTTGGTGCAAGACCTACTGCTATTACAAAGCTTCATGGTCAAGGATATTTTAAAGAAACTAGCAACAATTTAGATATGGTAATAACTGGTAATGGATTTTTTCAACTCCAACTTCCTGATGGAACGACAGCTTATACTAGAAACGGTGCTTTTAAGCTTGATGGCGATGGAAATATAGTAAACTCCGATGGTTATATGCTAAATCCAAATTTAGTTATACCGCCAGATGCTATGCAAATTTCAGTGGGTGTTGATGGAACCGTTTCTGTTTTGCAGCCTGGAAATCAAGAGATGACACAAATTGGGCAAATCGAACTTGCAACATTCGTAAACCCAAGTGGGCTTCACTCAATGGGAGATAATAACTTTCTTGAAACTTCAGCAAGTGGAGCACCTATTGTAGGAGTTGCTGGAACTGAGGGAATTGGTCAAATAAAACAAGGCTTTGTTGAGATGAGTAACGTTCAGCTTGTTGAGGAGATGACAGATCTTATAACTGGACAAAGAGCATATGAAGCAAACTCAAAAGCAATTACAACAAGTGATGAGATGTTGCAAATTGTAAATGGTCTAAAGAGATAGGATATAAGATGATCTTTGTTGCTATAATATTATTTTTAATTATTGCAATTTTTATAATAGATGGCGTTTTTTATCCTAATAATAGTGTAATAGATCAAAATAAATCTACTTTTTATGAAAAAAGATTAAATGAGGATTATGAGTCAGTAAAATACTTTAATCAGCATGTTGAGCACTAAATACTGCCTTAAGGGATTTTTTGATTTTTAAAATTTAAACTAGTACTGACCTTGCAGTTGGTTAAGATGGCATAATGCATCCAAGTGATAAAGTCACTTGGTATAAAATAGAACTTATTTGAGGATGATAAACTAGTTGCTTCTAAGAGCGTGAGTCCTGTATTTAGGCGATACTTATAGTTCTAGAGCTAGGCTTGATATCCTCAAAAAACTAAAATCAACATCTTACTGTAATCAACGTAGAATTACAGCCACTAAAAAGCTATAAAATATGAGTTATTAGGCTCTTATTTTATACATAAATAAACATCATATATAGAATTATAAATTTTTAAAAAATAATATTAAATCATTTTTTTGATATAATTAGATTTTTTAAAAAGGATATATTATGGCTAGAGTATTTTTAAGTCCGCCAAATATGGGTGGCAATGAATTTGAGTATGTAAAAAAAGTTTTTGAAAGTAATTATATAGCTCCGCTTGGGGAATATGTTAATAAATTTGAAGATAGTATTAAAAACTACACAAAAGTAAAATCAGCCCTTGCTTTAAATGCTGGAACTGCTGCGCTTCACTTGGCATTAAGAGTTTTAGGTATTAAAGATGGTGATGTTGTTTTGGCATCAAGTTTTACTTTTATTGCTTCTGTTAATCCTATAATGTATGAAAGATGCGAACCGATTTTTATAGATTCGGATAAGAGCTGGAATCTTAGTCCAGAACTTCTTAAGAAAGCTATAAAAAATGCACAAAAAAAACCAAAAGCTCTAATTGTAACTCACCTTTATGGTCAACCTGCTAAAATGGATGAGATAGCGCAAATTTGTGATGAAAATGATATTATTCTCATAGAAGATGCAGCAGAAGCGCTTGGTGGATTTTATAAAGGCAAAGCTCTTGGAACTATAGGTAAAATAGGTGCATTAAGCTTTAATGGAAATAAGATTATAACAACAAGCGGTGGCGGAATGCTTATATCAAATGATGAAAAATTAGTGGATAAAGCAAGATATTATAGTACTCAAGCAAGAGAAGCTCTTGTTCATTATGAGCATTTGGATTTTGGTTATAACTATAGGCTTAGTAATGTTCTTGGTGCAATTGGCGTTGGTCAAATGGAAGTATTGGAAGATAGAGTTAATAGAAAAAGAGAAATTTTTGATCTTTATACAAAACTTTTAAATGGTTTAGATGTAGATTTTATGCCAGAACTTGATGGAAGTAGGGGTAATAGATGGCTTACAACTTTGCTTTTCAAACAAAAAGGCGTACATTTGAAAGTAATTGATGCTCTTGCAAAAGAAGACATAGAAAGTAGGCCACTTTGGAAACCAATGCACATGCAGCCAGTTTTCCAAGCTAAAGATTGTATAGTTGATGGAACTAGCGAAGACTTTTTTAATAGAGGAATTTGTCTTCCAAGCGGTAGTGATATGAGTGATGAGAGTGTAAATCGAGTTTGTGAAATTATAAAAAGGTCTATATAATGTTTTTAAAGCCAAGCAAATTTAAAAGAGTTACATTTTTTTTATTTGCTGATATTTTAGTTTTTGCTATATCTATATATGTAGCTTTTTTGCTTCGTTTTAGTGGAGACATACCAAACAATTTTTACAAAGGTATGATTCTTAGTGGGATTTCTCTAGCTAGTTTGAAAGTAGTTTTTTTAGCTATTCTTAAAATTTATATGGTTCCTTGGAGATTTTTTGGACTATATGAAGCTAGAAGAATTTTTTATGCACATGTTTTTGCAGGTGCTGTTTTTGCAGCTGTTTTTTTCTTCTTTGCAGATATATTTAACCCCTTTCCAAGAAGTATTATCATAATAGACGCAACGGTATCTTACTTGATTTTAAGTGGACTTAGAATTTCTAAAAGAATGTTTTTAGAAAGGCAAAAAGGCAGCAATAACGAACCTTGTATAGTTGTTGGTGCAACCAGTAAAACTATGCATGTTCTAAAGGGCATAAGACAACAGTATATAAATTATTATGTAGTTGGCATAGTTGATGGAAGATCTGATTTGGTAGGAACTTATTATGAAAATTATATAGTTAGTTCAAAAGATAAAATCAAGGATATGATTAAAGAATATAATGTAAAAACAGCTATAATTGCTTTAGCCTTAAGGCCGGAAGAACTTAAAGAGCTTTATGATGAGTTGGTTGGTTATGGCATAACTGAAGTTAAGATATTTTCTTTACTTGAGGATGGTCAAAATAACATAAAAGATATATCTATTGAAGATTTGCTTGCTAGAAAACCCAAAGATCTTGATTTAAATAAGATAGAAGAGTTTATAAAAGATAAAGTAGTTATGGTAACAGGAGCTGGCGGAACAATAGGAAGCGAGATTTGTAAACAGTGTTTAAAATTTGGGGCTAGCAAACTTATAATGGTCGATCATAGTGAATACAACCTTTATAAAATAGACCAAATTACAAACGATAAAAGAAATGTTTTAAAAATGCTAAATGTAGTTTTCAAAGATGATCTTGAGAAAATTTTTCTATCTCATAATATAGATTTGATTGTTCACGCAGCGGCTTATAAACATGTTCCGCTTTGTGAGTTTAATCCGCATTCGGCTGTAAATAACAACATTATGGGTACAAAAAATGTTATAGATCTTGCTAAAAAATACGAAGTTAATAAGGTTGTTTTGATTTCAACTGATAAAGCAGTTCGTCCAACAAATATAATGGGAACCACAAAAAGAGTTTGCGAACTTTACTCACTAAACTCAAATGAAAGCGGAAAAACTGAAATTGTAGCTGTAAGATTTGGAAATGTTTTGGGTAGTAGTGGCTCTGTAATACCTAAATTTAAAGAACTCATTGTACAAAATAGACCACTTACTGTAACTCATCCCGATATTGTAAGATACTTTATGCTTGTTAGTGAAGCTTGTCAGCTTGTGCTTCAAGCTGCAGCTATTGCAAAAGGTGGAGAACTTTTTGTGCTTGATATGGGTGAACCTGTCAAGATAGTTGATCTTGCTAAAAAAATGTTACAACTTTCAAATAAGCAAAACTTAGGTATAGAATTTGTTGGCTTAAGGCCTGGCGAAAAGCTATATGAAGAGTTATTAGTGGATGAAAGCGATAGTAAAACTTGCTATGAATCAATCTTTGTAACGCATTCTGAAAAATACGATATATCTATTTTAAACGCTCAGATTTTAAATTTAATAGAAAAAAAAGATGAACAAGATATAGAAAACATCTTAAAACAAATTGTTCCTGAGTTTAATAGGGCTTCAAATAAAAAAGATAACGTTGTTTGATGATAGGAATTATAGATTATAATGCTGGAAATTTACAAAGTGTAAAAAATGCTTTGGAGTATGTTGGTGCGAATTGCGAAGTAATAAAAGATCCTAATAAACTTAAAAATTTTGATAAAATAATACTTCCTGGTGTTGGCGCTTTTGGTGATGCTATGGAAAAATTAAGATCAAATGGAGTTGATGAAAGCATAAAAGAGTTTATAAAAAGTGGAAAACCATTTTTAGGAATTTGCCTTGGAATGCAACTTTTATTTGAAAAAAGTTATGAATTTGGAGAAAACTTAGGACTTGGAATTATAAAAGGCGAAGTTGTTAAGTTTGATGAAAATAAATTTGAAAGAAAGCTAAAAATACCACATGTTGGTTGGAATGCCATCAAATTTACAAAAAGTTGCAAAATAACTAAAAATTTAAATGATAATGTGTACTTTTATTTTGTTCATAGCTATCATGTAATTTGCAAGCAAGAAAAATGTATTTTGGGAAAAAGTGAATATGGATATGAGTTTGTAAGTGCTATTTGTAAAGATAATGTGATGGCTTTTCAACCTCATCCAGAAAAAAGTCATTCAAATGGTTTGCAAATATTTAAAAATTTTGTGGAGATGTAATGGAGATTTTGCCAGCAATTGATCTAAAAAAAGGGCTTTGCGTTAGGCTTAGTAAAGGTAAGATGAGTAGTGCTAAAATTTACTCAGACAAACCTTGGGAGCTAGCAAAAGAGTTTGAAGATATGGGCGCAAAATGGCTTCATTTGGTTGATTTAGATGGCGCTTTTGCAGGGGAATCTATAAATTTTAAAACTATAGAAAAAATTATTTCAAATACAAATTTAAAAGTAGAAATTGGTGGTGGCATAAGAAATGAAGATGCTATAATAAGATATAAAAATGTAGGAGTAGAGCGATTTATATTAGGTTCTATTGCTATTAAAGATAGAAATTTTGTTTCATTAATGGCTAAAAAATATAAAATTGCAGTTGGAATTGATGCAAAAGATGGTAAAGTTGCAATTGAGGGATGGACAAAAATAATTGATAAAAAGGCAACTGATCTAGCAAAAGAATACTCTAAAGATGGTGTAGATACTATAATTTGTACCGATATTAGTAAAGATGGAATGCTTAATGGTGTAAATGTTAAATTTAGTGAAGAAATTGCCGATATAAGTGGGATAAAAACTATCGCAAGCGGTGGAGTCAAAGATATAAATGATATTACAACTCTTAAAAATAGTGGCAAAATTTATGGAGTTATAGTAGGAAAAGCATATTATGAAAAAACTTTAGATTTAAAAGAGGCATTTAAAATAAATATTTAATTAATTATGCTACTATTTGATAAGGTTTTGTTAAATAAAATTTGTTACAATTACCCAAATATTTGAAAGGATAAAGTTGTGAAACTCTTAGTTGTGGATGATAGCTCAACAATGCGAAGAATTATAAAAAATACCCTTGGCAGACTTGGGCATAAAGAGGTTTTGGAAGCAGAACACGGAGTTGAGGCATGGGATATTTTAAGTAAAACACCTGACATAAATGTACTAATTACAGACTGGAATATGCCTGAAATGAATGGTCTTGAGCTTGTAAAAAAAGTTAGAGCTGAGCAAAAATATATCGATATGCCTATTATTATGGTTACAACAGAAGGTGGTAAAGCTGAAGTTATTACAGCTTTGAAAGCCGGAGTAAATAATTATATAGTAAAACCTTTCACGCCCCAGGTTTTAAAAGAGAAACTAGAAGACGTTCTTGGGTAATGAGAGATCATTTTTTTGAATTAAGTATAAAACCCAGTGCTTTTTATGAACTTTTTTTGGATTTTATTTTTTCACTAGGTATAACTTGCATAGAGCAAAAAGATGATTACTTAATAATAAGAGATGAAGAGGATTTAAGTGATATCCTTTGGGGAATTAATGAATACGCAAAACGCCTTGAAGAAATTTATGGCAAAGAAATTATAGTAGAAAGTAAACTAGAAAAAAAAGAAAATATTGACTGGATAAAAAAATATCAAGATAGTGTTAGACCCATACAAATAGGTGATTTTTACATAAGGCCTAGTTGGGAAGAACCTAAAAAAGATCTTATAGATATTATTATAGATCCAGCTCTTGCTTTTGGCTCTGGGCATCATGAAACAACTTCAACTTGCATAAAACTTATACAAAAATATGCAAAAGAGATTAAAACAGCCATAGATGTTGGTTGTGGAAGTGGAATTTTAAGCATTATAATGGCTAAATTAGGACTTGCTATAGATGGTTGTGATACAGACGAGCAAGCTATAACTAGCACTATATCTAATGCTTATAAAAACGCAGTTAAACTTAATAATTTTTGGTGTGGATCTATATCGGATTTAAATAAAACTTACGATTTAGTTGTTGCAAATATTATAGCCGATGTAATTTTTATATTGGAAAAAGACCTTAAAAAGGCTTTAAATAAAAATGGATATCTTTTACTATCTGGTATATTAAATAAATATGATGATAGAATAAAAGAGAACTTTAAAGATTTGACTCTTTTGGAACACGAAAAGCTAAACGAATGGTCTAGCTTTGTGTTTAAAAAATAATTTCAAGGGAAAATGGTAAAAAGATATGAATGATAATAACAATAAAAATAGTAATGGAAATAACTTCTTTAATAAAAATCCAATACTAGTTTTTGCTATATTTGCTATAGTTATAGTGCTGGGATTTAGAAGTTTTAGCGAAGATAGTGTTGGTGGTTTTGCTGGACAAGGAACTTCTACAAAAAATATAAGTTATTCAGAATTTAAAAATCTTATAAAAAACAAAAGTATAAATGAAGTAGGCATAGGTGGTACAACAGTAAAAGGTGTATCTTCGTCTAATGGACCTAAGGTAGTGTATGTTGCAAAAAAAGTAAATGACAATACTTTGGTAAATTTACTAGAAGAAAATAACATCCCATATGGCGCATATAGTGAGACAAACTGGCTAAGCGACATGCTTTTTTCTTGGGTATTGCCTATTATTATATTTTTTGGAATTTGGATGTTTCTTGCAAGTAGAATGCAAAAAAATATGGGCAATGGAATATTAGGTATTGGAAGTAGTAAAAAACTTGTTAGTTCAGAAAAGCCAAAAGTTAAATTTGATGATGTTGCTGGTGTTGAAGAGGCAAAAGAGGAAGTAAAAGAGATTGTTGATTTTCTTAAATTTCCGGATAGATATATTTCTCTTGGTGCTAAAATTCCAAAAGGCGTGCTACTTGTAGGACCTCCAGGGACTGGTAAAACTTTACTTGCCAAAGCTGTTGCAGGTGAAGCAAATGTACCGTTTTTCTCGGTTTCAGGCTCAAGTTTTATAGAGATGTTTGTTGGCGTTGGAGCTAGTAGGGTTAGAGATCTTTTTGAAAATGCAAAAAAAGAAGCTCCAGCAATTGTTTTTATAGATGAAATTGACGCCATTGGTAAAAGTAGAGCAGCAAATGGTTTTAATGGTGGAAATGATGAAAGAGAACAAACTTTAAATCAGCTTCTAGCTGAGATGGATGGCTTTAACTCCGATTCAAATCCTGTTATAGTTTTAGCTGCAACTAATAGACCTGAGGTATTAGATGCTGCTCTTCTTAGACCGGGCCGTTTTGACAGACAAGTATTAGTTGATAAGCCTGATTTTGAAGGAAGAGTTGCTATACTTAAAACGCATAGCAAGGATATCAAGCTTGCAAGCGATGTTGATTTAGAATCACTTGCAAGACTTACGGCTGGTCTTGCTGGAGCAGACTTGGCAAACATTATAAATGAAGCAGCGCTTTTAGCTGGAAGAAATGCTAGTTCAAGCGTAAATCAACAAAATTTAGTTGAAGCTGTTGAGAGAACTATTGCAGGACTTGAGAAAAAATCTCGCCGTATTAATGCAAAAGAAAAGAAAATAGTGGCTTATCATGAATGTGGACATGCCTTAATATCAGAAGTTACAAAAGGTGCAGAAAAAGTTACAAAAGTTTCTATAATCCCAAGAGGCTTAGCTGCTCTTGGGTATACATTAAATACACCAGAAGAAAACAAATTTTTGATGCAAAAACATGAGCTTATAGCAAGAGTTGATGTACTTCTTGGTGGTAGAGCTGCTGAGCAAATTTTTATAAAAGAAATTTCAACTGGTGCTAGTAATGATTTAGAAAGAGCAACTGATATTATTAAAGCTATGGTTTCTATGTATGGTATGAGCGATATTGCTGGTTTAATGGTTCTTGAAAAACAAAGAAATATGTTTTTAAATGGTGGACAAAGCTTAAAAGATTATAGCGATGATATGGCTAAAAAGTTAGATGAGTTTGTAAAAAATACACTTTCTGATCGTTTTGAAGATGTTTTAAAAACGCTTCAAGAGTACAGCGGTGCTATAGAAAAAATGGTAACCGCGCTTTATGAAACAGAAACCATAACAGGCGAACAAGTTAGAAATATTATTAAAGAGTATGAAGAAGAAAATTCTATGCCAACTAGGCTAAGTTTTCCAAAAGAAGAGAAAGAAAAGGCTTGATATGAAAGAAGGCGGCAATAAACCACAAATTATATATATTCTACCAAATTTATTTACAGCAGCAAGTGCATTTGTTGGAGTTATAAGTATCATTTCTGCGGCCAATGGTCACTATGGAAAAGCTGTGCTTTATATAATTTTATCTTTATTGCTAGATGGTTTAGATGGAAGAGTTGCTAGGCTTACTCATACTACTTCTAAATTTGGCTTAGAATTTGATAGCTTGGCTGATATTATAGCATTTGGCGTCGCTCCTGCTATGTTATTTTACTTTACTTATGGACATAATTTTGGTAAATTTGGCTCACTTGTTGCTGGTATGTTTGTTGTTTTTGGAGCTATAAGACTAGCTAGATTTAATGTAACTACGGGAACATATGAACCAAGTGTATTCATAGGACTTCCTATACCAACTGCAGCTGTTGTAAGTTCTGTCTGGATTGCTTTTTATTTAGAATATCCTTTTATGCAAGGCTATGAATGGTTGTTAATCTTTGTTATAGCTGGATTGGCACTTTTAATGGTTAGCAATATTAGATATCCTAGTTTTAAAAAAATTGATTATCAAAAAGCAAATTTCTTAAAAGTTTTAGTATGGTTGTTGCTAATATTTTTTATTTTATATCTTTATACATTGGAGTTTGCTTTTGCAATAACAACTGGATATGTTTTATATGGAATAGTTAGAGCAATTTATAATATTTATAAAGTTAAATTTTCAAAAAATATATAGAAATAATTTTATAAATTTAAAGGCAAAATATGGATTACAATAAAATTATAATCTTTGATACAACTTTAAGAGATGGTGAACAAAGCCCTGGCGCTTCGATGAACACAGAAGAAAAAATCCAAATTGCTCTTCAACTTGAAAAACTAGGAGTCGATATTATAGAAGCTGGTTTTGCTGCAGCAAGTCCAGGGGATTTTAGCGCAATAGAGCTTATCTCAAAAGAAGTTGATAAGATAAAAGTTTGCTCTCTTGCAAGAGTTATTGAAAATGACATAAAAGCAGCAGCTGGAGCTATATCAAAAGCCAAAAATCAAAGAATTCATACTTTTATAGCTACAAGTCCAATTCATATGGAGTATAAGTTAAAATTAAGTCCAGATGAAGTTATAAAAAAAGCAGTAAATGCTGTAACTTACGCTAAAACCTTTGTTGATGATGTTGAGTTTAGTTGCGAAGATGCAAGTAGAAGCGATATTTCATTTATGAAGGAAATAGTTGATGCCGTTATAAAAGCTGGCGCTACAACTATAAATTTACCAGATACAGTTGGTTATATACTTCCAACCGAGCTAGCTGATATGATAAAACAGATGAGTGATTTTATAGGTAAAAGAGCTATAATTTCTGTGCATAATCATAATGATTTGGGTCTTGGTGTTGCAAATACTTTGGCTTGTTTAAAAGCTGGCGCAAGGCAGGTTGAATGTACTATAAACGGACTTGGTGAAAGAGCTGGAAATGCAGCTCTTGAAGAGATAGTTATGAATCTTAAGACAAGAAAAGATGTATTTGAGCCATTTTATACTGACATCATAACTAAAGAAATTTATACTACAAGCAGGCTTGTTGCAAATATAACTGGTATCGACCCACAGCCAAATAAAGCAATAGTTGGTAAAAATGCTTTTGCTCATGAAAGCGGTATTCACCAAGATGGTGTTTTAAAACATGCACAAACTTACGAGATAATGTCGGCAAAAGATATTGGCATAGAAGAAGATAATTTTATAGTTCTTGGTAAACATAGTGGAAGACACGCATTTAAAGATAAACTTTCAAATTTAGGTTATGATTTAAATGACGAAGAGCTAAACAGAGCATTTGCTAAATTTAAAGATTTAGCAGATAAGAAAAAAGATATATTTGATGATGATTTAAGGGCTTTGGTTGCAAATGAGATAACAAAAATTCCTAAAGCTTATGAGATTATTGCTCTTAGCTCAAGCTCTTGTAATAAAGCTCATGCAAGTGCATCAATAAGCATAAAACATAATGATGAGATTATAAGCGATTCTGCACTAGGAAACGGTGCAGTTGATGCTATATTTAAGGTAATTGATAGAATTTCAAATATAGATGGTGTGCTAAAAGATTATCAAGTTGATGCTGTTTCACAGGGAAAAGATGCACTTGCTAAGGTTGTTGTAAAGGTTGAGTTTGAAGGCAAAAAAGCTGTAATGGGACATGGATTAGATGTTGATACTATTATGGCTACAGCAAAAGCATATATTGGTGCTTTAAACAGCTATCTTATCATGAAGTAAATTTTAAATTTAAAAGATAAAAAGTGGATATAAATATAGTTTTGCTGTCTGAATATATCGGCATAGCTTCAGCTGCACTTAGTGGATTTTATTTTGGGGTAGCAAAGAAGTGTGATTTTCTTGGTATTTTTATATCTTCTTTTTTGACCGCATTAGGTGGCGGTATTTTAAGAGATATCACGGTTGGTAGACCACTTTATTCTTTTACTCATTATATGCCTTGTTCTATCGTCATAGCTGTCATGACACTTGCTATAATACTAAAACTTCATAAAAACGATAGGATAAAAACGCATGCCGCTTTTGTTTTTACTGATGCTATAGATGTAGTTGCATTTTCGATAGTTGGATCTATTGTAGCCATAGAGTATGATTATAATGTTTTTGGCGTTATAGCAATTGGTTTTATCAATGGAGTTTGTGGTGGTCTTTTAAGAGATATCATACTAAATGAAGTTCCTTGGTTTTTACTAAGTGGACTTTATGGAAGCGTAGCTATACTTATAAGTGCGATTTACTATGTGCTACATCTAATAGGTATTGCTGATAATATCGTAACTTTTATGTGTTTGCTATCTTTTGGTATAGCATTTAGGATGCTTGCGTATTATAGAAAGTGGAATTTAGGAACATTGGAGTAAACATGTATTTGATGAATCTTTTTAATAGAGCTGATGTTAGTTTTGTGAGTGCAAAAGGTGCTAGACTCTATGATGATAAGTCGAATGAATATATAGATTTTGGTGCTGGCATTGGGGTTTGTTCGTTAGGACATGCTTATAAAAAACTAGTTGCAACTATAAAAAACCAAGCTGAAAATATTATTCATAGTTCAAATTTATATCACATAAAAACACAAGAAAAATTAGCTAAACTTATTGGTGATACACTTGGCGAAAAAACCTACACTTTCTTTTGTAATAGCGGTTGTGAGGCAAATGAATGCGCTATAAAATATGCTAGAAAATACGGATATGTTAAATTTGAAAAACATAAATTCGAGATACTAACATTAAGTAATTCTTTTCATGGAAGAACACTTGCAACATTAACAGCAAATGGTCAGGATAAATTTCATCCAGAGTGCTTTGCTCCATATCCTAAAGGGTTTAAATTTTTTGATAGCATCGATGAGATTATAAAAAACATTAGTGAAGATACTGTTGCAGTTATGATAGAGCTTGTTCAAGGTGAAGGTGGTATAAAAGCGCTTGATAAAAAAGAAGTTCTTAAACTATCTAAGGTTTTAAAAGAAAAAAACCTGCTTTTGATAACCGATGAAGTTCAATGTGGCGTGTATAGAACTGGTGAGTTTGTAGCATCAAAGCACTATGATATCAAACCAGATGTTATAACTTTTGCAAAGGGATTAGCTGGTGGTGTACCAATAGGTGCTTGCTTGGTAAAAGAAGATGTTTTTGAAGTTGGCGAACATGGAAGTACCTTTGGGGGAAATTTCTTAGCTACTGCAGCAGGTATAACTGCATTAAAAGAACTCAATAAACTAAAAAAATCTTCAAAGCTAGATTATACTGTACGTGAATTTAATGATGCACTAGAACTTTTTGTTTCGAAATATCCTAAAATTTTTAAAGAAAAAACAGGGCTTGGATTAATGCTTGGACTAAAAGTAAATGATGGGGTTGATTTTGGTAAAATTTATGATTTATGTCTTAAAAACAGACTTTTAATCCTAAAATCAGGCAATGACACTTTGCGGTTTTTGCCGCCATTAAATATAAGCAAAAAAGATATGAAAGAGGGCTTTAAAAGATTTAAAAAAGCTCTTGATGAGTATGAAATTTAGCGAGTATTTTGAACTTTGGGCAAATCAAAACTACTATAAAAATGGTGTAAAAATAGGTAAAAACGGCGATTTTTATACCGCTGTAAGTGTTGGATCTATGTTTGGCATAACGCTTGCAAAACATTTTATAAGCTTGGTAAAAAATGGCGAGATAAAACCCGAGTGCGATATCGTAGAAATTGGTGCAAACGATGGCAGTATGATGGTTGATTTTATACAAGGCGTATTTAGTTTTGATAAAGATATGTTAAAAAATTTAACATTTCACATCATTGAACCGCACGAAAATTTAAAACAGCTACAAAAAACTAAATTTAAAACAAGCTTTACTAGTGAAATAAATGTCTTTCATCATTCAAGTTTAAAAGAGTGTAGTTTTGAAAATGCATTTTTTATGTGCAATGAGCTTTTAGACACGTTTGCTTGCGAAATTATCAAAGACGATAAAATGCTTTTTATAAAAAATGAAAAGCCTGTTTTTGAAAAAATGGATGAAAAAACCAAAAGTTTAGCGAGTAAATTTAATATAACAAATGGCGAACTTCCTATAAATTTAGAAAATTTTGTACAAGAAATTTATAAATGTGCTAAAAAATGCTGGTTTTTAACGGCTGATTATGGCTACACTATAAATGAGCAAAGAATTACGCTTAGGATTTATAAAAATCATGAAGTTTATAATTTTTTTGAGATTTCAAATTTAAAAGATTTTTTTGGTATTAGTGATATAACTTATGATGTAAATTTCTCTCTTTTAAAAAATATTTTTGAGAAAAATGGCTTTAAAATGGTTAAATTTCAAAAGCAGGGAAATGCTTTACTTGATTTTGGCATAATGGATTTAGTAAGCGAGATTGAACAAAAAGCAGGATTTAATGCCTATCAAAATGCTATCTCGCAAATCAAACATCTCATAGATCCAAGAGTTATGGGAGAGAAATTTAAAATAATAGAATTTAAGAAAGGCTAGAATGAAATTTATAACTTTTATGGAAAATGAAGCTATTTTCTTGGGTGTTTTGGGTGTGGATGAAACCGTGTTTAAATTTAATGAAGCAGGAGTAAATTTCGGCAATATGCATGAATTTATAGTAAATCATAGCTCAAAAGATATGGAAAATTTAAAAAACTTATCACTAAAAAGTTATGGAGTAAGTATGAATGAAATCAAACTTTTAGCACCGATTAATCCTTCTCAAGATGTGATTTGTCTTGGAATAAACTATATGGATCATGCAAAAGAGAGTTATAAATTTAAAAACAAAGATTTTGATGGTAAGCGTGAGTACGCTGTGTATTTTTCAAAAAGAGTAAATGAAGCTATTGGAAGTGGCGAGTTTATAAATTCTCATAGCGATATTACATCTCAGCTTGATTATGAGGTTGAACTTGGAGTTATAATCTCAAAAGATGCTCTAAATGTGGATATCAAAGACGCAAAAGAGTACATTTTTGGCTATACCATCATAAATGATATCAGTGCAAGGGATTTGCAAAATCGCCATAAGCAGTTTTACTTTGGTAAAAGCTTAGACGCATCTTGTCCGATTGGTCCTTGGATAGTTAGCGCAGACGAGATAGATAGTTCAAATTTATATATAAAATGCTTTGTAAATGGCGAACTAAGACAGAATTCAAATACCAAAAATATGATATTTGACGAAAGTTTTGTCATAGCTGAACTTAGTAAAGGCATGAAGCTAAAAGCAGGAAGTCTTATATCTATGGGTACTCCAAGTGGTGTTGGTATAGGCTTTAATCCGCCAAAATTTTTAAAAAGCGGTGATAGTATAAGGTGTGAGATAGAAGGAATTGGGATTTTAGAAAATGAAATTTTATAATAAATTTAAAATTTTCTTGTAATATTATATATCTAAATAAAAAGGAATAATATGAAATTTAGTGGGAAAAATGTTTTAGTAACAGGCGGATCTAGGGGGATAGGAGCAGAGATATGTAAAGTATTAGCTAGTTTTAAACTAAAAGTATGGATAAATTACCGCTCAAATCCTGACATAGCAGATGCTTTGGCTGAAGAGATTCGCTCAAATGGTGGTGAAGTTGCTGTAATCAAATTTGATGTTACAAATGAAGAAGATTTTGTAAATGCTATAAATGTGATTATACAAAGTGATGGTGAATTAAGCTATCTTGTAAATAATGCTGGTATTACAAACGATAAATTAGCACTTCGCATGAAGTTAGAGGATTTTACTAGCATAATAGATGCAAATCTTACCTCAGCATTTATTGGCTCAAGAGAAGCTCTTAAAGTAATGAGTAAAAAACGCTTTGGTGCGGTTGTAAATATAGCTTCTATTGTAGGAGAAATGGGTAATGCCGGGCAAGTAAATTATTCAGCAAGTAAAGGTGGTATGATAGCTATGTCAAAAAGTTTTGCCAAAGAAGGAGCAAGTAGAAATATACGCTTTAATTGTATTACTCCGGGATTTATCCAAACAGATATGACTGATAAGCTCAGCGATGATATTAAAAAGTCATATACAGATTTGGTTGCACTAAAAAGATTTGGAACTACAACTGATGTAGCAAATGGTGTTGCATTTTTGTTAAGCGACTATTCATCATATATTACAGGAGATGTTTTAAAAATCAACGGCGGGCTTTATATGTAGTTTTTAAGGTAAAATATTTTATAATTGCATTTTATATTTTATAAGGAGCTGTAAATGGCAGTATTTGAAGATGTAAGAGATGTAGTTGTAGAGCAACTTAGTGTTAGTCCAGAAAGCGTAAAGCTGGAATCAAAAATCATTGAAGATTTGGGCGCTGATTCGTTAGATGTTGTTGAACTAGTAATGGCTTTAGAAGAGAAATTCGATGTTTCTATTCCAGATAGCGATGCTGAAAAACTACTTAGCATTCAAGATGTTGTAACATATATAGAAAATTTAAATAAATAGTTAGATTTTAAGGATATGCATTGAAAAGAGTTGTTATAACAGGCATCGGAATGATAAATGCGCTAGGGCTTGATAAAGATAGTGCATTTAAGGCTATATGTGAAGGCAAAAGCGGTGTTGATAGAATTACTCAATTTGATGTTACAGATTTTCCGGTTCAAATCGCTGCTGAGGTCAAAAACTTTGACCCATTAAGTGTAGTAGATCCTAAAGAAGTTAAAAAGATAGATAGATTTATACAACTGGGTATAAAAGCTACTAAAGATGCGATGGATGATGCCAAATTTGATAGCTATGATGGTGAAAATTTTGGTGTTTGTTCAGCTGCTGGTATAGGAGGGCTTCCAAATATAGAAAAGAATTCAAATGTGTGTTTGGAAAAAGGACCAAGAAGAATATCTGCATTTTTTATACCATCAGCACTAGTAAATATGTTGGGAGGAATTATTTCCATAAATCACTCTTTAAGAGGCCCAAATTTATCATGCGTTACAGCATGTGCTGCTGGGACTCATGCGATTAGTGAAGCTGCAAAATCAATAATGCTTGGTTGTGCTGATAAAATGCTTGTTGTTGGCGCAGAGTCTGCTATATGTCCTGTTGGTATAGGCGGATTTGCTGCTATGAAAGCACTTTCAACTAGAAATGATGATCCTAAAAGTGCATCAAGACCTTTTGACAAAGATAGAGATGGTTTTGTTATGGGGGAAGGTGCTGCTGCCTTGGTATTGGAAAATTACGATGATGCTATTGCTAGAGGCGCAAGAATTTATGGTGAGTTGATTGGATTTGGTGAAAGTGGTGATGCTCATCACATAACATCTCCGGTTGTAGATGGTCCAAGAAGAGCGATGGAAAAAGCACTTAAAATGGCTGGAAATATTCAAATTGATTATATAAATGCTCATGGTACATCAACATCTATAAATGATAAAAATGAAACGGCAGCGTTAAAAGAGATTTTTGGATCAAAAGTTCCACCTGTTAGTTCTACAAAGGGACAAATCGGACATTGTTTGGGTGCTGCTGGAACTATAGAAGCGGTAATATCTTTGATGGCAATGAAAGAAGGGGTTATTCCTCCTACTATTAATTATATCACACCTGACGAAGAGTGTGATTTAGATTATGTGCCAAATAAACCAAGAAAAGCTAATTTAAAGACTATTATGAGCAATTCATTTGGTTTTGGTGGAACAAATGGATCTTTGATTTTTAAAAAGGTAGACTAAATTTGGCAAGTTATTTAGATTTTGAAAAAAATATCAAACAGCTCGATGAAAGTATAGCTACTGCTAAAATTAAAGGCGATACTCATGCTGTTGAAATTTTGAGTAAAAACTTAGAAAAAGAAATTTCAAAAACATATAAAAATTTAAATGAATTTCAACGCCTAGGACTCGCTAGGCACCCAGATCGTCCTTATGCGCTTGATTATATAAGAGCATTGCTTAATGATGCTTATGAGCTTCATGGCGATAGAGCATATAGAGATGACCCTGCTATAGTTTGTTATGTGGGATATATTGCAGAACAAAAAGTTATGGTAATAGGCGAACAAAAAGGTAGAGGAACAAAATATAAGCTAAAAAGAAATTTTGGTATGCCTCATCCTGAGGGTTATAGAAAGGCTTTGAGATTTGCAAAAATGGCTGAGAAGTTTTCTTTGCCAGTTATATTTTTTATAGATACTCCAGGCGCATATCCTGGAATTGGAGCTGAAGAAAGAGGTCAAAGTGAAGCTATAGCTAAAAATCTATACATGCTAAGTGACCTTGCTACACCAACTATAGCTATTGTTATAGGAGAAGGTGGAAGTGGTGGTGCATTGGCAATAGGTGTTGTAGATAGGCTTGCCATGCTTACAAATTCTGTTTTTTCTGTTATTTCTCCTGAAGGTTGTGCTGCAATTTTATGGAATGATCCTTTAAAAAGCGAAGTTGCAACTAAGGCAATGAAGATAACCGCGGACGATTTAATGGAGCTTAATTTAATAGATAATGTTATAAAAGAACCAATAAATGGAGCACATAGAGATAAAGATGGTGCTGTTAAAGAAATTGGTGCTTACATACTAAATACATTGGATGAACTTTATAAATTATCAAAAGAAGAACTTTTAGAAAAAAGAATGCAAAAAATATTAAAAATCGGTGCTTTTAAAGAAAATTAATTTTTTATCTCCTTTTTATCTTGACATTTTATTTTCAATTGTGTATAATTATCTTTCATTTTAAAATATTGGGGTATAGCCAAGCGGTAAGGCAACTGGTTTTGGTCCAGTCATTCAGAGGTTCGAATCCTCTTACCCCATCCACTATTATCTAGTAAAACTAGATTTTATCGCAGAGTAGAGCAGTGGTAGCTCGTCGGGCTCATAACCCGAAGGTCAGAGGTTCAAGTCCTCTCTCTGCAACCAAATACCAATATAATTAATTTATGCAGATAAAATTATATGTTTATATTTGCATTTCTTGACAATTTTAGAAAATTTAAATAGAATCATATCTTTAAAACTACATTTTATTCTTTTTGTGATTCTACGCAAAATTTTTAAAGAGGAATAATGGAAAACGGCAAAAAACAACATCAAAGGACTCACATACCCGTTGATGGCTATAAGATAGAAGATTTAAGACTTTTAGATATAAAAAGTTTGGTTAGTATAGCTGAAGAAATAGGCGTTGAAAACCCACAAGAGTTTAGAAGACAAGAGTTATGTTTTGAGATATTAAAAGCTCAAACAAAACAAGGCGGTTTCATACTTTTTACTGGAATTTTAGAAATTACAAATGATGGATATGGCTTTTTAAGAGCAATGGATGCAAATTTTAGCGATACTGCTAATGATGCTTATGTAAGCCAGTCGCAAATTCGTAAATTTGCACTCCGTGTTGGAGATATTGTAACTGGCCAGGTTAGAGAGCCTAAAGATCAAGAAAAATATTATGCACTTTTAAAGATAGAAGCGGTTAATTATATGCCACTTCAAGAGGCAAAAGATAGACCGCTTTTTGATAACTTAACTCCACTTTTCCCAACTCAAAAAATAGTTTTAGAATATGAAGCGTCAAAATTAACAGGTAGGGTTTTAGATCTTTTTACACCTATTGGAAAAGGGCAGAGAGGACTTATAGTTGCTCCGCCAAGAAGCGGTAAGACTGAGCTTATGAAAGAGCTTGCACAAGGAATTGCTATAAATCATCCAGAGGCTCATTTGATGGTACTTTTGGTTGATGAAAGACCTGAAGAAGTTACGGATATGCAAAGGTGCGTAAAAGGTGAAGTTTACAGCTCTACTTTTGATCAGCCAGCGATAAATCATGTAAGGGTAGCTGAACTTGTCATAGAAAAAGCTAAACGTTTAGTTGAAATGAAAAAAGATGTCATAATTTTGCTTGATTCTATAACTAGGCTTGCTAGGGCTTACAATACAGTAACTCCATCTAGCGGTAAAGTTTTAACCGGCGGTGTTGATGCAAACGCTTTACACAAGCCAAAAAGATTTTTTGGTGCGGCAAGAAATATAGAAGAGGGCGGTAGTCTTACTATTGTGGCAACTGCTCTTATTGACACTGGATCTAGAATGGATGAAGTTATATTTGAAGAATTTAAAGGAACTGGAAATAGTGAAATCGTTCTTGATAGAAATATCTCAGATAGAAGAATTTATCCAGCTATAGATATCTTAAAAAGTGGGACTAGAAAAGAAGAACTTTTACAAGGACCAGATAGTTTGCAAAGAATTTGGATTATTAGAAGTGCAATGTCAAGTATGGATGATGTGGAGGCTCTTAAATTCTTATATTCTAAAATGCTTAAAACAAAGGATAATATAGAACTTCTAGCTGTGATGAATGACTAAAGGTTATTGGTAAACATCAAAGTATACTTTGATGTTTAAATCTTTATTTCCAGAGAATAAAGATAATTCATATCTCATTGTATTTATAACGCAAGCACTTAGTGTAACCGTTGCCATATATTTTAATCCCACGCTTTTTAAATTTGCTTTAATTGTTCCCATATCCATATTTACGCCATTAAATCTTACATTTAAGTCTTTAATGTCATTATTAAGGCCAGTTATTGATAAATCCAAAGGAATCATAACTTTTACTGGGGTTGGAGTAAGTGATATTTCTAAATCCTTTGATCCATATTTTATTTTGCAAGGTTTTTGAGCTAAATCGCATTCTAAGGGTTTTAGATTTTTAGCTACTTCATCTTTTGAAATAGTTGTATTATTTGAGTTTTTTTCAAAAGAGATATTAGATAATACTATACCTAAAATAACAGCTATTATAACGATTATTATGATTATTTTTTTATTCATGCTATTTCCAAGATCTAAATTTTATCATTATATCAAAATAAATTGAAATATAAAGAGATTTGTTATAAAATGTATTTTATTTTAAAAGAGGAATAATTATTGGCACTAGCACTTAAATACAGACCTAAAAATTTTGATGAACTTATAGGACAAGATCAAGTTGTAAAAAGCTTAAAAAATGCCTTGGATATACAAAGATTAGGTCATGCGTATCTTTTTTCTGGGTTAAGAGGAAGTGGAAAAACATCTACTGCTAGAATTTTTGCAAAAGCTATGGTGTGTTCAGAAAGTATAAGTTCTATACCTTGTGAGGTTTGTGACAACTGTAAAATGGCAAATGAAAACAGACATATAGATATTATAGAAATGGATGCTGCAAGTCACAGAAAGATAGATGATATAAGAGATTTGATTGAGCAAACTAAATATAAGCCAGCAATTGCAAGATTTAAAATTTTTATTATAGATGAAGTTCATATGCTTACAAAAGAAGCATTTAATGCACTTTTAAAAACTCTTGAAGAACCACCAGAATATGTTAAATTTATTTTAGCCACCACAGATCCACTAAAGTTGCCTCTTACTATTATATCAAGAACACAACACTTTAGGTTTAGATCTATAAACAAAAATGATATAGTAAAACATTTGCAGTACATATTAAGTAGCGAAAATATAAAGTATGAAGACGGTGTTTTGCAAATATTAGCTAGATCTGGCAGTGGCTCACTTAGAGATACTCTAACTTTACTTGATCAAGCTATAATCTTTTCAAATTCAAATTTGACAAAATTATCCGTTTCTTCTATGTTAGGACTTCTTAATCCAGATAAAATAGAAAATATTTTTGAAATTATTTTAAAATGTGATAGAGGCGCACTTATAAACATTTCAAAAGAACTAGAAGGGTATGAGGCTCAAAATATAATAGATGAAATGATACTATATTTAAAAGATAAGTTTTTAATGAGAGACAGTAGGTATTCTCTACTACTTTGTGAAAGATTTTTTAATATTTTATCCAAATCAAAATCAATGCTAAGTATAGATACGGATGGAAATTTTGTACTTTTATTAATGTTTTTTATGATGATGGAAGCAACAAATTTAAAAACTATTGATGAGATGATAAGCTCTTTACAAGATAAAAAAACAGATAGATTAAATGTATCTACGCCAGTAAGTTTACAACAAGTAGAACAAAAAACCAAAACACCTTATGAGGAATTTTTAGTAAATCTTTATGATAGAAGTTATGAGTTAGGAAAATGTTTTGATGATTGTATAGAGTTTGTTAATTTTTATGATAATACTATGGTTTTAAACTCAAGTGCAAGTGGTGAAAATCAAGATATACTCCGAAAAAATTCATCTATCATAATGAAGATTTTAAGGCAAACATTTGGTAATAATGCAAAAATAAAAATAGATGCATACATTAAAGAAAATAGCCAAGAAACTAGTCTTGCAAAACATGAAGCACAAGATCTTTCTAAAAATAAACTTGCAACAGATATTATTATAGAACCCAAAAAAGAAAAATCTATAAATAACGAAATAGTATATGCAAATAAAGATGTGCTTTTAAATAAAAATAAGCAAAATGAAAATATAAATTATATGAACAAACTTTTTGGGGATCCGCTAGAAGATTAAAGAAACGTTACTTCTCTAATCTTCTCATATTTTCGCAACCTTTGGAATCACCCCTAAAACATATTGTGGTATATATGTTTTTTGCTATTTCCAAATCTTTTTTAATGGTTCCTTTTCCATGCTCAAATATTTCAGCCATTAAAAAACAAGATTTCATATCATAAAGTCCGCATGCGTAATTAAAATATTCTAAAGCGGTTTTTATATCTTCTTTTTTGTAAAAAAAGTTCCCAGCTTCGTAGCAAGAAAACCTATTTCCTTTTTTGCATGTACTATCATAAATTTGTAAAGCTTTCACATCATCTTTTATGCCGGATTCTGCTGTTTCATAAATTTGTGCGAGTTTGATACAAGATGAGAAATATTCTTTTTTGCAAGACATATCGTAGTATTTAATAGCTATATCATATCTTTTAATTGCAGATGCGCTATCTCCAGCTTCTTCGCATATTTTTGTATTTTGTGAACTATCACAAGAATTTCTCAATATTTCTAGTTTATATGTTTGTGCTTCTATTTGTTTTTGAGTTAAAGGGATGGTTTTTTCTTTTGAAGAACTAGTATTTTCGTTTTCAAAATTTGCAGACTTGTTGGCACAACCTGCAATTAGCAATATAAAAAATATAAAAAAAGTTATTTGTTTTTTCATTTTATATCCTTAAATTTTACCTACTATATAGTAAGTTTCTTTGCCTTCAATCTTTTTTATATTTATTTTGTATTTTTTTGACCATTCTTCTATGATGTTAATAAGCTCATTTTTGATATTTTGAGCTGATTTTTCATATTTAATTTTAAAGCAATCATGTGAGTTTGACATCATTATGTAACTAAGAAATGGCTTTAGTTTGTTATTTAATTCTACTATGTGCTGCAACTCTTTTTCGCTTAAATCGCATTTTGATAGCACCCTTTTTATCTTTTCGATGCTCGCTTCGTTTTCATTATAACCAAGTTGAACCAAAATTGCTTCATAATCCATTTTCTCTCCTTTATTTATTGCTTTTTTGTGCTATAAGAACATCTTCTATAACTTTTTTTATATCCCCGTCTAGTATAGCATCAGTTTGTGAATAGGCAATATTTGAACGTACATCTTTTACTTGTTGATATGGAAAAAGTACATATGAACGAATTTGATGCCCCCATCCTATGTCGCTTTTTTGAGTGTTATTATCGTTATTTTCTTTTTGTTTTTCTAGTTCTAATTCATAAAGTCTAGATTGCAAAACCTTTAATGCCGTAGCTTTATTTTTGTGTTGACTTCGATCGTTTTGACATTGAACAACAATTCCTGTGGGTATGTGTGTGATCCTTACTGCACTTTCTGTTTTATTTACATGTTGTCCACCAGCACCGCTTGCTCTATAATAATCAAATCTAAGATCTTTTTCTTCTATATCTATTTGTATATCTTCATCTAGCTCTGGGCTTACCATTATGGAGCTAAAGCTAGTATGTCTTCTTCCAGCACTATCAAAAGGACTAGTACGAACAAGTCTATGTATTCCATTTTCTGCTTTTAAATATCCATAGGCATTTTCGCCTCTTACTATAAAGCTTACATCTTTTAATCCAGCTTCTTCGCCTTCTTGAAAGTCTAGAGTTTCAACTTTATAGCCCATTCTTTCAGCAAATCTTAAATACATCCTATAAAGCATGCTAGCCCAGTCATTACTTTCTGTTCCGCCAGCTCCAGGATGAATACTTACAATAGCATTTTTTGTATCATCTTCGCTACTTAACATCATTTGAATTTCAAAATTTGTTATAAGTTCTTCTAAAGTATTTGATTCATCAAAAAGTGAATTTATGGTTTCTATGTCATTTTCATCTTGAGCTAATTCGAAAATATCTTTAGCATCATATAAAGCATTTTTTGCTTTTTCGTAACTTGTTAAAAGATTTGTTAATTTTGTTTTTTCTTTATTTAATGATCCAGCCTTTTTTGCATCGCTCCATAAAGAAGGATCTTTTTGGAGTTCTTCTATCTTGTTAATGCGCTCTTTTGCTTTGTCTGGATTTATTATAGATATAATATTTTCTATTTTATTTTTTAAACTTTTAAGAAGCTCTGTGTATTCATAGCTATCCAAATTTTTCTCCGTTATATAATTTTTCTTTTTATTTTTGGTGATAATTTTACCAAAATTTCGTAATTTATTGTGTTAAAAAAGCTAGCCCATTTTGTAACATCTTTAAAAATACAAATTTTTTCTCCACTATCTTCACAGCTAAAGCTATCCATAGACATTTTGCCTAGTATCTTTTTGCCATTTTCTAGAAAAAGTTCTCCATTTCCGTTATACCTAAAAAGTCCATCACTATAGCCTAGGTCATATGTTGCTATATTTATATTATTATATGCACAAAATTTAGCTCCATATCCAACACACCAACCTTTTTTCAATACTCTTTTACTAATTTGGTGCGCCCACAGACTTAAAATTGGTTTTAAATTCAAGCTATCATTAAATTCATTGTATCCATATATCGATATTCCTACGCGAACAAAGTTATCATCTATAGCTTCAGCCCTATTGGTTGCAGCAGAGTTGTGAGAGTGAAAAACTAAATTATCATATCCAAATTTATGTGCTATGTTTTTTAAACTCTCTTTTGATTTTTTATAAGCTGTTTTTTGCGCAAAATAATCACTCCCAAGTTCATCTGCGCATCTAAAATGCGTATAAGCACCAAGCAATTTTAAATTTCTTTTTTTTGCCATATTGCATGCAATTTCTAAGTCTTCAAACAAAATTCCGTTTCTATGCATTAAAGTATCCATAGCAAAATGAATTTTTGAACCCTCTTTTATTTTTTCTATACCAGAAATATCATTTATAGCATATATAAAATTTTGATTTTCTTCACCATTTGGAATTTGGGAAAGTATCAAAATATCATCAAAAAAATCTTTGATTTCATTAGCTTCGCTTGTATTTCTAACACAAGCATGTCTAACACCTAGATTTTTTAACTCTTTTGCCATCAAAACAGCACCGTGTCCGTAAGCATTATCCTTTAAAACAGCTATTATCTTGCCCACATCTCCAATTTTTTTTGCTATTTGCGATATGTTATGAGATAAATTTTGTGAGCTTATTAAAATTTCAGACATTTACTCATTGCTCTAAAATAATTTTCATTTTGCCATCTTTTATAATGGCATACAGTGTTTTAGGTCCATCAAATTTATGACTAGGGGCATCATAGTGTTCCATAAAATTTATCCTAAAAAGCTTTTCATTTTTCATATTTGGATATGGAGATATCTCATAATTACTAAATACAATCTTTTTCTTTTCATTTTTAGCAAAAATTCTTCTTTTCATGCTTTTAAAATCTTCGAGTTTCATACCGTCATATCTTACAAAGTTATCATTGTAGTAATTAAAGTATTTTTCTGTATCATTAACAATCCAAGCTTGTTTCCAAAAAAACAAATCCCTAAATATTATAGATATTTCTTCTTTTGACGCTGTTGGTTCGCCAGATTCTGATATAAGAGTTATTGCTCTTGAGTTTCTTTTTTGCATAAGATCATCAAATTCTAAGAGCAAGTCATTTTTAAGTGCTATACAGCCTTCTGTCGTTAATTCGCTTTTTCTAATTCCATCACTTGGAAATCCGTGTATCCATATTCCGCCACCTGTTTTACCTAAGGTTTTGTCATATAAATTTGGATAAGATAAAGAAAAAGATATTGGACCATAGTAATCAGTTGGTGGAGTAAATCTCCTTGTAACCTCATATGCTCCAACTGGAGTTTTTAGATCACCTTCTTTAAACTTATCTCCGAGTTTTCCTGTAATAATATCTTGATGGAAAAGATTTGATAATTTGCCATCCTCGTAAGTATACATACTCATTTTTTTACCTATTTTATCTACGATAATAATAGTGGTATTATTATCATAATAACCGTATTTTACATCTATATTCTTTATAGTATTAGACCAAAAATCAGATTTTTTGATATTTTCATCTAGTATCTTTTTTACAGCATCTATACCATCTTCAAGATAAATTTGTTCTAAGCTTCTTGCATATATAAAACTCATAAACAAGAAAAGAAAAACGACTATTTTTTTCAAAGCAACACTCCAACTTTAAATTTAATATATAAATAACTTGAAATTATATGAAATTTTTGCTTAATTTATAAATTTTTATTTTTTGTAAACATAAACATAATATTTAATATTGCAATATATAATTAATATTTATTTAAATTTAAGGAGAATACATGAAGAAAATACTTTTGTCTACTATAGTTAGTGGTATGATGTTTGCCTATGCGGCAGATATAGATGTAAGTAATGCTTATGCTAAAGCTACACCTCCAAATGCTAAAAACAGTGGCGCATTTATGCTTATTAAAAACAACACAGATAAAGATATAGCTTTGGTTTCCGTTACAAATAATCTTAGTGATGTTACTGAACTACATACTCATGTAGAAGAAAATGGTATGAAAAAAATGATTCAAATCCCAAAAATAGACATAAAAGCTAATTCTATAACAGAGCTAAAGCCAGGTAGCTTACATATAATGTTTATAGGTATAAAAAAACCTATGGTAGTAGGTGATAATGTAAAAATGACTCTTACTTTTGATAATGGACAAACCGTAACATTAGACAAAGTCCCTGTTAAAGAAGTTAAACTTATTAAAATGCATTAATTAAAAAATAAAAGGAGCTTTGTTGTGAAAAGGGGTATCATTTATATTGTTTTAGCTATTGTAATATTTGGTGTGAGCTTTGGTGTTGCTAGCTTGATCAAAGATAAAAACAAGTATGATTTTAGCGCTCAGAGTATAAATGGTAAAGTGACAATGAGTTCTTTTAACGGAAAGTATAAGATATTTTATTTTGGTTATACTTTTTGTCCGGATGTTTGTCCTACTGCTCTTTCTTTGCTTTCTGCTGCACTTGAGGATAATCCAAGAAAAAACGAAGTTTTAGTTGTATTTATTACACTTGATCCTGAGAGAGATAAAGTTAAAGAATCAGATGAGTTCGTAAAATACTTTTATCCATACTCAGTCGGTATAGTAGCAGAAGATCTTCCTAAAATGGCATCAAATTTTGGTGTAAAATATCAAAAAGTTGATCTAAAAGATTCTAAGATGCAATATTCTGTAGCACATAGCTCCGCAATCTATCTTTTTGATAAAAATGGAAAATTTGTAAAAGAAGTTACAAATTTAACTATGCAAGAAATACAATCATCAATAGATGAGCTTTTAAAACACTAAAATTTGACCTCCATACTCAAAATTTGCTAAATTTTTTATATAAAATGGCTAAATTTAGCAAATTTATTACATTTTTTACTAAAAACTATTGAATATTCCTTAAAAACATTGTAAAATACATGGTATTAATTTCTTTCAAGGAGTCATCATGACAAAAGCGGATTTCATTCAAAAAGTTGCTGATAAGGCAGGACTAACTAAAAAAGATACAACAGCTGCATTAGATGCTGTTTTAGAGAGTTTAACAGATATACTTTCTAAAGGCGAGAGCATGACTTTTGTAGGTTTTGGTACATTTAGCGTATCAGAAAGAGCTGCTAGAACTATAAAAGTTCCAGGAACTCAAAAAGAAATGAAAATAGCTGCTAGAAATACAGTTAAATTCAAAGTTGGTAAAAAACTTAAAGAGTCAGTTGCTGGCGGTAGTAAATCAAAAGCAGCTAAAGCTAAGAAAAAATAATTTAATTATACAATAGTGGATGTGCTAAAACATCCACTTACTATTCTAGCCAACTCTTTATTAAATATATAAGGAGCTAAAATGCAGATACAATCATCTTATAATCCTTATGAAAAAAGTCCATATAAAAATCCTAGTGAATTAAGCGAAGAAGAAAAACTTCAAGTTTCAAAATTACAAAAAAGAGACAGCGAAGTGAAAGCTCATGAAGCTGCACATCTTGCAAGTGGTGCAGGGCTTACAAGAGGTTTAAACTATACTTATGAAAAAGGACCAGATGGCAAACAATATGCCGTTGGTGGCGAAGTTATGCTTGATACTACTAAAGGCAAAACTCCACAGGAGACTATTCAAAAAAGTGAACAAATAAAAAGAGCTGCTTTAGCTCCAGCAAATCCAAGCTCTGCTGATATAAAGATAGCAGCAAGTGCTGAAGCTATGAAAAATAATGCGGAGCTTGAGATAAAAAAAGAAGATATGCAAAGCAAAAATATAGACAAACACATTAGATTTGGATCAAATACTCCACTTAGGGCTTATAATGATATCCAGTCACCACATGTATTGGGTATTTTCTAAACACATAAATTTTTTTATTAAAATAATTTAAAAAACATTTATTTATTTATAGTAAATTTCTTAGGTATTACTTGCTTGTAATATTATTTTACCCTATATATTCAAGGAATTTTATGAGACATAAATTTATATGTATTTTAACTATGTTATTTTGTTTAAATTTTTTATATGCGTCTGATAATAATTTAGATGTGCAAAAATCTCAAAAGCAAGAGGCGGCGAAAAATATATCCAAAGTTTTAGATGTAAACCTTACTCAAGACCCAGAAAAAAAAGAACTCGTAAAAATAATAGCAGAAAAAATTGTTGAAGATAATGAAACAAGTAGCAAAAATGAAGAGTTGTTGGAAAATACACTTTATAAATTAGTTACACAACTAATAGACCTTAATAATCAAATAGATATTCTAAAATGGCAAAATGATGAAAATTCAACAGCCAATGAAGTACAAAAACTAGTAGATAGTAAAAAATCTATCCTTAACGAGTTGCCAACAGCTATAACAAATCAAAAAATTGCTCTAAGTACAATTGAAAACTATATCCAAGAAAAGAAAAGATTAACTAGGGATTATGACAAATATAAGAAAAATAATCAAAGCGAAGAGTTTGTAAAGACAGCTATAAAACTTTATACTATAGAATTAAATGAGATTTTTTATGGTGTTTTGATTAAGATTGAAAAAATGTTTATAGATGGCACAAATCAGTCTGAATTAAAGGCTACTATAGAAGAAGCTATGTTAAATATACAAACTAAAAATTATGCAAAAATAAAACTTTTAAAAACTGATTTGGGTGAAAAGGCTACAGAAATTTATAAAGAAGATTTTTACAAATATGATTTAAATAAAAAAACATATGAAGAAATATTTGATTTTTTACTATCAAATACAAATTTACTTGCGAGTAATGTATTTTTTACAAGTTTAAATCTCAAGGGCTTTATGGGTTTTATAAACCAAAGAAATCCTTTTGATACGCAAACTATAAATAGTGGAAAAATAGTTTTAATATCAATTATTATGATATTTTTCTTATCTCTTAGAAAGATTTTTGCTAAGATTATATTTTTTGTATTTACTCTTTTTTCAAAAAATAAAGACCATAAAGATACTGTTAAAAACGAAGTAATCGAAATAATTAAAAAGCCAATAGGATTTTTGCTTCTTGCTTATGGATTTGATATTAGTATGAGCATTTTTTTCTATCCTACACCAGTTCCTATAAAATTTGCTAGCATTTTAAATATAGCTTATATAGTTTTATATGCATGGTTGGTAACTAGTGCAATAAATGGATATGGGGTTATGATAGTTGGTCATCTTGCTAAAAAAGGTGGCAAAAAAGAAATTTTAAATTTAGTTATAAAAATAGTTTATATAATTGTTATAATCATCTCTATTTTACTTATATTAAGTTCTCTTGGATTTAATGTTTCAGCCTTTGTTGCCTCTCTTGGAATTGGTGGTTTGGCTATCGCTCTTGCAACTAAAGATATAATTGCAAATTTCTTTGCTTCAATAATGTTGATTTTTGACAATACATTTTCTCAAGGCGATTGGATAGTTTGTGGAGATGTTGAAGGAACTGTTGTTGAGACTGGTCTTAGAAAAACAACTATTAGGACATTTGATAATGCTCTTGTTTTTGTTCCCAACTCAAAAATAATGGATAGTAGTGTTAAAAATTGGAATAGGCGTAAAGTTGGTAGACAAATTAAGATGTTTTTACAAATAGATTATTCTACAAGTAAGGAACAACTTAGAACTTGTTTAAAAGATTTAAGAGACATGTTAACAAATCATCCAAATATATCTGTACCAACAGAAGCATTTTCATCAAAAAATCTTTTAAAATATGGTAGAAGCATGGTTTCTGTTGATGATTTGGCTGGTTATAAGAATAATCTTTTCGTTGTTTTAGATGAATTTGCGGATTCATCAATAAATATAATGATATATTGCTTTTCGAAATCTGTTGTTTGGGGTGAATTTTTGGCTACAAAAGAAGATGTGATGTTAAAAATTATAGATATTTTAGAAAAGAACAAGGTTAAGTTTGCTTTTCCTACTACTAGTATTTATTTAGAGAATTTAAAAGATTTAAGAAGTGGGATTGATGATTTGCGCTCAATGCAAGCATTTGAAAATAAACAGAGTTAATTAACTCTGTTTTTATCGGTTAAGCCCTTATTTCTCTTTTTATTTCTTCAAGAGCATTTATTCTATCTTGTGTGCTAGGATGTGTTCTAAATAGAGTTGAAAGGCTATTTTTTATCCCACTAAATGGATTGATTATAAACATATGAGCACTTTGAGGTGTGGCATTTTGTAAAACTGCCCCACTTCTCGCATAATTTTCTAGCTTACTAAGTGCACTTATTAAGCCTTGCGGATTTTGAGTTAGCATTGCTGCTCCTCTATCTGCTGCATACTCCCTACTTCTTGATATACTCATTTGAATGATAGTTGCAACTATTGGCATAACTATAGCTAAAATTAGCATAAAGATTGGGTTTCCTCCTCTATTTTCAGAGTCTTTACTTCCTCCAGCTATTGCACTAAATTGAGCGAAGTTTCCTAGCATTGCTATAGCTCCTGCAAAAACAGCAGCAATTGAACCTGTTAAAATATCATAATGCTTTACATGGCTCATTTCGTGGGCTAAAACAGCTTCTATTTCTTTTTCATCTAGCATATTTAAAAGACCTTCTGTTGCTGCAACTACTGCATTTGATGGATTTCTACCAGTGGCAAAAGCATTGGGCACATTATCTGGTATAATGCAAACTTTTGGCATAGGAGTGCCGGCTTTATTTGCTAAATTTCGCACTATTTGATAAAGTCCACTTGCGTTTGACTCATAAACTTCTATGGCGTTGTAGTGTTTTAAGACCATTTTATCGCTAAAAAAGTAGCTAAAAAGATTTGTTGCACATGCTACTAAAAATGCTATTAACATGCCTTGCTCACCGCCTATAGAATATCCAAGAAAAACAAAAAGCAGCATCAATGTCACCATTAAAAATATAGTTTTAAAAATTTCCATTTTTTATTGCCTTTTTATAAATTACGGCATCAATTTTAAGCTTTATAGCTCTTAGGATGTCGTTTTTGTCATTTACAAGCATTGCTATTTTGCTATCAAAAAGATAGTAAGTTGCTAGGCTTTGCACCTCAGAAATTAGGTTCTCATTTTTAATGATTATAAATTTTGCACCTACTGCATTTGCCATTATGGCTTCATAACTATCATTAACAATTAAAGAAAAATTTAGCTTATTGTTTAAGGCTAGTTGCAAATTTTTATCATCATAATCAAATACAATATGTTCATTATCTTTAATCAAGTTCGTATTTTTTATATATATAAGTTGTTCGTAAGATATAAGTTTATCTCCAATGATTTGCATATTACTCCTTTTTTATGCATTCTTTGCATATATACTTACCGTCCTTTAAAATAGTATCTTTTAGCTCAACAAAGGTTGAGCAACATTCACATTCTACAAAATTTTCTATACTTGTATTTTTCTTTGTTTTTTTTGGTTTTTGTTCTATATTTCCTCTTTGCATCTTGAAAAACGCAATATATATGAAAAATAAAATTGCCAAAAGTGCTAAAATTTTTACTAACATATCTCTTCCATAAATAAATAATTTCTTACCCCATCGTTAAATATTTTTGCATTTAAACCATCTATTTCATCTTCTACGCTACTTCCTTTATAAAAAAGAAATTTGGTGTTTTCATCATAAAAACCATCGCAAATTTTAAGCAGATCCCTAGTTTTCATAACTGCTCTTGATGTTATAAAATCGGCTTTAAATTTTTTGCAATCTTCTATCTTGGCTGGATAAATCATGATATTATTTAAATTTAAAGCTACTTTTACATAGTTTAAAAATGATGATTTTTTTTGATGAGGTTCATATAAGTTCCAGTTACAATCTTTTAAAACCATTGCTAAAAATATAGCAGGAAAACCAGCGCCACTTCCTATATCGATAGCATTTTTTGGATAAAAATCTAAAAATTCAAGTGGCTTTATACTATCTTCTATAACATCATCCATATTTTTATAAGTTGTAAAACTATGGATTTTGTTAAATTTAGTAAGTATATCTTTAAATTTATCACATTTTTCATAGAAATTATCAGGAATATTAATCATCTAGCATATGCCCCATTTTTTCTTGTTTGGTTTTGAGATAGTTTTCATTATATTTGTTTGGCTTTATAATAACTGGCACTCTTTTTACTATCTCTATGCATTGTAATCCCATAAGTTTTTGAGGATTATTTGTAAGCAAATTTATTTTTTTAATACCGTAATATTTTAGTATAAAATCAACTATCTCATATGTTCTCTCGTCTGCTTTAAATCCAAGTTGATGGTTTGCTTCTATTGTGTCATATCCTTTATCTTGAAGAGAATAAGCGTTTATTTTGTTTAAAAGACCTATATTTCGCCCTTCTTGTCTTAAATAAATTACCATTCCGCTATTTTTATAGATGTATTTTAAACTAGCTACTAGTTGGTCGCCACAGTCACATTTAAGACTGCCAAGTGCGTCTCCTGTTAGGCATTCTGAATGAATTCTTACATTTACAACATCGCCAAAATGTTCTTTAAATATTACTAGATGTTCTTTTTCATTTTCTTTGAAAGATTGAACTTTAAATATACCAAAGTGTGATGGTAAATTAGCAATTTCTGAAATCTCTACTTGCATAAAAATCCTATTAAATTTTTTAAGATATTATAATACCCTAATTAATTTAACATATAAATTATGTTATACATTTTTTTATTAGATATTTAATGCAATTATGATAGACTAGTAAAGTATTTTACGAAAAAGGATAATTATGTTTAAAAGATTTAGAAGATTAAGAATTACTAACGAGATAAGGGATTTAGTTAGACAAACTTATCTAAGTAATAATGATTTTATTTATCCACTTTTTGTAGTTGAGGGAAATAATATAAAAAAAGAAATATCGTCTATGCCAGGTGTTTACCAAATGAGTTTGGATGAAATTTTAAAAGAGTGTAAAAATATAGTAAATTTAGGAATAAAAGCTATTATGCTTTTTGGAATTCCAAGCGTAAAAGATAGCATAGGAAGTGATACTTTAAGCAATGATGGTATCATAGCAACAACACTAAGGGCTATAAAAGATAAATTTCCAAATTTAATAATTATAACTGATCTTTGTTTTTGCGAATATACAGATCATGGACATTGTGGCATAATAGATCATGTTCACAACACCGTAGATAATGACGCAACTCTTGATATTTCGGCAAAACAAGCGATAATCCATGCAAAAAATGGTGCAGATATGATAGCACCTAGTGGAATGATGGATGGTATTATAGAAACTCTAAGAGATACGCTTGATGATGAAGGATTTGAAAATTTGCCTATTATGGCGTATTCTACAAAATTTGCAAGTGCTTATTATGGACCTTTTAGAGATGTGGCTGAAAGTACACCAAAAAGTGGTGATAGAAAGACATATCAAATGGATCCAGCAAACCGATTAGAGGCAATAAATGAAAGTTTAGAAGATGAAGCACAAGGCGCTGACATACTTATGATAAAACCTGCGCTTGCTTATCTTGACCTCATAAGAGATTTAAGGGATAGAACATTGTTACCGATATGTGCTTACAATGTAAGTGGCGAATACGCTCTTTTAAAAGCTGGAGGGAAACTTGGCGTTATTGATTATGATAGAGTTATGATGGAAACACTTCTTGGCATGAAAAGAGCAGGTGCTGATATGATAATAACTTATCATGCAAAAGAAGCTTGCGAAATTTTAAAGAGATCTTAATTTTAAAAGTTTGGAAGAAAAAGATGAGACATTTTTTAACCATAAATGACTTTACTAAAGAAGAGATTTTAGAAATTTTAGATATTGCAAAAGATATTAAAAAAGAAGCAAAGCAAAAAGAATATAAGCCATATCTAAAAAATCAAGTTTTGGCTATGATTTTTGAAAAAAGCTCGACTAGAACTAGGATAAGTTTTGAAGTTGGTATGCATCAGCTTGGTGGAAAAGGAATTTTTTTAAACTCAAAAGACATTCAACTTGGCAGAGGTGAACCCATAAAAGATACAGCACGAGTAATAGGGCGAATGTGCGATATGATAATGGCAAGGGTTTATAAACAAAGCGACTTAGAAGATCTTGCTAAATTTTCAGGTGTTCCTGTCATAAACGGACTTAGCGATGATTTTCATCCTGCACAAATTATGGCTGATTATATGACTATGCTAGAACTTGGGGTGAGTGGAAAGGTAGCGTATATAGGCGATGGAAACAATATTGCAAGCTCATGGTTACTGTTTGCTTCGAAGATTGGCTTAGAGCTAGCTGTTGCAACTCCAAAGGGCTATGAACCCCAAAATAATGTTTTAAATACGGCTTTAGATAATGCTAAAAAAAGTGGTGCAAAAATTTCATTAAGCAATGATATAAAAGAAACTATAGGCTCTGCAAGTGTTGTGATAACTGATACATGGATATCTATGGGTCAAGAAGAGGAAAAAGAAAAACGAATAAAAGATTTTAACGGTTTTATAGTTGATGAAAAGTTTATGAGTTTAGCTGATAAAAATGCTATTTTCATGCACTGCTTACCTGCTTACCGTGGATATGAAGTTAGCGAAGAGGTTTTTGAAAACCATTCAGATGAGATATTTTTAGAAGCAGAAAATAGACTTCATGCACAAAAAGGCATAATGGTGTGGCTTGATAAACATAGGAATGATCAATGAGTGAAAAAAATCCATATGAAAAAATAGAAGAAATAAGCAATGAGCTTGGTTTGACAAGCGGAGAACAGACTATAGTTGAAATTTTACCAACCGAAAATCCTACTGAGCGATTTCTAACACTTAAAAATGGTTCATGGGAAGGGGCTGAGCCTTGGTTTGCTATAGATGAAAAACAAAATCTTCATACTATGGTATCAGTTAAATCGCTAAGCGAGCTTATAAAGGCGTATCAAAAAGCTCAAAAAGAAAACTTTGATTTAAGGCTCGAAAAAAGCATTTATAGACATGTACCAATAGATTTTGGAGATGTTTGGGTTGTTGCTATGGATGAGATAAAAAATATAGCAATGAGTAAGAAAAATGAGAAAAAACTCAACATTGATTTGGATAAGCTTATAGAAAAGATAAAAAAACAACATCCAAATTTATTTGTTGACATAGATAGATTTATGCAAAAGGATAACATATGATAGATTTTGATGCTTATGTAAAATACTCAAAACCAGGACCAAGATATACTAGTTATCCAACCGCGTTAGAATTTAGTGAAGATTTTGGCTATGATGAGTATATAAAAGAGTTTGCATCTCAAGATAAAGCCACGCCTCTTTCTTTATATTTTCATATGCCGTTTTGCAAATCTGCTTGTTATTTTTGTGGCTGTAATGTGATTTATACTAGCAAAACCGATAAGATGGATAGATATCTTGATTATATAGATAAAGAGATGTATATTTTAAGTAAATTTATAGATACTTCAAGAGTTGTAACGCAGATGCATTTTGGTGGTGGGACTCCGACTTATTTTGATACTGCTCAGCTTGAAAGGCATATAAAAAACATAAAAAAGCATTTTAAAAATTTTAGTAGTGATGCAGAGATAAGCTGTGAGATAGATCCAAGACATCTAAGCGAAGAACAACTTGATGTAATGGTTGAAAATGGTTTTAATCGCATAAGCTATGGTGTACAAGATTTTGACGAAAATGTTCAAAAAGAAATTCATAGAATCCAATCTTTTGAAATGACTCAAAATGCTGTAAATATGGCAAGAAAAAAAGGAATTAAATCAATAAATATGGATTTAATTTATGGTCTTCCATATCAAAGTTTAGAAACATTTAAAAAAACTCTTGAAATATCTTTAAAGCTTGATACCGATAGATATGCGATTTTTAACTATGCACATGTTCCTTGGCTTAAAAAATCTATGCGTAAATTTGATGAAATTACACTCCCGCATCCAAAAGAAAAACTTGAGATTTTAAAATTTACTCACGATTTTTTAACAACTCATGGTTATAAAATGATAGGAATGGATCACTATGCGAAAGAAGATGATGAATTATTTAGAGCACTAAATAATGGAACTTTGCATAGAAATTTTCAAGGCTATACAACAAAAGGCGGAGCGGATCTTATAGGTATAGGGTTAACTAGTATAGGAGAGGGCATTAGGCATTATGCACAAAACTATAAAGATATGGAAAATTATGAAAAAGCCATAGATGAGGGTAAATTGCCATTTTTCAAAGGAATACTTTTAAGCAAAGAAGACGTGCTTCGAAAAAATGTTATAATGGGGTTAATGAGTAATTTTATGATAAATATAAAAGATATTGAGAATAAATTTAATATAGACTTTTTTGAACATTTTAAAGAATCTTTAGAAAAACTTGATAGCTTAAAAGAGTTTGTAGAAATTTCTTCAAATTTTATAAAAGTGACACCAACTGGAACACTTCTTATAAGAAATATAGCAATGTGTTTTGATGAGTATATGGATAAAAATATGGGCGAAAAAAGATTTTCAAAAACAGTTTAACACAAAGAGGTTTAAATTGGGTAATTTTGACTTTAAAGCAATGAGTGAGAAGTGCGTAAAGTGTGGAAAATGCATACAAGTATGCACTATTTATAGTGCTAATAGGGATGAAGTTACTTCTCCAAGAGGATATTTAGACTTGCTTGGAACTTGTAATAATGGTAATTTAAAACTAGATAAAAACTTAAAAAATATTTTTGAGAGTTGTTTTTTGTGTACAAATTGTGTTGAGGTATGTCCTAGCTCACTTAGGGTTGATACGGCTATAGAAAATATACGTTATGAGATAGCTAAAACTCATGGTGTATCACTATATAAAAAAGTCGCCTTTTGGTTGCTTGGACATAGAAAAATACTTGATTTGTGTGCAAGATTTGGTTATGTATTTCAAAGCTGTGGTTTAAAAATACAAAAAGATAGTGAGTTTGGAAATACTATGAAGCCAAGATTTAACATCCCGATGTTTAAAAAAGAGCGAACTTTACCAACTGTAAGTAAAAAAAGTTTTATGAACTCTCATGAAGAATTTATAGATAATGGCGGAGAAAAAACAGTTGGTCTTTTTATAGGATGTATGGGTAATTATGCTTATACAAATATTGGCGAGAGTATTTTTAAAATTTGTAAAGAGTTGAAAATCAATGTTCATCTTATGAAAAAACAAGTATGTTGCGGTGCAGCAGCTTACTTTACTGGATGCTTTAAGGAAGTTGAAAAAGCAGCAAAATTTAATATACAGTATTTTGAAAAAATTTTTAAAACTCTAGATGCCATAATCATACCAGAAGCAACATGCTCAGCTATGATAAAGATAGATTATATTCATTTTTTTCATAACGATAAACAGTGGCAAGAAAGAGCAAAAAAAGTTGGAGAAAAGATATTTCTAGCAACTGAATATTTTGATAAATTTACAAATTTAGCTGAAATTTTGGCCTCAAAAGATAAACTTGACAAAACTATAACCTATCATGATCCTTGCCATGCTAAAAAAATGCAAGGTGTTTTTAATGAGCCTAGAAATCTTCTTTCAAAAAACTACGATATGATAGAAATGAGTGATCATGACTCATGCTGTGGATTTGGTGGAGTTACAATGCAAACTGAGAAATATCATTTAAGTAGAGAAGTTGGTATAAAAAGAGCAACTCAGATAGATAAAACCAAAGCAAATATAGTAAGTGCTGAGTGTAGTGCTTGTAGAATGCAACTTACCAATACACTAAATTTAATAGATTCAAATACTAAATTTAAAAGCCCTGTAGAGCTTATAGCTGAGGCACTGTGAGGACAAATTGCAAAGAGCATTTTTTATAGAAGAAGGACCTAGTAAAGATACTATAGACGATAGTGAAATAACTGCTAAATATAGTGGAAAATATAGCGAATATGAGATAAAACCATCTAAAAATATGCCAGGGTTTTATCTTGTAAAAGATTTGATAAAAAATCGAGATAGCTCTGATCTTATAAATTCCAAAATAAAAAAAATAATTTTTAGCGATTGTATAAAAACTTTTGATGAGATTATTAAAGGTTTGCAAAATACCCATAAAATAGAAGAAAATTTACTCCATGGTTTAAAAAATATAATAGACAAAAAACCACGTAGTTTAGTTTTCAGTATAGATGAAGATTTAAGTAAGGAAGTTAAAGAAGAATCTTTTAAAACAGAAGAAAATACTGAATTAAAAAATAATATCACAACTAAAGAAAATAAAGAAGTAGAAAAAGTTTTTCAACAAGATATTTTAAAAGATGAAGCTATTGAAAATAATATTGGGGTTTTGCCAAACCAAGAAATAGCTGCAGAAAATATACAAGATGATTTTAAGGATGATGATTTAAGCAAGAATTATGAACTCATAAATTTAGACGATTTAAATTTTCCAGAAGATAATAAAGAAATTGGATCTAATAATAATATTCATGAGATATATGATGAATATATAGAGTTAGAAAATTTAGTTTATGGTGACAATGAGCTTATAAATGCATTTGGGAAACGTGTTGAATTTGATTCAAATATTATAAATAGCATAGTCATAAGTGTAAGTGGTTATGATGAAAAAAATGATAAAATAATTTTTGATGTTTCTAAGTTTCCAAATAGCGTGGATTATAGATATGCAATATCAAAAGATGGGCTTGAAATAAAAATACTTGGTCTTTTAAATTTGTTTGATGCCAGGATTTTAATGGATACTTATTCGTATAGTTTTATATCACATGGTGGTAAAAATATAAAAGTAATTATAAATAATGTTTTGGTTTATGAAGAAAATTTCTAGCCAAAAGGCTAGAAATTTTTAGTGTTTTTTATATTCGACTTCGCTTTTTTCTAAATTTGTTTCCCCTTCTTCTTTACCAACATAAAGCTGTCTTGGGCGAACAATTTTTATAGTTTCTTGTTGTTTTAATTCCATCCATTGTGTTATCCAGCCAGGAGTTCTACCAATTACGAATATTACAGCAAACATATTTGTTGGAATTTTTAGAGCTTTTAACATAAGACCTGAGTTAAAATCAACATTAGGATATAAATTTCTGCTTATAAAGTATTCATCTTCGAGAGCTACTTTTTCTATTCTATTTGCTATTTTTATTAAATTTGAGTCAATGCCAATTTCGTTTATAAGTTCATCTCTTAATTTTTTTAGAACTTTTGCTCTTGGATCATAATTTTTATAGACCCTGTGACCAAAGCCCATCAAGCGAAACGGATCATCTTTATCTTTTGCTTTTTTAATATACTTATCTACATTATCAACACTTCCTATCATCTCAAGTTGCCTAACAACACTTTCGTTTGCCCCTCCGTGTGCATGTCCCCAAAGAGCACCAATTCCTGCGCTTATGCATGAATATGGATGAGAGTGGGTTGAGCCAACTGTTCTAACTGTTGTTGTAGATGCATTTTGCTCGTGATCTATATGGAGCATTAAAATAGTATCAAGCGCTTTTATCTCGATTGGTTTTAAGTCAACATAAGAATGAGGAAAAGATCTCATCATGTATAAAAAATTCTCAGTAAATCCGCGATCCATATCTGGATAAATAAGTGGATATCCCATAGAATGCCTATAGTAAAATGCGGCAAGTGTTGGCATTTTTGCTATAATTCTAATCGCAAGCTCCATATATTCTTTTGGATCATCAAAGTTCATATCTCTTGAATAATATGTGCTAAGCGTTGCTACACAAGCTTGTAAAACAGCCATAGGATGAGCTTTGTCTGGAAAAGCATCAAAAAGTTTTATCATTTTTTCATTTATAAAAGATCTAGTTTTGAGTTCTTGTCTAAAATTATCAAGTTCTTCAGAAGTTGGTAATTTTTTAAATAGTAGCAAATAAGCTACATCTAAGAAAATTTTATTTTCTGCGAGCCATCCAATATCGTATCCTCTGTGCTTTAAGATACTTTTTTCGCCATCTATGAAGGTTATATCAGAACGACACATAGCAGTAGAAGTATATCCTCTATCAAATGTAAACATTCCAGTATCTTTATGTAAAGTAGAAATATCTATCACCGAAGGCCCAAGAGTTCCATCTATTATAGGAAACTCATAATTTTTTCCATTTCTATTGTCAGTTAATGTAACTGTATTGGAACCGCTCATATTTTCTCCTTTTTATATTTTTTTGATATTGTATCAAAAAAATATATACGAAACTTATATTTAGATAATATTATGATTTTTTTATTTGTTTTTATGTAGCATTATTAATTTTATAATATTAAGAGATACTATGGCGCTAAGTAAACTTGCTAGTATAAAACCTGAGTATTGATTGTAGTTTATATAATTTGATTTGTAGCCTATTGTTGCAGTAGCAACAAGCAATGTTAAAGGCATAGAGTGAGATAATGCTGTTAAAATACTATTTTTAAAACCAATAAATTTAAAAAATACTATAGACGATACAAATCGTAACACCATTAAAGCAACTACTACGATTATGGCAAATTTTACAATATCTAGAGATAATAGAGATTGTAGTTTAAATGTTGAGCCTAGATGTATAAAAAATACAGGAACTAAAAATCCATAACCAACGCTTGATAATCTCTCTGTAAGATCATGTTTGTGATCAAAAAATGTAGCTATAAATATACCTGCTATGAATGCTCCAAAAGCTATTTCCATCTTTAGCCATAGCATTACAGAAATTATACTAAAAAAAAGAGCCATGCAAAGTCTGATATCTTGCTCTTGTTTATCATCTTTAGGCATTAAAATAACTTTTATTTTTGGGAACCACCAAAAAAGAACATCTGTAAATTTATAAATAGCTATACAAAGAGCTAAGAATATTATCAAATATCCAACACTTAAATATAATTGTATTCCCATTCCAAATTCTAAATAAGCGCTTACAAATGTAAGAAGTGCAATAGAAACAATTTCTCCTAAAGAACCAATTAACATTGATGTATTTAGCCAAATTTGATCTTTTCCATAGTCTTTATAAAGTGTAGATAATAGCCCAACACTCATAATAGGAAGTATAATTAAAAAAAGTATGTTTAGATTAAAGCTAAATGTTATGCCAATAGATATAATGTATAAAATTAGAAGGTATAAAAATGCTTTTTTTAGAAGCTTTTTATCAGCACCTAGAAAGACTTTTAAATTTACTTCACTTCCAGCTAAAAACATTAAAAAATAAAAACCTACATTTGAAACAAGTTTAAGCATGTCATTGTTACCAATTAGACCAAAATATCCTGCAATGGCACCTAAGATTATTTCAACTGAGGCTATTGGCATTTTTGATATTTTAGATAAAAAAGGTGATGAAAGTATTATGAAGGCCAATGTTAAAAGAAGTAAAAGTGTGGTTACATTAAACTCAAACATTGATATGCTCATCTAATACAAATTCGTTTTTTGTCCAGTTTGTAGATGCTTGTGCTTTTTCAAATTTAAATATTTTAAATCGTTTTTCATCATCACATTCAAGCAATACAAATTCATGAATAGGTTTTTTTCTAGCACAAATTTCACCAGGATTTATGTAAAGTATATTTTGTGTACTAAAGGCTGTAAAATAGTGTGTGTGACCATAAATATTTACATCAACATCTTTTGCTAGATACATTGGATGATGCATGAGATTAAAAGTTATGTTTTTAAACTTAAATTTATGAGGTTCTTCATATATCCAAAATTCATTTGAATATTTTTTTAATTTTTCATCGTTATTACCAAAAATTGCCACATATGGCAGATGGGAATTCCTCATATCTTTTAGGGTATCAAGTTCTACTATATCTCCTGCGTGAATCAATATATCTACATTTTCTCTTTTAAGTATCTTTATAGCTTCTAGGGCAACGTCACTTCTTTTATGAGAATCAGAGATAATACCTATTTTAATCATTTATCTCTCTTTTGTATTTGCATTCTGAGCACCAAACGAATTTAGCGCTTTTTAGTTCTTTTACAGCCAAATTTGCTTTACCACATTCAGGACAAATTTCATTAGTAGGCTTATATTTGCTTACAAAATCACATTTTGGATAGTTGGAGCATCCAAAAAATTTGCCTCTTTTTGATATTCTTGCTACGATATCTCCACCGCATTTTGGACAAGGTACGCCTATTTTTTCTGGTTCTTTTTTAACGTTTTCTTGTGTTTTTAAATTTCTTGAATATTTACATTTTGGAAAATTTGAACATGCTATAAATTCACCAAATCTCCCTTTTCTTTTTACCAACTCTCCACCGCACTCTGGGCATTTTTCGTCTATTGGTATGGCTATTTTTTGGCTTTTTATATCTATTTTACCTTTTGAAATATTTTCCATAAAAGGATAATAAAAATCAGATAAAATTTGTTGCCAATCACTTTTTTCATCTGCAATTGCATCTAGTTGTGTTTCCATTTTAGATGTAAAATCGCTGTCAACTATATTATTAAAGTGTTTTTCTAAAACCTCTGTTATTGTAAAAGCAATCTCAGTTGGAACAAGCTGTTTTTTTTCTATATTTACATAATTTCTTGAAGTTAAAAGAGTAATAGTTGGCGCGTAAGTTGATGGTCTGCCAATGCCAAGGGCTTCAAGTTTTTTAACGATTCCAGCCTCAGAATATCTTGCAGGTGGCTCTGTTTGTTTTTCTTCGCTTTTTATACTTTGGATTGTCATATTGTCATTTAGCTTTAAATTTGGCAAAATTTTATCTTTATCTAAATCACCATAAATTTTGTAAAATCCATCAAAAAGTAGCTTTCTGCCACTTAATTTAAACTCGGCCTTATTTGAGCTAACGGTAACTACAATATTTTCAAAAACAGCTGGTGTCATCTGAGAGGCTAAAAATCTATTATAAATAAGTGTATATAGTTTTAGGGCATCTTTATCTAGATATTTTGCCGCAATTTCTGGTGTAAAATCTGTATTTGTAGGTCTTATAGCCTCGTGAGCTTCTTGTGCGCCTTTTGATTTTGTAGTATAAACATTTGCTTTGCTAGGCAGGTATTTTTCATTATAGACTTCTTTTATATGTTTTCTAGCCATTGCTATGGCTTCTTTTGCTATATTTAATGAGTCTGTTCTCATATATGTTATAACACCGTGAAATCCAGCGTCAGTTTGCACACCTTCATATAAATTTTGAGCTACCATCATAGTTTTTTTAGGACTAAAACCAAGTGATGAGCTAGCACTTTGCTGAAGAGTTGATGTCATAAAAGGTGGTTGTGGAGAAATTTTTCTTTCTTTGGTTGAGATATCACTTATGCTAAATTTTTCTTCTTTTATAGTATTTACGATGTATTTTGACTTTGCTTCACTTTGGATAGTAAGTTTTTCTATCTTTTCATCTTCAAATTTAACAAGCTCTGCTTCTAAATCTTTTTTAAATTTAGTTTGTATTTCGTAGTATGTTACTGGTTTGAAAGCTTTTATTTCGCGCTCTTTATCGACAATTATTTTTAATGTGGCACTTTGAACTCTGCCTGCACTTAAACCTTTTTGAATTTTTTGATTTAAAAGTGGGCTTAGTTTGTATCCAACTATCCTATCAAGGAGTCTACGAGCTTGTTGAGCATTTACACTATCCATATCTATATGTCTTGGATTTTTTATAGCTTCATTTATAGCGGTTTTTGTAATCTCATGAAAAACAATTCTTGGTAGGCTTTGCGGGTCTTTGCCGATAGCATTTGCTATATGAAAGGCTATTGCCTCACCTTCTCTATCCTCATCGGTTGCGAGGTAGATGTTGTCAGCTTTTTTTGATAACTCTTTAATTTCTTTAACAAGACTAGAGTGGTCTTTGCTTACTTTGTATTCTGGTGTAAATGTGTTTCCATCTATTTTTATACCAAAGGTTGTTTTAGGTAGGTCTCTTATGTGCCCTTTAGATGCGATAACTTCATAATTTTTACCTAAAAAATTTTTTATCGTCCTTGCTTTCGCTGGGGATTCTACGATGATTAAATTTTTCATTGCCTTAAACCTTTTTGAAACACTAAATTTGTAAATGGGTAATATTCTACAAGAAAATAGCTTAAATTTAAGACATAAAATCCAATTTATTCGCTGTTATGAGCTATTTTAAGGAAGGCAACCTTTAAATTTTGATAAAATTTCCAAAAGCTTTGAAGCTACAAATTTAGCATCATCCATACTCATCATTTGATGGCAAGGTATGCTAAGTTCTGATTTATAAAACTCATCTGCGTTTTTAAGGTATATTTGCCCGTATTTGTTTTTGTAGAAATCAAACTCATATGTAGGTTTATAATGGACTTGTGCTCCAATGCCAGCTTTATGAAGATCTTCATAGATGTCTTGCTTGTTGCACCATAAATTTCTATTTAGCAAAATAGGATAAAGATGTCTTGTGGATTTTTTATTTTGAGGTATTTTTATGGTTGTAAAATACTCGCAATTTTTAAACTTTTCATCATAAAATTTAGCTATATTTTCTCTAGTGTCTAGCATATTATCAAGCTTTTTAAGCTGAGAAAGCCCAAGAGCACAAGCAATATCGCTTAGTCTATAGTTGTAGCCAAGCAAGTTCATTTCGCTATTCCAAGCTTGTTTTTTACTTATGCCATGACTTCTGTACACTCTTGCTTTATTTGCTATATTTTCATCATTTGTGCAAAGACAACCTCCTTCAAAAGTGGTAATTGGCTTTATAGCATGGAAGCTAAATATTGTTATGTCTGCTTTTGAGCCAACTTTTTTGCCATTTACTTCACTACCAAAAGCATGAGATGCATCGTCCATGACTTTTAAGTTATATTTTTTTGCTATATTTAGGATTTTGTCCATTTCTACGGCATTTCCGCCAAAATCCACAGGAGTTATAACTTTTGTTTTCGGGGTTATTAGGTTTTCTATCTTATTTTCGTCTATGTTGCCATCAAATTTAATATCACAAAATTTAACATCTGCTCCACACATTAAAGCTGCATTTGATGTAGCTGCAAATGTTATAGGTGTTGTTATAACTTCGTCTTTTTTTTCTAGTCCTAAACATAGATATCCGACATGTAAAGCTGAAGTTGCGGAGTTCATTACAACTGCATATTTGGAGCCAGTATAATCACATATCGCTTTTTCAAACTCATCTACTCTTCTCCCGCATGTTATAATGTCGTCTTTTAGAGCTTCTAGAACAGCTTTTATATCGTTTTCATCTATTAGTTGTCTGCTGTAAGGTATCATTGTATTATCTTTAAAAGTTCTTCTTTTGTAAGCCATTTATCGTTTGTATCGGATGTATACTCGAAACCTATTTTTACTTTTTTGCCTTTTTCTTTTAGCTCGTTTATACTAAAGTCTATTTTTCTGTAAATATCTATGGAAGGCTGTATAACATAATGATCATCAAACTCAAGCACGAGATGAGAGTCATCTCTTGAAATCATTGCTTCATGCATTTTTTCGCCTGGTCTAATACCTATAATTTTGATTTTTAAATTTGGAGCCATTGCTTTTGCTAAATCAACTATCTTCATAGATGGGATTTTAGGAACAAAAATTTCACCGCCTTTCATTCTTGAGAAATTTTTAATGACGAAATTCGCACCCTCTTCAAGAGTTATCCAAAATCTTGTCATTTTATCATCAGTTACTGGAAGCTCTTTTGCTCCATTTTCTATAAGTTTTTTGAAAAGTGGTACAACTGAACCTTTTGAAGCTATAACATTGCCGTATCTGACCACGCTATATTGCGTTTTTTTATTTCCTACGATATTGTTTGCTGCGGTAAAAAGTTTATCACTTGCTAGCTTGGTTGCACCATATAAATTTATAGGATTTGATGCTTTATCTGTTGAAAGGGCAATAACCTTTTTAACTCCACACTCTAAACTAGCATCTATGACATTTTGAGCGCCCATAATGTTTGTTTTTATACATTCCATAGGATTATACTCAGCTATAGGAACATGTTTCATAGCGGCTGCATGTATAGCAAAATCAACTCCATTCATAGCGCTTTTTAGCCTACTTAAATCTCTTACATCGCCAACGAAATACCTCATGCAAGGGGTTTTAAAAATTTGAGACATTTCATAATGCTTTTGCTCATCTCTTGAGTAAATGATTATTTTTTTAGGCTTATATTCATTTAGTAAAATTTGTGTGAATTTGGTTCCAAATGTGCCAGTACCGCCTGTTATGAGAATCGTTTTGTCATTAAACATGCTATTGCTCCTTTTGTAATATTCTAGGAAGAGTTATGCCTTCTTGATTTTGATATTTTCCTTTTTTATCAGCATAACTTATTTCACATTTTTCATCACCTTGGAAAAATAGAACTTGCGCAATACCTTCATTTGCATAAATTTTTGCAGGAAGTGGAGTTGTGTTTGATATTTCTATAGTTATATGTCCTTTAAAGCCTGGTTCAAAAGGGGTAACATTTACTATAATACCACATCTTGCATATGTACTTTTGCCAAGGCATATTGCTAAAACATCTTCTGGCATATTAAAGTACTCAACTGTCCTTGCAAGAGCAAAGGAGTTTGGTGGAACTATACAAATATCGCCAACGAAATCAACTACATTTTTTTCATCAAAATTTTTTGGATCAACTACAGTCCCACCGATATTTGTAAAAATTTTAAACTCTCTTGCCACTCTTATATCATATCCATAGCTTGAAAGTCCATAGCTTACAACACCAACACCAACATTTTGTTCGCAAAAAGGCTTTATCATATCGTATTGTAGACTTTGTTCTCTTATCCATTCATCGCTTTTTAAACCCATTTTTTTCCTTTTTGTTTTAAAGATTATATCAAAATTTAAGTAAAATTAAATAAAAAATATATGCTATAATAACTCTTTATTAAAATATATATAAAATTTAGGTACAATAACCAAAATGATAGGAGTAGTCAATGAAAAAAGAAGAAATCGAAGAATTAATGAAATTTTTTGATACTATAAATATAGGTAGAGTAAAGATAAAAAGAGATGATTTTGAAATAGAGTTAGAAAAAATGCCACAATGTGAGACTCATCCCCAAGTATTACCTGCTGCTATAATGCAATCACAACAATTATCGCCTGTGCAACAACCCGTTGCAACTGTATCTTGTGAAAAACAAGCGCCAAAAGATAGTATAAATTCTCCAATGGTAGGTACATTTTATATAGCCCCAAGTCCAGGAGCAGCACCCTTTATAAAAGCTGGTCAAAGTGTTAGAAAAGGCGATGTTATAGGTATAATAGAGGCTATGAAGATAATGAATGAGATAGAGGCTGAGTTTGATTGTAAAATTAACGAAATACTAGTAGCTGATGGTCAACCAGTAGAGTTTGGAATGCCACTATTTACAGTGGAGAAACTTTAATGGAAATAAAAAGAATATTAATAGCAAACCGTGGAGAAATTGCTCTTAGAGCTCTTAGAACTATTCAAGAAATGGGAAAAGAAGCTATTGTAGTTCATTCAACTGCTGATAAAGATGCTCTTTATGTAAAATATGCCGATGCGAGTATATGTATAGGTGCGCCAAGAAGTAGTGATAGTTATCTAAATATACCAGCTATTTTAAGTGCTGCTGAGATAAGCGAAGCTGATGCTATATTTCCGGGTTACGGCTTTTTAAGTGAAAATCAAAATTTTGTTGAAATTTGCGAAAAACACAATGTTAAATTTATAGGACCTGGTGTTGAAGTAATGTCATTAATGAGCGATAAAAGTAAAGCAAAACAAGTCATGCAAAGAGCTGGCGTACCAGTTGTACCAGGCAGTGATGGAGAGATAACAGATATAAACATCGCTAAAAAATTAGCAAAAGAGATGGGATATCCTGTTATATTAAAAGCAGCAGCTGGTGGTGGCGGTCGTGGTATGCGAGTTGTTGAAAGAGAAGAAGATTTGGAAAAAAACTTTTGGGCGGCTGAGAGTGAAGCGGTAAGTGCATTTGGAGATGGAAGTATGTATATGGAAAAGTACATATCAAATCCAAGACATATTGAAGTTCAAGTTCTAGCAGATGAACATGGAAATGCTGTTCACATAGGAGAAAGAGACTGTTCTATGCAACGCCGTCATCAAAAGCTTATAGAAGAAAGTCCGGCATCGCTTCTTGATGATTCAACTAGAAAAAAACTTCACGAAACAGCAGTAAAAGCAACTAAAGCTATAGGATACTCAGGCGCTGGAACTTTTGAGTTTTTATATGATCAGGCAAGTAAAGAGTTTTATTTCATAGAGATGAATACAAGACTTCAAGTAGAGCACTGCGTTAGTGAAATGGTAAGCGGGCTTGATCTTATAGAGTGGATGATACGCATAGCCCAAGGTGAGAAGCTTTTATCTCAAGATGAGATAAAATTAAGTGGACATGCAATGGAGTGTAGAATTACTGCAGAAGATCCTAAAAGCTTTGTACCAAATCCTGGTAAAATTACAAAATATATAGCTCCAGGTGGTAGAAATGTAAGAATGGATAGTCATATTTATGAGGGTTATAGTGTTCCGCCATATTATGATTCCATGATAGGAAAATTAGTTGTTTATGAAAAAGATAGAAATAGGGCAATAGCAAAAATGTGTGTTGCGTTAGATGAACTTGTTATACAAGGCATAAAAACAACTAAAGATTTTCATAGAACTATGATGAGTAATCCAGATTTCATAAACAATAGATATGATACTAACTATCTATCTAGACATTAATATCTAAATATAGTTCTTTTGGATCTAATAAAAATAGAAATGTTAAAAAATTTCTATTTTTTCTTGACTTTATAAATGTTTTTAGATAAAATAATATTTCGTTTTTGTAATCTTAATGATTTACAAACCGGGGTGTAGCGCAGTCTGGTTAGCGCATCTGGTTTGGGACCAGAGGGCCGAAGGTTCGAATCCTTTCACCCCGACCATTTGGTGAGTTTAGCTCAGTTGGTAGAGCATCAGATTGTGGTCCTGAGGGTCGTGGGTTCGATCCCCACAATTCACCCCACAACATTGGCGCTCGTGGCTCAACTGGATAGAGCAACAGACTTCGGATCTGTAGGTTGAAGGTTCGACTCCTTTCGAGCGTACCACCTTATTTTTATGCGCTCATAGCTCAGCTGGATAGAGCAACGGCCTTCTAAGCCGTAGGCCAGAGGTTCAAGTCCTCTTGGGCGTACCATTTTGTTGTGCGGATGTGGTGAAATTGGCAGACACGCCAGACTTAGGATCTGGTGCCTCACGGCGTGAAGGTTCAAGTCCTTTCATCCGCACCATCATAAAATTTCATTTTTTTATTTCAAAAGCTAAATTTTTTCATAAATTTGACGATTTCAAATTTGCATATCTCTTTTATCTTTAAAAGGATTTAAAATGATAAATAGCATAAATGGATTTGACTCAAATTTAAATTTTTATAATACAAATACAAATTTTTAAAAGAAAACTCTGCAAAAGAGCAATCTGTAAATCAGACTAACGAAAACAAATCAAAACAAAATTTAAAAACCATAGAAATTAAAGAACAACCCAAATCACAAGAAGATATAGCTAAAGATAAAGCTAGATTTAGAAAGTATTTTTACCAATCAGGTTTTGATACTCTTAGGGAATTTATAAAAGTTAATGATAATGAAGTTGATTGGAAAGAAAAATCTATAGCTTAACTAGAAGAATTGCTAAATAAAAAATTTACCAAACAAGAACAAGAGAATCTTTATATAATAGATATAATAGATATAATAGATATAATAGATATAATAGATATAATAGATATAATAGATATAATAGATATAATAGATATAATAGATATAATAGATATAGCAAATAAAGAAGACCCAGACCTTTTGATTGATAATAGTTTAGTAACTTGGCTATATCATCTAAGAGAAAAAGTCGCTCAGAATGGGAAATTGTCTATTTGGGATAGAAGAGCTGGCTGGGGAACTGAACAACAAAGGCAAGAATTAGAAGATTTTTTTAATTCACTACCATTAGGTGGAGCTATTAGTAGTATTGGTGAAAATCTTTTAAATAATTATTTCGATGAGGATATAACAGAGTTTAAAAGTATTGTATAGAGAAGATAGAGAAAAAACAACAGCTGCAAGAAAGGCTCAAGTAGAACAAGAAAATAAAGAAATAAGAGAATATAACGAAAAACTAGCAAAAGAACGAGAAAAAGAGATACTTGATAAATATAAGCCAATAGAAGGTAAAACTTTTAATAAAGAAACTTACAATATGGAAAATGACCCAAGACTATTTTATGCTAGTAAACTTTTAATGAGAGAAAATAAAGTTGATGTAAAGCTACTTTTAGAGCTAATCGAAGCTTATGAGAAAAAAGCAAAGCTTGATATAAAGGCTTAGTAAAACTGCATAAATTGTATCTACACAGAAAATGCACTAAAATCTAAATTTCTAATCCCAGCCAATCATTTTTTAGCTACATTTTTAAATTTCTTGTTTCTTTATCTTGTATTTCACTCATTTTATTGCCATAATCAAACGAGCGTGGAAAATTATTAGTTGATGAAGTAAAATTCTAGTTTAATTTTATTCATATCATCTTTTAATTTCTTGTCGCATAAATACTATAATTGTTTTAACCAAAAGTTTACAAAGTGGCAAATCTAAGTAGCATCATGAAAGAAGTTAAAGAGAGTTTGCAAGCTCTCTTTAATCATACTGGATAAACTCTGATGTTTGGACTTAAATTTTCTTGCAAAACATTTTCTATAGCATACAATGTTCCGCTTGATCCGCTTGCGCAACCACTACAAGCACCAAGATATCTTATATAAATTTCAGTTTTGTTAGATTCGTCTGTTTTGATATCTAAGATTTCTAAATTTCCGCCGTCAAACTGTAGCATTGGGCGAATTTCATCATCTATTATACTTTCAACTGCTTTAAATTTACCTATAGTATTTAGCTCTTCAAAGCTCATATCATTTGTGCCACCACTTACTTTTGCATCAGCAAGTTCTTTTAGTTTTTCTTGCTCCATTTCGGCTCTAGTGCTAGCTAAAATATCTACTAGATGGTATTGTCTTTTTTCGTGCCCACCTGGTTTTATACAGCTTTTACAAAATGCACCAGCTTTTGTAAACTGAGTTATCTCTTCAACTGTTTTAAGGTTGTTTAGTCTTATAACCTCTTTTATAGTTCCAAGGCTAACTCTAGCACACTCACAAACTATAATCTCATCTTCAAAATGTTCTGGATCAACGCCTTTATATTGAGCGGCTGCAGCTTTTATAACATCATAAGCCATAACTGAGCAGTGCATTTTTTGCGGCGGGACAGCTGGAGTATCAGGATCATCACGCATAGCTTTTTCCACATCTATATTTGTTATTTTTACAGCTTCATCTACGGTTTTGCCGATGCAAAGTTCTGCCATAGTATCACTACTTGCGATGGCTGTTCCACATCCAAAACTTTTAAATTTTGAATCCATAATTTTATTTGTTTTTTCATCTACAAGCCAGTAAAGCCTTACGGCATCACCGCAACTCTCAGCACCAAAATCGGCTATTATAAGCCTATAGCCTTTTTTTTGCGCTTCTTCTTGTGTAATCTCTCCCATAAATTTTGGATGATTCATTCTATCTTGAACTTTCTTGGAGTACTCTTCCCAAATAGATCCACCGATAAGTTGATTTTTTGCCATTTTTGTTTTCCTTAAAATTATTTTTCTAAACTATAAGCGAAAGTTGATGAAATTTCTCTTAATCTATGTGTCGCTTTTGTGATATGTTCTATCGCATATTCGATTTCTTCTAGTGTGTTAAACCTGCTTAAAGATAACCTTAAAGCGGTATGTGCTAGCTCTTTATCTGCGCCTATTGCTTCCATGATAGGATTACTCTCAAGTGTAACACTTGCACATGCTGAGCCTGTTGATGCTCCAATGCCAACCTGATTTAAATCCCAAAGCATCGCTTCACCTTCAACACCCTTAATAGAAGCAAGAATTGTGTTTGGAACTCTTTTATCTCTACTTCCAACTGATGTGACATCACTTATTTTAAGAAGTGCATCTTCAAGAGTATCTCTTAGCTTTCTAACATGTGAGTTTTCAAAATCTATAAATTTATTACAATTTTCAAGAGCTTGTCCCATAGCAACTATCCCAGCTACATTTAGAGTTCCGCTTCTTCTTCCACCCATATGTTCGCCACCATGAAGAAGTGGTGTAAGATTTGCACTATCTTTTATATAAAGTCCGCCAACTCCTTTTGGTCCATGAAATTTATGCGCAGAAAAGCTCATAAAATCTACATCGACATCTTTAACGTCTACTCTTAATTTTCCAACAGCTTGAGTTGCGTCTGTGTGAAATAAAACACCTTTTTCGTGTGCGATTTGCGCCATTTCTTTTATGGGGAAAATCATGCCTGTTTCATTATTTGCCCACATTATGCTTACAAGTGCAGTTTTATCTGTTATAGCATCTCTTAAATCGTTTGGATTTACTATACCTTCATTGTTTACTGGAAGTTCTATGATATTAACTCCAAAAGTTTCTAAAAATTTACAGGCGGCCAAAACAGCAGGGTGCTCAACAGAGCTTGTTATAATTGTATTTTTTTCTCCATCAAAGATTTTATCAAAATAAATGCCTTTTATGACCCAGTTTATGCTTTCGGTTGCACAGCTTGTAACAACAATATCGTCACTATCTTTTGCATTTATACCAGCATATAGCTGATCCATAGCTTTCCTAAGAGCTTTATGTGTATTTGTTCCAAAGCTATGAAGAGAATTTGGATTGCCATACATATTTTCATCTTGTAAAAATGGTTTCATGGCATCAAAAGCTTCTGGATCTAGCATAGTTGTGGCATTGTTATCCAAATATACTTTCATTTTTTATATTCCTTTTTATTTAGGATAAAAATTATCCTTTTTTAATTATAGATAATATATAAAATTTACTGAATTTTTGATTAAAATATGTTAAAAATACCAAAAAGCTACAAAATACTCAAAATTAAATGACTTTATATTTTTAAAATTTTAATTTGTTATAATTCAAATAAAATTTTATATTCAAGAAGAGTTTTAATAAATGTTAGTTATAAAAAATATCAATGAATTAAAAAAATTTATTGAAAAATCAAGTAAAAATATAGGTTTGGTTCCAACAATGGGAGCCTTGCATGATGGACACATAAGCCTTATAAAACAATGCGTTAGTCAAAATGAAGTAAGTATAGTTTCTATATTTGTTAATCCAGCACAGTTTTTACCAGGCGAAGATTTTGAAAAATATCCTAAAAAAGAGCAGGCTGATATAAGAATATGTGAAATTCTTGGAGTAAGTGCGGTTTTTATGCCAAGTGCCAATGAAATGTATTTTGAAAATGAACCACTTATAAAAGCGCCATTAAATTTATCTAATATATTAGAAGGCAAAACAAGGCCTGGACATTTCGATGGTGTTTTAAGGGTATTGAATAAATTTTTTGCTCTTATAAGACCAAAAAATGCATATTTTGGAAAAAAAGACACACAACAACTTATAATAGTAGAAAATATGGTGAAATCTTTTTTTATGGATATAAACATAGTTCCTTGCGAGATAGTTCGTGCAAATGACGGACTTGCACTTAGTTCTAGAAATGAGTATCTTAATGAGAGTGAGTTGTGTATGGCATTAAAACTATCTCGCGCACTAGTAAAAGCTGCAAATTTAATAAAACAAGGCGAAATATACTCTCAAAATATTAAAACACAAATGCTTCAAATTTTAGAACCACTTAAAGTCGATTATGTTGCTATTACTGATAGAAATTTATCTGAGATAGAAAAAATAGAAATAGGAAATACTATAGTTTTAATAGCAGTTTATATCGGTAAAACCCGTTTAATAGATAATATTTGGTTGTAAAAATGTCAAAACTTTATCTTGTTTCTTTAGGATGTAATAAAAACTTAGTTGATAGTGAAATAATGCTTGGCAGGCTTAAAAGCTATGAACTTACGCAAAATCCTAGCGAAGCTGATGTTATGATAGTAAATACTTGTGGCTTTATAAACAGTGCAAAAGAAGAGAGTATAAATACTATCTTAGAGCTTGCTAATTATAAAAAAGAAAATTCAGTCCTAGTTGTAACAGGATGCTTGATACAACGCTACAAAGAAGAGCTTATGAGAGAACTTCCTGAAGTTGATATATTTAGTGGTGTTGGGGATTATGATAAGATAGATGAAATTATCTTAAAAAAACAGAGTATTTTTAGCCCACAAGTTTATCTACAAAAAAACGAAAAAAGAGTTATAAGTGGTTCAAATTTCCACGCTTATATAAAGATAGCAGAGGGTTGTAATCAAAAATGTAGCTTTTGTGCTATACCTACTTTTAAAGGCAAGTTAAAAAGCAGAAATTTAGATGATATCGTAAATGAGGTTAAACAGCTTTGCGAAAATGGTTATTATGACTTTAGTTTTATAGCTCAAGATACAAGTAGTTATAACAAAGATAATGGGGTAAGCGACGGTCTTATCGAGCTCATTGATAGAGTTGAAAAGATAAAAGGCGTGAGATTTGCAAGGATTTTGTATCTTTATCCGACCACAACAAGCAACAAGCTTATAAAACGCATCATATCTTCAGATGTTTTCGTAAATTACTTTGATATGCCTATACAACACATTAGTGATGATATGCTTAAAATTATGAAAAGAGGTGCTAGCAAAGAGCGCATAAAAGAGCTTTTAAATTTAATGCGCACATCTAAAAACTCATTTTTAAGAACAGGTATTATTGTAGGACATCCCGGGGAAAAACAGAGTGATTTTGATGAATTATGTGAGTTTTTAAGTGAGTTTAAATTTGATAGAATTTCAGCTTTTGCCTACTCAAAAGAAGAAGATACAGCTGCTTTTTTTATGGAGCAAGTGCCAAATAGCACAGTTGTAAAAAGACTAAATAAAATTGAAAAGTTAATAAATAATATCATCTCACAAAATTTTAAAAACGAGATAGGAAAAGAGATTTTATGCGAGATAAATGGCATAAGTAGCGAAGGTGAGATGTTTTATGGCGCTAAAAATGTACTTTGGGATAAGGACATTGATGGTGAAATTTTGATAAATGATAGCATGCTTAAAACGCTAGAAACTAGTAAGGTTTACAGATGCAAGATAACAGATACTACTAAAGATAAGCTAATAGGGGAAATTTTAAATCTTGCATGAGATTTTAGAGATATTAAAAAACGGTAAAAATTTACTTGCCTTTTCTCATGGAAGTGATAGTACTGCACTTTTTTACATCTTAAAAAATATAGGTGTTAGCTTTGATATGGCGATGATAAATTATAAAACTCGTAAACAAAGTGATGAAGAAGAAAAAAGCGCAAGAAAACTTGCTAATAAATTTGGTAAAACTTTGCATATAAAAGTTGCTAAACTAGATTTATCTAAGAGCTCAAATTTTGAAAGTATTGCGCGAGATATTAGATGGAGTTTTTTTGAAGAACTTGCTATTAAATTTGGCTATACAAACATCATAACAGCGCACCAGATGAATGATAAATTCGAGTGGTTTTTGATGCAACTTAGCAAGGGTGCTGGACTAAACGAACTTCTTGGCATGGATAAAATAGATAAAAAAGAGCATTTTAGTGTCATAAGGCCACTTTTAGATGTATCAAAACAAGAAATTATGAGCTTTTTAGAAGAAAACAAGATACATTTTTTTCATGATAGTTCAAATGATAATTTTAAATTTAAAAGAAATTTTATAAGATCAAATTTCAGCGATGAGTTTATAAAATTTTATGCAAACGGTTTAAAAAGAAGCTTTGATATGCTAAAAAGCGATGCAAAAGCTCTTCAAAGTGAGATAGTTTTTAGAAAAGATGAGCTTTTTATCATAAAAAATGATGAGTGTTTTTTAAGAGGGATTGATGAGTGTTTAAAAAAACTTGGTTATGTAATGAGCCAAAATCAGCGAAAAAATATAACTAAAAGCTGCGTGATAGGTGGTAAATTTGTAATATGCAAAAATGAAAAATTTATTTTCATTGCTCCTTTTGTAGATGTAAAAATGGATAAAAAATTTAAAGAGCTCTGTAGGGTTTTAAAAGTTCCTGATAAGATAAGACCATATCTAGCAAGTAAAAATATAGATGTAAAAATTTTAAAAGAGTATTTGACTTTTTAGTTTTAAAGCTAAATTTTTTCATAAATTTGACGATTTCAAATTTGCATATCTCTTTTATCCTTAAAAGGATTTAAAATGATAAATAGTATAAATGGATTTGAATCAAATTTAAATTTTTATAACACAAATACAAATTTTTTAAAAGAAAACTCTATAAAACAAAAAGAACAATTAACACAAGAAAATTCTAATATCAAAGAGCAAAACTCTGCAAAAGAGCAATCTGTAAATCAAACTAACGAAAGCAAATCAAAACAAAATTTAAAAACCACAGAAATTAAAGAACAACCCAAATCACAAGAAGATATAGCTAAAGATAAAGCTAGATTTAGAAAGTATTTTTACCAATCAGGTTTTGATACTCTTAGGGAATTTATAAAAGTTAATGATAATGAAGTTGATTGGAAAGAAAAATCTATAGCTTAACTAGAAGAATTGCTAAATAAAAAATTCACAAAAGAAGAACAAGATAATTTATATAAACTAGACATAAGAGATATAGCTGTAAAAGAAGACCCAGACCTTTTGATTGATAATAGTTTAGTAACTTGGCTATATCATCTAAGAGAAAAAGTCGCTCAGAATGGGAAATTGTCTATTTGGGATAGAAGAGCTGGCTGGGGAACTGAACAACAAAGGCAAGAATTAGAAGATTTTTTTAATTCACTACCATTAGGTGGAGCTATTAGTAGTATTGGTGAAAATCTTTTAAATAATTATTTCGATGAGGATATAACAGAGTTTAAAAGTATTGTATAGAGAAGATAGAGAAAAAACAACAGCTGCAAGAAAGGCTCAAGTAGAACAAGAAAATAAAGAAATAAGAGAATATAACGAAAAACTAGCAAAAGAACGAGAAAAAGAGATACTTGATAAATATAAGCCAATAGAAGGTAAAACTTTTAATAAAGAAACTTACAATATGGAAAATGACCCAAGACTATTTTATGTTAGTAAACTTTTAATGAGAGAAAATAAAGTTGATGTAAAGCTACTTTTAGAGCTAATCGAAGCTTATGAGAAAAAAGCAAAGCTTGATATAAAGGCTTAGATTATTTCACACCGTAAATTCTGATATTAAAAGTTGTATGTATGAGATTTCCTTCACTTTTCATATTTATAGGGAAATCCACTTTTACGACATTATCATAATTTTTCAAATCATCTAAAAAGTTATAAAATTTAGATGGTGTATTCATAGCGCTTGTTACATTTAATTCATATCTATAATATTCATCGTTGCTATCTGTTTTTGGAAGCTCATTTAAATTTACATTATCAAAATACTTACTAGCAAATGCCATAAAAGAAATTTCATTAAATTTATTGTTTAAAGATTTTAATGTAAATTCATTTGTTTTTTGAATGTCTGTTAGCTCGCCAAAAGTTGTTTCAAAATTTTTTTGTATTTTAAGAAGAGCATTTTGGCTTGAGGTGTAAGTTGCTTCTATTTGTCTGTATTCTTTTATATTTGGCACAATAAATACAAAAATCATAAAAGAGCTGATAGCTAAAAAAATGACTATGTATATAAGTAATTTTAGTATATCTATATCTTCAATGCTTCTATCGTTCATCATATATCCCATAATCATTGATTTTATTTGTATTTACGAAATTTAACCAACCACTTTTTGTTTGATAAAAAGTTGTATTTGAAGTGCTAAATATGGATTTTAAAGGAACGGCTAAGAGCATATCAAATACATTTTTAGTTGGCGTTACACCTTTTATGATAAGGGTTGTTTTATCCATATAAACTTCATCTAATATGATGCTATCTGGAACTAAATCAAATAAATTTTTTATGCTTTGCTTTAGTATCAAGTTTGTTGCATATATGCTATTTGCTGCATTTTTTTGCTTGGTTAAAGTTGCTATTTGTTGTTCGCTTTGATGAATTTTATCTATGGTTGCCGAGTATTCGCTGTTCATTTGAGATGTTTGTTTGCTTAGGGTTATATTTTGATACTTGATGAATAAATTTGAAGCAACAAGTGCAACAAACACAAGTATGATAAATCCTATCCAAATTCTAGAAAATAGTGAAAATATCGGTTTTTTCTTTGGTTTTATTAGACTATATGTCATATATTTATCTCTTTTATCATGAGATTATTCATAATTTCAATTGTATTTATATCATAATTTTCTATTTTTACTAGAAGTTGTGATTCTAGGTAACTTAAAAATGTTTTGCTTATTTTGGCATTATTGAAAAATACGATTTTTTCTATAAATTTAGCTTCATAGAGTTTGTTTGAATAATATTCTTCTATAGCACTTACTATGTATTCGTAAGCTTTCATATCTCTACCAAAGATTGAAATAGAGTTTGCGATATTTTTATCTTCAAGATTTCCAATATCTTGGAAATCTAAATCTTTTGTGCTATCTAGTGAATCAAGGGATTCTAGTTTGTCAAAACTATTTAATTCCTTTTCTGTTGAAAGCATTTCATCTATTTGGGTTGTGTCAAGCTGCTGTAAGCTTGTTTCATCTTCTATCTCTTCAGTTATGGATGTAATAAAAAAAGCACCAAATTTCATCTTATCTTTTTCAAAAACTGTGAGAGCAAGTGAATTTATATGATTATAAATATACAGTGTAGTAGCTTGTGAAAAACCTATGGTTTGAATCTCTTTATACATAAGCGCAAATGGTGAGTATAGAAGATCTACTTTTAGATTGCCAAGTATATTTTTTGAAAGTTTAATCTCCATGTAATTTGCATAGATAGACCAGTTTAATGGCATATTTATAATTTTTACTTTATTTGGATCTACTCCGTAATCTACATAAGCATTTGTATTTGTTGTAGGTAAAGCACCTTGAGACATATAGTCAAAAAATAGAGCTATATAGATATAAGAGCATTCTTTTTCATATTTTTTAATATAATCTATGGCTTTAATATTTGCTTTGTTGTTTTCTGGATGTTCAAAGCTAGCTTCTATTCTTTTTACAATTTTACCGTTTTTTAGTATTGCACCATAAATTTTACACTCTTTTGACTCTATAAGTACACTAACAAAGAGATTAGAAAATAGTTTTCTTATTGAAAATGACATAATTATCCTATGTTGTTATTGACTGTATATATTATCAAAAATGAGTTTAAATTTAAATTTATTTTTTTAATTGTGACATCTTTTGTGCTAAAAATTCTTTTGCTTCGTCAATTTGCATATCTGTTATATAAAATGGCTCTGATAAAAAATATTCTATTTTACTAAAAGGCTTTGGTAAAATCATCTTATCCCAACTTTTAAATTGCCAATATTTACTTGCTTCATAGTTTAAAATTTGTATAGGGATATTCTTTTTTTGTGGTATTATCACAGATCCGTCACTTATAGAGTGACGAGGACCGCGTGGACCGTCTGGGGTTATTAGTATATCAATTTCATTATCTATGTCTTTAAAAGACTGTATTAAAACACGAGCCCCACCTTTTGAAGTACTTCCCCTAATCGCTCCTATACCAAATCTTTTGATAACTCTTGTAATAATTTCTCCATCTTTGTGATCGCTTATGATGACACTTGTTTGTCTAGTTTTTGGCCACCAATGTTTTTTTGCAAAAGGCATCATAGCAAGTCTATCATGCCAAAACATTAAAAAGCATGTTTTTTCACTAAGTTTTGTGTTAGAGTATGTCTTTTTGCAAGTAAAAAATATAATTTTTATAATCAAAAAAATGGTAAATTCTGCTAAAAAAATCATAAAATCTGATTTTTTATTGGCTGATTTCGCCATTTAAAACCATTCTTTTTGGGTCTTTTATGAGAACATTTTTAGTTAAGCCAAGAAGTTCTTCGCTACCATTAACTTCTACTAAAAAATTATTAAAACTTCTTCCTGCAACTTTACCGCCATTTCTTAACTCATCAAAGTACACACTATAAATTTTGTTTTTTTGAGTTAAAACAATTTCATCTAGAATTTTATTTCCAAGATTTTGCAATATTGTAAGGCGATTTGACGCAATGTCTTCTTTTATAAATTTATCTTTCATCTGCGCAGCTACTGTTAGTGGACGAGGACTAAATTTAAAAGAGAAAATTTGTTCAAATTTAACTTGTTTCATAACATCAAGAGTATCTTCAAAATCTTTATCATTCTCTCCTGGAAATGCTACGATGATATCAGTGCTAATGGCTACATCTTTGCAAAGTGAACGAATTTTCATAGCTCTATCTAGATACCATTCTTTTGTATATCCTCTTTTCATAGCTTTTAAAATTTCAGTTGAGCCACTTTGAAGTGGCATGTGTATGGATTTGCAAATTTTAGGATTGTTTACAAAAATATCTATAAATTTATCATCCATATGTAAAGGATGTGGGCTTGTAAAGCGGATTCTTTCAATTCCGTTTATCTGGCTAATTTTCTCTAGTAAATTGCTAAAATTTATCTTTTCATGCGAACTTGAAAATCTTTTACCATAGTTATTTACATTTTGTCCTAGTAAAAAAACTTCTTTTGTACCTTTATCTGCTGCTTTTTTTATCTCATTAAGTATGATTTGTGAGGGTATAGATAGTTCGTCACCTCTAGTGTGTGGAACTATACAGTATGTGCATTTTTTATCACAACCTATCATAATGTTTACATAGGTTTTGTATGGAGAGCTTCTATATGAGTTAAAATCGTATGTTGTTTCGTCGTTATTTATGTCTGTGCTTATAAATTTAGGCTTTCTAATAGCCTCGGAGATTTTAGAAACATTTCTTGCTCCTAAAACAAAGTCTACATAAGGAGCTTTTTTAAAAATTTCATCTCCTAAATGGCTAGCTGTACATCCACAAACTCCTATCTTTGCACTAGGTTTTTTTTCTTTAGCAAAAGAGCCTATTTCGCTAAAGAGTTTATGTACAGGTTTTTCTCTAACAGAGCAGGTATTTATAAGTATGAGATCAGCTAATGAAATATCTTCTGTTAGAGTATAATCATCTTGCAGTTCTGCTATGATATGCTCGCTATCGCGCACATTCATAGCACAACCTAGAGTTTTTATATATAAAAACTTGCTCAAAGTATGTGCACCTCGTACATATAGTCATTTTCGTTAAGTCCGTATCTTACAGTTCTATGATATACGCTAAAGCCTTTTTTTTCAAAATGCTCTACAAAAGATAACATATCTTTGTGTGAATTTTCTTTATCTAAATAAAAAATTTTTTGTCCAACTTTTTGGATATCTTCTTCTATTTTTGTAATAGAAACGGATTTTGGCTTGCCGTTTATATCGTTTCTAGCTAGTTTTAACTCCATTGTTTTGCCTTTCATACTTTTTAGGACTGAAAAGTATATCAATTTTTGACTAAAAAAGGTATTAAACTAAATGAAAGAGTAAAAATTGTATAATTACAGGGCTCACTAATTTTAAATCCCAATAGATTTATTGCTGTTAGATTAAAAAAGATAAAAGGAAATATTTTGGAAAGAATTATAGATATAATTGAATCAATTGCAAATGAAAAAAAATTAGAAATAGAAGATGTAAAAGAGCGCGTAGTAGCTGCTATTACAAATACTGCTAAAAAAATTTATGGATATGAATTTGATTATGATGTTACCTTTGATGCAGTTAGTAAAACTATAAAGTTATATCAAAAAATTTTGGTATTAGATAATGAAGATGATAGACTAGAGGTAGAATGTAAAAACTTCATATCATTAAGTGAAGCTAAAAAAATAGATCCTAGCTTAGAAGTTGATGATGCTTTAACTTATGAGCTAAATTTTGATAATCTTGGAAGAACTGCTGCTGGAATTCTTTCAAAAGAGCTTGATTACCATATACAAAAACTTATAGAAGAGAAAATTTTTGAAAAATACAAACAAAAAATAGGAAAGATTATTTTTGGTGTGGTTACTCACATAGATAGCGATGAAAATACTTTTATAGAAGTTGATGATATAAAAGCCATTATGCCTAGAAAAAATCGTATAAAAGGTGAAAAATTTAAAGTTGGAAGTGTTGTAAAAGCTGTTATAAAAAATGTTTATATGGATAAAATTTATGGTGTTAAGGTGGAAATTTCAAGAACAACGCCTAAGTTTTTAGAAGCTCTTTTAAGTGCCGAAGTTCCAGAGATAAAAGATGGATCAGTTATAATTCAAGCAAGCTCTAGAATACCAGGGGAGAGAGCAAAAGTTGCTGTTACGTCTACATCTCCAAACATTGATCCAGTAGGAGCAACAGTAGGAACAAAAGGTGTTAGAATAAATGCAGTAAGTAGCGAATTAAATGGTGAAAATATAGATGTCATGGAGTTTGCAGCTCAGCCAGAAATTTTTATTTCGCGTGCTATGAGCCCAGCGATAGTAAGTTCTGTAAAAATTGAAGATAAAAAAGCTATAATCTCTTTAGTTGGCGAACAAAAAAGTAAAGCTATCGGAAAAAGCGGTATAAATATTCGCTTAGCATCAATGCTAACTGGTTATGAAATAGAGCTAAATGAGATAGTTAAAAATAGTGAAGCTACAACTAGTAGAAAAGATATAAAACATGAAGAAACAAAAAGTCACGATTTAACAGATCTTAAAAAGCTTTTTGGAAATATATAAACTTTAAGCTCCAAAAGGAGCTTAAAGTAAATTAGCAACTAAAGCAAGTTTTAAACTCAAATACTGTTGGTCTTTTTTCATAAGGCCAAACTTGACTTTTAAATTTAAAATGTTGATAAGCTTCAACAAAAGCATCGCTCATGATAGGAGCTAGATATAAATTATCACGGATTAGCGCCTCAAGCGATCCACGTAAAGTGTGTGGAAATTGCTCTATTCCTTTTTGTCTTATTTCATCAAGTGTAAGTTTAAATAGATTTTCATCCATTGGTCCAACTGGTTCTATTTGATTTTTAATACCATCAAGCCCAGCCATAAGCATGCTTGCAAAAGCTAAATATGGGCAAGATGTACTATCTGGGAAACGCATTTCAGCTCTTACTGATTTTTCTCCACTTCCATATGGAATTCTAACTGAAGCTGAACGATTTTGTGATGAGTATGTTAAGATGCTTGGAGCTTCAAAGCCAGGGATTAGTCTTTTATAGCTATTGGTGCTAGGATTTGTAAATGCTGCTACGCTTCTTGCATGGTGCAAAACACCACCTATATACCATCTTGCTATATCACTAAGATTTGCGTAGTTTCCTTCTTTATAAAATAAATTTTTGCCATCTTTCCATATAGATTGATGAACATGCATGCCACTACCGTTGTCGCCATGTATTGGTTTTGGCATGAATGTTGCGGTTTTTCCATTTAAGTGTGCTACCATTTTTACTACATATTTATATATTTGTACATTATCAGCTGCTTCAACTAATGTTGAATATTTAACACCTATTTCACCTTGACCTTGCGCAACTTCATGGTGAACAACAAATGTTTCAAGTCCAACTTGTTCTAAAACTTGAACCATTTCAGCTCTTAAATCTACCATAGTATCAACAGGTTGAACTGGAAAATAACCACCTTTTCTACCTGGTCTATGGCCTGTATTATAGCCATCTTTGTAATCTTTGCCGCTATTCCATCCGCCTTCTTCTGTGTCTATTTTATACATAGCACAGTTCATAGAGTCTATTATTTTTACATCATCGAATACAAAAAATTCATTTTCTGGACCAAAAAAGCATGTATCACCAATACCGCTTTTTGCTAAGTGTTTTTCTGCTTTTTTTGCAATTGATCTTGGGCATTTTTCATAAAATTGATTTTTATATATATCATAAACATCGCAAATTACCACTATTGTAACATCGGCAGTAAAAGGATCTAAAAATGCAGTTGGCACGTCTGGTATAAGAATCATATCTGATTTCTCTATAGGTTGCCAAGCATCAAAACTACTTGCATCAAAAGAAATTCCTTTATCAAAATCTTTTGGCAATCTTTTATAATTATAAGAAACATGGTGCCAAGTTCCTTTTAGGTCAGTAAAGCGAAAATCAACAAAAGCTACTTCGTGTTTATCGCAAAATGAGAAAAATTCCTCAATATTGCTTACAAATTTACCCATATTTGGTACTCCTTAGAAATTAATAGTCATATTGTATCATAAAACATAAGAATTAAATTTAAAACTCAATAAATTTTTTGTCTCTATTTTTAAAAATAACAACTTTGTTATATCCAAATTTTTTAGCTTTTGCTATAGCTTTATCTGCATTTAGACCAACTTGATCTTTTGCATGAGCATCTGAACCAAAGGTTATTGGTATGTCTAGTTCAGCCATTTGTTCTAAAATTTGATCACTTGGATAGAGTTCGTTTACAGGTTTTCTATATCCTGATAAATTTAGCTCAACTATCATCCCTGCATCTTTTATGGCTTTTAGGGTATTTTTACACAATATCCTGATATCTTTTTTTGGTTTAAAATTAAAAATTTTTATAAGATCAATATGTCCAACTATATCAAAATGACCTGATTTTGCCATATTTTCTATAGCTAAAAAATACTCTTTATAAACTTCATCAATGTCTCTATTTTTGTATTCGTCTATATATTCAGGATTATCAAATCCCCATGATTTTAGAAAATGAACCGAGCCTATTAAATAGTCGCATTTTGCTTTTAAAACTCTTTCATCCATATAATTTGGCAAAAAATCAACTTCATATCCTAATAAAATATTTATATTATTTTTAAATTTATTCTTTAAATCTAAAACGTTTTGTTTATATTGTGCCATATTTTCAAATTTCATTCTATAATCTTCATCAAATTTCATTGGAGCATGATCTGAAAATCCAAAAAATTTAGTTTTATTTTCTATAGCTTTTAAAACATACTCTTCCATGCTATCTTTAGCATGATTGCATAATGTAGTGTGATTATGTAAATCAACGATCATTTTTTTCCTCCTATTAAATATACAATATTTGTATTTTACATTTAAATTTTATATATTAAACAAATGTTTCAGCAAATTTTTAATATAATATGGAAGATTTTGCATTTTAGGAGTTTTTTATGACGCAAGAAGAATTAGACGCTCTGATGTCTGGTGGACTTGGTGATGATTCGTTTGAGGAAACTGGTGAAGAAGATAAGAATAATGAAGTAGCAGATGTTTCTAGCGAAGATATAGGTGATTCTACTAGCAAAGATGATGTAGAAGCTAATATGGACTATGGATTAAATAGTGAGGAGGCTAAAAACTACAAAATTAGTTCTACTTCTACTTGGCCACCACCACCACCAACTGAAGATCATAAAATGGTAAAACAACTTGATGATGTTACTAAGGATTCTGAAGTAAAAGCTACTGAAATGTTTGATAAATTAGAAACTATCACAAATTTTTGTTCAGACGCCGAAGCTTCGGCAAACGATGTTATAGAAGGGCTTGATTACAACATAGAACTTTTTACAACACTTAATGAAAAATTTCCAAATGTTGAAACATTTAAAGAGGCTTTAGAAAAAAATACTAGCCTTAAATCACAGATAGAAACTACTGTCAGTGATTTACAAATGGGTCAAGATGAGATAATGATGATAATGGATATGATGCAATATCAAGATATTCATAGGCAAAAAATAGAGCGCGTTATCAATGTAATGAGAGCACTTAGTAAATATATGAGTAGCTTATTTGAAGGTTCAATTGATGATGATAAGCGTGTAGGCTCTGCTATACATATCCAAGGTGATACCGAAACAGAAAATGTTGTAAGTAATGAAGATATAGAAGCGCTAATAGAAGGCTTAACTAAAAAATGATTATTCCTGAGTTATTGAGTCCAGCCGGGAATCTTTCTAAGTTAAAAATAGCTCTTGAGTATGGAGCAGATGCTGTATACGGTGGAATTTCTACTTTTTCTCTAAGAAGTAGGGCTGCAAGAGAGTTTAATAAAGACAGCTTTTATGAAGGTATTAAATTTACACATCAAAAAGGTAAAAAATTTTATGCTACTATGAATGCTTTTCCTTTTAATTCTCAACTTAAAAATTTAAAAACCTATATAGAACTTTTAGTTGATATGGGTGTAGATGCATTCATAGTAGCAACACCTGGTGTTATATCTCTTATAAAAGAAATTTCTGATAAAGTTGAAATTCATCTTTCTACTCAGGCAAATGTGATGAACTATTTGGATGCTAAGATGTATTATCAAATGGGTGTTAGTAGAATAGTTGCAGCAAGAGAGATGAGCTTAAAGGATGCTATAAAAATAAAAGAAGAGATTCCTAGGCTTGAGATAGAAATATTTTGTCATGGATCCATGTGTTTTGCTTATAGTGGAAGATGCTTAATAAGTGCAGTCCAAAGTGGACGCCTTAGCAACCGTGGAAGCTGTGCCAATGATTGTAGGTTTAAGTACGAACTTTATGCAAAAGGTGAAGATAACTATACGCTTTTTAGACTAAATGAAGATGAAACTGGAACATATATATTTAACTCAAAGGATTTGAATTTAGCTTCGCATGTTGAAAATATAATTAAAACATCAAGTATTGATAGTTTAAAGATAGAGGGTAGAACAAAAAGCGAGTATTATGTTGCATGTGCCACAAAAGCCTATCGTATGGCTATAGATGACGCAATTGCTGGGAATTTTGACGAGAAAAAGTATCAAGAAGAACTTAATACTCTAAAAAGTAGAGGATTTATGGATGGATATATCGTGCATAAACCTTATGATAGAAATGATTCGCAAAATTATGATAGTAATTTAGAAGATGGTACAAAAGAGGTTCATGCTATAAGTGAAGATGGAGAATTTTTCAAAACAAAAGGTAAAGTAGAGATTGGTCAGAGTTATGAAATTTTTATGCCTTTTGGTTCAAAATTAGAACCAACTGATAATGAATTAGGGAGAATTTATTTAAAAAATAATGCTTATTTTGTAGAGTTTAAAAAACTTGTTAGTGTAAAAGGTAAAGAATTTGAAGAAATTCATAGCGGAAATGAAAATCAGATAAAACTTCCTGTAATGCTTCCAAATTTTAGTTTTTTAAGAAAGGAAATAAAGTGAAATTTGTATCTATTTTAATGGGTAGCAAAAGTGATTATGAGATAGTAAGTGAATGCGCAAAAATTTTGGATAAATTTGATGTTGCTTACGAGATGATAGTAAGCTCAGCGCATAGAAGTCCAAAAAGAACAATTGATTATGTTATTAATGCTGAAGAAAAAGGAGCTCAGATTTTTATTTGCGCTGCTGGAATGGCTGCACACTTGGGTGGTGTTGTTGCAGCACATACTACAAAACCAGTTATTGGCATACCTATGAGTGGGAGTGCTTTAAATGGAGTAGATGCACTGTATTCTACTGTACAAATGCCAGGAGGAATTCCTGTTGCTACCGTTGCTATAGGTAAAGCAGGTGCAACAAATGCCGCATATTTGGCTATAGAAATATTAGCTTTAAATGATGAAAATCTTTGTGAAAAACTTCGAAAAGACAGAATTGCTAAAAGTAAAAAAGTTGAAGAGGACTCTTCTAGTATAGAAAAATTACTTTAAGGATAGGGCATGCAAACGTATCTTGAGATTGATGAGTTTTGTAAACTCGTTCATTTAGACCGTGAAGTGATCGAAAATATGATAGAAAAAGGGACCTTAAATTCCAAAGAGGAAAATGGTGTAATATACATAGAGGCATCGCAAGGTACAATGAGTATAATTCCTGCAGATATGCAAGTGCCAACTATCCAAAGTCCGGTCTTGCCTGGCGAGAGTTTTGTTGAAAAAACTATAGGAACTATATTAAATTTGCATGAGAAAGTTTTAGATGCAAAAGATGAAACTCTTAATTCTTTAAGAAGCGAAAATAAGTTTCTAAAAGATGCAATATTCTCCATGCAAGAACTATATGATGAAGATAGGAAAACAGTTGAGACTTTAACAAATCAATTAAAAATTTCGCAACAAGAAGTTGAGTTTTTAAAGCGAAAATACAAACTTATGTGGAATAAGGCTGTAGAGAATTTTAAAGAAAAGTAATTTATGTATTTTGTAGATGATTTGGAAGAATTTGAAATTTATGGTCTTAGTGCTAAAACTTCAAATTTAGGCGAAACAAAAGCACCAAAAATTGCGCCATTATGGGATAAATTTTTACAAAATTATGACTTAGAAAGCGAAATTTATTGTACTTATAGCGATTATGAAAGCGATGTAAATGGAGAATATATTTTTTGTATAGGTACAAAATCCCAGTCTTCTTTGGATTTAAATATATCAAAAGTAAGTAGCGGTAAATATGCAGTTTTTACTTCTAAATTTGAAAACGGTAGTGATACTTTAAATTTATGGAAACAGATATGGAGTTTTTTTGAAAGTTCAAATTTGAAAAGAGCTTATAAAACAGATTTCGAAAGATATTTTAATGGGAATTTAGAAATTTATATAGGGATAAAATGAATGACATTTTCAGAGATTATTTTAACATTACAAAAATACTGGCATGAACAAGGATGTTTGATTGTTCAGCCTTATGATATGCCAGCAGGTGCTGGAACATATCATCAAGCTACATTTTTACGTTCTTTAGGTTCTAAACCATGGAATGTTGCTTATGTAGCACCAAGCCGCCGTCCAACAGATGGAAGATATGGGGAAAATCCAAATAGACTTGGAAGCTACTATCAGTTTCAAGTCATAATGAAACCAAATCCATCAAATTTGCAAGAGCTTTATCTAAAAAGCTTGGAGGTATTGGGACTTGATCTTAAAAAACATGATATAAGGTTTATAGAAGATAACTGGGAGAGCCCAACTCTTGGTGCTTGGGGACTTGGTTGGGAAGTTTGGTTAGATGGTATGGAAATTACTCAATTTACCTACTTTCAACAAGTTGGAGGAATTTCTTGCGATAAGATAAGTGGCGAAGTTACTTATGGTTTAGAGCGACTAGCAATGTATCTTCAAGATGTAGAGAATGTTTATGACATAATTTGGGATGATAACAAAGGAAATATTGTAACTTATGGCGATGTTCATAAAAGAAGTGAGTATGAGTTTAGTGTTTATAACTTTGAAGTTGCTGATACAAAGATGCTTTTTTCTCATTTTGAGAGTTATTTTAATGAGTGTAAAAATGCACTTAATAAAAATATAGCCTTGCCAGCGTATGATTACTGCATGCTTGCAGCGCATACTTTTAACATTTTAGATGCAAGAGGTGTTATTAGTGTAACTCAAAGACAAGAATATATTTTAAAAATTCGTGAATTAGCCAAATCATGTGCAATAGCGTATTTAGAAAATGAAAATAGAGCAAATTTATAGTATATTAGATGAGATAGCTCCATTTTGTGACCAAGAAAAGTGGGATAACTCTGGTCTTCAAATAGGCTCTATGAAAAGTGAGTTTAATGAGATTTATTTAAGTCTTGATATAGATAGTAAGATGATAGATAAGCTTAATAAAAATTCACTTCTTATTACTCATCATCCGCTTATATTTAGTGGATTAAAGAGCATAAATACCAATTCTTATCCATCAAATATCATAACAAAAATGCTTAAAAAAAACATATCATTGATATCAATGCATACAAATTTTGACAAACATGCGCTAAATAAATTTGTAGCAACACAGATTTTAGGCTATAGGATAAATAAGATAGAAGATTTTGTGATATTTTTTGATATAAAATCTAGTTTTGATAATCTTTTAAATGATGTGGCACGAAAACTAAATATAAAAAATCTTAAATATGTAAAAGCAAAACAAAGTGTTTGTAGGGTTGGATTTTGCACAGGAAGTGGTTCTGAGCTTATAAAAGACATAGATGTGGATTGTTTTATAACAGGAGACATAAAGTATCATACAGCTTTAGAGTGTTATGAAAATGGTATATCTCTGATAGATATAAGACACTATGAAAGTGAGCGATATTTTGGGGCTTGCATTAAAGAACTATTGCAAAAAAAACAAATAATAGGTATAATTAAAGATTCAATTAACCCATTTAATTACTACGAAGGAAAATTATGAATGTATATTTACAACAGCTAGTCGAACTTTCTAAAATAGACACTCAAATAGACAGTTTTGAGCCAAGACTAAAAAAAGCACAAAAAGATCTTATACAAAAACAAGATGAGTCTAAAGAAGTTGATGAAAAGATAGAAAATATTACAAATGAAATAAAAGATATCAATTCTCAACAAACACAAACAAATGCCCATATAGCTGAGTTTGCGGCAAAGATAAAAGATATATCTAAAAAATCATCTCAAGTAAAAACAGATAGAGAAAGTAAGGCTTTAAAAATAGAAGAAGATGTTACAAAAGAACAACTTGATGCAGCAAATGATGATATGCAAAAATATGAAAAACTTATAGAAAATAGAAATGCTCTAAAAGATGAGCTAGAAGCTAAGAAAAAAGAGATTTTAAAAGATATAGAGGCATTAGAAAATAACTCAAAAAATGAGATAGAAAATATAGAAAAAGATAGAAAAAAGATTTATGATAAAAAAGATAAATTAATTGGTGACATGAATCAAAAAATACTATCTTTTTATGAGAAAGTTCGTAAATGGGCTGGTAATACTTCTGTAGTTGAGGTTAAAAAACAAGCATGTTACGGATGCTTTATGAAGATAAATGACAAGACTTACGCATCTGTTTTGAAAGGCGATGATATCATAACTTGTCCACATTGTGGAAGAATACTTTATATAAATGAAGTGCACGATGCACCGCTTGATCAACAAGAAATAACTCAAAAAGAAAGTAAGCCAAAAAAAGCATCTTCTAAAGCAAAAGCCAAAGAAGTTGAACAAGAAGAGTAATAAGAAAAACTTGTGATATACTCTTTTTTTGCTTTTATACTTTGGATAGTTTGCGTACCGTTTTTATGTGTGCTATCCTTTAAAAAAAAGTATCAAAAGAGTATACCTGCTAGATTTTTTTTATATAAAAACAAGCCCTTAAAATATTCAGAGGTTCATTTCCATCTTTGTAGCTACGGCGAAGTTAGTGCTTGCGCACCGCTTTTAAAAGAATTTACAAACTTAGCTGTAACTACCATAACAAATACTGGGTATGAGCTTGCTAAAAAATTTACTTTAAATTTGGCATTTTTACCTTACGAAGCATTTTTACCTTTTTGGTTAAATAAAAGTAAAGTTGTTGTTGTATTTGAAGCTGAGCTTTGGTTAAATTTAGTAAGAAGTGCTAAAAAAAATGGCTCTTATGTGATTTTATTAAACGCTCGCATAAGCGATAAGTCTTATCATAGATATCTAAAAGCAAAGTTTTATTACAAGAAAGTTTTTGAATATATTGATCTAGTGCTTGCACAAAGCGAAAATGATAAAAAAAGACTTGAAGATATTGGGGCAAAAAATGTTCAAGTTGTGGGAAATATTAAAAGTGCAAATTTGAGCACTCCAAATAAAATTTATAAAAAATCAAATGAAAAATTAATTTGTATGGCAAGCACTCATGAAGGTGAAGAAGATTTAATACTAAAAAATTTATATCTAAAAGAAAATGAAAGTGTAATTTTAGCTCCAAGACACCCAGAAAGGTTCGAAAAAGCTGATAAAATATTTTCTTCTTGGGCAAAAGAAAGAAATTTGAGTTATGAGAAATTTTCCCAAAACTTGGGTTTAAAATCGCGTTGTATTTTGCTTGATACTTTAGGGGAACTTATAAATTTTTATAGTATTTGTGATATAGTAATTCTTGGTGGAAGTTTTATAAAAGGCATTGGTGGGCATAATCCTATAGAAGTGGCTCAGTTTGAAAAAGTGCTCATAAATGGAAAATTTATAGAAAATCAAAAAGCACTTTTTGCCAGTGTAGAAAACGTTTATTTTTTAGATGCTAGTGAATTAGAAAAAATAATTCATCAAGCTTTAAAACCTAGTTTTATAAAAGATAAGTGTGATTTAAATGTGATAAAAAATATAGTAAAAGAAAAGATTCAAAATGGAAAAAGCATATAAACTTCTTGCTTTGCAAGAAAATATATCTAATAATGAAGCAAAAAATCTTATAGATAGTGGTCTTGTAAGTGCTAGCGGAAAAAAAATAGTTGTTGCTAGAGGTGAGCTTAGCGAAAAAACTGTATTTAGTGTACTGAAGTTGGCTAAGCCAGAAATTATTTTTGAAGATGAAAATATCATTGCAATAAATAAACCGCCATTTATGACAAGCGAAAAAATCGCAAAAGATTTTAAATTTACTCTTTTAAATAGACTAGATAAAGAAACAAGTGGCGTTGTTATGTTTTATAAAAATGAAGAATTCGGAAAAATTGCGATTAATGAGTTTAAAAATATGAAGGTTAAAAAAACTTATATTGCCATGGTAAAAGGTATTATTAGCGAAGAATTGCATGCAAATGAACCTATTATAACTATTAAAGGAAAAGGTGGGGCGTATTCTAAAATTTCACCTCAAGGCAAAACAGCGCTTAGTGATATATATCCATTTATGGTAAGTGGCAAAAAATCTATCGTAAGAGTTGATATCAAAACAGGTAGAACTCACCAAATAAGACTCCATCTTGCAAATTTGGGATATCCTATAATAGGAGATGAGAAATATGGAAAAAATAGTTCAAAAAGAATGTATTTGCATTCATATAAAACTGAAATTTTAAATTATAAATTTATAGGCCCAATGGACGGAAGTTTTAATGATTTTGGATTTGAAATGCCTAAAATTTTAGCTTTCTAATTATATTTATTTTCTTAATTGTATACTAAAATTGTAAATGATTATGATCTTAAAAAAAAATAAGCATCTTTGAGTATACTTATCAAAGTAAAAATTAAAAAGGAAATGTTATGACTCTTAATACTCTTAAAGATGGCGAATGTGCTATCATAGAAAGTTTTGACGTTGAGGATGATTTAAGGAAGAGATTTTTTAGTTTTGGTATGAGTAAGGGTGCAGAGCTAAAAAAGATAAAATCTACCTTAAGGGGCTCAACTATAGTTGTAGAGCTTAATAGAAGCTGTGTGATGTTAAGATCTGGCGAAGCTAGCAAAATCCAAATAAGGAAAATTTGATGTCAAAAAAGATAAAAATAGCCTTAGTTGGACAACCAAATGTCGGTAAGACTGTTCTTATAAATGCGATTTGTAATACAAATTTAAGAGTTGGAAATTTTGCTGGTGTTACTGTTGATATAACAAAAGCTACGGCATATCATAAAGATTATGAGATAGAAATAACAGATCTTCCAGGAATTTATTCACTAAATGGATATACAAAAGAAGAAAAAATCTCAAAAATGTATTTAGAAAACGAGGATTATGATCTTATAGTAAATGTTGTTGATTCTACAAATTTACAAAGAAATTTAATCCTTACGACAGAAATTATGCTAAATAACAAAAAAATGATTCTTACTTTAAATATGCAAGATGAGGCAAAAGAAGAGGGGATTGATATAGATATATCTATGCTAAAAGATCTTTTGGGTATAGAGAGCATTCTTATATCTGCTGATAAAAAAAGAAATTTAAATGAACTTTTGGATCTTATTATTAAAGTTTATAATGAACCGTTTAAACAAAATAAACTATATTTTTCTGATGTGCTAGAAAATGAAATTTTAAAAATTTCAAATTTTTTAGAAGAAAAAAATGACATAAACATTAAAAATTTAAATCTTACTACATTGCAAATTGCACAAAAACTTCTAAAGCAAGATGATAAAATATATGCTTTTTTACATGATAAAGCAATATTTACAGAACTAACGCCTATGATAAATGACTCTCTTTACTCATTATAACACTAAAAATAGCGATGAAATTTTCATGCAAGATAGTTTAGCATTTGTAAAAGGAATGATAGCTGAAACCGTTAAATATAAAAATACTGAAATAAAAGAGAAGAAAAATCCAGATGATATTTTGATAAATAAATACTTTGGTATGCCTATCTTTTTATTTTTCATGTGGCTTTTGTTCCAGCTTACATTTACTCTAGGGCAAATTCCTATGGATTATATAGAATCTGGATTTGCATCACTTGGTGAACTTATAAAAGAACACATACGCAATGAAACGATTGCATCTGCTTTAGCTGATGGAGTTATAGGTGGCGTAGGTGCTGTGGTGCTTTTTTTACCAAACATAATAATTTTATTTTTTGGTATAGCACTTTTAGAGACAACAGGCTATATGGCCAGAGTATCATTTTTGCTAGATGGTTTTTTTCATAAATTTGGACTTCATGGAAAAAGTTTTATACCTCTAGTTACTGGATTTGGGTGCTCTGTGCCTGCTTATATGGCATCTAGAATGCTAAAAAATGAAAAAGATAGACTTTTAACAATGTTTATTATAAATTTTATGAGCTGTGGTGCAAGACTACCTGTGTATGTGCTTTTTGTTGGAGCTTTTGCACCAAGTGAGCATGCTGGAAATTGGCTTTTTATTATTTATATATTAGGGTCACTTTTTGGACTTATATCTGCAAAAATATTAAGAATGACTGCTTTTAAAGGACCAGATGAGCCTTTTGTTATGGAAATGCCAAAGTATAGAGTTCCAAATTGGCAATTAGTATGGCTTATGGTTTATGGAAAAGCAAAAATGTATCTAAAAAAAGCTGGAACATTTATATTAGCAGCAAGTTTGCTTATATGGTTTGCTAGCAATTATCCTAAAAATGAGCAAATTTCTCAAAGTTATGAGACTAAAATAGAGCAAACTAGTGATGATGATTTAAAACAAAATTTACAAAATGAGCTTAGTAAAGAGCTTGTAGAAAATAGTTATCTTGGCATGGCCGGTCATGCTATAGAGCCATTTTTTAAACCTCTTGGATTTGATTGGAGACTTAGCGTATCTTTGGTGAGTGGTCTTGCAGCAAAAGAAGTTATGATATCTACAATGGGAGTTTTGTATTCCCTAGGAGATGATAAAAATGAAGAGAGCCCTGATTTAATGCAAACTATTAAAAATAGCATACCTCTAAATGTTGCAGTGGCATTTATACTGTTTGTAATGATTTATAATCCTTGTCTTGCGGCGACTAGTGTATTTTATAGAGAATCTGGCAAAGTTAAATATGTGGTTTATTTATTTATTTTTACAACTTTGGTTGCGTATTTGGTCGCTTTTATCGGTTCGAAACTATTTTTAATGTTAGGTTGAGTAAAATGGGAATATATGAAATAATATTTTTAGTTATTATAATTTGTGCCATACTTTGGTATTTTTATAAAACTATATTTTTACAAAAAGGTTGTGGATGTGGTTGTTCTTGTGATAAAAAATCAAAAAAGAATAAAACTAATTAAGTTTTATTAATATAATAAATGATATATCTAGATAATGCTGCTACATCTTTTCCAAAGCCAGAGTGTGTAAAAATAGCTCTTTTGAATATTCTTGAAAACAATGGTGCAAATGCTGGAAGAAGTGGACATCAGATGTCTATACAAGCTGGTAAAATTATCTTTGATACAAGATTAAAAGTGGCAAATTTAGTGAGATTAAAAAACCCACTAAATGTAGCTTTTACGCACAATGCAACACATTCTTTAAATTTAGCAATAAATGGAGTATTAAAAGAAGGTGATACTGTTGTAACTTCACCTTATGAACATAACTCTATAAAGAGGGTTTTAAATTTTTTAAAAGATAGAAAAAATATAAATATAAGAACTCTTGAGGTTGATAAATTTGGGCACATTGTAAATTACAAAGAGAGTTTAAAAGGTGCCAAACTTCTTTGTTTGATGCATGCAAATAATGTAAGTGGTGCCATTTTTCCCATAAGAGAAATATTTGCTGAGGCAAAAAAGCTAGGTGTTGTTACTTTGCTTGATGCGGCTCAAAGCATTGGAATAATTGATATTGACATAAAAAATGATTTCATAGATTTGATTTGTGCAAGCGGACATAAAGGACTTTTTGGCATACAGGGAACTGGAATTTTAGCCATAAATAAAGACTTTGATTTAAGTAATTTTACACCTTTTATGCAAGGTGGCACTGGGAGTAAATCAGAGCTTGAAATACAGCCTACTTTTATGCCAGATGTTTTGGAAAGTGGAACTCAAAATGCTCATGGTATAGCTACAATTGGTGCAGGAATTGATTTTATAAATGAAAAAGGTATAAAAAATATTTTTTCTCATGAAGTGGAACTAAAAGAGTTTTTGATAAAAGAGCTAGAAGCAATGAATGATTTAGTGATTTTAAAAGTTCCAAATGATTATAAAAGCATTTCAAATTTAAGCATAATATCAAAATCAAAGTGCATTTCCGATATAGCAAATAGACTTGATGAAAAAGGTATTTTAACAAGAGCTTCTCTTCATTGTAATCCAAGTACACATAAGTTTTACTCAACTTATCCAGATGGCGCACTTAGGATATCGCCTGGATTTTTTAATACCATAAAAGAACTTGAGGATACTATAAAGATACTAAAAGAGGTTTTAAAATGACAAGTGGATATATAACATTTCCAACAAGCGCGGGCGCATTTGCAACGGAAAAGATTTTAAGGGCTCATGAGATAAAGATTAAGCTCGTCTCAACACCTAGATTTTTATCTAGTAGTTGTGGTGTTAGTGCTTATTTTTGCGGAGCTAAGGTTAAGGATGTTGAAGATATTTTAAACGCATATGAGTTAGAATTTAGTATAAAAGAGTATGTAGATGAATATATAGAAAAAAGGATGCAATAATTTCTACATCCTTTTTATATTTATTAGTTATCTATAATTTCATTTAGAGTTTTACTAGGTCTCATAATATTTTTTATTTTTTCATTATCAAATAAATAATAACCTCCAACATCTACCGCTTTTCCTTGAACATTTGAAAGTTCATTAAGAATTGTTTCTTCATTGTTTTTTAAATCTTGAGCCATCTTTTTAAATTTAACACATAGTTCTTTTCCATTTTTTGCTAGGTTTAAAGCCCAATATAGAGCTATGTAAAAATGGCTTCCTCTGTTATCAAGTTCACCTACACTTTTTTTTGGTGATCTGTCTTCTTTTAACCATAAAGATATTGCGTCATTTAGAGTGTTTGAAAGTATGAGTGCATTTTGATCATTTTTAACTCTATAAAGATGCTCAAGTGATGCCCCAAGGGCTAAAAACTCTCCTAAGCTATCCCATCTTAAATGGTTTTCTTCTATAAGTTGGCTAGCTATTTTTGGTGCACTTCCGCCTGCTCCTGTTTCAAAAAGCCCACCACCGCTTAAAAGAGGCACAACTGAAAGCATTTTAGCACTTGTGCCAAGTTCTAGTATTGGGAAAAGATCTGTTAAATAATCTCTTAAAACATTTCCTGTTACACTTATTACATCTTCACCTTTTCTTATAAGATTAAGTGTAGTTTTTGCTGCATTTTGCGGAGCTAAAATTTCTAAGTCAAGATCTTTTGTGTCAAGTTTACCAAGATATTTTTTAACTTGTTTTATCATCACTTTATCGTGAGCTCTGTTTTCATCTAGCCAAAATATAGTTTTTGATTTTGTGATTTTTGCTCTATTTACAGCTAATTCTACCCAGTTTTTTATGACATCATCTTTAGCTTGGCACATTCTAAATATGTCACCTTTGCTAACTTTAAATTCAAAAATTTCTACATTTTTTTCATCACTTACTTTTATAATTCCATCATCTTTCATGATAAAAGTCTTATCATGGCTCCCGTATTCTTCGGCTTTTTTTGCCATTAGTCCTATATTTGCAACTGAACCTATTTTAGAAGGATCGAGTTCGCCATACTCTTTTAAATTTTCTATTACACTTTCATAAAGGGTAGCATAGGTTTTATCTGGTATTACGGCCATACAATCGCCATCTTTGCCATCTTTATCCCACATTTTGCCACCATTTCTTATCATGGCAGCCATTGATGCATCAACTATAATATCACTTGGAACATGTAAATTTGTTATGCCTTTAGAGCTATCAACCATTGCTATTTTTGGATTATTGGTATAAATTTCAGATATTTTTTGCGCAATTTTATCTTTTATTTTTGAATTTTTAAACTTATTTTCAAGATCTTTTAATCCATCATTTTCATTGAAATTTAATTCTTTTAATTCGGTTTTATACTCATCAAAAAGTTCTTTGTAAAAAACTTTCAGAGCATGACCAAATATCACAGGATCGCTTATTTTCATCATTGTAGCTTTTAGATGTAAGGAAAAAATTAGATTTTTACTTTTTGCCTCATCTATACATTTTTGTAAAAAATATTCGAGCTTATCTACGCTTAAAAATGTAGCATCAACTATCTCATTTTTTTGTATTTTTAAATTTTGTTTTAAGACTGATTTTTCTTGATTCTTTGATATAAACTCAATTTTTAAAGTATTGCATTCATTGAAGATATGAGATTTTTCATTTGAGTAAAAATCTCCTTCTTCCATGTATTTTACGCAAGTTTTGCTATTTTTATTCCATGAGCCTACTTTATGAGGAAATTTTTTTGCATAGTCTTTTACAGCTTTTGTACTTCTTCTATCAGAGTTTCCTTGTCTAAGTACTGGATTAACTGCGCTTCCTAAAACTTTTGCATATGTACTAGCTATCTCTTTTTCCTTATCATTTTCTGGATTTAGTGGATAAAGAGGGACATTAAAGCCTTTTGATATAAGTTCATTTATGGCTGCATTTAGTTGTGGCAGGGATGCTGAAATATTTGGAAGTTTGATTATATTTGCTAATTTATCGTTTGTTGCTTCACCTAAAATTTCAAGATAATCGGGTTCTCCTTCATATGGTTTTAGGTATTGTGAAAAATTTGCAAGTATCCTGCCTGCTAAAGATATATCTGCTAAAGATATGCTAATATCTGCTGTATTTAAAAATTTCTTTATTATAGGGTATAAAGAAAATGTAGCCATTGCTGGTGCTTCGTCTGTATAAGTGTAAACTATATCGCTCATAACATTCTCCTAATTTTTTAAATTTAATATTATTTTATCATTAAAATATTAAATAAATATGTTATTTTTGTTTGTTTATGTTATTTACATGGTCATTATATGATTTTGAAAATATATGTTTTTTGGTTTTTTTATCTAAAACAAAGTATAAATAGTTAGTTTTAGCTGGAAAAATAGCTGCTTTTATACTATCTATGCTAACAGTGCAAATTGGAAGTTCTGGTAAGCCTTCATATAGGTATGTATTAAATTTACTTGTATCTGATTTTATTCTATCAGCAGTTATAACATCATGAGAATAAATACCATAATTTAGTGTTCCATCCATTTGAAGTTTCATATTATTTTTAAGTCTGTTATAAATAACTGATGATACAAGTGGCATTTCTACTGAATTTGCTGCTTCTTTTTGTATGATAGAGGCTATGATTAAGTACTCATTCCATCTATTTTTATTAAAATCACCAAATATCTTTTGGCTTATTTCTTGGTGTTTTTTTTGGGATAAATTTATAAGATAATAAATTATATGTTTTTCGCTAATTCCTTTTGGAATTTTATAAGTTTCTGGAATTAAAAAACCTTCTTCTATCGGAGCGTTTTGCAAGTATTCGTTGTAAAGTTTTTCAAAATTTAAATCCAATTGTTTTGCTAAAAGATGCAAAAATACAACAGTTGTTTCCCCTGGTATTAGGGTTATTTCGTTCATTGCAGCTTTTGCTGTTGTTAGCTTATAAAGAAAATCAAATGTGCTAAGTTCATTTGATCCTATCTCTATCCATCCAGATTGTGGTTTGCCAATAATTGCTAAAAAAAACTTATCGATTTTATTTAGGTTAAAATTTCTATCTTGTAAATATGTTATAATCGTACTTATACTTCCTTGAGGCAAAAAAACAACTTTACTCGTGTAAATAGGTTTGCTAAGATAGATAGATAAAAAAAGGGCAATAATGAGAGTAGTTTCTAAAATCGTTAACACTATAGCTATTTTTTTATTTATTTTGCTTCTATCCATATTTTCCCTTATGTTTGTTTTGCAAAATGGAATAAATATCCAAAATTTGGACTTTAAAACTTTCCATATAGATGAATTATATATAAAATTAGATAAAAAACTTATTTTTGTTACAAAAAATGTAGAGATAAAAAAACAAATTACTAGTGGTGAAGATAAAATAGACATTCTTAGCTTAGGAAAAAAAATTAAGCTTTTAGATGTAATTTTTTCAAGAATAGCAATAGAAAATCTGCATTATGGTGATTTGAGATTTGATATGATGTTTGAAAATAATATGTTCTTTGTAGATATGCCTTATTTTCGTATGAATATGCTTGTTGATACTAAAGATGATAAGATTGTAGTTGATGTAAAAGAACTTGTATTTAAGGATTTTAATGCAACTTTTGTTGGCGTTGGAACATTTGATACTAAAAGCGGAGAATATGACTTTAGCGGTAATTTTAGCTCGTATGAGTTAAATGGAAATTTGATGTTAAAAGTTCAAAATGAAAAATTATATTACAATCTTTTTGATGTTAAAGCAGATGGCTTAGAAAAATTTTTACAAAAAATAGAAGATAACAAATGGTTAGATGAAGAGGTAAAAGAGTGGATATATGGTAATGTAGTAGCCAAAAATTATTTTATAAAAAATCTTAATGGAATGTTTGACTTAAAAACAAAAAATGCCTATCTAAATGATATACAAGGTAGTGCAAGCGCAAAAAACCTAAAGGTAAAATTTCATAAAGATGTTGAGCCAGTTTATGTTGATGATGCGAATGTTACTTTAAAAAATGGTGTTCTTGATTTTGAATTAAATAATCCAAAATATTATGAAAAATCTCTTGTAGGCTCAAAAATTGTCATAAAAGATTTATTTGGAAAAAATGCAAATGTAAATATAAATATCAAGACAAATTCTATGCTTGATGATAAAATTCATGAAATTCTTAAAGCCTATGACATAAAAGTTCCAGTAACTCAAAAAAGTGGTAAACTAAAAACAGACTTGCTTTTAAGTATTAGATTTAAAGATTCTAAAGTAAATGTTAATGGAAAATTTGAACTTGAAAATTCAAATATTGTTTTGTCAAATTCGCCATTTTATTCAAAACATGCGAGTATTATTTTAGAAAATGCATCAATTGTGAAATTAAAAAACTCTCATCTTTCAAATAGTTTTTTGGATGTAAATACTATAAATGGAGAGATATTTATAAATGAAGATAGAGGAAGTTTTGATGGTATTGCAAATTTAAATTTGCAAATAGATCAGCACAATAAAAAAAATGCAATAGTAATTGTTGAGCAAAAGCCAGTTCATTTGGATATGAAATTTAAAAATGATTCTACTACTTTAGATATTGCTGAATTTGCAACAAAAGTAGTTTTATCAACACCAAATGTTATTAGTATAAAAAAACTTTCAGATGTTATAGAATACTCTCCTCTTTTAAAAAATGTAGGTTTAAAAGGCGGGGATAATGTAGAAATAAAAACTGATGATTTTGAAAATTTTATGATATATGCTCAAAATCTCGCATTTGATTTGCCTTTTATAAAAAAAGATGGTTTAAAATACGATAATGATAGTTTTGAATTTGAAGTATTAAAAGATAGAGTAAAAGGAGTAGCAAAAAGTGATCTTTTTAGCTTTTTATATCAAAATTCTTTGCTTAGTCTAAATTTTAAAGATCTTGATTTTGTCTATAATGATAGTCTTAATGATAATAATAAAAATGAAGAAAAATTAGATTTAAAAATAGATGCTCAAAACTCAAACATAATCCTTACTGATAGCAATAAAACTATACCTTTTGATAGCTATCATGGCGATATAAAAGGAAAAGATATAGAACTTTTTGCTAAAAAAGACAGTGGAGATTTTTATCTGAGATCAACACCTCATAAGCTTGCTTTGGATGCTACGAATTTAAGCGGAGATTTTATAAATAAGCTTTTTAAGACTAAAAGTTTTGAAAAAGGCATGTTTAATCTTCATCTTTTAGGTAGAAATCCAAAAAATTATAATGCTGAAATAATAGTAACAGATACGCATTTAACAGATTATGTGTTTTATCATCAATTGTTAACTTTTATAAATACTGTTCCATCTCTTTTAATTTTTAAAACTCCTGATTTTAATCAAAATGGCTTTACTGTAAAAAATGGAAAAATTTACTTTAGTAGAAATGGAGAAGTTCTAAATTTCAAAGCTATAAATTTAACTGGAACAAGCGCAGATTTGGGTGGAAGGGGGGTTATAAATTTGCAAACCACTCAAATAGATATAGATTTAGAGCTAAAGGTTTTAAAAGATGCAAGTAGTATTATAGGCAAAATTCCACTAGTAAATCAAATAATATTAGGAAAAGATAGAACACTCTCTACAGTTATAAAAGTTTTTGGTACTCTTGATAATCCACAATATGAAACACAGCTTCTTCAAGATGCACTAACGACACCTTTTAACATTATAAAAAATACCCTAGAATTACCTTTTGTGATATTTGAATAACTTACAATATTTTTAAAAAACTTTCTTTTAAAAATTGTTTTATTTCATCAAAAGTAAAATATGCTTCAATTATTCCGGCTGAAAAAGGACCAATTTCATAAGGATTATAAACAAAAGTAATTCCGTAAGGAGAAATTGCAAAATTTGGCGAAATTTCCAAGTCATCTTGTTTTATATAAGCATAAACTTTTACCTTATCCCATATCATAGAAATTAATTTTTTGTCATTTGGATCTTTTAAAATATCTTCTAATTCTAGTTTTTTATCATTTAAATCTACTTTGTAATTTTTCATTGTATTATCATGAGCACCGCCACTATAAAAATATACATCGTTGGAAAATACTGTTAAATCCTCTTTAGTATAATATATATTTTCTATATTGTAAGTCCGCCTTATGAAAATGGGGCTATCAAAATTTACATTATTTGCTGAAAAAAATTCGTTATACCAAGCATTTATCTCATCTAAGTAGCTATTTTTTAGTAGATTTGCCATTTTAAATCTGTTCATTGATGAGTTTTGGTCTTTGAAATCTAAATCTTCGTATACAAAGCTTTTTTTGAACTTAAAATCTCTTTGTGATATTTGTTCAAAATTTGCAGTAGCTGATAGCATAATAAGGGAGTATTTTTTATCTAAAGTAGCATTTATATCATATGTCCTATTATGATCAAGCCTTATAAAGCCATCAAGATTTTTATCTGAAATATCGGCCTTTATGTAGAAATTTTCGTTTTTTGCGCTAAAGGTAGTTTTGTTTTCGTCTTTTTTAAAGACTGCATCTGAGAAATAATATATATTGCCTTGAGTAAAAATATGACCATAATATGAAGATTTTTTAGCATTTAAATCACTATTTTTATCATAATAATTTATATAAATTTGAGTAGAGTTTAAATCATTTGTAGCATTTGATTCTTTATAAACATAGCTATAACCATCTTCAACCATTATGTCTTCGTATGCAAAAGTAAAGTTTATGAATATAAAAAGCAGAATAAATATATTTTTCATCATTAATTACAACAACCTTTAAAAGTAAAACGCTAATTATACAAAAAAAATGAGTTAAAAGTGATTTAAATTTTGTAAAAATATAAATATTTTTTAAATAAAGTGGTACGCCCTAGAGAATTCGAATCTCTGACCTTTTGAACCGCAATCAAATGCTCTATCCAGCTGAGCTAAGGGCGCATATAAAATAAAGTGGAAATTATAGCAAATTTATCCTTAAATTTAACAAATCAAAGCAAAAATATATTAGTACTTTTTTATTTTTAGTTAATTTATGATATGATAGCGCCAATAATTAATAAATGTAAGGTATTAAATGATAAGAAAAATACTTATAGCAAACCGTGGCGAGATAGCGGTTCGCGTAGTTAGAGCTTGTAGAGATTTGCACTTAAATTCCGTTGCAATTTTTACAGAACCAGATAGAGATTGTTTACATGTAAAAATTGCAGACGAAGCTATTTGTATGGGCAAAGATCCATTAAAAGGATATTTAGATGCAAAAGCCATCGTAAAAGCAGCAAAAGAATGTGGAGCAGACGCTATACATCCAGGATATGGATTTTTAAGTGAAAACTATGAATTTGCAAAAGAAGTTGAAAATGCTGGACTTATTTTTATCGGACCAAGCCCAGATGTAATAAGAAAAATGGGAAATAAAAATATAGCTAGATATCTTATGAAAAAAAATGGTATTCCTGTTGTTCCTGGAACTGAGCCACTAAATCAAGAAGATATGGAAACTATAAAAGGTTATGCAAGAAAAATTGGCTATCCTGTTATATTAAAAGCAAGTGGTGGCGGTGGCGGTCGTGGTATCAGAGAGGTTTGGGATGAAAAAGATATGGAAAATGCGTATGAATCTTGCAAAAGAGAGGCGCTAAAGTATTTTAATAACGATGAAGTTTTTATGGAAAAACTTGTTGTAAACCCAAGGCATATAGAGTTTCAAATTTTAGGAGATAATTATGGCAATATCATACATTTATGCGAAAGAGACTGCTCTATACAAAGAAGACATCAAAAAATCATCGAAATAGCTCCATGTCCAACTATAAGTGAGAGTTTGCGTAAGGTTATGGGTGTTGCAGCGGTTTCAGCTGCTAAAGCAGTAAATTACTCAAATGTTGGAACAGTAGAGTTCTTGCTTGATGATTATAATAATTTTTATTTTATGGAAATGAATACAAGAATTCAAGTAGAGCATGGAATAACAGAAGAAATAACAGGCGTTGATCTTATAGTTAGACAAATACGTAGTGCAAGTGGTGAAATTTTAGAACTAGAGCAAAGCGATATAAAACCACATGGCTTTGCAATAGAAGCTAGAATTACGGCTGAAGATGTATGGAAAAATTTTACTCCAGCTATAGGAACTATAGAGGAGTATTATCCTGCTCTTGGACCATCAGTACGCGTTGATAGCCATATTTATAAAGACTATTCTATACCGCCGTTTTATGATTCTTTGCTTGCAAAACTTATGGTTACATCAAGTAGCTATGATTTAGCCGTAAATAAGCTAGAGCGTGCACTAAATGAATTTACGATAAAAGGTGTTAAAACAATTATTCCATTTTTACTTACTATTTCTATGGGAAGAGAATTTAGAAGAGGTTTTTTTGACACATCTTATGTTGAAAAAAATTTAGATTCTATTTTAAAAAATACAAATTATGAAAATGATATAAAAAAAGATGAGCTAGTTGCTGTAGTTGGAGCAACAATTGCAAAACATAGGAGCAAAAATGAATGATTTTTTCGATAGTTTAAAAGAGATAAAAAAAGAATTGCAAAAAGATGCAAAGCCAGCTCCTAAAAAAGCAAAAAAACCAAATCCAAATAGGGATGAGTTTAAAGATATTTTTAAAGATGAACAAAATGAAAAAATCTCTGAAGACAAATTAGAAAATTTAAAAAATGAATTTTTAAAATATGTAGGATATAATAATATCAAAAAATATGATTAGTATTGATTTTTGCACACTTGACTCACCTTGTCCATATCTTCACTCAAGAGCTTCAAGGAGTGCTTATAAATATGTTTTTAATGCTAGCTTTGATTACAATACAGCTCTAACAAAACATGGTTATAGGCGTTTTGGAAGATATTATTCAAAGCCTATATGCAAAAATTGCAACGAGTGTGTTAGCATCAGGATAGACGTACAAAACTTTGTCTTTTCAAAAAGCGCAAAAAAAGCCATAAAGCGCAATAAAAATACTCTTTCATATATATCAAATCCTATATGTGACGAAGAGCATTTAAAGCTTTACCATAAATACCATATGTATATGAGTAGTAAAAAAGAGTGGAAATTTTATGAGTTAAACTATCAAAAATACTATGAACTCTATGTTGATGGGGCGGGAGAATATGGAAAAGAAATATCGTATTATGATGGAGACAAACTAATTTGCGTTGATCTCATTGATTTTGTTCAAGATGGTATAAGTTCTATTTATTGTTATTATGACCCTGATTATTCTTGGTATAGCCTTGGTAAATTTTCTCTTCTTAGACAAATTATGTTTGCAAAAACAAATGATTTACGATGGATTTATCTCGGATTTTATGTAAAAAACTGTCCAAGCTTAGCTTACAAAGGAGAATATACTCCATTTGAAAGTCTTGAGGAGTATGTTGATTTGGATAAAGATTGTGTTTGGAAATAAATTTAAGATATTAGCCAAATTTGGCTAATATTTTTAGGTTTTAGTTTACTCTAAAATTTATATCCAGCTTTCACCACGTCCATTATCGTAAGAGCGATAATATGTCTCAGTAGTTTTGTTTTGAAAGCCTTTTAAATGACTTAGTTTTGATTGATAAAATCTTTATTTTTAGATTGTTTTTCAATTTTATTAAAAAAATCATCAGTAAAAATCTGATTTAAATCAACGTCAATGTTTTTGTTATATAATAAGATTGTTGAAAATAGATTGCAAAAGTAGCCATTTCATTAAGCTTATCTCTATCTAAATCTTTTAATTTATTTTCATTTAGGATAAGCAGCCCTACACTCAGACGATTTCTTTTATCGTTAATTTCTATAAGTGCACGCTCTTTTATATCAATTAAACTGATATAATCATCAACAATTGTATCTACTCTATCATCTTTTTCATAGCCTAAATTCTAAAGACTAATTTGCAATGCAGACATCGTTATATCGTCTGTATTGCAATTATAAACATCATCGTTGCATCCAACTAAGCCAAGTGTTGCAAGAATCCATTATAAATTTTTCATAATAATTTTTATTCAATGCCAATAGACTATCCAATTATAATAAAAGCAGTTATGGCTATAATATTTAGTATGATAACTACAGGTATCACCAATTTGTTAACACCACCTTGCATTTTTAAAATTTCGTCGTTTTGTAAATTTAATGTTTCCACAAAACCTCTGCAAACTTCAAATTTTGCATACACGCCGAAACATATAAGAATTAGTATACTTAAGTAAGGAACATAGCATAGTAAGCATAGTAAAAATGCTATAACAGCAACTATATATCTTTTTCTATATAGAAAAAATGCCCAGTTGCCAAAAAATCCCCACCAGCTCCAAGTTGGTGTAAATTTTAAAATTTCTTTTCCACCTAAAAGTAAAAACTTTTCACAAGCTTGAGCATAAATTTCCACCTTTTCAGGGGTTTGTAGATATAAGTCTAGCTTTTCTCTCAGCTTTTGTGGATCATTTAAAATCTACTTTGAATATTCATTTGGCGTTGTCATATTTTCTCCTTTAAAAATAATCTTACAATATTAATAAATATAGACTTAATTCATAATAAATATATATAAATAATGCATAAATAATAGTAAATATAAGAAATATTTACTTAATTGATTTAAAATAAGCTCACGACAAAGGAAAATTATGGGCGAGAAACTAAGCAAATGAGATATTGCAGGTATTTTGGGTGTTGATACAAAAATGCTATATAATTGGGGTAAAAACAAACCTGAACTTTATCGTATCGTTATGCTCGGTTTTAAATTTGATGAGCTGTTGAAACAGAGTGAAGAAAATGTGCAAGAACTTAGAAAAATAGCAGAAGAAAATATGGATTTTCGTTTAAAATAGTTTAAATTTAGATTATTTGTATATAATATTGGAACGCTATTTGCTTTAATAGAAATAACTTTGCATTGGAGAACTTTTTTATGAATGTAATTCAAACTTTAGAGTCCATTTCGATAAATACAGATGATAGTGCTATTTTTTCTCAGCTACAACTAATGATGAAAAAAAATTTTAAAAAAAGCGTCGGAAATAAAGGTAAAATAATTTCATTTTATGATAAAAACGAATCTGTTCAAAGAAAGTATTTTTTTAAATTTTTGCAAAATATGTATAAAAAATATCATAATGACGATTTAGATTTTAAAATGTGTGAATTCTCTACAATAAAACTAAGCTTGATTCAACAAAATACACTAAAATCAGTGGTTTTAATTGATGTAAATTTTGAAGGCAACGAAGTAACTTTAAACATCAAAAATAGCGATAATTTCTTTATATCTTATATAAATCAATGTTGCAATGAATGGGATATCAAATTTACTAAATTTGAAAATATTATAAGTTTAAATATACAAAATGATGAATCTTTAGATATGCTAGATATATTTTTAAATACAAAAGAAATACTTAACTATACTATAGAATGTAACTATGATGAAAATGTATTTAATAAATTTAAAAAAGAGATCAAAGTTAGACATTCTAGTAAATTTATAAAAAGGTTTAAAGCGCTTGCAAATTTACTTGAGGAGCATTTTGAAATACTTGGTTGCGAAAAAACTGATGATAGCGAAACTGTTAGGTCAAATTACTTAAATCTCATTAAACTATATCATCCAGATAGACACCAAAGCAAACCAGCCGAGATTCAAAAATCATATAGAAAAAAATTTGAAAACATCCAAAAAGCTTACGAAGCGTTAAAACCATACTTTAAAGAGCAAGAAAATTTCATCAGTGCGTGATGGTATAAATCTTTTTTCTTTGACTTGAAGAGCCTATATTTAGGGCTTTTCTATATTTTGTTATAGTTCTTCTTACTAAGTTTACATCAAATTCTTTTTGCGCCATTTCTAGTAGAGCAAAATCACTGAGCGGTTTTTGTTTATTTTCGTTTAAAACAGCGTTTTGTATAAAATCTTTTATAGCTACATTTGAAACTTCTTCGCTTGCTGCACCTGCAAAAAATAGTTTCAATGGTACGGTTCCTCTTGAAGAAGATAAAAATTTATTTGTTATGGCGCGAGATATTGTTGATGGATTTCTACCAAGATCGCTTGCTATATCTTTAAGTCGCATCGGTTTTATATCTCCACCTACAAAATAATCATATTGGTGTTCTATGATCATTAGTCCTATCTTGTAAAGTGTCGATTTGCGCATTTCAAGGGCATCTATGAGGTCTAAGCCTTCTTTTATGCGTGAGCTTATAAATTCATTATTGTCATCTATATATTCATTTTCTATGACGATATTTGGGTAATAATCATCGTTTATGCTAACTTGTATGCCATCTCTTGAGTTTGTAACTACAATATCGCAAATTGCCTCTATTGGATCTTCTAAATACTCAATAGCGGGAGGATTTTTAAATTTTTTTATTATATTCATTGCTTCAGAGTAGCGCTTAGAACTAACAAATTCTTGCAAATTTTCAAAATTTTCTATTAGCTTTGTGCATAGTTCGTAAAGGTCATCGTCTATTTGCATATCGCTAAGCTGAAACAAAAAGCTCTCTTTGTAGTTTTTTGCGCCAACACCTATTGGCTCAAGCATGGAAAATCTAGACCTAATGTTTTCTACTTCATCTTTTGAAAACTCTTTATAAAGTTCATCATCTTCTTCAAAATATCCTTCGTGATTTATACATTCTATGATTTTATATGCAATATTTTGTGATTTTTGAGTTGGAAATAACGGCTTATTTATTTGTTCTTGAAGTTTTTCATACAAGCTTTTTTCATATATGCTAAGGGCTTCTATATTGTCTGTAGAAGAATTTCTGACGCTATTAGAAAAAGGAAGTTTGTTTTTAATGGATTTTGGATTTGCTTCTATGCTTACAAATGGATTTCCACTAATTAGTGGCTCTAGAGTTTCTTTTAGATCTTCGCTACTTGCTTGCAAAATCGGCAACCAGCTCTGGAGTGTGTGATTTAACTTTGTTTTTGGTCCAAGAGTCTGGCTTTGGCGAAGCATGGCTATAGGAGTTTAAACTCTGTTCCTAGATAATGAGTCCTAACCATTTCATTATTGGCAACTTCATGTGAATTTCCGCTTGCTAGCAAAGCTCCATCTTTGATAACATAAGCGCGTGAACATATTGCAAGTGTTTCTCTAACGTTGTGGTCTGTTATTAAAATGCCTATATTTAGCTTTCTTAAATCTTTTATGATATTTTGTATGTCTGTTACGGCTATTGGATCAACGCCAGCAAATGGCTCATCAAGAAGTAAAAACTTTGGAGTTATCACGAGTGATCTTGCTATCTCACACCTTCTTCTTTCTCCGCCACTTAAACTAACGCCTTTTCTATTGCGAATTGGTTCTATGTTTAGAAGCTCTAGCATTTCATTTACTTTTTGCTCAATAAGTTTATCATCTTTTTTATATGCAATTTGTGCCGCTAAAAGTAAGTTTTCTTCTACGCTTAAATCTTTAAAAATGCTGCTTTCTTGTGGCAAATAACCAATTCCAAGTTTGGCTCTTTTGTGTAGTGGAATTTTTGTGATATCCAAATCATCAAGTAATATATTTCCACTACTTGGAGGGATGAGTCCGCAAATCATATAAAATGTTGTTGTTTTTCCTGCGCCATTTGGACCAAGAAGACCTACAACTTCTCCGCTTTTTACATCAAGTGATATGCTTTTTATAATGTTTATTTTTTTAATAGTTTTTTGTAAATTCTTTACTTCTAGTTTATGCACGAATTACCTCATATTTTCTTTTATCTTCAAAAGACGTGATTGTTATTTTAACATAATTTAAAGAGTTGTCATTTAATAAATTTTCTAAACTCTTATCAGCCCATTCAACAACATGCAAACCGTCTTCAAATAAATTTTCAAAAAGACCATTTTCTAGGAGTTTTTGTGTACCACAATTATATATATCATAATGGTACAAAATATCATCATAATTTTGCATAATACTAAATGTTGGAGATGTTATTTCCTCTTTTATGCCTAAATTTTGAGCAATTTTTTTAGTTAACGTTGTTTTGCCGCTTGCTAAATCTCCACATAGTAAAATTATACCTTCTTTGGGTAGTTTTTTCACAAAATCATCTAATTCATCTAAGGATAAAATATATGTTTTCATATCTTTTTTATAAACTCACTTTGTAAATTTTTTGGTATATTTTTAGTTGTTGGTATTGCTAAAACTTCATATTCTTCAGTTTTACTAATAAATTTAATAGAAATTTTATCACCAACTTTTACATCTTTTGCAGCTTTTGCCACCACGCCATTTATACTTACAACACCACTTTTGCACATATCTTCACTTATTGCTCTGCGTTTTGTAATATTTACTGAATTTAAAAATTTGTCAACTCTCATAACTGTATTTTAACAAAAAAAATTAAAATTTGATATGAAAAATAGATATATACTAAATAAACATGCTTGGATAAAAATTTATATAGGCCTACTTGGAAGAATGCAATCTAATAATTTTTTCCCAATATCGCTTTTGAAAGTATTATTAGAACCTAGTCTCATGTTTTCAACTATTTGTCCATCATCTAGCAAAATCACTCTATCGCAAATGCTATTTACAACTCTCATATCGTGAGTTATGATGATAAAGCTAAACTCTTTTTTCATCTCATTTATTAAATTTATAATCTCTTGGCGCAAAACTATATCAAGCGCTGAAGTTGCTTCATCTAATATAATAATATGAGGAGATATTGCCATGGCTCTTGCTAGACATACTCTTTGTGCCATACCACCGCTTAGTAGTGATACTTTCATGTTCGGATTTACATCTAAATGAACTTTTTTTAGTAGGTTTTTTATTGTTTTTGCTTTTTCATCTTTGTTAAAATTGCTAAGATAATCAAGCGGTTCGCTTATGGCATCAAAAATACTTAGTGCTGGATTTAGTGCTGAAATACTATCTTGAAAAACGATTTGAACTTTTTTATAAAACTCTTTTTTTTGAGTTAAGTTTTTTAAATTTACCTTTTTACCATCAAGATAAATTTCTCCACTATCTGATTTGATAATGTTACAAATAATTTTTGCTATCGTACTCTTTCCACTTCCGCTTTGTCCAAGAAGAGCCAAAGCTTCACCTTTATTGAGTGTAAAACTTATATCTTTTAAAACATGGTTTTTTGTACTTGCTTTAAAAAACGAAAATGATTTGTATGTTTTTGTTATATTTTTTAGTTCTAAAATAACGCTCATATTTCATCTTTATATAAATTTAAATGTGCATTCATAAGCTCTTTTGTAGCAGTATGCTCAGGATTTTTAAAAATGACTTTTGTCGTGTTTTGTTCTACTATTTCGCCGTTTTGCATAACTAAAACTCTATTTGCTATTTTGGCAACTACCCCAAAATCATGAGTAATTAGTAAAATACCTATATTTCTTTCTTTAGCAAGTTTTAAAAGTATTTCTAGTATTGCATTTTGCACTACTAAATCAAGGTCGCTTGTGCATTCATCGGCTATCAAAAATGGCGCCTCTTGGATCATAGAGAGCATTATCATGGCTCTTTGAAGCATTCCGCCACTCATTTCAAATGGATATAAATTTGCTACTTCTTTTTTCAATTCAACGGATTTTAGTGACTCATAAACTTCGTTTTTATCAAATTTTTTGCCATTTGCTTTTTGTGTTTGTTTTGCATGTTGCATAATGGTTTGAATTGGATTAAAGGCTGAGGCTGGATTTTGCATTATATAACTCATGATTTTATGCTTTTTTAGCTTTTTCAAATTTATATCATCTAAATAAAACTCACCACTCATTGTGAGGTTTTTAGGTAAAAATCCTAGCATTGCAGTAGAACTTAGCGTCTTTCCACTTCCACTCTTTCCCACAAGTGCTACTATCTCGCCACTTTTTATTTCCAAGTCTAGTTCTTTTACCAAAAATTTTTCTTCATTTTTTATACATAAATTTGAAATTCTAAGACTTTTCATGAAACTCCAATGAAACATCCAATTTATCTCGCAACATATCGCCAAGCATATTAAAAACAAATACCGTTAAAAATAAAGCAAATCCAGGGTAAAATATAAGCTCGCTATGTGAAAAAATATACTCTTTTGCATCGCTTATCATAATGCCCCATTCAGGTGTTGGAGCTTTTACACCAAGACCTAAAAAACTTAGTCCAGATATATGAAGCATTATATGACCAATATCAAGCGTAGCTAAAACTGCGCATTGTGATATAATGGGTTTAAGCATATTTTTGCTAAAGTTTTGAACCACACTTGCACCGCTTATTTGACTTATTAAAACATACTCTTTTGTTTTTAGGGTTAAAACGATGCTTCTTATAATTCTTGCATACCAAGCCCAGTGTGTAAGAGCTATGGCAATGATAACATTTGTAAGTCCTGAGCCTAAAATTCCAACTAAAAATAGGGCTAAAACGACAGTTGGGAAGCTTAAAAATACATCGCAAATTCTCATCAAAATTTGATCTATTTTTCCGCCCATAAATCCACTAAATCCCCCTATGATAATGCCAGTTATTAGTATTAAAGCAAGTGTAAAGAAAGCTGATTGTAAAGATAGTGAACTTGCGCTTATTAGTCTTGAGAACTCATCTCTTCCAAGATGATCACAACCTAGTAAATGCTCGCTTGAAATAGACGCAAATTTAAGTGATAAATTTATCAAATTTGGATCATATGGCGCTAAATTTTTGCCAAAAAACATTAGGAAAATTATGCAAAGTGCTAAAAATATGATTATATATTGTGATGGTTTCATTGTTCGCTTATACCTTTTCTTATCCTAGGATCAATAAAAGCGTAAGCTATATCTATAAATAAATTTATCATTATAAAAACAAAACTCATCATAATTATGAAACATTGAATGACTGGATAATCATTGTTTGATATTGCACTTACTGCATATCTGCCAACACCTGGATATGCAAAGATATTTTCTACTATGAGTGCTCCCCCGATTAGTTCACCTATATGCATTCCAAGTGCTGTAATAACAGGTATTAAAGAGTTTTTAAATATATGAGTTATGTTTATTTCATAGTTTTTTATGCCTCTTGTTTTTGCATATAAAACATATCTTTTGTTTTTATTCTCAAGCATATTTGTGCGAATTAATCTCGTGTTTATAGCAATTGACATAAAAGATATAGCAAATGCTGGCATTATCATATGCCAAAACGACCCTATGCCAAAAGGAGGCAGTAAATTTAGTTTTACTGAAAACACAACTATGAGCATAAGTCCAAGCCAGAAATTTGGAGTGCAAACGCCAAGATATGAGATTATTCTAGTTATATAATCAAACGGACTATCTTTGTATATCGCGCTTAACATCCCAAGAGGAATGGATATGACAAGAGTTAAAAATAGGGCAAATGATGCTAGTTTTAGAGTAGCTGGAAGATAATACATCATATCTTGCATAACATCTCTTTTGGTTAAAAATGAGTATCCAAAATCAAGATTTATAGCTTTTTTTATCCAAATGAAGTATTGAGTTAAAATTGGTTCATTTAAACCAAGAGCTATTTTTGCACTTTGCAACGCTTCATCACTCGGAGTTATACCAGAAGCTATAAGATAGCTCATAACCGCATCTGTACCATTTAGCCTCAAAAGGACAAATATAAAAATGCTCACCCCAAAAAGTAGTGGTATGAGGTAGAGCAATCTTTTTAATATAAATTTAATCATTTTACGAAAAATATTTTTTCAAATTGGATATTTTCTTTTAATATCGAAGTTTCTACACCGTCAATTTTTTTATTGTAAACTACGCTATTTACTTCATAAGTTATAGGTAGATAAATGGCTTGTTCGTGAAGTAAAGTTAATATTTCTTTTGTTAGTTCGTTACTTTTTTTCTTATCTGTTTCTTTTAGCATTTGCGATATTTTTTCATCGATTTGTTTTTTGTTGCTAAGTCCAAGTTGTGCTTGATAATCAGCGTGAGATGGAGCTCTCATTGATGCTAAAAAGCTTTGAGGATCATATGGTGCGCCCCAAGTTGAGTTAAAGATAAGACTAAATTCTCCAGTTCTTTGTTTTTTGTAAAAGATGGTTGACTCATCGGCTTTTAAGTCAAGCAAAATCCCTATATTTCTAAACTCTGATTGTAAAATTTCGCCTATTGATTTTTGTGAAGCATCATTACCAATGTATGATAACTCCAATTTTAAAGGTTTTTCATCTTTGTATCTTATGCCATCGCTTTTTAGTTTCCATCCGCTTTTTTCAAGTAATTCGTTTGCTATTTTTGTATCAAATTTATAAGGCTCTAAGGCTATGCGACTTTGTTCATTTGAGGGTGAAAAAAGAAAATCAGCTTTTTGTTGTGTGCCTAAAAATACTTGCTTCATGATAGTATCTTTATCCACTGCTATATTTATGGCTTTTCTTATATTTATATCGTTAGTTGGAAATTTATTTGAGTTTATGGCTATAGCTGTTGTAAGTATCGGTTTTGATATAAGTGTGTTAAATTTTTTATCTTTTTGCATCAAAGCAAAACTATCAAGAGGTATCTGTCCTCTGCCATATATAAGGTCGATATCTCCTGTTTTTAGGGCTATAAATTTAGTATTTGGATCTGGTATAACTTTTGAATTTATTTTATCAAAAGTTGCTTTATTTCCGTAATACTTTTCATTTCTTTCAAAAACATCATTTATGCCAAGTTCGCTACTAACTAATTTCCAAGGTCCTGTGCCAATTGGTGCTTTTATGCCATCTTTTGTAGAACCATTTATCATCGCGCTTGGCGCAATAAATCGATAAGGTCTTATCAAAGAAAGCTCCACTAGTGTCAAAGAGTATGGATTTTTTAGTTTTAACTCAATTGTATAATCATCTATTTTATTGCATTCAAGAAGTATGTTTGAAAGCTCTAGCCATTTATGTCTGTCTTTGTTTTGCGCAATAGCGTCAAAATTTGCTTTTGCTGCACTAGCATCAAATTTTTCTCCATTTGAAAAAACGACATCTTTTCTTAGATGAAAAGTGTAGATTTTGCCATCTTTGCTAATCTCCCAAGATTGTGCAAGCCATGGCTTAATTGTGCCATCTTCTGCGTATCTTACTAATGCTTCATAAATCATATTTTGCGCAAACATCTCGTTTGGACTATAAAGATGGGGATTTAGAGGACCAACATTTTTTGAAGTCGCAAAATTTAGAGTTTGAGCATACAAAAAACTAATGCACATAGATATAATTAGTAGATATTTTCTTAACATAACATTCCTTATATGATATTATTTTGTTTATATTTATATTTAGTAATATTAAAGTATTATGTTATCTAAAAAAATATTATTTATTTCTTAAATTTATATTAGCTATATATTTATAAAAAGTAAAATTAAAATTTATACCAAACCAACCTTTTTTTCATCTCCAAATGCAGAAACTTGCTCTCTTTTTATCATACCTATAAAATCATCCATACTAAATATTCCATCTTCTTTGGAAGCTACTTTTAGGGCAGTGTTTTTAAGCACTAAAACTATTTGAGCTCCACTTAGCTCGTATTTTGCGAGCTCTTCTACGCTAAAGCTCATATCAAAGCTTGCATTTTCTGGTAAAATCTTTCTCCAAATGCTAAGTCTTTCTTCGTAGTTTGGCTTTTTAAATTCTATTTTGTAGTCAAATCTTCTTGAAAATGCGCTATCTAGGCTTTGCATAAAGTTTGTTGTAGCGATTAATACCCCTTCAAATCTTTCAATTTGTTCTAAAAATATATTTTGCATTTGATTGTGCATTTTTTCTGCACCATTTCCACCACCTTCTATTCTAGTTGATAAAAACTGATCAGCTTCATTTAGAAGTAAAACTGGTTCACTATTTGACTTTTTACAAATTTCTTTGTAAGTATCAAATATTTTTCTAACATTTTGCTCGCTTTCTCCTACATATTTTGAAAGTATTTTTGAGCAATCAAAATGCAAAACTTGTTTTTTAAGGCTTTTTGCTAAAGATATTGCAGACATTGTTTTGCCAGTACCTGCTGGTCCATAAAATATAACTTTTACATCTATATTTTTTCTTTTTTTAATTCCCCATGCGCTTAATCTACTAATAACTTTTTTATCCATTTGTTTCATGATATTTTCTAAAAGCTCTTTTGTTTTGTCATTTAATACAACGTCGTTGATATCGGTTTTGGGATCGATTAGCTCAAAAATATCCTGATCTTTTACAATATTTTCTAGTTTTAGTTTTTTATTTTGTTGTTTGTTTTGTGGGCGCATAATCTCTTGAAGTGTATCTTCATTTATGAAAAAACTTCTACTTATATTTCCAGCAACATTTAAAATTTCATCATAATCTATAAGTGAGTTTTGCATAAGTTTTGAACTATCTTCTAAAAGAGAGCGGTTTTTTATCTTTTCAAAATCATTTTCACTAACCAAAGAAAGAAGAGTATTCATATCTCTTAAAATTTCAAATTCACCAGAATATTCTTCTTTTAAGATTGCTAGAAATATTATTTTTTCTTTATGTGAAAGCATATTTTCTTTGAAAATTTGTTCTACATTTAGAGGTATTTTGCTCATTTTTATGCGTTCATTAATTCTACTTTCTAGATTTTTTATATGAGTAATAACTCTTTTTTTTGCATCTCCTTCTTGAGATATTAAAGAAAGCTTGTAATACAAATCAACACATAAAAATTGATCTTTTAGATATTCCAAATGATCTTCATATGCACTAAGTTCTGGTATATCGTGGGTAATGCTGCCATCTTCTAGAAGCTTTAAAAATGATTGTGAAAGTGAAATTTCAGTATGGAGAAGAGATAAAAGACTATTTTGTTTTGATACAGTATCACTTTTAAATATATTAAATCCTTGTATTATCCAGCCTAAATCTAATAATGATTTTATGTCTTTAATATGCAATAAGTGCTCATAGTTTTTATCACCATAAATTTCCACTAACGTTTCGTAAACATTTGTTTGAGCATTTCCGCTCATATAAGCTTTTGTCATGTGCTTAAGTATTAAAGATTCGTCAATAGAGCATTTTATAAGTTTTGTTACTTCACAATTTTTTGGATGTGATATTAAAAAATCTTGTAAATATTTCATTAAAAATTATACCTAAATGTTAAATTTGCTATTTGTGCATCACCATTTTTCATTATTCCTTGAACTGTTCCTATATAAGATCCACTATATGATGAAACATCTTGATTTGTTCTTTGAGAATATAAATAACCAAAACCTATTTCAAATTTTTTAGTTAATTTATAGTTTAAACCAGCTGAGTAAATATAGGCTTTTCCAGTTGGAAGTTCGAAATTCATTTTATCACTATGGGATGGATTTTCATCTATTGTAAAGCCACCCATAAGTCTTAGTTTATTATTTAAATCCCATGCTAAACCAAATCTATAAGTATTTGAATCATCCCAGTCTCTTTTGATTGGTTCGTCAAACATTTTTTTAGCCAAAGGATTTGGCATATTTTTTTCATAATCAAAATCAAGCTCTTTAAAATCAGACCAAAATGTTCTTTCGTATGCAAACAAAAAAGTAAGTGCGTCATATTTGTAAGCCAAACCAAGAACAAGATCTGCTGGAAGTGGTAATGTTATTTTTGTTGGTGTATTCATGGTACTATTTCCAAACCTAAAATCACCATCACCTTTTATTGTTAAATTAACTTTTGATCTATAAGTTGCTGAAAGACTAAGATCTTCAATGGGTCTATATGTAAGGCCAAGATTATAGCCAAAATCTATACTATCTCCTTGTAGGCTCCTATTAAAATTGGCAGTCCCATTTTCTACTTTACCATCTGTGTATATTGCTCTTAATCCAATGCCTAGCGAGATTTGATCATTTACCCTATAAGCAACGCTAGGATTGATTTCATACACCTTAAGATCAAATTTTTTAGCACTTGCTGCTGGATACGGATCTTCCCAGCGCATTTGAACGCCAGCTGGTACGGCTGTTGCTAGACCAAATCGGACATCTTCTATGATTTCTGGAGAAATAAAATAAATTTGAGGTGTAATGGTATTAAAATTATTGGATATAACGCTGTGTGTGCCTGGGACATTTGATTTATTTTCAAAAGTTGTTTTTCCAAGATGTATATATGAAATACCAGCCTCAAAGCGTCCCATGATTTCATTTAAAAACATCATGTTTGCAGGGTTATAATATGAAGCATCTGCTCCAAAGCTATAAGCATAGTTTGATCCATTTAAGGCAACAGAATCAGAGCTTTGTTCTGGTATTTTGTATCCAGCAGCATTTATTATTGTTGCATATAGCAGTGGTAAAAATACTATTTTAATTTTTTTCATTTTTCTCCTAATTTTCTAAGCATTATTATTTCTTGATCCCAAATGCTCTCATCTATAGTTTCTAAAATAAGCGGTATGTTATCGCTTATTTTATCTTTCATTATATTTGAAAAACCATCAAGCCCTATGCAGCCTTTTCCAATGCTATCATGCCTATCTTTTTTGCTACCAAGATTTGTTTTAGAGTCATTGATATGCATTCCTTTTAGGAATTTTTTGCCAACAATTTTATCAAATTCATAAAAAGTTTTTTCATAACTACTTTTGCTTCTTATGTCATAACCTGCGGCAAAAAGATGACAGGTATCTAGGCAAACCCCAATACGCTCTTTGTCTATGCAATTTTGGATCAAATAAGCAAGATGATCAAAATCAAATCCAAGATTTGATCCTTGGCCGGCTGTATTTTCTATGACTAAAGTTACATTTTTAGAGTTTTCTAAAAGATAGTTTATGGACTCAGATATGTTCTTAAGACATTCTTGCGTATTTATCTCATTTAGATGTGAGCCTGGATGAAAGTTTATAAGTTTTAATCCAAGAGCATCTACTCTATATATTTCATCTAAAAAAGCATCTACGCTTTTTTGGCGTTTAAGCGGATCATTTGAACCCAAGTTTATAAGATAGCTATTGTGAACTAAAACATGTTCTGGCCGTATGTTTGATTTTTTTAAATTTAGCTTAAATTTAGCTATATTTTCATCGCTTAAAGGCTTTGCACTCCATTGGCGCTGATTTTTGACAAACATTCCAAAAGCATTTGCTCCTATATTCATAGCATTTATTGGCGCATTTTCAACTCCACCTGCTATACTTACATGAGCCCCTATAAACTTCACTTAATTAACCTTAGAACTATTGTAATATTATTTTTTGCATCTTTAAATATAGATTTATTATTGCAAAGTTCGTATTTTATAGAATTTTTGCTTATAACTTGTTTGAATCCACAATCTGTTTTTACTAAATTTTGTTTTTCATATATAGGTCTTTGGTTTATAATATCGCTTATAAGCTCGTCATAATGAGCATCTAGAAGGTATTTTTCGTTAAAACTTTTTTTATCGCTACACGCAGAGTTTATACAAATTTTATCTTTTATATCAAGTTTTAATAAACTAACGCCAGAGTTATAAATTTGAAGTGTTGTATAGTTATTGTAATGATGGATAAAACCAGCATCGCTTAATTTTAAAAGCGGAGAGTTCATAGTAAAAAATACCGAATTTGATTCGGTTGGAATTTGCTTTATAGAACAAGCGCTAAAAAATATTGTCACAAAAACTAGTATAATTTTTTTCAAAATTTATTTCCTTTTTATTTAAATTTAAGATAAATATATGTATAATTCAATCTTCATTCAATTTATATTGGCCCCTTCGTCTAACGGTTAGGACATCGCCCTTTCACGGCGGTAACACGAGTTCGAATCTCGTAGGGGTCACCATTTTACATTCCAAAACGTATACTATATTATTCTTTAGCTTAAATAAATATTAAGTTTATTTTTTACACATATTGTTATTTATTTTAGAAAATATATAATTATACAATAAATTTTTTCAACTACTTTTAAAATTTAGGAAAGAAAATAAGTTTCATTATATGGTTTAAAAGATTGATATTTTATTTTTTTATATATTCAGATTTAACGCTTTTAGATAAACCAATATATGGTATACTATGTTATAAAAATTGTGATTTTATTACTTGTACAAGCATTATAAATTTCATTTTATTTACAAGGATTTGATTTATTGGTTTAATAAAAAGTGCTTGTAGAACTATTTCCTACAAGTCAATATGTTCTTCTTGTGTGTTTTGTATATCTAGCTTAACTTTGGAACTTACAGCTTTATTATCTTGAAATACATACTCCACGTTTTTAGCCCCAAAACTTCTAGCTATTGCGCTTAGTGTATCTGTTGCGGATTTGTGAATTTTAGTTTCTAGATTTTTTATCATTGAAAGAGATAGAGCTTTTACTTCATTTTTAGCTTCATCTATGAGTTTATTTTTATCATCTTCACTAAAAGATACTCCCAGTAGTCCATTTATAGAATCAGGAAGTAAAAATGGTAAAAATTTAGAGTTTTTCTCATCATAAATTTTCATATCAGTTATGCTGTATTTATATTTGCATGGAGGCATTGTGATTTTATAGTCATCATTTTGAAATTCTTCTATCTTAAATTGGGAACTTCTTAAATCATAAATAAAGTTTATCTCAAAACCAAAAATAATGGCAATTTGCTTTTTAGAAAGTGACCAGCCAAGAAGAGGTTTCCATAAACCGCTCATTCCATCTGATTTTTTGGTAACTATTTCTTTGCTATAAATTTGAAAAACATTTAGCTCGCCAATGCTTTTAAAGTCTACTATTTTAGATTCAACTTGCGGTTTGTTTTTATTCATAGCTTTAAGTTCTTTTGATTGTCTATAAACAAAAGTTAGACTTAAAACAAGTAAAAAAGCAACTATAATTGTTAAAATTTCCATAATTTTCTCCCTTAGTATTTTTGTGTAAATTCATATCCAGCATCATGTAGCTTGCTTGTAACTAGATCTTGATGAGTTTTGCCTTTTGTCTCAAGCGTTATTGAAATTCTAGCATCGCCATAATCAAGCTCAGTTGAAAATCTATCATAATCAATCTTTACTATATTCGCATTTGCTTTTTTTAAAACATCTGTTAATCCCATAAGAGCTCCTGGTTTATCAACAAGAGTTACATTTATATACATTTTTCTGTAAGACTTTATAAGACCTTTTTCGATAATAATATTTAACATTTGCACATCTATATTTCCGCCACTTAAAATTATACCAATGTTACTACCTTTTTTGTATTTAAATTTTTCGCTCATTATAGCAGCTACTCCAACAGCACCTGCACCTTCAACAATTATTTTTTGTTCTTCAAGTAGATAAAGTATGGCGTTTGCTATCTCTTCGTCATCAACTTGAACAAACTCATCTACACACTCTAAAATGTGGTTTAATGTGATATTGCTCGCATCTCTTACGGCGATACCATCAGCTATTGTTCGCACACTTTTTGAGTTTATCTGTTTTTTTGCCTTGAAGCTATCAAACATAGCGGGTGCACCTTTTGCACCAACAGCTATAACTTTTATTTTTGGATTTATCTGTTTAACACAACTAGCAACTCCGCTTGCAAGACCACCTCCGCCAACAGGAAGAACTAAAATATCAAGATCGCTAACATCTTCAAGCATTTCTAGCGCTATGGTTCCTTGTCCAGCTTCAACAAATTCATCATCAAAAGGATGGACAAAAATTAGTCCATTTTCTTTTGCATATTGTTGTGCATAAGCATAAGCCTCATCGAAATTATCGCCTTTTAATATAACTTCAGCTCCAAGTGATTTCGTACCACTAACTTTAAGAAGGGGGGTTGCTTCTGGCATAACTATAACAGCTCTCATATCAAAGCTTTTTGCGCTTATAGCTACACCTTGTGCGTGATTTCCTGCACTTGCTGCGATAACGCCTTTTGATTTTTCATCTTGTGTAAGATTTGCTATTTTATTATATGCGCCACGAATTTTATAAGCTCCAGTTCTTTGAAGATTTTCTTTTTTTAGATATATATTGGCACCATATGTTTGACTTAATTTTGGCGCTATAGCACATGGAGTTTTATTTATAAATTTATCAATAGTTCTTTTTGCTTGTATTATTTTGTTTAAACTTACCATTGTTTTCCTTTTATTAGTTTGTGCTCTACCATTATACATCTATCTTCTATAAAATTTATGTCATTTTGACTAGCTATTTCCCTAGCTTCTTTGTTTGTTATACCAAGTTGTAGCCAAAGAGTTTTTACTTTATTTTCAATGCACTCTTTTATTAAATTTTTTGCATATACACCTTTTCTAAACATAACTACTATATCTATATGTTCTTTTATTTCATCTAGGCTTCTATACACTTTTTGATTTAGAATTGTTTCAAATTTGGGATAAATTGGAAAAACATTATAATTTTCTTTTATAAGATATCTGCTAATCATATTGCTTGGCTTGTCTTCATCTGGAGAAAGTCCTATGATAGCTATGTTTTTTGCACTATCTAAAATTTGCTTTATATCCATAATTTTCCTTTTGAATACAAATTTTATCATATTAAAATTAATTTAATTTAAGCAAAATATGACTTATAGATATAAATTATAAAAAGATATTTTTTTGTTTTAAATTTTCAAGGCACTCTTTTAAATATGATTTATCGTGTTCATTATAGATTGGATGAGGCGAGTTTGGTGGAATTTCTAATGCTAGATAGGGGGCAGATTTTTTACCACGATATGTTGGGTCTAGCCATTTTTTGTCTATATTATAACCTCTTTTTGTCATTTATGACATCACTAAAGAGTGATATAAAAATAGCTTATTTGGATTATATCTAAATACATACTCTACAGTAGAGTGTTTTTTACCCCAGCCATTTCCCCTTAATGCGCAACACTCTCTATGTTGTCCTAAAAGTTGAGCTCTTGGTAAAACATGGATTAATTCTTCGTGCCAAAGTCTCATTAATTTATCTTTTATAAAAATCAAAAATACTTGAGTTTTTCAAATACTCATTTGGATAAACAGTAAGAAGTTCTTGTAAAAAGTAAAAAACCTCGCTTTTATTTATTTTAGAGAGTTTGTATTCACCAAGTAGAAAGAAAAATTTATTCTTCTCATCTGGTTTAGCTTGCTTTTTAAAATAACCCCAGATATGCTCCAAAGAGTTTAATATTTGGGATTTATCTTCTTTTAAATTTAAAGCTAAAGAAATTTTATTTTTTAAAATTTCTAAATTTACATCATCTGATTTAAGATACTCTCTTATATCATTATAGATTTTTTGGGATTTGCTTAATACTAAATACTTTTGTGTTGCCCAAAGTTTTTCGCATTCTTTTTTCATGATTCAAGAATAACTCCACATTCTATATGATCTGTGTTTGCAAATTGATCAAATATTGCAAATTTGAGTATTTTATGAGTTCTAGATAGTTTTAGAATATCTCTTTTTAGGGTAGTTGGGTTGCAAGAGATATAAATTATATTTTTAAATTTGGTCCCAAATTTGCAAACTTCATCGCTAAGTCCAGCGCGAGGTGGGTCAACTAAAAGATGAGAGAAATTAAACTCATTTAGGTTTATGTCTTTTAATCTATTGAATTTTCTACCATCAAATGCATCTATTAGTTCATTTGCATCTAAGCGAACAAAATTTATATTTTTTGCACTATTTAACTCACAATTTGTTATAGCATTTGCTATAGATTTTTTAGAAATTTCAGTGGCTAAAACCTTTTTAAATTTCAAGGAAAGAGGAATTGTGAAATTTCCGTGTCCACAATACATCTCAAGAAGATCTTGCGTGTTTTTTACATTATTCATAGCCCAAGAAATCATTTTTTGATTTACAATTTTATTGGGCTGTAGAAAAGCACCTTCGCTTAGGTTATATAAAAATGCTTTATTATTTATTATAAGCTCTTCTTGTAATATCTCGCCATTAAAAACTAGTTTTTTCTTTCTAGATCTTGCAATAATTGAAATTCCAAGCTCATTTGCAAATTTTTCAAGCTCGCTATTTATTGTAAAAATATCTTTATGATAGAGTAAAATGGCTTGAGTTTGAAATTTAGTTGTTATAAACTCTATTCCAAAAAGCTTTGTCCTTAAATTTTCATTTTGATTTATAATATCAAGGATTTTTGGCATTAAATCAGCTATCTTGTTATCAACCTTTTGACATTTATTTATTATTAAAAAACGCTCATTTTTGCCATTCATTGCATAGTTTGCTTTATTATTTTCATGATAGATGCTAAATTCGGATCGTATTCTATAGCCAGCTTTTGGCGATGAAAAAGATTCTATTTCATCGCCGTAAAGGTCGCTAAAGTAATTTTTTATATATATTAATTTATCTTCGAGTTGCTTTTCATAAGGTTTATTTTTTGTGCAACTACCACACTCTCCAAAATATTTACAATCCAAATTAAACCTTTTTGCCAACAAATCTTACTAATAAAATTACACTTATTGATCCTAATAGTAAAGTTAGCCAAACATTTAGACCAAGTGCTGTTACTATATAGGCAACTATACTTATCGCACAAACGCTAATTGCGTATGGAAACTGGGTTGTTATGTGCTTCATTAAATCACAATTTGATCCCATAGCAGAGAGTATACTTGTATCTGATATCGGGGAGCAGTGGTCACCAAATATAGCTCCTGTCAAAACAGCACTGATGTTTAAAACCATATATGTATGTAGCGAGACTGTTTCAAAGCCACTAGCATTTCCAATAGCAGATGCTAAAGGTATGGCAAGAGGCATCAAAATTCCCATAGTTCCGTAGCTTGTGCCAGTAGAAAATGATATAAAGCTTCCTAGTATAAATATAAATACAGGCAAAATAAAATGCGGAGTATGTCCACTAAGAATAGATACTAGATAAGCAGAAGTTCCAAGCTCTTTTATAACTGAACTTAAAGACCATGCAAGGAGCAATATTACTATAGTTATAATCATGCTTTGCCAACCTTTTATCCATGTGTCTATTGCTTCTTGGATACTAAATATTTTTCTATATATCCCCATAAAAATAGCTACAACTGATGCAAAAAGAGCTGATTCAAAAAGCACTACAGATGCATCGGCTGCTCCAAATGTCTCTCTAAGAGCAAAAAAGCTAAATGGAGCATTTTTTACTTTTTCTAAAACTTCCCCTTGTAGTGAACTTAGACCATTTAGATAAAAGCCTATAAAAGAACCTAATATCAAGATAAGTACAGGTATTAGTGCATTTGATATTTTAAGATCTATGCCACTTTTTGCTTCTAATGTTTGATCGTCTATGTTTGATATTTTGTATTCTTTTTGATCTATTAGTCCTTCTTTTGCCCTTCTTTCTGCTTTAAGCATAGGGCCGAAATCTCTACCAAAATATGCTATACAAAACACAAAAAATAACATGAAAATATTGTAAAACCTATATGGTAAGGTTTGAACAAAAATTGTAAATGCATTTATATTTGTTATACCTATTATATGGTATGCATCTTTTATAAGAGAAATTTCTAATCCAACCCAGGTTGAAACAACTGCTATTCCAGTAACGGGAGCTGCGGTTGAATCTATTATAAAGGCTAGTTTTTCTCTTGAAATTTTAAATTTATCCGTAACTGATCTCATAATAGGACCAACGATAAGTGAATTTGCATAATCGTCAAAAAATACAAAAAGTCCCATAAGCCATGTTGAAATTTGTACAGAAGATCTATTTTTTGATTTTTGGCTTAACCAAATGGCAATAGCTTTAGTTCCACCCATTTTTGTAACAAGTGCTATTAGTCCACCTATGCACAATACTTGTAGCATAATTCCTGCATTCCATTTATCGGCCATTGAGGTAATAATTCTCATTGATATGTTACCAAATGCTGATACAAATGATTTTATGATAGAGTTATTGTTTAGTGCTATTAGGTATCCACCACTGAAAACGCCAATAAATAGTGACAAGGTTACATTTTTTGTTATAAATGCAAGTCCTATGGCTAGTAATGGCGGTAATAATGTCCATGCGCCATAAAGTTGTGCATTTTCATTTGCAAAAGCAAAAATTGGGAGAATTGCAAATAAAAAAACTTTTTTCATATATAAAACCTTTTGATATAAATTGTGTTGGTTTTTTCTCTTTTGATAAGTGTAGAGATTAACGTTATTTCGATATTTTGCTTGGTTTTTATTATTTATATGCCAAGTATTTTTAAAATTACGAAATTAAATTATCCTTTTTTATGGCTTTAATTTTGCTTAAAATTTGATTTATTACAAATATAAATTTATGTTTATTTTATTTACAATAAAGGTCCAATAAGTTTAAAAATCGAGTTTCTGATTTTTCCAAAAAAACGATCTTTTTTAAGATTATTAGTAGTTAGTTGTGTGCACTCTTTTAAATCTTTGTAAAATTGTGTTTTTAGTTCAAAGTTTATATTTTTATCATAAAAAATAGTATTGATTTCATAATTTATATTAAAACTTCTATTATCAAAATTGCATGTTCCTATTGTACTTAAATCATCATCGCATATTAAAACTTTACTATGTAAAAACCCTTTTTTATAACTATAAATTTCTACACCACATCTTAGTAGTTCTTCAATGTAAGTCTTTGTAACCCATTTTGTAACAATATTATCGGTTTTGTCCGTAATCATAATTTTTACTTTTTTTGATGATAATGCTGCTATTTTAAGCTGGATTAATATGCTATCAGTTGGTATTAAATAAGGAGTTTGGATAAGAATTTCATTTTTTGTATCGTCTATAATTTTTGTGTATAAATATTTTAAACTAGGGTAGTTGCTATCAGGACCACTTGAACTAACTTGAGCTAAAAATCCATCTTTTCTTTCATTTTTTTTTCTCTTTATTAGATCTTCGCTTAAATGTGCAAAATTTTTCTCTCCGCCACTGTTTAGCCAATCGGTCATAAAAATCGCAAGATAATAAGCAAAAATATCGCCACTTAATCTTATATTTGTATCTCTCCACTTCTCAAAATCATCACCGCCATTTATATACACATCAGCTAAGTTCATTCCACCCGTATGAACGATATTGTGATCTATAATAGTCATTTTTCTATGATTTCTATAATTTAGTTTTAGTATGGATGTTTTTATATCTAAAAAGTATAAAAATTCAACTCCAGCACTTTTTAATTCATCTCTATAAATTTTACTTATAGTTCTAAATGAGCCAAGGCCGTCAAAAATAAGTTTTATTTCTAGTCCTTCTTTTGCTTTTTCCAATAATATATTTTTAATTTTTGTGCCAAGTTTATCTGAATGCCAAATATAATATTCCATATATATTGATTGAGAAGCATTTTTTAAATCATTTATAAGGCTAGTATATGCGTCTTTTCCACTGTAGTAAATTTCATAACTTTGATTATAACAAGGAAGAGTTTTTTCGCATCTGTAAAGCAATCTTATGATAGATTTGTTGTTTTCAGATAATGTTTCATCGTTTTGAAATTTTTGTAAATCCTTTTTTTGTGCTGAATTTTTAGAAAAAATCATTTCACTATCATATTTGCTAAAATTTGCACTTAATATAGAAATTGTATCGGTTTTATTTTTTTTCCTTTTTTTGTTTATAAACTTTCTTTGTCTCCAGTTTATACCAAAAAGTAAATAAGCAATTATCCCAAAAACAGGTATAAGACAAATAGCTAAAAGCCAAGCAGCAGTATCTCCAGAAGATTTATTTGATATCAAAATGGAGAGCGAAAATATAACTAATATAACCATATAAATATGCTCAAATGAAAAAAGCCATGGGATAAAATTTTCCATTAACTATCTCCTTAAAAGATATTTTACTATGTTAGATATAATAAGATATGAACTATGATTTACACATGCATTCAAATTTTTCTGATGGCAAGGCAAATGTTAGAGAAATTTTAAACAGAGCTAAAGAGCTAAATATCGGTATTTCTATAACAGATCACAATGAACTAAGGGGTAGCATAATTGCTTCTCGTATAGCAAAAAAAGCTAAAATTCCTTTTATTATTGGTGTGGAGCTTGGTACAAAAGAGGGTAAAGAAATGCTGATGTATTTTAAAGATGAAAATTATGCAAAAGGGTTTTATGAAAACGAGATAAAGCCATTTAAAACTTCTAGAATGACTCGCATAAATAGACATATGATTGAGTTTTTAGACATAAATTTAAAGCATAAATATGGCATATTTTTAGCTATCATACCGCATCCTTTTGGAGTTTTGTATAAAAATATTTTTAGTGATATAAATCTTGGTGAAAAAATGCTAGAGTTTTGTGATGGTTTAGAGTGCATAAATGCCTCTCAAAGCAAAAAGTCAAACATTTTAGCGCATATTCTTTGCAAACAAAAAAATAAACTTGCATTTGCATCAAGCGATGCACATCTTATAAAAAATGTTGGCAAACTAACTACAAATTTAACTTTTAATGAAAAAGACATTGTCAAAACAGATATTTCTCATAACAAATATAAGGATAGTTTTTTAACTATAGTTCAAAGTTTATATCAAATTTCAAAGCGAAATTTTTATAACTCATTTTTAAAGAACAAAATGAGTTGATGCTCAAATTTGAGCATCTTAAATTTATAACCAGATTGGTTTTGTATTTTCTATTATTATGCCACCTGTTGCTGTGTATTGTGTAAGGCTATTTTCTTTAGCTTGTATGCAGATATATTTTATACCTTTATTTCCAGCTTTTATACATCTTTGCCCGTTTGGAGAGATTTTAAAAATATCATCTGTTTTTATGTCTAGCTCTTCGCCATCTATATATAATTTTCCATCACCTTGCAAAACCATATAAACTTCCTCATTTTGTTTATGAGTATGAACAAATGGAACACTAGCATTGCTTGGAAGTTCATTTATAGAAACTTCACAGCCTGTTGAAGCTTATTTTATCTTTTAACTCTATTCTATTATCGTGAGGTATAGAAAACAACTTGTAATTTGGCATTTTTTCTCCTTATAAAAGTAATTTTAGAAATTATAACTTATAAAAACAAACATTTATTTGACATTTTGATTTACAAAATTTTTCTAAGTTAAAGTGTGTTTTATAATATAAATACTTTTTTATATTAGATGTGATAAAATCATAAAATTTAATGTAGGATAGATATGAAAAGATTAGCAGTTGCATTTTCTGGACCTTCAAATAGTGGAAAAACTACACTTATAATAAAAGTTGCAAAGATTTTTTTAGAAGAAAAATTAAAAGTTGTAGTTATAAAACATGATCCAGCGGATAAAGCTAGATTTGATGTAGAAGGTAAAGATAGTTATAAATTTAGCGAAATTGGAGCAGATGTTGTAGTGCTTAGTCCAACAAGAAGCACTTATTTTTCACAAGAAAAAAAAGACCTAGACGATGTTATAAAAATGCTAGGGGATTTTGATATCTTGATAGTTGAGGGGTTAAAGACTCTACCTTTACCAAGAATATCTGTCTTTAGAGATAAAATAGATGAGAGCTATCTATCTTTTTCGGATGTGATTGTAACAAATGATATAAAATTTGATACCAATTTGCCGAATTTAAACATAAATAACGCTGAAGAAATTTGCAGTTGGATAAAAAATAATGCAAAAAAAGTTTGAAAAGATAAGGAAGACATATGCAAGAAATTTTTGACACTATAAAAAAGGCAACAATTCGTATAGGAGATGCTTTAAAATACTCGGATCTTGGCTATACTCACAATCAAAACTCGACAGGTGATACACAGTTAAAATTAGATGTTTTAAGTGATAATATTATAACAGAAGAATTTTCAAAAATAAATATAAAATCTTTAGTAAGTGAAGAAAAAGATGAGGCTTTAAGCATTAATGAAAATGGCAAATTTATTGTTGCTTATGATCCACTTGATGGAAGCTCGCTTGTAGATGTAAATTTTGCAGTTGGATCTATTTTTGCCATTTATGAAAATGAAATTTCTCCAAAAAATCTAAAAGCCGCAGTTTATAGTATATACGGACCTAGATTGGAGCTTGTAATTGCAACTGATAAAGTTAAGTTTTATAGACTTAACAAAGACTCGGAGTTTGTTTTTATAAAAGATTTAGTACTTGGCGAAAAAGGCAAACTAAATGCAACAGGGGCAACACAAAAAGGTTGGAGCGATACTCATAGAAATTTTATCAAATCACTATTTGATGAAGGGTATAGGTTAAGATATAGTGGCGCTATGGTTAGCGATTTGCACCAAATTTTGCTAAAAGGTGGCGGACTTTTTAGTTATCCATCTACAAGTGATACGCCAAATGGGAAGCTAAGACTTACTTTTGAAGTTTTACCTTTTGCTTATATTTATGAAAAAGCTGGTGGAAAAACAAGCGATGGAAAAAATAGCTCTTTATTAAATTTAGAAGTTTTAGCTATTCATCAAACAACCCCATGTTTTTTTGGCTCAAACTATGAGATAAATAAAATGCATGAGTATTATGGAAATTAGTGTATGGGTGAAGAAAACAACAATAAAAAGGACATTTATGAACAAAATTTTGAGGAAAAGCTCAAAATTTTAAAAGAGTGTCAAAGTTCTAAAAATCTTGATAGTTGCATGAAATGTGATAAAATGTATGAGTGTCAAACTAGAAAAGATTATGTAGATGCAACTTATCAAAGTATGATAAAAGGACAAAGCGGCGGCTTTGATTTTTAGGAGAAAAAATGGAAAAAAGATACATTACAACGCCAATTTATTATGTAAATGATGTTCCGCACATTGGGCATGCTTACACTACGATAGTTTGTGATACGCTAGCTAGATTTTATAGACTTCAAGGCCATGATACATATTTTTTAACAGGAACTGATGAGCATGGACAAAAAATAGAACAAGCTGCTGAAAAAAAAGGTTTTACGCCTAAAAAATACGCAGACGAGATAAGTGCTAATTTTAAAGATTTATGGGATTATTTTGAGATAGAATATGATCATTTTATAAGAACAACTGATGATTATCATATAAAAACTGTTCAAAATGCTTTTAATAAAATGTATGAAAAGGGTGACATTTATAAGGGCGAATACGAAGGGTATTATTGTGTTAGCTGTGAGGCGTTTTTCCCACAAACTCAGCTTTTAGATGATGAGTGTTGTCCTGATTGCGGTAGAAAAACAAGTCTTGTAAAAGAAGAAAGCTACTTTTTTAAACTCTCAAAATACCAAGATGAGCTTATAAAATGGTATGAACAAAGTGAAGATTGCATTATCCCAAAAAACAAAAAAAATGAAATTATAAATTTTGTAAAAGCTGGATTAAAAGATTTATCAATAACAAGAACGAGTTTTGATTGGGGCATAAAATTACCGCAAAATATCAAAGATGAGAAACATGTGATGTATGTTTGGCTTGATGCTTTGTTAAACTATCTTTCGGCTCTTGGATACAGCTTAAATAATGAAAAGATGGGATACTGGGATGAGGCTTTACATGTTGTTGGAAAAGACATACTAAGATTTCACGCAGTTTATTGGCCTGCGTTTTTGATGAGCCTAAATTTACCTTTGCCAAAGCACATTGCAGCGCATGGCTGGTGGACAAGAGATGGCGTAAAAATGAGCAAATCTTTAGGAAATGTTGTAAATCCAAAAGAAGTTGCAGATGCTTATGGAAAAGAGTGTTTTAGATACTTTTTACTTAGAGAAGTGCCATTTGGACAAGATGGAGATTTTTCTCAAAAAGCATTGATAGATCGGATAAATAGTGACCTTTCAAACGAGCTTGGAAATTTACTAAGTAGAATTGTGGGAATGAGCTCAAAATATAGTGATTATGATATCAATTCAAAAGATGTTTTGAAATTTTATAAAGATGAGTTTGATAGCATAGATAGCTTCGTAGAAAATGCAATTGCAGCTCTAAATGAAGTTGCAACCAACAGATACTTAGAAGAGCTTTGGAAAATATTATCTGTTGCAAATGGCGTTATAGCAAAATATGAGCCCTGGAATCTGATGAAAAACTCTAAAAATGATGAAGCGTTAGCTTTGGTTGCACTTTGTGCTAATTTACTTGCAAAAGTTGCAATTTTGCTTTACCCTTCTATGCCAAAAAGCGCTCTTAAAATAGCAGAAGTTTTGGGTTTTGAGATAAATACAAAAACTTACGAAAGTGTTATAAAATCTAAAAATTTACTAAATTTTAAAGCTAGAAAAACCGATCCACTTTTTGTAAAGGTTGAAAATGAGCTTTTAGCTAGACCAGAACCAAAACAAGAAGCCCTAGAACAGCAAAAAGATGATTTTATAGAGATAGATGATTTTAAAAAATGCGTTATAAAAGTTGGAACTATATTGGAATGTGATAATATTGAAGGTAGTGATAAATTGCTTAAATTCGGCATTGATTTAGGTGAAGAAAAACCAAGACAAATCATTTCAGGTATCGCAAAATATTACAATCCAAAAGATTTGATTGGAAGGCAAATTTGTGTTTTAGTAAATTTAAAGCCAAGAAAGATTTTTAAACATCTATCCGAGGGAATGATATTAAGTGCAGAAGATGGAAGTTTAACACTCCTTGGAGTTCATGCAAAAGTACAAAATGGTGCAGTAGTAGGATGAATATAGTAAATCTTTGCGGACTTTTAAATGCAGAGCTTTTAAATAAGCCCAAAATTTCAGCCGTAAATGGCTTTTGTTTTGATTTAAAAGAGTGTAAAGATCAGTGTGCTTTTATAGCAACAAACAATAGCGATGAAGATATAAAAAAAGCTATAGAATGTGGCGCTTATGCTATCATTTGTGAGTACGACACTGCTGTTGCAAATGATGAGATTGCTATCATGAAAGTTGGCAATTTAAAAACCGCTCTAACTAGGCTAATTCGCTTTGTAGCGTGTTATAAAAAGCTTAAATTTAGCGTTTTAAATACAGTTCAATACGCCACACTTTGTAAAATTTCGTTAGATAAAAAAGCTAAGATTTTAAAAAGCGATTTTAAAAAGCGATTTTTGGATATTATGAACGCAAATGAAAGTGATATATTTTTTAGTGATGATGAAAAGCTTCTTCAAAAAACTACAGCTTTTTATGATACGGTTTGGAGCGATGAAGATGCCCAAAATGTATCTGAGAACTCTCTTTTTTATCTAAGTTTTGTTTGCGATGATGTGTATTATCAAAACATAACATATCCTAAAGTTTTTCTAAGGTCACTTGCAGGGCTCATAAAATATTTAAATAAATTTGAAATTTCTTTTAAAATCCCAAAAGATCTGAGCATAGATGGGCATTTTGAGCCTATATTTGTGGATAAATTTTATAATATTAAGCCTTTTGGTGATAGTTATAGAGCTTTTATCGTTGAAAACGATCCATTTTTGTTTGAAATAGAAGCTAATTTTTTACGCTCTAAATTTAGTGGAAATATAATTATATGTGCACCCCATAATCTTGGAACAAGTATAGATGTTGATTTTCGCTTTACATCATTAAATGCTTTACAAAATTTAAACAACTTTTACTATGCTTTGGTGTATTGCGAAAAAAATGATTTGATTGATTCTTTAAATCAAAAAAATGATCAAAATACACTATTTTAATTCTACTAAAATAAGGAGAAAACCATGAAGGGAACAGCTTTTATAACAGGAGCAACCTCAGGCTTTGGTGAGGCAATATCAAGACTTCTTGCTAAAAATGGCTATAAACTTATACTTTTAGGAAGAAGAGAAGAGAAACTAAAGGCTCTTGCAAATGAACTTGGATATGAAAATATTTATACCATGACTCTTGATATACGCGATAAATCCCGTGTTTTTGAAGCTGTTAAAAGTATCCCTGAGAAATTTAGCGACATAGAAATTTTAGTAAACAATGCTGGTCTTGCTTTAGGGCAAGATAGTTTTATAGATGCGTTACTTGAAGATTTTGAAACTATGATAGATACAAATATAAAAGGACTTATTTATATTACCAAAGCAGTTTTACCTATCATGAAAGATAGAAAAAGTGGTTATGTATTTAATCTTGGATCAGTTGCTGGAAACTGGCCATATCCTGGTAGTAATGTTTATGGTGCGACAAAATCTTTTGTTAGACAGCTTAGTTTTAATTTAAGAAACGATTTAAAAGGTACAAATATAAGAGTTACAAATATTGAGCCAGGTATTGCAAAAACAGAGTTTAGTATGGTAAGATTTAAAGGTGATCAAGTAAAAGCAGATAGTGTGTATGAAAATACTGAATATTTAAGAGCCGAAGATATAGCTACTATTGTGCTAAATTGTATAAATATGCCAAGTAGGGCAAATATAAACTCTGTTGAGGTTATGGCTACAACTCAAACTTGGGCAGGACTTTTTATCGATAAAAAGTAATTTTTATGAGCTTTTGGCTCCTTATGGCATTTTTAAGACTTTAATTATCTCTCCTTTTTTAAGACCATCTGTTTTTTCTAATGGGCAAATAAGTAAAGCTGCATTATCATTTAAGTTGTTTACTATAGCACTTGAGCCACTTTTTTTATTTTGTACACTTGCATAAACTTTGCCCTCTTTATATATTAAATCGCAAGCACTAAATTCTAAAAACTCTGTTTTTTTAGGATAATCTTCGCACAAAATAGCTTCAAACTCATTTCTTTCGTCTATACATAAAAGCTTGTTTATAACAACTCTTACATATAAAACACACATTACCATGGCAGAGTAAGGAAAACCTGGCAGTGCAAATATGTATTTATTGTCAAATTTAGCTATCTTTATATGTCTACCTGGTTTTATAGCTGCACCATCTACTATAATTTCGCAGTTTTCTTTAAGAGATGATTTTACAAAATCATAATCCCCAACGCTAACTCCTCCAGTTGTTATAAGCATATCGCAGCTTTTTATGCCATTTATTATAGCTTCTTTAACTAGGAGTTCATCATCTTTTACAATTGGCAAAATAACAGTTTCACATCCCATGAGTTCAAGCATGGAAGCAATTGCTATATGATTTGAGCTATGAATTTGAGCAGCAGTTTCAAGTGGTTCCCCAAGGTCTCTTATCTCGCTTCCAGTTGCCAAAACGCCTATTTTTGGGCGCATGAAAACAGATACATGAAACTCTCCAAGCTCAGCAAGTAGAGCGATTTCTGAGTAGCTTAGTTTTGTACCTTTTTTTAACAAGGTATCATTTTTTTTATAGCTTTCACCAATTTTTCTTACAGCAAAACCTTGCTTTACACTTTTATTTATGATGATATATCCGTCTTTTACATCTACATTTTCTATAGGTATAAGTGTATCGCTATTTTTGCACATTAGTGAGCCAGTGAAAGTTTTTATGCACTCACCATTATTTAAACTTATATCAGAGATATTTGTTCCAGCTGGAATGTCTCCTAGAATTTTAAGTTTTCCAAGATCTATATCACTAAATTTGCAAGCATATCCATCCATTGCAGATGTTTCGTTTGTTGGGTAATTGTCTTTGGCAATTATATCTACTGCTAATATTCTATTTAGCGCTGAAGTTATACTAACTTTTTGTATTTTATTCCAAGGTTTGATAGAATCTTTTAGCTTATTTAGTGTTTCTTCATATGATTTAAATTTCATTTTATTCCTTAACTTAAAAGTCCAGCACTTGGCAGTTTATGAGATCTTTCTTGGGCATAAATTCTATTTCCATTTATAACATCGTATTTCCAAATTGGAGCGTTTGCTTTAAAGTCTTCAACAAAGTCATTTATTAATTTTAGTCCAAATTTTCGTTGCTTGCTTACAACACCGCTTATGTATGAACACTCATGAACTTTTACATCCCCAAGAGAATGTGCAAAAAGCACATATGCATCTTGAGCGCTAGCCATCTCTACCCATTTTTGATACCAAGATCTAAGGATTGGCTCATATATATCAAAACTAAGAGCGGATATTCCGCCTTCATCTCTGACAATTCCAGTAAATGTTATGAGTGCACCGTAGTTTGCATCTTTAAATTTATCATACCAAGTGTTATAAATTTTAGAGCTATCCAAATTTCCATTGTAAATTTCTATATCAGTTATAATTTTTTGCATATTTTTCCTAATTATCCACCACAAACTGGCGGTAAAATAGATATTTTATCTCCATCTTTTAACTCTATATCTAAAGAGGTTACCATTTTATCATTGACTGCAACGCTTGAAATTTCCAGCCACTCTTTTAAGCTTTTTTCTTTTAATAAAACTTCTTTCAATTCTTTTAAGCTTGATATATCTAAGAATATTTTTTCTTGTTTTATAGGACCTAGAAACTCAACTTCTACCATAATATTCTCCATATTTTAAATTAAATTATTTTAGCTAATTTTTCTAAATTTTAAATAATGTTAAAAGAGATATCATTTATTTTATTTTTATATAATAACAAAAAATAAAATTTAAAGGAAAAATCATGGCAAAAGGTTTGATTATATATGCATCAAAAGCAGGTGCTACTAAGACGGTTAGTGAGATAATAGCAAGAGAACTTGATTTTGATATATTAAATGCAAAAGATCTTACATCTGAAGTTTTTAGTAAGTATGATAATTTTATCTTTGCATCTTCAACTTACGGAGATGGTGCCTTAAATCCTGATTGGCGAGATAAACTTGATATTTTAGAAGATGCAACTTTAGAGTCAAAAACTGTAGCGCTTGTAGGTATTGGAAATCAAGAAAGACACGGAGAGCATTTTTGCGGTGGCATGGCTGAGTTTTTAGAAAAGATAAAAGGCGCAAATGTTATAGGACAAACAGAGCTTAATGGCTATAAATTTAATAACTCAGAATTTTATAAAGATAACAAATTTTATGGGTTAGCTGTTGATTTTAATGGAGATAAAGAGTATGAAAAAAGAATTATTAATTGGGCAAATAGTGTAAAATCTTATTTTTAAATCTTTCTTGAAACCTCTTATTTGGGATGTATCAAAGTTTTCTTAAATTGAATATTTAGTTTAAAAATGCTAGTATTTTATTAAGTTAACTAAAATACTTAGGAGATTTTATTATGAGTGGGACTTATCTTTTTATAGCGCTTTTTATAGCTATTATTCTTATTATCTATATGATAGCAAAACTAAAAATACATGCTTTTTTATCTTTAATGTGTGTATCTTTGGTTTTGGCTATTGCAGTTGGAATTCCTTTAGACAAAATTCCTAGCATTATTGGAAGCGGATTTAGCGCTATATTTTCAAGTATTGGTATAGTTATTATTTTGGGTGCTCTTATTGGAACTATACTTGAAAAAACTGGCGCTGCTTTAAAACTAGCTGATATGGTTATAAGTTTGGTTGGTGAAAAAAGACCAAATTTGGCAATGATGATAATGGGCTGGATTGTTGGAATACCGGTATTTTGCGATAGTGGATATGTTGTTTTAAATCCTATTAGAAAAGCAATATCACAAAAAATTCTTAGTGCAAATCCAATTGGTATGGCTGTTGCATTAAGTGGAGGACTTTATATATCGCATGTTTTAATACCTCCTACTCCAGGCCCAATAGCTGCTGCTGGAGCTTTAGGTGCAGGAGATAACTTGTTAATGGTTATTTTGGTTGGTATCATGGTAAGTTTACCTATACTTTTTGTTTTGTACTTTTTTTCTAAATTTATAGATAAAAAAGTATTTTTACAAGAAGATAAGCAAGAACTTATAAAGACTTATGATGAGCTAAAGAGAGAATTTAAACATTTACCAAGCGGATTTAGCGCTATTATGCCAATCTTAGCACCAATTTTATTCATGACACTTGGTTCACTTGCGGCTATTTTAAAGATAGATGGATTTATAGGAGAACTTCTTAAATTTTTAGGAGCTCCTATCATAGCTTTAACGGTTGGTGTTTTATTTGGTGTATATCAACTAGCTGAAGCTAAAAAGCTTGATGAGTTTAGTTTGATAACAGAAGAGAGTTTAAGAGTAGTGGGTCCTATCATTTTTATAACTGCAGCTGGAGGAGTTTTGGGTAAAGTTATATCTGAGGCCGGATTTGTTACTTTTATAAAAGAAAATGCGCTTTATATAAGTTCCATTGGTATCTTTTTTCCGTTTATTATAGCAGCTGTTTTAAAAACAGCACAAGGCTCATCAACAGTTGCGATTATAACAACTGCATCAATTTTGGGCTCATACCTTGATCCAAATTCTGTTATGAATGTTTTAGGATTTACTACAAGCATGAGCGCAGCACTTTGTGTAATGGCAATAGGTTGCGGTGCTATGTGTATTTCTCATGCAAACGATAGTTATTTCTGGGTTGTTACTAATTTTAGCGCTATGGATACAACAAGAGGCTATAAAACTCAAACGCTCATGACATTTGTTATAGCAATAGCTGGAATTTTAAGTATTTATATATTTAGTCTTTTTTTAGTGTAAGGCTTGTATGAAAAAAGTTGTAGTTGCTATTGATTCATTTAAAGGATGTATAAGTTCTCTTGATGCCGGACTTGCTATAAAAGATGGAATAAATGATTTTTGTGATGAGATTGTTGTTGTGCCTATAGCTGATGGAGGAGAGGGCAGTGTTGAAGCTATGAAAGATGCTTTGAATGCCAAATTTATACATGTAGATACTTGTGATCCCATGTTGCGTCCTATAAAAGCAAGTTATGCTACTAATGAGAGTATAGCTATAATGGAAATGGCTAGCTCTTGTGGGCTAGCATTACTTAAAGAAATTGAGAAAAATCCTAGAAAAACTTCTACCTATGGACTTGGCTTAATGATAAAAGATGCTTTGGAAAGAGGTATAAGAGAGTTTATAATAGGTATTGGCGGAAGTGCTACAAATGATGCAGGCACTGGAATGCTTGAGGCGCTTGGTTTTGAGTTTTTAGATATGCATGGTAAAAATCTAAATATGTGCGGAGAAAACTTAGCTAAAGTTTGTGCTATTAGTTCTAAAAATGCATTAAAAGAGCTTAAAGATTGTAAATTTAATATAGCTTGTGATGTTACAAATCCTCTATATGGTAAAAATGGCGCAGCTTATGTTTATGCAAGACAAAAAGGTGCAAATGATGAGATGATTAGTTTTCTTGATAACGCTCTTAAAAATTTTGCAGATGTAGTGTAAAAATTTAATGGTAGTGATTTTTCAAATTTACAAGGAAGCGGTGCAGCTGGGGGGCTTGGCTTTGGATTTATAAGTTTTTTAAATGCTAAGCTAAAATCAGGTTTTGATATCATAGCAAATGCTTTAAATTTGGAAAATATCATAAAAGATGCAAATCTTGTAATAACTGGCGAGGGTAAAATCGATTTCCAAAGCTCCATGGGTAAAACCCCCACAAGAGTTGCTACTCTTGCAAAAAAATATGGTATCAAAGTTATAGCTTTTGCTGGCGCAATAAGTGAAGATGCTAGAAATTTAAATGATAAAATAGATGCTTATTTTTGTATACAACAAAGTGCTATACCAATTGAAGATGCAATGAAAAAAGAAGTTGCAATAAATGGTTTAAAAAGCGTTTCAAATCAAGTTATAAGACTTTTGGTTTAAGACCCATTTTTGGGCCTTAAACTTATTTTACAAGCTCAAGAGTAGCTAGAGCTATTGCAAGTTCCTCATCCGTAGGTATTATCAGTGTTTTTACTTTGGCATCTTTAGAACTAATATCTCTTGGTTTTTTTTCAAAAACTTTATTTTTAGTTTTATCTATCTCAATTCCAAGAATTTTCATATCTTTACAAACAGTTTCTCTAGTAAGTGCATGATTTTCTCCAATACCAGCTGTAAATATAATAGCGTCAACTCTGCCTAGTGCTGCATAATAAGAGCCAATATATTTTTTTATGCGGTAGCAAAACATATCAAAAGCAAGCTTTGAATTTTCATTTGTTGCCATAGTTTTTTCTATATCTCTTATGTCGTTTGTTCCACAAATTCCAAACAGACCGCTTTTTTTGTTCATTATGTTGTCCATTTCTTCTACATCTATATTTGCCACTCTTTTTAGATACGGAAGAATTGCTGGATCTATATCTCCACATCTAGTACCCATTATAAGTCCAGCAAGCGGTGTTAGTCCCATGGAGGTATCAATACATTTTCCATTTTTTATAGCACTTACGCTAGCACCATTACCAAGATGAAGTGTAATGCAGTTAAATTCTTTAATGTCTATTCCAAGAAATTGGGCTCCTACATTGCTTACATACTCATGAGAAGTACCATGTGCACCATATCTTCGGATTTTGTATTTTTCATAATACTCATGAGGTAGTGCATATAAGTACGCATGTTTAGGCATTGTTTGATGAAATGCTGTATCAAAAATAGCTACATTTTTGACATTTGGGGCTTTTTTTATAACACTTCTTATGCCTATGGCGTGCGCAGGATTGTGAAGCGGTGCAAGGGGTATAATATCTTCTATATCTTGTATAACTTTTTCATTAACTAATGTGGGTTTAAAATATTTATTTCCACCATGGACTATTCTATGTCCTATACCGCTAAGTTCACTAAAATCATTAATTGTACCGCTTTGCTTAAAAAGCTCTTCCATAACCTCAAGGGCATCGCCATGGTCTTTTATTGGCTTAGATATTTCAAATATTTTTTCATTATTTTCTACTTTTAGCTTTGCTAAAGATGAATTTTCGCCTATTTTTTCTACTAATCCACTTGATATAACAGTTTTATCATTCATATCAAAAAGTTTGAATTTTATAGAGCTACTTCCTAAATTTAATACAAGTATTTTCATTTGTTATCCTCTGATTGAATTGCTGTTATTAAAACTGTATTTATAATGTCTTCTACCAAGCAACCGCGACTCAAGTCATTAACTGGTTTTTTAAGACCTTGTAAAATAGGTCCAATGGCAACTGCTCCAGATGTTCTTTGAACTGCTTTATAGCAGATATTTCCACAGTTTAAATTTGGAAATATAAAAACATTTGCGTTTCCTGCTACTTTTGAATTTGGCATTTTTTTGCGAGCTACTATCTCATCAAATGCAGCATCAAACTGAAGAGGACCATCTACACTGTTTCCTAGTTCACTTTCTTTTGCTAATTTTGTAGCTCTTTTTATGAAGTCCACATCATCCCCGCTTCCACTTTCACCAGTGGAGTAGCTAAGCATAGCAACTTTTGGTTCAAGTCCAAAGTTTTTAGCTGTTTTTGCACTTGATATAGCAATTCCAGCAAGTTGTTCTTCTGTTGGATTTGGCGTAATTGCACAATCTGCAAAAACAACAACCTCACTATCTAGGCACATTAAAAATGATCCACTTACAGTTGATACACCTGGTTTCATTTTTATTATTTGAAGTGCAGGGCGGATGGTTTCTGCTGTAGTTGTAGAAGCACCGCTTACCATGCCACTTGCAAGCCCAGTATAAACTAGCATTGTGCCAAAATATGTTCTATCTTTTACTAGTTTTGTTGCATCTTCTAAGCTCATGCCTTTTGCTTTTCTAAGCTCATAAAGAGTATTTGCAAACTCTTGTAAATACTCATTGTCTTGCGGATTGATTATTGTTATATTTTGTAAATTTAGATTTAATTTTGAAGCATCTGTTAAAATTTGTTCTTTTTCTCCTAAAAGGATCAGTTTTACTGCTTTGCTTTTTGCAAGAATATCAGCTGCTTTTAGAATTCTTTCATCATTGCTTTCTGGTAAAACTATAGTGCTATTTGCATTTTTTGCCATTTTATATAATTGTGTTTCAAATTTAAGCGGTGTTGTTATATTCTTGCGTAGTTTCGAGCATTCATCAAGTTTTGAAAATAGGTCTTTTATATCTTTTATATGTATAATGCATAAATCATCTTCATTTTGACTTTTTAAAATACTACTTTTTAACTCATTTGTACAAACTATAGGTAGATTTAAATTCTTTGCTATATCTATATCTAAAAAGCAAAAATTTGGATTTGACATAACGGCTATATTGTCACTTTGTGAAATTTGGCTAAATTCAATTATGATTTTTTTTAAAAATTCATTTTTTTTATCTGAAATAATCATATTTTTTGCTTCATCTTCGCTAAAAATCCCATTATGTTCATTGGAGATTGGATAAAAATATGTTATGTTTGTTGGTAGTTTTTTTAGCTCATCTTGTGAGTTTATAATAAAGTAAAAACTTTTTTCGTACATTACGATTCCTTTTATTGTAATTTTGGAACTATATTTGCTATAATTTATTATAGCATAAAATATTTTAAGGTTTTAATGATGAGAAAAAATTTTGTTTTGCTTTCTAGTGCTACGATGATACTAACTGGATGCACATATACAGTTGATCCTAAGATATCAATGGAACCACCCGTTTATGTTGAACAGCTTCCTCCAAAGCAAGTTGGCAATGATCTTCAACATCCAGGCAGCCTATTTGGTAGAGGTGAAAATCCTATTTTTTCTGATAGAAAAGCTATGAATATAAATGACTTGGTTACTGTTGTTATAAGTGAGAAAACAAATCAAAGCTCAAATGGCAAAAAAACTACAGGAAAAGATTCAACAACATCTTTAACTGGCGGCATTATAACTGCTGATTCGCCGTTATCTGGTGTTACAAATCAAATAAATAAATTTGGACATGTAGGTTTTTCTGGTGGTTCTAAAACCGGATATACTGGAAATGGAACAAATACTAGAACAGAAGCATTCAACACTACAATTTCAGCAAGGATAGTTAAAATTTTAAATAACGGTAATTACTTTATAGAAGGAAATAGAGAACTTCTTATAAATGGCGAAAAACAAATAATACAGCTTAGTGGAGTTATAAGACCTTATGATATTTCTAGTAACAATGAAATAGATTCAAGATACATTGCTGATGCCAAAATTTCATATAAAACTGAAGGCGATATCAATAAAGCAACAACAAAACCTTGGGGAACAAAGATCTTAGAGAGTATTTGGCCGTTTTAGTTTTTAAACTCACCTGTATGTTCAAGAGCATCTTTTGCTCTTTTGTACTCTTTTTTGCTTATAAATATTTTAGATACATTTTGGCATGCAAACTCTATATCGTTTTTACATGCCATTGAATAAAATTTTATAGCTTTATTTATATCTGGATTTTTGGCATTTTCATATACATATCCAGCATTTGCACATCCTTCAAAACTACCGTAGTCACAAGATAGTTTGTAATATTCTAATGCCTTTTTCATATCTTTAGCTATACCATCACCACTTTCAAACATCATACCGGTGTTATCGCATCCTACCGAGTTTTTTAATTCACACGCTTTTTTATAATATTTAAACGCTTCTTTATAATTTTGTGCTACACCTAAAGCTTTATCATTATAAAAACCTACAAAAACACAACCTGTACTATCTTCTAGCAAGCATGCTTTTTTAAAATAACGCATGCTTTTTTCTAAATCAATATCCACGCCATCAGCTTCTTTGTATATACTGCCTAAATTTAAACATGCTAAAGAATCGTTTCTATCGCATTGTTTTTCAAAAAGCTCTTTTGATTTTGTATAATCTCCAGCATTAAATGTATCTAGGGCTATTTTTGTTAAATTTTGATCATTTTGTGCGTATATTAAATTTATCATTAAACAAAACGGGATAAGATATTTTAACATAATTAATCCTTTTTATATAATAATATGTTTCAAAAATAAACAATATTATAGCATAATTGATAAAAGTGCGATTATACTATAAGTATATAAACTAGTTCAAATATTGATAGAGATATAATAAATAAATTTTTTTATAAAGGGTTTATAGTGAGAGAGATAACAGGTTCGCAAATGTTAGTAGAGGCTTTGCATCTAGAAGATGTTAAAGTTGTATTTGGATATCCTGGTGGTGCTGCACTAAACATTTATGATGAAATTTATAAACAAAAATACTTTAAACATATACTAGTAAGGCACGAACAAGCTGCTGTTGTAGCAGCAGATGGCTATGCAAGAGCAACTGGAGAAGTTGGCGTTGCTGTTGTAACAAGTGGTCCAGGTATTACAAACGCACTTACTGGTATCGCAACTGCTTACATGGATTCCATACCAGTAGTTATAATAAGTGGTCAAGTTAGTTCAAATCTTATTGGAACTGACGCATTTCAAGAAATAGACGCTATTGGAATGAGTAGACCTTGTGTAAAACATAACTTTCTTGTAAAAAATATTAAAGAAATACCAAAGGTTTTAAAAGAGGCATTTTATATAGCAAAAAGTGGTAGACCAGGACCTGTTCATGTAGATGTAGCAAAAGATGTAACTGCAGCTAAAGGTGTTTTTAAATACCCATCTTCTATAAATATGTTAACTTACAAGCCAAATTATAAAGGTCATGCTGGTCAGATAAAAAAAGCTGTAGATATGATTTTAAATTCACAAAGACCATTGTTTTATTTAGGTGGCGGTGCTGTTAGTTCAAATGCGAGTGAGGATATAAGAGAACTTGTAAAACTTACAAATATACCAGCGGTTGAAACAGTAATGGCTCTTGGTATTTTGAGTTGTGAAGACAAAAATTTGATAAAAATGGCTGGAATGCACGGAAGCTATGCAGCAAATATGGCTTTAAGTGAATGTGATTTACTTATTTGTCTTGGCGCAAGGTTTGATGATAGAATCACTGGTAATACAAAAGAATTTGCCAAGCATGCAACTATAATACATGTAGACATTGATCCAAGTTCAATTTCTAAAATCATACGCGCTCATTATCCTATAGTAGGAGATATAAAAAGCGTTGTAACTGATTTAATTAATGAGCTAAAACAAAATAAAATGAAAAATTATAAAGAGTGGCATAGCACTATAAAAACATATGATAAATTGCATCCACTATCTTATAAAGACAGCAATGAAACTATAAAACCGCAATGGGTTATAGAAGAAAGTGCAAAAATACTTGGCGATAATACAATAATATCAACAGATGTTGGTCAACATCAAATGTGGGTTGCGCAGTTTTATCCTTTTAAAGAGCCAAGAAGATTGCTAACAAGTGGTGGACTTGGAACAATGGGATATGGGTTTCCTGCAGCAATTGGTGCTAAGGCTGCATTTAAAGATGTAAATGTTGTAAATTTTAGTGGAGACGGATCTATATTAATGAACATACAAGAACTTGCAACTGCTAATGAGTATGGCATTCCTGTTATAAATATTGTTTTAAATAATGGTTTTTTAGGTATGGTTAGGCAGTGGCAAAGTATGTTTTATGAAGAGCGTTTTTCATCAACAGATTTAAAAAATTTGTCCCCTGATTTTGTAAAATTAGCAGAAGCGTTTGGTGGAAAAGGATACAGATGTGAGAGTAAAGAAGAGTTTAAAAAAGCTCTAAAAGATGCGATAAAATCAAAAAAAGTTGCCATTATAGATGTAGTTGTAGATAGATTTGAAGATGTTCTTCCCATGGTTCCAGCAGGTGGAGCAATCTATAATATGATACTAGAATAGGTGGATTTATGAGTGAAAGAAGAGTAATTTCTGTAGTTGTATTAAATGAACACGGGGTTTTAGCCAGGATTGCTGGGCTTTTTGCTGGAAGAGGATATAATATAGATAGTCTTACAGTTGCTCCTGAGCCAGAGAGTCAATTTTCAAGAGTTAGCATTGTAACAAACTGTGATGAAAGAGTATTTGAGCAACTTGTAAAACAGCTTTATAAACTTATACCCACATATAAGGTTATAGAAACTGATAATTTTAGTGAAAAGGAATTGGTTTTAGTTAAGATTCCTCTAAAAGAGGATTTTAGTGGACTAGATGCGATTTTAAAGTCATATAATGGTATAGTTGCAAATGCAAATGAACAGTATATAATAGTAATGGCGTGTGATGATGCAAAAAGGATAGACTGTTTTATAAAAGTTATGAAAAAGTACAATCCAATGCAGATTGTTCGTGGCGGTTCAGTTTTAATGGAGATGTGAAATGAAACTTAGTAGAATATTAAAAATTTTAGATTTAAAAATAGATATAAAAAATGATATTGACATCAAAAGCATAAACTCACTTTTAGATGCTAAATTTGATGAAATAAGTTATTGCGATGGCGCTAAAAATGAAGGCGATATAGCAAAAACTAATGCAGGGGCCGTTCTTGTTAGTAAGAATTCGGCTCACCTTGTAAGTGGAAATACACAAGCTTTGGTGTGTGAAAATCCACATCTTGCATTTGCTATTTTAAGTAAAGAGTTTTCAAATCCTCTTTTTTATTCAAAATCAAGTTCTTTTATAGATGTAGGTGCAAATATTATGCCAAATGTCCATATTGGATCAAGCTCAAAAATAGGCAAAAGTGTAGTAATGCATGGAGTTTATATAGGGGATAATGTTGTCATTGGTGATAATTGCATAATTCATCCAAATGTTGTCATTTACAATAATACAATTATAGGAAATTATTGTCACATACTCGCAAATGCTGTTATAGGTAGTGATGGTTTTGGATATGCACATAAAAAAGATGGATCGCATGAAAAAATTTACCACAACGGAAATGTTGTTTTGGAAGACTATGTGGAAATTGGTGCATGCTCTACGATAGATAGAGCAGTTTTTGGTTCAACCATCATCAAAAAATGCACCAAAATAGACAATCTTGTTCAAATTGGCCATAACTGTGAGCTTGGAGAAAATTGTCTTATAGTTTCCCAAACAGGTCTTGCAGGCTCAACCATACTTGGCAGAAATGTCATAATGGGTGGACAAAGCGGAAGTGGCGGACATATAAAGATTGGAGATTTTGCCCAAATTGCGGCTAGAGGAGGCATTTCAAAAAATTTAGAAGGTGCTAAAAAATACGCAGGCTATCCTATACTTGAGCTAAACGAGTGGCTTAGATTAAATGCTAAAATAACGAGATTTTTTAAAAAACAATAATATATGAAAACAATGGTGTTTCCACTAATAGCTAGTTTAATTTTTGTTTTTATAAATTTATATTCATATAAGAGATTTTTTAAGAAAATTTCTATTTTTTCTAGCGAAAAATGGTATGTTGTTGTTTTTATGATTTCTGTTTTAGAGGTATTTTATTTTTTTAATCTAAGAATGCAATTTTTAAATCAAACGGTGCAAAATTTTGCAGCTTTGCTAATTGGAATTAGTTTTATTGTATTTAGTTATGCTGTAATTTATGATGGTTTTTATATTTTTGTAAAAACTATAAAACTTGATGTAAGCAGACAAAAGAGGATAAAAAGTATTTTTAATGCTTCATTTATTATTCTTATTTTTGCATCTATTGTCATAGGGATGATAAATGCGCTTCATAAACCTACAATAAAAAACATTGATATAACTTTGCCAAATTTAAAAGAAAATTTAACTCTAGTTCAAATAAGTGATATTCATATAGGTGATTTTTTGGATTCAGAGTTTTTAAAAGAAGTTGTAGATTCTATAAATACATTAAATCCAGATATAGTTGTAATTACTGGAGATTTGATAGATATAGATCCAAATTTAATAGAACAAAAACTAAGCTCCCTAAATGATATAAAATCAAAATTTGGAACTTATTTTGTTGCAGGAAATCATGAATATTATATGGGAATTGAAAAGAGTTTGAAAAACTTAGGCAAATTAAGGTTAAATATTTTAGAAAATAAATCCTTTGATGTTGGTGGCATAAATATAGTTGGTGTAAATGACTTTTCTGGGTATAGATATGGATTTTACGAGCCTGATTTTAATAAAGCTATAAAAGATATAAATAAGCAAAAACCCACTATTTTGTTATCTCATCAGCCAAAAATAATAGAAAAGTTAAGTGATGAGGATTTATCAAAAGTAGATCTTGTATTGTGCGGGCATACTCATGCAGGACAAATTTTTCCATTTGGCATACTGGTAAAAATAGTGCATAAATATCTTTATGGAATGTATCAAAAAAATAATACTAAAATATATGTAACATCTGGAACTGGATTTTGGGGACCCCCAATTAGGTTTTTGACATCTAGTGAAATAGTTAAATTTAATCTAAAAGGGAAATAATGAGAAATTTGATATCACAACTTTTTGGCTATATTGCGGCTATGAATTTTGGTTCTTTGCAAAAATATATTAATAAATTTTATATAAATCTTTTCAAAATTGATATGAGTGAGTTTAAAAAACATGATGAATACAACAGTTTGAACGATCTTTTTACTAGAAAGCTTTTAAAACCGCGAGTTTTTAGTAGTGATAAAAAAGATTTTATAAGTCCAAGTGATGGGTTATGTCTAGAATGTGGTAAAAGTGTAGATAGCACAGCTCTTAGCATAAAAGGAAGAAGTTACGACATAAAAAGACTTCTTGACATGAGCTATCAAGATGCAGAGTTTGATTATATAAATATCTATCTTTCACCAAAGAATTATCACTGCTATCATGCACCTTGCGATATGCAAATTTTAAGTGCGCTTTATATACCAGGGGACTTAAAAAGTGTAAATCAAAAATCCTTGCTTCGATTTGAAAATATATATGAAACAAACGAAAGAGTTGTGCTAACTTGCAAAGCGGATTCTGGGTTTAGATTTTATCTAGTATTTGTTGGGGCACTAAATGTTGGAAGAATGAAATTTGTTTTTGATACAAACATTCAAACAAATGCAAAATACATGGATAAGGCACTTTATGAGTATGAAAATGTATTTTGCAAAAAAGGTGAAATGCTTGGAAATTTTGAGCTTGGCTCAACCATAATTGTTTTAAGCGAAAGCGGAAAAATGGAGCTTAAAATTCAAGCAGGAGAAGAGATCAAGTTTGGCGATACTATAGCTAAACTTTTATGATATCGGTACTGATGTTTTTGTGAGTTTTGTAAATTTCACGCCTTTTAAGCCGGCTATATCGTTGCTAAATTTTTCTATGTCTTTAGCTTCTCCTTTAAGACAGATTGTCTCTAAGCAGTTATCGTGATTTATATGGATATGAGTAGTGCAAGTTATGTCAACTTTTGCGTCGTGTTCTATTTGCATCATTTTTGATAAAACATCGTTTTGATGATGATTGTAGATTATCGTTAAAACGGCTATTAGCTCGCCTTTAGCTTCTTGCCATTCATCTTTTATGATCTGTTCTCTTATAAGATCTCTTATAAATTCACTTCTTGAGGCATAACTTTTGTTTTCGACCTTTTTATCAAGTTCGTTTAGTAAATTTTCAGGCAGTGATACGCTAAATCTTATTATATTTTCCATTTCGCTTCCTAATTATGTAATAAATTTATATTATATTTTATTATCTTGGGCTTTAAAATTACTTAAAAACCACTGCATCTGTCCGAGTGCTATAGAGCTATCATTTGGTGGAAATTTTGGGATATGATAAGTTATATTTTTATTCTTAAGGAGCTTAATAGTTCTATTTAGCAAGGTTTTGTTTTGAAAAACCCCGCCACTAAAGCAAATTTCAATATTATAATTTTCTGCTATGTTTACTATAAGATTACTTAGAGAATTTATAAAGGCAGTTGCAGCTGTTATTTTATCATCTTTTAGAGAGTTTATTAGTGTATTTTTGTAACAAATTTCATCATTTTGTATATCAAACTCATAGCTTACATCTAAAGTATCATCATAGAGTGCTTCTAATCTCATTCCAGCTTCGCCCTCATAACTTATCTGATTTAGCGAGCAAATAATACTTGCAAAAGCATCAAAAACCCTGCCAACTGAGGTTGTAAGGGGTGAGTTTATATTTTTTTCGTGCATAGCTTTTAAGCTTTGTAGTTTTGTGCTATCAAATTTAGCCAAAAAATCACTAGCCTCGTTTTGTAAATTCTCACTCAAAATAAGACTATAAGCTATTTGCCAGATATTTTTTATACTGCTTTCTCCTCCAAGAAGTTTAAATTCTTTAAAATGCAAAACTCTTTTTAGATTTTTGTTTTTATATAAAAATACCTCTCCACCCCAAATTTTAGAATCCTCGCCATATCCTGTGCCATCAAAACAAAAATCTAAGAACTCTCTATTTTCTAGCCCAAACTCATAAATATTTGCATAAGTATGTGCTTTATGGTGTTGTAGTTTTTCTATTTTAAATCCAAGTTTTTCAAAATATTTAGTGTGCAAAAAATGTGGATGTAAATCCCCGATGATATGATCAAATTTAAGTTCATAAGTTTTTACAAACATTTCAAGAAGAGAGTTAAAACGCTCAAATGTTGCAATATTTTTTAAATCTCCTATGTAAGGCGAGATAAAAAGTTGGGAGTTTTTATATATGACAAACTGGTTTTTTAGCTCTGCGCCAAGTGCTAAGAAAGTTTTTTCATGTCCAAATTTACTACTAAGCATCTTTGGATTTACTCCTCTACTTGTGCGTAAAAACATGGTTTTGTCATCTATGACTTGAACTATGCTGTCGTCTCCTGGATTTAAGATATCTCTATCATGATCAAGATAAAAATCAAAAACATCATTTAACTTTAAAAGTAAATTTTTTTCATCATATATGATAGGCTCACCACTTATATTTGCACTTGTTGCAATTATGGGATTTTTAAAATATTCAAAAAGTAAAAGATGAACACCTGTATTTGCTAGGAAAATCCCAACTTTATTTAAGTTTGGAGCTAAATTTCGAGGCAAAGAGCTATTTTTGTTTGTATTTAAAATAACAATTGGTTTTAGATTTGAGGCCAATTCTTTTTCTTCATTTGGATCTATAGTTGAGTAATGTTTTGCCATATTTAAATCTTTACACATTATAGCAAATGGCTTAGATGGACGTTTTTTTCTTTCTCTAAGCAAATTTATAGCGTTTTTATTTAGCGCATCAACACATAGATGAAAACCACTTAGTCCTTTTATAGCCACTATTTTACCATTTTGCAAAGCATTTGCTACTATTTTTATGGTATCATCTCCACTTGCTATGATGTTGCCAAGTTTATCTTTTAGGTATAATTTGGGGCCACATTTTGGGCAAGATATCGGTTGTGCATGATAGCGCCTATTTGTAGGATTTGTATACTCGCTTTTGCAAAACTCACACATCTTAAACTTGCTCATTGTTGTGTTTATTCTATCATATGGTAAGTCTTTTATAATGGAAATTCTTGGCCCGCAATTTGTGCAGTTTATAAAAGGATAGTGATATCTTGGATTGTTTTTATCATAAAACTCGGCTCTACATTCATCACATATCGCAAAATCAGGCAAAATAGGAGAAGTTTTTTGTGTAGATTTTGAGCTTAAGATACTAAAATTATCATAACTTTTCTCAAACTCATCAATTTTTTTTATGCTATCTATCCTGCATAAAGGTGGTAATGTAGCATAGAAAAGCTCAAAAAAATTTTCTATATCATCTTTGCTGGCTTGAAGTGTGAGTTTTACTCCCTCGCTATCATTATAAATTTCGCCCTTTAAATCTAACTTGGATGCTATTTTATATACATAAGGCCTAAATCCAACACCTTGAACTAAACCTCTAATGTCAAATTTATAGCATAACTGGGAGTTCGTCATCAAAGCCTGTGTTTAGATGTAAATTGAAAAGTGTACATAATGATTTACATTCTAAAAGTGAACCCAAAATATCTATATCAAAAATATTGTACTCTTGTTTTGCTATATCATATTGCTCATTTATGAACATAGTAAAAGATTCTATATATCCAAAACTTAGAGTTTTTTCATCAACTCCTGCAAGTTTAAAGCTCATACCGCTTCTAATAAATTTAATAAGATTAAATTTACCATTTTCATTAATTTTATAATCTATCATAGGGCCTTTTTTACCGCTATACGCATCAGCATTTTCCAATATATTTAGGCTAAAACCCAAGATATTTTTAGCTATATCAAAAAGTGTAAAAAAGTTTTTAGAACCTTTTATTTCTCCACTTGGTAAAGAAAATTGCTCTTTGAAATTTTTAAGAAGTTTTTCGCCATTTTCTTCTTGCTTAATGGTTTCAAAAATTTCTTCATAACTGCTTGGCAGTTCTATTTGAAATAAATTTATACTATTTTCATCGTCTAAAATTATAAATTTATCATCTATATTTTTATTTAATAAAACAAGTAAATTTTGTTTAGATAGTACACCTTTTTTATTTATATGTATAGCATATATAAGAAGTTCTGGGTGATCTTGTTTTGGTGCATTTAACATTTTTTGTATTTGATCGTTTAGATAATAAGTTGATGATAGTACAACTTGTGAATTTTCTAAAACAAAAACTTTAAAAAGTTCATTTGTTTTATTTAAAACATGTATATTTAAAAATGTTATACCATCTTTATGCAACTCATCGCACAAAACATATGTAAAAAGATCTCTAGCACCCTTTACCCAGAAATTGTGGGGAGCAATTTCATGGTTTTTTCTATAAATTGCATTTATTCTAAGATTTATAACAGGTTTTTCAAAACTTGCTATGCTAAATTGCGCTTTATCATCTGCTATAAAAATTTTATTTATATCTTTTAAATTTGTTGGCATTAAAAAATCACTATCAAAGCTTACGCCATTGTTTATTTCAAAAGTTCCAAAAGCGTCTTGAAGTAGTATTTTTTTAGATTCTTTTAAAGTGTTTAGACAAAATTCCAAAAGCATGAAAAAGTTGTTTTCATCTACATTTATAAATTTATTATCTATAAAGACCGAAATTTCACTTAAAATATCAAATTCGTTTTTTGAAATTTGAGATGAAGCATTATAAATTTCTGCAACCCTTGGGGTAATATTTGGATATTTTTTAGCTTCTAGAATGGTACCTTTTTTTACACTATCACACACTTCAACTTTAAAATCTTTTAAAAATATAAAGTGAGGAATTTTTGGCATCGATTCATCATTAAAAGCTATAATATCACTTTCTTGCCCTTCAACAAAAAGGATAGTCTTATCATCTTCTTCGCAAATTTCTATTTTTAAGTTGTAGTTTTTTGCATAAAAACTTAAAAAATAACTCAAAATATGATTCGAACTTTTGTATAAAAATTCATATCTTAAAATCATAATTCGCCTTTAGAAAATAAATTCGCGATATCTTGTATATCTTTATCGTCTTGTTTAATTATATCAAATTTAAACTTATCTTTTAAATGTTTAAGAATGGTTTTTTCAGCTAGATTTACACCATCTTTTATTTCGTTTGAAATTTCAAAGCTCAAAGGTTCTATCCTTTTGGGGATGATTCCTAAAATTTGAGTCTGAGGCATATCTCCTAGAAGTTCCATGTATTGTAGTGTTTGAAGCATTTCTACTTCGTGAGCGGAGCCATTCCATTTTATTTTTTTTGGCATATCATTATAATCAAAAAAGTACACATCACCAATATTTCCACCATTTGCATCTATGCAATCTATAATGATAGCATAATCGTATGCTACAATAATGGGGATAAGTTGCATTGCAAGGGTGCCACCATCAATAAATGTAATAGCATGTTTGTCTGAAACAAATTTGTAGTTATTTTCAAGAAGTTTACAAAGATGAACTCCGACACCTTCGTCGGAGAACATCACATTTCCTATACCAAGAATAAGAACTTTCACTAGTGATTATTTTCTTGTGGAAATTTATAACCACTAATAATTGCATCCATTGCTCCATTTTTACCTTTTACTGCATTAAATACAGCCATGTAAACATGTATTGGAACAAAAATCATAATAATCCACATACAAATATGATGAATTTCTCTTACATTTGCAAGACCACCCATCCATACCTCAACAACTCTCATTGGCTCATAAAATAGTCCACCAAGTCCATCGTGGTATACATGGATATATAAAACCATACCTGTTAAGCATATAACAAATACTACTACATAAAACATTAAATATGCTATGAATTGCAAAGGATTGTATACACCTCTTAAATGTGGATGCTCACCTAAAAATATGTAATATTTAATTTGTGCTATCCATATTTTTATGTTTAAGAAGTCATGCATACTAGCTAGCTCTTTTCTACTTAGTTTATCAAAAATAAATAGATAAAGTTTAAAAAATAGCACAGCGATAAGTACAAATGCTGCTATCATATGCACTGCTCTCCACTTTGCATTCATAAAGTTTACTGGTTCACTAGTAATAACTGGGCTTACGGATACATACGCTATGTAAAAACCACTAATTACTAGTATGGTTATAGCAAAAAATCTCACCCAATGAGTGAATCTATAGCCAATGGAGAACTCATATTCTGCAATACGATCTACTTCATTTTTCATAGATTTCTCCTTATAAATTTGGATTTACTTTATATTCGCTTATTTCATTTCCTTTTGTATCCATAACATGAACTGCGCACGCAATACAAGGATCATAAGAGTGAATTTTGCGAATAATTTCTAAAGGTTGTGTTAAGTCTGCAATTTTAAGTCCAATTAAGCATGCTTCATAGCTTCCCATTGTACCCCCAGCATCTTTTGGACTAGCATTCCAAGTTGATGGGACAACTGCTTGCCAATTTTTAATAACTCCTTTTTCTATTCTACACCAGTGGCTTAGTGTACCCCTAGGAACATGGCCAATGTATCTACCTTTATATTCTTTGTTTTTATCAATAACATATTTTGCACAAGTTTCTGTATCGCCTGATTTGATATTTTCTATTAAGCTATTTAGGGCCATTAAACCATTGTCTGCCACAATTTTTGCCTCTATCATACGGCAAGCTGTTCTTCCAAGTGTTGATAAAACTGCGCCCAAAGGAAGACCAGTATCTTTTAAGAATTTATCAACTACAGGAACTACGTATTTATTGCCTTTTGCATAGTTTACAACTATATTTGCTAAAGGTCCAACTTGCAATGGTTTACCGCCATATCTAGGAGATTTAATCCAAGAGTATTTTCCTGCTGTATCAAGAACTTTTGTATCTACCATCTCGCCTTTTGCATTTAAAGTTTTTTCATCTTTAAAGCCTGTATAATTTGGTTCTTGTTCACCATCATAAGGGTGAAGTGGAATGTTGTTTTTATACCATGAGTGAGTTGCTTCTTCTGTGATTCTACTCTCATCAAGTTCTTCAACTTTGCTTAAATCACCATTCATAATGATTCCGCTTTGGAATAACCACTCATTTTTTGCAACTTGGAATTCTTGGTGGGTAAATAAATTTGCAACACCAACATCATTCAAAACACTTTGTTCATTAGCGTAAGCTTTTCCAGCCATTACTAAGTCTGCATAGTAAGCACGATTTACGAAATCTTTAACTTCGTTAAATTTTGTCATATATTCGCCAAGTCTTGCTGGGCTTAGTATATCCATAACACAAGTTACTCCACCGACTGTTAAACTTTGAGGGTGAGGCTGTTTTGCACCAAAAATCGCCATCATTTGAGCCGCAGTTCTTTGAACCCTTAAGCATTCTAAATAGTGGCTAAGTGCTATTAAGTTTTGCTCTGGAGTTAATCTGTAAGTTTTGTGTCCATAATATGCATTTGCAAATGGTCCAAGATTTCCTTTATCAACGAAAGCTTTTATTTTTGTTTGAACTGTTTTTAAATGATCAGCGCCACATGCATAAGGGAAGTCTGTATATTTAAATGCTTCATCTTGGGCTTTAAATGGATCAGCACTTAATGCGCTTACTATATCAACAAAATCAAGACCATGGAGTTGATAAAAGTGAACTGGATGATCGTGTAGGAAAAGAGCATTGTTCATAAGTGTTCTTGTAAGTATAGCATTTAATGGAGGAGTTATACCAAGAGCATTCTCAACAGCCATGATACCAGCTTTATAGTGAGAAAATGTACAAACGCCACAAATTCTTTGCATTAAAAATCCAGCATCCCTTGGATCTCTTCCTTTTACTATAGTTTCTAAACCTCTCCAAAGTGTTGATGAGCTGTAAGCATCTGTTACAACATTATTATCATCTACCATAACTTCTATTCTAAGGTGACCTTCTATTCTAGTTATTGGATCTATTACTATTCTTTTGCTCATAATTCTTCCTTATTTATTTCTTGCTTGAAGCAATAACTGCATGAGCTGCAATAGCAACGCCTGCGATTGCTAAAATTCCTATGCCTATTTTATCAGCTGTAGCATCTGCGCCTAAGCCGCCAAATGTAGTTTTATAAAGCCTGTCTCCAAGCGGAACTTCAAATGGACCCATTTCATCCCAGAAATTTGGCTCGCTACACCCTATGCAGCCATGTCCTGCTTGGATTGGCCAGCTTGTATGAGAGTTGAATCTTTCTCTTGAACAGTTGTTGAAAGTATAAGGTCCTTTACAACCAACTTTATATAAGCAATATCCGTCTTTTGCGCCTTGATCTCCAAAATGTTGAACAAACTCACCAGCGTCAAAGCGACCTCTTCTTTCACAAAGGTCGTGAATTCTTAGCCCATAAGCCCATTTTGGTCTATTGTAAGCATCTAGGCTTGGCAATGTTCCAAAAAGTAAATAGTTTAATACGTTTCCAACTATATTTTTCTCGCTTGGAGGACATCCAGGGACATTTATAACTGTTTTATTTGTTATTTTACTAAGAGGTTGGGCATTTGTTGGATTTGGATGAGCAGCTTGAACGCCACCAAAACTCGAACAAGTTCCTATAGCAAATATAGCTAATGCATTTTCACTTGCATGTCTGCAGTGTTGCGCTCCTGTTGTTCCAACTGGTCCTACTGTTAGATAAAATTCACTTGATCCTTCAGGAATTCCGCCTTCAACCATAAGGACATATTTGCCTTTGTATTTTTCTATAGCGCCTTCTAAATTTTCTTCAGCTTGCCATCCGCTTGCTGACATTATAGTTTCGTGATATTCAAGTGAAATGTAGTCAAATATCAAGCTGTCAATAGTAGGTGTGTCTGTTCTTAGTAGGCTTTCACTACATCCAGTACATTCTGCCATATGCAACCAAATAACTGGCAATCTATCTGCTAACTCAGCAGCTTTTGCAACTTGAGGCATAAAAGATGCAGGAAGTGAAAGCATAGCAGTCATTGTTCCAGCCCATTTCATAAAATCCCTTCTGCTAAATCCGTGCTCTTGTAATTTTTGCATAATTGAACCATTATGCATTTTTGGCATATTTTGAATTTCGTCTAGTCTAGCACTGATTTGTGAGACAAGATCCTCTTGTTTCATGAATTCTCCTTTTTGGATTTATTTTATATTTATCTTATATATATTTGCAAATGAATATTAATTTAAAATTAAATAAATATTCAATAATAATGAGTTTACAATTATTTAAATTAAAAATACATTAGAAAATACGTCTAAAATAGGAAAATACACTAATAATATTTATATAAATTTAGTAATACAAATTTATAATTTTTATATGGATTTTTATAATATTATAATATCAACTATTTGATTGTATACTATAAATTTTATTAATATAAATTCTCATATTTGCTAAATAAAATTTATGAGGTGCATATAATATTTTGAAAAAACCGCTATGTAGGTGTAGGGGTTGTTTGTGGCTAAAGAATTTAATTATAATAAGGCCAATACTTATAATTTTTGATAATTTAGAAAATAAAGTAGGAACTTATGCCACAATGAGCGCGACAAATCAAAAAAATTATGAGGATAGTTTTTGTAGATTTATATCCAGATATTTAACTTTTCAATAGCAATTAAACTTCGCATAAGCTTTAGTGTCATAGATATACAAAAGCAAATCAAATTCTTAAGAAGTAACCAAAAGAAACTTTTTTCATTTTTTTTACTTCTTATTGTTTCCAATTTTCATCAAACAAAGTATTAATTATTTTTACATTCTTTGGCATTTGATTTTGCATATATTCTATGCTTTGCACATCTAATACAAGGCCATTTTCTATCTCTTGTTTTTTTGCAATTTTTGATAATAAATCATCATATATTGCCATATCTATATTGGCACTATTTTTAAAAGAGTTAACATATGCCTCATACTCTCTATCTGTATAAAAATCAAAAGTATCTCTACTGAGCAAAGAGCTAGTATCGCTCATATATTTTGCCAGCTTTTGTGTTTTTACAACTTGCCCATTTTTTAGGGATAGTCTTGCTGATTCCCAAAACTCGCTTCCAAAAATTTCCATATTAAAAAAGCTGCTTTTTAAAGCTGTAACCAATTTATATCTTGTCTTTTTATCTTTTATCTGATAGAGAATTTGCCAAATTTGATCGTGCATTTCCTTGCTTGCATATTCGTCATTAAGTGCTTTTTGTGTTATAGTAATTATATTGCTAAAGTCAATCTTTTCTATATTGTCCTCGAGTATATATTTAGTTCCAAATTTCGCTACGCTATAAGCTGTAATGCAAACCATAATACTTAAAAATGTTTTTAGAATTTTAATTATTTTTTCTTTTTTCAATGCTAGCTCCAGTTGTGTAATTTTGTTGTAAACTTAGTTCGAATATGCCTATAATCATAATAGTAAAATAAATTGTAACCATAAAATTTTAATGCTATTATTTATACAAAACTGTCAACTAAACACTATAAATTAATAGTATATAATATTTACAGATCCATTACTATACAAAATAAAATTTATCTTAGGATGTAACTCACAAGCATATATGATACGACAAAAGCTATTATAAATAATACCCACTTTACAATATTATTTTTATTCATTTTAAATTCCTAGTATTTTATTTTTATATTGTTTATAATATCTATAATTTGATTAAACATAAATAAACTTATTCTAAATACTGCTAATATAATAAAAAAATGAAATATAAACCAGTATTTAACATATTTTTCCACTAGATATGTTTTATTTTTTTATGTAGGCGTTATAAGCAAATAATGGATGCCCTAAGAGGATTCGAACCTCTGTTAGCTGATCCAGAGTCAGCAGTTCTACCGCTAAACTATAGGGCAATAATAAAATTGGGATTATAAATCACTAAACCATAAATTTAGCTAAATTTGGTTTATATGATTTAAAAAATCCTTAGAAGATATGAGACCTACTATCTGTTTTTCCTTTAATTCTATGCCATTTTTAAAAAATATAAGAGCAGGGGGGCCATAAATTTGAAATTCTTTCATCATCTCTTGGTCATCACTACTGCTATTTGTAACATCTATCTTTATTAATTCAAAATTTGAAAGTTTTTGTTTTACACTTATATCTGAAAAAACATTTTCTTCTAATTCTTTGCAATTTACGCACCATGATGCCCAAAAATCTATCATAACTGGTTTTTTAGAATTTTGTACCATACTTTTTAATTCTTGTAAATTTTTAGCATATTTAAAAGATAATTGACTATTATTTAGTGACTTAGTTGCTATATCTGATGAACCTATATTTTGTAGTGGTTTGGATAAATTTGTAGCTCCGCTTGCAAAACCTATGATTAAAAATATAGAATAAATAAAAACCAAAATACAAAGAGATTTTTTAAATTTCATAAAAACACTTTTTTCTATATCAAATATTCCCATAAAAACAGCAAAAAACACTCCAGCTATACCATAAAGAAGCATGGTTAAGTTTGCACTTATTATTCTAGAGAGCATCCAAATAGCCATAATTATCATTATAAAGCCAAAAAATTTGTTCACCTCTGTCATCCAAATACCAGGTTTTGGCAAAAATTTATTTCCACCAAATCCTATTAAAAGCAAAGGAATTCCCATTGCAAAACTCATTACAAAAAGAGCAGATCCGCCAAGAATAATATTGCCGCTTTGTGCTATAAAAAGAAGAGCTCCAGCAAGAGGAGCAGCTATGCATGGTCCAACTATAAGAGCTGATAAAAAACCCATTATAGCAACTCCTAAAAGACCATTTTTATCTTTTGTTTTTGAGCTTATAAAGTTTTGCACAAAAAGAGGCATTTCAAATTTAAAAACGCCAAACATTGCAAGGGCAAAAAATAAAAAAATAAGACTAAAAGATATGATAATAATAGGAATTTGAAAAAGTCCTTGAATTCCCATTCCAAAAAGACTTGCCAAAATTCCTGCTATAGTGTAAGCTATACTCATAGAAAATACATATATAAAACTTATTAAAAAACTATGATGTTTGCCAACTTCTCCTTTTGATACAATTATACTAGAAAGTATAGGGATCATTGGTAAAATGCATGGCGTTAAAGCAAGTAGTAGACCATATCCAAAAAATGTTATTAGACTAAAAAATATACTGTTTTTGGATAAATTTCCAGCTATATCTTGATGTGATATTTGGCTAGAAGAATTGTTTGTCTGAGTTTTTTCGCCTGAAGTTGGTGGTGAAAAATTTTTTAAATCGATTTGATAAGTTTTTATGTTGTAAGTATTGCCATTTTTTTTAGCATCAATTTGTTTTGCCATAGGCTCATAGCAAAAGCCATCATATGCGCAACCCATGTAATCAACTCTTAAAGAAAATTCATCTTTTGAGCTTATAAGCCCAAGCGGTATCAAAATATCAAATTTACCATCATAGATATGATAATTTTTATACGGTTTGCTTTGTGGAAAATTTAGAAAATTTGTTAAATCTTTATTTTCTGGTAGAATTTTAATTTTGATTTTATCTCTATACAAATATGTGTTTTGACTTATATTGAACTCTAAATTTAATCCAACTCCATCTAGAATTTTTCCTTCTAGGTTAAATGGTGTATTTGCAAGAAGGGAGGTAAAACTTAAAAATAAAAAAAATAAAAATTTATATAACATTTAAAACATCCAAAATATTTATAATTTATGATTTTATGATTATACTAAAACTTAATTAAGATTTTATTTATAGTGTTATAAAATAGTTTCAAATTTTAAAACAAAGGACTAGAAATGTCTGAAGATAAAAAAATGCAAAAAGATAAAAAAAACAATAAAGAAGCTAAGAAAGCATACAAAGAAGAACTCAAAAGACTTCAAGTTGAGCTTTTAAAAATGCAGTATTATGTAAAAGAAAAGGGGTTAAAACTTCTCATTATTATGGAAGGAAGAGATGCTGCTGGTAAGGGTGGAACTATAAAAAGAATAACCGAGCACTTAAATCCTAGAGGATGCATAGTTGTAGCACTTCCAAAACCTAGCGATGTCGAATCAACTCAGTGGTATTTTCAAAGATATGTTGCCCATCTTCCAAGTGCTGGAGAGATAGTAATATTTGATCGCTCTTGGTATAATAGGGCTATGGTTGAACCAGTTATGGGATTTTGTACGCCAGAAGAGCATAGAAATTTTTTGCAAGAAGTACCTGCGTTTGAGACATTATTAAGTAGATCAGGAATTGTGATATTTAAATTTTTCCTATCTATCAACAAAGATACCCAAGCAAAGAGATTTAAAAGCAGAAAAACAAATCCACTTAAGAGTTTTAAGATATCCCCCGTTGATGATATGGCACAAAATCTTTGGAACCAATACTCAATAGCTCAAAATAGCATGTTTTTACAAACAGATACAGATACAAATCCTTGGATTGTAGTTGATTCAAATAGTAAAAAACAAGCGAGACTAAATACTATAAAATGTATATTAAGCAAAATTGAATATTTTGATAAATGCTCTAAAGATAAGCTAAAAGTAGATAAAGAAAAAGTTAGAAGCGCTAGCGAAGAACTAAAAATGTTAGAAGATGCTATAAAAAAGATTAAAGTAACACTAGAGTAGTTTACTGCTCTTGCGGCTTTGGCATTATTGGAGCCATTTTACTAAAGTTTATAAGGTCGTAAGTTGTGATGATGTTATCTGGTATAAGATTAGCGCAGTGTTTGAAAATTTTTCCAGCAGATATGGCGTCATTCATTGCTCTATGATGAGAGTTGTTTATTTCTAGCATCTCTTTTAAATGCTCAAGCCCATACTTGCTTGATGATATAGTTCTTTTTGCAAATTCTATAGTGCAAATTCTTGGATTTAATAGTATCCCAAGTCCAATTTTTTCTAAGCTATGACTTATAAAATTATAATCAAATCTAACATTATGTGCTACGAATGTAGAGTCTTGTAAAAACACTTTAAATCTCTCTAAAGCTACTTTTAAATTTGGAGCATCTTTTAGGTTATGCGCATAAATACCTGTGAGTTGAGATATATTTTCTGGCACAAAAGGAGCATATACGAATGTCTCAAATTTGTCTATAATTTTAAAATTTTGAAGTTTTATGGCTCCTATTTCTATAATTTGTCCATCTTTTATACTTCCGCTTGTTTCTATATCTACAACACAAAAAATTTCATCTTTTATCGAAGTATATTTAAAAGTCGGTACAACTCTATTTAGATAATCTCTTTGCAAGTTTAGTCCAAGGGCATCCCATTCGCATAGATTTTTTACATTTATAAGATTATTTATCTCTTTAATACTACTTGCAATATTTACAAAATCTTTGTAATACAATGGGTTTGCTATAAAAAATTTTATAAAAGCGTCTAGTTGCAAGATTAAAGCTTTAGTGATTTTATGGATGTTTTATAGTCATTTGATGAAAATATATAGTTTCCTGCCACAACTATATCAGCTCCTGCAATATCTATATCTGCTACATTTAAGCCATTTATACCACCATCAACTTCTATCATGCATTTTATGTTATTTTTGTCGATAATTTTTCTTAATTTTGATATTTTATCTAAAACAAGCGGCATAAATGTTTGTCCTCCAAAACCAGGATTTACGCTCATTAAAAGCACCATATCTACTTTATCAATTATGTGTTCTATCATGGTAATTGGTGTATGTGGATTTAAAACTATACCAGGACTAATATTATGACTTCTAATATATTCAATCATTCTTAAAGGATGCTTTTCTTCTTCTATATGGAATGTTATAAATTTAGGCTTTATATCCAAAAAAAGATCTACAAAAAACTTTACATTTTCTACCATTAAATGTATATCAAGCGGTATGCTTGAAGCTTTTGCAGCTGCTTTAACAACCGCTGGTCCTATAGTTAAATTTGGCACAAAATGCCCATCCATAACATCTACATGTAAAAGGTCTGCCCCTGCATCGCAAACTTTTTTTATATCACTGCTTAAATTTCCAAAATCAGCTGAAAGTATACTTGGTGCTACATACATAATTTTTCCTTTTATTTGCTTAAAAACAAAATACAGCTTTTAGAGTTTACATCGAGCTCTAAAAATGCCCCTTTACTTTGATTTGCTTCAAATTCTTTTATATTTGTTATGCTTCTTGACATTGTTAATTCTACCTTATGCTTTTTTTCATTAAACATTATAAGTATATTTTCGCCTATAATATTCATAAATTCACCCAAAGCTGTAGCTATATCATGTCTAGAAATTTCTTTAGTTTCATCTAATAAAACTTTACAGATATCTTTGGCGCTATCTTCGCTCATGCATAGGAGTAACTTCCCATCTATATCTCCATAAAATGCTATATAAGCGCCAATATAATCTTCAAAACCAGTAGCCTTAAAGGGCATTAGGGATGCTTGTTTTTTTGTTATTTGTGTTTTTAATATCGAGGATATAGATGAACTTATAAGTGCTACGATGTTTGGGAGAATTTCTATCAAGTTTTTGCTGATATTATTTATCTTATTGCTAAGCATTCCAGCTCCACCACTTATAGTACTTTCATCATTGTAGAAATCTTGTGTACTATCATAAACTAAAATCCCACCATCTTCAAGCTCGTTTTTTAGCGTTTGAGTTGTATTTTTTATATTGCAAACAGCCATTACTACTCCGTATTCAGCACTTAAAACAGAGAGGCTTGCTAAAAAAGCAGTTCCATAAACATTAAAAGATGACACATTTGTTCCATCAAAAATGAAATATTTAAAACCGACTTTTAATAAATTCTCATAATATTTTTTATCAAAATTTTCTGCAAAACTAGAGTCTATATATCCATCAAGATTATATATAACAACACCATTTTTTATCTCTATTTGCATATTTTTTTCATCATTCATAATGTGTGTCATGCTTAATGCATAATCAAAATTGTTTATTTGAGTTTTAAAATCATCACAATCCTTTGCTATATGTGCGTCATAGCCTTTTTGCGCAAGACTTAATGCTAATTTACTATCTTGCTTTTGATTGGTGGTATATATCAAAACTTTGTTATTTTCGCCATTTGATTTGTTGAAAAAAAGCATTCCAATTTCAAGTGTTTCAAATAAAGAGTAAGTTATTTTTTGATCCGCCATATCGAAAAAAGACTTAAACATTTTTTCGTTGTAATCACAAAGAGCAATGCTTATTTTTAACTCTTCTTTTATGTTTTGTAGGGTATTTATGATATTGTTAAAGCCAATTTTATTAAAAAATATTACTTTTTTAAAAGATACAAAGACGCAAACTGGCATTTTTTCTTTTAAAAATGCCATATCGTTTGGTTCTATTATGGTTTTTGACATAGCACCATCAATAAATCCAGCAGGAGAAAAAATAGCGATGCTATTTTTTATTACAGGCGTCATACTTTCGCTTTCAACTTTAGAATTTTAATAAATTAATTTTTTGTATTTTATCTATAAAATGTTTTAAATCAGATAAAATTTATAAAAATTAATTTAAGTAAACATTTTGGTTTTTATGATATAATTGCAAGCTATTTTAATAATTTTATTAAGGAAAAACTATGTCAAAAAGATGTGCAATAACAGGAAAAGGTCCTATGGTTGGAAATAGTGTAAGTCACGCTAACAATAGAAATAAAAAAAGATTTATGCCAAATTTACGCTCTATCCGTGTTACTTTAGAAGATGGAACAACTAGAAGAATTAAAGTGGCAGCTTCTACTATTAGAACTATGAAGAAACATTCAAAATAAAAATTAAACTTAATAAAGAGGAGTATATGTCTTTAATAGAAAAGATAAAAAAATTCCTCAAATGGTCTGATGCCTCAAAGCCCGAAGTGGATTTGAGCACAGAACTATACGAACAATTACGCTTCTTCCGTCTTCCGCTTATAGCCGTTGTTATGCTTCTTTTATTTGGAACGCTTGGCTATGTTTTTATCAATGATTTTTCTTTGATGGATGCGATATATCAGGCAGGTATGACCTTTACAACGGTTGGATTTACTGAGATTGATTATATATCACCAGCTGGAAGACTTTTTACAATAGCACTTATTTTTATGGGATTTGCTGTTTTTTCATTTTCAATAGGTCTTGTTATAGAAGTGCTAAAAAAAGGCTCACTTATCAACATTTTTAAGGAAAGAAAAATGATAAATGATATAGCTAGATTAAAAAAACACTTTGTTATTTGTTATCACAATAACTATACAATCGAACTTACTAGACAATTTAGGGAAAATCATATACCTTTTGTGGTTGTTGATGATAGGGACGATTTGGCAGATTTAGCAGAAAAATATAGATATCCATATTTTATAAAAGCTGCCCCACATACAGAAATAGCTTTAAAAAAAACACATTTTTCAAGTGCAAAAGGTTTGATTTCGCTTAGTCCAAATATAGCTGATAATATTGCAATTATTGCAACTGCAAGGCTTTATGAAAAAGAACTTGGTAGAGAAGAGTATTTTATAATGAGCACCGCGGATAATGAAGATGATACAATAAAACTTAAAAAACTAGGTGCAAATTCCATTGTAACACCAACAAAACTAGTAGCTCAAAGACTTAGTGCGGTAAGCGTTAGACCTGATATGGAAAATATGCTGGAAGAATTTTTGTATAAAAAAGACTCACCTATGGATATAGAGGAAATTTTAGTTCCTGATTATTCGTGGGTTAGATTTAAAAGATTAAAAGATACTCATTTAAAAGAATTATCAAGCGCTCGTATTGTAGGTATAAAGGATCAAAATAATAAATTTATTCCTATGCCAAAAGATGATACTCTTATAGGAACTGGCTCTAAGCTACTTATAATAGGCACTGCAGATGGTATAAGAATAACAAAAAAGGTTGTAAGAAGTAAATATATGCCCGAGGAGTTAAAATATGTTTGATATCATCTCTTTAAAAAATGGACTTGAAAATATTGAAGGTTTTTATTTTGGTGGAGTAAATGCTGGATTTAAAAAATATGAGAATGATGTTGGCTTTATAAGAAGTGACATTGCCTATGATGTAAGCGCCATTTTTACTAGTAATAAATTTCAAGCAGCTCCAATTAGGCATTTTTTAAAATATCCAAAAAATTTTAAAACAAACTTTATATTATTAAATTCAAAAAATGCAAATGCAATGACAGGGCAGGGTGGTGTTGATGATATAAATTTTATTTTTGAAAATCTTTCAAAAAAGATAAATTTAATAAATCCTATAATGTGTTCAACTGGAGTCATAGGGTATAGACTAAATAAAGAAAAAATTATTGCATCTTTTGATAAAATAAATTTTACTTCTAGAAGTAGTGATGATACTGTAAGGGCTATTATGACAACAGATAGCTTTAAAAAAGAACTTGCTTTTAGGGTTGAGCTCGAAAATGGAGAGCATTTTAATGTTGCTTGTATTTGTAAGGGTGCTGGCATGATAAATCCAGCTTTTGCAACTATGCTTTGTTTTATACTTACTGATGCAAACATTCCAAAAGAAGATATGGATGAGATTTTGTCACTTAGCGTAAAGCATAGCTTTAACGCAGTAAGTGTTGATGGTGATACATCTACAAATGATACCTTGATGTTACTTAGCTCACGAAAAAGCAAAGCTTATGATAAATTAGCTTTTATTGAAGTCTTAAATCTTATAACTAAACAAATGGCATTGTATTTAGTTCAAGATGGCGAAGGCTCAAAAAAAGTTGTAGCATTTAGTGTAAGTGGTGCTAAAAACGATGATGAGGCTGAGATTGCCGCAAAAGCATTATCAAACTCACTCCTTGTAAAAACGGCTATTTTTGGAGAAGATCCAAACTGGGGTAGAATTGCTTCAACTATTGGTGCAAGCGGCATTGAGTGTTGTGAAGAAAGCTTGATTATAAAATATGATGATGTGATTGTTTTTAGTAAGGACTTTCCACAACTTGATGAGAAAAGAGAAAATCTAGCTCACGCTATTATGCAAAAATCAAGCTATAAGATAAGCTGTGAGCTTGGAATAGGTAGTGGTAAATTTGAAGCTTATGGATGTGATCTTGGTCATACATATGTAAATATAAACTCAGATTATAGGTCTTAATAAAAGTAGTTTTAAGCCATCAATAGATAGAATGCTAGTTATATAACATTTTATTTAAAGGAGCTACAATGTTTCATGAGTATAGAGATCTCATAAGTGAGCTAAAAACCAAAGATGCACATTTTGCAAAAATTTTTGATCGTCATAATGAATTAGATCAAAAAATTAAAGATGCAGCTGAAGGTAGAGAGCACATGGAAGATGTAGAACTTGATAAACTTAAGAAAGAAAAACTTCTTTTGAAAGATGAAGTATATGCAATTCTTTCTGCTTACGAAAAAGAAAATTAGTAATTTTTGACTCTAGGCAGGAGTATTCTGTCTAGACTATTTTTTATAGTTAAGGAATTTTTTTGGATAAAATAAGTGTTGCTATTGTTGGTTTTGAAAACATTACTAAGGCATATTATAATGATCTTAGACGATCTGACTATTTTGAGCTTGTTGGTATTTGTAAACAAGGAAGTAAAAAAATATTATCAGATGTAAAAGCAAACATATATGAAGATTTAAATGAATTATATTCTCATCACTCTCCTGAAGCTATAATAATAACAACACCTAGTAATTTGCATAAAAAAACATTTTTACAATGTCAGAAATATGCAAAAAATTTCCTAATACATGCCCCGCTTACTACTCATATGGGTGATGCAAATGAGATATCATATATCGCGAAAGAAAATAATTTAAATGTTTGTATCGGTTATAGCATGAGATTCAATCCAGCTGTGATTTCTTTAAAGCAGGCTTTAAAGAAAGAAGAGAAAATTTATAGTATAAATATAATTCACTCAAGTCCCTATCCATATGATACTCTTGATGGTATAAAAATGAGATTTACTATGAGTGATCTTGATCTCATAAGATATCTGTGTGCATCGGAAATAATTGAATTTGGTGCATCTACAAGTAGTATAGAGGATAGAAATATAGATGATGTTTTATGTGCTAGAGTAAAAACAGCAAATGGTGTGGTTTGTAGTATGATAAATTCATGGAATTATAAAATAAATAGATTTTATATTGAGATGTCTTGTTCAAGCGGTCATTATATGGCGGATTTAATATCCTTTAATCTGAGAAAAATGGATGAAAAAGGGCTTATAAACTTAAGAGTTGATAATGAAGATATGTCTATTAGATATCAAAATGGTGAATTTTTCGAATACTGCACTAGCGGTAAAATAGGAAATTTAGTTAGTATAAATGATAGTATAGCCATAACAAAAGTAGTTGTTTTATGAAAAAAGTTTTATTGCTTTTAAATATGGGCGGTCCTTCAAATTTAGATGAAGTAGCTGTTTTTCTAAAAAATATGTTTAATGATAAATACATAATAAGTGTAAAAAATAATCTGCTTAGAAAATTTATAGCTTATATGATAGTAAATGGAAGAAAAAATATAGCAAAGAAAAATTATGAAGCAATAGGTGGAAAATCACCAATTTGTGACATAACCCAAAGTTTAGTAAACAAGCTAAAAAATAGCGATTATGAGGTTGATTTTATTATGAACTATACACCTCCATTTGCCAAAGATGTGTTAAATAAATATAATGATGCAGATGAGTTTATTTTATTTCCGCTTTATCCTCATCATTCCGTAACTACTATCTCTTCTAGTTTGGATGATGTAAAAAATACTATGAAAGAACTTGGTCTAAAACAAAAGATAACGGAAATTCCTTATTTTTATGAAAATGAAATTTATAATGATGTTATATTAAACTTGATTTTGCGCAAAATATCATCTAAAAATTTAGATCCAAAAGATTTTATTTTGATATTTTCGGCTCATTCTTTACCAATTAAAATTATAAAAAATGGCGATTTATATGAAGAGCATATCAAAAAACATGTAGAAATTTTAAAAAATAAGCTTAAAGAAAATGATATTTTTTTTAAAGATATAAAACTTGCATATCAGTCAAAATTAGGACCAGTTGAATGGCTTGGACCAAATATAGTTGATGTTATGAAAAAATTAAATCACAAAAAAGTTATAGTTTTCCCAATTGCATTTTGTATTGATAATTCAGAAACTGTTTTTGAGATAGATATAGAGTACAGAAAACTAGCTAAAGAGCTAAATTATGAGTTTTTTGATGTTGTATCTTGTCCAAACGATAGCGATGAGTTTGCTAAATTTATAGATATAAGAACTAGGAATACTTTTTGCTTGTAATATACTATCTTACCTAAAAGGAGAATGTATGAAAATAGAACAGATTAACTCTTTAATATCTACATTAGATACTATAGGTAAAAATGTTCGAGGCGGTGATTTTGACAAAGAGCTTTCTATTGCTCTTGCTACTCAAAATCGAAAAAAATCAGATGATTTGAGAATTGATAACGTTGATGAATTTAGAGATCAGCTTACACAACTTGGATCTTATGCTTTTTTAAGTGTTCTTAATTCTCAGAAAATAGAAGAGAAAATTGAACAAAAAAGACAAGAGCTAAAAGAGCAGCTTGGTCTTAATAAGAAAAATCTTAGCAAAAGCGAAGCAGAAGGCTTAGAAAAGATTTTGGAAGAAATGCTAGGAGATTATAAAAAAGAGTTGATGGCGAGACTCCAAAATAACTCCATAGTAGAAAAAGCTCAAAACCTTAACGCTAAAAACAATGCAGCAAATTTTACTTTGTCTGATTTGATAAATTTAGTTTGACGTTGTTGGAATAAGTTGCTGTTCTTGTATTAAAAGTTCTACAATATTTTTAAATATAGGAATAGCGCTTTGTGATGCGTAAATTTTGCCAGCTTTAGGCTCTCTTACAAAAACTCCTATGGTATAGCTATGTCCAAATTTATCATCTGCAAAGCCAAAAAAGGAAGCATTATACATACTTTTTGAATATCCGCCACCAATAGCCACGCGTGAAGTTCCTGTTTTGCCACCTATATCTAAGCCGGCGATATCTGCTTTTTTACCAGTTCCATCTTTTACGACTTTTATAAGTATATTTTTCATTCTTTTTGCGATATCTTCGCTCAAGATTTGTTCTTTTGGAGGAACGGGTCTACCTTTATATAATTTTCCATCTTTTTGCAAGTTTGATACAAGTTGTGGTGTGACTAGATAGCCATTATTATTAAAAACTGCATAAGCTCTTAGAAGTTGCAAGAATGTGGTTTGTATACCATACCCATAGCTTGCAGTACCTCTGTAAATTTCAGAGTTAAGTTCTGAAAGGCTTGGTATCATACCTTTTTGCTCATAAGGCATATCAATTCCACTTGGTTTTGTAAAGCCAAATTTTATTAAGTTCATATAAAGCTCTTCACCACTTATTCTCTTAGACAATTCGACCATACCAATATTTGAAGAGTGTATTATAATTTCTTCTGCAGTCATTGTTTTTGCTGGATGACTATCTTTAATTATGCTTTTTCCGTGTTGGTACACACCATTGTGAGTATTAATAATCTCAAGGGGATTTACTTTATTTGCAGATAATAGATATGCAAAAACTATAGGTTTTACAACTGAACCAGGCTCGTATGCGTATTCTGTCGATGTTGAGTTTAATGCCCTGTATTCTTCTTTTTTTATGTTGGATGGATTATATCTATTTGTTGTTGCGAGCGTAAGTATTTCACCGGTTTTACTATCCATAATGCCAGCAACTATTTCCCTTGCTTCAATATCTTTTATCATTACATCTAAAATATATTCTGTCATCGTTTGAAGTTTGAGAGATGTATTTAGTATAAGATTATAACCATCTATTCTTTCGCCAAAATCACTTGGCTTTTCTATAATTATATTGTTACTTAGATCCCTTGATCCTTTTATGTCAGCATCTTTTATAGACGAAAGATAATCGTCATAATATTTTTCTATTCCTTTTACGCCTTCTCTTTTTATGATTCCATTTTTTACAGTCTCTTTTACATAACCAATAGCTGGGGTCAGACTATCTTTTGCCATATAAACCCTATATTCTCCTTTTTCTATAACACCCATTGCTTGGGGATCGTATTTTCTACCTTTATCGTCGCTAAATGGTATGAATACTGAGTTTGTAGAAAAAAATCTACTCAATTCTTTTAAGTGAGCAGCAGTTTTTGCAGATATATTTTTTGATAGTATAATGCCACCTTGTTTGCTATTTATCATTTTTTTTATTTTGTTTGGATTTTCGTCTGTATATATTGAGTAAAGTTGTATGAAAAGATCTTTTTTGTCTGGATTTAAGCTTCTTGTATCTATTTTTACATCATAAATTTTTTGTGTTGTAGCAATTTTAAAACCATCTTTTGTGATTATATCGCCTCTTATTGATGTATCACTGTCGCTTGCTATACGACCAACTATGCGTCTATCAAGAGTTGCTCTGTAAAAAAATACTAAGATAAGTATAGCAAAAGACGCAAAAACAAGCAAAAAAACGATAGTAACTTTAGATCGTTTAGATATCATTATAATTGTGTTCTTGAGATCTCTTTATATGCGCTTAGTGCCTTATTTCTTATTTCAAGCATAAGTTTCATGCTGGTTTCAGCTTTATTTATCGCAAGTGCTGCTTGATGAAGATCTTTTACTTCTCCTGTTGCAAGATCCGCGAGTGCTTTATCTGCATTAACTTGAACTTCGTTTAATTCTTTTAAGGAATTATCAAGCATTTTTGAAAACTCACCGCTATTATTTGATGACATTTTATTTATATTTTTATCATTTATCTTTGTATTAAGATCTATTTTATTTATATTATTCATTGTTATTATCCTTTTAATAAATCTATCGCACTTTGTGTTATGCTTTTAGTTGTTTGAAAAGCCGACACATTTGCTTGATATGCTCTTGTTGCTTCTATAAGATCTGACATTTCTATAACTGGATTTATATTTGGATATGCAACATATCCTCTTGTATTAGCATCCGGATGGGATGGATCATACTTCATTATAAAATCTTTGTCATCTCTTACTATTTTATCAACCACTACGCTCATTACTGAGGGATCAGCATTTTTTGGTGAATCTGAATCGCTAAGTGGATTGGAGTATTCTAGCATATTATGGCTTTTTTTTATCTGATTGTTTAGCTCTTTGTTAAAATCAAATGCTTTAAATATAACTTCCCTTCTTCTATATGGACCACCTTCTGCAGTTCTTGTGGTTTGGGAGTTAGCTATGTTTGAGCTAATAACATTCATTCTAAAGCGTTGTGCGCTAAGACCGTATCCGCTTATATCAAAATCACTTAAATATGCCATCTTTTATCCTTAAATTTTACCACTTGATTCAATCACTGCTTTAAATATGGCACTATTTTTGTTAAGCGCAGAATCAATTGCACTTATCATCATAGCATTTTTGCTAAGCTCTGAAGTTTCAACATCTAAATCAACAGTATTTGCATCATTTCTTGCCATATGACCATCTCTTAGGTATATAGTTCCAAAATTATTTTTTGGAAAATCAACTCTTGGAAAATGAGTTTCATGTGTTTGGGCTAGTTGTAAAGTTTGGTTTTGTTTGCCATTATACATTTCTTCTACTTTTTCTTTTAAAGCTGACTCAAAATCAACATCTTTTGCTTTGTAAAAAGGAGTACTGATGTTTGCTAAGTTACTAGAAATCATTTGATTTCTTAAATTTCTACCAGCTAATGCTTGATCTAAAAGTGGTTTTGCTTTTGTAGTATCAAATCCTGCAAACATTTTAATCCTTTCTATATTTTATTTTTAATATAAGCAAATTTTGTTCCAAATTTTGCCTTATTGTATGCAAAATTTGAGTATTTATAAATAAATTTATGATTTTTGATTTAAAAATTTATAGTATCCATAAATATATTCAAATCCAGAGTAAAGCGTCAAAATAACTGCAATCCAAAGTAAAAGTTTTCCACCATACCAATCCATACACAAAAATCCTATTGATATCATTTGTGAAACAGTTTTTACTTTTCCTGTCATTGATGCGGCTAGTTTTGCGCCATTGCTTGCTAAGAAAACTCTAAAACCTGTTATAAAAAACTCTCTTACAAGTATTAGATATACAGCCCAAGGATTTGCTCTATCTAACATCATTAGTCCCATAAATGCAGCTAAAGTTAGCATTTTATCTGCAAGTGGATCAATGATTTCGCCTAGCTTTGTTATTTGAGACCAGTTTCTTGCAATATAACCATCAAAAAAATCAGTTATGGAAGCTAGTACAAAAACAAGTGCTGCAAAATAGTTTAACCATGTTATATGTATACTTGGCGTTCTTGCTTCAAGAAGTATGTAAAACATAAGGGGCGCAAGGAAAATCCTTGTAAAAGCTAGTATATTTGGTAAGTTTAGCATATTATTTAAATGTAGTTCCACCATCTATTATGAATGTATGACCGGTTACCCAACTTGCATCTTTTGAACATAAAAATAGACATGCTCCAGCTAAATCTTCTGGTTTACCCATTCTCCCAAGTGGGCTAAGTTTAGCTGTGATATCTCTAACCTCTTCATAATTTGTAAATGCTTTTAGTGCGTCAGTATCGATCGGTCCCCCACTTACTGCATTTACTCTAATATTTTTTTCTCCAAGTTCGGTTGCTGCGTATCTAACCATAGCTTCCACTGCTGCTTTACAAGTACCATGACCTGAATAATTTTCTATAAAAACTCTATTTCCGGTGGAGCTTATTGATATAATAGATCCTCCGCCAACTTTTTCAATTCTTTTTGCGGCTTCTTGTGCGCCAACTACAAAAGCATTAACTGTTGCTGTAAAAATATTATTTATACCACGTGGTTTTAGTTTCATAAATTTAGTATATCCACCTGCAACTGCGCGACCTGAAATGATAGCATTTGAGATAAAAAAGTCAACTCTATCAAAATCTTCATCAATTTTTAAAAATAAATCTTTGTATGTTTCTGGTTCCAATATATTTAGCGCATAACATCTAGCTTTTATTTTATACTCAATTTCGAGTTCTTTTGCCTGAGATTGTGCTAATTCTTCATTTGAATTATAAGTAAAAGCTATGTTTGCACCAGCTTTTGCAAATTTAAGTAGTATAGCTCGCCCAATTCCGCGAGTTCCACCACTTATTACTAAAGTCTTGCCTTTATAAAAATCGTCCATTAAAATCCTTTTATATTGTATTGTTTCATAATATTTTCAATTTTTTTCATATTTTCATTGCTTGGTTCGCAAAGTGGTAATCTATATTCAAGTATAGGTATGAGTCCTGCTATGAACATAGCTGCTTTTACTGGTATTGGATTACTTTCACAAAACATAATTTTATTTATATTATATAACTTATCGTTTATTGTTTTTGCTTGTGAAAATTTCTCATCTAATGCAAAATGGGTAAGATTTGCAGTATAATCAGGAAGAAGATTTGAAGTTACAGAAATAACTCCTTTCCCACCATTACTTAGTATCGGATAGTTTATAGCATCTTCACCACTCATTACGACCATGTTTGGCTCATGAGCTAATAAATCAACACACTTGTCGATATTTCCGCTAGCTTCTTTTACTCCATAAATATTTTTACAATCATTAAATAATCTTATGGCAGTATCTGCTTGTATATCGCATCCAGTTCTTCCTGGTACATTGTATAATAAGATAGGAATATCAACATTTTTTGAAATTTCAGCATAATGCCTATAAAGGCCTTCTTGTGTTGGTTTATTGTAGTATGGCGCCACGGAAAGTATCCCATCTGCTCCTTGTGCTTGAGAAAATTTAGCGAGCATTATAGCTTCGTGAGTTGCGTTACTTCCAGCTCCAGCCAAAACCTTAGTATTTGTACCTTTGCATACATCAACCGCAATTTCTATGCAAGTTTTGTGTTCATCGTGAGTTAGAGTTGCACTTTCGCCAGTAGTTCCAGCAGGAACAACGCAGTCTATGCCGTTTGCTATTTGTCTTTTGATAAGTTTAGAGTATGTAACTTCATCTATTTTGCCATTTTTAAATGGAGTTATAATGGCTGTCATTGCGCCTATTAGTACTTTTTTGCTCACTTATTATCCTTTCTTAAAATTACTGTTGTAGATGTTTGTTTTACAAAATATTTTTGTGCACATTTTTGCAACATTTCTGAGTTTAAAGACTCAATCTTATCTTCTAGGCTCAAAAGTGGCCCTAAATCTCCTTTTGCGATATAATTTCCATATAAAGAACTCACTTTGCTAGCACTTTGAAGTGAGAATATAAGTTCTGCTTTTATATTATTTTTAATTTTTGTAAAATCATTTTCGTTCATTTTATCATTTTTTGTTTTTTCTATCAATAAATTTATCTCATTTTCTACAACTTCTGCTTTTATGTCATTATTACAAATTGCTATGATGATAAAAAGACTCTCATCGATATTGTCCATACTATAAGCATAGACTTGATTTACTAGCTTTTTTTCGTCTATTAAAACTCTTTGTAAAAGCGAGCTTTTTCCATTGCTTAGATATTCACTCAATCCTTCTAAAGATACGCTATCTATGTGATTAAACGGCGGAATTTTATAAGCAATTGCAATCATTTCAACATCACTCTGCTTTGTTAAATAAACTTTTTTTGCGCCATCTTGCAAAGGTTCTTTGCAGATATTTGTAGGTATTTTGGATCTGTTTTTTATATCCTCAAAATATTTTTTACTAAGATTAAAAACACTTTTTTTATCTATATCGCCACTAACTATTAAAAAGGCGTTTTGGGGTTGATAAAATTTAGAGTGAAAATCTTTAATATCGTTTATATCCCAATTTTGTATATCATCAAAAAAACCAATTGGTGTCCAGTGATAAGGATGGTGCAAAAATGCATGATTAAAAAGCCTAAAATACAAATAACCCATTGGAGAATTATCTGTTCTCCATCTTCTTTCTTCTAAGACAACATCTCTCTCTGGCTGAAATTCGCTATCTTTTAGATGTAAATTTTCCATAAGTTCACTAAAAAGATATAGTGATTTTTCCAAATTTTGTTTTGAACATTTAATGTAATAATGCGTATAATCAAAACCAGTAGATGCATTGTCAATACCGCCAAATCCTTTTACTATTTCATCAAACTCTCCGGCTTTTAAATTTTTAGTCGATTTAAAATTTAGATGTTCGATCATATGGGCTATACCGCTTTTGCCCATTATTTCATTTCTTGAACCAACTTTATAAAATATATCTACACTTATCACGTCTGAACCTAAATTTACAGGTATGTGATAAATTTCCATTTTATTTTTTAATATTTTTTTATTGAAATTTTTAATCATTACTTTCCTTATTTTAAATAAGCACCAATAGCTTGAGATATGGTTTTATATCCATCATCTTTTAGCATTTTTGCAAGTTTTGAATTAATGTTATAACAAATTTTTGGACCTTTAAAGATAAAGGAGGTGTAAATTTGAATTAAGCTAGCACCCATTTTTATTCGCTCATAAGCATCATTTGCATTATCTATGCCCCCAGAGCTAATGAGTATAGTTTTGCCAAAAAGTTCTTTTGATATTTCTTTTAGCATTATTTTTGATTTTTCTTTTAGCAGTTGACCACTTATTCCACCAAAATTTTTAGCTTTATTGCTAAGAGTGTAATCGATTGTTGTATTTGTAAGTATAATCCCGCTTGCTCCGTTTTGAACAGCACTAGAACATATCTCTAAGCTTTTTTCTATACTCATATCTGGAGATACTTTTAGTATAATTGGAGTTTTTGTTAGAGGTTTTATAGCGTCAAATAATTCATTTATAAAACTTATTTCTTGTAAATCTCTAAGATTTGGAGTATTTGGAGAACTAATATTTATAACAAAAACATCGCTTATACCATTAAAAGTTTGAACTAAATTTACATAATCATTTATAGCTTCTTCATTTGGCGTAATTTTATTTTTCCCGATATTGCAAAAAAGTGGTATTTCAAATGGAAAAATATTTTTTATCCTCTCTTTTATGATCTTTGCACCATCATTGTTAAAACCCATTGCATTTTGTATGCTTTGTTCTTCTATGAGTCTAAAAAGCCTTGGCTTTGCATTTCCGCTTTGTGGTTTTGGTGTAAGTGTTCCATACTCTATATACCCAAAACCAAGTGCATAAAGCGCTTTTATCATAGTTGCATTTTTATCAAATCCACCTGCAATGCCAATTGGATTTGGAAAATTTAACCCAAATATATTTTGAGCCAATATGTTGTTTTCATATGTAAAGTTTTTTTTAAGAACATTGATTCCAAGTGATAATTTTGTTGTAGTTTTAAGCCCAATTTCAGCGATATGATGAGCAGTTTCTGGATCAAATTTGAAAAATATATTTTTTATTGTATCGTAATGCATTAGTTCCCTTTTTCTTGGATAATAGTCCCTTTTAAATTTCTATAAATTTCGCAATTTTGATATAGCTCACTATCGCTTCCGCAAGCTACTATCTTGCCATTACTGACAACTGCTATTTTATCAGCATTTTCTACAGTACTCATTCTGTGAGCTATAACAAAGATTATCTTATCATCAGAGAGATTTCTTATTATACTTGTGATAACTTTTTCACTTTCATTATCAAGTGCGCTTGTTGCTTCGTCAAAGATTAGGATTTTTGGATTATTATACAAAGCTCTTGCTATTGTAATTCTTTGTCTTTGCCCACCACTTAAATTTGTGCCAAATTCATTTAAAACTGTTTGCATGCCGTTTTCAAGGCTATTTACAAACTCAAGTGCATTTGCCATTCTAAGCGCTTGTATAACTTTTTTTTCATCAAATTCATCACCATAGCATACATTTTTAGCCACAGTATCATTTAAAATATAGGCCCTTTGGGAAACGAACCCTATATTTTTTCTAAGTGATTTTATGTCAAACTCTGCAATATTGTGTTCGTTTATGAGTATATCACCGCTTATTGGATCATAAAAACGCATTAGTAGGTTTATGATCGATGTTTTGCCTCCACCACTTTTTCCAACTATTGCTATTAATTCGCCTTTTTTTGCTATTAAATTTACTCCATTTAATACAAGGCTATCATTATATTTTAAACATACATTGTTAAAAGATATAGAGTTTAGGTTTGTAGGAAATTCTTCATTTCCACTTACTATACTTGGAAACTTATCTATTAATTCAAATGTTCTTTCGCTTGCAGCAACTGCATCTTGCATACTATTGTGTAGTTTTGAAATTCTTTTAAGTGGCGTATAAAGCATAAAAAGGGCAGTTAAAAATGAAAAAAAGCTACCAACGCTTAGTGTTCCATCAATTACTTCTTTTCCGCCAAATATAATAACAACAGAAATTCCAATAGCGCCCAAAGTTTCCATTATTGGGCTAACAATCTCACCTATCTTTACGCTTTTTAAATTTAGTTTAAAAAATTTATCATTTTCTTTTGAAAATCTAGAAAGCTCATAATCCTGAGCATTTTTTGATTTTATAATCTCTATATTTGTAAAAATCTCATTTAAACATGAGCTTATATCTGAGGTTTTTTCTTGAGATGATTTTGAGATTTTTCTCATTCTTTTAGCAAGTTTTGATATAGGAAAAATGGCAAGTGGCATTATTATAAGAGCAAAAAATGATAGTTCCAAACTCTGATATAGCACAACACATAAAAGTCCTGCTATTGTTATAGTTTCTCTTATAAATTCTGGAATCATGGAAGAAACAACGCTTCTTATACGCTCTATATCGTTTATATTTCTACTTACAAGCTCTCCAACTCTATACTTACTAAAAAACTCTATATCAAGATGTAGTAAATTTCCAAGCAATTTTTCGCGAAATCTTCTTACAGTATCTTGTCCTATATAAGCTGTATAGTAGGCTTGCATATAGGTACCAAGGCTTTTTATAAAATAAATTGCGATAATTGCATAAGGTAAAATATATAACATATCTTCATTTTTTTCTACAAAAATTTTATCAAGCACTGGTTTTACTAGATATGCTGAAATAGCTGAACCAGCTGCTGCCATAATCATACCTAATATAGCCAATGAAAACTGTGGTACATAGTCTTTAAAGTATGGTAAAAATCTTTTGAAAATATCTCTTATACCATTCATAGCTTTTCCCAAATGGTTCCATTTGGTGTATCCATAATGGAAATTCCTAAATTTATCAAATTATCTCTAATTTCATCTGCTTTTTGGTAGTTTTTGTCTTTTTTTGCTTCGTTTCTTTGGTTTATCAAATTTATTATATTTTGCTTAGTTTCATTATCTACGCCAAATTGAAAATAAATTGTACTGTCAATTTGCAAAATACCTAAAATCTCTGTTACAAAGTTTAAATTTGCTAAAATTATCGCTTTATAGTTTTTATCCTTTGGATTTTTATCAAGGTATTCATTTGCTGAGTTTATCATGATATCAAGCGTTGCTAAGGCTAGAGAGGAGTTTAAATCATCACTTAGCGCATTTAAAATATCTTTTTTAAATTTCTCATCGACTATGCCTGCTGAAGCATCCAAAACCCTTTTTTTTAAGCGGTAAATTTTGTCAAGTCTTTTTTTGCTTGCTAGCATATCTTCTACGCTATAGTTAAAATTTGATCTATAATGTGTACTCATTAGATAAAATCTTAAAACTTCCCCACAAACTAAATTTAATGCATCTTTTATAAAAAAGCTATTGCCTAGAGATTTGCTCATTTTTTCGTTATTTACTTGTACAAAACCATTATGCATCCAATACTTTGCTAAGCTTTTACGCTCAGCACATCTACACTGTGCAGCTTCGTTTTCATGGTGAGGAAAAAGCAAATCCATGCCACCTGCATGAATGTCTATAAGTGTATTTTCATCATAGGCAAGATGTTTTTTTATCATTGCAACACACTCTGTATGCCAACCAGGTCTTCCTTTTCCAAAAGGGCTATCATAATATTTTTCATCAAATTTCCAAAGCACAAAGTCTTTTTCATTTTTTTTATTTTTGTTTGAATCAATTCTTGCAATGCTCTCTTCTTCGCCTTTTTTACCGCTTAGCGATAGATATTCATCGTCTTTAGATGTATCAAAATATATGCCATCATCAAGCTTGTAAGCGGAGTTATTTTTAAGTAAAAGCTCTATATAGGATATGATTTCGTTTAAATTTTGAGTAGCTTTTGGTTCAAAATCGGCTCTTAATACATTTAATTCTTTCATATCATCTAAATATCTTTGTGTATAAAACGAGGTTATGTCTTCTAAGCTTTTTCCGGTTTCATCTATTTTTTTTAAAATTTTATCATCTATATCTGTAAAGTTTTTTGCAAATTTAACTTTGTATCCAAGTGCCACTAAAACTCTTCTTAAAAGATCAAAGCTAACACTGCTTTTAGCATGTCCAAGATGCGCATCATCGTACACAGTTGGGCCGCACACATATATTCTTGCTTCACCATCTTTTATGGGTACAAAATCAACTTTTTTCTTTTTGGCACTATCGTATATAATCATCTATAAAACCCTTAAAAACTAATAATATCAATATTTCTAACATGCAAAGTGCAAAAATGATTAAAATTTTTTTAACTCTTATTATAGCCAAAAAATTATTAAACGAAAAAATCCTAATATTCATAAAAAGTAGATAAAATGCTGAAATAGAGCTAGCAAGCGCAAGACCTGCAGTGCCAAGAGGCTTTATTAGGGCAAAGCAAAAGATTAAATTTATCAGCATGCTATAAATTGATATCTTAGCTGCTAGTTTTTGCTGCATTTTTGCATATAGCCATAATGAAAAAAGCTTTGCTAAACCAAATCCAACAAGACCAATCATAAACATACTTAAAACTTGTGCACATTGTAAGGTATCTTGGCTATTAAATTCGCCTCTTTGATAAAGTAGCCAAGTTATCTCGTAACTTAGCATAATCCCACCAATGCTAGCAAAAAGCAAAAATCCTAGTAAAAAATGAAATCCTTTGCTCATTAAATTTAGTGCATCTTCATATGAGTTTGCTTTGATTTGTCTGCTGATTTTTGGAAAAATTGCCGTTGTTAGTGCAACTGCAAAAAGTGAGTATGGGAGTTGAAAAATTCTATTTGCATAATACAAATAACTAATACTTCCAGTTACTAAAAAACTAGCAAACCAAGTATCTATAAAAGCCCCAATTTGCGCAGAAGATGATCCTATAACACCGTGGTAAAAATTTTTCCAAAAACCATCAGTTTTTGCTCTAAAACCTTGTTTAAATTTTACAAATCCACCTTGTAAAACTTTTAGCATTTTTATCTTTTTTAAGGCTATTATGTGTGTTATTAATTGCAGTAGTCCACCAATTATTACACCATAGCTTAGATAATATGCTGCGGTTTTTTGATCATTACCATAAGATAATAATAAAGCAAAAATCATAGATATATTAAGAAGAACTGTAGAAAATGCAGTTGTTGCAAAATGACCTTTGTATTGTAGCATTGATGCAAAAAGAGTTACTAAAAAAATAAAGCTAAGATACCAAAAATTTATTTTTACAAGAGGAACTGCTAAGCTAATCATATTTTTATCAAAACCAAGTGCTAAAGCTTTTGTAAAAAGCGGAGCAAAGAGCATAACAGTAAAACTTAATAAAAGTATAAAGCCAAGAAATTTAATCAAAATTTCTACACTAAAAAGACCTTTTTTGTTTGTAGAAACGAAATTTGGTAAAAAAGCTTGCGTAAAAGCTCCCTCAGCAAAAAGTCTTCTAAAAAGATTTGGTAGTTTAAAGGCTATAAAAAATACATCACTCCATATACTAGCCCCTAAAACAGCCGCTGTTAGCATATCTCTAAGAAAGCCTAAAATTCTTGAAACAAGTATACCAAAGCTATTTGTAAAAAAGTGTTTTAGCATTATATTATTCTAAAATAACAGCAGCTATTGCAAAGCCACCATCATGGCTTATGCTCAAGCTTGCATTTTTGATATTAAAATTTGATTTTATTTTTTCATTTATTTCAAAAAAAGGAGCGCCTTTAACGGTTTTACAAATTTTTACATCATGAAAAGAAAAATCAGCTCCTATGCCACAACTTAAAGCTTTACTGAAAGCTTCTTTTGCAGCAAAAAAACCAGCTATACTAGCTTCGTTTTTTGCTATATTGATTTCGTCTTTGTTTAAAAATTTCTCTAAAAACTTTTGTCCGTATTTGTCTAATAATTTTGAAACCCTATCTATGACAATAATGTCTATGCCTATCATTGAATGATAAAGTCCGTAAAATAGATATTTTTAACATATCCATCTGTTAAAATCTCATTTATTTTGCTAACTATCTCATCTTTTAGGCGCTCTTTTCCTTTTGTTGTACTTATTTCCTCGATAGTTTTTGAAGAAAGAGATCTTATTATTATGTCTCTTACTATCGGTTTTTTCTTATCTATTTCAGGAGTTAGAGTTTGTATGCTGAGCTCTAAATCTAGTGAAATTTTTAAATATCTTGAACCGCTTTCACTGAGTAAATTTACAATAAATTGATCCATTGGGTACATGACTCCAATGTTCATAAAATCGCTATATCTTCCAGATGTATTTGGTTTTGGTGCCGGTTGTGTTCTGGCTTGTGTTTGTTTATTTGTTTCTGTTGTAGCTGCATCTTCGCTAGGATGAGAAGATAGCATAAGACCTACTACGATGCCCAGTACAAGTAAAATAATAAAAGATAGTATGATTACTATTATTAAAACTATTTTTTTGCTACTGCCTTTTTTCTCTTTAGTTTCTTCTTTTTTTTCTTCTTCAGCCATCATCATTCCTTGGAAATTTTAGTTTAATTTTTATATTATATCTAAAAAATATTTAAATAACTATTTGTTAATTTTCTATATACAAATATACAATATTAATTTTTGTTATTATAAATTTATTTAGTTTTAATAATTATGAAGAGCCAAATTTATATAAGAGTGCATAAATGCACTCAATATTTATAAGTTAAAATTCTTCTGGATGATCTAATGCATATCTAAATTGTGTTAAATCAACTTTTTTATCCCATATAGAAACAATCAAACAGCCTACTGCATTTCCGCAAAGATTACCAACAGCTATCATTTCGCTCATGAATTTATCAACTCCAAGTAAAACAGCCACAGTTGCTACTGGGATTATGTTTAGTGCAGAAAGAGTTCCTGCTAGGATTATAAAGCCAGATCCAGTAACTCCAACTGCGCCTTTGCTAGTTAACATTAGAATTAGAAGTGTCATAAGTAAATGCATAAATGTAAGATCTATATTAAAAGCTTGAGCAAGAAAAATAACGCTCATTGCTAAGTATATGTTTGTACAATCTAGATTAAATGAGTATCCTGTTGGGATTATTAATCCTACAGCACCACGCTGAATTCCTGCTTTTTCTAGTTTTGTCATAAGTGGAGCAAGAGCGGTTTCACTTGAGCTTGTGGCAAAAACTATTAGTACCTCTTTTGAAATAAATCGCATAAATTTAAATACATTTACTTTAGCAAAATAACATATAATTCCAAGCGCACCAAATATAAATATACAACAAGAAAGTAGCATAACAAGAAGAAGATTTATCATTCCCCATAGTGTACCAAGACCGAAATGTCCAATTAAATAAGCCATTGCTGAAAAAGCCGCGATTGGGCTAAACCACATAAAAATACTTAAAACTTTAAGTACAATGTGTTGTAAAGTGTATATTGGCTTCATAATTATGTTTTTATATTTATGAGAGAAAAAGGATATTATTACCGCACTTACTATTGCCATAAATAATACTTGAAGTGTATTGCCGGTTAAAAAGGGGGTTATAGGATCTGATGGAATAGCGCCTTTTAATATATGCCAAATTTCATTAATTATATTTTCTAAAGGACTTGCATTTGGATCAAGGGGAATGTTTTTTGATTGAGATATAAATTTATCAACACCTTTTGTATCAAGAGCTTCAATCTTTAAGTTCATACCAGAACCTGGTTGTAAAATTTTTGGAACAGTTATACCTATAGCAAGTGCAAGAGTTGAAACAACTTCAAAATATATAAAGGCTTTAAAACCAAGCGAACCAAGATCTTTTAGGCTGTGTAGCCCGGCTATACCAGAGACAATTGTTAAAAAAATGATAGGTCCTATCATCATTTTAAGAACTTTAATAAACAATACTGCCCCTTGCTTTACTGTGTGTGACTCTGCAAGTGGCGGATTTACTATACCAAGAATAATGCCGGCAATTATGCCAAATACAACCCAAAATGCCAAACTAGTTAAGATCTTTATAGCGCGAGATTTTTGTGTAATTGTTTCCATTTTTCTCCCATTTGTAAATTTACAAATTTTATTATTAGTTAAAAATCTTATTGTCAATTTTTATTAATAAGTATTATCTAAATGCAGAAAAGTTAACATATTTCTATAAAAATTAATAATTTAAAAACTATGGCTAGTAATATACATTTTTTTTTCTTAATTTAATATTATTCTATATATATCATATTTTGGGCTTTTGTAAAAATAATTTATAGGATTTTATAGCTTATAGATTATTGTATAAAATGTATTAAAATACCTATATTTTGGTAATTTAGAATATAGCAAGTATGTATTGATATTTTTAATGGAACTATAAAATATAAGTAATTTTAATAAAATAAATTAGTTTAAGCAGTTACATTTTTACCCATTTACCCAAAATAAAGAATTAATAATATAGATGTTTTAAAAAGATTTTATGGGTATTTTATTAAAATGGTGGTCAGAGGCAGAATCGAACTGCCGACACGCAGATTTTCAGTCTGCTGCTCTACCGACTGAGCTATCTAACCACGAAAAGAAATATAATTATATCTTTGTAATTATTAAAGTTTGTTTAATTATATCTAAAATTACATATTTTTATTAAATTTTATTTAAAATAAAAATAATCTTATGGGATTTTACAGTTTTGTTTGTTGTATTTAAATTAATAAAAAATAATTATAATTATTATAAATTTAAAATATTATAAGGTTACCTTATGAAAAAAATATTGATACTAGGTGGCGGTTATGGTGGGTTAAAATGTGCTACTACGCTTCAAAAAAATATAAAAGATCAAGAATTAAGTGTAACTTTGATTAGTAAACATGATTACCATTACCCCACAACTCTTTTGCACAAAGTTGCAGTTGGAACATATAGTGATAGGAAGGCTAGGATTTTTTATAGGAATTTATTAAAAAAAGTTAATTTTATAAAAGATAAGGTAACTAAAATTTCCATAAAAGATAAAAAAGTTTATGGCAAAAATAATAGCGTATATGATTATGATTATTTAGTTATAGGTCTTGGTTTTAAGGTAAATTGTTATGATGTAAAAGGAGCAGATGAGTTTGCTTATAAAATTTCTACACTAAATAAAGCCTTGCTTATTAGGGATAATATAGAAACTGGCTTTAAAAATTATAGTTTCACAAATGATAAAAATGCTCTTAGTTTTATTATTTGTGGAAGTGGATTTACTGGGGTTGAATTTGCAGCAGAGCTTGCAAAAAAGATTCCGCAACTTTGTAAAATAAGTGGCATAGATCCAAAGGTGCCAAAAGTTTATTTGATTGGTAGAGGTAAACGCATACTTCCAATGTTTGAAGAAAAACTTAGTTTAAAAGCGCAACAAAAATTACAAGCATGTGGCGTTACTTTAGTAAAAGGTAATGTAATTGAGATTAGAAAAAACTGTGTTTTTGTTAAAAATGAAGATGGAAATGTGGAAGAAATTTATGGTAATACTATAGTTTGGAGTGCTGGTGTAAAAGGAAGCCCTGTTATTTCAAACTCTGAATTAAAAAATAAGAACGATAGAATATGTGTTAATGAGTACTTACAAATGATAGAACATGATGATATTTTTGTTGTTGGGGATTGCGCTATTGCAAACGATAGAGATCTTATACATGCCCCAACCGCGCAACTTGCTTCTCAAATGGGTGAGTATTGTGCCTACAATTTATTAAAATTAACAAGTGGAAAAATTCTAGACAAACCATTTAAATTTATTCATCGTGGAACAGTTTGCTCCATAGGTCATACAGATGGCATAGGCTTAGCTTATGGGATAAATTTAAGTGGAGAGGTTGCTGCATTTTTAAAAAATATCATAGAAAATAAATGGATACTCTCTATATCAAACATAATTACGGTATTTAAAAAGGGGCAATTCAGATTTAGAAGCAGTGATTAAATTTGACCTTTTCAAGGTCAAATTTGTTTTATTTTACAAAAGTATGTTTTAGAACATCTTTTATATGAAGGACTGGTTTGATTTCTATACTATTTTTAACCTCATCTGGTATCTCGTCCAAATCTCTTTCATAGTTCTTTTGTGGGATTAATGCTAATTTTATGCCAGCTTTATGTGCTGCTATTAATTTTTCTTTTAAGCCGCCTATCGGAAGTACGTCTCCGCTTAATGTGATTTCTCCAGTCATTGCGACATCTGAGCGAACTTTTTGGTTTGTAAAAATTGATGATATCGCTGTTGCTATAGTTATGCCAGCACTTGGACCATCTTTTGGAGTTGCACCTTCTGGAACATGAAGATGAAGATCGTATTTGTGGTAAATTTCATCATTTTTACTTTTTTCATCATCTATTTTAGGTATAAGAGTTTTTGGAACTTTTAAGTATTTTTCATCTATTAAAACTTTTATGACACTATATGCAATTTGAGCTGACTCTTTCATCACATCTCCGAGTTGTCCTGTTAGTTGAAGTGTGCCTTTGCCACGTATTTTTATGGCTTCTATTTTAAGAACATCGCCACCAACGCTAGTCCAAGCAAGTCCATTTACTATACCAACTTGTGGGGCTCTTTTTATCTCATCTATTTCAAAAATTTTCTTTTCTAGATACTCTTTAACTTTTGCTTTTGTGATAGTTGTTTTTTTAATTTTATCTTCGCTTAAAACTATATTTTTCGCTACTTTTCTAAGGATATCTGCTATTTTTCTTCTTAAATTTCTAACGCCACTTTCTCTTGTGTATTCGCTTATTATTAGCTCTATCGCATCAGCTTGAAAAGTCACTTCTTTTGAATTTAGAGCATGCTTTTCTATCTCTTGTGGGATTAAATATTTTTTTGCTATCTCAAATTTTTCTTGTGGAGTGTAGGAACTAAGATAAATAAATTCCATCCTATCTCTAAGGGCTGGTGGTATCATGCTTACATCGTTTGCTGTTGCAATAAATATAATCTTACTTAAATCTATATCAAAATTTAGATAATAATCTCTAAATTTAGAGTTTTGTTCTGGGTCTAAAATTTCAAGCATAACGGCACTTGGGTCACCCCTGTGTCCACTTCCTATCTTATCAATCTCATCTAAAACCATTACAGGATTCATTTGTTTTGCTTCTATAAGACCTTGAACTATTCGCCCTGGCATAGCACCGATGTATGTTCTCCTGTGTCCTCTAAGTTCGTTTACATCTTCAAGACCGCCAAGAGCAACGCGTATAAGCTCTCTTTTTAGAGCTTTTGCTATAGAGTTTGCAAGACTTGTTTTACCGACACCAGGTGGTCCTGCAAAACATATAATAGCACCGTTGTTTAGTTTATTGTCGCTTTTTCTTTTTTCCATTAATTCTCTTAGAGCAAAATACTCTTCAATTCTCTCTTTTGGTTTTTTCAAAGAATAGTGATCTTTATTTAGTTGTTTTGAGACTTGAGCTATGTTAGAACGCTGTTTTGAGATTTTTTCAAAAGGAACTTCAAGTGTCCAGTCGAGATAGCTTTGCACCATTCCGGCATCAGCTGAGTCAGGATGAAGGCGAGAGAGTTTGTCTATTTGTTTTTTTATCTCTTTGTAACCTTCAGTTGAGATAAATTTCTTTTTGTTTTCTAGTTTTTTCTTATATTCGCTTATCTCTTCATCTTTGCTATTGTCAGTTCCTAGTTCTTCTTGAATTTGTTTTAATTGCTCTTTTAAAAAGTACTCTTTGTTTACTTTTTCTATACGAGAGTGAACCTTGTTTTTAATATCTTTTTCGATTTTATGGGATTTTATTTCTTCTGTTATATAATCAATTAACCTAAAAACTTTTTTTTCAAATTTAGTTTCTATGAAAAATTCATACGCTAACTCTTTTTTTAGTCTAAGTGAGCTTAGTATAAGATCGCAAATTCTTATAGGATCTATATTTTCTTCTATAGCTTTTAGCATTTCTGGCGGAAAATAATTTACAAATTTGTTTAGTGTTTTTACTTTTTCTATAAGTGTATTCATAAGTGCTTCAATGGTATTTGGATCAGGGAGAATTTCTTCTATGCCATCAATTTTTGCTAGCAAAGGTGAGTTTTGTACTTCAGAAATGATTCTTCCTTTTTGAATTCCTTGAAAAAGTATCTTTACTCGTCCATCAGGAAGAGTAGAGCGACGCATAACATTTCCTATAACACCACAATCAAATATATCGCCAAAGTTTCTGCTGCCATCATTTTGCGCTTTTGTTGTGGTTACAAATATGGGTTTTGAGTTTTCTTGAGCGTAATTTAGCGCTAAGATATTTTCTTCATCTTCTATAAAAATAGGTGTGATTATAAAAGGATACAAAAACAGGTCATCCTCTACTAAAACAGATATTTGTATTGGTAAATTTTCAATCTTATTTATCATTTTTTCTCCAATTATTCAAAAATGCTCCTATACCAAGGAAGTGTTGGTGGTATCAAATCTGCATCTTTGTATGGTGAGTTATTTATCTTATCTTTATAAATTTCAGCAGATACATCTTTGCCAGTTCTTTCGTATAAATCAAGTATTTGTAGATCAAGATAATGCATAGCAAGGTTAAATTTAAGCAACATTGTTTCAGCTAGTGGTCTATATATAGAGTTTGGATATGCATATAAAAAACTTTCTATTTGTTTGGATGTATCACTCATAAGCTTTTGATTCCTATTTGGTCTTATGAAAGAGTCAAAATTTGCTTTCATTTTTAAAAACTCGGCATATTCTGTCTTTTTATAATCTCCAAATTTTTTAATATATTCATCTAAATAGTAGTTTGCCAGCAAATATTCTTCATCTTCCATATGTGCTTGTGCTAAAATAATCAAAATTGGTTCTAATAGCGGAGAAGCCACATGTTCGCTTTGCATAGAAGTGTAGTGTTTGTCGGCTTTATCTAGGTCTCTATTTTTTATATCATTTATAATCAATGAATACCAAGCATCTGGAGAAAGATTGTAAATTTCATCTGATTTTGGAGAACATCCAGTAATTATAAAAACGGTTAATATCGAAATAATAATTTTATATGATATATTCATATATTCATTTCCCTTTAAATATTAAATTTTGGTATATTTTACACTTTTTTGTTTTATTTTTTGATAAAATAATAAGGCATTTATATATTTTTTGTAAAAAACATGATAAAATATCATAATTATATAAATTTATAAGGAGAGTACCATGATTTTTGATATAAAAAGTCCGATCTTAGGCTTTGAGCAGATAAAAAAGGCTAAAATTATTCAGATTGACGATTTTTTTGCAAGATTAGAAAGTCAAGATGATGAAACCACTTTTACATTAATAAATCCTTATGGATTTAGGGATTATGCTTTTGAAATTCCAGATTATTATATAAAGCTTATGGATATAAAAGAAAATAGCGAGATTAGGGTTTATGTCATAGTTGCCCTTAACTCTCCGCTCGAAGAATCAACTATGAATTTTGTTGCTCCAATAGTTTGTAATATGACAAATAATACTATTTCTCAAGTTATACTTGATACAGTTGGTTATCCACAATACAAACAAGCAGATAGAATAGCAAATTATATAAACAAAGATAACTAATTTATGGAGCAAATTTTTATACTTGGTAACGGAGCTATGGCTAGTGCGATGGCTTATGGTTTAAGAGATAAATATGATGTTACTTTAGTTGGAAGAAATGTACAAAAGCTTAAAAATTTAAAAGAAGATGGCTTTAAGACAGAGATTTATGGCGAAAAATTTGATATAAATGATAAAAAAATAATATTGGCTTTTAAGCCTTATGCCTTAAAAAGCGTAGCTGAAAAATTAATTGGAAAGTCCAATTTTTTAATTAGTGTGCTAGCTACTTCAAGTATTGATGATATTAAAGAATGTATAAATTCCAATATTTATATAAAAGCTATGCCAAATATAGCTGCTAAATTCAAATCTTCCATCACACCTTTTTGCTCACAAAATGATAATATTAATGATGCTATGGATATTTTATCTACTTTTGGTGAAGTTTGCAGGGTTGATAATGAAAATGAGCTAAACATAGCAATGGCTATAAGTGGATGTGCTCCTGCTTATCTAGCAGTGGTTGCTGAAGCTATGGCATGCGGCGTGGTTAGCGTGGGGCTAAAAAAAGATATGGCTCACAAACTTACAGCCGGTGTTTTTAAAAGCATTTCATCTTTGCTTGAAGACTCTCATCCAGCATTTATAAAAGAGTCCGTTTGTTCTCCAGCAGGAACAACGATAGCTGGTGTTGATGTGTTAGAAGAGTGTGCTGTAAGATCAGCTTTTATAAAAGCTATTAAAGCAAGTGTAGATAAAACAAATAAATAAAATTTAAAAAGATAAGGCAAGGATTTCTTGCCTTATTATAAAGTTATTTTTTATAATTCTCAGCAAATTTAGCAATTCTTTCAATTGCCTTTTTAATGCTATTTAAGTCTGTTGCATAAGATATTCTAAAATATCCGTCTAGCCCAAAGCCGATTCCTGGTACAGTTGCAACATTTGCTTCTCTTAATAAAGCTTGGCAAAATTTTATAGAGTCTTTTTCAATTTCGCTGCAGTTTATGAAAAGATAAAATGCGCCATCTGGTTTGATGGTTTTTAGACCTTTTATTTTGTTTATCGCATCAACTGCGTAATCTCTTCTTTCTTTGTAAGCTTTGTTCATTTTTTCTATATCAGCATTTGCTTCACCAAGTAGTCCAGGGATTGCCCCTGCTTGTACGATAGAGCTTATGTTTGATGTACTTTGACTTTGTATAGATTTAACAGCTTTTGTAAGTTCTGGTATTTTGCAAGCCATATAACCAAATCTCCATCCTGGCATTGCTCCACATTTGCTAAGTCCATTTATAGTTACGGTTCGCTTAAACATATCATCGCTTATGCTTGCTGTAGCACAAAACTTGCCATCAAATATAAGTTTTTCATATATTTCATCGCTTATAACAATGATATCAGTACCTTTTAATACATCGCCAATTTCACTTAATTCTTTTTTGGTGTATATTGATCCAGTAGGATTGCTAGGGGAGTTTAGGATTAATAGTTTTGTTTTTGAAGTGATGGCCTTTTTTAGTTGTTCTGCTGTGATTTTAAAATTATTATCTTCATTTGTATTTATAAAAACAGGTACTCCACTTGCAAATTTAACTATTTCTGGATAGCTAACCCAGTACGGCGCAGGTATGATAACTTCATCTCCTTCATCAATCATAGCTTGGATGATGTTAAATATGGAGTGTTTTGCGCCGATATTTGTTATAATTTCGCTTGTTTGATACTCTAAATTATTATCTTTTTTTAGCTTAGTTTTTATAGCTTGCAAAACTTCAGGTGTTCCTGGGATTGGAGTATATTTTGAGCAACCTTGAGAAAGAGCAACTTTTACTGCGCTTTTTATAATCTCTGGTGTATCAAAATCTGGTTCGCCAGCACTTAAACTTATTACATCTATACCGTTTGCCTTCATTTCTTTTGCTTTTACGCTGATAGCTATAGTTATAGATTCTTGTAAAGTTGACATTCTTTTTGCTAATTTCATACTTACCCCTTACTGGAAAATAAATTTATAATATTATAGCACTTAAATTTTTATATCATTCTTGTTTTTTTAATTTAAAAATATTCATTAAAATATAAGAAATATTGTAACAAAATGCTATTTATTTAATGATTTTAAATATTTGTCATACAATTTTTCAAGATCATCATCTTTTTGAATCATGTCATCATCTTTTAGTGTAGCTTTTTCTAAAATTTGCAATCTTTGTATCAAGTAAGCAAAAAGTTCCTTGTTTATATCTGGAATTTTATTATGAGAAAGTGGAGTTTTGTCACAGCTCCCAAGTACTCTCGCAGGAATTCCAACTGCCGTACAATTTGCGGGAACATTTTTAACCACAACAGAATTTGCTCCTATTTTAGAGTTTTTTCCAATGGTTATATTACCTAGGATTTTTGCACCACCACCAACTACCACGCCTTCTTTTAAAGTAGGGTGACGCTTTCCTTTATCTAGGCTAACGCCACCTAAAGTTACACCTTGATACAATAAAACTCTATCTCCAATCTCAGCAGTTTCGCCTATAACAATACCTGTTGCGTGGTCTAAAAATACTCTTCTTCCTAACTTTGCAGCTGGATGAAGATCAACCCCTGTAAAAAACCTAGAAATTCCAGCCATAATTCTAGCTATTCTTCTAAAACCTTTTATATAAAAAAAATGCGCAAAGCGGTGATTTATAACTGCCCAAACACCAGGATAGTTAAAAAATATCTCTATTATGCTGTTAAAAGCTGGATCTTGTCTTTTAGGCTCTAAAAAATCCTCTTTTATAATGTTCCAAAATTCCATGTTTTACTCTATTGTTTTTAGGTAGCCATTATCGTTTAAAAACAGATATAATTCACCTAAAATATGTTTTTTTTGCTTTTCATCTACAAGTTCTGATTTTTCTATTCTCTCATTTAATGTATCTCTTATCTCATAAACATCATAGTCCATATCTTCTAATATATCAATTACTGATTGTGATTCTAGTAAATTTGTTATCTCGTATCCGCCATTTTCTTTAAGCATTACGGTTGCTTCAGTTGGATGGGTAAAAAGATTGTGGCTCATTCCCAAAACTTCTTGGTAAGCGCCAACTAAGAAAAATCCCAAATAGTAATTTTCCTCTTTTACATCTATATCATGCAAAAAAAGTTGATTTTTTGTTACATCAAAAGGTATTTCTCCGTCGCTATCACAAGTTATATCCCAAATAGAAGCTGAGCGAGTAGGGCGTTCATCAAGTCTTTCAAGTGGCATTATAGGAAAATGTTGTTTTAATCCCCAAAAATCAGGCAATGATTGAAATAAAGAGAAATTTACCAAATATCTTTCTTGGACTTCATCTTGAATTTTTGCTAAGTCTGCAAAGTTTTGCTTGTTCCCAAGCATTTCTATGGATTTTTTCATGATAAGATGAACTAGAATTTCTGCATTTGATCTATCTTGTAAATCGGCATAACCTAGGTCAAATAGCGTTAATACACTTTCTACATGGGCAATTGAGTCATGAAGATATTCAAGTGCATTTGATGGTTTTATACTTACATAAAGGTCATAAAGTTCTGTTATGAGTGAGGGATTTGTCTTTTTTAGGCAAAGCTTATCTTCTGAATATTCTTGCGAGAAAAGTTCTAGAACCGGAGCAACTAAGACTGCGTGATTTGCTGAGACATATCTGCCTGATTCTATGAAGATATCTGGTTCGTCAACTTTCTTTTGATTTGCTATGGTTTTTAGCAAAAACACGACGTCATTTGCGTACTCTCTTAGTGTATAGTTTCTAAGGGCATTTTCTTTCATTTGTGAGTATTCTACGGCTAGACCACCACCTAAATTTATAGCTTTTAGGTTTTTTGCTCCCATTTTTCTAAGTTCTGCATAGATATTTCCAGCCTCTGTTAGTGCTTTTTTAAGCGGGTGAATTTCGTTTATTTGTGAGCCTATATGAAAATGAATCATTGTAAATTTATCAAGTAAATTCGCTTCTTTTAGCAGATTCATTGCTTCTATTAGTTCAGTTGAGGTTAGTCCAAATTTAGAGTTTATGCCACCGCTTTTTGCCCAAACTCCACTTCCTGAGCTATGAAGTCTTATGCGAAGCCCTATATTTGGCTTTGGTTTAAACCTTTCTTTTGCTGTTTCAATTATGCCTTTTAGTTCATTTAAACCCTCTATGGTTAAAGTGATATTATGACCCATTTCAGCTGCGATAAAACCTATGTTTATAAGCTCTTTGTCTTTAAAGCCATTTACTGTAATTGGTGCTTCAAAGTTATTATAAGCCATAGCAAGCAAAAGCTCAGCCTTACTACCAGCTTCTAAGCCGTATTTATAGGCATCTCCAATCTTTACTAGGTTTTTTACAAAGCCTGGATATTGATTTACTTTAAGTGGATAAACTGCATGAAAGTTGCCATTATACTCAAATTCTTTTCTAGCTCTTTCAAAATTTGCATAAATTTCAACTATCTGTTTTTTTATAAGATGCGGGAACCTTAGTAAAACCGGACCCCTGATGCCATCTCTTCTAATGTCATTTATAATGTCAATTAGTGCTGGCTTGAAATCAGTATTTAAACATACTCTTCCGCCGCCATCTATTGTAAAGTTAGAATTTCCCCAAATACTAAGACCATAATCATTCATGAGCATCTTCCCTTAATGTAGAATTTATATCTGAAATTTTTATCTTTTTATCTTTGCCATTTTTTAAATTTTTATACCAAATTTCGCCATTTCTAGCCTCATCTTCTCCTATACATAAAAATATGGTAGCATTCATAGAATTAGCAAATTTTAGATGTTTTATAGCATTTTTTGTTTCGTAAGAAACTTCTATTTCATGCTCATTTCTTAAATCTAACGAAAGTGAGTAAATTTGGTCTATAAATTTATCATCTAGTGTGCATAAATATATTTTTTGTTTTTGAGTTTTAAATTCTTTTAAAGATAAAATTTCCATTATTCTTTCTATGCCTAGTGCAAATCCTACTCCAAAAGTAGATTTTCCACCTAAAAACTCAACTAAATTATCATATCTTCCACCGCCCAAAACCGCACTTTGTGATCCTATCTCATCACTTACAAACTCAAAAGCAGTTTTTGTATAGTAATCAAGCCCACGCACAAGTTTTGGATCTATCTCAAATTTGATACCATTTTTTGTTAAAATTTCTTGAAGCTTTTCAAACCCATCTTTGCATTCTTTGCTAAGATTATCTATGATGAGTGGAGCTTCTTTTAAAATTTCTTTGCAATGTTCAACTTTACAGTCTAAAACTCTTATAGGATTTGTTTGTATGCGTCTTTGACAATCTTCACAAAGATCTTCTTTAGCATTATTTAAAAAATTAACAAGCTTAGTTTTATACTCTGGCATACAGTTTTTATCGCCCAAAGAGTTTATTTTAAGAGTTGTTTTTATGCCTAATTTTTGAAGTATTTTAGTTCCTATAATGATTACGCTTGCATCTTCATAAATGCTATCTTGTCCAAAACACTCTATACCAAATTGATGAAATTCTCTTAGACGCCCTTTTTGCGGTCTTTCATATCTAAACATACTTCCATGATAGAAGTATCTTTTTACGCCACTTGTTTTGTCAAATTTGTGTTCTATAAAAGCTCTAACAATTCCAGCAGTTCCTTCTGGTCTTAAACAGACATCGTTACCGCCTTTGTCGATAAACTCGTACATTTCTTTACCGACTATATCGCTACTTTCACCAACACTTCTTCTAAAAAGTGAAGTTGATTCTAATTTAGGTGTTTCTATGAAATTGTATCCGAAATTTGAAGCCACGCTCTCGCAAACTTGTATGATATGTTTGTAAATTTCAGCTTTCTCATTTAATATATCATTCATTCCTCTAAGTGCTTTAACCATTTATAAACTCCAAAATTTGTTTATGGATAGTTTGCATATCAAGAGTTGAATCAATACTTAAAACATCAAAGTTGCTGTTTTTAAATAAAATTTCCATATAATCTTCAACTCTTTTTAGATATTCTATTCCTCTTTTTTCTATGCTATCTAAATTTCTTTCTTTTAATCTCTCTTCTAAGATATCAAAATTTGCTTTTAAGAAAATAAATTTTTCTCCAAAATCCCCACATAGTGCAAACTCATTAAATTTTACAAGTTCTTCTATATAAAGAGTAGGGTTGTTTGCCATAGCATAGCTTATACCAGATATAAAACCTCTATCACTTAAAATAAGACTATCTCTGTTTGGAGCGATAATTCTATCATAATGTTCGGCTCTATCTGCTAAAAATAGAAAAATTTCACTTCTAAATGATATATCTTCGCTATTTAATAATATTTGTCTTATTTTTTTACCAAGATTTGTTCCACCTGGCTCTTTTGTGATAATGGCATCTTTATAAACATTAGCCAAAAGCGATATTTGTGTACTTTTGCCAACTCCATCAATTCCTTCAAAAGTTACTAACATTTTTTATCCAACATATGTAAAATTTCCCCTGGTACCACACTTGAAACATCTCCTCCGTGTAAAAATATAGATCTAACTACTGAACTGCTTATAAATGCATATTTTAATGATGGCATTAAATAAACCGTTTCAAAATCATTCCATAAGGCTGTATTTGCGTACCCCATTTGTAGCTCATATTCAAAATCGCTAACCGCTCTAAGTCCTCTTATTACTGTATTTATGCCATTTTGCTTTGCAAAATCAACCAGTAAATTATCAAAACCAACAACTTGTATATTTGGCATATCTTTAATCGCTATCTTAGTCATTTCAATTCTTTTTTGCAAGCTAAAATACGGTCTTTTGCTATCAGAAAGTGCAACCGCTACTATAATTTGATCAAATAGCTTTGTTGCTCTTTTTATTACATCCAAATGCCCATTGGTTATGGGATCAAATGTCCCAGGGTAGATACATGATTTCAATATTTTTTCCACTTCTAAAATGATTTATAATTTTACCTAAAAATTTATAAATACTAAATTATTCCCATTTTTTATACAAATTATGTTCTAAATCCATGATATCAAGCCATTTGCCAACAAAGAAATTTTCTAAATCATCAAGTGTCTTTATATTGGCATAATTTGCATAAATTGGGGGTGCAATACTAACCCCGATTGAAGATAGCATTGACAGTTGATTTAGTATTATATGAGAAAGTGGCATTTCTCTTATACCTAAAATAAGTTGTTTTTGTTCCTTTATAGCAACAGCTGCAGCTCTTGTAATAAGCGTGTCACTTATTCCAGATGATATTTTTCCAAGTGTGTTTATAGAACACGGCGCGATTATTGTTTTTTTTATACCAAAAGAACCGCTTGAGACAGGAGCAGCTAAATTCTCATTATCCAAAAAAGTTATATTTTTAAAACTTTTTTCATGAAAAACAACACCATTTTCCAATCTTAAAACATTTTTAGCACTTTTGCTAAGTATGGCAAAAGTTTCTAATGTTTTTGGCATACTTAAAAGAAGTTTTATGCCTAAATTTACTCCACTTGCACCACTTATACAAACTAGAATTTTCATTGTATTATCACTGTATTTTTTGAAATAATTTTTGCACTAAATTGCTTTCCATCGCTCATTCTTACCCTTATAACATCACCTATAACACCACTATCTAATGCCCTTACTTCTACATTTAAACTAAGTGAGTTATCTACAAAAATAGCATTTATGGTAGAGTTTTTTTTAACATCTGCCATTATACCAAATTGTCTTAATGTTAAAACACTACCTTTTTTAATTTTTTGTTTTGAGATCATTTTTGTTGTAGGTATATCGCTTAGTGCATTTAACCTATAGTCCCTTAAATCAACATATTCGTATGTATAATCACTTATATTTAAAACATGTCTTGTATTTATATTATTAGTCGCCACAAAAACACCTATTTTTGCATCAAGCTCATATTTAAAAAAAAGAGTTTTTTGGGTGTTTAGATTATCTTTATCTATTAAAACAAGTCTAAAAGAACCATTTTTCTTTCTAATATCTGTAATTTTTACTTCACTAATATTATATAATAAAACATCATCTGGTAATTTTGTTTGAGGTGCTATATTAAAGCTAGTTATTTTTAAATTCCCATAATTATCATAAATTTCTTTTAAAAATGCACTTTTTGCAAAATCCAAAAATGAACAATCTGTTTTAAACTCAATATTTCCTCCGCTAAAATCTCTATATGCTATTCCTCTTTTTGCAAGTTCTAGGCGTATTATCTCGCTATTTATGTTAGTTGAGTTTAAATCAATAATATTGTCTGTATCTTTTGGATTATCTGTTATGTCATAAAGCATTACAAAATTTGAATTTATGCAGTATTTTGGTAATATTTTTATATTAGCAAAACCAAACATAGGAATAAATAAAAATAAAATGATTTTTTTAATCATAAAGAGTATTTTATAACCTCTATTTCATTATAATTTGATATTATCTCATCGTTTTCATTTGACAAATAAATTGCATTATTTTGTATGAGAGGTTTTATCATACCTGAACCATAATTTTCTAAGTACGGAGTAAAAGTTTTTCCATCGTAAAAACCAAGAATTATATTTGTTCTACCTTTTTTAAGTTTTACTTCTTTAGATATGATTGTTTTATAAATTTGATGATTAAAACTTATATCTCCACTCATTTTTTTAAGTGTTGGAATGAGTGTTAAAAAGCATGTAAAAAACGCAGCCATAGGATTTCCTGGAAGAATAAAAACAAATTTATCTTCTTTTATAAAAACTTTAATAGGAGCACCTGGTTTTAAGTTTATTCTATCGAAAATTTCCTCATAACCTAAGCTTTTAAGTGCTTCTTTCATAAAGTCTTTATCACCTTTGCTAGCCCCTCCAGAACACACTAAAATATCGTAGCTTAAATTTGATAAAAACGCTTTTTTTGTATCTTCTAAAGTATCTTTGATAATCCCTTTATATGAACTTTTAAAACCATAATATGCAAGCAATGACTTGATAGCGGTTGCATTTACATTGTAAATTTGCTCATCACTCGCATTTTGCCAAATTTCAACAAGTTCATCACCGCTTGAAAATACTCCGATACTTGGCTTTGAGTTTACTAAAATTTCACTTATTCCCTGGCTTGATAAAAACATTATTTGAGATGGAGTGATTTTTGTACCTTTTTTTAGTAAAATTTCTCCACTTTTTATCTCTTCGCCTTTATATCTAAGGGCATTATGTTTTTTTGTTTTTTTATCTATAAAAAGCTTATTATCTTTTATAATAGCATCTTCAAGGCGTACTATGGTATCTGTATTTTTTGGCATTATTGCACCAGTCATTATGCGAATTGCTTCATTTTTGTTTGCGCTATATGTTTTTGTATCTCCGGCAAATATTATAGTTTTTGAGATGCTAAGTGCATCATCTTTGTCTCCATAATTAAAAGCATATCCATCAAGTGCGCTGTTATCAAAACATGGCAAGTCTTTGCAAGCATAGACATCATTTGCTAAAACTCTATTTAGAGAAGCGTTTATGTGTATGTATTCGGTTTTTTCAACAACTTTTCCTTTTGAAAAAAGCAAATTTAAAGCATCAATATAGTTCATTTATTCTTCTAGCCTTTTGATATTTGCGCCAAGTTTTGATAGTTTGATTTCAAGTTTTTCATATCCCCTATCAAGATGATAAATTCTATGAACCTTTGTGGTTCCATCTGCTACAAGTCCTGCTAAGACTAGCGCTGAACTTGCTCTTAGATCAGTTGCCATAACATCTGTTGCGTTTAGTTTTTCGCCACCGTTTATTGTTGCAATGTGAGTATTTAGTTTGATATCTGCACCCATTCTTGAAAGTTCACTAACGTGCATAAATCTGTTTTCAAAAAGTCTTTCATCTATAACGCTAGTTCCATTTGCTACTAAGCAAAGTGCCATAAACTGAGCTTGCATATCGGTTGGAAATCCTGGGTATTCGCTAGTTACTATTTCTATTGGTTTTATTTTTTTAGCGGGTATTATTGTTACTGAATCATCATCTGTTTTTATGCCAAATCCCATGCTTTCAAATTTATCAAGTACAGCTATAAGGTGGTTTGGATTTACATTTTTAACTGTAATTTGCGAGTTTGTTATAGCTCCAGCGCAAAGATAAGTTCCTGCTTCTATTCTATCTGGTATCACATTTATTTCTTTTATATCAAGAAGTTTTCCACCACTTCCTCTTATGGTAAGTTCGCTTGTGCCAATACCTGTTATATCAACTCCATTTTGCGCTAGTGTTTCGCAAAGGGCCATAACTTCTGGTTCTTTTGCGGCATTTATAATCTTTGTAGTACCGTTCGCAAGAGCCGCTGCCATAATGATATTTTCACTTCCAGTAACTGTTATTTTATCAAAAATTATATTTGCACCCTTTAGCCCATCTTTTGGCGCATTTGCTACAACATAACCTTCTTTTATATCTATTTTTGCCCCCATTTTTTCTAATGCACTAAGGTGCAAATCTATAGGTCTTTGACCTATCGCGCAACCACCAGGAAGCGATACTTCACAGCGATGAAACCTTGCAAGAAGTGGTCCAAGTACCAAAATAGAAGCCCTCATTTTTCTAACTATGTCATAAGTTGCTTTTGTGGAGTTTATCTTGCTTGTGTCTATTTTGACGCTGTGGTTTTTTGTAAACTTACAAGTTGAACCCAAATTTTCAAGTAATTTACATATTGTTTTTATGTCTGCAACATCTGGAATATTTTTTATATTTACTGGTTTTTTTGATAATATAGAGCAAGCTATTGAAGGTAAGGCCGCATTTTTTGCTCCACCTATCTTTACTTCTCCGCTTAGCTTAGCTCCACCTTTTATAGATAATAAATACATTTTAAACCTTGTTTTAAAATTTTTGTCATTGTAGCTAAATTTTCTTAACATTATTAAATTTTATTAAAATTTAATAATTATTTGTGTTATAATAAAAAACTGTAAAATTTATATTTAAGGTTATTTATGAGTATAAAAAATATTTTCATAACTTCTGTATTTTGTTTACTTGTTTTTTCTGGATGTTCTCAAAAACAGGAAGTGGTACAATATGATTTTAATGAACCTTATAACATTTACAATTACAATCAAAATAAACAATCTATTGATATTGCTTCTAATAATTATAAAACACAAATTTTTTCGCAAACCGATAAAAATATTCAACCATTAGATATGAATAAATACCCATATGAATTAACTAAAATGTTAGATAGCTATTTAAATACAAGGGTTGGCGGAGATTGTTCTGGACTAGTTTCTTTGATAAATGGAAGATATGATAATTTATATTTTAATGAAAAAGAGCTAAACTCTTATTATTCTAACCAAAGAAAATCGCAAGCCATGTATAATATGTATAAGGATAACCAAAAAATATCTCTAAAAGATCCAAAAGTTGGGGATTTAGTATTTTTTTCAAGCACTTTTACAAAAAAAAAGATAAAAGCCCCAAATCCTAAAAATGTAACTCATGTTGGTATAGTAAGAAGTGTGAATAAAGATGGAACTATTAAATTTATACACTTTTCAAGTGGTAAAGCAATTGCTAGTTTTATGAACTTAAGACAAAAAGATATATATATGAAAGATGATAAGGTTGTAAATAGTTATATAACAAGATGTTCTAGTTCTTCTTGTCTTGCTTCAAATAGATTTATAGGATTTGGAAAGGTAGATTGGGGAGAGTTTTTGTAAAATACGCTATGAGTAAAAAACTATATTTTTCTTCATTTATCATAGCTGTTAATTGTGTTGTTTATTTTCTGCACTATTTTGTATTTGATTCTTCGAAATTTGGAATATTTTTTGGACTTAATTCTCTTTGCTTATATTATGATTTTTATTGGCAATTAATCACATCTATGTTTTTACACGGTTCTTTTATGCATTTAGCTATGAACATGGTTGTTTTATATCAGTTTGGATCTATGCTTGAGCGGTTTTTAGGCGGTTTTAAATTTACACTTATTTATTTACTTGGCGGAGTTATAACAAATATTTTAAGTCTTGGTTATATTTGGTATATAGGAAAATACAAAGGAGTGGATATAAATACAATAGGTGCAAGTGGTGCGATATGTGTTTTGCTTGGATTTATGGCTTATATTGATTCGTATAATCGTAAAGGTTTATTGATAGCTTTACTTTTAATGAGCTTTGCACCACTTTTAATGGGGATAAATGTAGCCTGGTATGCACATTTATTGGGCTTTGGTATAGGATATGCATTTGGAAAAATTTTTAGCAAGAGAAGATAATGAGTGCTTTTTTTAGAGAACTTGAAAATGTGCTTTTTGAAAATGAACCACAAAAAAAGATTTATAAATTTAGAGCTTTTTATGATGAGTTTAAAGCTAATAATTTGTATCTAGAAAGTGATTTTAAATCAAAACCACTTATAACTCCTAGTTATGCATCGTTTTGTGATGTTAAATCAATGCGCGATATGAAGATTAAATATCCAAAAGATAAAAAATTCCCATCTTTTGTGCATTCTATCGCTCATATTGAGTATAGTGCCATAGATATAGCTTTAGATGCTGCTTATAGATTTACAAATTTGCCATATGAATACTATCAAAACTGGCTCGAAGTTGCAGAGGATGAAATAAGACATTTTGAGATGATTAGTAAATATTTGGATAATTTGGGTTATAAATATGGAGACTTTATAGTTCACGACGGACTTTTTATTGCAATGCAAAAAACTGAAAATTCTTTTATAAACAGAATGGCTCTTCTTCCTAGGTATATGGAAGCAAATGGTCTTGATGCGAATTTGCATATGGGTAGCAAAGTTTTAAGCTATGATGATGAAAAGCTTGCTGATATTTTGCAAGTAATACTAGATGAAGAAGTTTCACATGTTGCAAAAGGCGATAAGTGGTTTAAGTTTGCTTGTAAGCAAAACGGACTTGAACATAGTGTTTATATAGATATCATAAGGTCTTTATATCCAAACGCATTTAAGCAAAAAAGAGAGCTAAATGTTGAAGCTAGATTAAAGGCTGGTTTTAGTAAGTTTGAGTTGGAACAGATAATAAATTTGATGGAGGAAAGATGAAAACAGTTTATTTTATAAGACATGCAAAATCCTCTCATGATACCCAGAAAGACATAGACAGAAAGATAAATCAAAGAGGCGAAAAAGATATAAATTTTATGGCGACTTTTCTAAAGGAAAAGGGTATAATGCCAGATATTATCATTTCAAGTAACGCAACAAGAGCTATAGAAACTGCGCAAATTATATCAGATACATTAAATTTTAAAGATAAAATTTCAGTGCAAAAAGATCTTTATGAGGCAAATTTAAAAGATTTTTTAAAAGTTTTTCATGGCATTAAGGCTAAATTTAATACTATTTTTATAATTGCGCACAATCCTGCAATAACTGAAATTTGTGAATACTTAAGCAACTCCGTTATTAATCATATGCCAACTAGCTCTATATTTTGCATAGAGTTTGAAAGTGAAACATTTAAAGACATAAAAGAACATAGTGGAAAGGTCGTTTTTTTTGATTATCCAAAATTGCATAAAAACAAATAATTTAACATTTTATTCACATTATTAATATATAATCTTAAATATAAAATCCTCTAAATTTAAGTGTCTTATATGAAAAAAACTATTAAAGTTATTATTTTTCTGCTCATAATTATAGGTATTTGTTATATTGTATATGACAAGTTTATCAAAAAAGAAGAAAAAGTAGAGTTTATAATAGTAAAAGCTAAAAACGGAAACATAACTCAAAGTGTTGAAGCAACTGGAAAGCTTTATGCAAAAAATAGCGTTGAACTTGGTGCGCAAGTTTCAGGTCAAATAAAAAAGTTATATGTTGATATTGGCGATAACGTAAAAAAAGGTGATATGATTGCCGAGATTGATGATGTCAAACAAAAAAATAAATTAGATGATTTAAGAGCTTCTCTTAGTATATATAAGGCTCAGCTAAATTCTGCAAATATTGCAAAGCAAGTTTCTGAAAATAGATACCAAAGGGAACTGAGTTTGTATAAGTCTAATGCTACCTCTAAAGAAAATTTAGAAAAAGCAAAGGATGAGCTAAGCTTAGCTAGCGCTAAAGTAACTGAGGCTCAAGAACAGATTAAAAAAACCAATATATCTCTTTATACAGCTCAGACCGACTTAGGATACACTAAAATTGTATCATCTCTTGATGGTATTGTTGTATCTATACCTGTAAAAGAAGGGCAAACTGTAAATGCTGCTCAGACAACTCCAACCATAGCAAAAGTTGCTGATCTTAGCATAATGGAAGCTAGGATAGAGATACCAGAAGGAGATGTAAGTAAAGTAAAAGTAGGACAAAATGTAAAATTTGGCACTCTTGCTAATGCCAAACTAGACTATAATGCAACCATAGCTAGTATTGATCCGGCAGATAAAACATATAGTGATGAAAACTCAGTTACTACAAAAGCATCTACAGGTTCTACAAACACAAATACTGCCGTGTATTACTATGCTAAGTATTATATACCAAATGAAAATAACTATTTTAAAATAGGTATGACTATAGAAAATTCTATCATTATAAATAGTGCCAAAAATATCCTTATGGTTCCAAGTATAGCTATAAAACACGATGATAACTCATCTTTTGTTTTATTAAAAGATGAGCAAAATAATGTAAAAAAAGTTAGCGTTCAAATAGGTATAAGTGATGGTATACACACCGAAATACTTTCTGGATTAAAAGAGGGTGATGAGGTTATAACAAATAAACTGGACACCAAGGAACTAGAAAATTTAAATAAAAACAAAAAAATGAAAATAAGGTAAAGATTGAGTTTATTAAAACTTGTTAATATATGTAAAAATTTTGGAACGACCAAAAATGCTACAAAAGTATTAAAAGATATAAACTTAGATATAAATAGCGGAGAATTTATAGCTATAATTGGCCAATCTGGATCTGGAAAATCAACACTTATGAATATCCTTGGCTGTCTTGATAGTCCCAGTAGTGGTGAGTATTATATAGATAGCAAACTTATATCAAATTTAAATAAAGATAAATTAGCGCTTTTAAGAAGAAAGAAATTTGGTTTTATTTTTCAAAAATACAATCTTATATCAGACATGAATTCTACGCAAAATGTTGCACTTCCAGCTATATATGCTGGTCTAAGTTATGAAAAAAGAACCAAAAGAGCAAAAGAGCTTTTAGAAAGCCTAGATCTTGATCATAGGTTAAATTACTATCCAAGCGAACTTAGTGGTGGTCAACAGCAACGCATAAGCATAGCAAGATCTCTTATGAACGGTGGAGAGATTATATTAGCTGATGAGCCAACTGGTGCACTCGATTCAAAAAGCGGTGAGCTTGTGTTAAAAATTCTTGAAGATTTGCATAAAAATGGCCATACAATTATATTGGTAACACATGATTTAGGGGTTGCATCACACGCAAAAAGGGTCATAGAGATAAAAGATGGTGAAATTATAAGAGATGAAAATAAAAATGAAAGCTATGTGCCTAAAAAAACTCAAACCATACAAAACAAAAACTCACTTTTTGCAATCAAAGATATGGTAGTGGAGTCGTTTAAAATGGCTGTTGGTGCTATTTTATCACATAAACTAAGATCTCTTCTTACTATGCTTGGTATCATTATAGGTATAGCTTCTGTTGTATCTGTTGTTGCAATTGGCAAAGGTTCTCAAGAAAAGATCTTGGCTGATATTAATGCAATGGGAACTAACACTATAACTATTTATCCTGGTAAAAGTTTTGGCGATATGCGTGCAAACAATGTAAGATCATTGAGTATAAGTGATGCTAGGCTTCTTGATAAACAAAGTTATGTTATGAGTGTTACACCAAATACATCTACAAACGGAACCATTACATTTCACAATCTATCTTTTACAGGTATGCTTAGAGGTGGAAATGAGCAGAGTATAAATGTAAATGGTTTAAAATTAGAAGATGGAAGATTTTTAGATGCAAAAGATGTTAAGGAAAATGCCTCGGTTGTTGTAATTGACAGCAATACTAAAGATAGTTTTTTTTCAAATACCGATCCTATTGGAAAGATTTTACTTTTTAATAAGCAACCATTAAAGATTATTGGAATACTTAAACCAAATGACAATTTTGGCAGCAATGAAACTTTGCGTATTTATGCTCCTTATACAACTGTTATTAATAAAATTACAGGAGATAGAAATATAAACTCAATTACCATAAGGGTAAAAGATGATGTAAATATGCAACTTGCCCAGCTTGCGATAACTGAGTTAATTTCAACAAAACATGGCAAAGAAGATTTTTTTGTAAGAAACTCAGATAGTATACGTCAAACAGTAGAAAGCACTACTGGAACTATGAGAATTCTTATATCTGCAATAGCACTTATTTCGCTTATTGTCGGTGGAATTGGAGTTATGAATATTATGCTTGTTTCAGTTACTGAGAGAACAAAAGAAATAGGGCTTAAAATGGCAATTGGAGCAAGAAGTAGGGATATACTCACTCAGTTTTTAGTGGAAGCCATTTTGATATGTGTAATAGGTGGAATTTTAGGCTTAGTGTTATCATTTGCAATAGGTTTTATTTTTATGTATTTTGTATCAACATTTGCAATGAGCTACTCTTTGGCATCTATAATCATTGCACTCATATCATCTATGCTTATAGGTGTTATTTTTGGATTTATGCCTGCAAAAAATGCGGCAAATCTCAATCCAATCGATGCATTATCAAGGGAATAAAATGAGAAATTTGATTATATTTTTATTTGTGCTTATATTTAGCGGTTGTACTATGAAACAATATGACTTTACTTCTCCGCTTGGAGAGGCAAATGAAAGCTACTATGAGCAAAATTTATCTTGGTGGCAAGGTTATGAAAATAAGACGCTTAATGATACTATGCAAACAATACTCGCAAATAATCTTGATTTAAAAAAGAGTAATTTAAATATAGAAAAGTTTATGGCTTATCTTGGCCTATCAAGAGCGGATTTACTACCAACTTTTGGGGCAAGTTACAATGCGTCTGCAAAGAAAAATATATCTGAAAATTCTAATAGCATTATAAATTTTTCAAGTTCTTTAAATGTTTCATATGAGCTTGATTTATTCGGTAAATTTATGGATAAATATGAAAAATCAATTTTAGAGCTAAACGCTACAAGATTAGATTTACAAGCAATTGATTTAAGTATAAAAAGTGATAGCGTTAGTACATTTTTTAATCTTATGTATCTAAAAAATGCCAAAGAAAAAACATCTCAAATGAAGGAAAATTATAAAAGTTTAAAAGATATTATAATAGCTAAATTTAACTATGGTAGATCAGATAATTTAGAAGTAGAACAGATAAATCAAGCGTTACTTCAATCAGATGAAAAAATGCTAAAAATTAATACTCAAATTTATTCATCTGAGGAGAAACTAAAAAATTTAACCTACACACAAAATATTCCAAATTTGGAATATTATAATATTTTAGATGTTAAACTTCTTGGAATATCAAAAGAAATTCCACTTGAAATTTTATCAAACAGACCTGATATAAAAGCAGCAGAACTTAGGTTAAAAGCAACTTTTTATGATTATAAGTATACTTTTAAAAGTTTGTATCCAAATGTGAGTTTAGGTGCATCTCTTAGTTCAAATGAAAAAAAATTTGATGATAGTTTTAATTTAGAATTTTTAGGTGGAAATTTAAAAATTACACTTCCGTTTTTAGATTATGCAAGAGTTAAAAATAATATTAGAGTAAGTGAAGTAGAGTATGAGCTTGCAAAAAATGATTTTTTAAAAACACTAAATGTAGCTATAAATGAGTTTTATAGGGCATTTTTAAACTACGAAAATGATAAAGTTAAATTTAAAAATACAAAAGAAATTTTAGATCATAGTGTAAATATTACAAAATATTATCAGCTAAGATATGATAATGGTAAAAACGAACTATATGATTTAATAAATGCTAAAAATACAGAATTAAATTATGAGTTAAGCTTGCTATACGATAAATACATTCTGTTACAAAATGAAAATTTAATATATAAAATATTAGGTGGTAAAATTTAAAACCTTTCCTAAAAGTAAAATATTTTGATACAATTGTATAAAAATATTTAAATTTAGGAACTAATATGAGAGTTTTATTTTTGATATTATTATCATCTATTTTTGCCTTTTGTAATATTTTAGATGATGGTAAAATCACTTGCGATGAGATAAAATCAAACAAAAATCAAGTTTTTTCGGATTTGGAAATTGATTTTGTAAATACTAAAATAGATTTTTCTTGTGAAAATTCGCTTGTAAATGCTGATTTTTTGCAAAATTTATTTAATACAGTCAATGAAATTAGGGGAGATAGATTAAATTGTAAGGGCGCTTTGTATGAAGCAAAACAAAATCAGTTTAAATTTCTGCTTTTAAAATCAAGTATTGCTCCAGAAATTTATGCTAAAACCTTAAATGATGTCGATGGAAAAATAGCAGATGAAAATAGAGCATATTTTAGATTTTGGGCTTACAATAGTCTTTCAAATTTTGAACTCTTTAGCAAATTTTGGAGAGAATACAATGCAAATATGCCTAATCTTGTGTCATTTTACAAGCAAAAAGGTATAGATGAGGGAAGCGCTATATTTTATGCTACAAAAGTAATGAATGAGTTTTTAAATTTCTCAGTTGGCGATTTTTCATATACAATAATGGGTAAAGTTCCTGATATTAATGATTTTGAAAAACGTATAATAAATCCAAATTTCGATGTTTATGCCTTACAAGAAGAGCTTATTAAGCATAACTTTTTACCAAGCGAGCTTACAGGTGCTTTAGATGTCGCTCTTTTACATAAAAAAAATCTAGATATATTAGATGTACTTGTTAAAAGAGGGGCTAAAATAAACGAAGGAAGTGAATCCTCGCTATTTTTTGCACTAAGAGATAAAGAAAGTGTCAAATTTTTAATAAAAAATGGAGCGAATGTGAATTATAAAAACCCATTTGGTAAAACTCCTATTTTTTATGCGGTCGGTTTTAATGATTTAGATATGGTAAAGCTTTTAGTTGAAAATGGAGCTGATGTGAATGCTGTTTATATAGGTAAAAATGCAAAATTGGCAATTAGCTCTAATATGGGCATAGTTACTTTGCCATTTTATCAAAATTTATGCGATTTAGAACACACTTCTAGGACTCTTTTTATGCATGCTTCACAGCACTCAAATGTAGAGATGCTTGAATATTTGATAAAAAATGGAGCCGATATAAATGCGGTCGATGATCTTGGATTTAATGCTCTAGATTATGCTAAGATGGGCAATAAGATGGATAATGTAAAATATCTAGAAGAATCGGTATATAAAAAATAAATATTAAACTTAAGTTTTTATAAATTTAACTAAAATTTATTATAAAATAAATATAATAAATTAATTTATAAAACACTGTGTTGTTTTATTTAATTCGTATATACTTACATTAAACATTAAATTTAAAATTAATAAGGGAGTATCATTATCATGAATATTCATGAGTATCAAGCCAAAGAAATCCTTAGGGATTTTGGCATTAGTGTAGCCAATGGTAAAATGGTTCTTAGTTCTAAAGAAGCCGTTGATGCTACTAAAAGTATTGGAGGCAGCATTTGGGCTATAAAAGCTCAGATTCATGCCGGCGGAAGAGGACTTGGAGGTGGCGTAAAAATTGCCAAAAATTTAGAAGAGGTTGAAAAATATTCAAATGACATTCTAGGAATGAATCTTATAACTGCTCAAACTGGAAAAGAAGGAAAACTTGTCAAAAAAGTTTATATTGAGCAAGGCATGAATATAGCAAAAGAGTTTTATTTAAGTTTTACTTTTGATAGGAAAAGTGAGAAAATAGGACTTATTGCTTCTTGCGAGGGTGGAATGAGTATAGAAGAGGTTTCACACAATAGTCCAGAGCTCATAAAAAGTATTTTGATAGACCCGCAAATAGGGCTTTGTGATTTTCATGCTATGGAGGTTGCTTCATTTTTAAAATTTGATAAAGATCTGAGTATAAAATTTTCAAATTTCATAACAAAACTTTATAAATTATACATAGATACTGATGCAAATTTGGTTGAGATAAATCCGCTTGTTTTAACGACTCAAAATGATTTTATACCTCTTGATGCAAAGATGAGTTTTGACGACAGCGCTATGTTTAGGCAACCAAAAATTGCCCAGATGAGAGATTTGGACGAAGAAGAGGCAAGCGAAGTTGAGGCAAAAAATTATGGTTTAAGCTATGTTAAGCTTGATGGAAACATAGGCTGTATGGTAAATGGTGCTGGTCTTGCAATGGGTACAATGGATACAATAAACTCAGTTGGCGGTAAACCTGCAAATTTTCTTGATGTTGGTGGTGGAGCAAGCCCAGAGACTGTTGCAAAAGCTTTTGAGATAATTCTTAGGGATAAAAACGTAAAAGCTATATTTGTAAACATATTTGGCGGTATAGTTAGATGTGATAGAATTGCAAACGGTATTTTAGAGGCTACAAAACTAACAAAAGTTGAAGTTCCGGTCATAGTAAGACTTGATGGAACAAATGCAAAAGAAGCGATGGAAATTTTAAAGAGTGCTAATATAGAAAATATTATTTCTGTAAATGACCTTGAAGATGGCGCAAAAATGGCTGTTAAATTAGCCAAGGAGAGTAAATAATGAGCATTTTAGTAAATAAAAATACAAAAGTTATAGTTCAAGGTTTTACTGGTAAAGAAGGTACTTTTCATTCTGAACAATGTCTAGCTTATGGCACAAATATAGTTGGGGGCGTAACACCTTTTAAGGGCGGTCAAACCCATCTTGGAAAACCTGTTTTCAATACAGTAAGTGAAGCAGTTAATGCAACTGGTGCTGAGGTTTCATTAATATTTGTTCCTGCTAAATTTGTTGCAAGCTCTGTTATTGAAGCCGCAAGTGCTGGAATAAAATTAGCAGTAGTTATTACAGAACATACACCAGTTAATGATATGATAAAAGCAAAAAACTATGCAAATAAATGCAAAATGATGATAATAGGTCCAAACTGTCCTGGTATTATAAGCTCAGATGAGTGTAAGCTTGGTATAATGCCGGCAATGGTGTTTAAAAAATCAAAAACAAATATAGGTCTGATTTCAAAATCAGGAACATTAACCTATGAAGGTGCAAATCAGATAATAAATGAAGGCTATGGTATTTCAACTGCTGTTGGAATCGGCGGTGATAGCATTATAGGGCTAACTTATAGAGATCTTTTGCCTATGTTTGAAAAAGATAATGAAACAAAAGCTATTGTGATGATAGGTGAGATTGGTGGAAATTTAGAAACAGATGCTTGTGAAATTATAAAATCTCAGATTACAAAACCAATTATTGCATTTATAGCTGGACAATCCGCACCAAAAGGTAAGAGAATGGGCCATGCTGGTGCTATTATAAGCGGAGAAGATAGTACTGCAAAAGGTAAAATGAAAGCTTTAAGTGAAGCGGGAGTTCATGTTGTGGAGAGTCCAGCTCACATAGGCTCTAAACTAAAAGAGATACTTGGATAAAGGAAATTAATATGGATAATGAAAATAGGCCAGTTTGGGTTGATGAATCAAGATGTAAAGCTTGTAATATCTGTGTTAGCTATTGTCCTAGCGGTACAATAGCTATGAGGGAAGAGGTTCATGCTATAAGTGGGACTATGATAGAAGTTATAAATCCAGATTCATGTATCGGATGTAGAGAATGTGAAAATCATTGCCCAGATTTTGCTATATTTGTCGCAGACAAAGGATATAAATTTGCAAAACTTACAGAAGAATCTAAGTTAAGAGCTTCTCAGATAAAAGCAAATAATTATCAAAAATTACAAGGAGAGCTAGCATGAGAGAATTGATAACAACAGGAAATGCATTGGTTGCACAAGCTGCAATCGAGTGCGGTTGTAATTTTTTCGGCGGCTATCCTATAACGCCATCAAGTGAAATTGCTCATGAAATGAGTCATATGCTACCAAGAAATGGTGGACATTTTATACAAATGGAAGATGAAATTTCTGGCATTAGTGTCGCAATAGGTGCTTCAATGAGTGGAGCTAAGTCAATGACAGCAAGTAGTGGACCAGGAATTTCATTAAAAGCTGAGCAAATAGGTCTTGCTTTTATAGCTGAAATTCCTATAGTTATTGTTGATGTTATGAGAGGAGGACCTTCTACTGGACTTCCAACTAGAGTAGCACAAGGTGATGTTGCTCAAGTTAAAAATCCAACTCACGGAGATTTCCAAAGTATTACTTTGGCTCCTGGAAATTTAGATGAAATTTATACTCAGACTATAAAAGCCTTTAATCTTGCTGAGCGCTTTATGACTCCTGTATTTTTACTTTTAGATGAGACTATAGGTCATATGCAAGGAAGGGCATTTATACCAGATATTAATGATATAAATATAATAAAAAGAATAGAATTTACCGGTGATAGCAAAGAATACTATCCTTATAATGCTAAAGAAGATGAACCAGCTACGCTAAATCCATTTTTCAAGGGTTATCATTATCATGTAACAGGCCTTCACCATGGAATTACAGGTTTTCCAACTGAGGATGGAGCTATAGTTGATTATAATATTAAAAGACTTTTTAATAAAATAAATGCCCATAAAGATGAGATTGTAGAATATGAAGAGTATCTTCTTGATGATGCTGAAATTTGTATTATAGCTTATGGAAGCGTTTCTCTTAGTACAAAGGTTGCTATAGATGAACTAAGAAAAGATGGTAAAAAGGTTGGACTTTTCAAGCCAATTACACTTTGGCCAAGCCCGGAAGAAAAATTAAAGGAATTAAGCTCTAAATTTAGAAATATACTAGTTATAGAGCTAAACATGGGGCAGTATTACACAGAGATAAAAAAATGTATGCTAAGAGATGATCTAAAAACACTTCTTAAAGTAAATGGAAGACCGATTTCACCAAGTGAAATTATACAAAAAGTTAAGGAATTCTAAGATGGCAATTGATTATAATAAATATTTAAGAGTAAGTAAAATGCCAACACTCTGGTGTTGGGGATGTGGCGATGGAGTTATCCTAAAAAGCATAATAAGAGCTATTCATGAACTTGATTGGAATATGGATGATGTTTGTATAGTAAGTGGAATAGGCTGTTCTGGTAGGCTTAGTTCTTATGTGGATTGTAATACAGTTCATACAACTCATGGTAGGGCTATAGCTTATGCAACGGGCATAAAATTAGCAAATCCCAAAAAACATGTTATTGTAGTAACTGGCGATGGCGATGGTTTGGCAATAGGTGGAAACCATACAATTCATGGATGTAGAAGAAACATAGGACTTAATCATATACTTATAAATAACTTCATTTACGGTCTTACAAACTCACAAACAAGCCCTACAACTCCACAAGGTTTTTGGACAGTAACAGCTCAATATGGCAATATAGATCCTCAATTTGACGCAGCAAAACTTGCAATTGCAGCTGGCGCAACATTTGTCGCAAGAGAAAGTATTTTAAATACAAATAAGTTAGAAAAGACTCTTATAAAAGGTTTTGAGCATGATGGATACAGCTTTTTTGATATTTTCTCAAATTGTCATATAAATTTGGGTAGAAAAAACAAAATGGGCGATGCTACAAAAATGATTGAATGGATTAATAGCAGGATAGTAAATAAAATAAAATTTGATGGTATGGGAGAAGAAGAAAGAAAAGGTCTTTATCCTACTGGAATTCTTTTTGAAGATAATACTCGCATAGAGTATACTAAGGCATATGATCAAGTTATACAAGCTGCTCAAAATGGTACCGCAATAGATTGGGAGATGATAAAATGAGACGAAACTTAAGATTTGTTGGAGTTGGTGGACAAGGTGTAATACTTGCTGGAGAAATTTTGTCATCTGCCAAGATTGAAGATGGTGGATATGGTGTAAAAGCATCTACATACACATCTCAGGTTAGAGGTGGACCAACAAAAGTTGATATATTGCTTGATGAAGAACCTATACTTTATCCTTATGCGGACGAAGGAGAGATAGAATTTATGCTTGCTACTGCTCAAGTTAGTTATGATGCTTTTAAAGATGGCGTTAAACAAGGTGGAATTATAGTAATAGAGCCAAATTTGGTAAAACCAACTGATGAAGATAAAGAGCGTTATAAAATTTATGAGATTCCAATCATCTCTATAGCAAAAGATGAAGTTGGAAATGTTATAACTCAAAGCGTTGTTGCTCTTGGGATTGCAGTTGGATTTACAAATGTAATGGATAGGGATATAGTTAGGGAAAAAATGATAGCAAGTGTTCCTAAAAAATTTCAAGAACTAAATTTAAAAGCTTATGATTTGGGTTTAAAATACTCAAATACCTTATAATATCTATTTAAGTATAGGGTTGGAGCAAGAAGAAGCTCTCCTATACTTATCTCATCTTTCTTTTTATATATCTTATTCTTGTTTTCATTTTGTGCATTTTGCAGGAAAAATTTGAGTAAAAAGTTCTATAAAACTCTGTAAATCTACTATTTTTATTTACATATATTGCAGAAAACACTTGCTCTAACTCGATTTTTTCTTTACTTGTAAGCTTTTGCATTACTCTTGCATTCCTTTTTTTATTTTTGATAATACATAAATAATATCTTCTTCTTCAAGTTCACACAACATCTGGAAAGCAGCTTCAACTGCTTGGGGTTTTGAATTACCAAGTCTCCAATCTTGATATGTTCTCATTGACACATTAAGTTTTTTGGCCATTTGTGCATGAGAAATTTTTTTACCCATATGTTTTGATTCCACTGCATTATGTAAAAGATTAAAGATATCATTTGTTTGAATCATTTTGAAATTATACATATTATAATATTAAATATACATTAAATATTATATAAATTTATATATTTTGTATAAAAATATAATAATATAGAATATTAATAATATAAAAATTATAAAATATTATATTATATTATATAATTATACGGAAAAAATTATATAATATACATTATAAATGATTTAGTTATTAAGACTAAGATAAATTAAATATATTTATTAAATTAATCTACTTGACAAATATTCACTCAATGTTGTATAATAATACTAGCAATTAATCTTAGAGAGTGCTAGATAATGAAAATAAACAAAAGAGATTTTATACTTGAATCAATAATAAAATCGTATTTAAGCGATAATACGCCCATTGGATCTAATGAACTCTGTTTGAAGATAAATGAAAGCATTCCTCCATCAACAATTAGAGTTTATTTTAAAAAACTAAGTGATGAAGGTGCGATCACACAAATTCATATAAGTGGCGGTAGGATTCCGACCGTATGTGCTATGAATGAGTATTGGAAAAATGTCTTAAATTTAGAAGATTTGCTTGTTATAAATGACAAACACGCTCTTAGTTTTCTTATTAAGACATTTGGGATTTATTGTATTATTTTTGAAAATTGTAGACAAAATTTAAAAGATGTTATAAATTATAGAGATAAATTTATAATACTAGATTTTGATAAAAATGAAATAGTTTTGAGGTTTGATAATAGGATATATAAATTGCTTTTAAATTTAATAGGTGTAAGTTTGGATGAATTAGAGCAGCTTTGTATACAAATAGGTGCGAGCGAGCTTAGAAAAAAGATTTATGAACTTAAAACATCTAAAATTCTATTTAGAGACAATGAATTTATGCTATTTGATATATTTAAAGATGATAAATTTAAGCTTATGCTTGATTCAAATATTTTAAATTTTATAAAAGATGAAATATCTATGATACCAAATAGCAATGAGGGCTTTATGGGAATTAAACGAAATATTATTTTTGAAGAAGAGCAATCTACAATGATTTGTTTAGGAAGTGTTTATAATGATTATGATAAATTTTTTGAAAACTTAAAGGATGTTGCATGAGAGAAGAAAAGTCAGAAAGAGAAAATACGCAAAATTTAGACAAAGATTTAAATTTTAATGAAGATGAGAAGGTTGACTTTGAGAATTTAGATGAAGAAGATATAAAAAAAGATCAGGACGAAACAGAGACTAAAAACGATGAACTATCTGAGCTAAAGGTCAAATTTATAAGAACTGTTGCTGATTTTGAAAACATCAAAAAAAGAATGGAAAAAGAAAAAGTTGTCGCAGTTGAGTTTGCAAATGAAGGTTTTGCAAGAGATATGCTTCCTATTTTAGATGCGCTTGAAATGGCTATAAAAATGGAAGTATCTGGAAATGATCTTGCAAAAAACATAAAAGATGGTGTTGAAATGACAATATCTCTTTTTATTAAAAACTTTGAAAAATATGGAATAACTGCTATCAAAACTGATTCTAAATTTGATCCAGTTTTACATAATGCGATAAACATCATAGATGTGGAAGGAAAAGAAAGTGGAGATATAGTTGAAGTGTATCAAAAAGGTTATAAATACAAAGATAGGGTCTTGCGCCCATCTATGGTTGTAGTGGCTAAATAAATTAAATAAAAAATGAAAGGGTAAAAAATGGGAAAAGTTATAGGAATAGATTTAGGAACAACAAACTCTTGTGTTGCTATTTATGAGCATGGTGAAAGCAAAGTTATACCAAACAAAGAAGGTAAAAATACAACTCCTTCTGTAGTTGCTTTTACTGATAAGGGCGAAATTTTAGTTGGTGATACAGCCAAAAGACAAGCTGTTACAAATCCTAAAAAGACTATATATTCTATAAAAAGAATAATGGGTCTTATGATGAATGAAGAAAATGCAAAAGAGGCTAAAAATAGACTTCCTTATGCAGTAGTTGATAGAAATGGCGCTTGCGCTATAGATATTGATGGAAAAATTTACACTCCACAAGAGATTTCTGCTAAAGTTTTAATGAAATTAAAAGAAGATGCAGAAAGTTACCTTGGTGAAAAAGTTGTAGATGCAGTTATTACTGTTCCTGCATACTTCAATGATAGTCAAAGAAAAGCTACAAAAGAAGCTGGAACTATAGCAGGACTTAATGTTTTAAGAATTGTAAATGAGCCAACTGCTGCGGCACTTGCTTATGGTTTAGATAAAAAAACATCGGAAAAAATTGTTGTTTATGATCTAGGTGGTGGAACATTTGACGTAACTGTGCTAGAAACTGGTGATAATGTTGTTGAAGTTTTATCAACAGGTGGTAACGCATTCTTGGGTGGCGATGACTTTGATAATAAATTAATTGATTTCTTAGTAAGTGAGTTTAAATCTGAAAGTGGAATGGATCTAAAAAGCGATGTTATGGCTCTTCAAAGATTAAAAGAGGCTGCTGAAAACGCTAAAAAAGAGCTTTCAAGTGCAATGGAGACAACAATAAATTTACCATTTATCACAGCTGATGCAACTGGTCCAAAACACCTTACAAAAACTATCACAAGAGCTAAATTTGAAAGCATGATAGATTCTTTAGTTGGAGAAACTATATCAACATTAAATAAAGTTGTAAAAGACGCTGGTTTAAATAAATCAGATGTGAAAGAAGTGGTTATGGTTGGTGGTTCAACTCGCGTTCCTCTTGTTCAAGAAGAGGTTAAAAAAGCTTTTGGAAAAGAGCTTAATAAATCAGTAAATCCTGATGAAGTTGTTGCTATAGGTGCAGCTATACAAGGTGCTGTTATAAAAGGCGATGTTAAAGATGTTCTTTTACTTGATGTTACACCGCTTTCACTTGGTATAGAAACTTTGGGTGGTGTTATGACAAAAGTTATCGAAAAAGGAACTACCATCCCAACAAAAAAATCTCAAGTTTTCTCAACTGCAGATGACAACCAAAGTGCAGTTACAATCCATGTTTTACAAGGAGAGAGAGAATTTAGTAGAGATAACAAATCTTTAGGACAATTCAACCTTGAGGGTATTCCACCAGCACCAAGAGGTGTTCCTCAAATCGAAGTTGAGTTTGATATAGACGCAAATGGTATCTTGACAGTTTCAGCTAAAGATAAAGCAACAGGTAAAGCTCAAAATATCACAATCTCTGGTTCAAGCGGACTTAGCGAAGAAGAGATAAATAAAATGGTAAATGATGCTGAAGCCCACAAAGAAGAAGACAAAAAGCGCAAAGAATCAGTTGAAGCTAGAAACAGCGCTGATGCTTTAGCTCACCAAACACAAAAAAGCTTAGATGAGCTTGGTGAAAAAATCCCAGCTGAAGATAGAGCGAAAATCGAAGCAGCGTTGAATGACTTAAAAGAAACACTAAAAGATGAGAGTGCTTCAAAAGAGCAAATTGATGCTAAAGTTAAAGCACTAAGCGATGTTAGTCACAAACTTGCTGAGAGTATGTATAAAAACAAAGAAAGCGAAAATCCATCATCAGGGAAAAAAGATAAAAAAGATGATGATGTTATCGATGCTGAAGTAGAGTAATTATACCTTAATACAGCAAGAGAGCTTTCTTTTGCTGTATTTCTTGCAAAATTTTTAAATTTTCACACACTTGTCATAAATATTTTTTAAAATTCATGTTAAATTTAATGTTTTTAGTCTAGTTTAGTTTTTATTGTTGCTAATGATATTATAAATATTTTAGCAATAATATTTTAATAATTTATTAAAAAAATTATATTTTTATGATATAATGGATACTGATCAAATCTTAAAATTCGTAAGGAGAGTGGTATAATGGCTATGTTAAATAAAATTTCAAATAAATTAGCTATTTATATTTTATGTCTTTTAGTTGTTTCTTTTTCAATTTTTACTTTTATTAATTATGAATCGACAAAAGGAACTGTTCTTCATGTATCTGAAAGTGGTAATGAGGCTTCTGCTCTTGCCTTAGAACTATTTGTAGAAGAGTATTTTAATGCCAAAATAGAATCTATAACAAATTTAAAAAATAGATTTGAGTCAAAACCACAATTAACAATAGATAATAAAGATGCATTGGGTGAAGAGCTTATTAATGCTATTTTATCAAATGGTTTAAATGAAATTACCTTTGTATATAAAGATGATGGCACTGCATATAGTGTTTCAAAAGAAAAGGGTGAGAAAGTTAAATTCAATATAACAAGCCCATCAACTGGTCATGAGTATAGAGATTATGAATGGTATAAATTAGCTACTTCTGATGATAAAATGGTTTTAGGTAAAGCATATAAAACAGCAAGTGGACGCGTAGCAATTCCAATAGCAACACAGGTAAAAGTTAACGGAAATCTTGTTGGTGTCCTAGTTGGAAGAGTGTATGTTACTGTTCTTAGCGAGCCTATAAATCATTTAAAGCGTTCTAGTCCAACAGATGTAGCTGTTATAGTAGATCTTGATCTTATGCAAATAGTTGCACATAGAAACAAAGATTATATTTTGTCTGATTCTCCTGAACCAAAAGGGATAGCTACTGATTTTAAAGAAGAATTTCAAAAATCACAGGGTAATCCATTTGAGTATAATGTAAGAGGCGATAAAAGAGCAGCTTCCTGCCAAAAGCCAAAAATTGGTGTTAATTGGCTTGTATGTTCTGCAAATTCTGTAAGTGATTATGATGATAGTTTTAATGCTATTTTAATGTCACAAGGTACTACATCCGTTGTATTTATAATTGTTATAGTTTCTATACTAACATTTATAATTAAGCATTATCTAAAACCAATCTCAATCATCCAAAACGGACTTAACGATTTCTTTAAATTTATTAATCACGAAAAAAGCAGTGCTGAGAATATAAAAATATCTTCTAAAGACGAATTTGGAAATATGGCAAAAGCCATCAATGAAAATATAGAAAAAACAAAAATAAATTTACAAGAAGAAAATGAGTTTATAGCTAAGTCTAATAAATTTGTAGATGAGATAAAACAAGGTGATTTCCTAGCTACTATGGATGCAAATACTTCAAATCCATCTTTAAATAAACTAAAAGGAACATTTAAAGAGCTCCAAGAAGTTTTAAGTAGTAGGATTGCAGATGATAGCAATCGTATATTTAAACTTTTAGATGAATACAAAGGAAGTAATTTTACTTCTAGAATAGAAGATAAAGGAACTATAGCTCAAGGTATTAACTCTCTTGGTGATGTTGTATCAAACATGTTAAAATCAAATTTAGAAAAAGCAGAAAATTTACAACAAAAAGCAGATTCTTTATCTAAAGCAGTAGATCAAATAACCACTTCAGCCAACAAACAAGCAAATGCTCTAGAAGAAAGTGCGGCTGCAGTTGAAGAGATGAGTAGTTCTATGAACTCAATCAATCAAAAAACAACAGAAGTTATAGCTCAATCTGAAGAGATTAAAAATGTTATTACTATAATAAAAGATATATCAGAACAAACAAACCTACTAGCACTTAATGCTGCAATAGAAGCAGCTAGAGCTGGAGAAGCAGGACGTGGCTTTGCAGTTGTTGCAGATGAAGTTAGAAAACTAGCTGAAAAAACAGGTAAGTCACTTACTGAAATAGAAGCTAATGTAAATGTATTAACTCAAAGCATTAATGAGATGAGTGAAAGCATAAGAGAACAAACTGAAGCAATATCTATGATAAATAACTCTGTTGCAGATGTTGATGCTTTAACAAAAGAAAATGTAAGTATTGCTAATAATACAAACGCTATAACAAAAGAACTAGATACTATGTCTAAAGAGATAGTTGAAGGTGTAAGGAAGAATAGGTTTTAAAAATAAACAAAACATATATTCAAAATATACTTTCTAAATATATACCCCCTAGATGTAGAGATACATGTAGGGGGCTTTAATAAATTTTATATACCATATTTTTCTAGATTAATTTATCAATAATTAATATTTTTGATAAAAAACTATGTTATAATGCAAAAAATTTACAAGGATTATTAATGTTAAAAAGAGCCTTTGGGGAGTGGGAAGATCAAGAACTTCTAATGCTTTCTTTGCCTCATGAAAATAGTGATTGGAATGAGTATCTAGGTGAAATTTTATTTTCTTACGAAAATCTTGTAAAAGCAATTATTCCATATCAAAAAATACTTTTAATTGGTCCAAATGAAGATATTTTCAATGAAAGGTTTTCTAAATTTAAAAATGTAGATTTTTTTAAAATCGCCACAAATGATACTTGGATAAGAGATTATGGCGCAATAGATGTAATGAATCAAGGAAAAATTATAAGTTACGATTTTAAATTTAACGCATGGGGTGGCAAATTTAACAGTAGTCTTGACAATAGTGTTAACAATAATCTTTTTGAAAATTATTTTAAAACAGAATTAAAAGAGGTAAATCTCATACTTGAGGGTGGAAGTATAGATTTTAATGGAAATGGTGTTATGCTTACAACTAAAGAGTGTTTGCTAAACAAAAACAGAAATAGTTTGATGAGTAAAGATGAGCTTGATATAGAACTTAAAAATCTTTTTGGATTAAAGCAGATTATATGGCTTGAAAATGGCTTTATAGATGGCGATGATACGGATTGTCATGTGGATACTTTAGCTAGATTTATAGACGAAGATACTATAGCTTATTCTATCAGTGAAAATCCAAATGATAAAGAATATAACGCACTTTTAAAAATGCAAAAAGAGCTTAGAAAAACAGAGTTTACTCTTATCCCGCTTCCTTTGCCGCAGACAAAATTTTATAATGAAAAAAAACTAGGTGCAACTTATGCAAATTTTATATTTATAAATGGAGCTTTGATTGTTCCAACTTACAATGATAAAAACGATGAAGTTGTTATAAATAGACTAAAAAAAGCTCTACCTGGTAGAGAAATTATTGGAGTTGATGCAACTATTTTTATAAGACAAAATGGTTCTTTGCACTGCTCATCTCAAAATAGATTTTTAGGAAAAAGATAGAAGATGAAAGCCGAGAAATTAGAAAAAACAGCCCCTATTGTAGCTGGAACTACTGCTGTTCTTCTAGCTGTTATAAAACTAATTGCAGGACTTGCAAGTGGATCTATATCCGTTTTAAGCTCGGCAATTGATTCAATGCTAGATTGTTTGATTTCTGGATTTAACTACTTTGCGCTTAGAAAATCAAAACAAAGACCAGACGATAAGTTTAATTTTGGTTATGGAAAATTAGAGGCTTTGGTTGCGCTTTTAGAAGGTGCTTTTATTATAGGGATTGGTATATTTATTTGTGTTCAAAGCGTGCAAAAGTTTTATACAAATAATCTTGATTTTGATATAGATATTGGTCTATATATAATGATTATATCATTTTTGATAACAGGAGCTTTGATACTTTATCTTAGATTTGTTTCTAAAAAAAGTGGAAATCTCATTATAAAAACAGATGCGCTTCATTATCAGACTGATTTTTTAACAAATTTGGCCATAATTATTACTTTGCTTATTATAAAATTTACCGGTCTTACTGTCATAGATCCAATTTTGGGAATTGCTATTAGTATTTACATAGTATTTAGTGCTATAAAAATTATAAAAGAAGGCGTTTATACACTTCTTGATGGTGCTATAGATGAAGCTATAGTTGATGATATTACTAAATTTATACTTTCAAGAGACCATGTTACTAATTTTCATGATTTAAGGACAAGAAAAAGCGCAAAAACATGCTTTTTTTATATTCACATGGTATTTCATCCAGGAATTTCTCTTGCAAAAGCTCATGCTATAGGAGACGAAGTAGAACACTATATACAAACAAAATACAGCAGTTGGTCATGGGTTATAAATTTACATTTCGATCCTATAGATGATTCAGATGAATAGATTTTTGTTATAATTTGGAAAAAAGGTTAAAAAATGTCTAAAATATTAAAAGTAGGTATTGTTGCACATGAGTATTTTGGTAACAAAAACTTAACTATAGAAAAAACTGTTTCATTGATAGAACAATGTGTAAAAAATGGTGCAAATTTAGTTGTTTTGCAAGAGCTTCATCAAGGTCCGTATTTTTGTCAAACTGAAAATGTAAATTTATTTGATTTAGCTAATGACTATGAAAGTGATGTTGCATTTTGGTCAAATGTTGCAAGAGAGTATAAAATAGTTTTAGTAACATCTCTTTTTGAAAAACGCTCTGCTGGACTTTATCATAATACTGCAGTTGTTTTTGAAAGTGATGGTAGTATAGCTGGAAAATATAGAAAAATGCATATTCCAGATGATCCAAATTTTTATGAGAAATTTTATTTTGCGCCTGGTGATTTGGGCTATAAAGCTATACAAACAAGTCTAGGAAAACTAGGAGTTTTGGTTTGTTGGGATCAGTGGTATCCTGAAGCTGCTAGGCTTATGGCATTAAATGGTGCGGAAATTCTGATATATCCAACGGCAATTGGGTGGTTTGACGGCGATGAAGAAGAAGAGAAAAAAAGACAACTAGATGCTTGGATAGCTATTCAAAGAGGGCATGCGGTTGCAAATGGTGTGCCTGTGGTTGCAGTAAACCGTATAGGTTTTGAAAGTGATGAAAATGGTGGTGGTATTAGATTTTGGGGGAATAGCTTTGTTTTTGGACCGCAAGGTGAAGAGCTTTTTGTTTCAAATAATACAGATGAGTTGTCAAGTGTAGTTGCAATAGATATGCAAAGATCAGAAAATGTTAGAAGATGGTGGCCATTTTTAAGAGATAGAAGGATTGAGACTTATTGCGATATAACAAAACGCTTTGTAGATTAGATTTTATTTAATTCACCCTTAAGTTTAAAATTGTAAAATTATTTTTTATTCATATGTTTTTAAACAAGGGAATTAATTTGAAAACTTTAGTGAGAAATTTATTAAAAAGTGAAACAACTGGTGGCATTCTTTTGCTTATAGCAACAATTATGGCTCTTTTGTTTCAAAATTCATCATTAACTCATAATTTTTATAATGAAATCTTGGAATTTCCTATCGTTATTGGCTTTGGAAGTCATGTATTAAAAGAATCTTTTGAATTTTGGGTTAATGATGCTTTAATGGCTATATTTTTCTTTTCTATAGGTTTAGAGCTAAAAAGAGAAATGATAGAAGGCCAATTAAAGCATTTCTCGCAAGTATTTTTACCAAGTTTTGCTGCACTTGGCGGAGTTATATTTCCTGCTGTTATATTTAGTATTATTAACTGGGGAGATAGCTTTGCTATGAGGGGTTGGGCTATACCAACTGCTACAGATATAGCATTTGCTGTTGGTGTCCTTGCAATTTTAGGAAAAAGAATACCATCTAGTCTTAAAATTTTTATCCTAACTCTTGCTATAATGGATGATTTATGTGCAATAGTTATAATAGCACTTTTTTATTCCACTAGTCTTAAATTTGCATTTTTGCTTGGCGCTTTGGCATGTACGCTCTTACTTATTTTTATGGCAAAAAAAAGTATAGATAATAAATTTGCTTTTATTTTATTTAGTATAATTTTATGGATTTGTGTATTAAATTCTGGAATACATGCTACTATAGCTGGAGTTATAGCAGGTTTTACTATTCCAATTTATAACCAAAAAACAGGTACTTCTATGCTAAAGGATATGGAGCATGCCCTATATGTACCTGTAAGTTTCTTAATTTTGCCTATATTTGCTTTTGTAAATGCAGGCGTAAATTTGCAAGGTATATCGTTAGAGTATCTTCTTAATCCAGTTCCGCTTGGTATTATGGCAGGTTTATTTTTTGGAAAACAATTTGGTGTATTTTTATTTAGCTATATTGTTATTAAGCTTAAATTTGCATCTCTTCCGGAAAAGTCAAACTGGAAACAGCTATATAGCATAGCAATTATCTGTGGTATAGGTTTTACAATGGCTTTATTTGTTGATAATCTTGCTTATTTACCAGACCCTATGAAATATCATCAAACTGATAAGCTAGCTATTTTACTTGCTTCCACAATATCTGGAATAATTGGCTATATAGTTGCTAGATTTGTTGGAAATGAACCAGACGGTTCGCCAAAAAAACACTCATAATACCATCATATTTTGTCTTTTGACAAAAGATGATTTATTGCTTTTTAAGTTTTTTTAAGCCAAATTTAAATATAATCATTTTTCTGATTAAAATTTATTAATGATGAAAGGAAGTAATGTGCCAACCATAAATCAATTGGTTAGAAAAGGACGCAAGAAAATTACTGAGAAATCAAAATCTCCTGCGTTAAAAGATTGTCCACAAAGACGCGGTGTTTGTACTAGGGTTTATACTACAACTCCTAAAAAACCAAACTCAGCTCTTAGAAAAGTTGCCAAAGTAAGACTTACTAGTGGCTTTGAAGTAATTAGCTATATAGGCGGTGAGGGACACAACTTACAAGAGCACTCAATTGTGCTTGTTCGTGGTGGTCGTGTTAAAGACTTACCAGGTGTTAAATACCATATTGTTCGCGGTGCTCTTGATACTGCTGGTGTTGCTAAAAGAACTGTTTCTAGATCTAAATACGGTGCTAAACGCCCAAAAGATAGTAAATAACTATAGTTTATTTTAACAGACTTACTATTTTGAGTAATGTTTGAGTAAAATTTAATCACAAATTTGAAGGAATAAAAATGAGAAGAAGAAAAGCCCTTGTTAGGGAAGTAATGCCAGATCCGATTTATGGCAGTAAAATCATTACTAAATTTATAAATTCATTAATGTATGATGGTAAAAAGGCTGTTGCAACTGAAATTATGTATGATGCAATTGCACTTATAGACAAAAAAGGTGGCGAAGTTAAAGGAATAGATGTTTTTAACAATGCTATTGATAATGTAAAACCAGTTATGGAAGTTAAATCACGCCGTGTTGGTGGTGCTACATATCAAGTTCCTATAGAGGTTCGCCCTGCAAGACAACAAGCTCTAGCGATTCGTTGGTTGATAGCTTTTTCAAGAAAAAGAAGTGAAAGAACAATGGTGGAAAAATTAGCTTATGAGCTTATGGATGCTGCAAATTCAAAAGGTGCTTCATTTAAGAAAAAAGAAGATACTTATAAGATGGCTGAGGCAAATAAAGCATTTGCTCATTATCGCTGGTAATAAGGAGAAATAATGGCAAGAAAAACACCTTTCCATATGGTTAGAAATATTGGTATCGCTGCTCATATAGATGCTGGAAAAACAACGACAAGTGAAAGAATATTATTTTTCACAGGTATGAGCCACAAAATAGGTGAAGTTCATGATGGTGCTGCTACTATGGACTGGATGGAACAAGAAAAAGAGCGCGGTATTACTATTACTTCTGCTGCTACAACATGTTTTTGGAAAGATCACCAAATTAACCTCATAGACACTCCGGGCCACGTTGATTTTACAATAGAAGTTGAAAGATCTATGAGGGTTTTAGACGGTGCAGTTGCTGTATTTTGTGCAGTTGGAGGGGTTCAACCACAAAGTGAAACAGTTTGGAGACAAGCAAATAAATACCGTGTTCCAAGAATTGTTTTTGTTAATAAAATGGATAGAGTTGGTGCAAATTTCTTTAACGTTGAAAAACAAATCAAAGATAGATTAAAAGCCAATCCTGTTCCAATCCAAATTCCAATTGGCGCAGAAGATGATTTCAAAGGCGTAGTTGATCTTGTAAAAATGGCTGCTTATGTTTGGGAAGATGATAAAATTCCAACAAACTATACAGAAAAAGAGATACCTGCAGATTTAAAAGAAAAAGCGCAAGAGTATCGTGCTAAAATGATAGAAGCTATTTGTGAGACAGATGATAAATTATTAGAGAAATTTTTTGCCGGTGAAGAGCTTAGTGTAGAAGAGATAAAAGGTGGCATCAAAAAAGGTTGTTTAAATCTTGATTTGGTTCCTATGTTATGTGGAACTGCTTTTAAAAATAAAGGTGTTCAACCGCTTCTTGATGCTGTTGTAGACTATTTGCCAGCTCCAGATGAAGTTGCTGATATAAAAGGTGTTTATGAAGATGGAGCAGAAGTAACTGTTAAATCAACAGATGATGGCGAATTTGCTGGTCTTGGATTTAAAATAATGACAGATCCATTCGTAGGACAGCTTACTTTTGTTCGTGTTTATCGTGGTAAACTTGAGAGTGGAAGTTATGTTTATAATACTGTTAAAAATACAAAAGAGAGAATTGGTAGAATTTTAAGAATGCACTCAAATAAGCGTGAAGAGATAAAAGAGCTTTATGCTGGTGAAATTGGTGCAATTGTTGGTTTAAAAGATACTCTAACAGGCGATACATTAGCTAGTGAAAAAGATAAAGTAATTCTAGAAAGAATGGAATTCCCAGATCCAGTTATCAGCGTAGCAGTTGAGCCAAAGACTAAAGCTGATCAAGAAAAAATGGGTATAGCTTTACAAAAACTTGCTCAAGAAGATCCTAGCTTTAGAGTCGGAACAGATGAGGAAAGTGGTCAAACTATCATATCTGGTATGGGTGAGCTACATCTTGAAATTATAGTAGATAGAATGCTAAGAGAATTTAAAGTTGAAGCTGAAGTTGGTAAACCACAAGTTGCATACCGTGAGACTATTAGAAAAACAGTTGAGCAAGAGTATAAATATGCAAAACAATCTGGTGGTCGTGGTCAATATGGGCATGTTTTCTTGCGCCTTGAGCCAATGGAGCCAGGATCTGGTTATCAATTTGTAAACGAGATTAAGGGCGGTGTTGTTCCAAAAGAGTATATCCCTGCTGTTGATAAAGGCTGCCAAGAAGCTATGCAAGGCGGTGTTTTGGCTGGTTACCCTGTTGAAGATGTTAAGGTTTCACTATTTGATGGTAGCTATCATGAGGTTGACTCTTCTGAAATGGCTTTTAAGCTTGCTGCATCAATGGGCTTTAAAGAGGGTGCTAGAAAAGCTGGCGCTGTTATACTTGAGCCTATTATGAAAGTCGAGATTGAGACTCCTGAGGAGTATATGGGTGATGTTATTGGTGATATTAATAAACGCCGTGGTCAAGTAAACAATATGAGTGAAAGAGGCGGAAATAAAATCATAGATGCATTCTGCCCACTTTCAGAGATGTTTGGTTACTCTACTGACCTAAGAAGCCAAACCCAAGGTCGTGCTACATACTCAATGGAATTTGATCACTATGACGAAGTTCCTAAAAATGTTAGCGAAGAGATTATTAAAAAGAGAAATGGCTAATAAAATTTCTGTCAAAGGATTTATATCCTTTGACTTTTTTAAATACTTTAAATATTTTGTCCTCATAGCTCAGCTGGATAGAGCACAAAATTCCTAATTTTGAGGCCGTGAGTTCGAACCTCGCTGAGGACATTTTTACTCACTTTTATAAATTATTTTTCTAAATTTACTTTTATTATTTGTGTTTTATCGTTTTCTATGCCAAAGTCATTATCATTTATTAAAATCCAGTTATTTTTATCTATAATCGCTATAGCTTCTATTTTGGAAGGAAAGCCATCATAATTATCTGTGCTAAAAATCAGCTCTTTTTGTAAAACACCATTTTGAACATTTTTTGGGTTTATTTTATAAAATTTGGTTGTTTTACTAATCCTTTCAAGAACTACTAAATTTCCATCAGGTAGCGCTGACATTTCGCTTATCTTTACATCGTTTTGTTTTCTAATTTTCTTTTTATTGTCTTTAGTAAAACTTTTTACATCATCAAGTGGATACAAAAAAGTTTTTAATACTTCTTTTTTAGCTCTATCTATAACAAAAAATGGAACGATTTTTTTATCTATTTCATCTTTGTAAGGGCTTTGTAAAATTGTATAAAGCTTCTTTTCATCGTTACTTATAGCAATTGCTTCTAATCCTCTATTTAGTTGTCTTTCTCTAAGTTTAGATGGAAAACACTCTGTTATTTTATATGTTGCACCATTTAAAGTTTTTGCTACACCTTTAGGAACTAATCTTTCTGTTATAACTCCATTTTTGTCAGCTATAAATATACTAGGTCCATATTCGTCGGCTATATAAATGATTCCATCGCTTGCTATGGCTAAAGCTTCGCTATCCATGCCATTTACATCATAAATTTCTTTTTTATCTAGTGAAAAACTTGGTTCCGTATTAGGATTTGACACACCACTTATTAAATTATTTTCAGATGTTTTAAGTTTGATTTCTTGCAGTATTTCATATCCATTATCTGTTATTTTTAGTTTAAAAATAGTCGGACTAAACTCTGGATAAGGAAAAACCTTGCCTTCTTTGCAGTATTCATCCCCTAAAATCTTTTTCGTATCTTTGCAGTCGATATTTATGCCACGGTCTGTTATAGTATAAATGATATCTTTTTCATCATTTTTCATATGAAAAGCACCGCTTCCATAGCCTATATTAGGAACAAATGGTAGATTGAAATCTTTGTTAAATTTCATGTCTGCATCTATAACTTCAAATTTTATACCAAAGCAAAAAGTAGCTAAAATAAAGCTTAGTATTATTGATTTTTTCAAAATTCTTTCCTTAAAATTTTGAAATTAATGTTACATAAAATTGGAAACAATTTAAAAACTAAAATTTGATTTTTATAAATTTATAAAGTGGATCATATCTAAAAGTTATAAGATTTTGTAAGATTCCAAATAAGCACATAAAAGTTATAAAACTGCTTCCGCCGTAACTATAAAATGGAAGAGGAACTCCTACTACTGGAGCAAAGCCTATAGTCATTGATATGTTTACTCCAACATAAATAAATATCATTGAGGCTATGCCAACAGACATAACTATGGTGAAATAATCTTTTTTTCTCCAATATACTATACTAAAAAGATGAATTACAAGAAGAAAATATAACAACATAAGACAAGTTCCACCTATAAATCCAAATCTTTCTATTGTGTATGCAAATATGAAGTCGCTTGTTGCGATAGGTAAAAACTTGAATTTAGTTTGTGTTACTTCATCTTTTGGTTTACCGCTTATGCCACCGCTTCCTATTGCTATTATAGATTGTTTTACCTGATAGCTTGGTTCTTCTGATATGAAATCAACTATACGTTTTTTTTGATAATCATGTAAATTTTCATAAACTATAGGTGATAAAATTCCAACAATCATAATGAGCGTTATCCAGATTTTTTGATTTACTCCAACTATAAAAAGTATGCTAAAACCAACCAAAAATAAAATAATCGCTGTTCCCAAATCAGGTTCTTTTAAAATCAAAGCAAAAGGTAAGATTATGTAAAAGCTTATTTTTAAAAAATCTTTCAAGCCATATCCATTTGCTTCTGGCGGCTTTTGTTTTATGATATAAGCAAGCATTAGTAAAAATGCTGGTTTCATAATTTCGCTTGGCTGTATTGTAAAATGAACAAAAGGAATTTCTAGCCATCTTTGAGCTCCTAGTTTACTTACTCCAAAAACATCAACACTAAAAAGAAGAAATATATTTACCCAATATACTAAAGGTATTAACCATTCAAACCTTTTTATGGGAAATAAAAAGAAAGCAATAAAGCATAGTGCTCCTATTCCAAAATATACAAGCTGTTTGCTTGCTAGTATATCGTATGCATCTGAAACTAAAACATATGATAAAATTATTATAGGAATTACTAAAATTACCTGAATATAATCAAAATGTGTTAAAATACGCTTATCAAGTCTTATCAAAATTTGCCTTTCGTGCAAATTATACCATAAAAGAGAGATATATTGAAAGAAATTTATGTAACTTCTAATGATGAAAGATTGGATGTTTTTTTATCTACTATTTTGAGTGTTTCAAGGAATCAAATTTCAAATTTAATAAAAAGTTCAAATGTAAAAGTAAATGATATTTTAGCCATAAAACCATCTTTTAAGATATATCAAGATGATAAAATAACTATAAATTTTCCAGAAAAACAAGAGATTATTTCAGATGTGAAAGTTAATTTTGATATAGAAGTTATTTATGAAGATGATGATTTGCTTGTTATAAATAAGCCACCAAATTTAGTTGTCCATTCGGCCCCAAGTGTAAAAGATCATACTGTTGTTGATTGGTTAGTACAAAGAAAAACTTTACTTTCAAATATGAATGGACAAAATAGACCAGGTATTGTCCATAGGCTTGATAAAGGCACAAGCGGCGTTATGGTTGTAGCTAAAAATAACTATTCTCATGAGAAGTTAAGTGTACAACTTAGAGATAAGACAATGGGAAGAATTTATATTGCACTTTGTGATCATTCTTTAAAGGAAAATTGTATAGTAGAAAGACCAATTGGTAGAAATCCAACTAATCGTCTTAAAAAAGCTATTGTAAATGATGGAAGATACGCAAAAAGCGCTTTTGCAAATGTTTACAGCGATGGTAAAATAAATTTAATAGCAGCTAAGCTTTTTACAGGTAGAACTCATCAGATAAGAGTGCATTTAAGCTCAATATCAAGGCATATTTTAGGCGATAATTTATACGGATTTAAGAGCGATAATGATAAAATAAGCAGAGTAATGCTTCATGCGTATGAAATTTATTTTATACATCCAAGTACAAATTTACCTATGAGTTTTTGTGCTAGTTTATATGATGATTTTCTAAGTTTAATTAATTTTAATAAGGAGTTATTAGATGAAAATATGCAAATACCTAATATCAGGGGTTTGTTTTGTGGTATTGATGAGTGGATGTGCTACAAAATCTCCAAGTAATACAAGCTCAAACTTGCCAAAAGTTGAAAATATCAAAACCATAAGTGATATGACAGAAATTGGTTTTGAGTGGTCATCTCTTGGAGGTGATGAAAATGTTGAGGGTTATTATTTGTATAGAAAAGATAGTGGTTCAAATGGTTTTAATGTAGTTGCAAAGATACCAGATAGATATGCTACTCACTATGTTGATACAAGCTTATCGCCAGAGAGAACATACGATTATATGATGAGATCTTATGATGCTTCAAATAACGCCTCTGCACCAAGTGAAATTGTAACAGCTAGAACTCAAAACGTTATAGAATCAGTTCCGTTTGCTCAAACTATAGAGGGATTACCTGAAAGAGTTAAAATTCTATGGAGACCACATCCTGATTTAAGGGTTGATAGTTATATTATAGAAAGAACAGAATCTGGAACAAGCAACTGGAAAAAAATAGCAGAGGTAAAAGGTAGATTAAATGCCGAATATATTGACCGCGGTCTTAATTCTGGCAAGTCTTATAAATACAGAATTAGTGTAAAAACAAGTTCTGGTGTAGTATCTAGACCGAGTGATATTTTTAATGCTCAAACCAAACCAAAACCAAAACAAATATCTGGGCTAAGTGCTACAAGCACTGAGCCCAAAAAGATAATTCTTAACTGGAATCCTAGCTCAAGCGAGGATTTCTCTCATTATAATGTATACGCATCAAGCAATAAATTTTTACCAGCAAAACTTATAGCTAGTCCAAAAACAAATAGTTATGAGGATTTAATAAATGAAAATGGCGTTACAAAAACTTATACAGTTACAGCTGTTGATGTAACTGGACTAGAAAGTGATAAGCAAAAAGAGGGAATTGTGGGTAGTACGCTATCTGCTCCAAATTCTCCTACTTTTACAAAGGCAGATTATACTGGTGGTGCAGTTATGCTAAATTGGCAGCCAAAAGATAATAAAACAGTAAGTTATATTTTAAAGAAAAGTGGCAATGATAAAGAAAGCAGTTTTGAACTTACAGATACAACTTATACAGATAGTGATTTAACGATAGGTCAAAAATACACATATAAAGTAGTCGGAGTTGATGAGTATGGCATAAACTCTAAAGAATCTAATGAAGTTACGATTTTAGCGAAATAAATGCCAAATTTTGTTGCTACATTTATAAATGAGTCCTCATTTCCTTTTTATAAAGATGAAGTTCATTTTTTATGGTCTGCGAAAAGTAAATTTGATACTATAGTTTTAACTGAAGTTGAAAATGATCTTTTTTTTATAACTATAAAAAAAAGAAAAAATGATTTTGTTATAAAAGGCGAAGAGCTAACAAGGCCAGCTAAAGTTGGACTTTTGCAAAAGGCTTTGAGTGTTTTTAAAAATGAGTTTTGCAATGGCATCATATGCGATACAATTGCCATTAAACAAAATAGGTTAATAAAACAGACTTCTATTTTGGTTAATGAAGAAGATTTTTTAAGTACACTTGATAAAGCACAATTTAAAAAAGTTTTTATAGAAATTGGTTTTGGCTCAGGCAGGCATCTTTTATATCAAGCTAAGCAAAATGAAGATACTTTGGTAATTGGCATTGAAGTTTATAAACCTTCCATAGAACAAGTTGCAAAACTTGCTATGGCTCAAAATTTAAACAATATTTTGCTTTTAAACTCAGATGCAAGAATAATTTTTTCATTAATAAAATCGCATAGTATAGATAAGGTTTTTATGCATTTTCCAGTTCCATGGGAAAAGGCAGAACATAGAAGAGTTGTCTCTGAAAGCTTTGCCGATGAAACAAAGAGAATTCTAAAACAAAATGGTAAATTTGAGTTAAGAAGCGATGATAGAGATTATGTTGATTTTACTATAAAACATTTCTTAAATTTGAGATATTCGCATATTGAAATAAAAAAAGATGCAAATTTAGAAGTTAGTAGTAAATATGAAGATAGATGGAAAAAACAACAAAAAAATATATATGATATGATTTTTGTAAATTTAGAAGATGACGATATAAAAGATATAAAATTTGATATGAGTTTTGATAAAAGATACAATCCAGTTGCCATAAAAACTAACTTTAAAAATATCACTATAAAACGAGATGATCACTTTATACATTTAGAAAATTGTTATGAAAAATCAAATGATGAAATTTTAATAAAACTCTCTTTGGGTGCTTTTTATAAGCCAGAACATTGCTATGTTTTTATAAGTTTCCAAAAATGTGAATATATAATAAAAAAACCGCTTGCAACAAAAGAGAATTTTATGGCACACAATACGCTAAAGGAGTTTTTGGAAAAATGCCAGAGCCTATAATAAAAACAGAAAATTTGCTTCTTGGTTATGAAAAAGATGATATTGTTATAAATAGTGCAAATTTCGAGATATTTCCAAATGATTTTGTTTTTATAACAGGACAGAGTGGAAGTGGAAAATCTACAATTTTAAAATCTTTTTATGGTGAAATAGCTCCAAGAAAAGGTAGTTTAAATGTTTGTATGTATGAATTAAATGGGATTAATAAGTCAAATTTAAATTCTCTAAGGAGAAAAATTGGCATTATATTTCAAAACTACCGCCTTATAAACGAGTGGAGTGTTGAACAAAACGTCATGCTCCCTCTTTTGATTAAGGGATTTTCTAAAAATACTTGTAAAAAACAGAGTACAAAATTACTAAATCATGTAAATATGCTTCATAAAGCTGATAAATATCCATTTGAATTAAGTGGCGGTGAGCAACAAAGGGTTGCGATGGCAAGAGCATTAGCCCACAATCCTATGCTTATTTTATGCGATGAGCCAACAGGAAACTTAGATGATTATTCAAGCGATATTATATGGAGTTTATTAAGATCCGCAAGAGAGATGCTTGGTGCTACGATTATAGTTGTAACACATAGAATACCAACGCTTTTAAGGATGCAATATAGACATTTTACTATAGAAAAAGGAAATGTAAATGAAATCTTTTAAAAGTAATATGAGTGTTATTTTACCATTGTTTATTCTGCTTTTTTCACTCGAGGTTTCTTTTAATACAAAGAGTATAGTAAAAAATTATGAAATAGCTATGAACAATGATTATAATATTATAGTAGTTTCGAAAAATGATATTAACGAAACTGTTCTAAAAGAACAAATTTACACATTTGAATCAGTTCAAAAACTTACAACTGATCCTATTATAGATAAATTAAAAGAAGATATTTCATCAAAAAATTTATCAATTTTAAAAAACTCTCTACCTAACTTTTATTCAGTAAAATTAAATGCATTTCCTAGTACAAAATATATGAATGAAGTAAAAGCTAAACTTCTAAAAATAGATGGAGTTACAAGAGTAGAGACATTTTCAAAAACCCACGATAAAATTTATAAATTTCTTATAATATCAAAATATTTTTCATATATTTTTGCTGGTTTAATAATGTTAATAGGGCTTATTCTCATATATAAACAGATGAAAATTTGGTTATATGAACATAGGGAAAGAATTGATATAATGTCACTTTTTGGAGCTTCTTTTTGGTTAAAAGGCGGAGCATTATATAAAATGGCTTTTGTTAGTTCTTTATTTTCAAGCGTGTTTGTAATTGCTCTTTTTGTAGTTATTTTTAATATTGAATTAGTAAGAAAAGCCTTTTTTGAACTAGCCATAATGGTTCCTGATATTGATATCTTTAGCGATTTTGGTCTACTTTTTGGCATATCTTTGATATTAACACTTATTGCTGTTAGTTTTGTAATGATAAAAACATCGAAGTCTCGTATATGAAAAAAAATGTATTTCTCGCTTTTATTATTTTTGCTTGTTTTTGCAATGGCGCAACGTCTACAAAAGAAAAAATTGCCGATAAATCAAATACTTTAAAATCTACGCAAGAGCTTGAAAAATCTTTAAATAAAAAACTAGAAGAATTAGCTGATGATATAGTTAAAGGAGAAAAAAATATAGTTTCAACAGACGAACAGATCAAAAAATTAGAAACCCAGGTTGATGAGCTTAAAGAAAAATCCACTCTTGTACTTGGTGAATTGGACAAACTTACAAAACAAAATTCCGATCTTGTTCGTAGCAAACAAAATATGGAAGAAATGATGATACGCATAATGGCAGAGAATTTCTCTTTTGATTTGCTTTTAGGCGATGACATTGAAGATAGTGAAGAAAGTATAATAAGTAGAGAAGTTATATCAAATTTAAATAAAGATATGAAGTCAAAATTTGAACAACTTGCTAAAAATTATGAAGAAACAACAAATTTAATCAAAACACAAAATTCTAAAATAAAGAGCATAAAAGATAGCCTAAAAGAGTATGAAGATAAAAAAAATGAGCTCACACTAACCAGAAAAAAGCGTTCAAATGCGCTTGAGAAATCAAAAAAAGATAAAGATATCTACCTTTCTAGGTTAACAAAACTTCAAGCACAACAAGATGAACTTAGAAAGACACTTGAAGAGTTAAAGATATTAAGTGCAAAAGAAGATGAAGAAAGAAGGCGAAGAGAAGAAGAAGCTAGGACTAAAACTTCCAAGTCTAAAAAAGGCTCACAATCAGATAGTGATGTCAAAGTTGTTGGCTCAAGCTATCAAAAGGGTAGTGTTAAAAGATATTCTGGAGAGAAAACTATTGCTCCGCTTGAAAATTTTAGTGTAAAGCAGAAATTTGGGAACTATGTTGATTCGGTTTATAATATAAAGATATTTAATGAATCAGTTGTTCTTTCTTCAAATGAACCAGATGCAAAAGTAAGAAGCGTGCTTTCTGGGCGAGTTGTATTTGCAAAAAATACAAGTGTTTTGAATAATGTTGTTATAATTGAAAATCCAAATGGCATTCATACTATTTATGCTCATCTTTCACAGATTGCGCCAACTATAAGTGTAGGAAGCAAAGTTTCTAAGGGTTATACCATAGGAAGAGTCAAAAAAGATTTAACATTTGAGGTTACACAACAAAACTATCATATAGATCCACTTGAGATGATTTCTTTTTAAATTATATAAGTTTAAACCATTTTTTGATAAAATATAGGGTTAATTAGGAGTCAAAAATGGATAAGAAAAAAAGAATACTGGTTAAATTTTCAGGTGAAGCTCTTGCTGGAACAACAGGGTTTGGCATAGATGTTTCGATACTTAAACAGATTTCATCTCATATAAAAGAGCTTGTTTTAAATGATATTGAAGTTAGCATAGTAATTGGTGGCGGAAATATTATAAGGGGTGTAAGTGCTTCAGCTGGTGGCATAATAAAAAGATCAAGCGGTGATCATATGGGAATGCTTGCAACTGTTATCAATGCCATTGCAATGAGAGAGGCTTTAGAAAATGTTGGAATGGATGTAAGGGTTCAAAGTGCAATAAAAATGGAAGCAATTTGTGAAACTTTTATCCTGGGTAGAGCCCAAAGACATTTGGAAAAAGGGCGTGTTGTTATCTTTGCGGCAGGAACTGGAAATCCATTTTTTACAACCGATACGGCTGCAACACTTAGAGCGGTTGAAATAGGTGCTGATCTTATAATAAAAGCTACAAAGGTAAATGGTGTATATGATAAAGATCCAAATAAATTTGAAGAAGCTACATTGTTAAATGTTTTAAGCTATGAAGATGCTTTAAAAGACAATATTAAGGTTATGGATGATACTGCAATTGCTTTAGCAAAAGATAATAATTTACCCATAGTAGTGTGTAATATGTTTAAAGAAGGAAATTTACTAAAAATTGCAAACGGTGATTTTAGTGAGTGTTCTATAGTGAGAAATTTAAATCAGGAGATATAATGAGAACAGAAGAAATCGTATCAAAAGCGCTTATAAATTTTAAAGGAGATAGATATAAGCTTGCACTTGCTGTTTCAAAAAGAGCTAAAGCGCTTTCTATGGGAGAAAAACCTCTTATAGATATGGATACTAGAAAGATGAAATTTGCCGATATTGCTATATTGGAAATAGCTGATGGAAAAGTTATAATAGAGGCTGATGTTGAAACAAAAAAATAGTAGTCTATTTTTAGAAGATCTTTTAATGGAATTATCTTATTGCAAAGATCTTGAGTCTGCTAAATCGGCGCTATTTAAATTTTGCACGCCAAGTGATAATGTAAAAGAAGCTATTGAGTTTTGCATAAATGCTCACAAGGATCAAACTAGAAAAAGTGGAGAGCCTTATGCTATACATCCGATACTTGTAAGCACTATAGTTGCTTACATGGGTGGAGAAGAAAGCATGGTTCTTTCAGCTCTTCTTCACGATGTTATAGAAGATACATGCTGTGGTTTTGAACAAATAAAAGCTAAATTTGGACTTGAGGTCGCAAATTTGGTTGAAGGCCTTACAAAAATAGTAGAGATTAGAGATGATCAACTTGTGCAATCAGACTCTAATGAAAGACTGGCAAGATCCGCTCTCAGTTTTAGGAAAATGCTACTTGTCTCAATAGAGGATGTTAGGGTTTTAATAATAAAGCTCTGTGATAGACTTCATAATATGTACACACTAGATGCGCTTTCGCCAGAAAAACAACTTCGAATAAGTGAAGAAACTCTAGTTGTTTATGCTCCAATTGCACATAGGCTAGGAATTTCTTCTATAAAAAATTTGCTTGAAGATATGAGCTTTAAGCATGTTTTACCAGAAGAATATGAAAAAATAGATGGTTATATTAATAAATTTAAACAGCAACTTCAGTTAAAGTTAAATAGTTTTAGCGACGATTTGACAAAAATTTTGCTTCAAAATGGATTTAGTGAAAATGATTTTATTATAGAAAAAAGACTAAAACACCATTACTCAACATATTTAAAAATGCAAAGAAAAGGCATTTCTATAGAAGAAGTTTTGGATTTATTAGCAGTTAGAATTTTGGTTAATAAGCCAAAAGATTGCTATTTAGTTTTAGGATGTTTGCATACAAACTTTAGTCCACTTATTTCTAGATTTAAAGATTATATCGCTCTTCCAAAGCAAAATGGCTATCAAACTATACACACTACACTTTTTGTAGATAAAGCCATAATAGAAGCTCAAATTAGAACTTTTGATATGCATAAGACTGCAGAATACGGCGTTGCAGCGCATTGGAAATATAAAGATGGCGAAAAGCTCCCAAAACCACATCTTGAATGGTTGGGGGATATTTCTACCATAAATCAAGATGATGAAAATCCAGAAGAACTTTATGAATATGCAAAAGATAGCTTATATATAGAAGATATAAATGTTTTATCTCCAAAAGGTGAAATCATAACTTTACCAAGAGGCGCAACCGCTCTTGACTTTGCTTATGAGATACATAGTGAAGTTGGTCTTCATGCAAAAGAAGCGTATATAAATAAAAGTAGAGCACCACTTCTTGCTGAGCTAAAAAATGGTGATTTTGTAAAAATTGTAACGGATGAAGTCCCAAGATATCGTTGTTCTTGGCTTAACAATGTAAAAACAGGCAAAGCAAAAGCAGCTATTAGAGGATTTTGCAAACAAAAGATAAAAGATATAAATAATTATATTGCTATTAGTATACTTTGCTCCACATTTAATACAAAAAAAAGAAACATTTTAAGATGGATTGAAAATGAAAATTTAGGAAAAAAAGTTTTTAAAATTGTTAATGACTCTGTATTTTTTAAAGATGTTGTGAATGCTTTGAAAAAATATCCAAGACAAAATATGACATTTTCTTTAAATTTTGGCAATAAATATGAGATAAAAAAGCAAAAATTTGATAATATAGTTGTGTATTCTAATTACAAAATAAATGATGTAGAATTTGACTACTGTTGTAACCCTAAGAGGGGTGATGATATTATAGGTTTTAGAAATAACCATAGTGTAATAGTTCATCATAAACTTTGTGAAACTGCCTCTAAGCTTATGCAAGCAGGCAAAGAAATGATTTTTGTAAAATGGACTAGAAATGCACCGCTTAGATATAAAATTATATTAAGCTTAGAAAATAAAAGAGGCTCTCTGGCAATTTTTTTAGGATTTCTTGCTAAAATGCAGGTTGATTTAGTTACAATTACTTTAAAAGAGAGTTATGATAGACAGTCAGATTTTTTTGAACTTACTATAGAAGTAGGTGAGAATGTTGATGTAAATGAACTTAGAGAAAAAATGAAAGATAGATATAAAATAGTAGAATTCATGTCTTTAAAAGATGCATATTCTGAGTAAAGGATTAATATGATAGAAGAAATTATAAAAGAACTAAAAAGAGGCGTTGCAGAGATAATAGATATGGAACGCATAGAAGCGCTTATAAAAAGATATTATGAAAAAGGTGAAAATTTTTATGTAAAGATAGGACTTGACCCAACTGCACCAGATTTACATCTAGGACATACTGTGGTATTGCAAAAAATGGCTTTTTTGCAAAAACATGGTGCTATAGTGCAGTTTTTGATAGGAGATTTTACAGCTCAAATTGGTGATCCAACTGGCAAAAGTGAAACAAGAAAAAAACTTGATGCAAAAACAGTTCTTAAAAATGCAAAAACATACGAAGATCAGGTTTTTAAAATTTTAGATTCTTATAAAACCGAGATTAAGTTTAATTCAGATTGGATAAATGATATCGGGGCATCTGGATTAATAGAGCTTTCTAGTACATTTAGTGTAGCTAGAATGCTAGAAAGAGAAGATTTTACAAAAAGATTTAAAAGTGGAGCTAGTATATCTATCAGTGAGTTTTTATATCCACTTTTGCAAGGTTATGATAGTGTTGAAATGAAAAGCGATATTGAAATGGGTGGAACTGATCAAAAATTTAATCTTTTAATGGGTAGAACTCTTCAAAGAACTTACAATATTGGTAAAGAACAAGCTATCATAATGATGCCTTTACTTGAAGGCTTAGATGGTGTAAATAAAATGAGTAAAAGTCTTGGCAATTATATTGGGGTTACAGAAGAACCAAATGATATGTATGGAAAACTTTTAAGCATTAGCGATGATTTGATGTGGAGATATTATGAGCTTTTGAGTGAAAAAAGTTTAGTAGAGATTGAAGAGATTAAAAATAGTGTAAACAATGGAAGTATGCATCCAAAAATTGCAAAAGAAAATTTAGCTTTAGAAATAACGACTAAATATCACGGAAAAGAAGCTGCAAATTTAGCAAAAATTGAGTTTGACAATATTCATAGTAAAAATGAAATTCCAACAGATATGCATAGTTTTACTATAAAAGATAGCCCGCTTTGGATCGTAAAAGCACTTGTTGAGTGCAAGATGTGCTCCACTAACAGTGAGGCAAGAAGAAAAATAGCTGAAAATGCGGTAAGTATAAATAAAAGTAAAATTTCAGATGAAAAATTGCAATTGATTTCAGGGGAGTATGTATTACAAGTAGGTAAAAAAAGCTTTGCTAAATTAAGGGTTATATAATGAGTTTTTCAAGTTTGAAAATAGGAAAATATGAGATTAAATTCCCGATCATACAAGGTGGCATGGGGCTGGGCATAAGCTGGGACAGACTTGCTGGAAATGTTAGCTTAAATGGAGGACTTGGAGTTATTAGCTCCGTTGGAACAGGATATTATGAAAACAAAGCTTATATAGAAAAAGAAATAAACTCAAAACCATACAATAGTGAGAATTTTTATTCATCTAAGGCTTTAAAAAAGATCATAGAAAATGCTAGAAAAATTTGTGCCAACTCTCCTCTTGGTGTGAATGTTATGTGTGCAGCAAATGATTATGAGAGAATAGTAAAAGATGCTTGTGAAGGTGGTATAAACATCATCATTTCTGGAGCAGGGCTTCCTACTAATTTACCTGAATTTACAAAAGATTTTAAACATGTTGCATTAGTGCCTATTGTTTCGTCTGCCAAAGCTCTTAAAATAATTTGTAAAAGATGGACAGGAAGATACGGTAAGCTTCCTGATGCTGTAGTGTTAGAAGGACCAAAGAGTGGCGGTCATCAAGGTTTTACTTATGAGCAGTGCATAGATCCCGAATATCAGTTAGAAAAACTTATTCCACAAGTTAAAGAAGAGATAAAAACTTGGGGAGATTTTCCGCTCATTGCAGCTGGTGGTATTTGGGATAAAAATGATATACAAAAAGCTATGGAACTTGGAGCAAATGGCGTTCAAATGGGTACAAGATTTATTGGAACTCACGAGTGTGATGCTCATAATAATTTTAAAGATACTTTGTTAAATGCTAATAAAGAAGATATTGAGCTTATAAAATCCCCAGTTGGCTATCCTGCAAGAGGTATTAGGACAAATCTTTTAAATTTGGTTGATAAAAGGATTGGACCAAAGATACAATGCATTAGTAACTGCGTTTCGCCTTGTCATAGGGGCGTGGAGTCAAAAAAAGTAGGATATTGTATAGCAGATAGACTCTATGATGCTTACGCTGGAGTTAAAGAAACCGGATTATTTTTTACTGGTGCTAATGGATATAAGTTAAAAGAAATAATAAGCGTAAAAGAACTATTTAAAAAGTTAATAGATGGTGAAAATTCTTAAAATAATATGTATTTTATGTGTTAGCTTTTGCTTGTGTTTTGGTGCATTTGCTGATGATATAAAGGCTTTTGATATGAATTTTAATTCTGCATCAAAAAGTGCAAAACTAAAGTACTATCACTCTATGAAAAACATTTATATCCAATCAATTCTTAAAAATAATAAAAACTTAAAAATAGACTCTCTAAAAAGGCTCATAATAAGCTCGCAAGCCTTAAATTTAGATTATAGTGAATATGAAAAAGAGCTTGCTGGACTTGGTGTAGCAAATTCTCAGACAAAACAAAATATAAAAGAAGAAATAAAAACTCAGCCAAAAACACAAAGCAGAACAATATCTAAAAAATTACAAAATCAAGATGTTGAAAATTCTTCACAAAATGAAACATTAAAACTTTTGGAAGTATCCAAAGTAGATTCTAATTCTATAAGACTTAAATTTAACAGAGCTCCGCTTAGTAGAGAAGTTAAAGAGTTTAATTTAAACAATAAAACTACAAATCGCTTTGTTATGGATTTTAACGGTCTTTTAATGGGCAAAACAAGAAGTATAAAAAATTACATAAGTGATGAGATTAGAATAGCCCAGTTTAACAATCAAACTCTAAGAGTTGTTTTTAGTGATAGTAATAAATTAGAGTATAATATATCAAGGGATGATAACTATATTATAATAACTTCAAATAAAAAACCAATTAATAATAATGCCTCAGTAAATAATGGTACTACAGTTGTAATTCCTGCTAAAAAACAGACAAATATTCAAAGAGCTGATAACGTAAAGATAAATTCTGCAAGAGCGAATAATTCAAAAGTACAAACAAAACAAATTATATCCACAGATAAAGTAAAAAGATCATCTAAACTTATAGTCTTAGATGCTGGTCATGGCGGTAAAGATGCAGGTGCAATTGGAAATGGGTATTATGAAAAAAATATAGTTTTGCAAGTTGCTTTAAAAACAGGAAAGATTCTTAAAGATATGGGTTATCAAGTAGCTTATACTAGAAGTAGTGATAAGTTTATAAATTTAAGGGATAGAACAAAAATGGCAAATGATAAAGCAGCGAGTCTTTTTATATCTATTCATGCAAATGCGGCACCAAATTCATCAAAAGCTAAATCAATGAGTGGTATAGAGACATTTTTCCTAAGTCCTGCAAGAAGTGAAAGAAGTATGAATGCTGCAGCACTTGAAAATAAATCCGACATAGAAGAAATGAATCACTTCTCAAAAATGACATTCTTAAATTTTTTAAATCGAGAAAAAATAATCTTATCAAACAAACTAGCTATAGATATTCAAGCAAATTTGCTAAATAGTATAAAATCAAAATATCAAGTAGTTGATGGCGGTGTTAGAGAAGCTCCATTTTGGGTTTTAGTTGGTGCTTTAATGCCTGCTGTTTTAGTTGAAGTTGGATACATTTCACACCCATCTGAAAGCAAAAAAATAGCAAGCGATGATTATCAAAGTGCATTAGCTAGAGGCATAGCTAGAGGCATAGAGGATTATTTTGCAAAAACTTCTATGTAAATTTGTGCATTTTTGATATAATTTTTAAGTTTAATATAATATAAAGATACAATATGATAGAAGTTAAAAATTTAGTTAAATTTTATGGCGATACAAAAGTTATTAATAGTGTTAATTTTAGTATAAAAGATGGTGAAATTTTTGCTCTTGTTGGACATAGTGGAGCAGGTAAAAGCACTTTACTTAGGTGTCTAAATGGTCTTGAGAGCTATCAAGATGGAAGCGTAAAAGTAAGTGGTAAAGAGATAAATAAGTTAAAAGAAGGCGAACTTAGAAAATTTAGAAAAGATGTTGGTATGATATTTCAACACTTTGCTTTGATGAGCAGAAAAACTGTTTTTGAAAATGTCGCAACACCACTTATTTTTTGGAAATATGATAAAGAATATATAAAAAAAAGAGTTAATGAGCTTTTAGATATTGTTGGGTTAAAACATAAAGAAAATGCATATCCCAAAGAGCTAAGTGGTGGACAAAAGCAAAGAGTTGCAATTGCTAGAGCACTTGCTTTAAATCCCAAAATTTTACTTAGCGATGAAGCAACTTCTGCTCTTGATCCAAATACTACAAAACAAATTTTAGAACTTTTGAAAGATATAAACCAAAAACTTGGCATTACTATAGTTATAGTTACTCATGAAATGGAAGTTGTAAAAAACATAGCAAATAGGGCAGTTTTATTGGTTGGAGGAGTTATAAAAGATAGTGGGCATATTCAAGATATGTTTTTAAAACCAAGCGATGAGATGAAAGAATTTTTGGGAGAAGATGAGATATTGCCTCAAGAGGGTGTAAATATAAGATTATTTTTTCCAAAAGAAGTTGCATTTGATTGTGTTATCACAAATATGGCAAGAAAACTAGATAAAAATTTTAATATCGTTTGGGGGCGAATCGAAAAACTTGGAGAACAGGTTTTAGGACTACTTGTTATAAATATAAAAGAAGAAGACAAAGACAATGTTTGTGAGTATTTAAAAAATAGCGGTGTTATTTGGGAGATTGCATAATGAAAACATTTTTTATAACATCTTTTGTAGTTTTGTGTCTTTTTTTCTTATATCCTTTTTTTATGGGAGAAAGTATTTTTGCAACTATTGATGGTTTTTTTATAGAGCCTGTTTTTGATACCATATTTGCATCGCTTAATGATAAACTTATGGATGTTTTGGGAACACATACATACAAGATAGCATTTGAAATTCTTCTAAAAGCAACTTGGGAAACTCTATATATGAGTATAACTGCTACATTTTTTGCTTCTATCTTGGGTCTAGGACTTGCTATAATTCTCGTTTTGACAAGGCGCGGTGGTCTAATGGAAAACACGAAAGTTTATTTTGTGCTTGATATTTTAGTAAATACGCTTAGAAGTTTTCCTTTTATAATACTGATAATAGTTCTTTTTCCGCTTGTTCGCGTTATAATTGGTACAAGTATAGGCACTGATGCTGCTATAGTTCCACTTACTATAGGCACTGCTCCTTTTATGGCAAGACTTATAGAAAACGCTCTAATTGAAGTTGATAGCGGAATAGTTGAGGCCGCAAAGAGTTTTGGCGCTAGTAAAATGCAAATTATTTTTAGAGTTGTTTTAGTTGAAGCAATTCCTGCGCTAATAAATGTTATAACTCTTAGTATGATAGTAGTTATTGGTTTTTCTGCTATGGCTGGAACACTTGGCGGCGGCGGTCTTGGTGATGTTGCTATTAGATATGGTTTTCAAAGATTTAGAGCAGACATAATGGCATATACCGTAATAATACTTATTGTTATGGTACAAGTTTTTCAAAGTACTGGAGATTCTTTATATAAAAAATCAAAAAGATAGGATATTATATAAATTTAAAAATAAATTTAATACAATCTTAAAATTAATTTTAAAAAGGTACATTATGAGTTCAGATATGTCTGACATGTGTGAAATGTGTCATTGCTTAAACATGCGTTGCCAAAAGCCTTTTTAGTCAAACACTTAATTTCCTTTAAGTGTTTTAGCTTATAAACATTTAAAGGAAATTTATGAAAAAATTACTCATAAGTTTATTTATAGATTCAAATTTAACACTTAGTTTATATGCGCAAAAACTTATAGTTGGCGCTACGTCTATCTTGCATGCTGAAATTGTTGATTTTATAAACCCTGAGCTTAAAAAAAGCTGGTTATGATACGATGCCAGTTCGCTAGTTTATAGAAGCAAAATATGATTGTTAGTGCATTTAAAAGGAGAGAAATATGAAAAAAATAGTTTTTAGTTTAGTTTTGTTATTTTTAGTAGCTAGTTTTGCAAACGCTACTGAAAAAATAGTAGTTGGTGCAACACCTGTTCCACATGCTGAGATTTTAGAGGTTATTAAACCAGAGCTTGCAAAAGAGGGATATAGTCTAGATATAAAAATCTTTAATGATTATGTTATTCCAAATATAGCAACAGATAGTGGCGAGCTTGATGCTAACTTCTTTCAGCATTTGCCATATCTTAAAGAGTTTAATAAAAACAAAGGCACAAAGCTTATAAATACAGTTTCAGTTCATATTGAGCCAATGGGAATATATAGCAAGAAGATTAAAGATTTAAAAGATCTCAAAAAGGGTGCAAAAGTTAGCATACCAAATGATCCGACAAACGAAAGTAGGGCTTTAGAGGTTTTAGCTACGGCTGGACTTATAAAATTAAGCAATGCAGAGCTTAAAACACCGCTAGATATAACAGAAAATCCTAAAAAACTTAAATTTGTAGAGATTGAAGCAGCTAGTTTACCAAGAACACTTGACGATGTTGATATTTCTGTTATTAATACAAATTTCGCTTTAAATATCAATTTAAATCCTAAAAATGATGCGCTTGCTCTTGAAAACAAAGATAGTCCATATGCAAATATCATTGTAGTTAGCGAAAAAAATAAAGATAGTAAAAAGACAAAAGCTCTTAATAAAGCTATCCAAAGTGAAGCTGTAAAAAAATTCATAGATGAAAAATACAAAGGCGCTATACTTCCAGCATTCTAACATTTTAAAAATAGCTAAATTTAAAATTTAGCTATTTTTATTTTATTTACATATATATACTACAATCCCATTTCATTTTAAAACAAGGCAATTATTTGAAAAACAAAGAACTCACACTTATAATGATAATATCAGCTCTTTTTGTAGCTTTTTATAATATTTCATTTTTTAGAAATATTTCTGCAATTTATGATATAAAAGAAAATTTTATATATTATATTTCTATAATTATAGCGCTTTTTTCTTTTAGCGTTTTCTTTTTCTCGCTTTTAAGCTCTAGTTATACTACAAAGCCATTGCTTATTTTAGTTGTTTTGATTTCATCTGGTACGGCTTATTTTATGGATAATTATAATATAGTTATAGATAATACGATGATTACAAATATAATTGAAACAAACTTAGCAGAAACGTCTGATTTGCTTAGCTTAAAGTTATTTTTGTATATTTTATTTTTAGGTATTTTTCCTGCAATATTTATCTATAAATTTAAGATAAACTATCCAAAATTAAAAACTAGAATTTTATCAAAGCTTAAAACTTTAGCCATTTTTTTACTCATTATAGTAGTTATTATGTTTAGCTTTTCTAAATTTTATACATCTTTTTTTAGAGAACACAAACATTTAAGATATAGTATAAATCCATTTTATTGGATGTATAATATTGGAGATTTTACAGTTAAATCTTTAAAAGGTGGGAGTGGTAAATTTCTAAAACTCGGAGAGGATGCTGTAATAATTGAAACAAATGATAAAAATAACAAAAATAATCAAAAAAAAGAACTAGTTATAGTAGTAGTAGGGGAGGCTGCAAGGGCTGATCATTTTAGTTTAAATGGATATGATAGAGAGACAAATCCTCTTTTAAAACAAGAAAATATTATTAATTTTAAAAATTTTACAAGCTGTGGCACAACTACTGCAGTTTCTGTTCCTTGTATGTTTTCTAGTTTAACAAGGGAAAATTTTAATAATGATAAATTCAAAAATCAAGATAATGTTTTAGATATTTTAAATAGGGCTGGAGTTAAAGTTTTGTGGAGAGATAATAACTCTGATTCAAAAGGCGTGGCAACTAGGATGGAATATGAGGATTTTAGAACTTCACAAAATAATAAAGTTTGCGAAGATGGGGAGTGCCGTGATATTGGTATGCTTGATGGATTAGATAAATTTATAAATAAAAATAAAGATAAAGATATCTTAATAGTTCTTCATCAGATGGGAAATCACGGCCCAGCTTACTACAAAAGATACCCGAAAGAATTTGAGAAATTTACTCCTGTTTGCGATAGTAATGATTTACAAAAATGTGATCAACAAAACATAATAAACGCTTATGATAATGCTATTTTATACACAGATTATTTTTTAAGTAAAGTTATCAAATTTTCTAAGAAATATTCTGCAAAATACCAAAATGCTGTAATTTATATAAGTGATCATGGCGAGAGTTTGGGGGAAAATAATATTTATCTTCACGGTTTGCCATACGCTATTGCTCCAAAAGCTCAAAAAAATGTAGGAGCTTTTATATGGCTTGATAAAAATTTTTATGATGTTGATCGTAAAAAACTTGAAGAAAAAGTAAAAAATGGCGAGTTTTCGCAAGACTATTTATTTCATACTTTGCTTAGTATTTTTGAGATAAAAAGCGAAATTTATGACAAAAATTTGGATATCTTAGATGGCACTAAAAAATAACATATTTGTTACGCCCCCCCCCATTTTTGCTAACTTTTATATCGTATTTTTTGAATTTACAAAGCTAGGTCTAAATTTATTAATTACTTTTTTATTTGTATACTTATAGCTACTGCTGGTGAGATTAAAAAAATAACAAATATGCCTTGCTCTAAGAATCTTGAAATTTATGGTGGAGATTATTTTTATATCAGTATTTTTCAAAATATCCACAAAATTTACATCTAAAACAAATTTTAATAACTTTATTTCTTTAGCTTTAAATTGAAGCATGGGAATTTATAAGGATACATTTGTAAGTTTATAGTTTCTATGCTTATGACATGGTTTGAAGTACTTATAATTTCTAGTTTAGTTTTATTGTTATTTTCTTTTTATCATTAGGAATTACTATTTTTATGTAAAAAATCAACACCAAATTTTACAGCTTTTGGGCAAACTTTAGAAAAAAGATTTTGGCTGATTATTTTTTGTAACTCATCTTCTTTGCTTAAATCATAACCCAAAATACCTCTACACTCCAAACTTTTAAACTCTTTTAAAAATGCTTTATCAAATTTAGCTTTTATCTCTTTAGGATCTTTAAATTTAAGCCCAAAAGCCATATATGCTCCAGTTACCGCTCCGCATGTTGTACCTGTGTGCATACCACCTTCAAAGCATGCGCTTAAATTTTTTATCATATCCTTTGTTAAAATATCGCTACAGCTTTGATTTAATACGATTTGCGTGCAGTTTTGCCTACACCTAAAAGCAGTTCTAGCTTCTTCTTCTGTCATTTTTTATCCTTTTTTACTCAAATTTTGCATATAAAACTATTTTAAAGCACCACTACAGCTAGATCCTGCTCCAGCTACGCATCCAAGACAGTGCTGTTTTAATATTATATTCTTGCTAACTTTATTTAAATTTTCCAAATTTTCATTTAAGCTAAGTCCCAGCATTTGATTAAAATCACAGTTATAAATTTGCCCATCAAAACCAACTGAAATCTGATTTTTACACATCAAATTTGGTATGATAGTTTCGTTGAAATTATCTTTTAAAAGTTTGATATAATCTTCTAATTTGCCATTTTTTTCAAGATCGTTTTTAAATCTACCTATAGGCATATTTGTTATCGTAAAAAGATGACTAAAGACTATGCCATAATTATCAAAAAGCATTTTTTTGTAATCTTGTTCAAGTCCATTTTGATCTCCTGGTAAAAATGCTCCACCTGGATTATAAACCAAATTTAGCTCCAAATTTTTGCCATATCCAAGCGAGTTTAGGCTCTTTAAAATTTTTATAGATCTTTCAAAGACGCCAGCACCTCGCTGTTTATTAACATTTTCTTTTGTATAGCAAGGAAGACTTGCTACAAGGGATATCTTATTTTTAGCATAAAACTGGGCTAAATCTTTGTATTCTTTTTCATCCAAGATAGTTAAATTTGTTCTAACTATGATTTTTTTTGCAACATTTCTTAAGTTTTCTATTATGTATTTGAAATTAGGATTCATCTCTGGTGCTCCGCCTGTGAGATCAAGTATTTCAAATCCGCTATCTTTAAAAGACTTTATAATTGCATCGGCAGTTTTTTTATCCATTACATTTTTGCCTTTTGGACTTGCTTCAACATGACAGTGATGACATGCTAAGTTGCAAAGATTGCCCAAGTTTACTTGCATTGTGGTAAATTTATCTGTTGTTAAAATGTCTTTTAAAAACTCATCTGCTTTCATTTGCTCTCCTTTTATAAAATTTAAACTTAAGCAGGTTTTTAAGGTAGTTTGTATTTGGTGTTTCATGGATGCCTACAAACTCACTTGTTAAGTGTTTTACATTTTTTATGCCATTTTTTTGAAAGTTTCCAGCACAAGTTGCGCAGTATGTATAGACATTTTCTGCATTTTTTTCTTTTATTATATTTATATTATTTTGATAAACTTCTGGCTCATCTTTTTTAGCTAGTCCGCCCATTCCACAGCAATTTACTTTTTTAAAAGTATTATCAAATTTGATATAGTTTTTAAAGTTTTCAAAAATTTCTTTTTGAAATTTATCAGGGCAGGGGAAAAATAGATTCATTTTTTCTTCTATATTTTTCATAAGCCCAAGTTCTTCAAGTTTAAGATATATACTTGAAATTTCTATGCCATTAAATTTATAATGATTTTTAAAAAAATAGTAGCAGTTTGGGCACGCTGTTATGATTTTTTTAACACCTTTATTATGAAGTAACTCTTCTAAATGATTTTTTGTTTTACCAAACTCTAAATTTGCTTCATACAAAGGTTTTCCGCAACAATCAATGCTAAAATCAATGCCTTGTTTGCCTAAAAGTTCTATTAAGTACTCAGTAGTTTTTGGAAAATATCCAGGAAAGTTACATCCAAAAAACATAAGTTCAGATGATTTTAAATTTGAGTTATTTGCGTAGATATATGGGGATTTAAACGGACTTTGTTTTGAGAAATTTAAATAGTTAAATTTTTTTGGTTTTTGTTTTCTAAGATAAAGCGAAATCTCCACTCCATCTATATTGACAGGGCAAATTTGTGTACAAATATCGCATAAAAAACAGCTATAAGCAAGATCTGGACGATTATAAAAATCAACTAAATTCAAATCATATTTAGTTAAAAAATCGCATTTTTTAGTACAAGCTGAACAGTTTATACATTTTTGTAAATTTTTAGGTTTATGCATTATAAAACCTTGCTATCTTCTCATCGCTAAACCCCGTTTTAAACATAAGACGAGAAAACTGCATCTTAAGCATGGTTTTTAATATGCCATTTTGCATAAATCTTCTAGAACTTGTCATGATAAATCCATCTAAGATTTTAAACTTAAAACCATTTTTTTTAGCTTTTAAGCTAAAATCATAATCTTCCATTATGGAAATTTCTTTAAATTCCCCAAGTTTATAAAAAAGTTCTTTTTTTATAAACATTCCTTGATCTCCAAAAGCGATGCTTTTAAATTTAAGTCTTAAATTTGACATAAAAGCGCAAATTTTCATTAAAGGTTTATTGCTATCAAATTTGATTTTAAATGCGCCAAGCTCATGTATTTTTAAAAAGCTTTCAATTTTTAAAATACTATTTTTGTTAATTTTACTATCAGCATGCAAAAACCAAAGTATTGGATATTTTGCATGTTTTGCCCCAAAGTTCATTTGAGTTCCTCTTCCTTTTTTAGATTTTAAAAGTTTGAAATTTTGCGTATCATAGCTATTATTATCGCCACTTACAAATATAAGCTCAAACTCACCTTTTAAATTTAAAAATTGCTCTAAAAAAGTACTTAAATTTTTTTCTTTATAAATTGGAACTATGATGCTAACCATCGTTTCAAATTCCTTATAAACTCTTTTCCTAAATAAAATTTTATCTTTTCATAAGCAGGACTTTTTTGTTTTTTTGTATTATTTACATACGCCATACAACACCAAGAAAATCCACGAAATAGTGTAAATTTATAGTATTTATTAAATAATTTTTCACTAAAACTTACAGATTTGGCATATTCATTTAAAAATACATCCATCTGCTCTTTTTTTAATACAACATCGCTTTTAAAAAATGTTGTAGTTGGAACTAAAAAATGAGCTAAATCTTGTTCTTTATCTCCAATTAACGGCTTTTCCCAATCAATGATGTAAGATTTTTTACCTATAATAAAATTTGAGTTATTAAGCTCAGTATTTATAATGTTTTTAGAAGAAATATCATCTTCTAACCCCATTGTCTTAAGAGTAATTTTAAATATTTCAAGCATATCCAAAACATCACTTTTTGCACCATCAAAGCTTTCATATATACTTGACATTTTTAAGCACTCTTGAAACATTTCTAAAAATGGCTTTTTTGCTACTATCAAATTCGAGCCATTTGTATCAAAAGAGTGAAGTTTGGAGAGTAGGTTTGCTGCTATTTTTAAGTCTGTTTCGTAATTTAGGACTTTGCCGTCTAAAAATTCCATACTAAAACCACCTAGTGGCAAAAATACGCTTTTATCGAAAAAATCATATACTTTAGGGGTAATATCAAGAGGTTCTAAAAACTTAAGCGCATTATACTCGTAAAGACTTGGATTTTCAACATTAATTTGTGAATCTCTTTTTATTCTAAGTATCTTTTTAATGCCATTTTTACAATATGAGAAATTTGCATTATATTCTCCTTTAGCTAAAAAATTGGTTTTGCACCCCACTATAAAATCGGCTATATCGTTTATTGTATCTATATCTGAAATTTTAGGAGTTATTTCATAGCTTAAATTTTCTTTTTGGACGGCACATATTGTTTTATCAAATACAAATTTGCTGCTAAACTTCTCAAGATTAAAAATGCTTTTATTTGGTTTTTTTAATCCAATTAGCGAATATCCTCCATCGTCGCTTGGCGAGATAACAACATCTTTAAAATCTAAAATTTCAAATGAAAGATTTAAAATTTCAGGTCTTAAATCACTTAAATCAGAACCTATTAAAATAACCTTTTCATATCCAATAGAAAGAATATCATTAAATGCATTTGACATCTTTTTGCCTATATTTTTACCACTTTGTTTTTTAACTTCATAATCCTTAAATTCGAAATTTCCATCAAGATATATAAAAATTTTAGCATTAATTGTATTTAAAATTTTTAAGTTTTTTTCTATGAGAAATTTTTGTAAATTTGAAGCATTATCATCGCCCATGAAATAGGCTAGGCGAGTTTTACAAAAGCCCGGTATCGGAGCTTTTGTAAAGAATATAATCGCGTTTTTCACTTAACTAGATTGTAGTTATAGTTTTTAATGCCATCTGCATTGTAGACATTTTTAATGCCTTTATCTTCTAGCTTTTTAGCGGCTTGACCACTTTGTTTTCCTGTATTGCAGTAAAAAATGATTTTTTTGCCATTAAATCCTTGGAATTTATCCATATTAGAATCAATATCGGCCAAAGGTATGTTTAAGGCACCCTCTATATGGCCAGCATCAAACTGATCTTTTGTCCTAACATCGACAATAACGCTATTTGGATTTGCAATTTCTTTTACAACTTGATCGCCTTTTAGGTAATTTGAGCTTGCTTTTGTAGAGTCTCCCCCACCGCACGCAACAAAAGATAAAGCAATAAATGCTAAAAGTAGAGTTTTTAAACTTTTCATGAAAGTTCCTATATAAATTAGTAAAGACAACCTGTCCTCTAAAACCACAATTATATCAAAAATCGTTTAATATAGTTTAAATTTAAAGACCAATTTGACTGATTGCAAAACAAATTATCTTAAAATAATTTTTATCATTCATTAATATTTATAATATATAATTTTTCTAAATTCAATTTTAAAGGATGGATATGAAAAAATTATTACTAGCAACTTTAATTTCAGGAACAGTACTTTTCGCAGCAGATGCTGATGCAGCAAAGACTTTTGATCCAAAGAGTGTTGAACATATAGTAATCAAAATGGATTTGCTTGGAGAAAATGGCAAGAATAAACAAGTTGGTGAAGTTGTAGCTATAAACACATCTTATGGTGTTGCATTTTATCCAAATTTAAAAGGTTTGCCTGTTAAAAATGCTGGACAACATGGTTTTCACATTCATGTTAATCCAGATTGTGGCTTAACAGAAAAAGGAAAAGGAATGAAAGCTGGCGGTCACTGGGATCCAGATGATACAAAAATGCATTCATTTCCATGGGATGATAAAGGTCACAAAGGTGATTTACCAGCACTTTTTGTAAATGCTGATGGCAGTGCAAACTATCCAGTTCTTGCTCCAAAGATTAAAAATATTAGCGATCTAAAAGATCATTCTTTAATGGTTCATGTTGGTGGAGATAACCATAGTGATCATCCAGTAGCAGTTGGCGGAGGTGGCGCTAGAATGGTTTGTGGTGTTATAAAATAAGTAAAAAGCCTAGTTTCTAGGCTTTTTACTTCAAATCATATAAAATTCTCTTTTTTTCTCCAAGTATTTTTATATTTTTTAGCAAAAGCTATAGATAATAAAGTAGCTATTATGGTTATTAATAGTGCAATAAGAAGACCATTTTTATCTCCAGAGTTTACGCCTATATTTACGAAAATTGGTGTCCATGGTAAAAACCCAATACATGAGCTTAGAATATAAGTTTTAAAATTTATATTACACATAGCTGGTATGTAGTTTAGAACATTATATGGAACTACTGGAAGCAATCTTAATATGCAAAAAGATATAAAAAGATTTTTTTCGCTTAGGTGTTTTAATCTATCTAGAAATTTAGGATATTTTAAATCTTTTCCTAGAAATTTGGCTATATAAAACATTAAAGTACAATTTATCATTGCTCCAGCCATTGTATAAATGCTACCCCAAAATAAACCAAAAAATGCGCCGCTAATTACTGCTAAAATAAAAACAGGAAAGAAAAATATTGGCAAAATTGCAAAACAAAGTAAAAATGCTAAATTTGCAAAAATGCCAAAATTTTCTATAAATTCTCTAACATCCCTAGCGCTTATAAAAAAAAGAGGAACTAAGCTTAGAAGTAAAATAATGTTAATTATGATTAGTTTTACTATATTTTTTTTCATAAATGTTTTTTGCTATATAGATAATAATGCTTATTGCAAATAAGAGCATAAGTGAAATAAAGATTAATCTAGCTCCACCGCTAAAGTTTCCACCAAAATAACTATATACAATAGTTGCTGGAAGTTGACCAATGCCAGTTGCTACAAAAAATGGAATAAATTTCATTCTTGTAAGACCTGCTGAGTAACTAATAAGATCAAAGCTGACAAAAGGAAGTAATCTGCAGACCAAAATGGTATGTTTGCCATATTTTTGGAAATATTCATCGCTGCTATCAAGAACTTTTTTGCTTACAAATTTTTCAACTACGTCTCTTCCAAGATATCTAGCTATGATAAAGCAAAGCGCTGCTCCAACCATGGATGAGCTCCACGAAAGAGCTACTCCTCCAATCCATCCAAAAATAGCCGCGTTTGAAAGAGTTATTAAAAATTGTGGAATAGGTGCTAAAATGGAGGCCAATATCATCAAAAAGAAACTTACAAATGCAGCTATTTTACCGTAACTTCTTAGAAATTCTATTACTTTTTCTATGTTTAAAGAACTTAAAATAGATATGCTTTCATTTATCCATGTATTAAAACTTGGCACAAAAAAGTAAACTCCTAGACATAATACAATGACTACAAGCACATAAATTTGGGATTTTTTCATAAAATTTCCTAGCATGTTATAAGATAAACTATCTTCTAATAATTAGGATTTTAACTTATTATTTATTAAAAATATTTTAATTTTTATAAGAGTATAATTTATCAAAAGTAAAATGAAATTAATTTCGTTAAATTCTGCGTTATAAGGATTGGTTTTGTATTTTAAACTTATACAATTCTTAGAAGATAAAGCTATAAAATATCTACTATTTTATAGCTTTTAATATACTATCTATCTCTTTACTTTGTCCAAGTCTGTAAAGCGCAAAATCGTATTTTATAGGATCTGTTTTATCAAATTCTCTTAACTTCTGTGTTAACTCCATAACTGCTCTAAAATCATAACTTTTTCTACTTATCAAACCAAGTTTTAGGGCAACTTTGTGTGTGTGCGTATCAAGTGGAATTAGTAAATCTTTTTTATCAATTGAGCTAAAAAGACCAAGATCGATATCGGTATTTCGAATCATCCATCTTAAAAACATATTATATCTTTTATATGGAGAAACTGGCTTTTTATAGACAGAACCAAAGTAAAAATTATATCCAAAAGAGTTGTATTTATTTAGAGAATATATAAATTTCATAAGATCATTTATGCCATCAATTATCTGCCCAGAATTTTTCATACCACTTGCGATAATTTTCTCTATATTTCCGTATTGCTTAAGTCTTTTATGAGTTATGAAAATCTCACTTACATCTAAAACGCTTTGAAATCTGTATTTATGGTTGGTGTAGAATTTTTTTATTTCGTCATCGCTTTTATCAAGCAAATCAAAATTTAGTGAGTTTAGAAATTTAACTATCATTTTTGCATTACCATAAGCAAAAAGGGCGCATATAAGGGCGATATTTGGATCTTTATATCTGCTAGCAATTTGAAGAGGATCTGGTGCTGCTAAAAGATTTTCATCGCAATTTTTTAGGTTTGCGTGAAAATCAAGCAGACTTTTTAGATTGGTCATTATTGTTTTATAGAAAGTAGTGTATCAAGCATTTTTTCAACTGTTGTGATAATTTTTGCACTAGCTCCATAACTTGATTGAAATCTTATCAAATTTGTAAGCTCTTCATTCATATTTACACCACTTATTGATTGATGCTCTTGCAAAGCAGTTGTATATAGTGCTTTATTTGTTTCATGAGCATTATTATTTGTTTCTGTTTCTGATGCAATTTGAGTTGTTAAAAATCTATAAAATCCTTCTATGCTTTCTTCTTTGATAAATGAATTTTTGGCATTGAAATCGAGTTTTTGATATTGAAGTTTTACCATCTCATTTGCTACTTCGTTGTTGCCATCAATTGGAGCTTTAAATCCTTGAATTTTAGATGGATCGTCTTTTAATGCGCTAGATAATTTTATATCTTTTGCACTATTTCCATCAAAGAATCTATTTAGACCCATAATACCAGGAAAATTTGTGCCTTTATCTTCAAATGATATAAAATACTCTCCATTGCCAAATTTAGGATTAATAGAAAGTTGTCCTATATTTTTTTGTTCATTATATCCATATGATGCACTGAAATAATCATCAACATCATTTAATGTGTTTTTATCTCCGTTGTCATCTTTATTTGAATTAAATTGCGCTATTATAGAGTTTGAGTTCGTGCCACCCATGGTTGTAAGTTGATCTACTGATATAGTTTTTCTAGCAACTTCCACTCCTTGTTTATTATAAACTACTACATCAAAAGTTCCTTCTTTGATGCCGTCGTTAAAATTTTTAAGAGAGTTTTCTGGTCTTAAAAAGTTTAAATCATTTGAATTTGCTTTTGTTTGAGATGATTTGGCATAGACATTATTTGTTTGAGTAATTAATGTTCTAGCAAAAGTATCGAGGTTATCTATATATTTTTGTATAGTTCCATCAGTTGTTTGTCCAGTTGAGCTATCTATATATCTACCGCGAAGCTCAAGTTCTGCCCCAATTTGACCGCCTGTTATATTTGGCATGATGTTTGTAAGTCTTCCATCTTGTCTCTGATAATAAATAGCTTGAAAATCAGTTGCAGAACTTTCTTTTTGTAAAACTAGAGGATGAAATGTAGTTCCTTCAACTATGCTAAATCCACCTAAATTTAGACAATAGTCTTGCCCCATATCTGTGATATTTCTATCTACACTCATATCACTTTCAAGAGATCCTTTAAAGGCAGTTATGTTTGCAAGTTTTGCCATTGCTTTTTCAAGCTGATCTCTTTTATCTCTTAAATCGTTTGCGTTGTTGCCTTTTACTGATTCTATTCTGTTTATTTCGGCATTTATATCTGCTATTTGTTTTCCTAATCTATTAAACTCCTCAACATTTATTTTTAGTTGATCGTTTACTGTTTGCTTCATTTTATAAAGCTCATTAGAAGTTTTTTGTATATTTTGAGTTAGAGTTTGTGTGAGCTGGGCAAGATTTATCTTTTGAGAACCATCTGCTGGTTTTGATGCAAAGTTATTCCAAGCTGCAAAATAATTCTCTAAATCTTTTAATATACCAACATCTTTCAAATCAGGAAATCTATGTGCAATTTCTTGTAATATATCTTGCTTATAGCCCGTATAAGAAAGCGCGCTTTCTGAATTTTTTAATCTAGCATAAGCAAATTCATCATGAATTCTTTTTATTTGATCTACTTTTGTGCCATTTCCTATATCTCCAGGAATATTATGAAAAGGCTCTACGGCTGATTGAACAACTCTTTGTCTTGTATAGTTTTCGTTGTCTATATTTGATATGTTGTGACCAGTTGTGCTTAATTGTATCTCAGCAGCATTTAAGCCCGAAAGCCCAATTCCTAAAGTGCTAAAGATTGCCATTTTAAACCCTTAATTTGAAATTTGAGTTAAAAACTTGCTTGCCTTCCTTGTTATAACCTTCGGAATTTTGCCCAAACATCTCTTTTACAAGTGAGTTGTAGTACTCTTTTATAACTACAACGTATTTTGAATACTCTCTGTTTTTACTTTGTAAGAGAGTAAGAGAGTCTTTAAGCTCGGCTAACTTGCTTTTATCCTCATCGTCTAATATGCCAGCAAGATCTGTTCCACTTTTTTCTTCTAACATTTTTAAAAGCTCTCTATCAAGAGTTTTTTTGGAATTCTCGAAGTTTTTAATTAGGATTGTTTTTATTTTTACGCTTTTTTCTACTTCTTCGTGCTTTGCGTTTTTTATATTGTCTATGTCGGTTTGTGTGATTTCTATAAGTTGTTTTAATGATGAGATTGCATCATCTAAGTGTTTTTTTATCATTTTTAGTCCCTTGAAAGCTCAAGGGACTAAAATTAAAATAGTTCGTTAGCTATTGCCTTTGCTGTTTTGCCTAGATCAACTTTGTAAGTTCCATCTGCTATAGCTTTTGCTATTTGGCTAACTTTACTATCATTTTCAGCGCTTTGAGCTGTTGTTTTTGAATTTTCTAATTTTTTTTCGTCATTTTTAATTTTATTAAGCGAAGAATCTGCTACGAAACTCGCTCCGACTGAATTAATCATCTCATATCCTTTATAGTTAGAACTCTTTGCTAACTATATCGGCACTATTTTAATTTTATGAAGACCTTTCTTTCAAAAAATTAAATAACATGTCGCTAAAACCAAAACCTCCACTCAATGCTTTACTCATAGTATCGTTATACATAGAGCCATAAATCTTATCTCCAGCATCTTTTGGAAAAAGTGGATTTTCGTTTTTTATAGACAGATCAAGAACTGTTTTTACTAAAAAAGATTCGAAAGCATCGGTTTGTTCTCTTAAGGCTTTTTCATCAAATCTTGGTTTATTTTGAGTTATTTTTTTGTCATTTGCTTGATTGTAAGCATTTATTGCTAGTGAATTATCTATATTCATTACATTATCTCCAAATCTGCGTGTATTGCGCCAACTTCTTTTAAGTTTTGTAAAATAGCTATTATATCTTTTGGTGTTGCGCCAAGTTTATTTAAAGCTCTTGTTACATTGGCAACTGTTGTTTTTTGTGAACCAATATTAAGCGTATTCATGACTCCATTAACAGTTGTTTGCTCACCAAGGTCTATTACATTAGCAGCTGTATTTTCTGGAGCTGGATTATAACTTTGAGGTTCTATTTTTAACGTTATTCCACCATGCGTTATAACAATTGGATCAACTGTTATATTTACTCCGCTTACGATAGTGCCAGTTCTTTCATTTATAACTATTTTTTGTTCAGGCTTATAATCAATGTCGGTTTGTAAAATTTGAGATAAAAAATCCACCATACTAGAGCCTTCTGGTTTCATTAGTCTTATTGTTCTAGGATCTGTTGCAACAGCAACTTCGCCATATACTCTATTTATTGCATTTTGGATATTTGTTGCGCTGTTAAAGCTTGTTGTTTTTAAGCTAAGATCTGCAAAATTTTGATTATAAATATCATACAAAACTTCTTTTTCTACAACCGCACCATCTGCTATAGTTGCTACTGTTGGATGGTTTCCGCTTGAATTATTTCCGGTACCTTCATTTTTTCCACCTATACTTATAGGGCCTTGTCCTATAGCATAAATGTCTCCATCAACTCCCTTTAATGCTGTCATAAGTAATGTTCCACCTTGTAAGCTTTTTGCATCGCCTAGTGAAGATACTACTATTTTGATTCTATCACCTTGTCTAGCAAATGCAGGAAGAGATGATGTAACCATAACTGCAGCTGTATTTTTTGACTTAATATCTGCTTGATTTATCTTCATTCCAACTGTTTGAAGCATATTTGCAATTGATTGTAGTGTAAACTGAGATGTGGTACCATCGCCACTGCCTTTTAGGCCTACAACCAAACCATATCCTATGAGTTGGTTTTCTCTTACGCCTACGATATTTGCGACATCGCCAACTTTTGCAGCATTTAATGTGCTAATGAAGACAAATAGCAAAAATAGTAATTTTATAAACCTCATCATCTATCCTTAATAAATGAAATTTATAAAAACAAAAGCAATAAGTGTTCCAAATAATAAATATTTTATAAAGAATAGTAGCTAAGAGAACTTTTACCAAATTTGCGAGTTTTTTCTAGGCTAAATTTTTCTAAATTTTCTGGCATTTCTAAAGTGCTCATATGTTCTATTATAATAAGATAAATATTATTATTTTTGATATTTTTTATCATATTAAAAACATCATTATAAATTTTCTCAAACCCTTCTCTTATTTCAAAAGGCGGATCTATATAAAGTATGAGTTCTTCTTTTAAATTTAAAAGCAACTTTGGAAGCTCAATAAAGCAGTCACCATATATAGGTATCAAATTTTGCTCATCTATACTTTTCATGTTTGATTTTGTTATCTCATAAGCAGATTTATCTTTTTCTATAGCAATGCCCATTTTAGCATAATTGCTATATGCTTCAATTGCCATTAAAGCACTTCCTCCAAAACACTCTATGAAAAATTTTCCATGAAGTTCATTTCTTATAGTATCAAAAAGAGAGCCTTTTACTATATTTTTAGTGCTTCTTGTCGTTTTTAAACTAGGAAGAGATAGTTTTTTACCTTTAAGTCTGCCTGTTGATATAGTTGTAAAAAGTTTATTTTTTGAATTCATTTTTTATAAGTTCCGTTAAATCTAGTCTAAATTTATCAAATAAGGCATTAAATTTATCATCAAAAGTATTTGAAATGTGACCCATGTTTTCATGATGTTCTATTTGCATAGCTGAGTAAAAATCTTCTAACGTGTAAATAAGATCTTGTTTGTTAAATGGAAATTTTAAGTATGGAGAATTTTCTCCGATGATGAAAACTGGCTTATTTGCTTCAATTTTCTTATCGCTTATGATAAGATCGCAATCTTTCCTACGTGCAGCAAATTTACCAAGAAAAAGCATGGCTGCTTTTTGCAATAAAATACACTCACATTCAAAAGATATTTTCATTGTTTTCCTCCATTTCGTTTTGTTATTTTAACTAAAAAAACAAAATTTGCAACATTTAACTAAATAAAATATACTTTTTGTCGATATAGTTGTAAGAAAATAATTTTAAGGAGAAAATTATGGAGATATTGAATGTAGCTTCAAGCCAAATAGACAGTTCTATCTCTTTAACACAACCTCAAAATAGTGCTAGGACAAATTTTGTTGCAAAAACAGAATTAAATAGTGGAAACGAGGGCGATTTGAACAAAAAGGATACTTTGTCAAATGAAGAGATAAACAAAGTAACAGAGCGTTTGAATGAACAAATGGAGTCGTTACAGACAAATATAAGATTTGCTTATAATGACAAGATAAGTTCTCTTTATGTAAATGTTATGGAAAAAGATACAGGCAGAGTTATAAGAAAAGTACCTACAGAAAATATGATGAAATTAAGTGAACATTTTAAAGAGATAATAGGTTTATTAGTAGATAAGGAAGGATAAATAAATCATGCCAGCAATAAAATCATTAGGAATTGGAAGCAATGTTTTAACAGGCGACATAATAGACAAATTAAAAGCAGCCGATGTAAAAGCTCAAATAGATCCAATTAATAAAAATATAACAGATAATGTTGCAAAACAGAAAGATGTTACAACTCTTTCTACTTTTTTAACATCATTGAAAACATCAGTAGGAACTTTAGGAAATGAGGTAACATTCTTAAAGAGAAAAGCAAATGTAACAGGAGATAGTGCGAGTGTGAGTGTTGCTTCTGGTGTTAGTTTAAATAACTTTAATATAGATGTAAAAAAACTAGCGCAAAATGATGTTTATCAAACTTCTAAATTTGGCAGTGCTACAGATATAGTTTCTGGTGGTGGAAAACTTTTTAATGATGGTAGTTTCACTATAAGCATAGGAACTGGTAGTGACAAAAAAGACTTTAAAATAGATGTAAAACAATCTGATACATATGAAGATATAGCTGCTAAAATAAACAAAGCAAGCGAAGGCGCTATATCTGCTAGAATTTTAAATGTTGGAGATGGAAAATCACAACTTATAATTCAATCAAAAGATTCTGGAACAAATAGCGCGATATCTTTTAGTGCTTCAAAGGTAGATGATCCAAATAATGCTGGAGCAAAAATAGATGATGCAAATTCTTTAAAGATACTTAATTCTCTTGGTCTTGGCAATACAATGGTTGATAAACTTGATGAAAAAGGCAACCCTGTACTTGATGAGTCTGGCAATAAAGTTCAAATAACACAACTTGAGGCAAATCATATTCAAAAAGCACAAAATGCTGAGTTTTTATATAATGGTGTAAATATGACAAGACAAAGTAATAAATTTAGTGATATTATAACTGGTGTTGATATTACTTTAAAAAAAACAGGCAAAACAAGTGTAAATATAGTAAATGATACTTCTAGTTTAGCTTCAGAATTAGAAAATTTTGTAAAATCATACAATGACCTCATGAATAACTTAAATGCTTCAATTGACTATAATGAAAAAACAGGTATGGGAGGTGTTTTGCAAGGTATGAATGAGATAACTGGTATAGAATCAAGCATAAATAAAATTCTTTTTTCTACTTTGCAAAATGCTAAAACGGTGGTTGATGTTACAAAATTAAAAAATGGAAAAGAGATTAGACAGATAGTTGCTGTGCCATCTTCTATATATGATTTTGGTATTAACATGTCAAAAGATGGTCTTTTAAGTTTTGACAAAGTTGCTTTTGATAAGCAAATAAATGAGAATTTTGATCAAGTTAAGGAATTCTTTGTAGGAAAAGATACTCATTCTAAACTATCTTATGAATCAAAAGATATAACAAGTGGTGCCATTTCTGTAACAAGTGGTGCTTTAAGAATAGGTGATAAAGAAATTCTATTTAAAACAGATGCTGCCAACACTAAAGAGCAAAATGCATTAGCACTTTTAGATGCTATCAACAAAGCTGATATAAAAGGTTTAAAAGCTGAGTTAAATGCTCAAAAAACTGGTATAAATTTTACAAAACAAGATGGTGGATCAATAGAGATAAGTGGTAGAGATGATGTACTTCAAGCTTTAGGATTAGAAAGAGTAACTCTTTATTCTAATTCAGAAACACAAAAAGGTGTATTTGCAAAACTAAATGATGAATTATCAGGTATGATTAGTCAAGAGACTGGTAAAGAAGGAAGCATAACAAAACTTTCTAACCATTTGATAAAAGAAAATAAAAATCTTAGCGATGAGAGAATTTCAACTCAAGAAAAATTAGACGAGAGATATAGCAGAATGGAAAACCAATTTGCTCAATACGATCAAATAATAGGTAGATTAAATAGGCAGTTTTCAGCACTTCAAAGTATGATAGATGCAGAACTTTCAAGAAAATAAAAAGGATAGTAAAATGCAGAGCAACGCCGCGTATTCAGCTTATATGCAAAACAGTGTGGGGATAGAGTCTCCAAAAAAACTTATAGAAATGCTTTATGAGGGGATACTCAAATTTGTTTATAGAACAAAAAAAGCTATAGATGATGATGATATAGAGGCAAAAGTTTATAATATAAACAGGGCAAATGCTATCTTTTTTGAGCTTATAAACTCTCTTGATTATAATCATGGCGATGTTGCTCACTATCTTGCAGGGCTTTATACAAGGGAAATTCAACTTCTAACTGAAGCAAATATTTCTAACGAAAAAGCGCCTCTTGATGAGGTTATCCATGTTGTAAAAGAACTTTTAGAAGCGTGGAAGGAAGTTACAAAAGAAGATGAACTGGCTTGATCAATTTAAAATCGCTATAGCAAGCAAAGATAGCGAAAAAATTCTCACTCTTATAGACAGTATGCCATCAAATTTTAAAACAGTTGATGATATGCTGTCTGCTTTAAGTCTTACTAAAGAGGCTTTAAATTTTATAAATTTTAAACGCGATGTTTTGGCTTCTGAATTACAAAAATTTAAAAGGGTTAGAAAATACGCCGATTATTTTTAATAGTTGCTTCAAAAATTATTATAACATTCTTGTGTATATTTTGTTTTTCTGGATGTGCTGTTTTTACTGGATACGATCAAGATATACATGAGTATGAAAATGATGTATATCTACAAAATTGTGATTTTAAAAGATACAAAAACGCAATAGATTCAAATGATGATAGGCTTTATTGGGCATTAAAAGGCGGAATGCTTGCTAGATATTGCAAGAATTATAATCAAAGTAATATATTTTTCGATGTGGCAGAAGATGAGTTTAGAAATTCTGTTGATTTAAAGGGATTTGTCTATACTTTAACTCAAGATTTTACCTCAACCATACTTAATGATAATATTCGTGATTACACTGGAAATGTATATGAGAGGATTATGGCAAATGTGTACAAGGGGCTAAATTTTATGTCACTTGATAATATGCCATATGCTAGAGTTGAGTTTAATAGGGCTTTATATAGACAACAAGTTGCCAAAGAACAATATGTTGATGAAATAAATAAAGCTAGAGAAAATGCCATAGCAAAAGCTAGTAATATGGGATCAGATACTACTTATAATATGCAAAGTATAAATGAAGCATATAAGTATTTTGATGAAAAAAGTTTTTATTATGATATAACTTCAAATTTTATAAATCCTTTTGCAACATATATGAGCGGTCTTTTTTATTTGCTAGATAAAGATTATCTAAAAGCTCAAAATATGTTTGAGGAGCTTGTTTTAGCTGATTCTAAAAATCCACAACTTTCAAATGATCTAGATTATGCTAAAAACAGAAATGAAAATAAACAAATTTGGCTAATTTATGAAAATGGTAAAAGCGTAGGATTGAAAGAAGAAATATATCATATTCCACTTTTTTTATTTAGCGATAGAATATATCATATTGGACTAGCCTTTTCTGTGCTTAGCGAGCCAAAATATTCTTTTTCTTATATAAATTTAAATGGTTATAAAACATCTATTATAGCTGATATGAATGCAATAATAGCTACTGAATACAAAAGCAGCTCATATATAAAAATTATAAGAGCCATTTTAGGCTCGATTTCTAAAATATCCATGCAATATGGTGCATCGAGATTAGACAATGGTTCATATATAAGTACGCTTTTGTTGTCTATATACTCTTTTGTGACAACAAGAGCAGATATTAGGCACATTAGTACCATGCCTTCAAATTTTCAAAGTGTTAGTATTAAAAATACGGGAATGGCAGTTATTAGTGATGAAAACGGAGCTATTATAACAAATATTGAAGTTAACAAAGATAAAAATGTTATAATTTACGTAAAATCATTAAGCAAAGATTTTAATATAATTGATAAAATTGAAATTTAAAAGGAAAAATAATGGCAAAGATTTTTTACTTAGTTTTGTTGGTAATATTTTTTAGCGGATGTAGTTTTTTTGGAGATACACAAAAAGAGCTTTTAGATCATAAGATAGTAGTTTTAGATGATAAATTTTATGATGATTTTAAGCTTTTAAATGTTGCATCTAGAAAAAATACCGATGGATTTACTGAGATTGAAGCTATGTTTGCAAATACAAAAACTAAAAACATCAAAGTTGCTTATAGAATAGATTGGTTCGATAAAGATAATTTTTTAGTTGATACTATTATGTCAAGATGGAAAGTTATAAATGTAGATTCTTTAAGAAATTTTGTTATAAGAGGTGTTTCCCCATCTATAAAAGCTGTGAATTATCAAGTTAGGATAATGTATCCAACAAAAGATGATGAGCTTAGAAATAACCCATTAAACTATGAATATCAAGGAAAATAGATGAAAAATTTAGCTTTAATAAGTGTGATTTTTGCGATTTTTTTAGTAGGTTGTACACCAAAAACACAGTACATCAGTGGCGGTATAAAAAGTGAAGAAAACGATATTATGACTATGGGGATTGATGCTGCTGATTTTGATGCAGCAGCTATTGATGCAACAGAAAGTTTATTAAAAAGTGGTGTTTTTGATAAAAAGGGAAAAAATAAAAACATACTAGCTATCGGCAGAATTACAAATGATACGACTCAGAGGATAGATACGGATCTTCTTACAAAAAAGATAAGGATAGAGCTTCTAAATTCAGGAAAAGTTCTTGTAACAACAGCTTTAAGTGAAGGCATGGCTGAAGATAGGATGACATATCAAACAAGAAATCTTAGAGAAAATGAAGAGTTCAAACAAGATACAGTGGCAAAAAAAGGCACACTTTACGCACCAGATTATAGTCTTAGTGGTAAAATTATACAAAGAAGTGCTAACTTAGATAGAAGTAAAAGAGTAGTGGATTATTATTTCCAACTAACTCTTACAGACGTAGAAACAGGCTTAGCCCTTTGGGAAAATGAGAACAAGATTAGTAAAGTTGGCTCAAATAAAACAGTAACTTGGTAGGTTAGTCTCTAACTTGCCCATTTCCTATGATTTGATATTTGTATGTGGTAAGTTCTTTTAGTCCCATTGGACCTCTTGCATGAAGTTTATTTGTGCTTATTCCAATTTCAGCACCAAATCCAAACTCTCCGCCATCGCTGAATCTAGTTGATGCGTTCACATACACACATGAGCTATCGACTAAATTTAAAAACTTTTGTATATTTTCTTCGTTTTGAGAGATAATAACTTCGGAGTGAGACGAGCTAAATTTATTTATATGATTTAATGCTTCGTCTATACTTGAAACAATTTTTAAGTTTGCTTTATAGTCTAGATATTCTGTATTAAAGTCTTTATATGTAGCTTTTTCGCACTCTATGATTTTATTTGTTTTTTTACAACCTTTTATGTTTATATTTAACTCATTAAATCTAGCTTTTAAAAGTGGTAAAAACTCACTAGATATATTTTTGTGTACAAGTATCGTCTCAACTGCGTTACAAGCTGATGGTCTTGAAAATTTAGCATTGATACATATTTCTAAAGCTTTTTGTAAATTTGCAAACTCATCAACATATGCATGACAAAGCCCTTTATCGTGTTTTATAACTGGTATGGTTGAGTTTTTGCTAACCATTTTTACTAAGCTTTCACCACCTCTTGGGATGATTAGATCTATAAATTTATCCATTTTTAAAAACTTTTTTATCTCATCTCTTGATATATCAAGATAACTAATGCACTCTTTTGGGATGTTAAATTTTTCTAATGAGCTGTGAAGAGCTTTTATGATAGCTAAATTTGAGTTTATTGCTTCTTTCCCACCTTTTAATACGCAAACATTTGAACTTTTTAAGCATAAAGATGCAACTTCTGCTGTAACATTTGGACGAGACTCATAAATGATACCAATTACTCCAATTGGGATTGATATTTTGCTTATTTTAAGTCCAGCGTAATTTACCCAACCATCAAGTATATTTCCTATTGGATCTTGTAGATTTGCTACTGTTTTTAGCGATTGGGAGATATTATTTATGCGTTTTTCATCAAGCATTAGCCTATCTTGCATTGCTTTACTAAGGTTACTTGCATTTTGCATATCTATTTTATTTGCTTTAATGATATCTTTAGAGTATTTTAAAATCTGTTCACTCATATCAAGTATGATATTTTTTTTAATCTCTGGATTTAATTCAAGTAAATTTTTAGATGCAAATCTTACTTTTTTGAGTGTATTTATCATGTTATTTTGCTCTTTTTAATCAAATTTAAACTAAAAAATTGGTATATTTTAACATTTAAAACTTAAAATATTGGAGATAAAATTGGAAACTATATATGATATAGCTATAATAGGAGGAGGGCCTTGCGGTATTGCCTCTGTCGTAGAATCTAAAAAAATGGGCTTTGAACATGTTTTACTTTTAGAAAAAGGTGATAATCATTCTCAAACTATAAGAAAATTTTATAAGGATCGCAAAAGGGTAGATAAAGAGTATAAAAATATGCCATCTGTTGTTATAGGAAATGTGCCTTTTGAGACAGCTTTAAAGGAAGAAGTTCTTGATTATTTTGATAAGCTTTTGGATGAAGAAAAGATAGATACCGAGTTTAATATTGAAGTTGAAAAAGTTATAAAAGTTGAAGATATTTTTAAAATTTCAACTCCAAAAACCGTTTATAAAGCTAAAAATGTAGTAGTTGCTATAGGTAGAATGGGTAGACCAAATAAGCCAGATTATAAAATACCATCAGCATTAAACCCAGTTGTAAATTTTAATCTAAATTCTTGTAGCGGTAATGAAAAAATTATAGTTGTAGGTGGGGGAAATTCTGCTGCTGAGTACGCAATAGATCTTAGCAAAACAGATGAAGTTACACTTTGTTATAGAAAAGATAGTTTTACAAGATTAAATGAGATAAATGAAGCCGAGCTTCTCGGTCTTGCTAAAGAGCAAAAACTTAGTTTGAAATTAGGTATTGATATAAATGAACTCGAAGATCAAAATGGTAAGATAAAAGTTATTTTTAATAATGGAACAAACGAAGTTTATGATAGGATTATTTATGCTATAGGTGGTTCTACGCCTGTTGATTTTTTACAAAAATGCTCAATTGAGATAAATGAAAACTCTCAGCCTGTAGTAGATGAAAATCTTATGACAAATATACCAGGTCTTTATGTTGGTGGAGATATAGTTACTAAAAATGGTGGTTCTATTGTATTTGCATTAAATCATGCCCATAATATTATAAGTCATATAAAAACTACAATGTAGTTTATAAGGAGATTTTGGTTGAGGTTTTTATTGGCTTTTCTAACACTACTTGCTGTGTGTTTATTTGGTGCAATTTGTTATGTGTTTTATGATACAAAATCACCACAAATAGCACATAATTATAATATACAAAAAGAGCACAGGGAGCTTAAATTTAGTGATTTGCCTCAAAGTGTTCAAAATGAATATATAAATAAAAATGATTTATCTCAGTATGGAGATTATATGACTCCATATTCTTATGCCTTAAATTTTGAGATAAATAGCCAAGATGGTGAGGTTAAGGGAAGTAATGAAGATCTAAAGGCTCAAATAATATCATTAAGAAACCAAAATAAGCTGTTGTATATAGATAATATTGATCTTGCTAATAAAAACTGGGAAGCTATAATTCGTCTTAGGGATCAGAAAAAAGACATAGAAAATGAAAAAAAAGAGTTTTTGGATAAAAATTTAAAACTTATGAGCGAAGCACAAGATCAGCACTATAAAAATATAGATGAGCTCACAAAAAGATTAAATGATGTTCAGCTTGAAAATATGCAAAATGCTAAATCTTATGAAAAAAAGATAGTTGAGTTAAGAAATGAAATTGATTTAATGCAAAAGATTTTGCATGATAAGGAAGTCGAATTTAGTGGTAAACTTGCAAATATTGCATCAAAAGAAAAACAAAACAATTCCACTTTAAATGAGAAAAACAATTATTTGGTAGAACAAATAAAAGATATGAAAACAAAAAATGCGCAAAATTTAGAAAATTTAGCAAAACAAAGCAAAGAATATGAGATTCAAAAAATAGAGCTAAAGCAAGCTCTAGATACGAAAGAAGCATATATAAATGAACTTTTGGGTAAGCATACTATCGAGCTTGCTGATTTAGAAAAGAAAAACAAATTAGCTCTTTTAGATGCTAGAAACGAGTTTGATAAAGAAAAAGAAGTATATATTAAAGATTTGGAGAAAAAAGATGAGGAGATTAAAAATCTAAACAATACTGTGCTTGAGGAAAAACAAAGTTATACAAATCAAATCTCGGGTCTTGAAAATAGACTAGCGCAAACACTTGCTGAAGTGACAAATCTAAAAGATAAAAATTTGGAGCAAAAATACTTTCTTAAGATAAATGAACAAAACTCTACTATAAATAGTTTGCGAAACGAGCTAAAAGGAATACAAGATAAAAATACAAGCAATATTATAGCAAATTTACAAAACGAGATAAGGCTAAAAGATGGTCAAATTTTAGAATTAAATCAACAAGTTGATAAATTTAAAGATGATAATAAAACAGCAAAGCAAATAGATGAAAAAAATTATAAAATTTTAAATGAAAAAATAGCATCTTTGTTAAGTGAAAAATCGTATTTGCAAACTACCTTAAATGCAAAAATTGATGAATTAAATAGCAAAATAAGCGGTCTAAAAGAAGAAAATGCAGCTAAAACTTTAAATTCAAATTTGGTTTTAAATTATGGGATAAAATCTAGAGAATATGAAGATAAAATAAAAATACTTAATAAAAAGCTAAGCGATATAGAAGATGAAAGACAAAATTCTCTTGATATGAAAAAAGAAAATGAGAAACTAAAAACTCAAGTCGCTCTCTTAAGTAAAACAAAGAAAAGCAATTTTGATACACAAGCTTTTAAGGGTGATAAAGATACAACTTTACTAAAAGAGAAAAACGAGATATTAAGTGCGGATATCAATAAGCTAAAAACACAACTTTTAAACAGTGAAAAACTTCTTTTGGATGTTGTAAGTGAAAATGAAAAACTAAAAGAAAATAGAATTTCTAGCAATCAAACAAATGATATCATAGCAAAATATGAAAAAAGCTTACAAAACTTAAAACAGCTTGAAATAGAAAATAGCAAACTAAGACATGAAATTTTAGCGTTAGATAAAAAAAGTATAGAAACGATAGTGCCAAAGAAGGCCATAGCAATAGATTCAATAACATGCGAGGATTTAAACGCTAAAAACAAACCAAGCGTAATGTGTAAAAATTTAGTTAGCGAATTTTTACAAAAATACAACTCTAATTTTACTTTTGTTGTAATTCCTATAAATGATTCAAATTTGGTAAGATCGGTATCGCAAAAATTACAAAATACTGGAGCAAGCGATGCAAATAAGCTTGCAAACTATGCCGTAGGATACGAAAGAGCAGAAGTTGGTGCTGAACTCATAAAAGATGAGTTTGGAGATTTTTCTAGGATATCTTATGCAAATGAGATCATAACAAAGCCGAACAAAAAAGGCTTTATGATAAAAGTATATAGATGAAACTTTTTCAACCAAAAGATGGATATCGTTACAACAGTGATACTGTAATGCTTTATAATTTTATAACAAAACTAAATGGGAATGTTTTAGATGTTGGCTGTGGATGTGGTATTTTAGGTCTTTTATTAAAAAGAGATTTTGAAAAAATTTCTTTAACAATGATAGATATATTAGAAAAAAATATCCAAATTTCTATCAAAAATTCTAATAACAACCTTTTAGAGGCAAATATAATAAATGGCAATTTTTGTGATATGAACGAAAGCTTAAAGTTTGATTTTATAGTATCAAATCCACCATTTTATAATGATGGAGCATTAAAAAGTGAAAATATGCATAGAAATTTTTCGAGATATAGCTCAAATTTGAGCTTAGAAAATTTTTTAGATAAATCATATAAACTTTTAAAACCAAAAGGAGCTATATTTTTTTGCTATGACGCAAAACGAATTCATGAGATAAGTTTTTTACTTTATAATCTTAAATTTACTCTAAATAAGGTACAATTCGTGCATCCAAAAGTTACTAAAAAATCAAAACTCGTTTTGATAGAGGCTAGGAAAAATTCTAAAAGTCTATGCGAAATTTTACCACCTATTTTTGTTAATTGTGATAATGGATATAGTGATGAAGCAAAGGAAATTTTTGCTAAAGCTGATTTATTGAGTGTTGATTATGAGTGAATTTAATTATGTTTTTGATGGATCTTGCTGTGAAAAGTGCGGAGGAAAATGTTGCACTGGGGAGAGTGGTTATATTTGGATAAATAATGATGAAATAGCACTCCTTTGTGAGAAATTAAATATGGACTTTGATGAGTTTAAATATAGATATTTAATCAAAGTTGGATTTAAATTTAGTCTAAAAGAGAAAAATTGTTATAATGGAAGGGCTTGTATATTTTTTGATGAAGAAAATCTAAATTGTGGTATTTATGATTTTCGTCCAAAACAGTGTAGGACTTTTCCATTTTGGGAATATTTTAAAAATCATTTTGATAAATTGGAGAAAGAATGTATTGGTGTAAAAAAATTGTATTGATGACTCTTTTGTGTGTAAGTGCTTTTTGCATAGATTTAACTAAAATAGAGACACAAAGATTTAATTTAATGCAAGCATTTTTATATGAAAATAGTGGAAACTTTGAAGAAGCAAAGTCTTTATTGCTTAAATTATATGATCAAACTAGTGAAAAATTATATCTAAAAGAAGCTATTAAGATATCTTTTTTAAATAAATCAAGTGATTTTGCAGAGCTTTTAAAAAAAGGTAATGCGGTTTTAAGAGATGATCCAGAATTTATAAGACTGGAAGTTTCAGATATGCTTATGAGAGGAAAATTTAATCTTGCCAAAAATAAAGTTCTTAATCTTATAAAAAAGGATCAGGATCCTAAAAACTTTTCAATACTTGGTATGATTTATATCTATGAAGCGGATTATCAGACTTCTGTTAAATATCTAAAAAAAGCTTATGATTTGGATCCAACTGAAAAAAATCTAATGCCAATTGTTGAAGTTTTGGATAAAAATTTATATAAAACAAAAGATGCTTTAAAATTTTTACAAGATCACATAAATAAAAATGGCTGCACTAGTGATACTTGTGAAACTGCTGGTGTACTTTATTTAAGAAGCAATGATTCTAAAAAAGCTATAGAAATGTATGAAAAACTTTATGAGAAATACTCAGATGATAAATATTTGCAAGCTATTATACAGATTTTTGTTATAGATAAAGAGTATGCTAAAGCGATAAAATATCTAGAAAATAGATATCCAAATAATGATATTTTAGCAGATCTTTATGCACAAATTGGCAAATACAAAGATGCGTATAATTTTGTAAAAAATAAATTTCATAAAACAAAAGACCCTCTATATCAAGCAAAAATGGCTATATATAGATATGAAGATGGTAAAAATAAACCAAGTAAAGATATGTTAGATGAAGTTATTTATAATTTTGAAAAATCAGTTTATACTCTAGAAGATCCTATATTTTATAACTATTATGGATATTTGCTTATAGAGCATGAAATTGATATAAAAAAGGGCTTGGATTTAGCAAAGAAAGCTCACGAACTTGATCCAAATTCTTTTTATATTATAGATTCTGTAGCATGGGGAGAATATAAAATAGGAGATTGCAAAAGCGCAAAAAATACAATATCTAAAATATCAAACAATGAAGAATTCATAAATTCAGATGAAGGAAAGGCCCATATAAAAGCTATAAATGAATGCTTGGCAAAAGGCATGAAATGATACTTGATAAGATTATAAAAAAAACAAAAGAGGATTTGGAAATTCAAAAAAAAGAAATCCCTTTTGATATATTAAATCGTACTATTTTTAGCGTTTCAAATATTCAAAGAGATGTAAAAAAAGCCCTTAAATCAACTTATAATGAACCATTTAGGCTAATATGTGAAGTTAAAAAAGCAAGCCCTAGCAAAGGTATAATAAGGGATGACTTTGATCCTATTAATATAGCAAGTATATATCAACAAAATGGTGCAAATGCGCTTTCAATTTTAACTGAACCACATTTTTTTAAAGGAAGTTTGGATTATTTATCTCTTGTAAGAAAATATACAAATATACCGCTTTTAAGAAAAGATTTTATAATAGATAAATATCAAATTTTACAAGCTTATTTGTATGGAGCTGATTTTATATTGCTTATTGCAAAAGCGCTTAGTAAAAAAGAATTAAAAGAATTTACTGAGCTTGCATTTGCTTTAGGAATGGAAGTTTTACTTGAAGCACATGATAAAGAAGATATAATAAAGGCTATATTTGCAGGAGTAAATATAATAGGGATAAATCATAGGGATTTACAAACTTTTGATATGCATATGGATTTGTGCGAAAAGCTTATACCAATTATTCCTAATGGAAAGATTATCGTAGCAGAAAGTGGTCTTAATTCTCATGAACAACTTGTAAATTTAAATAAGTTAGGCGTGGATGCATTTTTAATAGGCGAATATTTCATGAGGCAAGATAATATAGGAAAAGCATTAAAAGACATGAAAGGTTAGAAATGCAGCATTTAAATGCTCCTTGGAGATCTGAGTATTTTGAGAAAAAAAGTGACTGTTGTGTATTTTGCAATATTGTAAAAAATTTGCAAGATGATGAAAAAAATGGCGTTCTTTTTAGGGCAAAACATTGCTTTGGGGTAATGAATCTTTATCCGTATTCGCCTGGACATTTTATGATTATACCATATAAACACATCGATAATATTGAGAGCTTAGAAGAAGAAGCTTGGCTTGAAATGAGCTCATATGTAAGAATTGGAGTGGAGGTTTTAAAAAAAGCAGTAAATGCTAGTGGGATAAATATTGGTATGAACTTAGGGGCTGATGCTGGGGCTGGAATTTGCGAGCATGTACATTATCACTTAGTTCCAAGATGGCAAAGGGATACAAATTTTATAACAACTATAGCTGAAACTAGAGTTGCTGGAGTTGATTTTGAAAATTTATATAAAAAGATAAAGGAAGCTTTTAGTAAATTCTAATAACTACCCCCCCCCTACATGTATCTCTACATCTAGGGGGTATATATTTAGAAAGTATATTTTGAATATATGTTTTGTTTATTTTTAAAACCTATTCTTCCTTACACCTTCAACTATCTCTTTAGACATAGTATCTAGTTCTTTTGTTATAGCGTTTGTATTATTAGCAATACTTACATTTTCTTTTGTTAAAGCATCAACATCTGCAACAGAGTTATTTATCATAGATATTGCTTCAGTTTGTTCTCTTATGCTTTCACTCATCTCATTAATGCTTTGAGTTAATACATTTACATTAGCTTCTATTTCAGTAAGTGACTTACCTGTTTTTTCAGCTAGTTTTCTAACTTCATCTGCAACAACTGCAAAGCCACGTCCTGCTTCTCCAGCTCTAGCTGCTTCTATTGCAGCATTAAGTGCTAGTAGGTTTGTTTGTTCTGATATATCTTTTATTATAGTAATAACATTTTTAATCTCTTCAGATTGAGCTATAACTTCTGTTGTTTTTTGATTGATTGAGTTCATAGAACTACTCATCTCTTCAACTGCAGCCGCACTTTCTTCTAGAGCATTTGCTTGTTTGTTGGCTGAAGTGGTTATTTGATCTACTGCTTTAGATAAAGAATCTGCTTTTTGTTGTAAATTTTCTGCTTTTTCTAAATTTGATTTTAACATGTTTGATACAACATCACCAAGAGAGTTAATACCTTGAGCTATAGTTCCTTTATCTTCTATTCTAGAAGTAAAATTACTTCCTTTGTATTCATCTAAAAGTTTAAATATACGATTGCTATCATCTGCAATCCTACTACTTAAAACTTCTTGGAGCTCTTTAAATGTTCCTTTTAGTTTATTTAAAGATGGATTTGAAGTATTTGCATCCATAGTAGCTAGGAAATCACCTTGTTTTATCTCATCTACAAATTTATTAGACTTAGCTATAAACTCATTTTCTTCTTGTAAATTTATTTTTGTTTTTTCTATATTTTCATTGATGGCTTTTGCCATATTTCCAAATTCGTCTTTAGAAGATATTTTTATATTCTCAGCACTGCTTTTTTCGTGATTAATAAATTTAAAGAAATCGTTAAGTCCGTTTTGGATGATTGAGATTGGTTTTAGCATTAAGCTCAATATTATAAATATCGCGCCAATTGTTATAAATATAAATACAACGGCTAGTATTGCTGAATTACGAAGCTGTATTGAAACATCTTCATATGCTATGGATTCATCTACTGAGATAGCGAATTTCCAACCATGCGAATCTGTTGCATAAAACATAATTCTTTCTGATCCATTTAGTGAATATTTTTCAATACCTTGTTTATTTTGCATAATAGTATTGTAAACATTACTCATGTCACTATAAACTTCTTGAAAATTTTTACCAAGCATTCCTGGATCTTTTGCACCAACTATTATACCCTTATCATTTAGAAATAAGCCATTTCCACCCTTAACTTTTAATGCGTTTATTTTATCACTAAAGACTTTTAATGAAAAGTCAGACGCTATAACTCCTTTAAAAGTAGAGTTATTGATTATAGGAGAAGATGTTGAAATTACTAAAGCTTTTGTTTCGGCATCTATATAAGGATTTGAAATTGCTGTTTTTCCAGCACTTTTAGAATCTTTATACCAACTTCTTTGAGTTGGTAAATATGAAGTATCTGGAACCCAATCTCCACTATCAACAAAAGTATTGTCTTCAAAAGCCATAAAAGTAGATTTCGAACCACTTGCGCCAGCTCCAAGTTTTACAAGATCTGAAATTTGAGCTCTATCGTATGAGTTTTTTGGAGCTATTAGTTTAGCTGCATTTTCATTTGATCTAATTGCATTTTTAAGAAATTGCTCTACAAATTCTGAATTAGCAATAGCAAGTTCTGTGTTTGCAGACTCTATCTCCTTTGATATCATCTGTTTAGAACTACTATAACTTAAAAAAGTAAAGATGCCATATCCAAATATTAACATAAGTGCAAGAAATACAAATATCTTTTGCTTTAAACTCATTTTTAAACTCCTTTTATTGACTATATTTAACTTTTATTGTTAATTAATTATTCTATATAATAAATAAGTAATTGTCAATATAAATTTGTTTCCAAAATATATCCAAAATTGTATATAATAAAAATTTAGTTTTGAATATATCTTTGAAGTATTATCATTGCACTAAGGCTATCTAATTTTCCGTCTTTTTTCTTGTGATTAGCTATTGCAAAATTGCTAGCTTCCTTGCTTGTATAACTTTCATCAACAAAAATTATCTCGCCTTCAAAATTTATTAGGCTAACAAAATGTTTTATACGTCGCTTCATTTCATCTTCGCTACTTCCGCCAAGAGGAATTCCAACAACTAGCTTTGTGGCTTTGTATGCCGATAATACATGTTTTACATCATCTGAAGCTTGATTGCGATTTTTTCTTATGATGGCATCAAGTGGCAATATTACACCATTTTCATAAGCTATTGCAATGCCAATTCTTTTTAGTCCTACATCTATAGCTACTGTCATTTTATGCTCACATTAAGGCCTATTATATCGATTTTACCAAGAAGTTCGTATTCGTAAATTTTATTTCCAAATCTATTTAAACAATCTTGTAAATTTGAATTAGTTTTTATGAAATTTAGTATCTCATCTTTTTGATAATTAATCAAAGATTTGTTACCAAACTTCGCACCTAATTCATCAAAGTCATCCAAAAGTGTTGCATTCCCAAATTTTAAGAGAGAATTAGTGCCAGAACTTTCATCAATTCTTTGTGGAAAAACATATATTGGGATTCCTAATTCTTTGGCTATTTTAGCACTAGACATAGATCCGCTATTTATGTCAGCTTGAGCTATTACAATAGCATCGCAAAGTCCAACTACTATACGATTTCTTTCTAAAAATCTATACCTAAAAGGCGGTTCGTTTTCTTTGTATTCACTTAAGATAAGAGCATTTTTTTCTATTTCGCTTAATATGCTTGCATTTGCTTTAGGATATATGATATTAAGTCCATTTGCAAAAACAGCTATAGTATATGGTAAACTAGCTTTATGTGCTGCTATATCACATCCAATAGCACCTCCACTTACCACACAAATACCATAATTCTTAAGTGTAGAACAAAGATTGGTTATTAAGTTTTTGCTATATTGAGATATTTTTCTTGAGCCAACAACAGCTATTTTAGGCATATTTAAAAGAGCCTTATTGCCTTTGAAATATAGTTTTTTTGGCGGATTTTTTAGTTTTAGAAGAGCTGGTGGAATACTATCTAAAATTTCCATAAACTTCCTCATAAAGTTTATCTACATACACAACTTCAACATCTTTTAGCATATCTTTGCTTTTTTGCAAGGTTTTTAATGTTACATCGTGCGGATGACCTATCGCTATAGCATATCCTCTTTTTTTGGCTATAGCAATAGCATCTCTAAGTTGAGATTTTATCTCGTATTCTGTAATAGAATTGTCTAAAAATACATCTCTAAATAAATATGGCATATTGTATTTTTGGCTTAGAATTTGAACTTTGCTATTTGATATTGTTTTGCTATCAAGAAGTATTAAATTTTGAGATTTCAAAATATTCATCAGTTTATCAAGGGATTGATAATTTGATGTAAACTCACTTCCTGTATGATTATTTATAATTTTAAGTCTAGGAAAATCATTTTTTATTTTGATTACTCTTTTTAAAATTGTGTCACTGCTATCAGTTACATGAAGAGTATTTGGCTCCTCGTTTTTATAGTTAAGTGCACTCATTGGCATATGAACCATATAAAAGCTAAATTTATTTGCAATTTCTGGTGTGTTTGGAGTTCTTTTAGATTTAGGAAATATAGATGGTGTTATTTTAAGGTTAATTTTTTTTATTAGTTCTGCTTGTGATGCAGTAGAAACATCATCAATAATTATAGAAAGAAGTGGTTTTTTACCTTTTCTATTTATGACTTTAGCTGTTTTATCGTAAGTTGCTTTTTGTGATTTTTTTTCTAAATCATCATATTCAATCTTTTTTATTTTTTTTGGGGCTTGAATTGGAATTGTAATATTTTCTTCTTTTGAGATATTTTCTTCTATTTTTTGGTATTCGTTTTTATTTTGAAGAGTGTCATTTGCATCTAAAAATTTAAAAAATTCACTCAAGTTTTGCTCTGCTAATTCTTGCTGTTGAATGTGGCTAGTTTGCATGTTTGTTTGATATTGTGAGTAGTTTATATCTAAAAGAGTTTGTTCTTGTTTTGTTGTATTGATATCTTCTTTTTTTGGGATGTTATCTTCTTTTTTAGATGTTTGGATTTGATTTTGTAATGGTAAAAATATTTCTACTTTGGCGGTGGTATTTTTATCGTTTATAAATTTTTTTTGACCATTTATAGCAACACCATAAATAGCTGCAAAGAAAACAAGTATTATAAAAATACAAAAAATAAACCATTTAAAAGTATGCGTACTAGCATGCTTTTTTGAAGACTTTTTTTTACTCAAGATATTAATTTTTTGATTGATCTACTAGTTTGCCTTTTTTTATCCAAGGCATCATTCCGCGAAGCTTTTCACCAGTTTTATTTAAAAGAGAAGCTTGAGACATTTTTCTTTCAGCATTCATTCTAGTGTATCCTGCTTTTTTCTCTAAGATAAAATCTTTAGCAAATTTACCATTTTGAATTTCTTTTAAGATTTCTTTCATAGCTTTTTTGCTTTCTTCATTTATAACTTTTGGACCGCTTACATAATCTCCATACTCAGCTGTATTTGATATAGAATATCTCATATCAGCCATGCCGCCTTGATATATTAAATCAACTATAAGCTTTATCTCGTGTAGGCATTCAAAATAAGCCATTTCTGGTTCATAACCAGCTTCTACAAGTGTTTCAAATCCTGCATTTATAAGAGAGCATAGTCCACCACACAAAACAGCTTGCTCGCCAAAAAGATCTGTTTCTGTTTCATCTTTAAAAGTTGTTTCTATGATACCGCTTCTTCCACCACCTATTGCGCAAGCATAGCTAAGTGCAAGCTCTCTTGCTTTTCCAGATGCGTTTTGTTCAACTGCTATAAGATCAGGAATACCGCCACCTTTTACAAATTCGCTTCTTACAGTATGACCAGGAGCTTTTGGAGCTATCATGATACAATCTACGCCATCTGGTGCTTGGATTTGACCAAAGTGGACATTAAAACCATGTCCAAAAGCTATAGCGCAGCCTTTTTTTAGATTTGGTTTTATTTCATTTTGAAAAATTTCACCTTGATGTTCATCTGGTGTGAGTATCATGATAAGATCAGCTTCTTTTGTAGCTTCGCTAACGCTTAGAACTTTAAACCCTTTTGCTTCAGCTTTTGCCCAACTTTTGCCATCTTTTTTTAGTCCCACTATCACTTCAACACCACTATCTCTAAGATTTTCAGCGTGAGCATGACCTTGTGAACCAAAACCTATCATGGCAACTTTTTTGCTTTTTATAAGAGATAAATCGCAATCTTTATCATAAAATACATTTATAGCCATATGACATCCTTTTTGAAATAATCAAGAAGTGCATTATAATGAAAAGTAGTTAATAAACTACTGAATTTATTCATCAAAAAACAGTTCACTCTTTAATCTTATAAGGGATAAAAATGCCAAAATTGTACTTTGCTCTCTTATGTAGTCTCTGTTGCCTTTTAGAAAAAATCTTTCAACATTTATGCTTCCATCTTTTGAGCCAGAGCCTATAAATACTGTTCCAACTGGCTTTTCTATGCTTCCACCATCTGGTCCTGCTATACCACTTATTGCTAAAGCAAAATCAGCTCCACTTGCTATAAGTGCACCATTTATCATCTCTTCAATACACTGTGAACTAACTGCACCATAAGTTTCAAGAGTGCTTTGCTTAACGCCAAGCCAAGTTGATTTTATATCATTTGCATACGTTACAAGTGAGCCATTAAATGCTGCAGATACACCACCATATGAGCCAAATTTTGCAGCAAGTAAACCACACGAACAACTTTCTGCAAAAGTAATTTTTAACCCTTTTTTTATAAGCGTATTTGCTATATGTTTTATAGGATCTTTTTGCAATATAATTTTTTGGGAAAAAAGAGTTTTTGCGCTTTGTAAAAATCCTTCTATTTGGCCAAATTTATTTTCTTCTGCTCTAATAATTGTCCAGTTTGTAACTATTTGGCTTAAATTTATTGTGATATCATATGTTTTAGCAAGTGGCTCAAGAAGAATTTTTGCGCTTTCGCTATCTAAATCAAATATTGAAAAATAAGCAAAATTTCGTTCAAAATCGCTTAAAAATATTGGTAATTCCGACGTTGGATTTGCATTTATTAGATTTACTTCCGCATTATTGATTTTTACTATAAAACTTCCATTTGTAAATTTACTAACTCTACTTGGAACCAACATGCCGTCTTTTAGTTCTAAAATGTCGCTAGTTAGTGTTGCTAGAATTTTACTTGCTATATGGTAGTTATCATCGGTTGTAAATATTGTCAAAATATCATAAGAAAAAGTATAATGTTCTATACTAAAAGGAAGATTTTTATCGTTTTTATTGATATAATTTATCACGCCTTTTTCACCAAAATAATCTTCGTATTTTTCATATATGTACGATAAAAAGGAACTATTTAGTATTATATCTTCACCAATTATTAAGATTCCATGTTGCATATTTGACCTTTCATTTGATTAAATTTTTAGCTATCATAGAAATTTGATTTATATCCATATCTTCTTGGATAATTCTACTAAAGTCATTTTTGAATTTCTCTAAAATATTTTTTTCATTATCTATCATTAGAATAGTTTTAATTTTGACATTTTTGTTTGTTTGTCTATCTAGTAATAAACTTGAAATGTTTTCTAAATTTAAATTAGGAATATTGCTATCAATGATTACTAGCTTGTACGATATCTCTTTAATGTGTTTTTCAAAATCGTATAAATTTGTTACAAAGTCTATATTTTCACAAAATTCTAAGAATTTATTTTTCATAAGTGTATTTTGTAAAACGGATTTTTTAACTATCAAAATATCTTTATTGTATATGCTTTTATTCTCAGTAAGATAGCAAATTTCTGGTTGCTTTAACTGTAAATTAGGGATTATTTTATGTTCTGGTATAAGTTTGTTTAAAAGTTTTGATAGAATATTTATTTTTATTGGTTGTGATATAAACTCATCAAATCCCTTATTTTTAATTGATGCATCATTTGTTTTTACGTTATTATCTATAATTGCAATTATTGGAGAATGACCTATCTTGCTTTCTTTTTCGAACTCTATTATACTTTTTATATTGTGTTCATCGAATTTTACAGCTGGTTCTATTTCTATAAATATAATGTCGTATGATTGTTGTGTGTATTCGCTTATAAGCTCTTTTGTAGATTTAACAATTGTGGTTTCTATATACAAATAAGACAGTATGTATTTTATGAGTTTTTGCATAGTTTGATTTGTTGTTAGAACAAGTGCTTTTGCACTAAATTTATCATCTATTTTTTCTATTTTATTTTTTATTATGTAGTTTGGATTTGATTTTTTTATAGATAATATATGCTGTATGGTTTTATCAAGTTGTGTTAATTTTATAGGCTCACTTATGCAAAATATATTTTGGTCTAGTTCATTTGTGTCTATTGAGCTTAGAATTTTATAGTTTGCGCTAAGTATGATTGGTTTGTCAAATTTACTTTTTACACCTATATAATCATCAAATCTTATAAATATAAGATCAAATTTGTAAGTATTTTTTTTAAGACTGTTGATATCTTCAAAAAATTCTACATTTATTTTTAAACTTGATAAATATTTTTCTAAAAAATTATTAAAATAATCACTGCAAGATGAAAGAACACCTATTTTTATATTATAACTATTTTTTGTCATAGTAATATTTATTTCTTTTACTTGAAGATAAAAAATAAATTTATTTCCATTTTTTGGACTTGATTGAATACTTAAATCACCTCCCATAAGTACTGCTAACTTTTTAGATATACCAAGTCCTAGGCTCATATATTTTTTATTATTTGTGTCATCTTCTTGTAATGAGCTTACAAAGATTTCATCTATTTTTTCTAAATTAATATTTGCACCATTATCTTCAACGCTAAATTCTATTTTTATTTCATCTTTTGGTAAGTCTTCTATTTTGATTATACGAATGATTATTTTACCGCCAATTTGTGTAAATTTGATAGCGTTATCTATAAGATTAATTAAAATTTCTTTTATTTTGATTAAATCAGCGTTTATATAATTTGATAAATTTGGATCTATAAAAACATAAAATTTGATGTCTTTATTTAATGCTAGTAGTGCAAAAGCTTGGGTTGTTTTTTCAAATTCTTGTATTGGCAAAAAAGCACTCATATTAATTAAAATTTGATTATTTTCTAACTTTCTATTTTCTTTAATATTTTTTGCCATATTAAATATATTTTGAGCAATTTCTTTTATGTTTTTAGTTAAAATACTTGGAGATGTTTTATCTATAAGATCTATATAGCTAATGATACCTTGAAGAGGAGCTTGTATTTCGTGAGCTATATTTGATATAAGATCATTTTTTATCTGATTTGTATGTTGAAGAAAGTTTATAGTTGAAATCATACTTTTTATAGACTCATCTATATTTAGAAATGTTTTTTGTATCTGTTTTTTTGAATCAAAATTTAAGTTAGTTTTTTGATCTAAATACCCTTTTTCTTTTAGATTATCTATAGTATAAGTAAAGTATTTTATAAGATGATTATAGTTTTTTATACTTATAATAAAACCCAGAAAAAATAAAAAACATAATGCTAGTAAAAATGAATAAATTTGTATTTTTTTAACTAAGCTATTTTTATATTCCTCAAGGTCTGATAATATATTTTGATATAAGATATTGTTATATTCATTTAGTAGTGATATTTTATTATTTGCTACTTCTGTCCATTTTCTATAAGGTGTATCAAAAATACCTCTAGAAGCATCCGATATAGTTTTTGTTTTTATGGCTGTGTAGGATTGAAATACATCATTTACTTTTTCTTTTGGCATATATGTATATAATTTTGACTTCAAATCATTTGATATAAGCATAAATGGATTTATGTCTGTATTTTCTAATACAATATCTATCCAAAACTTAGCTTGCTTATCGTCTAGGGAAGTATTTGTTATAAGAAGATTATTTATATAGTCTCGTTGAAAATTCATTGTATTTATGATGTATTGAGAAAAAATCATATAATTTATTAATGAGCTGGATTTTATCTGAGAAGTATGATCTAAAATTTTTGTAAGTTTTTGTATTATTTCGCTATTTAGTTGTTTATAAATATCAATATATGGTGCATATAAAAGCTCAAAACTATCCATTTTTGGATTTTGCCTAATTTTGTTCATTTTTGTTAAAAATATATTGATATCTTCGCTAATATTTTCTTGATAAACATATTTTATAAGTCTATTTGTATTTTGAATTTCGCTAGTAAAAATTTTTACATTGTAGCTATTTTTTTTATCTAGTGTTAAAACTCCAACTTCAGCTTCTTTATCGATAGTTATTTTGAGTTGTTTTAGTGCCAAATACTCTTTAAGAAGAGCTTTGGTATTATTATTTTCTATACATTTTTCATAATTTATATAAATCAAATACAGTAGAGCAAACATTAAAGCAAGTATGGGAATGCCACTTGTTATTTTAAATATGTTTTTTAATGTTAGAGGCATGCTCATGGTCTATCCTTGCAATTTCGCATTTTATAAAGATACATTTTACCAAAAATTATCAAAAACTCATTTGAAATATCAAGTAAATTTAAATTTGCTTGATATTTACAGGGCATTTTATTATAAATTGAAGAGTCTAGTATTTTTAAGATCTGTCTGTTTCAAGTATTGTAGTAAGCAGTGTGAAGTACTTTTTTGTGCAATAAGTAAAAATATCACGACTCTAGGAACACTATATTTATCATTTAAAATAATATTTATTTATATTAAATTATATATTTTTAATTTTACTTGCTACACTTATGTTTGTTAGGGATTTTATTTCTTCAAAACTAGCTTCATAAATTTTATCAAACGAACCATAATAATTTAGTAGTTTTTTGATACTTCCATCACTAATGCCAAGATTTTTTAGCTTAGAGCTTCCTAAATCCATCTTCCTTTTTGTTTTTTGATGAAAAGATATTGCGTATCGGTGCGCTTCATCGCGAAGTTTTTGAATGAACTGCAAAATTTTATTATCTGGTTCAAATTTAAAAACGCCATTTTTTGTGTAAATTTTATCTCTTGCAGAGCCTTTTGCGCGGTGTGCTTTCGCATCTATTTTTTCTTTTGAGATTGCAATAACATCTATGTTTGCACCGCAACTTTCAATGATTAAATTTGCTAAATCAAGCAAAGCTTGCCCACCATCTATGACCCAAAGGTCTGGCGGGCTTAATTTATCAAATTTTTTTGCACGAAGCGTTAAAAACTCGCTCATCTGATCATAATCATTTTTACTTTGTAAATGTGCGTGTCTATACCCATCTTTTGCGAAATTATCAAGCTCAAAACACACCATTGAGCCCACATTTGCAACACCTTGCATATGTGAGTTGTCAAAAATTTCTATCCTTATAGGAGTATTGTTTAGGTCAAAAGTTTGTTTTATGAGATCTAATAGCTCGTAGTTGTTATTTTTTAGATGCTTTTGAATTTGTAAATCGCAGTTTTTATAAGCAATATCACAAATCTTTCTTTTTTCGCCTATTTTTGGAGTTTGAATGCTAAATTTAATGCCATGTCTTTTGCTTAAAATCTCACTTACTAAAGTGTTATCTTCAAAATCCTCGTAAGTGTAAATTTTAGAAGAGTTTACTGGACTTTGAGCAGGATAAGCTTCGAGTATAACTTGCTTATAAGCCTCGCTTAAATCATGCTCACTTGCGTTTTGAACCCTTGAGATGATGTGCTTTGAGTTGCTTATCTTGCCATCTCTTACATTGAAAATCACAGAGCAGATTATGTTCTTATTGGTTCTTATTGCAACCACTTCAAAATCTTCGAGTTTAGCTAAATCGACTTCTACTTTTATTTGCATATCTTTTATAGTTGCTATTTGATCACGCACGATAGCTGCTTCTTCGTAGTTTTCATTTTGTGCGTAGGATATCATTAAATCTTGTAAAAAAGGCGTAAATAAATTTGGGCTTTGGATATATTTTATGGCATCATTAACAATTTTTGCATAATCTTCTTTTGAAATTTTATTTTCACAAGGTGCGTGACAGCGTTTTATCTGATGAAAAAGACAAGCTTTTTTGCCTTTTATACATGATTTTTTCTGCACAAGGGGAAATTTAAGATACAAAGCGTTTAAAATTTCCCTGCTTCCTTTAAAATAGGGTCCAAAATACCTGATATTTTTACCTTTTATAACTTTTCTTGTGATCTCAAAACGCGGGAAATCAGCACTTAAATCTATATAAATGTAAGGATAGGTTTTATCATCTCTTAGCAAAATATTGTATTTTGGTTTTAGCTGTTTGATAAATGAGTTTTCAAGTATCAGTGCGTCGCTTTCAGAGTCTGTTATGATGTATTCTAGATGTGAGCTTTGATTTATCATGCGAGTTATACGCATACTTAAACGAGGATTTGGTGAGAGTTCGCCACTAAAACTAAAATAGCTTCTAACTCTGTTTTTAAGGTTTTTTGCTTTACCTATATAAAGAAGTTTGCCATCTTTATCAAAATACTGATAGACGCCAGGATTTTTAGGAAGTGCTAAAATATCATCAATTAGCATTTTTTAGCTCTTCTTTTATCTCTTCAAAAATTTCATGTAGTTTTTTAGATGTAGCTAAGTTTTTAAACTCCCCTCGCGACAAATGCGAATAGTCTTTTTTTATTTTTATTATTTTATTTTCTTCTTTTGGTTTTTTTATGATGATTTGTATATTTTTAACATCTGATAAAGTGCTATCTTTGTTGATTTGGCAGTATTTTTTTAATAAGTTTTTTATCTGATTTATACTACTATCACTATTTAATTCTTGCTTAAATGCAGGATGTGAAACAGCTATGTATATAGTTTCATCTTTGCAAAATGTGTAGTTTATGATGCTATTTTTAGCTCTCCCAAGCAAAGAAATGAACTCTTTTGTTTCGCTAAATTTTTTTAACTTACCAAAAGAAGGGGTATTTGACATATGAGTGATAATCTCTTTAACGCTTTTCATAAGATTATTTTAGCATTTTTTTTATTAATTTTCTTTGCGGCTTGTGGATACAAAGCACCACCGTTTTATTCTATAGAAGATGCAAACAAAACAACAGATGAAAATTTTATCATAAATTATGATGAAAAAACAAAATAGGGCTTTGTATAAATAAGTTTAAATTTGATACAATTGCCTTTAGTTTAGTTAAGATTAAATAAATTAGGATTTTTTATGAAAACAGCAGATATTATAGTTTTAGACTTTGGTTCACAATACACTCAGCTTATCGCTAGAAGATTGCGTGAAAATGGAGTATATGCGGAGCTTTTGCCATTTAATGTGAGTTTAAATGACATTAAAGCAAAATCGCCAAAAGGTATCATTTTAAGCGGTGGTCCTGCTAGTGTTTATGCAAGCGATGCTTATTTTTGTGATGAGGGTGTGTTTTCTTTGGGTGTGCCAGTTTTGGGAATTTGTTACGGAATGCAACTAATTGCTCATAAATTTGGAGCAAGCGTGGTTGCTGCGTCGCATAAAGAGTATGGCAAGGCAAATTTGAAGTTTCAAAAAGAGCATGATTTGTTTAAAGAAACTGATGACAATCAAGTTGTTTGGATGAGTCACTCAGATAAGGTTGAAAACTTACCAAATGGTTTTGAAACTATAGCAACAAGCGATAATTCGCCATTTTGTGCATTTGGAAATGAAGAAAAGAAAATTTATGCTCTTCAATTTCATCCCGAGGTTGCTCATTCTGAGTTTGGAGATAAAATCTTAAAGAATTTTGCAAAATACATTTGTGGTTGCGAAAGCACTTGGAATATGGGAAGTTTTGCTAAAACCCAATGTGAAGCAATAAAAGCAAAAGTTGGAAATGATAAGATTTTATGCGCAGTTAGTGGTGGTGTAGATAGCTCTGTGGTTGCAGCACTACTTGCCCACGCTGTGCCACAAAACTTAATCGTTGTTTTTGTAGATAATGGACTTTTAAGAACAGATGAGGCAAAGCAGGTTGAGGCTACATTTAAGCTAAAATTAGGTGTTGATTTAATCAGCATAGATGCAAGCGAGCTATTTTTAGGAAGACTTGCAGGAGTTAGCGACCCTGAGCAAAAAAGAAAGATAATAGGTGCAACTTTTATAGAAGTTTTTGATAAAGAAGCTAAAAAGCATGAAAATGTAAAATACCTTGCACAAGGCACTCTTTATACAGATATCATCGAAAGTAGCGTAGTTGGTTCAAGTAAAACGATAAAATCTCATCACAATGTTGGTGGACTTCCAAAAGATATGAAATTTGAGCTAATTGAGCCTTTAAAAGAAATTTTCAAAGATGAGGTTAGAAAGCTCGGAATAGAGCTTGGATTAAGTCCTGATTTAGTTTATCGCCATCCATTCCCTGGACCTGGTCTTGCTATACGTATAATGAGCGATGTGACAAAAGATAGACTTGAGCTACTTAGAAAAGCTGATGTTATCTTAAGGGATGAGCTTAAATCAAGCGGTTGGTATAATAAAACTTGGCAAGCATTTTGCGTCCTTTTAAATGTAAATTCAGTTGGCGTAATGGGCGATAACAGAACTTATGAAAATGCAGTTTGTGTGCGTGTAGTAGATGCAAGCGACGGCATGACTGCGAGTTTTTCAAGACTACCATATGATTTGCTTGAAAATGTAAGTAAGAGAATAATAAATGAGGTTGATGGGATTAACCGCGTGGTGTATGATATAAGTTCTAAGCCACCTGCAACGATAGAGTGGGAATAATTAAATTATTTTTACTATGCTATCTAGGGTATAGATATTAATTTATTGAAGGATAATTATAATGAATCTATTTTTGTGTTCTTACACTGCCGGTGTTAAAAAAATACTTTCATGCTTTCTAAAACCGTTTAATATAAAAGAGATTCTTTTTATACCAACAGCAGGAAATGTTGAAAATTATAGAGAGTATATTACGCAAGCGCAAAAAGTATTTGAAGAAATGGGCTTTAAAATAAATGTAATGGATATAGCTAAAAAAGAAGAATTGCAAATTACTAAATCATTAGAAAAAGCACAAGCTCTTTATATTTCAGGTGGGAATACATTTTATTTATTGCAGGAACTAAAAAGAAAACATATGATCGATAAGATTAAGGATCGCATTAGTGCAGGTATGCCATATATTGGTGAATCTGCTGGAGCTATAATTGCTCATAAAACTATTACTTATAATGAGATTATGGATGATAGAAAGATGGCTGTAGAGTTAAAAGACGATAAGGCTTTGGGAATTTTTAGCCATGCTATTCTTCCGCATTTTGGTGATCAGCCATTTGTAGATACAAGTAAGCTAACTTTTGAAACTTTTAAAGATTTAGTTGATTTAATCCCAATAAACAATAAAGAAGCAGTAATAGTTAAAAAATCTGGCTACGAAATAAGAAAAGAATTGTAAGGATTGTTATTTTATAAAAATTTAGTTAACTTTTGATTTCTATGGCTATAAAAAGATAAGAAAAATGATATACCTAATTTCGCATACTAAATTTGATGATAAGAGTGTTAAACACTTGCAAGTTTGTGATATTAAATTTAATAAATTTGATCTACATTTAGCAGATTTTGACGCTCTTGTTATAACTTCAAAAAATAGCATAAAAGCCTTAGGGTATAATCAAATAAAACCTGTAAATTTAGAAGTTTTTAGTATAGGTCAGGGTTCAAGTGACGAAGCTTTAAGATTTGGTTTTGGCAAAATTTATACATCTAAAAACTCACATGGAGATGAGTTTGCTAGTGAGATTGCGCCACTTTTGCAAGATAAAAAAACACTATTTTTAAGAGCAAAAGATGTGCTTTCAGATGTAACAGACATTTTAAAAGGAAATGGCGTAAGTTTAAAAGAGATTATAGCTTATGAAAATGGTTTTTTAAATTTATCAAAAGAGTTAATGCCTCCTAAAAGTAGTATCCTTATCTTTACATCTCCATCAAATGTCGAAGGATTTTTAAGAAATTACGAGCTAGATGGCAGTTACAAAGTTATCGCTATAGGTAAAAAAACAGCCAAAAAACTGCAAAATTTCCCAAATTTGATAGTAAGTGAAAGTCAAAATATAAAAGATTGTATAGGGATTGCAAAAAATTTGTAGTAAATTCTAAAATCATAACACTATTGGACATAAATTTAAGTATTGTTTTGTTATAATTTATCGCCTGAGCGAAGCGTCAGTATTTTTTGAGGGTCCAACACATAAAGTATGGCGATGATGTATATAGTTCGTGTGATGTGGTTTCGCTTGAGCTTTTTAAAAAGCGAGAAATTGCAACCTGTAGGGCTAATCTAGTCGCAAATTTGGCTTTTCGGGCCGACCATTTATAGCAACGCCCGCTTGGGTATTTCATTTTGGAGAATATATTTGAAAATTTTGATAATAGGAAGCGGTGGCAGAGAATACGCCATAGCGATAAAACTTCTTGAAAACAAAGATAATTCACTTTTTTTTGCGCCAGGAAATTGAGCTACGCATAGTCTTGGTACAAATTTAGATATAAAAGATTTTGAAAAATTAGCTGATTTTTGTGAACAAAATAGCATAGATTTAACCATAGTTGGTCCAGAAGATCCGCTTACAAATGGTATTGTGGATGTATTTAAAAAAAGAAATTTAACTATATTTGGACCAAGTATGGATGCTGCAAGGCTTGAGGGTAGTAAAGTTTATATGAAAAATTTTCTTAAAAAATACGGTATAAAAACGGCTAGATTTTTAAGCTCAAGTAGCAAAGATGAAATTTCCAAATTTATAGACACATTGGGCGAAAAAATAGTAGTAAAAGCTGATGGGCTTTGTGCTGGTAAAGGTGTTATCATAGCTACATCTAAGGATGAAGCAAAAAAGGCAGCTTTTGATATGCTTAGTGGAAAAAGCTTTGGGGATGCTGGAAAAAACGTCGTGATTGAGGAATTTTTAGATGGATATGAACTTAGCTTTTTTGCTATTTGTGATGGCAAAAATTTTCTAAGTCTTCCTTTTGCCCAAGATCATAAAAAACTTAGTGATGGTGATATGGGGCCAAATACAGGTGGTATGGGTGCATATGCACCAAGCCCATTAGCCGATGAGAAGCTTTTAAAAAGAGTTGAAAATGAGATAATAAGAGTAACTCTTGATGGCATGATAAAAGAAAATGCGCCATTTTGCGGTGTGCTTTTTGTTGGGCTTATGATAGTTAAAAATGAGCCTTATGTACTTGAGTATAATGTTAGATTTGGTGATCCAGAATGTGAAGTTTTGATGCCTTTAATAAAAGGGGATTTAGGAAGCATTTTAAAAGATGCTAGTTTAGGAAAACTAGGCAAGATAGAACTTCATGATAAATTTAGTGTTGGTGTTGTGATGGCTAGTGAAAACTATCCTTACTCCTCTTCGCCAAAAGAGGAAATTTTTATTCAAGATGTGCCAAATGATAGTTATATTTGCTATGCTGGTGTTAGTAGAGAAAATGATAAATTATATTCAAATGGTGGAAGAGTTTTAGTATGTGTTGGTAGTGGAAAAAGTATAAAAGAAGCCCAAAAGAATGCTTATAAGCTTTGCGAAAATATAAAATTTAAAGGTGCAAAATTTAGAAAAGATATCGCGTATCAGGCATTAAGATGAGCGATGAGATATTAAAAAAGTTAAATATAGAAGGCATGGAGGTTGCTTCTGCAAGTAAAAGAATGCTTTCTTATGCTATAGATGAAGTTCTACTGAGTATACTTTTTGTAGTTGCTTATTGGAATTCTTTTACATTAAGTGATGATTTTGAACAAACCGTTACTATGGTTTCATCGCTTAGTCTTCAACTTGCAATTTTAAAAATTTTATATCAAACATTTTTTATATGGTTTTATGGGGCTACTATAGGTAAAATAATTTGCAAAATAATTTGCATTGATGTGGTAATGCTCTCAAAGCCAAAATTAAGCGTAGCTCTTTTAAGGGCAATTTTTAGAATAATTAGTGAGAGCTTATTGTATCTTGGTTTTGTTTGGGCATTTGGAAATGAACTAAGACAAACTTGGCATGATAAAATTGCAAAAACAGTGGTGATAAATGCGTATTAAAAAAATAATTTTCTTTCTTTGTATATTATCTACAATTTCGTTTGCTAGAGTTGAAAATTTAGAGCTTTTAGCTGATGATATTAGCCGTGAAAACAATACAACTATAGCAAATGGTAATGTTTTGGTTTTTTCTCAAAGTTACCTTGCTACTGCTGATAAAGCAATATATCATGATGATGATAACAGTAGCATAGAGCTCTTTGGAAATGTAAATTTAATGTATAAAGATGGATATATAAGTAGGTCTTCTTATTCTAAATTATATCTAGAAAACAAGAATATAACATCAGATATATCTTTTATGATGAATAAAAAAAATGAAATTTGGATGCAAAGCGAAAATGCTTGTGATGACACAGAATATTATAATACAAGCGGTTCTGTTGTATCAAGCTGTAATGTAAATGATCCTGATTGGTCTATTAAATTTAGCAGTGGAATGCTAAATAAAGAGAGTAAATATCTACATCTTTTTAATCCAAGATTTTACATTGGCAATGTGCCTGTTTTTTATCTGCCATATTTTGGTTTTCCAACGGATAGAACACGAAGGACTGGACTTTTGATACCAAGTATTGGCTATAAACAACGAGAAGGATTTTTTTATAAACAACCTATATATTTTGCGCCACAAGATAGATGGGATTTAGAACTTGATCCACAAATTAGAACAAATAGAGGTACTGGAATTTATGGTACTTTTAGATTTGTTGATTCGCCTGATTCAAAAGGCAGTATTACAACTGGTATTTTTGAAGAAAAAGATGAATATCAAAAAGACCATAAAATAAAAAATAGCACACATAAAGGTTTTGAGCTAAAGTATGAAAGAGATAAGCTTGCAAAGTATCTATTAGATGATAGCTACAAAGAAGGACTTTGGATTGATTACACTTCATTAAGAGACATAGAATACCTTAAACTTCAAAATACAGGATCTGGGTATGATAAAGATGATTCTTTGATAGCTTCAAAATTTAACTATTTTCTTTCAAAAGATAATCACTATGTAGGTCTTTATGGCAGGTATTATGTAGATTTATATGAGCTAGCAACAAAAGGAAATAATGACAAAACGGTTCAAGAGCTTCCTACTGTGCAGTATCATAAATTTGTTGATTCTCTTTTTATACCAAAACTTCTTTATTCTGCAGATTTGATGTATCATAGGTATGATCGAGATATTGGTGCAACTGCAAATCAAGTTGAGTTTAATTTACCTGTAACTTGGAGTACAGATTTGGCAGATGAGTATTTAAAATTTAGTATTAAAGAAAATATATATGCTACAGATATTAAATATTCTGATAATAAAAGAATTATTAATGGCGAGCTAGGTGAGGTAAATAACAATGATTATTTAAATACTTATACTCAAATTGCATTGTTTACGGAGCTTTCAAGACCATATGAAAACTTTTTTCATACTATAAATTTTGGAATTGATTATGTAATTCCAGGATATGAAAAAAATAACATAGATAAAAAAATTTATGGTGGACCTAGATATCTAGATGATCCAGATTTGTTTGAGAGATACTTGGAAGATAACTTTGTAAATGTTATGGATGAAAAATATCTTTATGAAACAAGCTCTGTTAGCATGGTACAATATTTTTACAATAAAGAAGGTAGAAAGATTTTAAGACATAGTGCTGAAAGTGGCTATAATATAGATAAAGATAAATACTTAAATTTAAAACATAAAGTTTCTATTTTCCCTCTTCCAAATTTAGCTTTACACAATAGCTTTGAGTATAATTTTGAAGAAGATATTTTTGAAAAAGTTCAAAGCATGATGAGCTATTCTCAATCAATATTTTCATTTAGAGCTTGGCATAATTACGAAAATAGAGGAAGAAGTTCATCTACTAAACAATATGATAGGGAAGAGTATTTTGGTGTAGGAAGTAGTGTAAATATAAATAGGTCGTATTCTATTTTTGGAACAACTGAGTATAATTTCGAAGAAGATTACACTAAGATGTGGGCTTTAGGATTAAATTATAGAAGAAAGTGTTGGGGTTACACTCTTAAATTCCAAGAAGATGTAGAACCTGAGTTTACAAGTGCTGGTCCTGGAATGGAAAAGAAAAAAGCTGTATATTTGTATTTTAACTTTTATCCAATCGGTAGTGTTGGATATGATTATTCTACAACAGAGTCTGGTGCAGATAATAAATGATTAGTTTAGAAGAACTGCAGTTTGAAAATCAAATAGAGGCAGCTAAAAAGATAGTAGAAATTTTGCCAAATGATTTGGGCTATAATGATTATTTAATGGTTTGTTCATCTCTTGATTCTGTGGTAGTTGCAGATATTGTCGCAAGAGAACTAAAAGTAAGCTACGAGATAATGTTTTGCGAAAATATCTATGCGCCATATAATGATGAATGTGTTATAGGTATGGTAAGTGAAACTCAAGAAATAGTTTTGCATGAAAATTTAATAAATTCTTTTGGCATAACATTAGGTTATGTTTTTGGGGAGGCACATAGGAAATTTGAAGAAAAAGTTTTAAAAAATATATATAAGTATAGAAAAGGAAATTTATTAGGTGAATTAGCAAATAAAAACATTTTGCTTATCGACGAAGGTTGTGAGACAGGTCTTACGGCTGAAATTTGTGTAAAGACTTTATTGAATGAGGGAGTAAAATCTATAACTTATCTAACGCCACTTATTTCAATAGATATCGCCGATGAGCTAAATGTTTTGGTGGACAAAGTTTATGCTGTTCATAAAATTGCTAATTTTGTTGGTGTGGATTTTTATTATAAAAATAAAATCATTCCTAGTCCGGAAATTATAATGTCCATACTTGAGGAGAGTCCATACTACTTGCCACTTCAAAAAGGAGATAAAAATGCAAGTTAAGATAGAGGTTAATAATCAAAATGAGATTTTTGATATAGATAAGGTTGCAAAACAGGCATCTGGTGCTGTTTTAATGCAAGTTAAAAAAACGGTTATATTAGCAACAGTTGCTAGAGAAGAAAATCAAGTTGAAGAGGACTTTTTACCCCTAACAGTTCAATATATAGAAAAACAATATGCTGCTGGTAGAATTCCTGGGGGATATGTAAAAAGAGAAACAAAACCAGGTGATTTTGAGATTTTAACATCTAGAATAATAGATAGAAGCTTAAGACCGCTTTTCCCAAAAGGATATGCATATCCTACCCAAATTGTAGTGTATGTTTTATCTGCTGATCCTGAAGTAGATTTGCAAGTTGTAAGCTTAAATGCTGCAAGTGTAGCTCTTTATCTAAGTGATATACCTATTTCTGCCCCTGTTTGTGGCGTTAGGGTAGGTTGCATAGATGATAAATTTGTAATAAATCCAAGCAATAGCGAGCTTTCTAACTCAAGTTTGGATCTGTATGTTGCAGGATTAAAAGATGAACTTTTAATGATAGAAATGAGAAGTTTGCCGACATTAGATACTAAAGAAATACCAGTAAGTGATCTATCTGATACCATTGTAACTCAAAATATGAATGAGTTTAGTGAAGATAGAATGGTTGAGGCCATTGAATTTGCAAGATCTGCAATATTAAAAGGAAGCAATGCTTATGAAGAAGCTTTTGTAAATCTAAAAAAAGAAGATGCTAAAATCCAATTAAAACCAGAAGTTGAAAATGAAAGTATAGCTATTTATATAGATGAGTGTTATAAAAATGATGTAAAGAATGCCATAAATAAAATGGCTAAAAGCGAAAGAGCAAGCGAGCTAGATGCTATAGCTAGGGCAATATGCGATGATGAAATAGCTATCAAACAAGAGTGGGATTTGCAGACTATAAAAAATGTTTTAGGTAAATATAAAAGAAAGATTATTAGAGATCAAATAGTAAATGAACACAAAAGGGCTGATGGAAGAGGACTAAAAGATGTTAGACCTATAAGTATAGAAACAAATATTTTGCCAAATGTTCATGGTAGTTGCTTATTTACTAGAGGACAAACTCAAGCACTTGTTGTAACTACTCTAGGTTCTGATAGTGATGCTCAAATGAGTGAAACTCTTACGCAAAAAGGATCAGTTGCAGAAAGATTTATGTTTAACTATAATTTTCCTGGCTTTTGTGTTGGCGAGGCAAGTCCTTTAAGAAGCCCTGGAAGAAGAGAGCTTGGACATGGAAATTTAGCTAAAAGAGCCTTAGCACCAAGCATAGAAGAAGCTTCTCCTTATACTATAAGAGTTGTAAGCGAAATTTTAGAAAGTAATGGATCTAGTTCTATGGCTAGTGTTTGTGGCGGTTCTCTTTCTATGAGGGCAGCTGGTGTAAATACTGTAAAACTTGTTGCTGGCGTTGCAATGGGTTTAGTTTTTGAAGGCGATAAACATGCTATTTTAACTGATATAATGGGCCTTGAAGATCATGATGGAGATATGGATTTTAAAGTGGCAGGATCAATTGATGGTATAACTGCACTTCAAATGGATATCAAGCTTGGCGGTATCAGTTTGGATGTACTTAAAGAGGCGCTTTATCAAGCAAAAGATGGTAGAGAGCATATCTTAGGATTAATGGAAAAAGCAAATGATGAAATTGTATTAAATGATGATGTATTACCTAAATTTGAACTTTTTAACATAGATCCAAGCAAGATAGTTGATGTTATAGGACAAGCTGGAAAAACTATAAAAGAGATTATAGAAAAATTTGCAGTTAGCGTTGATTTGGATAGAGAAAAAGGTGAAGTTAAGATAGCTGGAGATGCTAAGAAAAATGTTGATGCTGCAAAAGATTATATAATTGAAATAATATCTAAAGATAAAAATCAAAAAAGAAGACCTAATGCTTACAATAAAAAAGAGCCTGTTAAATTTGAAGTTGGAGAAGAGTTTGATGGTGAGGTTAAAAATGTACTAGATTTTGGTGCGTTTGTTTCATTGAGAGATGGTATTGATGGACTATTACACATATCAAAGATAAAAACACCATTAAAAGCGGGGGATAGAGTAAAGGTAAAAGTTGGTGAACAAAAAGGTGGTAAAATATCTCTAGATTTAGTTGAATAAAATTATGTAAAAATATAGAGAAAGAGCTTATCTTTCTCTATTAAGCATAAATTTAAGCTTTGGCTATATATTCTATCTCCACTAAAACATTCTTTGGTAAATTTGCTATACCAACCGTGCTTCTAGCTGGTTTTATATCGCTTGTAAAATAACTTGCATAAATTTCATTTACCTTGGCAAAATCATTTATATCTTTTAAAAATATAGTAGTTTTTACTATATTATCTAAAGATGAGCCAGCTTCATTTAAAACAGCTTTTATGTTTTTCATAACTTGATGAGTTTGTTCGCTTACATTCTCACTTATGATCTCTCCATTTGGGGTTAATGGAATTTGTCCAGAGCCAAATATAAAACCATTTGCGCTAATTGCTTGTGAATATGGTCCAATGGCCGCTGGTGCATTTTGAGTTATAATTTTTTTCATTTTTGCTCCTAAAAATAAATTTTTTAAATTATATCATTTGTTATCTTTTGCTAAACTATAAAATTTTTATAAATTAACATAAATGCAAAAGCTAAAATTACAATAGCTGCAAAATAAGATAACTTAGTGGCTAGTTTATCACTTATAAAACCTCTGTTTTTATAAACAAAAAGTGGCATTAAAGAAATCCATGAAAATATAGCCATTATTAAACCAAAAATTATTATTGTATTTGTTGATTTATCGCTACTTATAGTTGCTATGCTTAGCCAAAATCCTATAGTGTAAGGATTGCTTATAGTTAGTATAAAACCTTTAAGAAAAGTTTTTGGCTTTGTTGAGAGCTGCATTTCTTTAAGTGATATTTTTTTTCTTGCATTTTTTATTAGTGCATATGATATAAATAATAAAAATATGGTTCCAAATATAGCTAAAAATTTTAAAATAATTGGCTGGTTTAAAAAATTTAAAACCCCATAATTTAGAAATAAGAGATAAAGAATATCTGCACACATTGCTCCCATGCCAAATAAAAATGCATATAAGTATGATTTTAATGCGTAAGACATTATTAGTATATTTATTGGTCCTATAGGAACAGCAGCACCATATCCTAGTAAAATTCCTTGAAAGAAAAAACTAATCAAGATAACAATTCTTTCTTAGGCTCGCCTAGATAGTATCCTTGAAACTCATCTATGCCAAGTTCTACGCATATATCAAAAACCTCTTTTGAAGATACAAACTCAGCTATAGTTTTTATATTTAGATCTTTTGCAAATGCCACAATTGCTCTTGTCATTATGTATGAGTTTCTGTCTTTATCTATATCGCGTATTATAGAGCCATCTATTTTTAAGTAATCAGGAAGCAATTTTAGTAAATATGCAAAGTTGCTATATCCACTACCAAAATCATCTATGGCTATTTTTGCACCCATTCGTTTGATTCTTTTTATAAAGTTTTCAATTCTTGATATATTTTCTGCACTTTCTATATTTTCTTCTTCTAGAATTTCAAATACAACTCTATTTCCTATGTTGTATTCGCTAAGTTTTTCTATAATGAAAGAACTTACATTTCCATCTAGCATGTCTGTCTTTGATACATTTACAGATATTACGGCATTTGGATTGTTTTTGATTGTTTGGAAAGTTTTATCTATGAGTATAGTTTCTATCTCGCTGTATCGTTTTGTTTTCTTTGAAACCTCTAGGAAAACAGCAGGACTTATAGTGCCTTCTATATCATTTACAATTCTTATTAATGATTCATATTTTATGACATTTTTATCTTTATCAAAAATAGGCTGAAAATACGGTATAACTTCGTTGTTATATATGGCTTTGTTTATCATATATGATTTTGATATATTTGATTTGAATTTTTTTATCTGATCAATTTCTTTAAAATAGCAAACATAATCTTTGTTTAAGCTCTTTGCCATTTTTAAAGCCGTAAATGCTTTTGCTAGCGTATTTTCTGGCTCTAGTGATAATCCCATTGTCACATGAAGTTCTATAGAGTAATCAAGTGTATTTTTTGGCGAAGTTACATTAAAAATTCTACCTTTAAATTTACTAACCAGTTCTTTTGCTATATCTTCGTATTTTTCTATATCAAAAAGTGAATTTTCAAGTAGTACAAACTGATCGCCAATAAGCCTATATGCTATTAAGTTATTTTCTTTAGCAAATTTTTGTAAAACGCTTCCTAGTTCTATGAGCAATTGATCGCATATATCCTTTCCAAAATAGTCGTTCATTGTTCTAAAGTTGTCTATATCTAAAACTATTATTTTTGGCATATCCATATCTTTTAAATCTCTGTTTATAGCTACTTGATTTAAAAGCCCAGTAAGTGGATCAATATATAATCTTTGTTGTAACTCTATATTTTGATTATAAAGTTCTTTATTTTTTTCGTTTATTTCATTTTGTATTTTTGAAATGAAATTAGAATAAAACTTATAAAACATAAACATTATAATCGCAGATAAAATAATCATTCCAATGCCAAGTAAAATGTTTGTTTTCATGTTATGGACTATCCAGTATCTAAAATCATGATTTTTAGCTAAATCATTTTCTAAGATAGAAACTACTTCAAATCCGATTATCAAATTTTCGTTTATTTTTTTAAAATGAACTATCTTTTTAACATATTTGGAGATGTCATAAAATCTATATATTTCATTTTCATTTATGGTTTGTATATAGTCATTTTTTGTTATTATAGATTCTTTATTTGAGATGTCTTTAGACTCTAGGTTTGGATGTCTAGAACTATAATAAATGATAGGTTCAGAAGAGTTTATAGAGCCTATAACCCATATTGAATCAGAGTCATTTTTTATATATTTATCAAAGCTAAAAGTTTTTATATCTTTTGCTTGTTTTAAATCATATTCTATGGTATCAATGATTTCTTTTGCATCCAAAAATTCAGTTTCTGTTTTAAAGCCATTATCAAGATAGTATTTTGATAAGAAAAATAAAGCATTTATAACTACTATAAATACAAAAAGTGCGATAGAAACTATTATAAGTTTGTTTTTTATATCATTTATACTTAAATTTACTTTATGCTCTTCTTGCATTATTTTGCCTTAAATACTATTAAATTAACCAAAATATTATACTTAAATAAAGTAAACTTGAGCATTATAATCTCACTATCTTTGCGCCAAAGCCACCTAAATTTGGTGGTGCATCAAAAAACTCTTTTACGCTAGGATGTTCTTTTAAAAACTCTTTTACAGCATGTGCTAGCTTTCCCGTACCAATGCCATGCTTTATCACAACTTCATCAAAACCTACAACCAAACTATCTGAGATAAACTTATCAACTTTTTGAAGTGCAACTTCAGTTCTGAGCCCATGTAGATCAAGTATCATACTCGCATTTTGTGGCTTTTGGATGTTTAAATTTACAGATGGGTTTTTTTGAGTTATTTGGTTGCCACTTGGTTTTACTGAGTTTAGTGAAACTCTTAGTTTGATTCCATCGCTTAAAATTATAACTTCATTTTTGTTTAGCACTATTATCTCGCCTTTTATGTTATTATATTTTACTTTATCGCCAACGCTAAATTTGTGCTCATTTTTAGCCTGTTTTGGTAAAACTATCGCCTTTTTAATCTCATTTGCTTTGTTTAAACTTCTTTGCTTGTCTTTTGTATCTTTTAAATTTATAGTTCTTTTAGCTTCATTTATAGCCTTAAAATATTCACTTTCAAGTCTATTTATCTTGTTATGTAGTATCTCATCATTTTTTTCTTGTTGGTCTTTTAAATTTGCTATGAGTTTGTCAAGTTTTTGTGATTTTATATCATTTTGTATGATTTTTTCTTTCAGTTCGCTTTGTGTGTTTATGGCTTGAGATATAGCTAAATTTAGGTTTTCTTTATCTTTGCCATAAGCCTTTTTAGCCTCGCTTATCAAGTTTTGATTTATGCCATATCTTAAAGCAGTTTCAAAAGCGTAGCTTTTGCCTATAACGCCTTTTAAAAATTCAAATTTAGGAGCTCCTTTTTCTTCGTCATAAAGTGCTGCAACAAGTTCTACATCATCATTTTTGCTAAGCAGCATTGCAAGGCGTTTGTGGTGAGTTGTGATAACCATTTTTATATCATTGTCTATAAGTTTATTTATCATCACGCTATAAAGACTTGCTGCTTCTTCAAAATCTGTTCCAAGTTCTATCTCATCAACGCCGATTAAAATGGATTTTTGGGAAAAAAGTTTAGAAAATTTAAGCATTCTACCAGCAAATGTTGAGATATCATTTTTTACATTTTGTGGATCTTCTATAATGGTTTCAAAACTTTTAAATGTGCCAATTTTTGATTTTGCGCTATTTATGCTCATTGGCAAAAGGTATTTTGCAAGTAGGCTAGCACTTATTATGGATTTTAAAAGCATACTTTTTCCACCCGCATTTACGCCTGTTATTAACAAAACTTTACCTGTAAATTCTACGCTTATTCTTTTTGGATGTTTTAGGGCAGGGTGTGCAAACTCGCTTAAAATGATATCTTTTGAGTTATCTGGTAAAACAAAGTTCAAATCCAAACTTTTTGCCATCATTGCTCTTGCGCTAAGAGCATCAAAGGTATCAAAAGCTTGGTTTATAAATTTTAAAAACAGATAGTTTTTTTGTAAAATTTGGCTAATTTTCACACAATGTTCATAAATAATCTCTTCTTTTTTGTCTATTATTTCGCTTTGTTCGTTTTTTAATTTACTTATATTTGTTGGGAAAATATAGAAAAATCCGCTACTACTTCTTCCTATCACGCTACCTTTTATAGCGTGGTTAAATCCACCTCTTAAAAGTAGAGCCTCGCTATCATTTATATAGTGAATTTGTGTATCAACAAGATATGGAGTTAAGCTTTTTGAGTAGATTAGCTTTTTAAGTTCTGTGTTTATTTGCTCTTTTTTGATTTTATAAGCTTCTTTTAGACTATAAAATCTTTCGTCTATCTCATCTTTAAACTCGCCATTTTTATCAAATTTTCCTGGTAAATCTTCTAAAATAGTTGGAATATCTATTTTTTGCAACCACTCATCAAGTCTTGATTCAAATTTGAGCTTTTTTAGGTATTTAAAATATCCTATGATTTTAGCAAATTCATAAATTTCGCTTATATGAAGTATGGATTGTTTTGTTAGCCTTATAAGGGCGTCATCAAGATTTGAAACGCTTGGTGGTGCAATAAACTCGCTATTTGATAAAATTAAGATTTTTTCATAGTTAAGCTTGCTATCGCCACCTAAAAAAAGCGGCTTTGCTCTTGATAAAAACGAGTTAAAATTTTCTATATAGTTTTGTAAATCAAGGTTTTTTAAAATCTCTTCATTCATTTACTTTGCAATCCTTGATACTTATAATAACACCTTTTAAATTTATAAACTCATTTTTTGGTATGAAAGTTGATGTGCCAAACTCGTAGTTAAAACCGCTTTTATTTACATCATAATTTCCACATTTTAAAACCTTGCCTTTGTTAAACTCAGTAACTAAGGTAGTTTTTTGCTCACTTATAGCTGAAAATTTGCTTTCATAGATAAAAATGAGAGTTGTTATTGTTACTACGGTAAAAAGTATGATGAGTTTGGATTTTTTACTAAGTTTTTCATCGCTTATATTGTATATTGTTATAGCTATTACGATAATGACTAAAAATAGCACAAATCTCATATTGCGCCTCTTAGCTGATATGTTATATCTCCTGCGCCAAATCCTATAACTATACCTTCATCTACTAGATGTTTAACCTTAAATTCATCATAATATGTTATTGCCCCATCTTCGTTAAAAACTCTTTGTGCAAAAGCTGGTTTCAAACATTTAAATTCTGTTTTTAAGCTTATTCCATTATCGCTTTCTCCACCTGAATAAACAGGAAGTATTATCATATCATCAATGCCTTCAAAGCATGTTTTAAAACCATCTAAATTTGCTTTTAGTCTAGTAAAACGGTGTGGTTGCCAAATGACTGTTATTTTAGAAATTCCAAGCATTTTAGCATACTCTTTTACGCCTTTTATAGTTGCTTTTATCTCTGTTGGATGATGTCCGTAATCATCTATTAAAACATAATCTTTACTAGCCTTTAATATGTCAAAACGCTTTTTTATCCCTTTATAACTTGCCAAGTTCTCTCTTATGCTCTCAAGACCCACTTCGCAATTTGCCGCAAGTATGGCTAAAGATGCGTCTATTGCTATATGCTCTCCTATTCCAAAAACCTCAAATGTGCCTAAATTTTTAAGGTTAAAACTCATATATGGTTCATAGTTTCTTAAAACCATTTTAAGATCTGTTATGTCTTTGCTTGGAAATAGTTTTATACAGTCCATTTTTAGCGTTGATAAAAACTCATCTTCAGCATTTATCACTCTAACTTTTGCTCTTTGTAAAAAGCCTGTGTAAGCAGCGTAAAATTTATCCAAATCATAATCATAATGCTCCATATGTTCTGGTTCAGCATTTGTTACAACTGCTAAGTATGGATTTGAGTTCAAAAAGCTACTATCGCTTTCATCTGCTTCAAAGATGACATTTTCACTTTCAAAATATTTCATATTTGAACCAAATTGTTTTGATATGGCACCAATGATAACAGAGCCATCTATTAAGCTTGCTAACATAGATGAAGTTGTACTTTTACCATGAGCTCCTGCTACTGAAAACACTCTTTTATCATTTAGTATAAAAGGCAACATTTCTTTTCTTGATAGGCATTTTATACCTTTTTCTTGAGCTGTTACTAGCTCTATATTGTCGCATTTTATGGCAGCTGAATACACTACTAGGTCTTGATCTTTTATAATATTAGCATTATGTGGAGTTATAACATGCATTCCTTCATTTTTTAAGTCTATTGTGGTTTGAGTTTCCTTGATATCAGAGCCACTTATTATCACATCTTTTTCTTTTAAAAACCTTGCAATTGCAGAAATCCCAATTCCGCCTATGCCTATAAAATGAACTTTTTTCATAAAATTTCCTAAAATTATTTTTATAATAAATTGTAACAAAAAATGACTTAATGTTTTATCTGGAAATTCAAATTTACTATGATATAATTAAGGCTCTAAAAGGAGTTTTTGGTGTATAAAAATAAAATTTTAGTTTTGGGTGCTGGATATGGTGGATTATCTTTTTTAAAAAACTTAGCGCAAACCACTTTAAATAATTGTGAGGTAACATTAATAAATCAAAACTCATATCATTATCATAGCGCTCTTTTGCATAAAGTTGCAAGCGGAGAATGCAAAAATAGGGCGATATATGAGCTAAACGAAGTACTTGATGATAGGATAAATTTAGTTGTAGATAGTGTAGTTGATATAAAAAAAAATATGGTTATAACAGTACATGGTGAGTATATATTTGATTACTTGGTAATCTCGCTTGGTTATAGCATAGAAGATTTTGGTATTATTGGCGTAAATAAGCTTCACTCTTTAAGTAATTACGAAAGTTCATTAAGTTTAAAAGAAGAAATTTATGAAAAAATCAATAATTACAAATTTACAAATGATAAAAAAGATCTAAGCTTTATTATTTGTGGCGGAGGACTTAGTGGGATTGAGCTTGCTGGTTCATTATCAAATGAGCTTAAAAAATATGTAAGAAAAATAGGTATTGATGAAAGAGAACTTAATATTTGTATAGTTGAAGCGCTACCAGATATTTTATCAATTTATGATCAAAAACTTAGAAATACAGCCAAAAAAAAGCTTGAAAGTATGGGGATAAAAGTATATGTAAATTCCAAAATAACATCTGTTTCATGGGATGAAATAGAAATTGAATATTTTGGAAAACTTAAGGCAAATACTATTATTTGGACAGCTGGAACAAAAGGAAATGTTTTAGTTAAAAATTTGCATTTTAAACAAAATAGATCTAGGATAGAAGTAGATGAATATCTTCATCCAATAACAGGAGAAAAAAATATTTTTGCCATAGGGGATAATAGTTCTTTTATATTAGAAAATGGTAAAGCGCATATTCAAAGTGCACAAATAAGCCTTAAAATGGGTAAATATGTTGCTACGAGCCTAGAGAGTATGATAAATTCTCAAAACAATATAGAAAAATTTAGCTTTAAATCTCTTGGAAGCGTTTGTTCTATTGGTTATGGATACGCGGTTGGAAAAGTTCTTGGTTTTAAAGTAAGTGGATATTTTGGTCATATAATGAAAGTTTTAATAGAACGAAAGTGGGATTTTATCTTAGATAATTTAAAAGGTTTGTTTAAAAACGATAATGATTGATATTTTTAATTGCATAGCCATTTATTTTATCCTAGTATAATTTGATAAAACGAAAGGCTATGTATGTTTAAAATTTTTATAACTCTACTTTTTACTTTTAGTATACTTTTTTCGCAAACTTTAAAAAACGATGATTCGGTTTTAACTGGCAAGCTTGAAAATGGTCTTACTTACTACATAAAACAAAATAAAACTCCTCAAAACACAACTTATCTTTATCTAAATTTAGCAGCTGGTTCAACAAATGAAAAAGATAACGAGCAAGGTTTGGCACATTTTATCGAGCATATGGTTTTTAATGGTACTGAGGATTTTAATAAAAACAGTCTTATAACAGAACTTGAAAGACTTGGTGTTAAATTTGGTGCTGATTTAAATGCTGCAACAAGTTTTAATAACACATTTTATAAGCTTGAGATAAAATCGTCAAAAGAAAATCTAAAAAGTGGTTTTAAAGTTCTTGAAAATATGGCAAGTAAAGCTCTTTTTGATGAAACTGAAGTTAAAAAAGAAAAGGGCATTATCATAGAAGAAGATAGGATGAGGAAAGATAGCTCTGAGCGTATATTCAAACAAGAACTCCCTTATATCTATAAAGATAGTATATACACAAAAAGACTTCCAATAGGTAAAATTGAAATTGTAAGCTCGGCAACTCCTACTCTTTTAAAAGAAGTTTATGCTAGAATTTATCAGCCAAAACTTATGAGCTTAATAGTAGTTGGCGATTTTGATGTAAATGATGTAAAAAGGCTTATAGATGAGCATTTTGTAAATATCAAAAATACAAAAGATGTTTTAGATGTAGATAGAAGTATAAAATCTTGGAATAGACTTGTAGTATTTAATGCTCATGATAGCGAGATCACAAGCGAGAGTGTAAGAGTATATTTTGAGGGCGATGCAAACATAATAAAAACAAAAGAAGCTTATAAAGATGATATAATAAAAAGATATTTTACCAAACTTTTTTCACAAATGAGCTCATATTTAGCTGATAAAGGTGTGATAACAAACGATATTTATTTTTATAATTACAACATTTTTGATCAAAAATCTTTAAATATTTTTGATCAAAAAGTAGTTTCAAATGACTATATGGGAAGCTTAAAAAATATCTTTTCTTTGATAAACAAAGTTAGGAAAGATGGCTTTGATAAGGTATATTTTGAGGCTGCGAAGAGCGATTTTCTATCACTAAATGAAATGCAATTTAAAAAAAGCATAACAAAAAGCTCTAAAGAGTATGTTATGGATATATTGAATTTTGTTCAAAATGGAGATGCTTTCCTTGGTCCAAAAGATGACTATGAAATAACAAAAGAGCTTTTAAATGAAATCACATTAAATGACATAAATGCCAAATTTAAAGATATGGTAGAAAAAAATGGCATAATGGTCGAGTTTTTAACAAAAGATAAGGTAAATATAGATGAAAATAAGATAAAAGCTATAAAAGACTCAAAGCCAATGGAAGTTAATTTTGCTTCAAATTTACCAAATTCTTTGGATGTTGGAGAGTTGAAAAGCGTTAAATTTGTAGATAAAAAGATTGATAAAAGTGGTGTTATAAAATATAGTTTTCAAAACGATATAAATGTTTACTATAAACCAAACGATAGACAAAAAAACAAGATGACATATCTTTTTAGCTCAAAAGGTGGTTTTAGTAATCTTGATAGTATTAAATTTCCTGCGATGAGCGTAGATATATCAAATGGAAGTGGTATTGGTAAATATAGTGATTTTGAGATAAATGTTATAACAAAAGGCCAAATGTTTAGTTTAAATAAATTTATAAATGAAACTTCAAGAGGCTATAAGGGTGAGAGTTCTCAAGATGACTTTGAAAACATGCTAAAAGCTCTGGTCTTAGATGTAAAAGCTCCAAAATTAAGCGATGAATACATGGCTAGATTTAAAGCCAAATCAATAGATGCGCTAAAGAAAAACAACACAAATCCAATGTTTTTATTTTTAAAAAAATATAATGAAAAATACTATAATGGTAATGAAAAAAAGAGATTTTTAGAAATCTCAGATATAAATAAATTTGATATAAATAAGGGTAGAAATTTTATAACAAAAGCTTACTCAAATCCTTACGCGTTTAATTTAATAGTAAGTGGCGATATGAGCGAAGATAAGTTTGAAGAACTTATAAACAAATATATAGGCTCTATGAGTACAACAAAACAAGTTAGCGAGATAAAAGATGATGGTATAAGGGCTGTTAAAAATGGCTTTTTTGAGGATTTTACATCTAGCGATGAAAGAAGTTTAGTACAGATTAAATTTACAAATAACGACATAAAATTTGAGCCAAAAAAAGATATAGTTTATGAGGCAGCTTCAAGTATACTTAGTAATATATTAAGAGAAAATATAAGAGAAAAAGATAGTGAAGTTTATTCTATAAGTGCAGCTCATGATATAAATAAATATCCATACCCAAGGGCTATTGGTCTCATAAACTACTCATCATCACCTAAAAATGCTAAGTCTATAGTAGAAAAAACAAAGAATATTATCAAGAAATATCAAAAAGAATTAGTTGATGAGGTGTATTTGCAAAATTATAAAAAATCTGCTATTATCGCTCTTGAAAAAGATATGGATAAATCATCGTTTTGGATAAATTATATAAATAAAAGTATATTAAATGATGAACAAATTTTAAGCTATGAAGAGCTTGTAAATATAATAAATTCTTTAACCCTTCAGGACATTAAAACTACGCTTAATGAGCTTTTTGATACTAATAAAATGTTTGTTGGTATTTTTTCTTCTAAAAAATGATTATAATAGTAATGACAAAATTAAAATGTCATTACTATGATTTAAGCTTAACTTTTTAAATATTTATATAATTGCATAAAATGCAATAAGATAAAACAAATGCTTGTTATGTCAACTGATCCAAATAAAGATTGTAGAAGCGCCTGTATTAAAGATATTGGTAGTTCTTGGCGCTGCTAGTGCAAATTCTAGAGAAAATGTATCAAGAGTAGATGTGCATATGCGGTCACAAATCAAGGGTTTATCTCTTGGCTTAGCTTATATAGAGAGCTAGAATGAGACTTGATTAGAAATAATAGCCTAACTAAAGACATAGATGAACTTGGTTGAAAGTATCTTATAAATTTAATGTATTAAACTAAATTTATATCTATTTAAAATTTTTACTCTCGCACTTTATATAACAAAACTACACAACTAAATATAAAGTATTATCAAAATATTGTAAATTTATTAATTTAGATCGTTATTTTACTAGTTTGTGTTAAAATAATATTGTTTAATCTATTTCGCACAAAGGAGACAAAATGGCAAATAGTATGTCAAGAAGAGATGCGCTTAAAATGGGCGCTTTGAGTGTTGGCGTAGCTGTTTTAGCTACAAACAATGCTATGGCTACAGAAGTTCCTATGGCTAAAGATATTAAATGGGATGAAGAAAAAGATGTTATTATTATAGGAAGTGGATTTGCTGGTATTTCTGGTGGCATAAGTGCGGCAAACAGAGGGCTTAGCGTTCTTATTTTGGAAAAAATGGGAAGAATTGGTGGAAACTCTGTTATAAATGGTGGTATTTTTGCCGTTCCTAATAATGAAGAGCAGGGTAAAGAGGGCATAAAAGATTCAAACGAACTCTTTATAAAAGATTGCTTAAAAGCTGGTCGTGGATTAAATTATACAGAGATGGTAGATACTATAGCAAGTCGCGCAAAAGATGCGTATCAACTTACCTTAAAATGTGGTGCAAAATATGTTGATAAAATGACTCATGCGGGTGGTCATAGTGTCCCAAGATCATTTCAAACAGCAAATGGAAGTGGAGCTGGTATAGTTTTACCGATGGTTGAGTATTTCAAAAAGCTACAAGATGCAGAAATTCGCACAAGAGTTAAGTTTGATAATTTTATATTAGACGAAAGTGGTAAAGTTATTGGCGTTAGTGTTAGAGAAAATTATAAATTTGATACAAACAGTTTGCAAGATGATTGGGAAAACAAAACTGGAGATAGAAAATTTATCAAAGCTAAAAAAGGCGTCATTTTAGCGAGTGGCGGTTTTTGTCGTGATACATATTTTAGACATGCACAAGATCCAATTATAACAGAAAAAACAGACTCTACGAATCACCCTGGAGCAACAGCAGGAGCTATGATTGAAGCGTTCAGAATTGGTGCCACCCCTGTTCAACTTAGCTGGATTCAATACGGACCTTGGGCTTGCCCAGATGAAAAAGGCTTTGGTGTAGGTTCTATGTTTAATGTTAATGGTTCATTTAGATATGGAATTTCTGTTAATCCTAAAACCGGTAAAAGATATATGAACGAACTTGCAGATAGAAAAACAAGAGCAGATGCTATGTTTAAAGTAATTGGCGAAGATGAGAACTATCCTATAAATTTATGCGATAGCGTTGGTGTTAGTAAAATACCAATTGAAGCACAATACGCAAAACCATTAGAAGCTAGCGTTTTAAAGAAATTTGATACGCTTGATGAACTTGCTAAATTTTATAAAATGCCTATTGATGAGTTTAAAAAGACTATAGAAACATATAATGGTTATGTTAAGAGTGAAAAAGATTTAGATTTTGATAAGCCTATGAAATCTACAGAGGGTGTTACAATCTCTAAAGCTCCATTTTATGCAATGCGTGGAACTCCAAAACTTCATCATACGATGGGCGGCATAAGGACAAATACTAAAGCCCAAGTTCTTAGTTGTGTAAATGGTAAGCCAATTCCTGGTCTCTACGCTGCTGGAGAAGTAACTGGTGGAGTTCATGGAGCTAGTAGACTTGGAAGTGTCGCAATAGCTGATTGTTTAACATTTGGAATGATTGCCGGCGAAAATATCTAAATTTGTAGCTCAAATTTTGAGCTACTTTACAAAGGAAAAAGATGAAATTTAAAATTTTTAAAATTTTTTTACTTTGTTTATTTTTTATTTTTCCGATGCTAGCTGCCGATAATAATGCAACAAATATCATTACTATAAGTCAGGAGCTAAGGGAAAAGCATACTATAAAACCGCATCACCAAAAGCTTAAATTTGATTGCACAGATTGCCATGTAAATCAAGGCGACGACCCAAGCAAATTTAAATCAATAGGCGACAAAGGCTGTTTGTCCTGTCATAAAAGTAAAGAGTATATGGCAAGCAGAACAGGATATATGGATATGCTAAAGGCAAATCCGCATAATTCCGTTCATGACGGCCCAAATTTATACTGCGATGAGTGTCATATGGAGCATAAAAAATCAACAAATATGTGTAGCGAATGCCACGAAAACGAAGTAAAAAAATGGATGAGGCCTACGCCATGAAAAAGAAAATATTTGGAATTTTATGTATAGGGGCATTAATCGGAGTTATTGGTTGTTGGCTCGCTTATGAAGGGCTTACTAGAACGAGTGACGATAAATTTTGCATAGTTTGTCATGAGATGACGCCTATGATTATATCGTATAGAAATGATGTTCATGGTGGCGTAGGAGAAGTTGGTTTTAAGGCGCAGTGTGTGGATTGTCACATGCCGCACGATAATATTTTTAACTACATTTATACAAAGGCTAAAAATGGGATCGTAGAAGGCAAAATTCACTTCTTTGGCAATGTGGATGCTATTGATTGGCATAAAAATAGAGTAGAGCGAAGAGAGAAATTTGTTTTTGATGATGGATGTATAAAATGTCACGAAAACTATCAAACTTTACCTAAACTCAGTGATACAGGCAAAAGAATGCACGAGCATTATGTTAAGCTAAAAGATAGCGGCGATACTATAAGCTGTGCAAGTTGTCATATTGAAACCGGTCACCATGGGCTAAATAATATGCTTAATTATTTCAAACCTCAGTATGAGATTTATGAAAAAGAAGCAAATGCTACTAAAAATAGACTGGTTGAAGGGTTGAAAAAAGATTTATAAAATAAAAGCTTTTCTTTTAGAACACAATGAAGCTCTAATTGGTAAGATCAAAAAGAGCTTCACCAATACGGCATGGATGTTGTATCCTTATAAGCAAGAAGCAGAAATTTACAAGGATATAAATAATCTATGAAGCGAATATTTTTTTTGCTAAATGCTGCTCTTTAGAGTACTGGCGAAAATTTATTGCGTGAATATGGGGGTTTGACACCCACCCCACATAATTTTTAGTGGATTCTAAAATAGATATAACTACTTAAAATAACTTTATTGTAATAGTCATCGAGAGAATATAATTGTTAAAAATTTTAAAATCTCAGAGCTCACATTTAGGATTTTAAACTGTTTAGAATCTTAAATAGGGCATCCTAAGAATAGGCAAAATTTATCTCTAGAGCAAATTTTAAACACTATTTATAAAAACGATATCGTAATGATGTTAGAATTAGCGCTTTAATTATAGAAATTCGCAAAAATACGGATAAAAATTTCATAAAAAATGTGCAAGGTTTTGGGTATAAAATAGAACTTACCTGCAATAACGACAAGATATAAATTTTTTAAATTTTACACTCTCGCCGTTTTTGTAAATTTAGTATTTGTCTGAAAATTTATTTGAAAAGCTCTTTGTGGTTGGATTTTAAAAACTCTATTACTTCTATAATCTCATCAACTCCTTCAGAATCACTATCTTCTAATATATCATCTATGTTATCAACATATATTTTAACCGCTTCTTGGAGTTTGTCTTTTTTTACACCAGCATAGTATAAAAGTCCTTCTAATAAAATATTAATTTCATACATTAGCTCATCTTGAGAAATTTCTGTACTTTGCCCTTTCATTGTTCTTCCTTATTTTGAATTGTCTTTTTTAATATATGATCTTTGATTTGGTTTTTTATATTTTCATAATCAAAACTATCTTTAAAACTTGCAAATAGTCCTCCACTTGCATTTTTATGCCCACCACCGTTAAATAGATCTGCTGCCATTAAACTTACATCTAGTTTGTTATTTGCTCTTAGACTTATGGTTTTTTTAGAACTAACATCCATAAAGAAATCAAACTCAGGGTTTCGCTCTAAAAACTCGTTTCCTATCACAGAAGTGTTTCCGATATTGTGTGTTAAAATTCCTTTATATTCTTTGTAATTTATACTAAATTTTTCTTTATTGCTTGATAGATTGTTTACTATAAAACATGATATCATATTGCTAAGAGTATCGTTGAATCCACCAAAAAAGTACTCTTTTTTTATTTTATGTATATTGTCATCCAAATTTATATGAGCAACATTTGACCACATAAATTCATTTGCTTTTCGAAGTAAAAAGTACACATATTCATTTGATTTTTCGCTAAACATAACTTTGTTTATTTCTTTTGAATTTGCTATAAGATTTAAACAAACTTTTCCAAACTCAAAATATTTATCATCTTTTAGCCAAATATCAACAGCATTTACCATCTTACAAAATTCACATAAGTCATCTTTTTGTCCGTAAATTGAGGCAAAAAAATCATAAGTTATAAGTGTTGCACATCTTGAATTATCAAGATAATACCAGCTAAACTTTTGAGCACATTCTACTCCGCTTTGATGATGATCTAATAAAAGCAACTTTGTCTTTTTGTCTCTTATGGTATTTTCAAAATCTTCACACTGTTTAATTGTCAAGTTTAAATCAGTTATTAGAATAATAGCTTCTTCATCATCAAGTAAGCTTACAATTTTAGCAAATTTTTCCTCTATTTCTTTTCCATAATTTGAGTTAAAAAATATTATATTGTCAAAATAAGCTTTTGTCACAAACTGAGCCGAATATCCGTCTAAATCAGTGTGGGAAAGATGGAAAAATTTCATTTATATCCTTATAAGTTTTCTATGTTTATTACGCCTATGGTTTCAAAAGGCGTATTTGGAGCAATCTCGGCAAAACTTAGCACAACTATATCTATGCCAAACTGTAAGCATATATCAGAGATAAATTTGCGTATAGATGACTCAACGCAAAGAACCATAGGTCCAACTTCACTAAGCGGTCTTTTTTCTCTTTGATCTCTTAATGCAGTTACAATTGCACTAGTTTGTGCCACGTTTACCATAAGATGATAACTTCCATCTTTGAGTTGGACTAAATCAACGAGTTTTTGTTGATCTGCTGAGTCTAGTATATAAAAATTTAGCTGTCCATTTTGATCACTATACATAGATGTTATAACCCTAGAAAGTGCTTTTCTTACATATTCTACTAGCATATCAAGATTTTTAGTGTATTCTGCTATATCGCCAATTGATTCAAGGATACTTAGCATATCTTTTATAGGTATATTATCTTTTAGAAGAGATTTTAGTATTTTTTGAATAAGTCCAACGCTTGCAACTCTTAGAGTATCTTCAACTAGAACTGGATAGTCTTCTTTTAGTTTATCGAGTATGTTTTGAGTCTCTTGTCTTGTTAAAAGCTCAGATGCGTTTTGTCTTACAAGTTCGCTCATATGAGTTGATATAACTGCTGCTGGTTCTATAGGGATATAGCCTTTTACCATAGCATCTTCTTTTGTGCTAGCATCTATCCAAAGAGCATCATAGCCAAAGGCTGGTTCTTTTGCTGGAATACCATCAATTTCATCACTTACCATTCCATCACTCATAGCCATAAATTTATCTGGATAAACTTCACTACTTCCTATAACTATGCCTTTTAGTTTAAAGTTATAGACATTTGGAGGAAGCTGTAAATTGTCCCTTATACGGATTTTTGGCATTAAAAATCCAAGATCATTTGCTATATTTCGTCTCATTGATCGAATTCTTTCTATGAGATCACTATCTGCCAATTTAAGCAGTCCATAGCCTAAATCAAGTTCTAAAATTTCAAGTTTTAATATATCATTTATGCGTTTTTCTTCTTCTCTTGCTATTTCTTCTTCACTTTTTTTAGGAGGTTTTTTAGCTACTGCTTCTTCGCTTTCAGCTTTTTGTTTCATTTCTTCTTTTTTCTTAGGAGTTAGTAAAATAGATCCTCCTACTTGAGATTGTCTCATTAGATAACCCATTCCTAGGAAAATACATCCAATAAAACCTAAAGAAAATGTAGGAAGACCTGGAACTAGGGCAAATATTACAAGGATAAATCCAACTATAAACATAGTTCTGTATTCGCCAAGGAGTTGATTTAAAACACCTTCTGCGAAGTTATCATCATCTTTGCTTGCTCTTGTTATAATTATAGCAGTAGCTGTTGATGTTATAAGTCCAGGAATTTGACTTACTAAACCATCTCCAATTGTTAAAATTGTATAAGTTGAGGCTGCATCAGCCATACTTAAACCATGCTGGAATGAGCCTATCATAAATCCACCAACTATATTGACTATAGTTATTATAATACCAGCAACTGCATCACCTTTTATAAATTTACTAGAACCATCCATTGCACCATAAAAGTTGGCTTCACCTATAATCTCTTGCCTCCTTTTACGCGCAGTTTGTTCATCTATTAGCCCTGCGTTAAGATCGGCATCGATTGCCATTTGTTTTCCAGGCATTGCATCTAGCGTAAATCTTGCTTGTACTTCACTAACACGAGTTGAACCTTTTGTTACGACCATAAAATTTATAAGTACAAGTATGGTAAAAACTATAACTCCTATAACATAGTTTCCGCCTACAACAAATTGTCCAAAACTCGAAATGATCTCACTTACAGCATCAGGTCCTTTATGCCCTTCACTTAATATCATTCTGGTTGTAGCAATATTTAGCGAAAGTCTAAAAAGAGTGATAAGTAAGATTAACGTTGGGAATGTTGTAAGATCGGTTGGTTTTGGTATGTAAATTGATATTAGTATTATTAAAACAGATAATGATATAGAAAGTGCCAAGAAAAAATCAAGTATGAAACTAGGAAGAGGGACTATAATGATTGCAATGATGGAGATAATAAGAGCAACTATAGAAAGACTCTTCATCTTTACAATAGGCTCCAAAAATGGAGCAACAAGAGTTATTATATTGTTCTTTGATTTTGCCAAGTTTATCTACTTTTGCATGATATCTTTTAAAGTTATTTTAGTTAAAAAATCATCCACTAATATTTGAAGCTTGTTAAAAATTGGCCAAATAGTGCAAATTTCTCCAATTTGACTTGAACAATTTTCTATATTTCCAGAACATTCAAATACATTCGTAGGACGTTTTTCTGCGTATTCTATAATGTTTGCTATAGTAATTTCGTCTGGTTTTTTTGCTAGTAAAAATCCACCATTTACGCCACGCGTTGATGCTAAAATACCATTTTTTGCAAGACTTTGTAAAATTTTTGCTAAAAAACTTTTTGATATATTTAGTTGTTTTGATATATTTTCCACATCTTTTGCCTCATTTGATTTTGCAAGTAAAATCAATGATAAAAGCGCATACTCACTAGCCTTTGTAAAAAGCATGACTCTCCTTTAAATCTCAATATATATTTTATCTTTTTTTTACTATAAATTATATTAAAGTGTAGTATATTTTAATTGTTTCAGTCTAAATTTAACTTTTTTAGATATAATTAAAATTTAAATTTACCAATCAGGAGGTCTAAAATGGCTTTGGATTCGGCTATAAAAGCAGAAATAGTTGCAAAATTTGCTAGAAAAAGTGGTGATACAGGTTCACCAGAAGTTCAAATTGCTCTACTTACTAAAAGAATTAGTGATTTAACAGAACACCTTAAAATTTACAAAAAAGATTTCAGTTCTCGTCTTGGTCTTTTAAAAATGGTAGGACAAAGAAAACGCTTAATGAAATACTTTAAAAATAAAGATTACGGCGCTTATATAAAACTTATTGAAGAGCTAGGCTTAAAAGACAAATAGTTTTTTCTTTTCCCCGTTTTACGGGGTTAGCTTTTTATAAAAATATATCCACAAAATCTTCCAGTTATTTTATCTCTTCTATATGAAAAATAGTCTTTATCGCAATGTGTACATGTATTGCTTATGTTGTAATGCTTTATTCCAATATTTTTAATTTCTTTTAAAAGTGCGTCTTTCATATAAAAATATCCATCTTTTTTAAACTCATTTATCTCTTTACCAAGATCTAAATTTCCAACTTCATAACACTTTCCTTGTATATGTGGTCCTGCTTGAAGTTCTAAATTTTCTATTTTGCATTCAAAAGATGAACTCATTTTTTTAGCCACTTTGCTTACAATTCTTTTGCATATACCAGCTCTTCCAGCATGTATTGCTGATATAACTTTTTTAGTTTTATCAAACATAAGTATTGGCATGCAATCAGCAACCATTACACATAAAACTAAATTTTCTAAATTTGTAATAATTGCATCGCAACTTTGGGTTTTGTAAGGTAGTTTATCTATAATGCAAATATCATCTGAGTGGATTTGATTCATAAATATTAAATTTGCATCATTAAAACCAAGACTATTAGCAAAAATTTCTCTATTTTTTAAAACTAAATTTTTATCATCATTTACATGAAGCCCTAAATTTAAGCTATTGTAGTTCTCTTTCGAAACGCCACCATGTATATTGCTAAAACCATATATTATACTCATTAATAAATACTCATTATCTTATCTATATCATCCCATGTTTGTGTAGTTTTTGATGAAATTATTCTATAAATATATCTTGCAAACATATCAGTTTCTATGTTTACTTCTCTTCCTATGTCAAATTTACCAAAAAGCGTATCTTTAATGCTAATTGGTATCAAACAGACCCTAAAAGCATCTTTTAGCACCTCTGCTATTGTTAGACTAACTCCATCTATGGCTATACTTCCTTGGGCAGAAATAAATTTCATAAGCTCATTTGGCGCTTTTATGTAAAAATCTGTACCATTTGAGTGTTTATTGATTTTATATATTTTTCCAATACCATCAATATGTCCTTGTATTAAATGCCCATCAATTTTATCTCCAAGTCTCATAGCTGGTTCTAAATGTACTTTGTTTTTATAGTTTTGTAAGGCAAGAATTTGTTTGCTTTGAGTACTAATTTCGACGCTAAAATCATTTCCATGCGTTTTTACAACGCTAAGGCAAGCACCATTTACTGCTATGCTATCGCCTAAATTTGGTTTTAAATTTGACTTTATATCTAATATATCGCCGTTAAAGCTTATAACTTCTCCAATTTCTCTTATAAGTCCATTAAACATTTTCAAGCTTTAACCGCTGAGCCTAGATCCCACATAGGCATGAAAATTCCAAGTGCAAGCAAAACAACCATAGCAGCAATTGCTACTATTAGTATTGGTTCAATATAGCTTGAGATATTGTCTATAATGTCATCAAATTTAGTTTTATAGTAAGCTGTTACTTTTTCCATCATTCCTTCTAAATTTCCTCCAAGTTCTCCGGCTTTTATCATTTGAACTAGCATACTTTCATAAAGTTCTGTTTCTTTGATACTTTGAGTGAAGTTTTTTCCATTTTGAATTGAAGTTTCAACAGAAGAGAGTTTTTTGTTTATGTAAAAATTTGGTATTGTCATTGTAGCTGTACTTAGTGCTTTTGAAATGGGAATACCAGCATTTATAAGTTCTCCAAAAATTAGATTGAATCTATACATACTAGAGTAAAACATTATTTTTTTTATTAGATAAACTTTATTTACTACAAATGTATCAAAAGCGGCTTTAAATTTATCATTTTTTTCATATTGATATTTTATAAATAATATACTTCCAATAATTCCACCAAGCATGAAAATGCCATAGTTGCTTAGAAAATATTCTATTTTTAAAAGTATTATAGTTGGGAGTGGAAGTTTTGCTCCAAGTTCATCAAATATCTCTTTAAATTTTGGAACTATTGCTAGCATTAAAAATATAAATGCTCCAGTTATTGCGATTATGACTATAGTTGGATAACGCATTGCCTTTTTAACATTTTGTTTGTTTTTCCAAACATCTTCTAAAATATTTGCAAGCTTGTTTAAAGATTCTGCTAATTTACCAGTGCTTTCGCCTAATTTAATCATTGCGACAACTATATCTCCAACTTCATTTTTGTATTTTTCCATGGATTCTGCAAAATTTTGTCCATTATCTAGCATTTCATTTACAGATTTAAAAATTTCTTTTAACTTTTTATCTTCACTAGAAGCTACTATCTCTTTAATAGAATCAGTTATTGGAATGCCGGCATTTATCATAACGGAAAGTTGCCTAATAGAAGATATTAAGTTTGGCATTTTTATTTTTGAGCCGCTAATTAGCCTTAAAAGTTTATCTTTGTTTTCTTCAAATTGTACTGATAATGATGCAGATTTTACTTCACCAATTTTTGTAATAGTTCCGCTTTTTTTAGCCATGCTCATAGCTTGTGCTCTATTTTGGGCACTTAGTTTCATTTTGTGCTTTTTGTTATTATTTATGTATTCTATCTCATAAATTTTCATGTTTTAGCAACCCTTAAAATTTCTTCATATGTTGTTATTCCTTTGGCTGCTCTTATTATTCCATCATGAAACATATCAATAAAACCTTCTTTATAAGCTATATCTTTTATATCATCTTTAGATGAATTTGAGGCTATTAGGCTTGAAATTTTATCACTTATTGGTAAAATTTCGCTTATCATTTCCCTACTAAGATATCCGGTTTGTGAGCAGTATTCACAACCTACGTTTTTGTAAAATTGATAATTTTGTGGTAGGTATTTTTCTATACTTTGTAAAGTTTTATCTGATAAAGTTATAGGTTGTTTGCAGTGTGGACAAAGCTTCCTAACAAGCCTTTGGGCTTCTATTGCAATGATAGAACCACTTATAAGATAAGGTTCTATACCCATATCTATCATTCTAGGAATTGCAGAAATGGCATCATTTGTGTGAAGTGTTGAAAATACTAAGTGTCCAGTAAGAGCTGATTGTATAGCAATTCTAAGTGTTTCTTGGTCTCTAATCTCTCCTATCATTATTATATCTGGATCTTGCCTTAAGATAGACCTTAAGGCTGATGCGAAAGTTAGACCAACTTTTTCATTTACATGAACTTGCTGTATCATGTTTAACTGATACTCTACTGGGTCTTCAACTGTAATAATTTTAGTTGTTATGTTTTTTAAGTCATTTAGTGCTGCATATAAAGTGGTTGTTTTACCGCTACCAGTTGGACCAGTAACTAATATAATTCCATACGGAGATTTCATGGAGCTATTAAATTTTTCCAAATTTTCTTGGTGCATCCCAAGATTATCAAGACTAATTATAACTTTTGATTTATCAAGTATTCTTAGAACTATGCTTTCGCCGTTTAAAACAGGTAAGGTTGATATACGGAAATCATACTCTTTGTCTAAAATTTGAGCCGAAAATCTACCATCTTGAGGTTTTCTTCGTTCTGCTATATCCATATTTGAAAGTAGTTTCATGCGAGAAACCATTGGTGGATATATGTCTTTATCAAAAATAAAAAGCTCTGTAAGCATTCCATCTATACGACTTCTAACTATACAGTTTGTTTCTGTTGGCTCTATATGTATATCGCTTGCCCTTGATGTTATTGATGTTTTTAGTATAATTTCAATTAAGCGAAGAATTCCGCTTGAATTAGTGCTATCATCGCTTGTAGAACTTGATATTTCTTTTCTTATCTCGTTTATGATTCCTTTTATATTTTCGTTTAATTCTGCTTTGGTGAGATATTTTTCTATTTGTGCTGGATCTGCAACAACTATTTTAAGAAGTTTTCTATTGAAAAGATGTTGAATTTTATCTTGTGAGTTTAGATCAAAAGGATTTTTAAATGCAACATATACATTTATTTCATCTTCTTTTATTGGCATGGCGCCAAGTTTTTTGAGTTGAAGTAGATTGATTTTTTCTGCTATTCTGTAATCTATATCGATACTATCAAGATTATAAAATGTAAATTTGAATCTATTAGAAACTATATTTAAAAACTCTTTTATATCTTGGGCAAAATCATTGCCAATGCTATTTATATCTATTCTTTGTCTTCTATATAGTTCAACAATCGTATTTATAAAGTCATCTTTGCTTATATATTCTTTTATTATATGTTCTAAATTATCATTATTTTCTATCTTTATTAGAATTTCTTCATATTGCGACTCGGATATTTTTTCATCTTTTAAAAGTTGATTTATAAATATCTGATAACTTTCTTTCATAAAATCTCCTTAAAAATGAGGCAATAAAAGAATTATAGCTTTATTTTATTGCTGATTTGTTAAAGACTTTGAAAAACCTAATTCTCTAGCAGCTTCTTGAATTGGAGTGCTTGTAGTTTCTATTAGTCTTGGCGTAACAAGAAATATAAGTTCAGTTGTGCTTACTTTGTCTCTTGTGCTACTAAATAAAGTTCCAATATACGGTAAATCTCCTAAGAATGGAACTTTGGTATTGTTTTTGCCTTTTGTTTCTCCTATAAGACCACCTATGATAACAGTATCACCATCATTTACTTGAACAACGGTTGAGAGTTTCTTTTGTAGAGTATCTGGGGCTATAACTCTAGGGTCTACATTTCCCTGATATGAATTATCCTGGTCATATTTAAAGTTGCTTAAAGATGGATTTATCCTAAGCATTATTTTGTTGTCATCGCTAATTTCAGGAAGTATATTTAGTAAAATTCCTATAAATACAGAGTATTGTTTCCAAGTGAAATTCGTTCTTCCGCCAATTGTATTGTCGTTTGTGGATTCTTCTTGAACGCGGTAATTTATATTATCTCCAACTGTGATTAAGGCTTGTTGATTATTAAGCGTCATAACTTTTGGGCTAGATACTACTTTTGTTTTACCTTTGGTTTCTAAGAAATTTAAAACACCATCAAGACTGAAATTTACATTTGCGCCTATTCTCCATATACCTTGTGACTGGCTTGACTTTAACCCAGGAAATGTATCCCATGCCCAAGTGCCAGGCTCAGTTAAAATACCATTTTCATATTTTGGAGCTTTAGTTATAGCTGGTCTTTCGTTTCTATTTCCCCAAGTATATCCACTTGGCTTTGTTGGGTCGTTTCCTAAAAATGAGTTAAATCCTATTTGAAATTTACTCCAATCAACACCTTTTTTATATTCGTTTTCTAATTCAACTGATATTATACTAACATCAAGCATAACCTGTTTTTTAAGTCTTTGTTGCATAACTCTAATATACTCTTCTATTCTATCTAGTTGAGATTTTGTACCAGTTACAGTAATAAGTCCTGCATTTTGATTTATAATTGGAATTGGTGCTTTTATAGTCTCTGCTCCATTATTTAAAACCGATAATAACTCAACTTGTAAATTTGTCCAAAAATCAAATTTTTCACTTGTTTTTATTGAGTTATCTAAATTTTCTAATTTGTTTCCACCGCTATTGTTATTGTTTTTTTCTTGTCCAACTTCAACAGGAGCTGAGTCAACCGAAGCTTTTATAACCGCAATTCCTTCTCTTACAGATGTTATATAGTCTATTTTAAAGGTTTTTGTATCAAGAGATGATATTCTTAATATATTTTTATCAAAATTATAATTTATATTTTTTTCTGATAACAAAAGATCAAAAATTTGGCTTAATTTTAAATTTTTTATATTTACGCCAGATACATCGCTATTTAGTAAAATCGTAGCATTTTCATCTTTTGCAATGATACTAAATTCACACATATCTGACAATTGATTTAGTATTTCATTTAATGTTACTTTTTGGCTTACTTTTAGATTAAAAAGCCTGTTATCGCAATTCGCACCATAAAGTGATTGAGACATAAATAAAATGTAAGTTAGTAGTATCGATATCTGTTTTTTATTAATATGAAATAACGACATTCTCGTTTCCTTGTGTTAAATTTAAAATTAAAGTTTCGTTGTTTCTAGTAAGTTTTACACTATTTTTTGAAATAGTGCTCAGTTTATAGTCTTTTACTTGATCTCCAACTTTATACCATCCATTGTTTATCTTTGCGGTATTATTTAAAATTGCATACAGAGCATACTCTGGTTGTGGTTCTATGCTAATGGGAGTTTTCTCATTGTTTTGGATAATTGGATTATTTTTTATGCTTATAAAAGGATCAACAGATGTGTTTAATTGCTCGTTTGTTAGACCTTTTCTAGATTTATCCAATGAGTTAAAAAGTTCTTCATAGTGTTTTATCATCTCAGTCATTTGTTCATTTCCTTTTGCAAACAAGCAATAAGAACCAAATGTTAAAAGCATAAAAATTTTAGTAATTTTTTTCATCAATACTTTACTCCCCATACTGAAATATCTATTTTGCCACTAAGTGTATTTTGTATGGCGACTATATTCATTTTATGTATGTCTACTATAAGTTTTGATTCTTCTATAGAATTAATAAACTCTAAAATATTATCAAAATTTCCCTCTAAATCTATACTGATATTTAAAACTTGTTCTATTTTTTGTGGTGTAAGAACCTTAAATTCGTTTTTTATCTCTTTTATTTTTATTTTATTTAGGTCTGCTAAAGTAGTAATTTTGTTTAAAAATATAGCCCAATTTTGTTCATTAAAAAGCAAATAAGATAGTTCTGTTAACTTATCATCAAAGTATTTATTGGCTTCTTGTAAGTTTTTTAGATTTTCTTTTAATGTATTTATTTCGGCTATTTTTTGGTTTATTAAAAAAATATCATCATTTTCTCTGGTGGCATTTTTTAGATAATCTTCTGTTGTCATTAGCTTTGTTTTTGTTGTATTATAATTTGTTTTAGCATTGTCTATGGCTAAGATGGATGAATCAAAAAAAAGTGTATAAAAAATAAATGCAATTATACAAAATGTGCCTAAAAATATTATAGTGGTTTCATTTTTTGTTTTAAGAGAAAAATAATTATCTATTTTGTCTATATAGGATGTTTTATTCACTTGTTTATCCTTATAGTAACATTGCTTTCATAAGCTTTTGTGTCATTTTCATCCAATACTATTTGTTTTGTGGAGACAGAATAAGAAGTTGTTTTGCTAATTTCTTTAATCAGTTCTGTAAGTTTTGTATCTGTGCTACTTCTTACAGTAACAGTTAGATTATCATCGGTGTTACTTATCTCATATACTTTTGTATCATATTTGTTGATTAGCATAGATAAATTGTGTAATACAATACTTTTCATAGGATAATTTTGTTTTTTATTGTATAGCTCGGCAAGTAATTTTTTTCTAAAATCAAGTTTTTCATTTTCTATTTTGATAACTTTATCTACTTCAATTTTTTCTTTAGCAATATTTGCTAACTGAGCTTCTATTTGTCTCTTTTTTGCATCTTTTATAGCAAGCTCTTCATTCATATTTTTTGTTTGTGCATTTAAGACAAATGCGCTTATGTAGTTATAAATAGGAATTCCAGCTGATATTAAAACAGCTAGTATTATGGTTAGTATAAATTTGCCAGATTGTCTTTGTAAAAGAGGAGGAGGTCTTAAAAATGTAGAGAAGTTAAACTCATCGTCTTTATTGTCTAGATAATCTTGAGCTGTTAAAAACATTAAAGTATGAAAAATATTTATTTTTAATGTTTTTGAATTTATGGCTATATCAAAGCTAAGATCATTTGTTTTTATTTCTGTTATTTTTTCTATTAGTTCATTAAATCCAGTTATATTACCTATATGCGTAGATACATATATATTGTTAATATTTATATTTTGTAGTCTTGATATGTTTTTTGTAAGATCTGATATATAATACACCATATCTTCAAAAACTTGATGTAAATTTTCATCAGTATTGTTTAGTCCATCTGAAACAAGTGATTCAAAAAATGATTCTTCGTTTAATCTAGTTGCGCTTAGCTCAGCAAATTTTTCACTTAAATATCTTAAAGAGTATCTAAAAGATCTAGAATTTATGTATTCTCCACCGCTATATATAGTTAGAAATGCTTCATTTTTCATCATTATTATAAAGCAATCACAGCCATCGCTTTGTAAAATATTTCTTGTATATAAAGATCTAAATAAAAGCGGCGCATAGCCTATATAATCAATATATTTCTTTTTATCTAAAAATTTGCGAAATAAAGTATTTAGCTTTGAATTCTCTATAACAAAAACATTAAAAATTCTAACATCTGAATTTGTTGTATTTAAAATTTCAATATATGAGATTTTATACTCTTCGTTTGGATCTAGGCTTTGTTCTTCATAAGTTCTAATGGTAATTGTATTTGCTATTTCCTCTTCTGGAGTTGAGCTTGGTATCTCTACAATAGTACTTACTTTTGCCTCATTGTAAGGCAAATAAGATATATAAAAATCATCTTTTTTGGATGCCAAAGCTATGTTGTGAGATGTTGCTATGCTATCTTTAAAACTAAATGCACTAACTTCTGTTATATCTATAGTTATGATATCATTAGCTGTTTTTTGTGTTTTTAACATTATCCAAACTTTTATGATTATTTATTTTTTGTTTATTATATCTAAATAATTTTAATTTTTGATATAATAGCAACTTAATAGTAACTTAGGAATTCAAATTTTTAATAAGATCTATATCTTTTGTCCAGTTTTTTATTATGTGTATATTTAAATTTATAAAAACTTTTTTTTGTAAAAAATTTGATATAAGCTTTCTAGATGTTATACCTATACGCTTAGATGTTTCGCCATTTTTACCTATGAGGATAGATTTATGGCTTTTTGTATCTGTGTAAATGGTTGCATAAATTTCAGCAATATCATCTTTTTCTATCATTTTATCTATCTTGACATCGCTTCCATAGGGCACTTCATCGCTTACATTTTGATAAATTGCCTCTAAGACAAGATCTCTTATGATATCTTTTTGATTATTTGTGCTTATCATTTCTGGATCATAGTAATATTCGTGAACTGGCAAAAATTTACATATCTCGCTTAAAATAACCTTTTTAAAAATTTGTTTTTTGGTATTTGTAGGTATGAGTGATAAAAACTCGTTTTGAAACTTTTGATACTCGGTTATTTTTTGGAGCACCTTTTTTTCGCTTGATTCATCTGTCTTTGTTAGAAGCAAGATGTGCGGATTTTTGCGCTCAAGCGATAAAAATTTCTCATAGTTTTCAGTTGAGTCATGAATACAAGCAAGAAATAATACTAAATCACAATCGCCTATCATTTTCTTGGCTTCATCTATCATGAATGAATTTAGGGTTTTATTACTTTCATGAAGCCCAGGAGTATCTGTAAATATAATTTGATTATCTTCATGCATCACAATGCCACTTATTTTGCGTCTTGTTGCATTTACTTTATGAGAAACCATGGCAATTTTTTCGTCTAAAAGATAATTAAGCAGGCTGCTTTTACCAGAGTTTGTCCTGCCAACTAAACTTACAAATCCACTTTTCAAAGTATATACCTTGCTAAATCCTCATTTTCTGAGATATCCCCAAGTTTTTCTTCTACCAAATCTTTTGTTATATTTATAGTTTCACCTTTGTGCTCATCAGCTTCAAAGCTTATATCTTCTAGAACTTTTTCTATAACAGTATGAAGTCTTCTTGCGCCTATATCTTCTATCTTGGCATTTGCATCAGCAGTAATCTTTGCTATAGCTTTTATGGCATCATCTTCAAATTTAAGCTCAACTCCTTCTATGTTCATCATGGATGTGTATTGCTTTAAAAGTGAGTTTTTTGGTTTTGTTAATATATCATAAAGCGCATCTTCATTTAAACTATCAAGTTCGACTCTAAGTGGAAATCTACCTTGAAGTTCTGGTATTAAATCACTTGGTTTACTTATATGAAACGCTCCTGCTGCTATAAAAAGTATGTGATCCGTGTTTAAAATCCCAAATTTAGTGCTTACGCTTGAACCTTCAACGATAGGAAGAAGGTCTCTTTGAACGCCTTCTTTGCTTGGATCTTGGCGGTTTGAGTTTGAGCTTGAAACAGCAACTTTATCTATCTCATCTATAAAGATAATGCCTTCATTTGCAGCTCTTTTTATAGCTTCTGTTTTGATGCTTTCCATATCGAGTATCTTATCGCTTGCTTCGTTTTTAAGGGCTATTTTAGCATCTTTTACTTTCATATCTTTTTTAACTTTTTTGCTGCTTATGCCTATAACTTTTATGAAGTTTTCTTGGATGGATGCCATTTCTGGAGGCAAAGAAGCATCTGATTGAACAGTATTTTCGTTTACTTCTATCTCTATGCTTAAATCATCGAGTTTGTTATTTTTAAACTTTTCAAGCATTTTTTCATAGCTTATTTTATAATCAGCTTGTTTTTCTTCGCTAGCACCTTTGGGAAGTGGTGGAAGAAGCTTTTCTATGATTTTATTTTCTATGTATTGATCTATTTTATCTGTATTTTTTTCGATATGTTCATGTTTTACTAAATTTACAGCAGCTGCTGCAAGATCCCTTACCATAGACTCAACATCTCTACCAACAAAACCAACTTCTGTATATTTGCTAGCTTCTACTTTTACAAAAGGGAGTGCTAACATTTTTGAAAGTCTTCTTGCTATTTCTGTCTTTCCAACGCCAGTTGATCCTATCATCAAAATGTTTTTTGGGATAATATCATCTTGAAGTTCTGTTGGTAGCTGCATTCTTCTATATCTGTTTCTAAGGGCAACTGCTATAGTTTTTTTTGCGTTTTTTTGTCCAATTATATATTGGTCTAAAAACTCGACAGTTTGCTTTGGTGTATAAGTCATTGCTCGTTATCCTTGATTTTAAAAGTTTTAATGTTATCATTTGTATATATACAAATTTCACTAGCTATTTTAAGGCTTTCTTTTACTAAATCCTCTTCGTCTAAATTTGCAAATTTATCTAGTGCACGTGCTGCTGACAGTGCGTAATTTCCACCGCTTCCAATAGCTGCTAATTTATCATCGTCAGGCACTACAACATCGCCATTTCCGCTTAGTAAAAATATATGTTTTCTATCAACTACAAGCATCATTGCTTCAAGTTTTCTAAGATATTTATCTTTTCTCCACTCTTTGCTAAAGTTTATAACAGCTTTTTCAAGATCTCCTTTTGCTGCGTCTAAACATTTTTCAAACATATCAAAGAGATTAAATGCATCAGCTGTACTTCCTGCAAATCCAGTAAGAACGCTTTTATCTTTGCCTATTTGCCTGATTTTAGTAGCTGTGCTTTTTAAAACCGTACTTCCAAAAGTAACCTGTCCATCACCACCTACAACAGAGCAGTTTTTGCCTTTGTAAGCAAGTATAGTTGTAGCTTCAAACACCTATTCTCCCTCCACATTTACTTTTAAATTTGCGCTAACTGAGTGACCAAGTTTTACTTTTATTTCGTAAATTCCAGTGCTTTTTATATGCTCTGCTATATCAAAGCTTTTTTTATCGATGTCGTATTTAAACTGTTCATTAAGAGCGCTAGATATCTCGTCTTTTGTAACAGAACCAAATAAAGAGCCATTTTCTCCAATTGGCTTTTTAATTTTAACTGTAATTTTTTCAAGATCTTCTTTTAATTTATTTGCACTTTCAACTTCGTATCTTAGTTCTTCAGCTTTTTTCTTTTGATATGATTCGTATTTTCTTAAAACATCAGGAGTTGCAGCTTTGGCAAACCCTTTTCCTATCAAAAAATTATTTCCATATCCGTCTTTTACTTCTTTTACTTCTCCTGCTTTTCCAAGAGATTTTACATCTTTTATAAGTAAAACTTTCATAAATTTGTCCTTTTTATTAAATTTTTCGTCCGTTTTTTCCTGCTATTATAAATCTTAAAGCGTTTAGTTTGATAAAGCCATTTGCATCTTTTTGATCAAATACAACATCTTCTTCAAAAGTAGAAAATTCTGTATTAAATAAGCTATCGTTCTTGCTTTCTCTTCCTATAATAGTAACATTTCCTTTGTAAAGTTCTATTTTTACAATCCCATTTACATGTTTTTGACTCTCATCGATTAGTGCTTGAAGCATTTGTCTTTCAGGCGAAAACCAGTATCCATTATAGATAAGCTCTGCGTATTTTGGCATGATTTCATCTTTTAAATGTGCTGCACCTCTATCAAGAGTAAGACTTTCTATAGCTCTATGTGCTTTTAGTAATATTGTCCCCCCTGGTGTTTCATAGCAACCTCTTGATTTCATGCCTACATATCTGTTTTCAACTAAATCAAGTCTGCCAATACCATGTTTTGCTCCAAGTTCATTTAATGTTTCTAAAACTTCGTGGGCTTTCATTTTTTTGCTATTTATTGCTATAGGATCGCCGTTTTGATACTCTATAGTTATAGTTTCACTCTCATTTGGTGCATCTTTTGGGCTATTTGTCCATCTCCACATATCATCTTCTGGTTTTGCAGCTGGATCTTCTAAAACTAATCCTTCATATGAAATGTGAAGTAGGTTTGCATCCATTGAATATGGAGATTTGCCAAGTTTTTTACTTATATCAATATCGTTTTTTTGTGCATATGCAAGAAGTTTTTCGCGACTATTTAAATCCCATTCTCTCCAAGGAGCGATAACTTTTATATCAGGATTTAAAGCGTAAGCACCAAGTTCAAATCTAACTTGATCATTTCCTTTTCCAGTTGCACCATGGCTTATAGCATCTGCGCCAGTTTTGCTTGCAATTTCTATTAGTTTTTTTGCTATAAGGGGTCTTGCAATTGAAGTCCCAAGCATATATTCACCCTCATAAACAGTATTTGCTCTAAACATAGGAAACACATACTCTTTTGCAAATTCCTCCCTTAGATCTTCTATAAAAATATTTTCAGGTTTTATGCCAAGTTTTACAGCTTTATTTTTAACGGGCGCTAAATCTTCTTTTTGACCTATATCTGCTGTAAAGGTAATAACTTCGCATCCATAATTATCGCCAAGCCATTTTAAAATAATACTAGTATCAAGTCCGCCAGAATAAGCTAAAACTACTTTTTTGATCTCTTTGCTCATGATAAAACCTTTGAAATAAAAATTTTGTTATAAAATAATATTTTATCTAAAATTATTAAATTTATTTTTAATTAAGAATATGGTTCTTTTATTTATGGAATTACCAAAGTTTTATATAATATTTATTATGTTTTATGTATAATATTTAGTTTTATTATTTCTTATAGGAGAATGTAAATGAGCACTACAAAAGAGCTTTATTTGAAAGTACAAGAGTTATTTAAGGAAAACGAAAAAGAAGGGTATATTACATTTGAAAAATTAATCAGATTTTTTGATAAAGCGCCAAATGCTAGTGTTGTAAAAAAGATAGAATCTTTAAGTAAAGAATATAATGTAAAACTTATAAGTGCAGCTCAAGTTGCAAAAATGAAAAATTTAGAAGATGCCAAAAAAGCAGAAGCCGAAAGACAAAAAATACAAAATGAAAGCTTGGAAGAGGAATTTAATATTTCGAACGAAAATGATCTTTTGGAATGGAGCAGGTCGGATAGTCCTGTGAGGATGTATCTTCGAGAAATGGGTCAAATTTCACTTCTTAGTAAAGACGAAGAGATAGAAATAAGCAAAAAAATAGAACTAGGTGAAGATATCATCATAGATGCATTTTGTTCTGTGCCATTTTTGATAGATTTTATATTAGAATATAAAGATCCTCTCATTAATAGGGAAAGAAGAGTTAAAGAGCTTTTTAAAAGTTTTGACAATGATAAAATTGGCGGAGAAGATGATGAGGATATAATAGATGATGAGGAAGAAGAGGAGTTTGATGGAGAAGAGGAAGAAGAGGCTAAAAAAGAACTTCCTAAGAAATTTGACAAAAGAGCTTTAAAAGTAACAGAAAGCTTTAAAGCGCTTGAAAAAGCAAAAAAAGACTGGTTAAAAATTATATCTAAGCAAGAAAAAACAGTTGAAGAGGCTGATGATTTGGTATCAAAACTATCAATTAGCTTTAAAAAGAAAATTCTAAAAGAAAAACTTATGGATCTAGGTCCAACAAGTAAACTCATAACTGAAATTGTAAAATCAATGGAAACAGCCCTAAAAAGCGATGATGAGTTTGATAAGGAGTTAAAAAGATTAGAATATAAGCTTCCTATGTTTAGTGCCGAGCTCAAGAAAAATCACAAAGCTATTTTAAAAGACATCATAAAGCTTTCAAAAGAGGAAATTGCTTCAAGAGTTCCTGAAACTACTATGGTTTCAACTTATGTTGAGATAAAAAAACTATTTTTAACAAAAGAAGCAAGCAAGCAAGGATTTAATCTTGATCCAAAGCTTCTTAAAGAAATTTTAGAGCAGATTAAACGTGGTAAAAACATATCTGATGAAGCAAAAGGTAGAATGGCTAGGTCAAACTTAAGACTTGTTGTAAGTATAGCCAAAAGATATACAAATCGTGGACTTCCGTTTTTAGATCTTATACAAGAGGGAAATATCGGTCTTATGAAGGCTGTTGATAAATTTGAGTATAAAAAAGGTTATAAATTTTCAACTTATGCAACATGGTGGATAAGACAAGCAATTTCAAGAGCTATAGCTGATCAAGCAAGAACTATCCGTATACCTATACATATGATAGAAACAATAAACCGCATAAATAAAATAAACAGAAAATATCTTCAAGAAACAGGAAAAGAGCCAGATGTTCAAATTATAGCAAAAGAAGTTGGGTTAAGCGTAGATAAAGTAAAACAAGTAATCAAAATCACAAAAGAGCCAATAAGTCTAGAAGCTCCTATTGGAAATGAAGATGATGGTAAATTTGGTGATTTTGTAGAAGATAGAGGTTCACTTTCTCCAATGGAAGAAATTTTAAAAGGTGATTTACAAGAACAAATAGATGAAGTTTTAGATCAATTAAATGATAGAGAAAGATCAGTTATTAGAATGCGTTTTGGACTAATGGAAGATGAGAGTGATAGAACGCTTGAAGAGATAGGTAAAGAATTAAATGTAACAAGAGAGCGTGTTAGACAGATAGAAAGCTCAGCTATCAAAAAGCTAAAACATCCAAAAGTTGGTAGAAAACTTAAAAATTATATGGAGGGTTAAATTTAACCCTCTAAAATTAACTTAATATTATATAGAAGCGATAAAATGAAACATAGACAAACTTGGAGCTCTCAGTTTACTTATATTTTGGCAGTTGCTGGCGCAACTGTTGGTTTTGGATGCACATGGCGTTTTCCGTATTTGGTTGGATTAAATGGCGGTGGTGCTTATGTGCTTATATTTTGCATGGCTATGATTTTAATAGGAATTCCTATGATACTTGTAGAAAATGCGATCGGAAGAAGATTACATGTAAATGTCCTTGATTCATTTGCTGGACAATCAAATGGAAAAAGATTGTCAAAATACTGGAAAATAGCTGGATATATGTCCTTGCTTGGTGCGTTTGGTATAATGGCTTACTATATGGTTATAGGTGGATGGGTTTTGGAGTATATTTACTCTATACTGCTTGGAGATTTTAATCTTTCAAATGGCGTTGTAAGCAAAGAAATGACAATAGCTTTTTATGAAAAAAACATCATAAGCAATCCTTTTTCTATCACAGTAACAACGGCTATTTTTGTGCTTATAAACTTTTTTATACTTAAATTTGGTGCAGTTAGGGGCACAGAAAATGCAGCCAAAATTCTTATGCCAATTCTATTTTTGCTTATGATAATTATGGTTTTAAGAAATATAACGCTAGATGGCGCAATGGAAGGTATAAAATACTATCTAACTCCTGATTTTTCTAAAATTACCTTAAAACTTTTCGTGGATGTTTTGGGACAGGTATTTTTTGCACTTTCACTTGGTTTTGGCGTAATGATAACAATGTCTAGCTATCTAAAAAAAGATGTTGACCTTATAAAAACTTCAGTGGCAACAGGCATGCTAAACACAGTTATAGCTGTAATTGCAGGTTTTATGATATTTCCATCGCTTTTTAGCTTTGGGCTTTCTCCTGATAGCGGTCCAAGTCTAGTTTTTAAAAGTTTGCCTATTGTATTTTCTCATATGATTTTTAGTAATTTTTTTGCAGTTTCATTTTTTACACTTTTAATGATAGCTGCTCTTACCACATCTTTGCCTATTTATGAGGTTTTGATAACTGTAATTTGCGAAAAAACGAAAATTTCAAGAAATAGTGCTATTGCTTTAGTTTTGGGTGGAATTTTCATTTTAGGAAATTTACCTTCACTAATGGCTACAAATATCTTAAGTAATATCGTTATATTTGGTAAAAATATTTTTGATGCATTTGATACAATAAGCGCTACTATATTTTTCATACTAACATCGCTTTTATGTTCTATTTTTGTTGGATGGGTTTTAAAAGATGAAGCAAAAAAAGAGGTTTTGCTCGGAACAAAATTTAATCTAAGAGTTGTGAATATTTGGTTCTTTTATATAAGATATATCATACCTGTGCTTATATTTATAGTATTTTTTAGCAGTTTTTATGATAGCTTTATAAAGTGATTTTAAAAACATTTATCAAATTTAGATACCATTGCCTAAAAAATGGAGATAAATAGTGCTTTTTACTTTAATTTTTATATATTTTATTTATACTATTTATAAAATTTATCTTTCAACCTTAGAGATAAATTTTATAAAAAATCATATTAATAAATCCCCTGTCATTCTTGATGAATACAACTATAAAAATGCAGGGCAAGCCGCTATAGTAAATCAAAAATTTTACATAATAGAATATATATATTCGTTTATCATAGTTACTTTTTGGCTTTTTATAGGCCTAAAGGCATTGAATGCAAATATAGACTATCAAAATTCTATCTTTCATGGTACTTTTTATATTTTATCTTTTTTGATTATTGGCATTTTACTTGCTTTACCCCTTGAAATTTATAGAACTTTTGTAAAAGATAGAAAACTTGGTTTTTCAAAAATTACACCAACTCTTTTCATTAAAGATAGTATAAAATCACTTGCTTTGCTTATTGTTTTTGGTGGACTTTTTATAGCTATGATTTTATGGTGCTTTAAAACATTGGGCGATTCGTGGTGGATATGGGCTTTTGTGGCTAGTTTTGTTATCTTGATTTTGATACAGCTTGTATATCCAACTTTAATTGCGCCTATTTTTAATAAAATAAAACCTTTAGATGATGAGGATTTAAGCTCTTCTATAAATTCACTTTTGGAGAATTGTGGTTTTAAAAGCAAAGGCGTTTTTGTTTTAGATGCAAGCAAAAGAGATTCAAGACTAAATGCATATTTTGGTGGGCTTGGTGCCACAAAAAGAGTTGTGCTTTTTGATACTCTCATCGCAAAACTTTCAAAAGATGAAATTTTAGCAGTTTTAGGGCATGAATTAGGACATTTTAAACACAAAGACATCTTAAAAATGCTTATAATATCTTGTGTTATAATTTTTGTTATGTTTTTTGTTTTTTCTCACATTCCAGGTTCTGTTATAGATGCGCTTAATATTAGTGATAATGGTGTTTCTATCATTATAATGTTTTTGCTTTTTTCACCAGTTTTATCAGCTCTGTTTGAGCCAATTATATCAAAGTTTAGCAGAAACAATGAGTTTGGTGCAGATGAGTTTGGTGCAGATGTTAAAAATAAAGATGATATGATAAATGCTCTTAAAAAGCTTGGCAGTGAAAATAAAGCTTTTCCGATATCGCACAAACTTTACTCAGCGGTTTATCACTCTCATCCAACACTTTATGAGCGCATAAATAGGCTTGAAGCTTGAAGATATTTGAACTTTTAAAAGTAGCCCAAAACCTAACAGGCTCAAGTTTTGTTGCAAAAGAGCTTATGAGATTTTACACAAAACTTAGTTTTGAAGAGATTTTTTTAAAATCAAATGAAAATTTAGATAATGAAAATGGATATTTAGCGCTTGCAAAAAGATACTCAAGTGGCGAACCACTTGAGTATATAACTGAAAGTTGTGAGTTTTATGGGTTAAGTTTTTATGTAAAAAAGGGTGTTTTAATACCAAGGTTTGAGACAGAAATTTTGATACAAAAAGCTTTAAATTTACTCTCAGGTATAAACTCGCCTAAAATTTGTGAGATCGGTTTTGGAAGTGGAATTATATCGATTTTGCTTGCAAAGAATATCCCAACTGCTAGCATTATAGCAACTGATATAAGTAAAGTCGCTTTTGAAGTTGCTAGTAAAAATGCAAAAATACATGGCGTAAATGTAGAGTTTATAAATACATCTTTGCTTGATGGAATTAGTGGCAAATTTGATTTAATCATCTCAAATCCACCTTACATATCAAACTCATATAAACTTGATAAGTGGGTTTTAAATGAGCCAAAAGAGGCGCTGTTTGGTGGCGAAGTTGGAGATGAAATTTTACATAAAATTATAGAGATTTCAGTAAACAGAACTAAATTTTTAACTTGTGAAATGGGTTATGATCAAAAAACTTCAATAGAGCAAAAATTAAAAGAGCATGGTTTTGAAAGTGAGTTTTACAAAGATTTAGCAGGTTTTTATAGGGGTTTTGTAGCAAGGAGTAAAAATGTTTGAGATAAGACATGTAAAAGAAAGTGAATTTAATGAGCTTTTAGAGCTTATAGCTGAGCTTGCTCAGCACTCAAACTTAAGCGATGAAATAAAATTTAACAAAGATGAGTTTAAAAAAAATATCTTTGAAAAAGAGTATGCAAAGTGTTTGGTTTGCATAGTGGATGACAAAATGGTAGCTTACGCGATGTATTTTATTACATTTTCAACTTTTTTGGGTAAAGCAGGTCTATTTTTAGAAGATCTGTATGTAAAAAAGCAGTTTAGAAAAAGAGGAATTGCAAGTAAGCTTTTTTCTAAGCTTGCGCAAATTTGTAAAGAAAACGGTTTTGGTAGAATTGATTGGGACTGTCTTGATACAAATGAACTTGGTATTCTATATTATGAGAAAATTGGTGCAAAGCATCTAAAGATATGGCGAAAATACAGAATTGAAGGTAATTTTGATAATTTGATAAAGGAAGAAAAGTGAGATTTTTAAACATATATCTTTTTTTACTAGCTATGGTTATAGGTATGGAAGTATCAATTGGTGCTTTTTTGGCTCCAACTATATTTTTTCCACAAAATATAATAGGCGAGGGTGTTTTGAGTCATTTTCAAAGTGGACAGCTAATGACAAATGTATTTGTGAAATATAACTATGTTTTGCTTGCAGTAAGTGTTATTAGTTTTATTTATGAGAGTGTAAATTTGAAATTTGATAAAAGCTTTTATAAAAAAACTTCATCATTTGCGCTTAGTTTTATAGTGCTTGTTTTAGCTTTAGCTTTTGTTTTTTACTTTACAGATTATATTTTAGAAGCTCAAAAACTAGGCGCTGAGGCTACGCAAAATGAACAATTTGGAAAAATTCATAGCACGAGCGAACTTGTTATGAAGATAATGATGATTGCTCAAATTTTGCTATTTTTTATCAAATTTCCTTGTGCATGTTGTGCTGTAAAAAAAGACTAATTTTTGCTTAATTGAATGCTATCTTTTGCTAAATGAAGCTGTTTAAAAATTTCTTCTAAAAGTTTTTGTTCATCTTCACTTAGCTCAAATTTTTCTTTTTTTAAAAGTAAATTTACAACATCTTCATTTTGAAGCAAAGGATTATCAAATTTTATAGCATTTTGAACTATTTTTAAAACTCTTGGATCTTTTAAATTTCTATAATTCATTTTTATTCTCCCCTTTGCTTTTTGTTATAAAGCTTGATATAGATGTGAAGTATATCAATGGCAGCTGGAGTTATGCCACTTATCTCGCTTGCTGCAAAAAGAGTAGGTGGATTAAATTTTTCCAGTTTTTCAACTACTTCGTTACTAAGTCCACTAACAACTCTAAAGTTGAAATTTTCTGGGATTTTTACATTTATCATATCTTTCATGCGCTCAACTTCTCGTTTTTGCATCTGTATGTAAAAATAATACTTTGCTTCTGTTAAAATTTGTTCTAAACTCTCATTGTCTAAGTTTTCAAAAAATGCGTCTAGTTTTTTTAGTTTTTCAAGTGTGAAAGTTTTTCTTGCAACTATTTTTTGAAGAGAGATTTTATCGCCTATTTTTTCTTCATCTATACTTTGTAAAAACGAATTTATTTCATTTGTGGGGGTTAAAATTTTATTTGTAAGTAAGCTTAAGCCTTTTTCTAAAGTTCCTTTAACTTTAATAGTTTTAGTATAAATTTCATCATCTATAAGCCCAAAATCATGTCCGTATTCATGGAGTCTAAGATGAGCGTTATCTTCTCTTAAAAGTAAGCGGTATTCGGCTCTGCTTGTAAACATTCTATAAGGCTCTTTTGTTCCCTTTGTAACCAAATCATCTATCAAAACACCGATATAAGCCTCATCTCTTCTTAAAACTAAAGCGTCTTTATCCATTAGTGATAAAGTTGCATTTATCCCAGCCATCAAACCTTGTGCAGCCGCTTCTTCGTATCCTGTGGTACCATTTATCTGACCTGCTAAGTAAAGTCCTTTTATCTTTTTTGTCTCAAGTGTATGGCTTAGCTCTAAGGGATCTACAAAATCATATTCTACTGCATAGCCGTGTCTTACAATTACTGCATTTTCAAAGCCTTTTACAGAGTGAAGCATGGAGACTTGTACATCATAAGGCAGACTTGTAGAAAATCCATTTATGTAGTATTCTGTTGCTTCTTTTGTTTGTGGTTCTATAAAAAGATGGTGTCTTTCTTTGTCTGCAAAGCGATTTATTTTATCTTCTATGCTAGGGCAATATCTTGGTCCAACACCTTCTATCTGTCCTGTAAAGAGTGGAGCTCTGTAGAAATTTGAGCGGATTATATCATGGGTTTTTTCATTTGTATATGCTATGTAGCAAGGAAGCTGAGTTGGGTTAAAGTCTTTTGTTCTAAAACTAAAAGGCTTTGTTTCTTCGTCTCCACCTTGTTTTTCTAATACACTAAAGTCTATACTTGTTGCCAAAACCCTAGGGCAAGTTCCGGTTTTTAGTCTTCCCATATTTAAGCCAAGTAATTTAAGTGAGCTAGAAAGCGAAGTTGAAGCTAGTTCGCCAACTCTGCCTGCTTTTAGTTTATTAAATCCAACATGTATAAGTCCGTTTAAAAAAGTTCCAGTTGTAATGATGAGTTTAGATGTGTGATAAGTGTTATCAAGATGAGTTTTTACGCCTATTATATGATTATCTTGGGTTAAAATTTCAGTTGCTATTTCTTGAGAGATAGCTAAATTTGGAGTTTGTAAAAGCAAATTTCGCATATAAACTCTGTATTGATCCATGTCTATCTGAGCTCTTGTGCCTCTAACTGCTGGACCCTTGCTTTCGTTTAATACTCTAAACTGAATGCCACATTTATCGGTTACAAGTCCCATAACTCCACCAAGTGCATCGATTTCTTTTACTAAATGTCCTTTTGCTAGACCACCGATTGCAGGATTACAGCTAGTTGCTCCAATTTGTTCTGCTAAAATTGTTATAAGAAGAGTTTTTTTACCCATATTTGCAGCTGCCATACATGCTTCAATACCAGCATGTCCGCCGCCAACTACTATTACATCATAATTCATAAGCATTCCTTATTTTAAAAAGCTTTGATTATACTACAATTTTTCTAAATTTACATCCAGTCTAAAACTTGCGCGATTTCTTTCGCTATAAAAGTTTTTATACTATTTTCCTCGGCTGTTTTTGATGGAGTGATGGCATTTTTAAATTTTTGTATATTTGCTTCTTTTAGTCTTGCATCAAGGTTGAGTACATCTCTTATCTCTCCATTTAGACTAACTTCGCCTATGAAAACAGTCTCTTTGCTAACAGGACGATTTTTAAAACTGCTTACTATTGCTGCAACTACAGCAAGATCTGCTGCAGTTTCGTTTATCTTAACACCACCTATAACATTTACAAAAACATCATAATGCCCTAATGGAAGCTCAATTTTTCGCTCAAGTAGAGCCAAAATCATGTCAAGGCGGTTTCTATCATATCCTGTTGAACTTCTTTTTGGATAAGAGCTTTCGCAAACAAGAGACTGAATTTCTACAACCAAAGGTCGAGAACCTTCCATTATTACAGTTACAGCACTTCCACTTATAGCTTTTCCTTTTGTAAAAAATTTGCTAGCTATGTTTTTTGCAGGTATTAAGCCATTTTTACTCATTTCAAAAATTCCAACTTCACTTGTTGAGCCAAAGCGGTTTTTAAACCCTCTTAATATCCGAAGTTCTTTGCTTGAGTCACCCTCAAAGTATAAAACCACATCAACCATATGTTCAAGCACTCTTGGGCCCGCAATACTTCCTTCTTTTGTGATGTGTCCGATGATAAAAATACATATATTTTGCTCTTTTGCTATGCGCATAAGCTCAAATGTTATTTCTCTTACTTGCGAAACACTGCCAGGAGCCGAAGTTATATTTTCGCTATAAAGCGTTTGTATGCTATCAACTACTATAATTTTATACTCTTTGTTTGCAAGTTCTGCTTTTATGTTTTCAAGACAAATTTCAGTTAATAAAAAAAGATTTTTATTTACGGCATTTAGTCTATCCGCGCGCATTTTTATCTGACTCTCACTCTCTTCTCCGCTTATATACAAAACATTTCTGTCGTTTTTGCTTAAATTTGAAGCTATTTTTAAAAGAAGTGTCGATTTGCCAATACCTGGACTCCCACCTATTAAAACCAAAGAGCCTTGTGCAACGCCACCACCTAAAACTAGATCAAGTTCATCATCGCCTGTGCTAAGTCTTTGGATTTCTTCTATTTCTATTTCATTTATAGGCTTTGCTTTAGGTGAGCTTATATTTGTTTTTGAAATTTCTTTTAGAGTTTTTATTTGTTCGGCTTTTAGTTCTATGAAGCTGTTAAATGCTCCACATTCTGGACATTTACCAAGCCATCTGTTTTGTTGATTGCCGCAATGTTCGCACTCAAATATCGTTGTTTTTGCCTTTGCCATATCTTTCTTTCTAAAATTTATATCTTTAAATTTTAGCAAAAAATAACTGAATTTGAAAAAATATGCTAAATTAAAATTTTATGATAAAATCGAATATCTTAAAATATCTCATAAGTTTTATAGCTAAGGACATTAATTTTAAAACAAAACTATCATTATATCAAGCTCAAATCTTTATAGTGGCGGTAAAATATACTTAATTTCAAACAATACTATAACAATAAAACAATTTTTAGTAAATTTTTAATGTTATTTTAATATTTATAAATATAAAATTAAGGCTTATTTTAAAATTGGAGAAAACTATGACAAAAATTAGCAAAAAGCAGTTTTTAGTTATATCGCTTATGTTGTTTTCAATGTTTTTTGGCGCTGGAAACTTTATTTTTCCACCAATGCTTGGAAAAGAAGCTGGTGTGAATGTTTATGAGGCGATACTGTTTTTTTGTCTAACAGGTGTTGCTCTGCCAGTCCTTGGTATAGCAGCAGTTGCTAAAAGTCACACTATGGATAATCTTGTAAGAAGAGTAGATCCATATTTTGCTATGATTTTTACTGTGCTTATTTATATAACTATTGGTCCTGCTTTTGCAATACCAAGAGCTGCAAATATGCCATTTGAGGTTACTATATCTCCTTTTATGTCTGGAGATAGCAAAGCTATTGGACTTTTTGTATATACATTTATATATTTTGTGATAAATTATTTGATATGTATAAATCCTAGTAAAATGGTTGAAACGCTTGGTAAAATTTTAACACCATTAATGCTTATTTTGATCGTTTTTTTATTTTTATCAAATGTAATAAATCCTATTGGTGAATTTGGACCAGCTACAGGAAAATACGCGGTTCATCCTATTGCTTCTGGATTTTTGGCTGGTTATGAGACTATGGATGCTCTTGCATCATTAGTTTTTGGAATTGTTGTTATAAATGCTATAAAAGGTCTTGGAATAACTCACAATGGAGTTATAATAAAATCAACTATAAAATCTGGTATTTTAGCAGGTGCTATACTTATGTTGATTTATATGATGCTTGCATATATTGGAGCTAGTGCATCTTCTCTTTTCCCAGAAATAAAAAATGGCGCTGCTTTACTTTCAAATATCACAAATCAACTTTTTGGCGGATTTGGTGTGTTTGTTTTGGGGGCTATATTTTTATTAGCTTGTTTAACCACAACTGTTGGGCTTATATCTTCAGCTAGTGAATTTTTCTCAGGTTTAGTAAAAAATACAAGTTATAAATTTTGGGTTATAACATGGTCTTTTCTTAGTTTTTGTGTAGCAAATGTTGGATTAAATGCACTTTTAACATATAGTATACCTGTTTTGATAGCGCTTTACCCAATAACTATAGTTTTAATTATCCTAGCTTTAGTTAATAACTTTATAAACTCATCTAAGCTTGTTTATAGAACTTGTGTTTATGTTGCAGTTGTTATTGGAATTGTAAATGGTTTTGATACAGCTGGAATCAAACTTCCTTTAGTTTCAGAACTTTTTGCCAAAATACCATTTTATGATATTGGTCTTGGTTGGATAATACCTGAGATTATGTGTTTTATGTTTACATATGTGATTAATTTATTTAGAAAAAAGGGCGGCATCTAATGATGATAAATTTGGGGATTTCAAATTCCTCAAATTTATTCAAATATACTATCTAGTATAGAATTAACAAACTCCTCACTATTAAACTTTATTATATCATTTTGTTTTTCGCCTGTTCCAACAAATAAAATAGGTAGCTCTAGTTCTCTTGCTATACTAAAAAGAGCACCACCTTTTGGTGTTCCGTCTAGTTTTGTTATGATAACTCCATCGAGTTTTACTATCTCATTAAATGCTTTTGCTTGAGAATACCCAGCAGTTCCTTGTGTGCCATCAAGTATTAAAATTTTTCTATGAGGAGCAGATTCCATAGCTTTTGAGCTTATTCTAACTATTTTATCAAGCTCATTTGCTAAATTTTTTTGATTTTGAAGTCTGCCAGCAGTATCTATTAAAACTCTATCGTATTTTTTTGATATTGCAGAGGTGATAGTATCAAAAGCAACTGCTGCTGGATCATGTCCTTGGGCTGAAAATATTATCGGAACTTCTATTTTTTTTGCCCATAATTTTAGCTGTTCGACCGCGCCAGCTCTAAAAGTATCACATGCTCCAAGCATAACCTTTTTACCATTTGTTTTATATAAATTTGCTAGCTTTGCTATAGTTGTTGTTTTGCCAGCACCATTTACTCCAAGTATTAGTTCCACAAAAGGTATTGAATTTTGTTCTTCTTGTTTTGGGTATAAAAAATATGTTAGCATAACTCTTTTTAAATCATCTCTTTTAACCATATCGCTTGGCGGTAAGTAGTAGATTATTTCTTCAACTATTGAGTATTCAACATCTGCTTCAAGAAGCATATCTTCAAGAGCCTCTTTTGATATTATTTTATTTTTTGGTTTAGCACTATTTATAGCACTAAATGTTTTTTTTAAAAAGTCAAACATTATAATATTGCCTTACTTATATCTGAAATCAACATTTCTCTTGGAGCAAGTCCTAGATATCTTGATATATATTTGCCATTTTTATCATAAAGTATGGTATATGGAACACCGTTTATTCCACCTATTGCTTTGCCAAAAAAGAAATTTGACTCACCATTTGATATTTCGTATTGTATGTCATATTTTTTTATAAAATCATCTATTTCAGCTTTTGATTTTTCTTCTAATAAAACACCTACAACTATTAGATTATCCTTAAACATATTTTGAATTTCATTTAAGTGAGGAATTTCTGCCTTGCAAGGAGGGCACCAAGTTGTAAAAAATGAAAATAGTATAGCTTTATCATTTTTTTCTATTTTAAATCCATCTTCATTTTTTTGCATAGAGATAAATTTTTCATTTTGTAAATTTAGTAAAAATGGAACCGTATAATCTTGTTCTATAACAGCTTCTGCAATTTGATTTGTTGTATCATTTTGATCTTGTTTTAGTATGTTTTGTGTATTATTTTGCTTGTCATCTGTATTTTTATCACACCCATAAAAAAATAAAGCGCATATTAATGGTATAATTAAACATTTCAATCTCATTTAATGAATTTCCTTAAATTATTTTTGGAAAAACATTATATTATAAAGTATATAAAATGTGCGTTAAAAAAGACAAAAATAGTTTAAGAAGAGATATTAAACAGGATATAAATAAACATACTAAATTTAAAGCAAAATGTTCACATTATAAAATGTTTAAAAATCTTTTAAATTTGATCGAGTTGACATCTTCAAAACGCATTTTAATATTCTTGCCGTTACAAAGTGAACCAAATTTGTATAAAATAATGAGAAATATGCGCAGGAAGTATGAATTATATGTTCCGTTTATGTTAAGTAAAAGTTTAAAAATGATAAAATTGAGAATGCCATTAAAAACAAAGCGTTTTGGCATAAAAGAACCAAATTTTTCAAATGCTTATGCAAGAAATATAGACCTAGCTATAGTCCCTGTCGTTGGGGTTGATGTGGATTTTGCTAGAATAGGACATGGAAAGGGATTTTACGATATGTTTTTTAATAGTTTAAATTATCGCCCAATCATAGTTTTTATAAGTATAAGTAATTATTTTGTTAATTATCGTGTATGTGAAAAACACGATATAAGATGTGATTTTTATCTAACCCCTACTAAAATTTATTCCAAAAGAGGATTTGATGATAGATATTTTAATAGGTTTAGGAGCAGGTGTAATAGGAGCAGGTGGAGGCTATTTAGTAGCTAAAAAGATAAATGATGCTAGTCATGAGATATATATAGCTCAAGCTAAAGAAAAAGCAAAAGCAATAGAAAAAGAAGCTGAAAAAAAATTAATGGAGTCTGATTTAAGGGTTCAAAAGGCTGAATTTGAAGCTAGAAAAAACTATGAAGATAAGAGCTATAAACTTCAAAAAGAATACAACCTTAAATTTGATGATATTGCTAAAAAAGAGAGTATTTTGCAAAGCGAGCAACAAATTCTAAAAAACACAAAATTTGATTTTGAAAAAGAAAAACAAGTTGTAGAAAAACTTAAAGAAGAAAATATAAATTTAAAAAAGAGCTATGAAGAAAAGCTTGTTGAATCTATACAAATACTTGAACGTGCAGCTGGCATGACACAAGAAGAAGCGAGATATAATATTTTAAAACAAGTGGAAGAAAAAAGTAGGGCTGATATTGCTCATATTGTAAGAAAACACGAAGAAGAGGCTAAAAAAGAATCAAAAAGAAGAGTTAATTATATCTTGGCTCAAGCTACAACTAGGTTTGCAGGAGAATTTGCTGCCGAAAGACTCATAAATGTTGTAAACATTAAAAACGATGAATTAAAAGGTAGAATTATCGGTAAAGAAGGTAGAAATATCAAAACATTAGAAATGGTTTTGGGTGTTGATGTTATTATAGACGATACACCCCATGCTATTGTTTTAAGTAGTTTTAATCTTTATAGAAGAGCGATTGCAACAAGAGTTATTGAACTTTTAGTTGAAGATGGAAGAATTCAGCCAGCTAGAATAGAAGATCTTTATAAAAAGGTTTATGATGAATTTGAACAAAGTGTGCAAGAAGAAGGTGAAAATATCGTGATGGATCTTGGATTAAGCGGTATACATCCAGAAATTATAAAGCTTATTGGAAAGCTTAAATTTAGAGCGAGTTATGGTCAAAATGCTCTTTCTCATAGTTTAGAAGTGGCCCATCTTGCAGGGATAATAGCTGCAGAAACTGGCGGGGATGAAAAGCTTGCCAAAAGAGCAGGACTTCTTCATGATATAGGTAAGGCTTTAACGCATGAATATGAGGGAAGTCATGTTGATTTGGGTGCTGAAATTTGTAAAAGATATAAAGAGAGCGATGTTGTTATAAACGCAATTTATGCTCACCATGGGCATAAAGAGGCTACTAGTATAGAAAGTGCTGCGGTTTGTACAGCAGATGTTTTGAGTGCTGCAAGACCAGGAGCCAGAAGAGAAGTTTTGGAGTCTTTCTTAAAAAGAGTTGAAGCTGTGGAAGATATTGCTAAAAGCAAACACGGAGTTAAACAAGCTTATGCGATAAATGCCGGACGCGAGATAAGGGTTATTGCAAACGCTAAGCTTATAAACGATGATGAGGCGGTTTTGGTGTCAAAAGAGATAGCCGATGAAATTCATGAAAAAGTTCAATATCCCGGAGAAATAAAAGTAAATGTTATTAGGGAAATTAGAGCTGTAAATTTTGCTAAGTAAATTATAATTATGAAAATAATCTTATTTGTATTTATTTTGTGTATAAATTCTGTTTTTGCAAACAACGAACTTCTTTTAGATGCTTCTAATTCTTATATAAATACTATGAGGGAAAACTCAAATGCTCCTACAAAACAGCTTTTTAATGGTGCAAAAGCTATTATTATATTTCCAAAAGTAACTAAAGTTGGTTTTGTCATAGGTGGCATGGGGGGTAGTGGTATTATAGTTGTTAAAAATGACAATGAAATTTCTAGTATTCAAAATGTAAAAATTGGTGGTGGAAGCCTTGGTTTGCAGATTGGTTATGAGAGTAGTTCGCTTGTTTTATTTATTTTTAAAGATCAAATTATAAAAGATATTTTAGACTCTAAATTTACTATTAATGCTAACTTAGCTGCCTCTTTTGGTGATTTTGGAAAAAAATATAGCAGAGTAAGTGATTTAAAACTTACAAATGATATTTATATATATACAAACAATAGAGGATTTTTTGCGGGAGCAAGTTTTGGAGGAGCATTTATAAGTTTGGGTGATAAATTTAGCTATTCGAAAGATTCTTATGCATATTCATCATTGATGAGTGCATTTTCAAAATTTTAAGGCAGTTATATGGATGAAATGTTAACTTCATTGTCAACTTATGGATATTTGATTTTATTTTTTTATTCTCTTGGCGGAGGAATGGGTGCTATTATAGCAGCTGGTGTATTAAGTAGTATTGGTAAAATGGATATAATTTTAAGTATAACTATAGCAACACTAGGAAATATTATTGGTGATAGTCTTATTTTTTATCTAAGTAGATATAATAAAAAAGAATTTATGCCGTATCTAAAAAAGCAAAGAAGAAATCTTGCCTTTTCTCAAATTTTATTTAAAAAGTATGGAAGTTTTATAATTATAATTAAAAAATATATATATGGTTTAAAAACCATAGTGCCCATAGCCATTGGATTTACAAAATATTCATTTGTTAAATTTAGTATATTTAATATAATTGGTTCAGCAATTTGGGGAATTAGTCTGGGGCTACTTAGTTATTTTATGGGTGATTATATTATCGAAACATATGATAGATTAAAAGATTATCCTTTTATAATGCCAATTTTCATACTATGTATAGCGTTGGTTATAATTTTGTATTTTAAAAAAGCAACAAAAGCTTCTTAGCATTATTAAATTTTTTTATACATCTTTTTTATGATATTAATCTTATCTAAAAATTTATTTGTAGCATAAATGTTGTAAAATATTATTATTTTCTTTAATGTATTTATATTTTATCAAATTCCCACCCCCCCCCACTTCAGCTACTTTTAAGCAATTCTTCTGTACAATTCAATTTCCGCTTCACAGAAAAACCTTTTGAAATCCAAAAGATCTTTTTTTATTGTTTGAAGTATGTTTTTTAAATTAATATTGTTAAACATTTTTAGTCAATCTTTGAAATCTAAACAAGTGATCGATTGAGCCATTTGCTCTTAGGCTTTCTTAGGAAAGTAAAGAGTAGATAAAAACAAGATAATAAAAATAAAAAGTTTTTAGATTAAAACTTCATATAATTTAAAACACCTTAATGTATCATTTAGGTGGTTCAAAAGGAGTATTTACTCCTTGAAGTTAATATGGAGAGTTTGATCCTGGCTCAGAGTGAACGCTGGCGGCGTGCCTAATACATGCAAGTCGAACGATGAAGTCCTAGCTTGCTAGGACGGATTAGTGGCGCACGGGTGAGTAATGTATAGCTAATCTGCCCCATAGAGAGGAACAACACTTAGAAATGAGTGCTAATACCTCATACTCCTATTTTGCATAAGTTTAATAGGGAAAGTCTTTTCGCTATGGGATGAGGCTATATTGTATCAGCTAGTTGGTGAGGTAATGGCTCACCAAGGCTTTGACGCATAACTGGTCTGAGAGGATGATCAGTCACATTGGAACTGAGACACGGTCCAAACTCCTACGGGAGGCAGCAGTAGGGAATATTGCTCAATGGGGGAAACCCTGAAGCAGCAACGCCGCGTGGAGGATGACACTTTTCGGAGCGTAAACTCCTTTTGTTGGGGAAGAACAATGACGGTACCCAACGAATAAGCACCGGCTAACTCCGTGCCAGCAGCCGCGGTAATACGGAGGGTGCAAGCGTTACTCGGAATCACTGGGCGTAAAGGACGCGTAGGTGGATAGATAAGTCTCTTGTGAAATCTAGTAGCTTAACTACTAAACTGCTTGGGAAACTATTTATCTAGAGTAAGGGAGAGGCAGATGGAATTCTTGGTGTAGGGGTAAAATCCGTAGATATCAAGAGGAATACTTATTGCGAAGGCGATCTGCTAGAACTTAACTGACACTAATGCGTGAAAGCGTGGGGAGCAAACAGGATTAGATACCCTGGTAGTCCACGCCCTAAACGATGTATACTGGTTGTTGCTATGCTAGTCATGGCAGTAATCCACCTAACGGATTAAGTATACCGCCTGGGGAGTACGGTCGCAAGATTAAAACTCAAAGGAATAGACGGGGACCCGCACAAGCGGTGGAGCATGTGGTTTAATTCGAAGATACGCGAAGAACCTTACCCGGACTTGATATCTAACAAATCATCCAGAGATGGAAGAGTGTCTGCTTGCAGAAATGTTAAGACAGGTGCTGCACGGCTGTCGTCAGCTCGTGTCGTGAGATGTTGGGTTAAGTCCCGCAACGAGCGCAACCCACGTGTTTAGTTGCTAACAGTTAGGCTGAGCACTCTAAACAGACTGCCTTCGTAAGGAGGAGGAAGGTGTGGACGACGTCAAGTCATCATGGCCCTTATGTCCGGGGCGACACACGTGCTACAATGGCATATACAATGAGAAGCAATATCGCGAGATGGAGCAAATCTATAAAATATGTCTTAGTTCGGATTGGAGTCTGCAACTCGACTCCATGAAGCCGGAATCGCTAGTAATCGTAGATCAGCCATGCTACGGTGAATACGTTCCCGGGTCTTGTACTCACCGCCCGTCACACCATGGGAGTTGATTTCACTCGAAGCCCAAATACCAAATTGGTTATGGTCCACAGTGGAATCAGCGACTGGGGTGAAGTCGTAACAAGGTAACCGTAGGAGAACCTGCGGTTGGATCACCTCCTTTCTAGAGTACAAACTGATAAGTCTCACAACTATCAGTCAAGAAAAGAGAATCTCAATCATCCTTGTTTAGTTTTGAAAGATTGACGGCTAATAAAAATTTGTCTAATTCCTAAAATATAGACAAAAAGAAAAATTAAATAATAAGTCTATGAACTATATTAGATTTATTAAGATTTTTTCTTTAGACAAGGAATATTTTAAGAAATCAAGGAACATACTTTTTGTATGTGACGTAGATTTTGAAGAAATATGACGAAGTATAAAGGAAAAAGATAATAAAGAGGGGAATTAGCTCAGCTGGGAGAGCGCCTGCTTTGCACGCAGGAGGTCAGCGGTTCGATCCCGCTATTCTCCACCATAAATTAAAGGGCCTATAGCTCAGCTGGTTAGAGTGCACCCCTGATAAGGGTGAGGTCATAAGTTCAAGTCTTATTAGGCCCACCATAGTTTCCCTTATTAGTATGTTAGTTATTCTATGTAGTTACATAAAAATGTTTATCATAGTAATAAAATAAAAATCTAAACTAAACTTATTGGTTAATTAAGTAAGTTTATTTTAGATTTTATAATCTAAATGTTATTTAAATTATTATTGTTAAAAGTCACAAACAAGTTTTAATAAAATAAAACAATTTTACAGGACCTTGTTAAAGCTTTAATCATTATGATTATAAAAAGCAAGCTTTTAAATTTATTTGTTATCCAAATTTAAAAGTTTAAAGATTATGTCACGGTATATAAAGAGTTAAAAACTTATCTTTATATATTATTAATCTCTTTCCGTCTTAAATCATATGATTAAATATTATAATTAGTATAAACTACTTTTATCTTTAGCAAGGAAGTGATGCGAATTAGAATATAAAAATATTCAAAAATCTTCTCAATAAGATGTAAACTTAACTACTTAAGTTTATCAACCTTACTAGTTATGATATGAGCTACAAAGTAGCGAATATCATCTGTAACTTTAGGTGGGTTGAGGGAGTGAAACTCCTCATCAAAACAAGAGCTTTGCTCTTGTGAGAAGTAAAAAAGGTAAGCTACTAAGAGCAAGTGGTGGATGCCTTGGCTGGTAGAGGCGATGAAGGACGTACTAGACTGCGATAAGCTATGGGGAGCTGTCAAGAAGCTTTGATCCATAGATTTCCGAATGGGGCAACCCAGTATATAGTGATATATACTACCTATATGGAGCGAACGTTGGGAATTGAAACATCTTAGTACCAACAGGAAAAGAAATCAAAAGAGATTACGCTAGTAGCGGCGAGCGAACGCGTAAGAGGGCAAACCACTAGTTTACTAGTGGGGTTGTAGGACTGCATAAAAGACTAAAACATGATAGTAAAACAATCTGGAAAGGTTGAGCATAGAGGGTGATACTCCCGTATACGAAATCATCTTTTTACTTAGCAGTATCCTGAGTAGGGCGAGGCACGTGAAACCTTGTCTGAAGCTGGGTCGACCACGATCCAACCCTAAATACTACTACTAGACCGATAGTGCACAAGTACCGTGAGGGAAAGGTGAAAAGAACTGAGGTGATCAGAGTGAAATAGAACCTGAAACCATTTGCTTACAATCATTCAGAGCACGATTCTTTATGACGTGTGATGGACTGCCTTTTGCATAATGAGCCTGCGAGTTGTGGTGTCTGGCAAGGTTAAGGAAACCCGGAGCCGTAGCGAAAGCGAGTCTTAATAGGGCGATAAGTCAGATGCTGCAGACCCGAAACGATGTGATCTATCCATGAGCAGGTTGAAACCGGTGTAAAAGCCGGTGGAGGACCGAACCGACGGCCATTGAAACGGCTCCGGATGACTTGTGGATAGGGGTGAAAGGCCAATCAAACATCGTGATAGCTGGTTCTCTCCGAAATATATTGAGGTATAGCGTTGTGTCGTAACTATAAGGGGTAGAGCACTGAATGGGCTAGGGCGTATACCAATGTACCAAACCCTATCAAACTCCGAATACTTATAGTGTAATCACAGCAGTCAGGCGGCGAGTGATAAAATCCGTCGTCAAGAGGGGAACAACCCAGACTACCGACTAAGGTCCCTAAATCTTATTTAAGTGGAAAACGATGTGAAGTTACTGAAACAACCAGGAGGTTGGCTTAGAAGCAGCCATCCTTTAAAGATAGCGTAATAGCTCACTGGTCTAGTGATTTTGCGCGGAAAATATAACGGGGCTAAAATAAGTACCGAAGTCGTAGATAGTGTCTATGACTATTTATACTAGCTTGTCTTTTGGCGATAAATTAATGAGTTTGATTTTTTCTTATGATAGACTTTAGGTCTTATATCTTTTTACAAAATCTTTACAACATTAATTTCTTATCCAAAATACTTTACTTTTAGTTTTAAATTTATCAAATTTAAAAACAAATAGCATAGTATATTAAAGACATTAAAAAGCAATTTAGTATGAATATTCATAGACACTGTGGTAGGAGAGCGTTCTATTCAGCGTTGAAGGTGTACCGGTAAGGAGCGCTGGAGCGAATAGAAGTGAGCATGCAGGCATGAGTAGCGATAATTAATGTGAGAATCATTAACGCCGTAAACCCAAGGTTTCCTACGCGATGCTCGTCATCGTAGGGTTAGTCGGGTCCTAAGCAAAGTCCGAAAGGGGTATGCGATGGAAAATTGGTTAATATTCCAATACCAATTATTATGTGCGATGGAAGGACGCTTAAAGTTAGTGGGGCTAACTGATGGAATAGTTAGTCTAAGGGCGTAGGTTGAAATTTAGGCAAATCCGAATTTCTTTATCTGAAACCTTAAAGGCTCACAACGCTCTTCGGAGTAGCGTGAGAACCCATGATACTATCGAGCCAAGAAAAGTTTCTAAGTTTAGTAATAATTGCCCGTACCGTAAACCGACACAGGTGGGTGGGATGAGTATTCTAAGGCGCGTGGAAGAACTCTCTTTAAGGAACTCTGCAAAATAGCACCGTATCTTCGGTATAAGGTGTGCCTACCAGTGTGAATAGCACTAGAGGTTACAACAAAGAGTCCCTCCCGACTGTTTACCAAAAACACAGCACTCTGCTAACACGTAAGTGGATGTATAGGGTGTGACGCCTGCCCGGTGCTCGAAGGTTAATTGATGGGGTTAGCATTAGCGAAGCTCTTGATCGAAGCCCGAGTAAACGGCGGCCGTAACTATAACGGTCCTAAGGTAGCGAAATTCCTTGTCGATTAAATATCGACCTGCATGAATGGCGTAACGAGATGGGAGCTGTCTCAAAGAGGGATCCAGTGAAATTGTAGTGGAGGTGAAAATTCCTCCTACCCGCGGCAAGACGGAAAGACCCCGTGGACCTTTACTATAGCTTGACACTGCTACTTGGATAAGAATGCGCAGGATAGGTGGGAGGCTTTGATCCATAGATTTTGGTTTATGGTGAGCCATTGTTGAGATACCACTCTTTTTTATTCGGGTAGCTAACTAGCATGAGTTATCCTCATGTAGGACAATGTCTGGTGGGTAGTTTGACTGGGGCGGTCGCCTCCCAAAATGTAACGGAGGCTTACAAAGGTTAGTTCAGAACGGTTGGAAATCGTTCGTAGAGTATAAAGGCATAAACTAGCTTAACTGCGAGGCATACAGGCCAAGCAGAGACGAAAGTCGGTCTTAGTGATCCGGTGGTTCTGTGTGGAAGGGCCATCGCTCAAAGGATAAAAGGTACCCCGGGGATAACAGGCTGATCTCCCCCAAGAGCTCACATCGACGGGGAGGTTTGGCACCTCGATGTCGGCTCATCGCATCCTGGGGCTGGAGCAGGTCCCAAGGGTATGGCTGTTCGCCATTTAAAGCGGTACGCGAGCTGGGTTCAGAACGTCGTGAGACAGTTCGGTCCCTATCTGCCGTGGGCGTAAGAAGATTGAGGAGAGTTGACCCTAGTACGAGAGGACCGGGTTGAACCAACCACTGGTGTATGGGTTGTTCTGCCAAGAGCATCGCCCAGTAGCTAAGTTGGGATGTGATAAGAGCTGAAAGCATCTAAGCTCGAAGCCAACTCCAAGATGAATCTTCTTTTAAGTTCTCTAGTAGACTACTAGTTTGATAGGCTGGATGTGTAAGTGATGTAAGTCATTTAGCTGACCAGTACTAATAGAACGTTTGCTTACTTTTATAAGCATCACTTCCTTGTTAAGGATAAAATTTGTTTCGTCTTTGTTCTACTCTACAGCGTCAGACTCTTAAAAACTTCGGTCACATACAAAAAAGTATGCTCCCTTGTTTTTAAATCGTCTTCCTTGTATAACAAACAAATACTCACAAATTAGAATTAAAGTTATAAAATAACTAATAAATTAAACAAGATTGAATAGTTTTATTATTAAAACTTAGACTTTTAACAATTTACATAACAGTGTTTAATAAGAGAATTTAATTAGTTCTTTTATTTAACACTGCTTTGTGGCTATACAGATATGGAAACGCCTTGTCCCATCTCGAACCAAGAAGCTAAGCATATCATGGCTGATGATACTCTCCCTTACTGGGATGTGGAAAAGTAAGTCGCTGCAAAGCGTGTTAATCTCTTAAATATTCTTTATATAATATATTTCAAAATAATCTTTCTTATAAATACTAGATTTAGTTTTATAGTGTTGCTTTGAGTGAGATATTGTAAATTTAATTTTATAAATTTAATAATTGTCTTATTGTCTTGTATGGTCGTATAAATGCATTATTTCAGTATATTAAATTATTTTTTTATAGTAAAAAGTTTTTTCTAAAAATTTTATATTTCTTTTATAATTAATGAGATAAAATACCAAACATTTTATTTTAAAGGATTGAGCATGAAAAAGTTGCTTTTATTGTTGGCATTTGCCTTTACGTATATGTTTGGAGCGGTTGATTTAAATACAGCTTCTAAAGAAGAATTAATGACTTTAAAAGGTGTTAATGAATCAAAGGCTCAGGCTATAATTGATTATAGACAAGATAAAAAGTTTAACAAAGCTTCTGATATTAAAAATGTTAAAGGTGTGGGTGATAAAATCTATAACGATAACAAAAAAAATATGATTGTTAAACATAGTGCAAAAAAATCAGATCATAAAGTCAAAAAAGTAGAAAATAAACATAAAAAAATGAATAAAATGGAAAAATAGTAGTTTAACTATTTTTAATTTCCAACATTTTTTAGATCATCCAGCCGATTTAATACCGACTTGGATGAGCTATCATATAATCTTATTTTACCCCTTTTACTAATTATAATTTTTTAAAATACATTATTTACAATAAATTTTAGTATATTTTTCATTTAAATAATTCTATTTATTAATCATAAAAAATATATTTTATTTATATGAATAGAATTTATAAACTTCAATTACAAAGGACATAAAATGAAAAAATTACTTTTATTGTTGGCATTTGCCTTTACGTATATGTTTGGAGCGGTTGATTTAAATACAGCTTCTAAAGAAGAATTAATGACTTTAAAAGGTGTTGGTGAATCAAAGGCACAAGCTATTATAGAATATAGAAACAATAATGGCTTTAAGAGTGTTGAAGATATTAAAAATGTTAAAGGTGTAGGTGATAAAATATACTCTGATAATAAAAACAACATAAGCGTAAGTAAAAAAGATCATAATACTAAAAATAAAGACAATAAAATTATGCATAAAAAGGATAATAAGTAAGTTAGATAGGATTATATACTTTTCCAAATAAGTTTCTTTCCAAATCCAAGCGTGTTGTCTGTAAATTTAATCCACTTTATATCAATCTCAAACATATCGCTTGGATATGCTAATGCATAAGGAAAATTTTTATAATAAATTTCTTTACTATTTTTAGTTGCTTTGTGTTATTCTACTTTAGCTTCTAGGACTTATTTTAACTAATTTGTTTAATAAGAGGAATTAAAAATCATCTCTTTGTTAGTTAGCTTATTATTCTAATAACATTCTTTGATTATTTCATTATAATTAATATTTCTTTTGTTTGGTATTTTTATGGATTTTTGATAAATTTTATATGTTATTTTTCCAAGCTCATACGAAAATTTTAAGAGTCTTATTTTTATACTATGATATTAATGTATCTGTATCATTTAGCTCTTTAACCATATCTAGGTTTATTTTTACTCCTATTTCTTCGCCAATATCATAAAAACTATCATTTGAGTAATTTAGTGTATCTACTTTAAGCTCTATACCGCAAACAGATATAGTATATCTTATGATATTTCCAAGTAAAGTTCTTTGGCATATACGCCCTCTTGTGCCGTCATTTTTTATTAAAGTAATTGTTTCTGGTCGTATAGCAAGTTCACCTTTAAAATTATGTGTTAAAATTTTGCTTAAATTTTCACTATTTATGATATTGTAATTACCTATAAATGATGCCACAAATTTAGATGCTGGAGCTAAATATAATTCACTAGCACTTGAGTTTTGGACTATTTTTCCATTTTGCATCAAAATGATTTTATCGCTCATTTCTAATGCTTCTTCCTGATCGTGTGTTACAAATATAGTTGTTAAATTTAACTCTTTTTGTATTTTTCTTATCTGTGCCCTTAAATGCTTTCTAATCCTTGCATCAAGTGCAGATAGTGGTTCATCTAACAAAAGCACATCTGGCTTTAAAATCAAAGATCTAGCTAGTGCAACACGTTGCATCTGTCCGCCGCTTAGATTATGTGGGTATTTTTTTGCAAATTCTCCAAGCTCTACTAAATCGAGTATCTTTTTTACATCTTTTTGAATTTCTGGTTTCTTGGTTTTTTTAATTTTTAGACCATATGCGACATTTTCAAAAACATTTAAATTTGGAAAAAGTGCGTAATTTTGGAAAACCATACCTATATTTCTTTTTTGTGGTGCAGTTTTTGTGATATCTTTATCATTTAAAATAATACTTCCTTTATCTATACTACTTAATCCAGATATACATTTCAAAAGAGTTGATTTTCCACATCCGCTTGGTCCTAAAAGTGTTATAAATTCACCCTTTTTTACTTCGAAATTTATGTTTTTAAAAACGATGGTTTTATCATAAGATTTTTTTAAATTTTCTATTTTTAGATATGCCACTATTTTTCCTTTTTTGAAGATAATGTTTCAGCTATCAATGTAGCAAAAAATATAAGCAAAAAGTAAGTTATTACCATAGCACTTGAGTAGTGCCCACTTTTGCCTTTCATGTTATACAAATAAACCTGAAGAGTTTCAAACCTAGTTCCTACCAAGATATTTGCAAATAAAAACTCACCTATTAAGAATGAAAATGATAGAAATAATGCAACTAAAACCCCATTTTTTATATTTGGTATTACAATTTTTAGTATGCTTTTTATGATATTTTCACCAAGTATTTTGCTACTTAGTATGATTTCTTCTAAATTTATGCCACTCATTGTATTGTCTATACTTCTATAAACAAAAGGCAAAGCCAAGCAAAAATAACATCCTATGAGTATATATGGTGTTCCGCCGATGCTATTTGAGTAAATTTGTAAAAGTCCCACGGTTGAAACAATTGGCGGTATTACAAAAGGAGAGATGACTAAGATATTCATTAAAGATTTTAGTTTTAAAAAGTAGTAATTAGCACAAAACACAACAGGGAAAATTAGTATAAATGCCAGTATCAATGTAGATATACAAACTATAAGTGAGTTTGTAAGTGCTTTCCAAAACCTTGGATCGTCAAAAAGTTCTAAATACCATTTTATGGTAATAGAATCTGGCAAAAGAGTTGCGCCCCAGCTACTAGAAAACGAGTATAAAAACGTAACTCCAATAGGTAAAATAAAAATCAAAAATAGCGTTAAAACTACCGAATAATGATAAATTTTTGTAAATTTACTCACTTTTTTGCCTTGAAATTGTATCTCTTGGATAGTAAATTTATCACAAATGCTACAAGTACCATAAGTGTAACTAGTAGCAACGCCAAAGCACTTGCTAGATACGGATTTAAGTTTAAATCACCAGATATTAGTGCACCAATGCGTATTGGAATGACATTGAAATTTCCAGAAGTTAAAGCATATATAGTCGCGTAAGCTCCGATTGCGTTTGCAAAAAGTATCACAAAAACTCCTAGTATTGCTTGACAAAGAAGAGGAATACCTATCTTTAGCCAGTATTGTATACTACTAGCTCCTAAAATTGTGTTTGCATCTTTTATTTTTTCATCTAGAATTTTAAAAGATGGAAAAAGCAAGAGTATGGCTAGCGGAATTTGAAAATATATATAGACCAAATTTACACCAAAATTTGAATATAAGTTTATTTGAGTATCTATACCAAAAATATCTCTAAAAAGTATATTTATAACACCTTGTGAACCAAGTAAAATTATAAAAGCAAAAGCTAGTGGAACACCAGAAAAATTACTTATCATTGTGTTAAATGATATAAATATGGTCGAAATTTTTGATGGAGTTATTTTGTATAGTGAATAGCTACCTAAAAAAGCAATGATTAAAGATATTAGGCTTGATATAATACTTATCTTAAAAGATATCTCAAAAGATTTTTGATAAAATTTGGAGTTTAAAATTTTTATGAAATTATCCAATCCATAACCGCTGTCTTCTACATAAAAACTATTTATCAAAATCCAAATAAATGGCAAAATTTGAAACATAAAAAATATGATAAAAAATGGCAAAATACTAAAAACGGCTAAGTTTTTTTCACTTATTTTTAGCATTTTATTAGATCCATATTTATGGTTTTATCATGGTTTATCTTTAAAATTTCGCATATACTTCCACAAATTTGAGTCTGTTTTACTTCGCACTCATTAAAGCTAAATTTATCACCAAAAACAAAAAATGGTACATTTGTTTCGCACTCTAGTGTGCCGCCATGAGAAAAATCATTATTTATTCCGTGATCGCTTGTTATGATGACGTTGTATTTATTATTTAGCCATTTTTGCAAATACTCGCTTAATATATTATCTGTTTTTCTTACTTGATTTCTATATTCTTTTGAATTAAGTGAAAATTTATGCCCAATGTCATCTATATTCATTGAATGAAATAATAAAAAATCAAGATCGTATTTTATTCTAAGACTTTCCCCATCTCCGAAAAGATGAGTATCTGGATAGTTATCTTCATAGTAAAAATGTCCATAAGGTATTGTTAAATTTATATCTTGAATATGTCTATGTAAAATTTTATCAAACGGTGATTTGTTATATAACTCGCTTACCCAATGATACGCAGCCGCTCCAGTTTTCAAACCAGCTTCTTTTGCATAGTGAAAAATAGATCTATTTTTTGATAACAAAGAATAATCATTGTTTGTTACGCCACTATTTATAGGATTAATACCGGTTAGTATACATTCATAAAGTGGGCGAGAAAGGCTTGGAAGTTCGCTTTTTATTTTGTAGCTTTTACCAAGCCCTTCTTTTATTATGCCAGATATGTAGCCCATGCAATCATGGGCTACACTATATTCTAATCCATCTAAAATGACTAAAATTACTTTTGGCATTATTTCATACTCGATATAACTTCTTCTTGCCAAAGCTGAGGAAGTTCTTTGGATGTTTTTTCCCAAATTTTTATATCTTTTATAGGTCTTGCGTTTTTATACTGCTCGCTTGGAATGAGCTTTGATTTGATATCTTGCGGGATATTTATGAAATCAGCTCTTATAGGTCTTGCGTAGCCTTTTGCTAAGTTTATTTGACCTTTATCGCTTAGTATGTATTCTCTAGCTAACTTGGCTGCGTTTTTGTTTTTAGCGTATTTATTAATGATTGTTGTATATCCGCTTATTATACTTCCATCTTTTGGTATGATTACGCTGTAGCGATTTTTGCCTATTTTATCTCTATAATTTAGACCATTAAAATCCCATACAATTCCAACTTCTATCTCGCCTTTTTCCAAATTTGATATATTTGGATCAGCCATAGAAAGTCTACCCTCGCTTGCTAATTTTGCAAAAAATTTCAAAGCCTTGCTTAGGTCTTTTTCATCTCCACCTAAAGCATAATTTGCAGCCAAAACTCCATTTACTGCTTGAGCTGCTACGCTTACATCACCTATTGTTACTTTGTATTTGCCTTTTAAAAGATCGCTCCAACTTGTCGGTTGGTTGTCTTTTATGACATCATTATTTATTATGAAAGCTATGGTTCCGGTGTATGCCAAGATCCAGTGTCCATCTGTATCTTTTGCCCATGATGGGACTTGATCCCAGTAACTTGTTTTAAATGGCTCTGTTACGCCCTTTTTAACAGCAATTGGTCCAAAACTAGAGCCAACATCGCCGATATCTGCTGTAGAATTATTTTTTTCTGCATCAAATTTGGCTATTTCTTGAGCTGAACTCATATCTGTATCTATATGTTTTAGTCCATAAATTTTAGATAAATCATCCCAAGTATCTTTCCAATTTGCCCAAGTATCTGGCATACCAACAGAATTTATTTTACCTTCATTTCTAGCAGCTTCTTCTATAGATTTTATATCAAATGCAAAAGAATTGCAAACCATAGCACAAAGTGTTAGTGCACAAACTGTAAGTTTTTTTAAATTCAACATAAAGACTCCTAAAATGTTTTTCGACAAAAATTATATTTTATTATGGAAACTTATAAGAAACAGAATAAAAATATTTTGATATTTAAAAAATGAAAGTAAAATATTTCAAAATAAAATTTCTCAATTTATTTAAGGAAAATTTTGAAACCAAAATATAATTTTTTAAAAAATACAAATTATGCATTAAGTGGTATTTTTTGTATGTTAAAATCAGAAACTTCTTTTAGGATAGAGCTTGTTTTGGGTTTTGTATTTATTATATTGGCTATATTTTTAAATACTACTTTGGTTTATAAAATTTTATTAATTTTTCCTATTTTATTAATTTGGATTGTTGAGTGTTTAAACTCTGCTATAGAAAGATGTGTCAATCTTGTTACTGAAGACTATCATATTTTAGCAAAAGAAGCAAAAGATATTGGCAGTAGTGCAGTTTTTATATCTATATTTGTTTGCATATCTATTTGGATTATTATACTTGCGTATATTTTATTTAAATAAACTTTTATTTTATAATAAAATATGCTAAAATTAACCAAATGAAAAACATAATACTTTTAATATTTATACTCTTTTTTTTAAGCGGATGCTTATGGTTTAATGAAAGAGGTATTTCTACAAGACAATATAATGGTTGCAAAGAGTACTATGATGCTACTGGGGCTTATCAAAAAAAATGTGATAAAAACGTTGTTGATTGGTAAAAAATGAATTTAGATATAATAAGAGAAGAAAAATCAAAAGAACTAAATTTATTTATTTATAAAGATATAATTAATAATATTAAAAACTTGCCATTTGTAGAATGTGAATGCAAATTTAATGATACCATTGAAATTGTTGCCAGTGTTGATGATAAGATAAAGGACTTAATATATCAAACAGCTCTAAATTTAAAACCTTGGAGAAAAGGTCCTTTTGATATATTACAGACTTATATTGATTCAGAATGGCAGAGTTTTATAAAATTTAATATTTTAAAGCCATTTTTAAATTTAGAAGGCAAAATTGTAGGCGATATTGGATGCAATAATGGGTATTATCTCTTTAGAATGTTAAATTTTAATCCTGCAAAATTAGTAGGATTTGATCCTTGTATTAGGACATATTTGCAGTTTAAGTTTATAAATCATTTTATAAATAGTAATATAAATTTTGAGCTTTTAGGTGTTGAACATTTGCCTTTTTATGAGCATAAATTTGATACTCTTTTTTGCTTAGGTGTTTTGTATCATAGAAGTGATCCTATAAAATGTTTAAAAGAACTTAAAATTTCTCTAAATGATAATGGAGAATTATTTTTAGATACAATGATTATAAATAGTGATAAAGAAATTGCTCTTTGTCCAAATAAAACTTATTCTAAAATACCAAATATATATTTTGTCCCAAGCATAAAGGCTTTACAAAATTGGTGTGAAAGAGCAAAATTTAAAGACTTTACAATACTAGCTACAAAAAAAACAGATGACAATGAACAAAGAAAAACAAGCTGGATTGATGGGGAAAGTCTAGATAATTTTCTAAGTAAAGAAGATGAAAACATAACAATTGAAGGCTATCCAGCACCACTTAGAGCTTATATAAAGCTTACTTTATAAAGGAAAATAATGGCAGATAATTTACAAAGCTTAAATAATGATACACAAACTATTGAGATGATGGAAAAATGGGAGATTATAAAAGGGGATCTTAAATTTGAATGGTTAATAAAGCCAAATATGTGTGGGTATATAGTTGAAATAGGAAAAAATGGTGCTAAAAGTATATTAAATACAAATGTAGATATGAAAACCGATAGTGAAAATCTTATAGATGTATCTTTTTTATTTTTAGCTGCGAATTACTGCGCTTATGCTGCAATAAATGAAAAATATTTGGTGACTATAAGTACAAAGATTAGTTTTTTAGCTCATCCAAAACTTGGAGATGTGATTGATTTTGTAGCAACTTCTAATTTCGAAGAGAGTAAAAAAAGAGAAGTTCGAGTTATTGGTTCTATAAAAGATATAAGAATATTTGATGCTGTTTTTCAGCTTTTAATACTTGAAGACCATGTGTTAAAAATAAAAGAAAAATTAAATAAAAAAAGCAAGGATGATTCAAAACAAAGTTAAATTCTATCTATCCATGTTTTAAAATTTTTTTGCTCATCTTTTAGTGTGGATGATCTTCCGTGTCCAGGAAAAAGTATAAAATCATCTTTTATCTCAGAGCATTTTAATAAGCTTTTTTTCATATCATCTACATTTGAATATGGAAAATCATATCTCCCAATTGAATTATAAAACAAAAAGTCTCCGCTAAACATATATTTTCCTATTTCTATCATAGAACACCCTGGTGTATGTCCAGGAAAATGATGAAATTTAACCTTAAAATCACCTATTTTAAACATTTCTCCATCATGTGTTTTGACATCTATTTTAATTGTTTTATATCCTAAATCAAATATATCTTTTTCTATCATAAAGGCATCTTCTTTTGGTGCATAAATTGGAATATTAAATTTATTTTTTACTTCAAAGTTATTATAAATATGATCAAAATGCCCATGTGTATTTAATATTGCTATAGGATTTGTTGCATTTTTGCAAATCCAAGAAAAGGCGTTTTCTCCTGGATCAATAATTATTTCTTTATTATTTAAGGATAATATGTAGCAGTTGGTTCTGTATCTACCGCACTCTTGCATTAAAATTTCCATTTTTGACCTTTTTATTAAATTATAGTATTACTTTTTAAATTTTTCAAATGCCGATTTTTGTTATATTAAAAGAAACTTTTAATATAAAAATAAGTAAAATAACTAAATTGATATTTTAAGTTAAAGATAAAAATGAGTAATTTTATTGATGTCCATGAAATAATGCTAGATTTTTTAAAATCAAACTTGAAAAATGCCAAGAATTTTATACTTGGGGTCAGTGGCGGACTAGATTCTGCCGTAGTAGCAACACTATGTGCACAAGTTTGCAAAGAAAAAACCTATGCTTTAATAATGCCAACAAATTATTCTAATTCTAAAAATTTAGAAGATGGTATTAATTTATGCAAAAAACTTGGTATAAATTATGAAGTTATATCAATTCAAGCTATATTAGAATCTTATAAAAATAGTATATATGGTGATTTAAATAACCTTAGAGTGGGTAATATTTGTGCAAGAATAAGAATGACTTTGCTTTATGATTATTCTGCTAAATTAGGTGGATTTGTTGTAGGAACTTCTAATAAGAGTGAACTTATGCTTGGATATGGTACGATATATGGTGATATGGCTTGTGCTATTAATCCAATAGGTGATATGTTTAAAAGTGATATTTTTGAGTTTGCAAGATATTTGAATATAGATAAGGATATTATTTTAAAAAAACCAAGTGCCGATTTATGGGAAAATCAAAGTGATGAAAGTGACCTTGGATATAGTTATATAAAAATAGATCCAGTTTTGAAATTTATTTGTAAAAATGGTATGGATGAAAAAGAGCTATTTGATAATTTTGATGAGAATTTAGTAAAAAAAGTTTTGCAAATGGTTAATAAAAATAGTTTCAAATTAAAACCACCTAAGATTGTTAAAATACATTAAAAGCGAAAAAGGAACAAAATGGAAAAGATAGATTTTTTTAGACCACAAATTGACGAAAGAGAAAAAGAACTTATACAAAAAGCACTAGAAAATCCAAATAGTACTGATATGGTGCTTGATTTTGAAAATACTATAAAAAAATATTTTGGAGTAAAACATGCAATTGCTACAAACAATAGCACATCTGCAAAACATTTGGCATTATGTGCTATGAATATAAAAAGAGGCGATAAAATAATATGTTCTGTTAATTCTTTTCCAGATATTGCCGAAGTTGTAAGACATTTTGATGCTGAGCCAGTATTTGTAGATATTAATGAGGATGATTTTAATATTAATCCTACAAAATTTGAAGAGGCTATTATTGCTCATAAAAGTAAAAAATTAAAATGTGCTTTTATAACACATGTTGCAGGTCAAGCTGCCAATATGGATGAAATTTATGATATCGCAAATAATCATGATATAGATATTATAGATGATGGCAGTGTTGCGCTTGGTGCCACTTATAAAGGCAAAAAAATTGGTAGCTTAAAATCAAAAATTTCTTGCTTTAAAATAAATGCACAGTTTAACATAAATATCTCAACTGCTGGATTTATGGTAACAAATGATGATGAAATAGCAAGTAGGGCTATGCTTTTAAGAAATCATGGTATTGTAAATAATTCTGGTAAAAATAATGATCTTGGTTATATTTATGATGTTGTTGATATTGGTATGAAATACAGTCTTTGTACTTTAGATGCCAGTTTTTGCTTGTCTCAGTTTAAAAAAGTAGATGGATTTATAAAGAAAAGAAGAGGGGTTGCAGCTATTTATAATGAGCGTCTTAAAAATTGTCCACATATTACATTGCCTATGGATAAAGGTGAGCATGTATTTTGTCAATATATAATTAAAATAGATAAAAATAGAGATAGTTTTGCCAGGGATTTAGGTGAACTTGGAATAAGCACTTCTCTGAATTACATACCTTTGAATTTATTAAGTTATTATAAAAATAAATATAATCTAAAAGTAAATGCATTTCCATCTGCTTTAAAGACATATCAAGTTGTACTTTCGTTACCAATTTTTGCTGATTTAAAACATAATGAAATAGAATACATTTGTGATGGAATTTTAAAAACAGCGCATGCACGTGGATAAACAAAAGCTTCATATCTGGATAAATAAATATTTTTATAGTCCAGATATAGTTGGAGTAGCTTTATGTATATTTTTGTTACCACTTAGTTTTATTTATTCATTGTTTGTATGTATAAAAAAACTTTTTTCAAAGAAAAAAAGTTTTGATATAAAAATTATAAGTGTTGGAAATTTAATAGTCGGAGGTAGCGGAAAAACACCTCTTGTAAAAGCTATCTATAATATATTTTCACCTCATTTAAAAACCTTTATCGTACTTAGGGGATACAAAAGACAATCAAAAGGTTGTATTTTAATATCTAATAATGAAGAGATATTTGTTGATATTTGCCAAAGTGGAGATGAGGCTATGGAATATGCTAAATTTAAAGCAAACGTTATAGTCAGTGAAGATAGAAAAATAGCAATAGATTTAGCGAAAAAAAATAGCGCAAAGCTTATAATATTTGATGATGGATTTTCTAAATTTGATATAGATAAATTTGATATCTTGCTTAAGCCTGCTATAGAGCCATTTTTTCCTTTTACTTTTCCAAGTGGAGCTTATAGATATCCTAAATTTTTTTATAAATTTGCAAATTTTATACCGCAAAAAGATGATATTATTAAAAAAAGTCATATCTTAAATCAAACAGATAGAATGCTTCTAGTAACTGCCATAGCAAATCCAAATAGACTAAAAGAGCATTTTGATAAATGTATAGATATTAAGTTTTATCCAGATCATTATTTTTTTAGCAAGGATGAGCTAGAAAATTTACTTCAGAAATTTAACGCAACAAGTCTGCTTGTAACAATGAAAGATTATGTAAAAATCGAGAGATTTAATCTACCAATTTCCATAATTATCCTTGAAACTAATATTAGTAAAAAATTTGAAAAAACGCTACATGATTATGTATTTGATAATAAATTTAGCTCTTTTTAGTTAAAATTATAAAATTTATATAGCGAAAGGTCTGTTTTGCAACCAAGTCTTAAAACTGCAGAGATTATACTCTCAGCTCTTCCTTATATACAAAAATTTAGAGATAAAATTATAGTTGTGAAATTTGGCGGATCAACTCAGATAAAATCTGAATTTAAAACAGAGTTTGTTAGAGATATGGTTTTACTCCAAATTGTTGGTATAAAAGTTGTTATAGTTCATGGTGGCGGTAAAAAAATAAACGAATTTTTACATAAAACAGGCGTTTATAGCGAATTTGTAGACGGAATCAGAAAAACATCTTTAGAGGCTTTAGAGATAGCTGAAATGGTTCTTTGTGGTAATATAAATAAAGAACTAGCAAATTTACTAAATTTTCATGGAGCTAAAGCCATTGGAATAAGTGGAAAAGATATGAATTTATTTAAGGCTAAGGCTTTAGATATGGAAAAATTTGGTTATGTTGGTAAAATAGTGGATGTAAATACTAAAGCAATAAATGATATCCTTGATCTTGGCATCATACCTGTCATTTCTCCTATTGCTACTGGTGATGAAAATAGCGTGAATGGATATAATATAAATGCGGATTTGTGTGCCTGCGAAATAGCAAAAGCACTAAATGCTAGTAAAGTTATATTTTTAAGTGATATTTCTGGTATATTAGACAAAGATGGAAAACTTATTGGTAAGTTAACTAAATTTGATATAAAAAAACTAATTGAAGATGGGACTATAAATGGCGGTATGATACCAAAAGCCTTGTCATGTGTTGAGTGTATAGAAAATGGCGTTGGAAAAGCTCACATCATAAATGGAATGATACCACACTCTATACTCCTAGAGCTATTTACTGATGGTGGCATAGGAAGCATGATAGGATAAAAGGAGAAAATATGATATTAACTGCAACTCGTTTAAAAGAAGGTGATGAGGCGCAATGTTCTAAATTTAGTGATGCACTTTTAAATCCAAGCAGTGTTTACGGCGGACTTTTTGCACCAAAAGAATTGCCAAAACTAAGTAGCAAATTTTTTAAAAAAGAAAGAAATTATGAAGAATTTGCGCTAAAAGTTATAGAGAAATTTGATTTTGATGTGAATATGAGTAGCTTTAAAAAGGCTCTTAAAAGATATAAGGAATTTGATGATAAAAATTTACCTATAAAAATAAAAAAAATATCAAAAAAACTATATATAAATGAACTTTTTCATGGTCCTACAAGAGCTTTTAAAGATATGGCACTTCAGCCTTTTGGTGTAATATTAGATGAACTAGCAAAAGATAGATTTGAAAAATACCTTATAATGTGTGCAACGAGTGGAGATACTGGACCTGCTACTTTAAATACATTTGAGAAATCAAAAAATATAAAAGTTGTTTGCCTTTATCCAGCTAATGGAACAAGTGAAGTGCAAAGACTTCAAATGATCACATCAAAAGGTAAAAATTTAAAAGTTATTGGCATAAATGGTAGTTTTGATGATGCTCAAAGAGCCTTAAAAGCACTTTTAAATGATGAGAATTTTAAAGAACGGCTTTTAAAGGAAAATTTAAGCTTAAGTGCTGCAAACTCAGTAAATTTTGGAAGAATATTGTTTCAAATTTTATATCATCTTTATGCCTATTCTTATTTGCTTTTTAATCAAAAAATAAATGATGATGAAGATATTGATATTATAGTTCCTAGTGGAAATTTTGGAAATGCACTTGGCGCATATTATGCAAAAAAAATGGGTGCAAAAATTGGTATGATAAAAATTGCATCTAATACAAACAATATCTTAACTGAACTTTTTAATACTGGCGTGTATGATTTAAGGGGTAAAGAACTTGTTAAAACTATGAGTCCTGCTATGGATATTTTGATAAGCTCAAATGTAGAGAGATTGCTTTTTGATAAATTTGGAGCCGTAAGGACAAAAGAGCTTATGTGCAATCTAAATCAAAATAAATTTTACGAGCTAAGCAAGGATGAACTAAAAGAACTTCAAAAAGACTTTGTAGCGGATTTTTGTAGTGATGAAGAGTGCACTAAATTTATAAAAAAATGCGCAAAGGATTCAAATTTAATTGATCCGCATACGGCAACTTGCTTTAAAATGGTTGAAGATCATAAATTTAGCGTAATAACTTCAACTGCACATTGGGTTAAATTTACTCCATCTATGATAAAAGCTATTAAAAATGAAGACATGGTAGATGAAAAGAAACAGATGATAAAACTAGCAAAAGAATTTGACTCAAAGGTACCAAAAAGCATTTTATCTCTTTTTGACGATAAAATAAATCATGGCGATATTGTAAATCAAGATGATATAAAAAATACAATTTTAAAGTGGATAAAATCATGATAGTAATACCAGCAAGACTTAGTTCAACTAGATTAAAAGATAAGATTTTACTTGATATTTTTGGTGTTCCTATGTTCATAGCAACTGCAAATAATGCTTCAAAAATAGACAAAGTTTTAATAGCGGTTGATGATGAAAAAGTTTATAATACAGCAAAAGAACATGGGTTTGAAGCTGTTATGACAGATTGCAATCATCAAAGTGGTACAGATAGGATAAATGAAGCAGTGAGCAAGATGAATCTAAAAGATAGCGAGCTAATAATAAATGTTCAAGCAGATGAGCCTTTTTTTGAAATAGCAAATTTGCTTAAGTTTAAAAAGTTTGCAAGCCAAAAAATAGAGCAGGGCTCATTTATGGCAAGCTGTTTTAAAATGGTTTCAAAAGATGAAGCAAATGATCCAAATTTAGTAAAAGTTGTAATAGATGACAACTTTGATGCCATGTATTTTTCGCGTTCGCTTTTGCCTTATCCAAGGAATGATTGCGAGCTTTATAAGGCTCATATTGGTATTTATGCTTATAGCGTTGCTACGCTTAGAGAATTTTGCTCATTTTTACCATCTTTTCTTGAAAATATAGAAAAGCTTGAGCAACTTCGAGCTCTTGAACACTCTAAAAAAATAGCAATGCTAGAAATATTTACAAAAAGCATTGGTATTGACTGTCAAGAAGACTATGAAAGAGCCATAAAAGCTTATAAAGAAGCGAGCCTATATGAGCAATGATAAATTTATAGAGCAGATTTCAACTGTTATTAAATTCATGCAAATTTACTGTGATGATAAACATAAAGGAGAAGTAAAAAATACTGATAAGATAGACTTAATATATAAAGATATAGATTTAAATGTTTGTCTAAACTATAATCTTTGTAAAGACTGTAAAAGTTTGCTTTTTTATGTATATAAAAGGCTTCAAAATTGTCCTCACGAAGAAAAACCAAAATGTAGAAAATGTCCTAATACTTGCTATGATAAAAACGAGTATAAAAAAATGGCAAAGATAATGGTAAGTTCCGGAACAAAGCTTGGACTTACAAAACTAGCCCAAAAGCTTGGTATAAAAAAGTTTCATAGCTAGTTTGGTTAAGCTAAATTTTTAAAACTTTCAAATCCGCTATTTTGAGTTTTTTTTATAGATAAAATTTGTAAATATTCAATTCTTTTTATTTCTTTTGCACCCATAAAGATAAGATGCGGATTTGTAACTTGGCAGTCTATTAGAAAATCAAAATCATTTAAAGCTTTGCAAAGATGATAAAGTGCAACTTTTGATGCGTTTTTTTTAGCTGAAATCATACTCTCTCCACAAAAAATTTTGCCAATTATAAGACCATATAATCCACCTATTAAAACACCATTTTCATAAATTTCTACACTATGGACAATGCCATCGTCAGCTAAAAGTGAGTACGCTCTTACAAATTCATCTGTAATCCATGTATCGCTTTTTTTAAGTCTTTGTTTTTGGCAAAAGTTTATAAATTCTTTTGGATTGAAGTCAAATTTGACTTCATATTTTTTAATGTAAGGTTTAAGACTTTTATGAAGTTTAAATTCGCTAGGATAAAGCACACACCTAGGATCTGGAGAAAACCAAACAGGATTTTTTTGAAGCAAAAACCAAGGGAATATGCCACTATTATAAGCGCTCATTAAACACTCTTTGTTAAGATCCCCGCCGTATGCTATGGGATCACTACTAGGAGCGTTATAAGGGTTTGGAAAAATATAGTCCATTAGCTAAATTTAAAGCTCAATCTTTCATTTTTTAATGTTATATTTGCAGTTCCACCATCTTTTAGCTTTCCAAATAAAATCTCTTCACTTAGCGTATCTAAAATTTCTTCACTTATAACTCTTTTTATATTTCTTGCACCAAATTCTTCACTATAGCCTTTTTTATATATAAACTCTCTTGCTTTTTTATCTGCTTTTATGGTTATTTTTTTATCTTTTAATGTATCTGATATCAAATTTAACTCTTTAAGTACGATATTATCTAAAATGTCATCGTTTAAATGTGAGAAATTTATAACTTTATCAAGTCTATTTCTAAATTCTGGTGCAAAGAAATTTTTGATAGCGCTTGTCGTTTTTAGATTATCATCTTTTTTAAAGCCCATTTGATTTGGTTCTTTTGTTCCCAAATTTGAAGTCATGATGATGATGGTGTTTTTAAAATCTGTTTTATTGCCACTATTATCAGTTAATGTACCGTTATCAAAAATTTGAAGAAATATATTTAGCATATCGTTATCTGCTTTTTCAACTTCATCAAAAAGTACAACGCTGTAAGGATTTTTCTTTATAGCATTTGTTAAAATCCCACCTTCTTCAAAGCCCACATATCCAGGAGGAGAACCGATTAGTTTTGCAACTGCATGTTTTTCCATATATTCACTCATGTCAAATCTTTCAAAATGCACATTTAACTCGCGAGCCAAAGTAATGGCAAGCTCACTTTTGCCAACGCCACTTGGTCCAGCAAATAAAAACACGCCAGTAGGTGAGTTTGGATTTTTTAGTCCTGCATAAGAGCGAATTATAGCTTTTACTAATGCGTCAATTGCTTCATCTTGTCCAAAAATTTGTTTTTTAAGATTTTGTTTTAGATTTTTAACTAAGTCGGTTTGGTTTGCATCAGCATTTAAATTTTGTATACCAGTAGCTTTTCTTATAACTTCATTTAATGCTTTTTTTGTGACTATTTTTTTGCCACTTAAATTTAAAGTTGCGCCAACTTCATCAATGATATCAACAGCGCTATCTGGTAAAAACCTATCACTCATGTATTTTTTAGCTAAAATTACACTTTGTTTTAAAATATCTTTTGGGTATGAAACTCCGTGAAAATCTTCATAATATTTTTTTAGTCCAAGCAAAATCTCAACACTATCTTCTATGCTTGGCTCATTTATATCTATTTTTGAAAATCTCCTGCTAAGGGCTTTATCTTTTGTAAAATTTCTATACTCCGTATAAGTTGTAGCTCCAATGCAACGTAATTTGCCATTTGCAAGTGAAGGCTTTAGTAAATTTGACATATCTAAACTACCACCACCACTAGCTCCAGCTCCTATGATAGTGTGAATTTCATCTATAAAAACTATTGCATCTTTCATCTGTTCTATTTCATTTATTGTATCTTTTAGTCTTTTTTCAAAGTCCCCTCTGTATTTTGTTCCAGAAATCATTGATCCTATATCTAGAGCATAGATAGTAGATTCTTTGAGTTTTTTTTGAGCTACATTTCCATTTACGATGTTTAGTGCTAATCCTTCAACTATTGCAGTTTTTCCAACTCCAGCTTCACCAACTAGTATTGGGCTGTTTTTCTTTCTACGGCTTAAAATTTGCACCATTCTCTCAAGCTCAACATCCCTACCTATAAGGGGATCTATTTTCCCATTTTTTGCTAATTCGTTTAAATTTATTGCATAAAGAGCTATGTTTGTTTTTTCTTGTTCGCTATTTTTAGAATTTATAATATCTTCTAAGGTTTTCAAATTTACACCATGATGAATAAAAAGATCATTCATTCCAAGATCACTGTCTTTTATGATATCTAAAAGAAAGTTTTTAGAACTATAAACGATATCTTTGTTTTCATCTAAATTTGCATTTTTGATTATGGAACTTAGATGTGGAGTAACACTTGGTTGTCTTTGTGTTCTTAAAACAGGAGTAGTAGCTATATAGCTTTCTAAATTTTTTGTTAGACTATCTAGATTTGCAACTCCTGCATTCATTAGAACTGTTTTTATATCATCATCTGTTTTTAATAATGTATATAAAACATGTTGACAAGTTATGTATTCGTGAGCATTTTTATATGCTAGTTCTCCTGCTTTTTGTATCAAAAAACTAAACTTTGTATCTAACATATTTTACTCCTCCTCTAAAATAGTCTGCAAAGGATAAGAGGCATTTTTTGATGCAATGTCTACTTCATTTTGTTTTGACATTGCAATTTCTTTTGTATAAATGCCACAAATCGCACTTCCTTCATTGTGAACTTTCAACATCAAATCAACTGCAACTGAAGCTTCGTGGTGAAAAATATCCATCAAAACTTGCACAACAAAATCCATGCTAGTAATATCATCATTTAAAAGCAGAACTTTATATAAATTAGGTGATTTAAATTTTATATCTTGTACAGTTTTTTCATTTATTTGAGGCATCTTTTATCCTATTTAGATCGTTTTGCAAAAGCGGTACATTTACATAGCCAAGATAATACTTTTTCATTTCACTGCTGTTTTTGTTTAGATTATCTGTTAAATCTTGATATTTTCCATCTTTTAATACAACTTTAAAAGGTATTTGCAAGGCATTTTTATACTCAATGTCTTTTAAAATTTGATCAACTATATCTATATTTCTATCCGAGTTTGCTATGAAATAATACGCATTATATTTCTTGGAAAAATTTTCAACTATATCTTTATTTGTTATATTTTCGAAATAAATAAGACCTATTATCATCATATCGTTATTGTTTTTTAGTTGATAATCCATAAGATTTGAAGCTTCAGCGCGGCATGGCTCACAAAATGTTCCAAAAATGTCAAACATTACTATCTTATTACTATCTTTTAGTTTAAAACCGTTTTGTGTTCTTACTATCGTTATATTAGAATCAAAAACGCTTGTAAGAGTTATTTCTTCGCCAACTTTTATTGGTGTTGGTGAATTTTTACTATGCTCATTTGAAGCGGAATTTTGATTATCGCAACCTATTAGAAATAGTCCCAAAATAAGTGCTAAAAATATTTTTTTCATATAATTTCCTTAAATATAAGAATTATACATATTCAATGTAAATTTTTGATAAAAATAATTGAAATTTTATTATCAAGATAGCTTATTAAGCTATCTTTAGTTATTTATTGGGTTTAAATTTAGATATTTTATTGTTGAGTTATTAGATATTTTGCTTAGATGTTCTTTTGTAGCACTTATTTCTTCAACTTCTTTGGTGTGATTTACTATGGATTTTATATTTTTAGCATTTTTTATAGTTTTACTTGAATCAACTGTTAAACCAACTACTGCATGAAAGTAGCACTTGATACTAAAATAAAGTATATTTAATTTTTATTAAATTTTTAATTCCATGAATATTAATATTCTTTTGAAGATATTAAAATATGACTTAAAAGTTTTTTATAGCAGCTCTTGCTTCTCTATCAGCTTCTTTTTTCTTTAGGGTTTCTCTTTTGTCATGTAAATTTTTACCTTTTGCAAGGGCAACTTTGGTTTTTACAATATTTTTTGAATTTAAATAAAAAGAAAGTGCAACCATTGTATATCCGCTAGTACTAACTTGTCCTAAAAGTTTATCAATCTGTTTTCTATGCATGAGAAGTTTTCTGGGTGCTCTTTCGTCTGGACGAAAATGGGCATTTGTGCTTTCTAAATGGCTTATGTGTGAGTTTAGTAAAAAAAGCTCACCTTTGATAACTCGAACAAAACTATCTTTTAGATTTGCTCTGCCGGCTCTAAGAGCTTTAACCTCACTACCTTTTAAAACAATGCCTGCTTCGTAAGTTTCAATTATAGTAAAATCGTGAAATGCTTTTTTATTTTTTGCTAAATCTTTTAACATTTTAACCTACTAAAAAGTAGCTACTTCCGCTGCCACTTAAAAATTCATTTTCTTTTAAATTTAAACCATAAAGTTTTTGGCATGGAGCTAAAAGATCATTTAATTGATTGTTTTTATAATTTTGTAAAATTTCTTTTGAGCTTAAGTTTTCTAAATTTTTAGCTAAATTTAGATCAAATTTGCCATTAAAATCACTTCTAAATTTTTGATATACATCTTTTGTTGAGCAGAAAAGTTTAGGAGTAAATACTTTTAAATTTGGTATATCATCATCAAATTTGACTATATTTTCTCCAATGCCATTTACATTTGCACTCTCAAGCTCGCTTAAAAAAAATGCAACATCAGCGCCAATTTGCGAACCAATTTGCATAAGTTTTTCATCGTTAATGCCTAGATCTATATCCTTATTTGCAAGTTTTAAAAACGTCGCAGCATCTGAACTCCCGCCACCAAGTCCTGCACCCATTGGGATATTTTTGATTAGTTTTACTTTGTGAAATTTAAAAAACTCATCAAGTTTATCTTTATATCCAAAAGCACATAGCTTATCATAGGCTTTTGTGATAATATTGTTTTGTATATTTGCATCTGTTTGTATTATAAATCCATCATTTTTATCAGTTTTTATAAACTCAACTTCATCAAATATGTCTTTAAATAGCACGAATCTTGATGAAATTTCGTGATAATTTTCTATAAAGCCAGTAATTTTTAGAAATATATTTAGCTTTGCGTAAGATCTCATTTTTTGAGTTTTTCGCTAAGTTTGCTAAGATTTTCAGTGCTTTGCTTACTTGCTTGAATATTTTCTTTTGTTACATCATGTGCAAGTTCGCCCCTTAAAATCATCATATCTTTTGGGGCATCTATGCCTACCTTAACGCCACTTTTACTAATGGAAACTATCTTTATAGTTACATTATTTCCTAGTTTTATAACTTCATCTTCTTTTCTTGAAAGTATTAACATTTTTCTACCTTATTTAAACAGTATTTTATTTCGCCATCGTTTATTTCAATGATACTAAAAAAATCATCAAATTCTATTAAATATTTGCCATTTTCTTTTTTACTAAAATTACAAATATCTAGTTTTTTCCCTAAATTTACATCTAAAGAATTGCCATTATACTCATTTTTTTCTAAATTTAAAAACTCAGTTGGATTTAGTTTTTTTTCGTTTTCATACTTAAATTTACCCTCACTAAGTCTTTTTAAAGAGCAAAGCGTAGCCTTAATTCCTAGTTTATTTGCAAAAAGCTGCGCATAAGATCTTATGTATGAACCTTCATTAACTGAAATTTTAAAAGTTAAAAATGGATGGCAGTATGATAAAATCTCACACTCATAAACATTCATCTTGCTTTGTTTTAGTTCAAAATTTATTCCATTTTTAGCTAAATTATAAGCTCTTTTACCATCAACTTTTTTTGCACTATATTTTGGAGGTGTGTATGAAATTTCTCCAAGAAGTGAGTTTTTAATGATATCAAGTGCGCTTGGATGAAAAGGAAGTATATTTTCAACACTAGTTATATTTTCATCATCTAAGCTTTCGCAAAAGGCTCCTATCCACATTGTGGCAACATATGTTTTTGGTGTTTTTTCTAAATAGCTAAAAAGCTTTGTGTATTGACCAAAAGCAACTATCAAGCATCCGCTTGCAAAAGGATCAAGTGTGCCGGAAAATCCAGCTTTTTTAACTCCGTATTTTCGTTTTATTTTATTTAAAAAGAAATTTGAGCTAATACCTCTTGGTTTGTTTGTAACAAAAAGAGCGTTCATACCGCTTTTTCCACGAAATTTGACATTATCTCGCGCGTTATACCGCCAAAGTTTATTTTTAGTTTGAAATCTTGATTTACTTTAGTTATAGCTACAACTCTTCCGATACCAAAAAGTTTATGTTTTATTAAATCACCCTTTTTGAACTCTTTTTGCTGTTCGATTTGTAGTGATCCTTCGCAAAGTCCAGATTCACTTAAAAATCTACTTTTTTTAAGTCTTTCTCTTTTACCTTTATAAAATCTTGATTCACAGTGGCATAATGTAAGATATTCTTTTGCTCTAGTGATCGCTACATATGCAAGCCTACGTTCTTCTTCTATATCACTTCCATCGCCAATTAATGGAAAAAATCCCTCTTCAAGTCCTATTACAAAAAGATGTTTAAACTCTAAACCTTTACTAGCATGAATGCTCATTATAGAGATACTTTCATCGCTTATCGTGTCTTGGTCACTTTGAAGCGAAATTTCATTTAAAAACTCTTCGAGTTCAAATCCGCTATCGTTCATAGCTTGATCTCTAAGTAGGGCATAAAATTCGTCGATGTTTGCAACTCTTTCTGTACCATCTGGCATGGCTTCGTAAAATTTTTTAATTTTAAATTTATTTTCTAACATATCTATTAGATTATAAATTCCATCAAAATGTGAAAGTTCTTCTAAATCAGAGCTAAGTTCCAAAAGAGTATTTAGGTTTTTTTTACCTATATTATCTGCATTTAAAGCGCCTATAGATTGATATATTGATATTTTATTATCATAGGCTGTTTTTTGAATTTTAGCTAATGTTACCTTGCCAAGCCCTCTTTTTGGGCGGTTTATGATGCGTTCAAACGAGAAATCATCGTTTTGATTTACTGCAAGTCTTAGATAGCTTATGATATCTTTTATTTCTGTTCTTTCGTAAAACTTAACTCCCCCAACCATTTTATAAGGGATATTTTCTCTGTTTAATCCCTCTTCCAGTGAGCGAGAAAGTGCGTTTATCCTATAAAGTATAGCTATATCTTTTGCCTGTGCACCTGAGTTTAAGAGTTCTTTTATGTTGTGAGCTATTTTACTTGATTCCATATTTTCATCGTCACAGCTAAATACCAAAATCTCATTCCCATCTTTTTTTGTGGTAATTAACTTTTTACCAAGACGGTTTCTATTATGTTCTATAAGCTCATTTGCTGCTTTTAGGATAGAAGCTGTTGAGCGGTAGTTTTGCTCTAATTTTATGATTTTAACACTCTTAAACTCATCTTTGAAATTTAATATGTTTTCTATCTTCGTGCCACGCCAACCATAAATGCTTTGGTCATCATCCCCAACTACACATATGTTGTTGTGTGTTTTGCAAAGCTTACGTAAGAGTTTGGATTGTAAATCATTTGTGTCTTGATACTCATCAACCATGATATATTGGTATCTTTGTGAAATTTCATTTTCTAGTTTGTCATCACTATCTAAAATTTTATATGTAAGCATCAAAAGATCATCAAAATCTACTAAGTTATTATCTTTTAAGTAGTTTTCATATCTTTCATAAATGCTAGCAACTTTGACATAAAAGTCATTTTCTTTGCTTTTAAGAACCGTAGAATAGTTTTTTTTGACATCTTCTACGCTTAAGAGTGTATTTTTATATTTTGATATCTCACTTCCTAAAATTGCAGTAGGTATATCGCTTTCAAAACTTTTTAGAATTCTTTTTTTATCATTCGTGTCAATGATAACAAAGTTATTTTTTCTTCCAAGCTTTGATATGTAAAACTTTAAAAAAAGTAGACCAAATTTATGGAATGTACAAAGCAAAGGAGGAGAGGAAAGGGTGCTAGTATTTAGCATATTTAATGCTCTATTTCTCATCTCATTTGCGGCTTTGTTTGTAAAAGTTAAAGTTAGTGTGTTTAGTGGATCAATACCAACAACTGATATAAGATAAGCTAATCTTGAAGTTATAGTTTTAGTTTTTCCGCTCCCAGCTCCAGCTAAGATTAGCATTGGTCCATCTATATGCTTAACTGCTTTTTTTTGTTCTTCATTTAGGTTTTCAAAAATTTTATCCATGTTAATCTTTATTTATAAATTTACTTTCTTTTAAATAGCTCTCTGTTTTTTGGATTGGATAAAAACATAGCCATAGATTCTTTGGTTTTGCTTTCGCTTGAGTTTTCTTTATGTATGGAAAAATTGACTAAAATAGGGCTATTTTCTACTAAAATTTGAACTATAGCACCAAGTGGAATTTTCACAAAAGATGCAAAATTTTCAGAACCAAATCCAGCTTCAAAAGTTATATAATTTTGTGTAAGCTTTGCACTCTCATAGGTATATCCATCAAGAGTAAAAAGTACAACAGGCATTGGCATATTTGCCATTATTGCACTTGGCAATGCTGGATCAAATTTAACATAAGACATATTTGAGAGCACTGAAAACTTTATATTATTTTGCAATAAAAACTCAATACACTCATAAGCATGCATTTTCATCAAAAGTCTGAAATTATCATTATCTAGTAATTCATCTAACATTTTATACCTTCAAATTCATCTACAAGTTTTTTTATCTCGTTTATCCCGATTTGCCAAAAATCTTTACTATTTATATCAAAACTAAATTTACTCACAAGTTCTTTTGGTTCCAAACTACCACCACTGCTTAAAAACTCTATATATAACTCTACGAAATTTTTACATTTTTTACTTTTGAATAAGCCAAAAAGTGCAAGCACAAGAAGTTGCGCGTAAGCGTAAGAATAGCAGTAAAATGGTGTGTGAATGAAATGCGGTATATAACTCCACCAATATGAATAGTACTTATTTAATTTTAAGCTCTTGCCAAACATTTTTTTAGATTCTTTTAGCCAAATTTGATTTATCTCTTCAAAGTTTAATTCATCTTTTTTGGCATGAATAGCTCTTTCAAATGTAGTAAAGTTTATCTGTCTATAAAATGTAGCAAAGATATCTTCCAGTTTTGATGCGTAAAGTGCTAACTTTTCCTTATCATTTAAATCATTTTTTATATAGTCAAATACAAGCATTTCACAAAAAACAGAAGCAGTTTCAGCCGTGGTTAGTGGTGTTTGTGAGTTTAAAAATCCGACATCATATGCAAGTTTTTGATGAACTAGATGCCCAAGCTCGTGAGCCATAGTAAAAAGATCCCTTAGTTTATTTGTGTGGTTTAAAAGCACATAAGGATGAGCATCTGTAGTAACTGAATGCGAAAAAGCGCCACTTATCTTGTTTTTTTCTGGCATTACATCAACATAGCCATTTTCAAGAGCATGCTTTGCAATGTCTACAAATTTAGGACTAAAGCTTTTAAAAGCTTTTAAAACTATCTCTTTAGATGTCTCATATGTATATTTTCTACCATCTTGTAGAGGTGCATATCTATCGTAATCATAAAGTGTTTTGTAGCCTAAAATCTCTCTTTTTTTATCATAAAAATTATGTACTAAATTAAAGCTATTTTCGGTTGCATCTACTAAAGAATCAACACTTTTTTTGTTTATCTGGTTATATATATGCATGATATCTTCTGGATATTTATAATTTCTTAGCTCACATTCTAGGGCACTATTTTTTCTTATCATGTTGTAGATATAAGTAAGAAGTTTTGAATTTTCTTTAAGTGTTTTGCTCAGTGTTAGCGCTGCTTTTTTTCTGATGTTTCTATCGTTATCGCTAAGTTTACTTAGGATTTCTTCTTCTTTTAAATTTTCGCCCTCAAATTTAAAAGTTAAGTTTGTAAAAGTTTCATCAAAAAGCCTAGAAAATGCATTTACGCCGACATTTTTTGTTCTAAGCATTATCCTTTCTTCTTTTTTGCTTAGTTGATGAGCTTTTTGTTTTACTAAATTTGAAAGATAATAGCTGTATTTTGTGCTAAATTTTATAAATTTATCTTGTATTTTTTTGTCAAGGTCGTTAAATTCAAGTTCAAAAAACAGTAAATTTTCTTGTAGTTTTGAACAAATTTCTTCATATTTTGCATAAAATACTCCATTATCACTATCTTTTGCAAAACATAAAAATGCATAACTTTCTATCTTTGTTATTTGTTCAAACAAATTTTCGTAGCAAATAATGGCATCTAAAAATTCGTTTTGTGTCAATTTATCTAAATTATTTTCATATTTATTCTTAAAATCGTTGCATTTTTTTTCTAAATTTTTACTATGATTTTCTAAATCTTTTTTACTTTTAAATATATTTTCTAACTTCCAAATCATAATTTTTCCTAGTTTTTAAATAGTATATATTTTACCAAAAAAATGCAAAAAATCATAATTAAACTAAATTTATTACTGGTCGATATAAGTTAAAATGGAGTTAAAAATGAAAATTGCAAATTTAAACTACTCGCAAAACCATATAAACACTTTTAAATTTGCTAAAAATGATGAGCTTAAAACTGTGCAAAATCAAAATTTAAAAGATGTTGTCGAAATATCAAAAGAAGCAAAAGAGATATTGAAAATTTCAAACTCAAAAACATCGCATAACTCATCTAGCATATATTTTGAAGACTCAGCCGCAGTTTTAAGAGCAATAGATAGAGGTTATGTAACAGTAGATGGTAAAAACATAAGATTAAGTGACGAGGATAAGAAAAATTTATTACAAATGGATAAAATTGCACAAGAAAAAAGACTAAGTACATTTTATAAAAGACATTTAGAACATGAAGTTGCGGTTTTCAAACAACAAAATGCGGCGTGGGATCTCTATTTCAAACAACTTTTATATGATATAGATATATTTAATACAAATGACAAACATATCCAAGATATTATGAAGATTGCTTCTAAAGGTGTTGATGGCAATGATTTTGAATGGAAAGGCTATGAGGGTGGTATGAATGTTTCTAATGGCGTAGTAAGCGATATTTTTATGAGTGAAAAAATTATAGTTAAAGGAGAAAACTAAGAGATAATCTCTTAGTTTAATGCATATATAAAAAAGCTTTTATGCCAGTTTCTTGAGCCTGTTCAACACTTTTATGAACATTGTCTGATGGAGAAATATTTACATCTCTACCATAAACATAGCTTTGTTCATCAACGACACTTTTATAAGCTTTATTTAGTTTTAGTGCTCTGTTTGCACTTGGCATCAAAAGATAACTTATATCATTTTTTAAGATATTCATAGCTTCATTTTTTAGTTTCCAGCTTCTATCCGTTACTGCGCCTGGTGTTTGTTGGTTTATCTCATACTCTTTTTTTATCATGTTTTTATTTTTTTCCCATCCAGCAACAAAAAATTTATCCATGATTTCTTGGTTTGAACGAAATTCATCGCCAGCATTATTTAATGCTAGATATTTTGCGTATTCGCTATCTCCATCACTTAAAACTAAATCCTTAATCCCTTCAAAGCCACGCTTGCTCCAGTGAAACCAGCCATCGTTTAAATTTTCTCCTTCAAATTTTCTTCCAAAAACAAAAGTTGAGTCAGTCGTAGCTCCTATATTTGTATGACAACCCATACAAAATAGTGTTTCTTCGTAGTTTTGCGGTCTAAGTTCGCCTTGTTTGTCTTCTATAAAAGCTTGAAAAATCCAGCCTTTATCATTGCTTAATCCGGTTTCTACATTTCCTACATATATATCTGTCCTATCTGGAAAATCTCTTTTTTCTTTCAATGCATTTGCTCCGATATCTGAAAGTTCTCCATATGTTTTCCACTCTTTTTTAATGCTGTATCTCAACTCTTTCATGCGTTTTGCCATGCTAGTTTTTTGGCCATTTACATCTATGTATCTAACAGAGTGTAAAAACTCGGTTCCAACAGGATAAAGACCAGGAGCTATTTGTATTTCATTTCTCAGCTGTTTTTTACCAGCAAGTCCTGCGTAATGCATAGAAAAATTAACTAATTTACCACTATTTATATCAAAGTTTGGTTTTATCCATTTGAAAACTATCTTATTTGTTATGTCAAATTTACCATTTTGATTAAGATCTAGTTTAATCTTACTCTCGTCTATAGGAGAAATTTGGATATCTCTTTGTTTTATAAGGCTTTCGATTATTAATAAATTTATATTATAAATTTCTGTGCTAAATTTACCGTTTTCATCTAAAGCAAAATCTTTTGGAAGTCTTATTAACACATCATCTGTGTTGCCATTTGTTGGCCAGAATGTCCCCAAAAACGGGTAATATGCGAAAGCTCTCCAACCTGTATATGAACCATCCTGTTTTCTGTCAAAACCTTTTTCATCGAAGTTGTATTCACAGTCTGGAATATATCCATCCCATTTTCCATTTTTGTTAAAATCCCAGCTACTATTTAAGTTATTTAGCTTTTTAGACAATATAATATCACCATTTTTGTCTTTATAGTTGTCTTGTTTTACATATTTTATAATCTCTTCATCGCTAATTTTTTCTATATCTTTGCTTCTATTTACAAATAAATTTGTAAAAGGATTTTTAAGGGCAGGGTATGGAAAATCATAACTTTCTTGATTTGCATAATCCTCAAAGTTGTAATTTGGTTCTTTGTTTAGACTATGGCATGAATAACAAGGATTTGAGACAATGTATTTGTTGTTTTGATTTATGGTTTTTGTATAGCATTGAGATGATACATATGAATTTTTAGAGTTTAGTATCTCTTTGCTAGTAATATCAATATCCATTGCATAACTACTTATAATTAATAAATTTGTTAAAATAATAATTTTATTCAAAGCTTATCCTTTAAGTTATAACAGCTAGCCAAAATGACTAGCTGTTAGTGTTTATTTTGAAATAACTGGAAATGGTCCGATATATCCTGTATAAGCTCTTGAGTCTTTTGGATCTTTTAGCATATCTTCATCGCTTTCACCATACGGGTGTTGAACGACGGCCATAATGTAGCCAAAGCCGTTGATGTTATTGTAGTAATAAGGTGAAGTTGTTTCACTTCCATAAGGTGTTGTAAGAATTCTTGTTAATTTATCTTGTGAGATGTTATATGACCAGATATAGTCATTTTGGTGTCCATCGCCTGTATCTTCACCTATTATTAAAGTGCCTGTATTGTTGATATAAGTAATATTATCTGGATTTGCTATGCCGTTTACATCGCAAGTGTTTTTAGGGTCAGCTTTACCAACTGGTTTGCCAGATACCAAACCTTTCATAACATCAGGAACATAGCTTGAACCTATTTTGTCATCTTTTTTAAGGCTAAGTCTATAAACTGCACCACAAGTATTTTCAGATAGTCTTATATGATCTTGCCCTTTTACATCATATTTTGTGCTATCTTTACCTTTTGATTTAAAGCTTTCCATGCCTTTGTTTATCTCGCTCATACTGATGTAAACTTCGTTTAAGTTGTTATTATAAGTAATACCCTCCATCTTTCTAAACTCAGTTGTAGCACCTTTTATAGCTGCAACTCTTCTGCTTTCAAGTCTGCTTGCTATTTTTTCCATACCGTTTTTTATCTTGATACATTCAGGCTTTGTTTCTTGGTTAGAATCAACATTTGCTTTAGTTGCTGAAAAGCCTGCAGGACAACTATCATCTTTAAATTCTGCTGTTTCAAATATATCACCAAATTTTATATTATTATCTACAGCTTTTTTTATTTCATCATTGTTTGCATGACCTAAACTAATCCACTCTAAATTTGCTGTGCCACTATTTTTATCATCTGTTTGATTCCATTTTGCAGCATAAAGTGTGCCTGAGCTTAAATCTTCTGCTTTATCAGCTATAAACATAAAAAGTGAAACATTTGTTCCATCATCACTCATAAGAACTGTTTTTTTATCTGGCATAACATAAGATAGTTCGTGTGCTAATCTTCCCATAGAATAATGTTTAGTAATTTTAACACCACCTTTTTCACTAATTATCTTAACTTCAGGCGTCCAACCATAATAATATGGATTTAGCTTTTTAAAGTCGCCTCCAAAATATTCAGCCATAAGATTATAGTACTCGCCATTTGAGCCATCTTCTTTAAGTGTTCTTGCATCTGGTTCATACTCTTCGCTTCCAAGGTGAGTTCCCCATGGTGTAACTGAACCAGCACATGGTACCCAAAGACCATGATAAGAACTAAAATCTATATTTTTTGTGTTGATTGCTTTTAAATTTCCATTTTTGTCTTGGCTTAGTTCTGTTACATACATAGCAGCAGGGCGAGATTCAAAGTGAGAAACCATAAAAATTTTGTCTTTATAAGTTAAAAGAGAAGAAAAGTCGTTGTCATTTGATATCCTTGGACTCCCATCTTTTGTAGTTATAATCTTACCATTTACATCATAAAGTGCGCCAAATATCCCATTTCCTACTTTATCTCCTGATCGGACTAAAGTGTTATAGCCAATCTTATGATCTTTGCCATTTATTTTTACATTATCACTAGCTCTTATTATGCGTTTATCTTGATCTGAGATTGGAACGCTAACTTCGCTAAATTCTATATTTATTAAATTGCTACCAATAGCTGCACTCGCGCAAATATTAGCTACAACAACTGAGAAAAAAAATTTCTTCATATAAGCTCCTTTAAATTTATGGATAGTATAATTCTATCCCTAAATGGAAACATTTTAATACATTGTTATAACATTCATTATCATTATAAATTTAGCCATTTATAATGAAAAATGGCTATAAATATTTTTAGATGTTTGTATTTGTTGGAGTGGTAGCGTTTGTTGTATATGAAGCAACTGCTGTAAAGAGTATATCAGTTGAGCTATTTATAGCAGTTTCTAGGCTATCTTGTATAACTCCTATGATAAAGCCAATTGCTACGACTTGCATGGCAATATCATCGCCTATACCAAATAAAGAACAAGCCAATGGTATGAGCATAAGTGAGCCACCAGCTACGCCACTTGCGCCACAAGCTCCAATAGTTGCAACTAAAGAAAGTAAAATCGCACTTGTAAAATCAGGATGAATACCAAGACTAAATGCAGCGCTAATAGACATTATGGCTATAACAACAGAAGCACCGCCCATATTTATGGTTGCTCCAAGAGGTATAGAGATAGGGTAAAGCTCTTCATCTAAATTTAGTTTTTTTGCTAGTGCTATATTTACTGGAATGTTTGCAGCCGAGCTTCTTGTAAAAAATGCCGTAATACCACTTTCTCTAAGGCAAGTTATAACAAGCGGATATGGATTTTTTTTGAGATAAAACAAAACTATAATAGGATTTATAATAAGAGCTAAAAATAGCATCGCGCTAACTAATAAAAGAATGATTTTACCATAACTTGATAAAACATTTAGTCCAGTACTATAAACGCTTATGCAAATAAGACCAAATATACCAAATGGTGCAAATTGTATGATAATTCTTACTATCTTTGTGATAGCTTTTGCTAAATCAGTAAAGAAGTGTTTTGTGCTTTCATTTGAATTTCTAAGCATAATGCCTAAAATTATCGCCCATGCTAAAATTCCTATATAGTTTGCGTTCATAAGGGCGTGTATAGGATTATCTACTATATTAAAAAGTAAGTTTTGTAAAACTACAATTAAACTACCTGGGTTTTTAAAATTTAAATCAGCTGGAACATTTAAAGCTAATGTTACTGGAAAAATATAAGAAAAAACAACGCCTGTTAAACCACCAAAAAAAGTTCCTAAAAGATATAAAAACAAAACTCTTTTTAAACCTTTTGAATTTGAAAAATTGTTTGAAAGTATAGAGTTAGCAACAAGTATAAAAACCAAGATGGGTGCAACACTTTTTAAAGAAGATATAAAAAGATCTCCTAAAAGTTTTGCAAAATTTACCAAATCAGCTTCAAATTCTAAATTAGTATATTTTGCACTTAGACCTAAAGCGATACCTAAAATCATACCTATAAGAATTCTAACAACTATGTTTTTTTCTGTATATGACTTAATGAGTCTATGTAGATTAGGCATATAAATTCCCCAATAAATTAAAATAAAAAATAATTCTATCTAAATTTTAATTAAACGGAGTTTTTTAACTAATATTTTTTGATATTTGTATATAATAAACTCAGTATTTCTGTTGCTAGATGTAAAATTTATTTTAAATTTTATGATATATGATGGTAATTATTAAGCTATAATTCAATTTTTAGTGTTAGAATTAACAATTTAATTGACAAAAACAATAAGGAATAAATATTATGTATCTTTTTACAAGCGAAGTTGTAAGTCCAGGACATCCAGATAAATGCGCTGATATTATAGCTGATAGTATAGTTGATGCTGTTTTAATGGAAGATAAAGATAGTAGGATTGCAAGTGAAGTTTTCGTAGCAGGAAAACACATCGTAATAGGTGGCGAAATAAGCTCTAAGGCTAAATTTAGCTTTAAAGAGTACGAATCTATAGTTAAAAATGCACTTCATAAGATAGGTTATAATGGAAATCCACATTTTAGCAAAGAGCAATGTTTACATCCAGACGATATAGAGGTTCATGTTCTTTTAAATCAACAAAGTCCTGATATAAATCAAGGCGTGGATCAAAAAGAGGGTGATATAGGAGCTGGTGATCAAGGTATAATGTTTGGTTTTGCTACAAATGAGACAAAAGAATTTATGCCAGCGGCTATAACTTACGCAAGAATGTTGTGTGATAAAATTTATAAATTTGCAAAAACAAATCCAGATAAATTTGGTGTTGATATAAAAACTCAAGTTACGATTGATTATGGAAATAAAGATAATTTTGAAAATTGTAAACCACAAAAAATTCATACTATTGTAGTTTCAGTTCCAAGCATTCAAACCATGAGTATAGATGAGGTTAGAAAGATAGTGGGCAACCTTATAGATGACGCAGGACTTCCAAAACATCTTTACAATAAAGATAAAACCATCATTTATATAAATCCAACCGGTAGATATGTAAATCACAGCTCACTTCACGATAGTGGATTAACTGGAAGAAAGCTTATAGTTGATAGTTTTGGTGGTTATGCTCCAATTGGCGGTGGTGCACAAAGCTCTAAAGATTATACAAAAGTTGATAGAAGTGGGCTATATGCGGCAAGATATATAGCTAAAAATATTGTCGCAGCAGGACTTGCTAAAAAATGTGTAGTTCAACTAAGTTATGCTATTGGAATATCAAAACCAACTTCTGTTAGTGTTGACACAATGGGAACTTATATAGATGGTGTAAATGACGATTTATTATCAGATTTTGTTATGAAAAATTTTCCATTAACTCCAAAGTGGATTATAAACAAATTTAGTCTTGACAATCCAAGCAAAGATACATTTTTATATGCAAAAGTTGCTGCAAATGGTCAAGTTGGACACAAAGATTATCCATGGGAACAACTAGACAGTGTTCAAATATTTGAAAAACTCAAAAAAATTTAATGATAGAATAAAATAGGGAAAGTATGAAAAGAGTCGGCATAATAGGTGGTATGGGGCCATTGGCAACTATTGATTTATATGAAAAGATAGTAAAACTAACAAATGCAAAGTGTGATCAAGAAAATATACCACTTTTGATAGATAATAACACACTTTTGCCAGATAGACCAACTTATATACTAGATCATAGTAAGCCAAATCCGCTTCCAGGTTTAGTTGAAAGCGCAAATAGGCTTAAAAGTGGTGGTTGCAAAGCGATATGTATGGCTTGCAATACTGCTCATTATTTTGTTGATGACATAGTAAAACAAACAGGCGTAAATTTTCTTAATATGCCAAAAATTACCGTAGAATCCATATTGAAAGATTATAAATTTGCTAAAAATATATGTGTTTTAGCTACAAATGTCACTATAAAGACCGGTATTTATGATAAAGAGCTTGAAAAAAATGGATTAAATAGCGTTAAATTATCACATGAAATACAAGATAAGCTAATGTCTTGTATTTATGATGGTGTAAAAGCTGGACAGATTAATGAATATGTAAAGCTTTTTGAAGATGTTGTAAATAGTTTAGATGCTGATTTATTTTTGGCTGCTTGCACTGAACTTCCTATATTTTTACCTCTCATAAAAACAAATAAAGTATTCTTAGATCCAACTTTAGAGCTTGCTAAAGAAATTATTAGATTTTCTAGATCTTAAAATATTTATAAAATAATTTGATATTAAATAGGCGGTATTTGAGTCAAAATTGACTCAAAACTATAATGTTTGAGGGTCCATATACTCTTCGTAAGTTCCTCTAAAGTCTATAACTTCACCATTTTCCTTTATTTCTATGATTCTGTTTGCAAAAGCATCAATTAGTTCTCTATCATGGCTAACGCAAATTGCATTTCCTTCATAGTTGTAAAGCGCTTCGCCAAGTGCAATAATGGCTTCTAAATCAAGGTGGTTGTTTGGCTCATCAAGTATAAGTAAATTTGGCTTTATAAGCATGAGTTTGCTAAGCATTACTCTATGTTTTTCGCCACCACTTAAATCCCCAACACTTTTTTCTTGCTCATCGCCACTAAATAGCATTCTTCCTAAGCATTTTCTAATCTCGTCTAAATCTTTATTTTTTGCATCTTGCAAATATTCATAAAGTTTTAGTTCGCCTTGGATTTTATTATTTGTATCTTGTGCAAAATATCCTGGTTCTATAGTCGCTCCAATATGTACATTTCCGCTATCTGGCTTAATTTCTTTCATAATAATTTTACATAGTGTTGTTTTTCCAACACCATTATGTCCTATAACTGCTACTTTATCACCTTTTTTTAGTTTCATGTTAAAGTTATCAAATATTACTTTATCTCCAAATTTCTTGCTGATATCGGTTAACTCTAAAATTTCGTTTCCTATTTCCCTATTTAGTTTAAATAAAATACTAGGCTCTCTTCTGCTTGAGATAGCGATATCTTCTATATTTAACTTTTCAAGTTGTTTTTGGCGACTAGTAGCTTGTTTTGCCTTGCTAGCATTTGCACTAAATCTAGCTATAAATTTATCTAAATCTTCTTTTTCTTTAAGCTTTTTTTCTCTTTGCATTTGAGCTTGTTTTTTTATTAAATTTGCTGCTATGTACCAATCATCATAATTTCCACTAAATTCGCGAATTTTCTTGAAATCAACATCTAGAATGTGTGTACAGACATTGTTTAAAAAGTGTCTATCGTGGCTTATAACAACCATTGTTCCTTCATGTCTATTTAGCTCATTTTCAAGCCATGAGATAGCGTTTATATCTAGGTTATTTGTGGGTTCGTCTAAAAACAAAATATCTGGTTTTGGGAAAAGTACTTGAGCTAGTAAAACTTTAAATTTATCCGAGTTTTCAAGCTCGCTCATAAGTTTATCATATTCATTTAACCCAAGAGAGCTTAGAATTTTTTCTATCCTTGTTTCACACTCGTAAGTTGGGTCTTCTTCTGCGGTTATGATTTCAAGTTTGCTAAGTCTTTCATTTATCTCATCTGTAAATTCTTCACTCATGTAAAGTTTTTCTTTTTCTTTTATAGCATCATAAAGCCTTTTATTTCCATATAAAACAGCATCTTTTATGGTAAAATTTTCAAAAGCAAACTGATCTTGTCCAAGTACGCCAGTTTTAAGACCATTTTCTACGATAATTTCACCACTACTATAATCTATTTCTCCAGATAAAATTTTTAAAAATGTAGACTTTCCGGCGCCGTTTGCACCAATAAGACCATATCTATTTCCTCTATTTAGTTTTAAATTTACATCCTCAAACAAAATTTGACTTCCAAATTTCATACTAAGAGAGTTAACTTCAAGCATATTTTTCCTTAATAATTTTTTGCAAATTGTAATCAAAAAATGTTTTTTTGTCAAAAAACTTTATATTTTATATTTTTTGTTAAAATTACGGTTTTAAAAAGGAAATAAATGAAAAATTTTAAACACGTTGTCATATCTTTAACTTGCGCGGTTTTTTTAGCCTCTTGTTCAAAAAGTCCAGAAATTAGCAACGCAAATAAACACTCCAATTCTCAAAGCTGTGAAATTTGTAAAGTAGATGAGCTTAGTTTAATAAAATTTGATATAGCTCAAAATATTAATTCTCTAAATTCCTATGATTTTAGTAGTTATTTTATAAATTATGATTTTATACAAAAAAGAGATAATGTTTTAGACAAAATTTTTATAAATATACCAGCAAGCGAAGCGCTTTGGGGGTTATCTTATAAAAATACATTAACTAGAAAATATTACTCTCCCAATAGACATCAAATTTCAGATGAGTGGTTTGAAAAAATTCACGATAATGCAAATAAAGAAGCCTACAAAAGTGTCTCAAGAGTAGCAATTACTACAAAAAATACTCTCGTAAGAAATTTGCCAACAAGTGAACCGATATTTATTAGTTTTAAAAAAGCAGGGGAGGGATATCCGTTTGATTATCTGCAATCATCTGTTTTACATATAGACGCTCCTGTTTTTGTTTCACACTACTCAAAAGATAGAGCTTGGGTTCTTGTAGAAAGTGATGCACTTTGGGGATGGATAGATGCAAGAGATATTCGCTATGTTAGTGAAAGTGAAAAAAATGAGATAAAAAACTCAAATTTAATGTCAGTTTTAGTTGATGATACACCAGTTTATGATAAATTTGGTAACTTTTTGTTTGAGGCTAGGATGGGTGCAGTTTTAAGGGTTTATGGACAAAATGATACTCATTATATAGGCAAAGTTTTTACAAAAAATGGCGAAGAAGAATTTTATATCCCAAAAGATAGAGTTACAAAATTTCCAGCTAAATTTACAAGTGAAAATCTAAAACTTGCTATAAATAGCGTTTTAGGAGAACCTTATGGTTGGGGTGGATTTGGGTATTATAGAGATTGTTCTTTATTTTTAAAAGATCTTTTTGCTAATTTTGGAATATTTCTTCCGAGAAATTCAAAAGCGCAAGGAAATGTAGGAGAGGTTATAAGTCTAAAAAATATGGATAATGAAAAAAAACTTCAAATGATAAAAAAATACGCCATCCCTTTTTTGACACTATTTTACATGCCAGGGCATGTAATGCTTTATGCAGGAGAAATAGATGGTAAGCCAGTGGCAGTTCATGATGCGTGGGGAATAAAAACAAAAGATAGTTCAAGAGCGCTTATCTCACAAGTTGCTATTACGCATCTTGATATAGGAAAAGATAGAGATGATATAAATGAGGAAAGTTTACTTTTATCAAAAATAACATCTATGAATATCATTGCAAAACCAAAAAGTGAAATTTTATCTAAAAGTTATGGTGTAAATATAAGAGATGGTAAAGTTATTTTTGAAGACGGCTCTAGTATGCCTTACAGAGATGATAAACAAAATAAAAAATTTGATGAACTACTTAACAATCCTAGTGTAGAAGATATGTTTGCTTTACCTTATCCAAAATACGCACAGATAGGAAAAAATTTAAGTGATGCTGGTAGATTTAGAAATGAGTTATTTTTTGGTAAAATTTATGGTCAAAATGAGCAGGAAGTAGAAAAAAATTTAGTAGATGTTGTTTGGCTTAAAAGTAGCGTAAATAAAAAGTTTAAATTTAACTCAAAAAATGGTGCTGCAAAAGCTTTTGAAAATGTTTCAAACGATTTAGATATACTTACAAAAACTCGTCCAGAATTATTAAAATATCTTAACAATCCGGCTGGAACATATAAGTATAGAAAAATAGCAAACTCAAACAATCTAAGTGCACATAGCTGGGGTATAGCGGTTGATATAAATACAAATTTCTCACATTATTGGCAATGGAGTAAAACTGGCTTATATGAAAATTCTATACCAAAAGAAATAATAGATGTTTTTGAAAGGCATGGTTTCATTTGGGGTGGTAGATGGGAGCATTTTGATACAATGCATTTTGAGTTTAGGCCAGAATTATTATAATTATACATACAATAATACATAATTTTTTATGTATTATTGTATTTTTAAATTTAAGAAATATACACTTTTTATAATAATAACAGGCTTGATTATACTTTGCTATTAATGAAAATGGTAAAATAGGTAAATTAATCATTGATAAGACTAGCGGAGAAACTAAATATATTACAAAAGTAAGACAAATGATTTAAAAAGATTAGAGCGAGCAAGAAAAACTCAAGAACAAAAACAAAATTAGATGTATACAAAGACTTAAAAATATTTATAAAAATAAAAACAAGCGCCCCCTGATGTAAACAAATCTCAAACTATACAAAGATGAATTATTAAGAATTTAAATCTAAAAAATGAGGATTATAAATTTTCTCATTAGTCTAAAATTTGCCTAGATTATGGACTTTACTTCCTTTTATAATGCCATAAAATCATTATAAAAGGAAAATAAAATGGCAATTACTTCAACAGGATACCAAGCGCCAGCAACACAAAGAGTTGGATTAGTCCCATCTGTTTATGACAAAATTATACTAATAGGTGCAGATGAAACACCATTGCTTAGTATGATTGGTAAAAGCACAGTTACAGGTATATTTAAAACACCAGTTATAAAGTCATTTCAATACAACTTTTGTTGATAGCAAATAATGATTACAAATAAGAAAAAATACTTAACGACAAAGTTTCAATACAACTTTTGTTGATAGCAAATACATTTTTTTCATCACTTTTAATATTTTTTATGATATGTTTCAATACAACTTTTGTTGATAGCAAATGGTTTATACAAATTATGAAAACTTAATATTGTTTTTAATGATTTTTTTCCTTTTGTAAATCTTATTTTAGTTATTTATTAAAAAAAGATACCTGTTGTAGATAACAAAAAACACAAAAATATTGATAGAATAATAAAATTGTTTATGATATTATTTTTAATGATTTTTTTATCAAAAGCTTTAAGGAATAAAACAGTTAAAAATATTTCTCGTGGAAGTAGTTCATCTCGTGGCGGTGGTAGTAGCAGTAGAAATATAAGTGAAACAAGCAGAGCATTAATGCTACCACAAGAGATAGAAGAAATGGATTTTGAAGATGAAATTATAAGAATAGAAGGCAAAGTACCTGTGAATCACTCTCACTTTAAGAAGTGAGAGTTTTCTTGCCTAGGGTTTGATAAAAATCTTTAATTCAAAAATTTGCATAGACAAACCTTTTTATTTTGATTTTTATATATTATAACTCAAACTAAGAAAAAAGATTGTATGTTTATATTGCATACTAAAAAACAATTTTTTATTATTACTATTTGTTACAGTTCACTTATAAATTTCTTAAAATCATCGCCCCTTTGGGCGTATGAGCTAAACTGATCTAGACTTGCGCAAGCTGGGCTTAGTAGACCAACTTCATTTTTACGTTGTAAATTTTTAGATATCTCTTTTACTGCGACATTTAAAAACTCACATCTAAATGATTTTAGGTTAAATTTAGTAGATAAACTCATAACTTTATTGGTATTTGAGCCGATTGCATAAACTATAGCATCTTGTTTGCTAAGAGTTTCAAAAATTTCGCTTAAATCCACACCTTTATCATCGCCACCGATTATCGCATGAATTTTAAACTCTTTGTAGCGTTTAAAGGCTTGAAGCGCTGCATCTATGTTGGTAGCCTTTGTGTCATTTACCCAAAGTCTGTTAAATTTATCCTTGATCTCTTCAAGCTTATTTGACTCTATAATAAATCTATTTAGAAGTTTAAAATTAGCTCTGTCAAAAAGGATTTTTTCTATGCAAAGCGCCATCAAAGCATCCATTAAAAATGGTGTTTTAAAAGCTATATCACTATTTTTTACGCCACAAATTTTCTCCAAATCGCTTTCATCTTCGTAGTATAAAATTTGTGCTAAACTATGCATACCTTCATATTTTTTAGGTAAAATCGCAACAGAACCTTCTTTCATCAATGAAAGTGGCTTTAGTTTTGCTTTTTCATATTCTTTCATGCTCCCATGCCAACTTATATGATCTGGCGTTATAGGAAGCAAAACATAAACATCAGGAGAGGCAAATTTAGTATAGTAAAGTGTGAAAGAACTGGTTTCTAAAACCCAAATTTTTGCGTTTTTATCTAAATTTGCGAGTGGATTTCCTACATTTCCACCCATATATGAGCCGTAATTTTCTAGTAAAAACTGAGCCATTTTTGTAGTTGTTGTTTTGCCATTTGTTCCACTTATCCAAACACTTGTTGGCATGACATCTTTAAAATAATCATACTCGCTTATTAAATTTCTAGCACTTTTAACTAGTTCGTGTGTGCGTGGAAAACCTGGACTTGGGATTTCAAGCTCGCTTTTTTGAGTGTCAAATTTATCTGTTGGTAAAAGTAAATTTCCATACTCATCATTTGAAATTTCTTTAAATTTATCATCATAGATATCCCATCCGCCACTTTTTGCTATAGCTTTTGTGGTTAGTGCATATCCAAATAGTGATTTTTTCATCATCTCAGCTTTAATGCAGTAAGTGCTATTAAATTTGCAAGTAGGGCAATGAGCCAAAATCTAATGATGATTTTGTTTTCAACCCAGCCTTTTATCTCAAAATGATGGTGTATAGGTGCCATTAAAAATATACGTTTTTTAAACATCTTAAAGCTTCCAACTTGAAGTATAACTGATGCTGTTTCCATTACAAAAACAAAACCTATAATGATAAGTAGAAACTCATTTTTACTCATTACTCCTACAAGTCCTATAAATGAACCCATACTTAAACTTCCACTATCACCCATAAAAACTTCTGCTGGATGACAGTTAAACCATAAAAATCCGACCAAAGCACCCATTAATGCACAAGTTATGATGATAACTTCTCCAAGCCCCTGTATGCTTGGCAAAAACAAATAACTACTAAAAACTATGTGCCCACTAAGATATGCAAATATGCTAAGGCTTAAAAGCGCAAATATACTTGGAACCGTAGCAAGTCCGTCAAGACCGTCTGTCAAATTTACAGCATTTGAACTAGCTACTATAACTATTATCCAAAAAGCTATAGCAAAAAGTTCCATATTTAGGATTGGGTATTTGTAAAACGGTATAAAAAGTTCTGTATTTGCTTTACCTATAAATAAAATAGCGCTTATTATAAGAGCGCAAAGTATCTGTAATGTAAATTTTCCTCTTGGAGTTAGTCCTGCGTGGTTGCTATTTTTTATAATCTTGCTATAATCATCACCAAAACCTATCATACAAAACAAAAACAGGCATAAAATAGAAGATATAACATATATATTATCAAGTCTAGCACAAAGTAAACTAGCTATTATTGTTGCAAAAATAAAAACTAGGCCACCCATTGTTGGGGTTTTATTTTTTACTTGATGGGTTTTTGGGGCAAGTTCGTATATTGGTTGATCGGCATGCTTTTTCTTTGCCCATCTTATAAATTTAGGCATAAGAAATATTGTAAGAACAAAAGCTATAAAAAACGAAAAACCTGCTCTAACTGTTGTGTATTGAAATAAATTTATATTTAAAAATGTATACAGATAATAAAACATAATGACCTTTATTGATAAAAAGCCAAATTTTAGTATAATAATGCTAAAAAATAATTAAAATTTAATATAAAGAATGAAGAAATGAAGCAAAAAACTATTTTAGTAATAACAGATGGTATTGGATACAATCCTAAAAACGAGTTTAACGCATTTGCAAATGCTAAAAAACCAACTTATGATTATCTTTTTAAAAATATTCCAAATTCACTTTTAAAAACAAGTGGTAAAAGTGTAGGGCTTCCTGATGGACAGATGGGAAATAGCGAAGTAGGGCATATGACCATAGGAAGTGGAAGGATTTTATATCAAAATTTAGTAAAAATAAATATGGCAATAGTTGATGGCTCGATAAGAAAAAATCCTGTTTTGATGGATTTAGCAAAAAAATGCAAAAGAGTGCATATAGTAGGGCTTTATAGTGATGGTGGAGTTCATTCTTCAAGTGAACATTTTGATGAGATTGCTAGTATTTATGAAAGCCTAGGACTTGAAGTGTGGGAACACGCAATAACTGATGGCAGAGACGTTTCGCCTGTAAGTGGAGAAAAATTTATAAAAGAACTTGAGCAAAAACAGGGTAAAAACAAAAAGATAGCGACAATTTGTGGTAGATTTTATGCCATGGATAGAGATAAAAGATGGGATAGGGTGCAAAAAGCATATGAAAATATGATAAGTGGTACAAATATCTCTAATTTAACTCCAAGCGAGTATATGCAAAAATCTTATCAAAAAGATATCACAGACGAGTTTATAGAGCCTGCTAGTTTTAATGGATTTGATGGTATAAAAAAAGATGATGGAATTGTGTTTATAAATTTTAGAAACGATAGAGCAAGAGAAATTTGCTCTGCATTGTCTTGCGAAATTTTTGATGGCTTTAAAAGAGAATTTGTTGTTAAAAATTTAGTAACTATGACAGATTATGATGATAGCTTTGATTTTCCTATAATTTTTGAAAAAGATGAGATAAAAGATACTTTAAGTGAAATTATCTCTAAAAATGGACTAAGGCAGTTTCATTGTGCTGAGACTGAAAAATACGCTCATGTTACTTTCTTTTTTAATGGCGGAAAAGAAGATGTGTTGCCAAATGAAACAAGAATTTTGGTTCCTAGCCCAAAAGTAAAAACCTATGATGAAATGCCACAAATGAGTGCTTATAAGGTTTGCGAAGTAATACTAAAGGCTATGAAAGATGAATTTGATTTTATAGTTGTAAATTTTGCAAATGGTGATATGGTTGGTCATACTGGAAATTACGAAGCATCTATAAAAGCTGTTGAAGCAGTTGATGAGTGTTTAGGCAAGATTATTGATACAGCTAAAGAACAAAATTATGCTTATATACAAATAAGTGATCATGGAAACTGTGAGGCTATAAAGGATGAAAATTTAGAGATTCTTACAAATCATACAACCTTTGATGTATTTTGTTTTGTGATGGCAGATGGTGTTAAAGAGATAAAAAATGGTGGCTTAAGTAATGTAGCTCCTACAGTACTTAAACTAATGGGTCTTGAAGTGCCAGTATCTATGGATAAGGCACTTATTTAAGTTAAATTTATTAAACAGCTGGCGTTATAGCACCAAAGTATATTAAAACTTTGAGTGTTATTAGCGCCCCAAGTCCTGCAAAAAATCCAGCTAGCATATCATCTCCCATCACGCCAAGACCACCCTTTACTTCTCTATCTATGCGTCCAATGACAGATGGTTTATATATGTCAAAAAGTCTAAAATAAACAACTCCCAATATGAAACCAAATAAAGAAAATCCACACATTGATAAAGTTAGCCATATTCCAGCAACCTCATCTATAACGATATGTGAGCTATCATGGGAGCCTGTCTCTTTTTCGTATTCATTTATAGGATTAATAGCTGCAACAAATACAAAAATAGATAGCAATACTAGAGTCTCAGCACCTAAATATTTAAGCACAAAATATGCTACAACAGCTCCTGCTAATGTTCCAAAAGTTCCTGGAGCAAAAGGCGCTAGCCCACTATAAAAAAATGTAAGAAATAGTTTTCGCATTATTATCCCTAGTTCATGATAGGTGTTTGATAAAGCTTCATAAGCTCTATATAAAAGTCTTTTTCATCATGTTTTTCTAAGATACCTTTATTTGCAAACAAATCATCATAAATTTTTTGTATATCTTTAAATCTATTTGGAAAAAGCTCACTTAGTATAAGAGCTGAAATATCGCTTCTCATAAGTATTGATGGTGGCATGATACCATTAAAAAGTAAGCTTCTTAGATTCTTTGTGTGATATTTTATATGGTGATGTCCGCCATGTGGGCAATTTCTTGTGCTTACTAAGCATTTGCATTCGTTGCAATACACAAACTCTGGCATAACTATTATTTCGATATCTAATTCTTTTTGATATACATCTAATGCAGTATGCGGTCTATTTCCATCATAAAACATTCCTATACCAATATGATTTTGTCCAACTACAAGCTTATTTGCACCTAGATTATGTGCGGCAATACATTCAAGTGCAGGATCTGCATGATCTCTAAAAAAGAATGTATTTTCAAAAGCAACTATTTCTATTTTATCTGTTGGGAGATACTTATTTGCAAAGTATTTTAGTGCTTTAACTCTTAGATCAAAATCTAGTTTATTTTCTTCTAAAGTTCTTATTAGAAACACTATTACAAGATCTGCTTTATCTATCATAATACGCATAAGTCTTTCATGGGCTCTATGAATTGGATTTGCCCTCAACATAATAGCACTTATTTTTTTTAGATTGCCATCTTTTATTTTATTTGAAATTCTTGCCTTGGTTTGTTCTAATGATGTGTCAAATGCATGTATTTTGCCACTTATTGCGTATTTTCCATATTTTAAATTAGGACCATATCTCAATAAATCAATCAAAAATATAGATTTATTAGCTATTTCCTTTTTTGTTTTGTAAATACTTTCTACTTCTATGTATCCAACTTTTTTATCATTTAATATAAGATCTAAAATATCACCACTTTTTAAATGCTTTATAATATGTTCATTTTCTATTGGTGCAAAAACATATGTAAATGGGCATGGTTCATCCTTAAATTTACCACTTACTGCAATTTGAGCTTCTTGCTCATCCATAAGCTTTGTAAATTTACCTAAAATTCCATTTTCTATAAGAGAAAGTATGCCGTAGTCTGCTTTGGTGATAGTTATAGATTTATTTTTGGATACCATATTTTTTTCTCTTTTCCCACAGTGATTTTCTTGAAATTCCAAGTTTTCTGGCTAGTTCTGTATCGCTATAAGTATTTTGATATTTAGATATAGCAAATTTTGTATAATCATCAATTCCTAAAATTTCATTTATCTCAAGACCACTATCTTCAATAGGAATGTCAATAGTTTCAATGTTTGCTTTTTCTAATAAGTTTGTTGTAGAAATAATAACTTGTTTTTTTACGCAAATGTCTAAAACTTCTTTCTTTTCTTCTTCTTTAAGAGATTGGAAATTTATCAAATATAATAAGTTTTTACCTATTCTTTTTTTTAGTTTTTCTATTGGGTTATTATCTTTTAGGTCGATTTGTTCAAATGCAATATCAAAATTTATAGTATAAAATAGCACAAAACTATCAGAACTTTTTGTTTTAATGGTACGAATCATAATTGGAAGTTTTATTTTTTTTATATCATGTTCATTAAAAGATGATGATCCAAAATGATTTTTTAAATAACTTTTATATGTTTTATTTAGCATTTTTAACTTATGGTAGTTTATGAAATGTTCTATCTTTCTAACTAACTCTTCCATTATAAACGGCTTTTGAATATAATCATGCGCACCAAGCTCTATAGGTCTTAATACGGTATCATTGCTAATATAAGTTATCATTACTATAATTATAGAGTCTTTATTTTCACATATGATTTGCTCAAATTTCTTATTTGAAAAATTTGTTGATAATAAAATTACATCGAAAAACTCGTTTTTATTATGCTCTTCATCATTTTCAAAAATTTTAGATTCAAATCCAAATTTGCTTAGTTTTGATGCTATACTTTGTGCTAAATATGTCTCATTTTCTACTATTAAAACCTTCATATTTCATCCAATCGTAAAATTTCAAATTCGCATTTGCTAAAGCCGCAATTCCTTCTTTTCTGCCTAAAAAGCCCAAATACTCGGCTGTAGTTGCTTTTACATTAACTCTATTTTGTGTTAAGTTTAAAACATTTGCTATGTTTTTTGCCATTTTATCTTTGTATGCTAAAAGTTTTGGTTCTTGAGCAATTATGGTTATATCTATATTTATTATCTCAAATCCAACTTTTCTTATCATATCATTTACTGTATCTAAAAGATCCAAGGAATTTGCATTTTCAAACTTATCATCTGTGTCTGGAAAAAGTTCACCAATATCTCCCAAAGAGCTTGCTCCAAGCATTGCATCTATTAAAGCATGAATTCCAACATCTCCATCAGAATGCGCTAGTATACCATGCTCATAAGGAATACTCTCTCCACAAATTACTAAATCTTTATCATTTTTAGATCCAAATTTATGTATATCAAAACCATTTCCACTAAATATATCAAGGGATGGTTTTGGTAAATTTAAATCAAGTAAATCATCATAATATGTGATCTTTTTGGCTTCTTTACTACCTTCAACGTACCAAATTTTGCCTCCAACTGCTTTTATGGCTGAGCTATCGTCTGTAAATGTTGTATTGCTTTGGAGAGCTTTTTTTAACATGTTTGTTTTTGAAAGTTGCGGTGTTTGGATAAGCTTTAATTTATCTCTATTTATGCTTTCTTCTTCAAAATATGCAGTATCGCTAACTTTAAGAGCCGGAACTACGCAATCGGCATTATTTAGACCATCTATGAGCTTTGAAAAAAGTTCTTTGCTAATACAAGGTCTTGCTATATCGCTAACTAAGACAAACTCGCTTTTTACTTCATCTAGAGCGTTTTTTAATGATTCTTGCCTAGTATTTCCGCCTTTTATAAACTTAAAGTTATTTGTAAATTTGCTCATATATGCACACTCATTGCTTACTATAAACACATCTTTAAAAGAGTAAAAGTTGCATAAATTTTGCGTTGCATAAAGCCAAAGAGGAGTATCGTTTAGTCTTATCCACTGCTTTTTTACAGGCATGGAAAATCTGCTAGATGTTCCTGCTCCAAGCATTATTAAAGAGATATCAAGCACTATCGTTCCTTTAATGTAATAAACTAAGGATAATTATACATTACAAAAGCTGTTTTTTAGCTTTTTATTGATATATTCTGATAATTATTTTTATTAGGAAAGAAAAATGATAGAGCACCATATGAAACATGCTAAAAACAATGATAAAAAAACACAACTTTATTATGCAAAACAAGGTCTAATAACTGATGAGATGAAATATGTTGCAAAAGTTGAGAATTTGGATGAAAACTTAATCATACAAGAAGTTGCAAAAGGCTCTTTGATAATTCCTGCAAATATAAATCATAAACATCTAAAGCCTATGGGTATTGGAATTGCAACAAAGTGTAAGGTAAACTCAAATATCGGCTCATCAAGCATTTCTAGCAATATAAATGAAGAAGTTGAAAAATTAAATATCTCTATAAAGTATGGCGCAGATACAGTTATGGATCTATCAACTGGTGGTGATTTAAACGCTATAAGAGAAGCTATCATTAAAGCATCATCAGTTCCAATAGGCACAGTGCCGATGTATCAGATAATTCACGATGTTGGCAGTGTTGAAAAGCTAGATATCAAAACTATGCTTAATGTTATAGAAAATCAGGCAAAGCAAGGTGTTAGCTACTTTACAATACATGCTGGTTTTAAGCTTGAGTTTATGCCACTTGTTGCAAAAAGAAAAATGGGGATAGTAAGTAGGGGTGGAAGTTTAATGGCTTCTTGGATGATGCACTATCATAAAGAAAATCCCTTTTATACATTTTTTGATGAGATTTGTGAAATTTGTGCAAAATATGATGTTTCGCTATCACTTGGCGATAGTTTACGTCCAGGCTGTCTTTATGATGCCACAGATGAAGCTCAAATTAGCGAGTTAAAAGTTCTAGGTGAGCTTGCAAAAAGAGCTTATGAAAAAGATGTGCAAGTTATGATAGAAGGTCCTGGCCACATTCCATTAAATCAAATAGAGTATAATGTCAAACTCGAACAAGAACTTTGTAACAATGCGCCATTTTATGTGCTTGGTCCACTAGTTACTGATATTGGTGCAGGATATGATCATATCACAAGTGCTATTGGTGGAGCAATAGCTGCATCGCATGGGGTTAGCATGCTTTGCTATGTTACGCCAAAAGAGCATCTAGGTTTGCCAAATGCAAAAGATGTTAGAGAGGGTCTTATAGCTCATAAAATAGCAGCTCATGCAGCAGATATAGCACGCGGTAGAATTGGCGCGATAGACAGGGATCATGCAATGAGTGATGCGAGGTATAATTTTGATTGGAACAAGCAATTTGAGCTTGCTTTAGACTCACAGAGAGCAAAAGAATATCACGATGAAACCTTGCCACAAGATGTGTTTAAAGAGGCTGAATTTTGCTCGATGTGTGGACCTAAGTTTTGTGCTTATAAGATAAGTAGAGAAATAGCTAAGAAAGAGTGTAAGGAGTATCCAAATGAATAAAGAAGAAATTTTAGAAAAGTTAAAACAAGTTATTTATCCAGGTTTTAAAAAAAGTATAGTTGAGTTTGGTTTTGTAAAAGATGTTAAAACTGATGGTGGTATAAGCATAGATTTGCAAATAGTATCTTCAAATCCTGAAGTTGCAAAGAAACTAGAAAGTGATATAAAAGCACTTTTAGGAGATGTAAAACTAAATATAATTCAACCAGAAATTCCAAAAGAACAAAGCAATACAAGAAGTGGGAAAAATTTAGCTCCACAAATAAAAAGTTTCGTAATGATAAGTAGCGGCAAAGGTGGTGTTGGTAAAAGCACTACAACTCTAAATTTAGCTATATCCTTAGCAAAACTTGGTAAAAAAGTTGGACTAATGGATGCTGACATTTATGGTCCAAATATCCCAAGAATGCTTGGTGTGGAAAATGAAAAGCCTTATGCGGTTGGTAGCAAGATAGAGCCTATAAAAACTCATGGTATAGAGATGATAAGTATGGGAAATTTAATGGAAAATGGTGCAGCTCTAATATGGAGAGGCACAATGATCATGAAAGTTATAAACCAGCTTTTAAAAGATGTTTCTTGGGGCGATTTAGATGTTCTTTTATTTGATATGCCCCCAGGAACTGGTGATGCGCAAATTAGCCTTGCTCAAAGTGTGCCAGTAACTGCAGGAGTGTGTGTAACAACTCCACAAACTGTTGCTCTTGATGATAGCTCAAGAGCTCTTGATATGTTTGAAAAACTTCACATCCCAGTAGCTGGAATTATAGAAAATATGAGTGGTTTTATAGCTCCAGATACTGGAAAAGAGTATGATATATTTGGCAAAGGCGGAGCAAAATCTCTATGTGAGAAATACAAAACAAAAATTTTAGCTGAAATTCCAATAGAACCAGCCATAAGAGAAGGCGGAGATAGTGGAAAGCCAGTAAGCTTTTATGATCCAAACTCAGTGAGTGCTAAAAGATATTTAGATGGTGCTGAAAAGCTTATAAAAATCATTGAAGATATAAACTCTAAAGGTGGTGCTGATAATTCTGCAATACAACCAGATATGAGTGGAAAAGCTCACTGTCACTAATAAAATGAGCTTTTAAGCTCATTTTTATCCATAAAACTAGGAAACTTTATGCAAACAGAAATAGAACTTAAAAAAGCAGGTAAAATCTCTCGTCTTACAAACGCTACATTTAAATTTGATGAGCGCATAGCAGAGGGCTTTTTTGCGGCAAATTACTTTTTAAAAACAAACAAAATTATAAAAGAAAATTTGCCAGATCAAAACGTAACACAGCAGTGGTTTTGTAGAACTGAAGAATATATGTTGTGTGGCATAGATGAATCTATAGCACTTTTACAAACTTTTGCAAAAAATCCACAAAATTTAAAAGTTGTAGCGTTAAATGATGGAGATATCGTAAAAGGATATGATCCTGTTTTAAAAGTTAGTGGAAAATACGAAGATTTTGGCTTTTTAGAAAATGTTATAGATGCTACGCTAGCAAGAAGGAGTTCGGTTGCAACCAATGTGCATGAAGTTTTAAAAGCAGCAAATGGTAAGATAGTTTTTAGTATGGCTGATAGGCAAGATGATATTTTAACGCAAATTGGCGATGGTTATGCCACTTTTGTTGCAGGGATTAACAGAGTTTCAACCAATGCGCAAGGTTTATGGTGGGGAGGAGAGGGTATGGGAACTATGCCTCACGCCCTTATTCAAATGTGTGATGGAGATATAATAAAAGCAGCAAACATTTATGCAAAAACTTTTCCAAAAGAAAAAATCACAGCTTTGGTTGATTATAACAACGACGTTATAACCGATGCGCTTAGAGTTGCAAAAGCTTTAAAAGATAGGCTTGGTGCACTTAGAGTTGATACATCTAAAAACTTGATAGATAAATATTTTATGGGAAAAGATACGAGCGGATTTGATCCTCATGGTGTCTGCAAAGAGCTTGTGTTTGCTTTAAGAAAAGCTCTTGATGAAAATGGGTTTGCTTATGTAAAGATAGTTGTTAGTTCATCTTTTAATCCAAAAACTATAAAAGAATTTGAAGAGGCAAAAACACCTGTTGATATGTATGGGGTTGGAACTTATACCGTGATAAACCAAACCTGTGGATTTACAGCTGATTTGGTTGAGTTAAATGGTAAAGACCAGGCAAAATATGGTAGAAGAAATTTTAAAAGTGATAGATTAAAAGAAGTTAAACTAAATCCTAGATAAAATTTTCCACTCATTTATAAGTTTTTCTAAGGAAAATCTAGCGTTTGCTGGACTTGTAGAGGGTAGGGCGTAATTTTGCATCAAAGTATGTTTTAAAATATATTTTTGATATAGCAAACTCGCTTTACCTCCATTTGTAAAAATGTGTGTAATTGGGCTGTATTCTAAAAGTTTAGCTATGTTATTTATTTTTAAATTTGATATACTTGCATCACTTGAGCCTTTTATGTTGCAACTTTGTATAATGTCCCATAATGCGATGTTGTGTTTAAGTAAAAGAGATTTTTTGTCTGTTAAATTTAGAGGTTCTTTTTCATCAAAAACCGCACTTATAACTTTCCAAAATCTGTTTTGTTTGTTTGCATAGAAAAAACCATTTTGTCTTGATATAACAGATGGAAAACTACCAAGTATAAGTAATTTTGAGTTTAGGTTACAAAATGGCTTAATATTATTTGTCATTATTTTAAATTTTTGCCCTTAAAAAAGGGCAAAAATTGTTATAAAGTATCGTGGATGATATCTTCTATATTTTTCTTACTTAGCAAGAAAGGCGCTACCTCAAATATCGTTTTAGCACCGCTTTCACCCATTTTTTCTAGCCTGTAAGCTGCTCTTGCATAAGCAACCATAACACTTGATGTAAACTCTGGATTTGACTCAAGCTTTAAAGAAAACTCCATCACATGATTATTTTGCGAGTCTTTACCAGTTTTACCTCCTCTTATAACATAACCTCCATGTGGTAAATTTGCGTGGTTTTTACTCATCTCATCTTGAGATATAAAATTTACAGTTGTATCATAGTCACTAAAATAATTTGGCATAGTAACTATCTCTTTTTCAACTCTTTTTCTCTCTTCTGCGTTATCATTTTTAAGCACAACAAAGCACTCTCTTAAATGTTTTTGTCTTGTTGTATAGTTTTTATTTGAGCCTGATCTAACTTCATCTAAAATATTTTTAACAGGTATTGTGTATTGTCTTGCGTCAGCTACACCAGAGATTCTTCTAATGGCATCAGAGTGTCCTTGTGAAACACCTTTTCCCCAAAATGTATAGTCTTTACCATCTTCTAAAACGCTTTGCATGATAAGTCTATTTAAAGAAAAAAGTCCTGGATCCCAGCCAATTGAAATAATGCCAACTTTTTTTGCATCTTTTGAAGCTTTGTCGACATTTTTATAGTGTTCTAAGGTTTTTGCGTGTGTATCAAAACTATCTATTATGTTAAAAGATTTAGCAAATTTAGGGCTTTGCTCCATTAAATCGTTTGCACTTCCACCACAAAGAATTAAAACATCGATTTTATCTTTCATATTAAAGCACTCATCTTGCGAAAAAACAGGAGTGTTGAAAAGTGTTTTTATACTTTTTGGATCTCTTCTTGTAAAGACCCCAACAAGCTCCATATCTCCAGATCTTTTTACAGCGTTTTCAACGCCTTTACCTAAATTACCGTATCCTACTATACCAATTCTTATCATTTTTTATCCTTTTTATATGAGGAAAGTATTATATTATTTAAAGTTAAATATTTTTTTTATACATTTCATAAAGCTTTGCTTCTTTTAAAAATGCATAATATGACAAATTCATAGCCAATATAAAACCTCTTTTGCCGTTTAAAAAATTTCTTCTAAATATATATATTTTAAAAAATGTAACTAAAAAAATTCCAAATAGTTTTAAATTTGAACTTTTTTTACCTTTTTTAAATTTTTCAGTTGCACGAAGAGTAGAGTAGTTGTTTAGTTTTGATATTTGCGTTTTTATTTCATCACTACCATAATCATATATAAAATTTTTACTTTTTTTAACTCTTCCTTGAAATGATATGCTTTCATGAACTATTTTTTGTGGATAATATCCCATTTCTTTTTTGAAAAATCTAATTCTTTTTATAAATCTTCCATATTTATTAAATTTACCTATATACATGCTTGAAATTTTAACTTCTAATGCGTCAAAATCATCATTTTTTATAGTCAAAATAATTTCATTTTTTAGCTCATTTGAAAGAATCTCATCAGCATCTAAATTTAAAACCCATTTGTTTGTACATAAATTTTTAGCATATTCTTTTTGTTTAGCATAATCAATAAACTCTTTGTGATAAATATTGTTTGTATATTTTCTTGCAATTTCAAGAGTATTATCGCTACTTCCACTATCAACTACAACAATTTCTGCAAATTCCTTTACACTATCTAAGCAGCGACTAATATATTTTTCTTCATCTTGTGTGATAATATAAACAGATGCATTTATCATATTTTGTTCCTAATTCTAGTAAACCTTAAATAAAAATCAAAAAAGCTTTCAGTTCCTAAAATTCCAATTCTTTTTATATTAAATTTATTATCATTATATTCAAATAGTCCACGTTTTACAATTACAGCATTTTTAAAACCACTATTTTTTACTAGATTTATAATATTTTCATCAAATTTTCCATATGGATAAGCAAAACTTTCGCATTTTTTTCCAGTAATTTTTTCTACTTCATGCTTTGAATTTTCTATCTCGTTTTTTTGATTATCACATGTTAGCAAATTTACATGGTTTATTGTATGGGCTCCAAACTCTATCAAGCCACTTTCTATCATATCTAAAATTTGATCATTTTTTAGCATATTTGAAATAAAGGCTGTATTTTTAGACTCCCAATGGTTTGTCGTTTGATTTGGTAAAAGATATATTGTTGCTTTAAAATTATACTTTTTTAAAACAGAAAAAGCATTTAGAAAAACACTTTCGTATCCATCATCAAACGTAATAACAACAGATTTTTTAGGTATGGAATTTAAGTCACAAAGTTCGCTTATGGTATAACTTTTAAATCCATTTTTATAAAGCCATTTTATCTGTTTTTCAAAGTCAAAAGGCTTTACTCGCCATTTATCAAATTTTTCATTGTGTTGTTTCTCTATGCTATGGTACATTAAAACTCTTGCTTTATTATAGCTTTTTGGTTTTCTCCACCAATTATAACGAAGAGAAAATACAGCGATAAAAACAAAAATTATAAACAATAAAATATAATTCATACCAAGCTCTTATATAGCTCAATATATTTTTTTGCGACATTTTTTATATCAAATTCTTGAGATTTTTCTTTTACTTTTTTAAATTTATCTAAATATACATTATAATTATTATAAATTTCATTAAGTTTATTTGTTAAAATATGTGAATCATTTTCAATTATAAAATCATCTCCAAGAACTTCTCTATGATTTGCAGTATCAAGAGCAAAGACCATTTTACCATAATATATACCCTCAATTAAAGCTAGAGAAAAAGCCTCTTTTATGGACGGTAAAAGTTGTAAATTTGAACTAGATATATAATCCCATGGATTTTCTACAAATCCTGTTAAAATTACTTTTTCTTGCAGGTTTAATTTTTTTATTAATTCAGCGAGATTTTTTTCGTAAATACCTTGTCCTAAAATGTAGAATTTATAATCAAATTTTACATTACTTAAAGCATTTATGGTTAATTGCCAGTTTTTATCTTCCTCAAGTCTACCAACTCCAATTATATTAAAATTACTTTGGTCTAAAATTTGTTTTGTTTGCTTAAAACTTATGCCATTTTCTATTAAAATGTTCTTTTTTGCATTGCATAGTTTTAATGTTTCTTGAGAAATCCCTACACAAGCATCTGCTAATTTTATCCTTTTTTTTGCAAAAGTATTGTGTTTTGTAAATACTATAGGAATCTTTTTATTAAGAAATATCTCTGAATATTTTATTATTTCGAGAAATTTTGCATTGTGGCAATGTATAACATCTGGAGAAATCTTTTTTAAAATTTTGGCAATATTGTATAAATATACTATATCATAGCGATTATTTTCTGTTTGTATTTCTATAAATTTTACACTTGGTAAAATATAATTTGTTATTTCTTTTCCCCAATAATCAACCTTATTGCTAATCAGTGTGACGTCGTTATATAAGCTTAGTTCATTGCATAAATCAGTACAAACTTTTTCTGTCCCGGCAAATTCAGTAAAATAGAGTATATGCAATATTTTCATTTTACACCGTTTTTATTAAATTTTGATAGGCTTGTATATAGTTTTTAGTCATTTTTTCTATACTAAAATCATCTTTATTTTCTTTGATTTTAGCAAAAATTTGTATAAATTTATCATAATTTATATAAATTTCATTTATTTTATTAGCTAAATTTATAGCTCCATCTTCATTAGAATTATCAAAAATAAGATTTGAACCTAAAATCTCTTTGTGGTTTGCTATATCGCTTGCAATTATTATATTTGAATAAAAAATTCCCTCAAGAAGAGCTATTGAAAGACCCTCTTCATATGAAGATATAACTTGCAATTGTGAGCCGTAGAGATAGTCATTTACATTTTTAACAAATCCTACGAGCTCAACTTTTTCTTCTAAATTTAGCTCTTTTATCAAATTTGAAAGATTTTCTCTTTCATCTCCTGTTCCTAGTATGCGAAGCTTTGCATCGAAACTTATATATTGAAAAGACCTTATTAATAAATCAAAACCTTTTACTTTTTCTAGCCTACCAACGGCTATTATATTAAATTTATCTTTAAAATTAATATTTTTAGGCTTGTTATAACGAATTCCATTTAATATTAATATATTTTTCTTTGCATTTGTAAATTTTAGCGTCTCGCTAGATACAGCAACGCCTAGATCTGCAAGGGAAAATTTCTTTTTTATAATAGGGTTATGTCTAGTTGCTACAATTGGTATTTTTTTATCTAAAAAAAATTGACAATATTTCATTATCTCTATTTCTTTTGTATTGTGACAATGTATAATGTCTGGAGAAATGCTTTTTAAAATTTTTGCTGTTTTATATAAAAAAAATGGATTATATCGATTGTAATTAAAGTCCCAATTTATAAGATGCACATTGTTACTAATATAATTTTGTATCCCTTTTTCGCTTGCAAGCAAATAAATTTCATGGTTTTTGGACATTTCATTGCACAAATCAGTGCAAACTTTTTCTGTCCCAGCAAAAGTTTTCCATTGTAATGTATGTAAAATTTTCATATGTTTTTTCCATTTTGATAAATATATTCTCGCCATTCATAAGTTTGACTAAAGTTTTCATTGCAAATGAGTTCTACCATAAATTTGCTAACTTTTTTAGCATTTGTTATTTCAAATGCTTTTATTTGTCCATTTTTTCCTATATTTGAATAATTTTTATTTTGTAAATAAAGTTTAATTTTTTCAAAGCAATCATTAGTATCATTAAAATAAACTATATCTTTCCCATCTTCAAAAAACTTTTCAAATCCAGGGATTTTAGGGCTAAAGGTACAAGTAGCACACCCTATAAATTGAGCCATTCTGTCGCTTGCGCCAAGGAGTTTGTTTGATTTTGTTGAATCAAGTTCATCATCACGGTTAAAATTTATAGCTATTTTTGCCTGATTTACTGCTTTTATAAAACTATTTCCAAAAATTGTTTGATTTCCAAGACTTGCGTATATTTTATGATTTATTTTATTATTTTTGCAAAATTCATCTAATTTTATAGCAAATTTATGTCTATTATCCTCTTTTTTATCTCTTGCAATATATATAATATCATCTATTTTTTTCATGTTTAAATTTTGTTCAAAAGCAGGATCTGATATGTTTGGGAAAAAAGCAAATTTTGCTTTATATTTAGATGAGAGATTTTTTAAATTAAGAGCATTGGCATAGAAAAATACGTCAATTAAATTTAGTTTTTTAAAAAAATCCTCATTTTCTTCTAAGTGATCTACATACCACATAGATATTTTTATATTCGGCAAGGCTTTTTTTATTTCTTCTATTGTAGAAATGCTTATTTTTTCAGCTTTAGCAAAAAGCAAAATATCCGCTTTTATGTTTTGGCAAATATTTACTAATTTTTCATTCATTTTCTTTAAGCCACTATTTTTTATCTTTAAAGTACGTAAATTTCTTTCCCAATCACGATAGCTAAAATCATATACAAAGTGCCCATTTTGATGAAGCCCATGGCTAATTTTTCGCTCTAAACCATAGTAAAAATTTCCGTCATCGTATTCGTTAAAAATACCGCAATGGATTATTTTTAATGGCGTCATTTTATATTTCCTTATAAATTTTTTTTAGATGTAAAATGTAATTATCAAAAGATAAAATATCTTTAAATTTACTTTCTTTTTGTATGAAATCTTTTTTATAATTATCATAGTTTTTATAAATATGATTTAAAAATTCACTTAAATTTTCTTGTTTAAAAAGAAATTGTGAATCTAAAATTTCGTTTATTCCACCAACATTTGTTGAAATTAATAAATTTGAATAAAAAATTCCTTCCATTAATGTTAAAGGCAATCCTTCATTTCTTGATGAGATTATTTGAATATGAGAATTTAATAGGACTTCTTCTACATTTTCGCAAAATCCTAATATATAAACTTTATTTTCTAAATGTAAATTTTTTATCATATTTTGAAGAGTTTCTTGCTCTTTTCCAGCTCCATATATGTTTAATCTAAAGTCAAATTCTAGATTAGCTGCTTCTTTTATCAAAATATCAAAGCCTTTTATATAATCAAGTCTTCCAATAGCAGTTATTGTAAAAATTTCTGGTAAATTTTGAATTATATTTTTTGATTTTATACCAAAATACAAAACGGTACTTTTATTTTTTATAGTATTAGCAACACTTTTTGAGACAGAAATAACGTTTTTAATTTTATTAAAAATATTTCCTTTTCTACCATTATGTTTTGTTGCAATAAATTTAAAATTCATAAATTTACTTAAGATATACCCAATTTGAGAAGATTTTGCGCCATGTGTATGTAAAATATCATATTTAGTAATAATCCTAGCAAGTTCTAAATATAGAAAAATATTATATCTTTTATCGTAACTTTTATACTCGTAAATTTTAACTCTTTTATCAAATTTATCGAGAAATTTAGCGCCTTTGGGAAGTATAATACAAACATCATTATCTTTGCAAAGTTCATTTAATGTTTGTAAAATTATATTTTCTATGCCGCCAAAAAGATTTGAGCAGTTAAGATAGCAAATTTTCATCTGCTTCTACCTTTTTTTATCTTTAAAATAAAATGTAATATATTTCCATTTCCACTTATCATAATTCGCGGAATTTCATAATTTGAGTAGCATTGTTTATAAACATCATTATGCGTTGTAAGCGCCACTTTGTACCCAGCATCTTTTGCTATTTTAGAACATTTGGTATCATAAAATCCAAATGGATAAGCAAAACTTTCGCATTTAATATTAAATAAATTTTCTATTTCTTTTTTTGATTTAACTATCTCTAGGTTTTTTTCTTCATCGTTTAAAACTGGCAAATTAGGATGGTTTAATGTGTGAGAGCCAATTTCTATAAGACCGCTTTGTATCATAGTTTTTATATCTTCATTACTTAGCATTTCTTCTGCATTTAATTCATTGCTTTTCTTGTTTAAGTCTTTGTCGGTTGCCCAGTTTTTATCAAATCTATTTAACACGATGAAAATAGTAGCCTTAAAATTATATTTTTGTAAAAGTCTAAAAGCATTTATAAAATTATCTTTATAACCATCATCAAATGTTATTATGACAGATTTTTGTGGCAAATTTGGTGAAATTTCGCTTGCAAAATAGCTTTTAAAGCCATTTCTTTTTAACCAAATTAGTTGTTTTTCAAACTCATTAGGTTTAACTCTTAAGCGATTAAATTTACTATACTTTTTTGCTAAGTGCTTACTTATCATATGATACATTAAAACGCGTGGAAATTTGTAGTCTATATTTTTTCTCCACCAAGTAAGGCGCAATGAAAAATATATGAAAATTCCAGAAGTTATTATCAGTAAAATTAATTTTGTTAGCAATGTCTGCTCTCAAATTTTTGTCTATACACTAAAAATAAAAATATAGTTATATAGCTAAAAAGTTCTTTTGAGTCAAATACGCTAAAATCAAATTGCGTCACAATTACAAAATAAACAAGTAGGCATAAGTATATATAGTTTTTACTTTTTATTATATCAAAGCCTACTTTTATGGTTGATATTATCCAAGTTAAAAGTCCAAAAAATCCAGTAAAGAGCAAAATTTCAAGAGTTGAATTATGAACACCGGTATGTTTTGAAATGTTTGAAGGCATCTCTAAAGATCTCCACACATCTAAGCCATGTCCAAAAATAGGATGATTTTTTATTTGCGAAATTGCATAACTCCAAAGATCTGTTCTATAACTAGAATTACCATGAATTAGCTGATTAAATCTTTGATGAAAAGAATCAACATTAAAATATAAAATTACAGCACTTATAATAATCATTAAAACAAATATAAAAAATTTTTTATTTAAATATTTGAAATTTAATAATATAAATAACGAAAAAGCAAAACCATTTGCAACCCAGTTTGATCTAGAAAAAGTAAAAATCATAAATACAGAAAAAAATACAAATAAAAAAGCGCCAACGTTAAAATTCTTTTTTAATATGAGTAAAGAAAAGACAACGCTTACACCCATCATAAGACCCATTGCATTACGGTTATCAAGAGTACCTCTTAATCCTGAATTTATATTTTCAACACTTAAAAATAATACATCTGGATTTTGGTAAATTTGAAAAAGTGCAGTTAAGGATAATATAAATGTTCCCAAAAACAAAAAAGTCAATAATTCTTTTTTTGAAAAAAAACTAAGCCTATAAAAATATGCAAGCGTTATAAAAACAAAGCAATATCTAAATACAAACATAAATATCAGATGGTAGGATTTTTTTCCAAGTAATTCTGGATTCAAAAAGTTTGAAATCAACATTCCTAAAATAATAAAACACACACATATACTAAAAATTTTTATTTTTTTTAAGTTATCCATTAAAATATAAAAATTTTTGTGATAAACAAAATGGATTATACAAAATATAGGTAAAAGAGTTGTTGATATCTGATAGATAGCATTTTTAAAGGGGATTGAACATAGCCAAATAATAAATATAACTTTAAATATATTTTGCCATATATCATCTTTTTTAATTTTAAATATTTCTTTAAAAAAACAACTATTATCTTTACAATTTACTGATTCATTCATGTAATACCTTTTTATAAATTTGCAAAGTTTCATTATACATTTTTTGAAGTGAAAATTTGCTTTTAATATATGAAAATCCATCAAAATTAAGATCTTTTGCAAGAATAATCTTTTGGGATAATTCAATATCATTTAATGGTTCAAAAAAGTAACCATTTGCTCCATCTAGTATTATATCTTTAACTCCGCCGTGATTACTTGCAACTACAGGGCAATTCATAGCTATGGCTTCGGCAACACTTCTACCAAAACTTTCTGGCTTAATAGAAGCACTTACCAAAACATCACTCAATGCATAAATTTCATTTATCTCTTTTATACTGCCAAGAAATTTAACTTCGTTTTGAAGATTTAATTCTTTAATCAATATTATCAAATTATCATAATATTTTTTTCTTTTTTCATGAACGCCACCAGCTACTAAAAGTTTTACATCAAATTTTTGCTCTTTTAATATATTTATGGCTTTTATAATGGTTTCTAAATTTTTTAAATTTGTAATTCTACCAACTACTGAAATTAAAAAAGAATTTAGTTCTAAGTTATATTTCGATCTTAAGGCTTGTTTTGAAATGCATTTATTTGGATTAAAACTACTTAAATCTACACCTCTAAAAATAACTTCAGTTTTTTTAATATCAGCTTTAAAGTTTTTAAGAATATACTCTTTTACACAGTTGCTTACACAAATTATTGCATCGGCCATCACCATGATTTTACTATAGAAATTTACTGAATTTAGACCATGAACAGTGCTTACAACTTTGAAATTTAGTCCATTTTTGGCAAAATATACAAGCCATGCTGGAATGCGACTTCTAACATGTACAATGTCTGGATTTAATGTTCTTAAGAGTTTTTTTAGTTTAAATACTCTTGGTAAAAAACTAATGACACTTTTGCTAGAAACATCAAATTTTATATGATTTTTTATATCTTTTGATAAAATTCCGCCATTACTTATAATATAATTTTCTATATTGTCATTATCTAAACATTTTGAAAGATCTATGGCTCCACGCTCAACTCCACCTTCTTTTAGTTCTGGCAATATTTGAACTATTCTCATAGGCTTATATCTTTTAAAATTTCTTTTAAATCTAGCTTCTTTGTCTGTTTAAAAGAAGAATTTTTATCATATACTATAACTAAATTTTTATCTTTTAAAATATCTAAAAATTTATCAAATTTTTCATTGTTTGCTATTTTTTTGAGTTTTAAAATACCTATATTTGCATTCCCATTGCATACGCTTTCGCTTATCATAGATATTGAATCTTGAGTTAAAAAAACCCACTCACAGTAATGCGTAAAATCATATATTGGATTGATTTTATTTTCACTATAAAATACAGAAAAATTATAGTTTTGTTTTTTAAGTAAGTTTTCTATATTTTTAGGTGTTCTTGGTGAAGTTGTAATTAAAACCTCATGATCTGGAAATTTATTTATAATATCATTTATATGACCTATGATTTTCTCATCCATTTTAAAAGTTGAATTATCTCCCCCTATAATAAAACCTATGGCTTTTTTATTTGGTTTATAATAATTTGTTTGATTTAAATAGTTTAAATTTATAGGTAGTAATGTTAAATTTGGCAATTTTTCTTCGGTATCATTAAGTGTAGCAAAGATATGATAAAAATTTTTTTTAAAGCCTTTTGGCAACATTAAAGCTATATTTTTAGCATTAAACTTTTTGGCAAAATATTTATTTGCATAATATGTGATTGAACCCGTAGAAACTATGAAATCATAACTATTTTTATCTATTTTTGTATGATCAAATATTTTTATATAAATACTTAGAAAATCTAAAATATAAGATAAAAGTTTTAAAAATTTATTTTTAAAACTAACATAACATATATTATAGTCTAAATTATTTAATTTTGCGTAAGCTATGCTTTGGTTTTCATGCCCAGGTCTTTTATCGCTTAAAATAAGAACTTTTGGCATTTATTTTTGTTTCCATCTGTTATGCATCCAAAACCATTGTTGTGGCGATTGGGATATTATTTTTTCATATATATCATTACAAGTTTTTGTAATTATTTCTACATCTTCATCTTTTTTTCCGCTCAGTTTTGGTTCAATAAAATCCTCTATAATTATTTCATATTTTCCATTTTCGTTTCTGCGGTTAAAAATAGGGATTATTTTTGGATTATATTTTATATAAAGTAGTCCAATGGTTTTTGTTGTTTGGGCTGGTCTTCCAAAAAAAGGTAAAGAAATTCCATTTTCGCTAAGATCTGTTAAAAGACCTACATTTCCGCCATCTTTTAATTTTTTTACCATTTTACTCATAGCTTCATTTTTATATGCAGTTTTATTTCCATATGTATGCCTAAATGGAAAAGTTATATTGTTTTCTATTAGAGTATTATTGCCTTCTCTTGCGATTACCAACTTTGGAAAACCAATTTTTGCAACAAACTGAGTTAAAATTTCCCAATTGCCAAAATGTGCTGTGAAAAATATAACTCCATTTGGGGAATTTTGTATAGCTTTTTTTATTTTCTCTATATCCTTAGATGGATTTTCAAAAAAATCTTCCAAATTTGCTTTTTTATTTATCAAAATTAAACAATCACTAATAGTTTTTCCTATTGATCTAAAACTCTCAAGTGCTATTTTGGTTGCTTTTTTTTCATCAATATTAAACGCCATTTTTAGATTATTTATGGCCAGATTTCTCCTAGATTTTAAAATTTTAAAAAACAAAATAGATATTTTATCAAATAAAAAATATATAAATTTGTTTGGCAAAATTTTAGCTACTTTTATAAAAAATACAACCGCTAAATACTCAGCCCACTCTCGCAATTTAACTCCTTTAAATTTGAAAATTATATCTTTTTTAAATAAAAAGCTGATAAAATATTGTTAGAATTACAAATTAAACCGAAAGAATACTTATATGATTTGCGTTTTTGATTGCGAAACAGTGCCTGATAGCGAGAGTCTAAAAAAAGCTTATGGTTATGAAGGCGATGACAATAATGTTGCACAACTTGCTTTTTTGGCTCAAAAAGAAAAAACTGGAAGTGAATTTTTGCCAGTAAATTTCCATAAAGTTGTAGCAATTAGTGCGGTTTTAGGAGACGATTTTGGTAAATTTATAAAAGTAAATACCATAGTTGGAAAAAATGAAAAAGAAAAAATTTCTAATTTTATAAATTTTATAAATAAATATAACCCGCGTTTAGTTAGCTTTAACGGACGTGGATTTGATCTACCAATGCTAATGGTTAGGGCTATGAAATATAATATTCAAGCTCAATCTTATTTTGAAACAAATAATAAAGAGTTAAATAAGTCAAAATGGGAAAACTACAGAAGTCGTTATGATGGGATTTTTCATCTTGATTTATTAGATCATATAAGCGATTTTAAAGCAGTTAGTGGACTAAGTTTGGATTTGCTTTGTAAAAGCTTAAATTTACCAGGAAAATATGATACCCATGGCGATCAAGTTACAAATCTTTTTTATGAGAATAAACTTGATAAAATTTACGAATACTGTGAAAGTGATACATTAAATACATACTGGCTTTTTTTAAAATATGAACTTTTAAGAGGTGATATAACAATAAATGATTACGCAAATAACATATTTACAATGAGTGAGTATCTTCAAAAAGAAAAGGAAAATATGAGCTATACTCCAGTTTTTAAAACTTTCATAGATGAAGAATTAAAAAGATTAAAAGATGATGTCTAAAGTTTTTTTTCTTGCTTTTTTTTGCCTTAATTTTATATTTGCCAAAGATATAATGCTTTTAAATGAGTATAAAGATGAGAACTTAAGTGGCTGGTATATAAGCGAAAAACTTGATGGTGTCCGCGGCATTTGGGATGGAAAAGAGTTAAAATCAAGAAGTGGATATAAATTTAATTATCCTTCAAGTTTTACAACTTGCTTTCCAAGCTATGCTCTTGATGGAGAACTTTATACAAAAAGAAATGATTTTGAAAACATCACTTCTATAACATCTAAGATGAACGAAAATGCTGCTTGGAGTGAGATAAAGTTTTATATTTTTGATATTCCTGATTTAAATGCAAGTTTTGATAAAAAATATGAAAAAATGATAGATTTTGCAAAAAACTGTAAAAACATAAAAGTAATTGAGCAAAAAGTAGCTAAAAATAATCAAGAGGTTTTCGCATATTTAGATGAAGTTGTAAAAAATGGTGGAGAAGGTTTAGTAGCAAGAGAGCCAAATTTGATATATGAAAATACTCGTTCAAGTAAAATTTTAAAAATTAAAAAATTTAAAGATGACGAATGTAAGGTTATAAAAATAAATAAAGGAAGCGGTAAATACAGCGATGTTATGGGTTCGCTTGATTGTAAAGACATAAAAAGAGGAGTCATTTTTAAAATTGGTTCAGGTTTTGATGATAAAATGCGCAAAAATCCACCAAAAATAGGACAAATCATAACTTATAAATATCAAAATTTAACTAAAAATAATAAGCCAAGATTTCCGGTATTTTTGCGTTTTAGAGATGAAATTTAAGGAGATAAAATGAAAATTTTAATTACAGGTGGGGCTGGATATATTGGTTCTCATGTTACAAAAGCGCTTTTAGAGCAAACTAAACATGAAATTTGTATTATAGATAATCTTTGTAAAGGTTCAATGAAAGCTATAAACTCACTAAAAACTATAAGAGATTTTGAGTTTATAAAGATGAGTTTAGAAGATTTAAATAATCTAGATAATCTTTTTGCTAAATCTAAATTTGATGCTATAATAGATTTTGCTGCATTTATAGAGGTTTTTGAAAGCACGCAACTTCCGCTAAAATATTACGAAAACAACACCAGCAATGTTGTAAATTTAGCAAATTTATGCCTAAAACATAGTGTAAATATATTTTTATTTAGCTCTACTGCCGCTGTTTATGGTGAGCCAGAAAATGGAGAAGTTACAGAAGAAACGCAGCAAAATCCTATAAACCCATATGGTAGAAGTAAACTCATGAGTGAGTGGATTTTAAAAGATACTGCTATTGCAAATCCAAATTTTAGATATGGCATTATGCGTTATTTTAATGTTGCAGGAGCAAGCAGTGATGGAATGCTTGGACAAAACTATCCAAACGCAACACATCTTATAAAAGTTGCAACGCAGACAATACTTGGGAAAAAAGAAAAAATGTCGATTTTTGGCGAAGATTACGATACTAAAGATGGCACTTGTATAAGGGATTATATCCATATAGAGGATTTAGCAGATGCTCATTTAAGTGTTTTAGATTATGTTAGCAAAAACAGAAGTGAAATTTTTAATGTTGGTTATGGTAGAGGTTTTAGTGTAAAAGAGGTTGTAAATACAGCTAAAAAAGTAAGTGGAGTTGATTTTAGAGCTGAGATTGCACCAAGAAGAGATGGTGATCCTGCTATGCTTATAGCAAATAGCGACAAGCTAAGAAAATTAACTAGTTGGAAGCCCAAAAAAGACAACCTTGAGGTTATCATAAAATCAGCCCTTGAGTGGGAAAAAAGATTATAACCAATATGAACAAAGATTAATAATAAATGATAAATTTATCACTTGTAAGCACAGATAAACAGCGCAAAATGGCGGTTGTGTTAACATATGCAAATGTTATTATTAGCGCTTGCATATCTTTGTTTTACACACCATTTTTACTTAGAATGCTTGGGCAAAGCGAGTTTGGGCTTTACTCACTTGCTACAAGTGTTATAGGATATTTAGAAATTTTAGACCTTGGGTTTGGCAATGCCGTTATAGTTTTTACATCAAAATATATAACGCAAAATAGAAAAGAAGATGAAAATAAGTTACACGGTACTATCTTTACCATTTATCTTATTATGAGCGTTATAATCATTATTTTGGGAACCTTGATAGTTATTTTTGCTGATACGATTTTTGGACAAAAAATGACCCCACGAGAGATTAGTGAGCTTAAAATAATGTTTGGATTGCTTACTTTTAATCTTGCAGTAAGTTTTCCTTTTAGCATATTTCCATCTATTTTGACAGCATATGAAAACTTTATTTTTATAAAAATAGTAGCTATTTTTAGAACCCTTATGCTCCCAGCTATGATGATACCAGTTCTTTTTATGGGCTATAAATCAGTATCATTTGTTGTTGTTGTTACTATTATAAATATTACATGCTTGATTGTTGATTTTTGGTATTGTAAAAAAAATATATCTCCTAATGTTAGTGTGAAAAATTTTGACTTCAAGCTTTTGAAAGAAATTTTTTCTTACTCATTTTTTATATTTTTAGGGGCTATAGTTGATCAAGTCAATTGGAGTGTGGATAATTTTATTTTAGGCGCAGTTGTAGGAAGTGTAGCTGTTTCTATTTATTCTGTAGCTATAATTATAAATAACATGTTTATTGTCCTATCTGTTACTATCTCTGGTGTAATGCTTCCAAAAATATCAAAGATGGTATCGCAAAACAGCTCAAATGAAGAATTAACTGACGAGTTTATAAAAGTTGGAAGAATTCAATTTTATATCATATTTTTAATATCTAGTTGTCTAGTTTTATTTGGTCAAGAATTTATAAACTTTTGGGTTGGTCCAAATTACGCACAAAGTTATACAATAGCACTTATACTAGTCATACCAGTTTCTATACCGCTTGTACAAAATTTAGGATTATCTATTTTACAAGCAAAAAATATGTATAAATTTAGAGCTATTATGGAATTTGCACTAACTTTTGTAAATGTTGGAATTTCTATACCTTTAGCAAAACTTTATGGCGGTATTGGATGTGCCATAGGCACAGCATTTGTTTTAATAGTTTTAAATGTGCTAATTATGAACTATTATTATCATTTTAAAGTTGGTCTAAATATCATTAAATTTTGGAAAAATATTTTAAAAATGAGCTTAAAATTTGGCGTAGCTGTGATGGCAATCCTTGCAATTTCGCATTACTTTCCTTTAAATGGCGTCAAATTTTTATTTATTTTTGGATTACTTTATATAGCAATGTACACTTTTATATCATGGAAATTTGTTATGAATGAGTATGAAAAAGCTATTATTTTATCTGTTATAGCAAAGCTAAGGCGCAAGAAGTGAGTCAAAATGTTGCAAGCTTAATTTCTAGCGAAAACAAATGCATAGGATGTGGTGTTTGTGTAAACTTTTGTCCAGCTAAAGTTTTGCAAATGAAAATGAATGATGAGAAAATTTATGAAGTTATGGCTAGTGATGGTTGTATAGAAAAATGTGATATTTGTCTTAAAATTTGTCCATTTTTTGATGCAAATGAAGATGATATAAATGCTGAAATTTATGTAAATTTACCAAATTTTAATGAGTATTTTAGAGCTTATTTAAGTACTTATGAGTTTTGTAAAAAAGATGATAATGAGCGTATAAGTTCTGCAAGTGGGGGAGCTGGAAATTTCATAATTACAAAGCTTTTTGAGCTTGATATGATAGATTATGCTATATGTCCAATTGGTGATGAAAGAGAACTTTTTAGCTTTCAAGTTTTATCAAAAAACGAGGCTTTTAAGATAAAAGGAAGTGTATATTATCCACTAAATTTAGAAAATGCAATTAAATTTATTATTCAAAATAACGCTCGTTTTGCTATAACTGCACTTCCATGTTTTGCAAAAGCATTAAGACTTGCTATGAAAAGAAGTGCAAGGTTAAAAAATAGACTTAAATTTATAATAGGCTTGGTTTGTGGTCAAAACAAAAGCGCAAATTATACTCAAAAATTAGCAAATTTAGCATTTCAAAATGAAAATACTCAATTAAAAAGTGTGAATTTTAGATATAAATTTAAAGATAAAAATGCTATGCAATTTGGAATAAAATTTACTGACATACATGATAAAATCGCCATAGATGATAGAACAAAAAGTGCTTTTTTATGGTGGGGAAGTAGGGCTTTTACACCTTTTGCTTGCAACTCTTGCAATGATGTTTTTGCAAAATGTGCAGATGCGGTTTTAATGGATGCTTGGCTTGAAGAAAAGATAGGAGATTTTAGGGGGGAAAGCTTAGTTGTGCTTAGAGATGAAGATTTGGAAAATATATTTAAAAACTGCGATCAAAACTGTAAAATTATAGATGAAAAAAAAGTGATTTTATCTCAAATGGGCGTTATAAGAAGTAAAAATTTAATTAAATTTGGATCATATAATCTAATAAAATCTAAGATTAGAAAGCTAAAACTTAATATACAAAAAGAGAGTTTAAGTAATTTTAACTGCGATGAATATGTAAAAATAAAATCAAAACAGATAGAAAAATTAGATAAGATAGATAATCAATTTGAGACACTTAAATACCGTTTTAAAAATTATACAAAAAAGATACATGTATGAAAATAGCTATAATGACACTTCCATTATGGAATAACTATGGAGGAATTTTACAAGCTTACGCATTACAAAAAACTTTGATAGATCTTGGACATAAGTGCGAAATTTTACATCTTGATATAACAAATAGTTACTTTAGTATGGATTTTTATAGATTTATAAAACTTAAAATAAAAGATCCACAAACATACAAAGACTACACTTTTAAACTTAGGCAGTTTAAAGATTGTAAAAATTTCATCAAAACAAACCTCATAACAACACGAAAAATAAAAGATCCACAAGAATTAAAAGATGTATTTATTAGTGGAAATTACAGTGCTATAGTATTAGGAAGCGATCAGGTTTTTAGACCATCTTACTTTATAAAGTTTTTAAATGATTTTTCTTTAGGATTTGTTTCTGGCAATGTTATAAAGTTAGCATATGCAGCAAGCTTTGGGGGAGATAAATTTGATAATTATGATTTAGATATAAATATCCATAAAGCAAATTTGGCTAAATTTAAAGCTATATCAGTTAGGGAAAAAAGTGGTGTAGAGATATGTAAAAAAGAGTTTAATCTTGAAGCAACTCATGTTTTAGACCCAACGCTTTTAGCCAAAAAAGAGATTTTTGAGAACGTAATAGATAAAGATTTTGATGCAACAAAAGGGAAAATTTTAGTTTATATTTTAGACGAAAATGCGCATAAATTAGATATTTTAAACGATGCTTCTAAAAAATACAATAAAGATATATTTAAAATAAGCGAAAAATCAAATAGGGTTAAGATAACTCAGTGGATAAGTGCTTTTAAAAATGCTGATTTTATCATAACTGATTCATTTCATGGATGCGTTTTTAGTATAATTTTCCAAAAAGACTTTTTTGTTTTTATAAACGAAAGTCGTGGAAGTGAGCGTTTTTATAGTCTTTTTGAGATGTTTGGATTAAGTAAGAGGATAATAAACCAAAAAGATGATATAAACTTAGATAAAAAAATATCTTGGCAAGATGTTGAAAATCATCTACAAAGCTGGAAAAAACACTCACTTGATTTTTTAGTTTCAAATTTAAAAGAGAGTAGATGAAAATTTTATTTATTATTTCAACATTAGGTCAGGGCGGAGCAGAGCGAGTTATGAGTGTTTTGGCTAATGAACTTAGTTTAACTCATGAGATTTACATTCTAAAATTTGATGATGAGGCACCGTTTTACGAGCTAAATCAAAATATAAAACTACTTAGCACAAAAAGTGGCGTTGGAGATAAAGGATTTTTAGGCAATATCACAAAAAGATTTGACAAAATTTTATCACTTCGTAAATTTCTAAAAAACAGCGATTTTGATGTTGTGATACCATTTTTAGATAATACAAACATCCTTACGCTTATAGCAAATTTTGGTCTTAAAAACAAAATCATAGTAAGTGAGCATACAAATCACACTTTTTTAAAATCCTTTATTTGGAAAGCTTTAAAACGCATAACTTATCCTCTTGCAAATGGTTTAACTGTGCTTACTAAATTTGATCTTGATTATTATACATTTGTGAAAAATAGAGAAGTTTTACCAAATCCTATGTTTAAAATACCACTTGTTCATGAACAAAATTTACAAAAAGAAAATATAATTTTAGCTGCTGGTAGACTTATGTATTTTAAGGGTTTTGACACATTTTTAAACTCACTAGCCCTTATAGATAAAAATCTTTTATCAAATTGGAAAATAATTATTGCTGGAGATGGGAGTGAGCGAGAAAAGCTGCAGAAGTTATCAATACAACTTGGCTTAAAAGTAGATTTTGTTGGTTTTGTAAAAAACATAGAAGATTATTATAAAAAAGCAAAAATAGTAGCAGTTACAAGTAGAGCAGAGGGGTTTTGCAATATCTTAATGGAGAGTATTTATTTTGATTGCACAAGGCTTTCAACAAATTGTGTGGCAGGGCCAAGTGATCTTATAAAAGATGGAATAGACGGATTTTTATGCGAGGTCGACAATAAAGAAGAAATAGCTAAAAAACTTGAAATATTGATTAGTGATGAAAATTTAAGAACAACATTTATAAAAAATGCAAATCTTAGAAAAGATGATTATAGGGTGGAAAATATAGCCAAAAAATGGCTTGAGTTTATAAAAATTTGCATACAAGGATAAGACCGTGTTAATAAGCGTTATAGTGCCTGTTTATAATGTAGAAAAGTATTTAAAAGATGCTTTAAATTCTATACTTAATCAAACTTACAAAAAACTAGAGATTATACTAATAGATGATGGTTCAACAGATTTAAGTGCTCAAATTTGCGATGAATTTGCTTTAAAAGACAGTCGTATAAAAGTTTTTCATAAACAAAATGCCGGGCAGTCAAGTGCAAGAAATATGGGGCTTGATGTTGCAAAGGGTGAATTTATAAGTTTTGTTGATAGTGATGATATAATAAAACAAGACTATATCCAAAAGCTTTACGATATGTCTTGTAAATTTCAAACAAAACTTAGTATGATAAGTTTGCGGCCATTTTATGGAGAATTTCCAAACTATGAGAACACTAAAACCTACGAAAATGAAAAAGTTTTAAGCGCAAAAGATCTTTTAAAATCAATTTGCACAGCAGATCTTTCTTTTTCCCCATGCATTTTTTTATATGCAAAAGAGATTTTTGATGGTTTGCGTTTTCCTCAAGGCAGAATTTATGAAGATATTTATATATCTTTTGATGTTATAAATAAAGCACAAAACATAGCTTACACTGATGGAATTTACTATTTTTACCGTATCAGATCAGGTTCAACAGTACATTCATTTGATGATAAACATCTAATCGCAGTTGATAGCGTACAAAGATTTACAACACTAGTTTACAAAACATATCCGGAGTTAAAAAACGAATCTAACTATGCACTTTGTTCATCCATGTTTGATACAAGTGTTGGTATTTTAAAAAGTGGAAAAAGCGAGTTTTATCCTAAAATTTATGAGTTTTCAAAACTTATAAGGAAAAGGCTTAGCTCTGTGTTAAAAATCAAAACAAAGTATTTTAAAAAGAAGGTTTTAATCATACTTTTAGCCATTCATCCAACTTTGCTAAAATTAGCTTTTAAAGCTTATAAAGGGTTAAAATGAAACTTCTTTTTGTTATTGCGGCTCTTAGAAATGGTGGTGCAGAACGCGTACTTGAAGTTGTAGCGAATCATTTTTCAAAAAACAATGAAGTAAGTATAGCAATACTTGAAAACAACGAAAATTTATACAAATTTGATAAAAATATAAATTTTATAAATTTAAATGTCTATGAAAATGGTGGTAAATTTAATAAATACATAAAACTAAGAGAGTGCTTTAAAGCTCAAAATCCAGATGTTATTATCAGTTTTATAGACTGGACAAATGTAGCTTGCGCTATAGCAAATTTTGGTCTAAAATACAAACTAATCGTGACAGAACATAACTCATATGAGTTTTTGAAAAGCAAACCTTTTAGTATTATAAGAAATTTAGCATATAGACAAGCTGATGCGCTAACTGTGCTAACAAAAAGCGATTTTTCTTATTACTCTAAATTTGTAAAAAACTGTGTTATCATGCATAATCCATTTTTTGGAGAAAGTTCGCAAAACTTACAAAAAGAAAATATCATTTTATGTGTAGCAAGGTTAGAAAAAGTAAAAGGGTATGATGTTTTTTTAAAAGCACTTTCTGGGATAAATAAAGTCTTGCTAAAAGAATATCGCATATTAATAGCAGGAGATGGTTCACAAAGGCAATATTTAGAAATAATGGCTAAAGACTTAAATTTAAATATAGAGTTTTTAGGTCATAAAATAGATATCAAAGAAATTTACGAAAAAGCTAAAATTTTCGTGCTCGCATCATTTAGTGAAGGACTTTCAAATGTGCTTATAGAAAGTGCATTTTATGAATGCGTTAGGATTTCAAGTAAAACAGCTGGCGGAATAGAGCTTATAGAAGATGGCAAAACTGGACTTTTGTTTGATATAGGAAACAGCAAAGAGCTTTCTAGGAAGCTTGAAATTGCAATTTGCAATGATAATTTAAGAAAAGAAATTATCCATAATACAAATAAGACATTAGAAAATTTTAACTATGAAAATATCATGCAAAAATGGCAAAAACTTATAGAAAATGTGATAGGAACTAAAAATGAACAACATTAAAAAATTAGGTGTTTTTATATACTCAATGGCTGGTGGTGGTGCAGAAAGAGTAGTTAGTAATCTACTAATAGAGCTTGCAAAACGCTATGAAGTACATTTAATACTTATGAATGACCGTATTTACTATGATATACCAAATGAAGTAAGTATACATTATATAGAAAAATCAGCTCCATTCGAAAATGGTATCAAAAAGCTTTTAAAGCTACCATTTTTGGGACTAAAATACAAGCAACTGTGCAAAAAAATAGGTATTGATATTCATTTTGTTTGGATGAATCGTCCATGTTATGTAGCTGGTTTTGCTAGGATGTTTGGATTAAAAGGTAGTATGATTTTTAACGAGTGTTCAACGCCGTCAGTACTTTACAAAGAAAAAAATCTTAAATCAATCATAAGTAAAGCATTGCTTAAATTTCTTTATCCAAAAGCAGATCTTATAATGCCAAATTCGCTTGGAAATTTAATTGATTTAGAGCAAAATTTTCATATAAATAGAGAAAAAATGTGGGTTTTATATAATGCAATTGATACACAAAAAATAACAGAGCTTTCAAGAGAGGATATAGATTCAAAATTAACAAGACCATTTTTTCTAAGTGTTGGTAGGCTTGATAGTGGCAAAAATCATACGCTTTTGATAAAAGCATTTTCAAAACTTAGAAATGATGAATTTGATCTTGTTATACTTGGCGAAGGTGTACTTAAAAACGAGCTTTTAAGCCTTGTAAAACAGTTAAAACTAGAAAAACGCGTTCATTTGATGGGTTTTGAAAAAAATCCTTACAAATACATGTCAAAATGCTATGCTTTTGTTTTTGTTAGTCTTTTTGAAGGTTTTTCAAATGCGCTTATAGAAGCTTTAGCTTGCCAAAAATTAGTTATTTCAAGCGATCATAAAAGTGGTGCAAGAGAACTTTTAGGAGATGACGAGTGGGGAGTTTTGGTGCCAGTTAATGATGAAATTGCTACTCAAAACGCTATGCAAAAAGCCATAGATAACAAAAACTTTGTTAAGTTTTATGAAGAAAAAGCAAAAACTAGAGCCATGTTTTTTGATAAAACTAAAATTTCAAATGAACTTATCGAAAAGATAGAACAATCTCATAATAAATATAAAAATATACTTTAAATGATATTTATTTATCTAACTATTATTTAAATTGTGATAGAATTGTAGTTCGCTTTAAGCAAAATTCGTTTATTGGAACAAGGTTTTATATGTCAAAGTTTGATGTTTCTAAAATTTTAAATAACTTTCCTAGGCTTTCTAAACATACTGTTTTAATGATACTTTTGGCTGTATGTTTTGGTATATTTTGTAGATTTTACTGGATTAGTTGGGCGAGTGTTTATCCTAATTTTTTATGGAATGATCAGCTAATGATAAGCACTAATGATGGTTACGCTTTTGCTGAAGGCGCAAGAGATATGATAGCTGGATTTCATCAACCAAATGATCTTTCATACTATGGGTCATCGCTTTCTACACTTACAATGTGGATATATAATCTTTTGCCATTTGAACTAGAAACTGTATTATTATATATGAGCGTATTTTTATCTCCACTTTTAGCCATTCCTCTGATACTTATAGGCAAAGAGTTAAATGTATCAAGAGTAGGTTTTATAGGTGCTCTTTTAGCAGTGATTGCAAATAGTTATTATAATAGAACAATGGCTGGATACTACGATACAGATATGTTAAATATAACGCTTCCAATGATGATCGTATGGAGCATGATAAGACTTTCAAAAAGAAAACAGCGTTCAAGTTTGATATTTATACCTATTTTTATGGCAATATATGGATGGTGGTATCCTTCTTCGTACTCGCTACTACTTGCTATGATAGGAATGTTTCTTTTATACACTCTTATTTTTGATAGATCTGAGAAGCTAAATTATGAAGCAATAGCGTTTATGATTTTAGCAATTACAAATTTTCAAACTGAAATAAAGTTCACTATAATATTTATTTTATATATCTTAATTTATCTTTTTCCTAAAATTTTCAATAAAAAAATTATTTTTGTTTTAATACTTGCTTTATCTGGAATTTTTATAACAACTGGCGGATTAAATCCCATACTTTTTAATCTAAAATTTTATATTTTTAGAGGTATGGCAGATAGTGGTGGAGAAGCATTTAACTTTTTTAATGTAAATCAAACTATTAGAGAAAGCTCAACGATAGACTTTGAAGCTATTGCGACTAGAATTAGTGGTCATTTATTTGTATTTATAATATCTGCAATTGGTTATATTTTGTTTATAAAAAATAATAAAATTTTAATTCTTACTTTGCCAATACTATTTTTAGGCTTTATATCTTTTAAAAGTGGTTTAAGATTTACAATATACTCAGTTCCGGTTATGGCTCTTGGTTTTGGTTATTTTATTATGTATTTCTACACAAAATTTGGCATAAAAGATCGGTTTTTGGGATATTTATTTTTATCCATAATAACTATAAGTGCGCTTTATCCATCATTAAAGCATATATATGATTATAAAGTATTTCCGGTCTTTACACATAGTGAAGTTGAAAGTTTAGATAATTTAAAAGAGATTGCCCAAAGAGAAGATTATGTTCTTTCATGGTGGGATTATGGATATCCTATAAGATATTATTCAGATGTAAAAACCCTTATAGATGGTGGAAAACATTTAGGAAGTGATAATTTTGCAGTTAGTTTTGCACTTGGGGCTGATCAGGTAAGCTCTGCAAATATGGCAAGACTTGAAGTTGAATATACAGAAAGAAATTATGAAGAGAATTTTGGATTAAACTTAAAACAGATGATGAAAGATTATAAAACCACAAATGTTAATGATTTCTTATTATCTTTAAAAGATGAAAATCTAACATTACCTCCAAAAACTAGAGATATTTACTATTATTTACCAGATAGAATGATTCATATCTATCCAACTGTTTTAGCATTTTCTAGACTTGATTTAACATCAGGTAAAAGTTTTGCACAACCATTTTTCCTAGGAACAGAGAGATTTTCATATACAAAAGATAAGCAAATCATGCTCAGTAACAATGTTACTTTAAGTAGTGATGGTACGAAATTATCTATAAATGGCAACTCATATAGTGTAAATACATATGTAGAAACAAGCTATGATGAAAATGAAAAACTAAATGTAAAATATTTTGATATAGATCCAACTAGTGATTTTTATGTAATTTTTATGAGAGATTATTCAAGAATATTAGTTCTTGATAAAACTTTATATAATAGTGCGTATATTCAGCTTTTTGTGCTAGAAAATTATGATAAAAATCTTTTTGAGCCAGTTATTTTAAACGGTGCAACTAAAGTTTATAAATTAAAAAAATGATAAAATGATTTGAAATTTTAAAAAGGTTTGAATATGGCTAGAATTGGTTTTCTTTCACACTCGGATATGAGTATTTATTATTTTAGAGCTCCAATTATGCGCGAATTAAAAAGATTAGGGCACGAAGTTATAGCCATCGAGCCATATGGAGCTTATACAAAGCCTATAGAAGAAGAGTTTAAAACTGTCATTTATGAGATAGATAAAGCGAGCTTAAATCCGCTAAAAGTAAAAAAAGATACCGCAAACCTTGCTTCTATATTATCAACCCTAAATTTAGATATGCTCCAAACAGCAGCTCACAAAAGCAATGTTTTTGGGACATTTGCAGCAAAAAAAGCTGGCATTAAAGTTGTACTAAATTTAGTCGAAGGACTAGGAAGCTTTTATGTTGATAATAATATAAAAGCAAAAATGGTAAGATTTGCTATAGAAATGCTTTACAAAAAGTCATTTTCGCTAAGTAATGGAACTATTTTTGTAAATGATAGCGACCCAGATTATATGATAAATCATGGCATTATAGATGAAAGAAAAGTAAAAAGGATAAAAAGCGTCGGTGTGGATGCAAATGAATTTGATCCAAATTTAGTAAATGTGTATGATTTCAAAACCCATAAAAAAATAGTTTTGATGATGGGTAGAGCACTTTGGCATAAAGGCATAAGAGAGTTTTACGAAGCTGCTGATATTTTAAAAGATAGAAACGATACACAGTTTGTTTTTGTTGGTGATGGATATGAGGGTAATCCAAGCAGTGCTGATAAGTCTTTTTTAAATAATAAAAATGTTATGTGGATAAAGTGGAGCAATAAAGTAAAAGAGCTATTAAAAGGCACATTTATCTATGTTTTACCAAGCTATAAAGAGGGTTTTCCAAGGACAGTTTTAGAAGCTATGAGTATGAGTTTGCCTTGCATTGTAAGCAACGTTAGTGGTTGCAATGAAGCTGTAGAAAATAATCATAACGGTTTAATTTGTAAACAAAAAGATGGCCTAGATTTAGCTAAAAAGATAGAAATTTTGCTAAATGATGAAAAATTAGCAAAACAAATGGGACAAAACGGTAGAAATTTGGTTCTTCAAAAATACAATCAAGATATTATAACAAAACAATACATTGAATATTACAGGCGGTTTTTAGATGTATAGAGCTTTTTTTAAAAGATTCTTTGATGTCGCAGGAGCACTTTTTCTTATTATTTTAACATCTCCAATTATGTTAATAACTTATATTATTATCAGAAAAAATATAAGTAAAAATACAATTTTTACACAATCTCGTCCTGGTAAAGGCGGACAAATTTTTAAAATTTATAAATTTAAAACTATGAGCGAAGAAATAGATAGTAACGGCAAACTTTTACCAGATGATATGCGTTTAAATGAGTGTGGTAAAAAAATTCGCTCTTTAAGTTTAGATGAACTCCCTCAGCTCTTTAATGTTTTAAAAGGAGATATGAGTTTTATAGGACCTAGACCACTTCTTGTAGAATATCTAAATATATATAATGATGAACAAAAACTTCGCCATAATGTTCGCCCTGGAATTACTGGACTTGCACAAGTTAATGGCAGAAACGCAATTTCATGGTCTAAAAAATTCGAATACGATGTGTATTATGCAAAAAATCTTAGCTTTATTTTAGATGTGAAAATCGCACTTCTAACTATAAAAAAAGTTATAAAAAAAGATGGCATAAGTAAAGATGGAATGGCTACAACGGAGAAATTTAATGGCTCAAACTAAAAGTATTTATATATACGGAGCGAGCGGGCATGGAAAAGTTGTTGCTGATATTGCAAGAGCTTGTAAGTATGAAAATATCATTTTCTTAGACGACTCAAGTGAAAATAAATTTACTACAAACTTAGAAAAATTTGATATCATAATAGCAATTGGAGATAACTCTATTCGTAAAAAACTGCAGCAAAAAGTAATTGATGCTGGTTTTAATGTAGTAAATTTAATACATCCAAGTGCCATACTATCACCTAATGCTAACCTAAAAAGAGGCATAGTTGTAATGCCAAATGTAGTTGTAAATGCTGATGCCACAATAAAAGATGGCGTTATTTTAAATACTGGTTGTATAGTTGAACATGACTGCATTATAGATGATTTTGTCCATCTTAGTCCAAATGTAAGCTTAGCTGGTGGCGTAAAAGTTGGAGAACTTTCTCATATAGGTATTGGAACAAGCGTTATACAAAAAATCTCAATTGGCAAAAATACAACCATAGGTGCAGGAGCAGTTGTTGTGCGGGATATAGGAGATAGTGTTGTAGCTGTTGGCACTCCAGCTAAAGCTATAAAAAATAAAATATGAAAATAATAAAAGCAAAGAAAATACTAAATTTTGATAATGGTTTTGAGATTTTACACAACAAAGCCATAGCTTTTGAGCAAAATATAGTAGAAGTTGGTGAGTTTGAAAATCTGAAAAACAAATATAAAAATGCCAAGATTATTGATTGCTCAACTGATATAATTGCGCCTGGTTTTATAAACACTCACACGCATTTAGAATTTAGCTCAAACAAAACTTCTCTTATTTATGGAGATTTTTTAAAGTGGGTTGATAGTATTGTAAACTCAAGAGATACTCTAAGCAAAGAAGCAAACGATAAACTAATAGAAGAAGCCATAAAATCTATAATGAAAAGTGGAGTTTGTACAATAGGTGAAATTTCAAGCTTTGGTGGAGATTTGCAAATTTGTGCAAACTCAGAGGCTAGGGTTGTATTTTTTAATGAAATTTTAGGAGTAAGTGAGGCTGTTTGTAGCGAAAATTGGGATAAATTTATGGCTAGATTTAATGCTAGTTTAAAATACAAAAATGATAAATTTATTCCTGCCGTATCTGTTCATTCACCTTACTCTACACATCCTAATTTGGTCCAAAAAGTGTGTGATTTTGCTAAGAAAAACTCGCTTTTAATCTCGGCTCACTTTCTAGAAAGCGAGCATGAGAAAAAATGGCTTACAAAAGGTGAGGGTGAGTTTAAAAAATGGCTTTCTCATTTTAGTAAAAATCCCAAGCCAATGTATAATATAGATAGCTTTTTAGAGTACTTTAAAGGTATAAAAACGCTTTTTACACACTGTGTTTATATGGATGATTTTTCTAAACTTGATAAAAATTTGCACTCAGTTACACATTGTGCATTTTCAAACAGACTGCTTAGTAAAAGAACTTTAAATTTAAAAAAATTACTTTCAAATAAAGCAAAATTAAATATCGGAACTGATGGGCTTAGCTCAAATATAAGCTTAAATTTCTTTGATGAACTAAGAGCAAATTTGCTAATTCATGATGATTTTAATCTACACAAAATAGCTCAAATTTTATGGATTAGTGCCACAAAAGAAGCTGCGAATTCATTAAATTTAAATAGTGGTTCATTAAGTAAAGGTAAATTATCAGATATAGCTGTTTACAAAGATTTAGACTGCAATGATAGTGAGCTTTTACTTCAGCTAATTTTGCAAACAAAAGAAGCGAAAAAACTTTTTATAGGAGGCAATGAATGCAATTTTTAAGAATTATTTTTGCACCAATTAGATGCATTTTTGAATTTATAAATAGGCATTTTAAAACACTTATATTTTTACTTATTGTATATTTTGTATTTTTTGGCACACATAACGAAAACAAAACAAATGCAAATTTACAAGAGATATTTTTGCAAGGTACTATAATGTCAAGCTCAGAGATACTTGAAGAGATAAAAAAAGCAAAAGATGATGAAAATATAAAAGGGGTTTTGCTTTTAGTAGATAGCCCAGGAGGCTCACTTAGCCCAAGTGTTGAAATAGCATTAGCTATAAAATCTCTAAATGAAACAAAACCGGTTTTAGCTTATGCAACTGGCACTATGGCAAGTGGAAGCTATCTAAGCAGTATATGGGCTGAGAAAATTTATGCAAATCCAGGTAGTTTTATAGGTTCAATTGGGGTTATAATGCAAGGATTTAACATAAGTGAGCTAACTAAAAAAGTTGGCATTACTGATCAAACCATTAGTGCAGGAGAGTTTAAACAAACTGGCACAATTATGCGTGAATGGACTGAAAAAGAAAAAATGGCTCTCCAAGAAATAGTAAACAAAAGCTATGATTTTTTTGTAAGTGAAGTTGCAAATGCGAGAAAACTAGATATTAACAAAAAAGATGAGTGGGCAAATGCTAGAGTTTTTTTGGGGGCAGATGCGCTTAAAGTAGGGCTTATAGACAAGGTTTCAAACTATTATGAAGCAAGAAGTGAGCTTGAAAAAATGAGCAAAGTTGAAAATCCTGTTTGGAAAGAAAAATCAAATTATGAGAAATTTATGGACTCACTTTCAAAACAAAGTACAAAAATGATGATGGATCTTTTAACTCCACGCATTATGTAGTTAAATTTTCAAACTAACACAAAATCTTTTTGGAGAGTCTTTTATAAAAAGCTCTCCATCATGAGCCTTTATTATCTGCTTGCAAAGACTTAGTCCAAGACCATTTCCTTTTAATTTTGTTGTTTTAAAAGGTTCAAAAAGTATATTTTTATCTTCTATTGCTACACCGCTATCTTTAACTTCAAATTCATAACTATCTTTTGTTTTATAAAAATTTATTTCAACATTGCCGCTATCATTATCATCGCTTTCTATAGCATCTATTGCGTTAAATATAAGATTTTGAAATACCATAGAAAGCAAATCTTTATCTCCAACATAAGGATAGCTTTCAAATTTAAAATCAAATGATATATCTTTTGAATAAGTGTATAGTTTAACTACATCTTCACACTCATTTTTTAAAGAAAGAAGATCAAATTTATATTTGTTTGGCACAACACCTTTTGTAAAAAGTAAAGTCGCTTTTATAATACGCTCAACCCTCCAAATAGCTTTTTGCATTTCTTCAAGTATAGGTCTGTTTTTTTCATCTATCCTTTTTAAAAGTGTTGAAGAAAGAAGGGAAATAGAGCCTATTGGATTTCTTATTTCATGAGCAAGATGTGCAGAAACTTGCCCCATAGATGCAAGTCTTTCGCTTCTTTTTTCATTTGTGATATCACTTGCTGAAATGATAGTTTTATCATCCTTTTGTCTTATAATAACTTGAAAATATGAAGTATCAAGAGCTATTTCTTGTCTTTGTTGTTTTATATCTATTAGTCCAAGCAAAGAAGAGAGGTCTTCAGCTTCACTATTTTGTAAAAAAACAGTTCCATTTTCATTTATAACCCAAAGTGCAGTTGGCAAAACTTCAACTATACTTTTTATAAAACTCTGCAAGCTAACATATGATTCATTTAGAGTTTTGTATTCTTTTTCTATTAGATAAGTTTGTTCTATAAGATTTTCTAAACTGCTCTTTATGTCTTTATCATTATTATTCACAATAGCTCCTTAAAATCTTCTAAGCTAAAAAGTATTAAATTTGAACTTTTTTCTTTTATAAGTTCATTACTAAAACCACTTTTTGAAACAAGTACAATTTTATTTGGCTTGATACTTAATTTTTCACATTTATTTTTTAAAATATTTATTATATTTTTGCAAACTTTTTTATTTTTATACTTCACTTCTCCAATAATATAGATATTTTTATATTTTATAAAAATATCTATCTCTACATCTTTATCCCAATAACTAACTATCTCAAATGGAGGTATTTTAAGTCTATTTGCGATAATTTCTTTTGCTAGAAGTTCAAATGGTAAGCTTGCATAATTATCAAAATCTTCTTTAATAATCTCCATCATTAAATCATATTTGCCAAGTTTAATTATGTCCAAATTTGGTTCAATAAATCTAAACCAAAATCTTGTAAAGTTATTTTTAAAGTGAAGTTTATCTTGAATGCTGTATTTTTTTATCTCTTTTTTTACTTTTTCGTTTTTATCTCTTAGAATTGGCTTTTCGCTACTTTTTTCTATATAAATCAAGTCACTAAAAAGTATATTTGTATATATTATATGAGCTAGGCCTCTAGGAAAAAGCTTAAAAATATAATTTTGTTTTCTATCATTTTTTGATAATTTATAAAGTGCTTTTGATATCAGTCTTTGATGCTCGCTATCAAAGTAAAATCTCTTTTTTAACTCATCTACTTTATATAAAATTTCAAATTTAATAGCTTCAAAAACATCGTAATATTTTGGGGTTATCTCATATGCGTCAAATACGAAATGAAATTCTATTAAAGAATGAGTGTCTAAATGCTTATGCGTTTGATATGTCGTTTTTAAAGTATAAATTTCGTACCCCTTTGGCGTATTTTAACATATTTTTGTTATAATTTGCCAATTTTTAAAAAGATGGGAAAAGATATTGACTTTTGAAGATTTAAGAAATGATATTATTTTAAAAGATGGAATTTATTATTTCGATTTTACAGCCTCTGGACTTGCTTGTAAAAGCGTAGAAAGACAAATTTCCTCTATACTTCAAACATATGCAAATACACACTCTGAGTGCTCAAGTTGTGCTAGAACAACAACTCAACACTATGAAAGAGCTAGAAAAGAACTTAAAAAACTACTTGAATTAAGTGAGGATTTTTATCTAATGCCATGCGGATATGGATCAAGCGCTGCTATGAAAAAATTTCAAGAACTTCTTGGCATTTATGTTCCGCCAATTCTAAAAAAAAGATTGCAACTAGAAAATAAAAATATAAAAAATCTCCCACTTGCCATAGTTGGCCCTTACGAACATCATTCAAATGAAGTAAGCCTTAGGTTAGGACTTTGCGAGTTTATCAGGATTAAATTTGATGAAAATAATCAAATTGATATGAATATGCTTGAAGATATACTTAAAAAAAATAGTGGTAGAGAAATCATAGCAAGTTTTAATGTGGCTTCAAATGTTACTGGAATTTTATGTGATTATAAAAAAATTTATAAACTTATAAAAAAATATAATGGTATTTTAGCGCTAGATAATTCAACTTACAGCCCATATGGAAATTTGGATTGTAATTTTTACGATGCTATGTTTTTATCACCTCATAAACTCATAGGTGGAATTGGGAGTTCTGGACTACTTGCTATAAGAAAAGAACTTTGTAAAAGTGATTTACCAACATTTGCAGGTGGTGGAACTGTTGCTTATGTAAGCAGAACATCTCAAAACTTTACTCATGACAAAGAACAATTAGAACAGGGCGGAACACCAGGTATAGTCCAGTTAATAAGAGCTCATCTTGCTTATAAAATAAGAAATTCTATAGGTTTTGAAAATATTAAAAACAAAGAATTGGAGTTAAAAAAATATTTTGAGCCTAAATTTGAAAAGATAAAAGATATTATCGCATATTATCCAAACAATCAAGAAAGATTACCTATATATGCTTTTAATTATAAGGATAAATCTCCTTATGAAATAACAAAAACTTTAAGTAATAAATTTGGCATACAATCCAGAGCTGGATGTGCTTGTGCAGGTCCTTATGGACACGATCTTCTTGGATTAAAAGATAATGATTATTTTGAAACTCGCCCAGGTTTTGTTAGAATAGGGCTTCACTATACACATACCAAGGATGATTTAGATTACCTTCTTAGTGCTCTAAATAGTATGCAAAATTAAATTCAATTATTAGCCTTTTTTTGATATAATCAACTTTTTAAATTTAAAAAGGAATTTGTGCATGAGAAAAGTTTTAACAATAGCTTCTTTACTTTTTGTATCTAGTATCGGATTTGCCCAAGAAACCTATGTTATAGAGGCCAAAGGGGAATTTGGTAAAGAACTACAATCTTTAATACAAAAATACGCGAAAGATCAAAATGTAAGTATAACAACTTATGAGCGCTCACAAGCCCCAGCTTCTAGTGGTGGATTAATTAACTTTGGCGTAAATAGAAACTATACTTATGATTCTAGTAAAGGAGAAGAGTTATATAAAGCTAACTGTTTTAGTTGTCATGGCGACAAGGGTACAAAAAGAGCCATGGGGGCATCTAGACGCTTAAGCGAAATAGATGCTGAAGAGATAGAAACGTCTTTTAGAGCTTATCAGGCAGAAAGTGATCATGGTGGAAGCTATAGAGATATAATGAGAACCGTTGCCTTTAAAACAAAAAATTCTGAACTTGGTGCAATCATTGCTTATTTAAAAGGATCAAATGCTCTAAAAAAAGAAGATTCTAAGCAAGAAAATAGTGCTATACAAAATTCTCCAACTCCACAAGGTAGCTATCTAAAATAAAAACTATAGAGCTTTGGCTGTATCTTCAGTCAAAGCCAATTTAATTTTTGATATAATATTTTTAAATTTAATAATTTATTAAGGCTAAAAATGAAAAATATCAAACTTATTTCACATCCGCTAATAGAACATAAACTAAGCATTTTAAGAGATGAAAAAACTGAGCCTTTTCAATTTCGTCTACTTGTAGATGAGATAACTTACCTAATGCTTTTTGAGGCCTGCAGTGACTTTACTCTAAAAGATGCAAAAATTAAAACTCCAATTTGTGAAACAAAATCAAAAAAACTAAAAACAAAAGTTACAATTTGTCCCATACTTAGAGCAGCCCTTGGTATGTTAGAAGGAGTTTTTAGACTTATTCCAGATGCTAGTGTGGGTTTTTTAGGTTATCAAAGAAATGAAAAAACGCTTGAAGCTGAGTTTTATTTCTCAAAACTTCCAAAAGATGTTCAAAATACTACAGTTATGATAATAGACCCTATGTTTGCAACTGGTTCAACTGCAATTAGTGCAGTAAAACATCTAAAAGAACAAGGCGTAAAACATATTAAATTTATCTCTTTAATTGCAGCACCTGAGGGATTAGAAAAATTTAGCAAAATTTATCCAGATGTAGAGGTTTATTTAGCCGCTATTGATGAAAAATTAAATAAAAAAGGCTATATTGTGCCTGGTCTTGGGGATGCTGGAGATAGGATATTTAACACATTGTAAATAAAAAGGATAAATTATGCCACTTTTAGATAGTTTTTTAGTTGATCATACACAAATGCAAGCTCCTGGGGTTAGATTTGCAAAAAAGATGAAAACACCAAAAGGCGACGATATAAGCGTTTTTGATCTTAGATTTTGCAAACCAAATGTAGATGTTTTGCCACCAAGAGGAATGCACACTTTAGAGCATCTTTTTGCAGGATTTATGAGAGATCATCTAAATTCAAGCAAAACTGAAATTATAGATATTTCGCCAATGGGTTGTAGAACTGGATTTTATATGAGTGTCATAGGTAAACCTAGTGAAGATGAAGTTATAAGTGCATGGAATAAAAGCATGGAAGATGTTTTAAAAGTTAAAACTCAAAACGACATACCAGAACTAAACAAATATCAATGTGGTAGCTATGAAATGCACTCTCTTGATGAAGCTAAAAATATAGCAAAAAATATCTTAGAAGCAAATCTTAGTGTCATAAAAAACGATGAAATAAAGCTTGATCTACACAAAATAGAAATAATATAAGGGCTAATTTAGCCCTTTAAAATCTTTCTTATTGTAAAAATATATTATTAACTATAAATTTTATTTTTGTTACAATAATATTTTAAATTAAGAATACTTTTGTTATTATTTAAACTAAAATAAATAAAAGGCTGCTTAATTGTTTAGATTAGATACAATAAATAAAAAAATTACTATAAGTATGATTTTTGTTCTTTTCATAAGTTTTTGCACTCTATTTTTTATGATACAAAAGGAATTTTATAATTTTACTAGAAATACTAGTGAAAACAACCTAAATATGCTTAGTATGTCGATACATCAGACGGTAAAAACATCTTTGAATACAGGTGATCCTGCTATAATAGAAAAAACCGTAAGCGAAGCAGGGCTTATAGAAGGTGTTGAAAATTTAAGCATTTATCTATCGGATTCAGTTATCCAAACTTTTGGTTTAAAAGAAATTATTTTAAACGATGAAATTATAAAAAGCCAATTCTTAAATCCAAGAAATTTAAATTTGTATATAAAAGATATAAATGGTAGTTCTCATTTGAGACTAATAAGACCATTTTTAGCAAAAGATGAATGTCTTGCATGTGATGTTAGCTCATAAAAGGGAGATGTGCTTGGAGTAATGGATTTATCTTATTCTTATGATAAAATAGATAGTGCTATGAATGAAAATTCTTACAAATTTATAGCTATTATACTTTTTTCATTTATTATAACTATAGGTATTTTGATATTTGTATTAAAAAAAGTAGTAATGAGGCCAATCCTTGAACTACTAAGTAAAGCTAAAAATTTATCAAGCGGAAATGGAGATTTAAGCGCTAGGATAAATATAAAAAGTAGCGATGAAATAGGGCAAAGTTCACAAAATATAAACTCATTTATATCAAATATACAAAAGACCATATCTACTGCAAAAACAAGCGCAAAAGATGTAGATGGGCAAACTAGACTTTTAAATGATAGCTCAAATACATTACTTCTAAGTGCAAATATGGGAAGAGAGCAGATCAAAGTCTCATATCAAATGGCACAAAATATAGAACAAACACTTTTAGACTCATCTGAGCTTACAAAAAAAGCTGATAAACTAAATAAAGAGTCTTTAAATGAGTTATCAAATATGATAAATTTACTTACAGAAGTAAATAGTAGTATAAGTTTAGCAAGCTCAAAAGAACACGATATATCCAGTAATTTACAAATAATAGTTTCTCAAACGAAAGATATGAAAGGAATAATAGATATGATAAGCGATATTGCAGAGCAAACAAATCTTCTAGCGCTAAATGCCGCCATAGAAGCTGCTCATGCCGGAGATCAAGGTAGAGGTTTTGCCGTAGTTGCAGATGAAGTTAGAAAATTAGCCGAAAGAACACAAGAATCTATAATAAGCATAAATACGACAACAAAAGGTATTATAGAAAATATAAACTCTCTTTATATCACATTGCAGGAAAATGCAAATGGAATTTATAAGATAAATGATAATGCAAACAAACTATCTTCTAAAGCAAAAATAGCAGAATGTACAACCCAACATGCCATAGAAATATCTAAAGAAATAGGGTTAAAGATAATTGATATGACATCATTTATTAAAGAATTTATAAAAGAGGCTAAAAACTCGGTTGAAATAACAGATAAAAATCAAGGTATATCAAAACAACTTGTCGAAATAGCAGATAAGCTAAGTTTAGTTATCAAAAATTTAGAAGATGATTTAAATAAATTTAAATCTTAAAGGAATTAAGCTAAAATCTCATCAACGATAATTTTAGCACCATCTTTTTGTATAATTTCCCCTAAGCCATTTGAAATTTTATGTAGATCCATACTATTTATATGACTTAAAATAACTTCTTTGTTAACATCATTTTGATTGATTAAAACACAAAGATTTTTATCACTTAAAAACTTGGCGTTAAAAAATTGATGATTTTTAGCAGCAAATGGAAATGGTATAAAGATGCAAGGAAGTTTGTTTGCGCAAAGCTCCCAAAGCGAACTAGCTCCAGCTCTACTAATGCAAATATCAGCTTCTTTCATCTTTTGCTCTATGTTTTTATGAAACGCGAAAATATCAGCATCTATACCAAGCTTATCATATCTTTGCTTTATCTCATCAAATTCTTTTGAACCACATTGATGGATGATTTTTATGTTTTTTTCTTTTAAATTTAAAGCTAGTTCAAGTGCTAAAGCATTTATAAATTTAGCTCCTTGTGAGCCTCCTAAAAACATTATAGTTTTTAGTCCACTTCTTAATCTTGATGTTTGAAAAAACTTCAAATTTACAGGATAACTATAAAACTTATCCTCATAAGAACTAAAAAATTTTTTAGCAAATTTTTTAGTAATTTTATTTAGTTTACCAGTTACTGCATTTTGTTCATGAATATATATTTCTTTTTTAGCTAAAATTGCAGCAAATGAAGCAGGGGCTGCACTATATCCACCAACACAAATTATTTTTTCTATATTGTGCTTTTTAAAAATTTCCATACATTTAAAAGACAGATTTATCATATTTAAAAGCGAAAATATCTTAGATAATCCTTTTTTATTCACAACACCACTACTTGGTAAAAAGTATTTATATTCAAAGCTACTGTCATTTTCAAACCAAAGTTTATCTTGACCGCTTTGAGAACCTATAAAAATAGTTTTTTCACCTCTTTTATTTAACTCTTCGCAAAGAGTTTTTGCGATTATTAAATGTCCGCCAGTTCCCCCACCGCTAATTGCTATCATAACTAGCCTTTTTTGAAGTCTTTTTAGAAAGCATTAGCACCATTCCTACGCCTATGCTAGTTGCAAGAAGAGAGCTACCGCCATAACTTAAAAATGGTACTGGTATACCTTTAAGAGGGATAACCGAACTTATGCCGTAGGAATTTATAATAAAAGCAGTAAAAATCATAAGAGCAATACCTAAAGAAAAAAGATGATAAACTTTATTTTCACTTCTTGCTGAAATTTTTAGTATAAAAAATATAACCATAAACATCAAAAATGCTATAAAACAAAACCCTATAAATCCTATTTCTTCACTAATGCCAGCAAGCACAAAGTCAGTATGAACATCTGGCAAAAATCCAAGTTTATAGCTTCCAAAACCAAATCCTTGACCATATATAGACCCATATTTTATAGCATTTAGTGAGTTCGCAACTTGTCCAGTTTGTTCTACGACAACTTCTATGCGTAAATGATCTGCTAAATTATCTGGTAAAAATTTCAAAAATATATCTTGTGCATAAGCCCACCAATTCATTATACGATTTAGTCTATGACTAGTTGAAAGTATAGCTACTACAGCAACACAAACAGAAAGAATAAACCCCATCATAAAAAGCTTAAAACTTGTCCCTGCAAAAAGTGCTAAAAATATCAAAATAACAGCTAAAACTACGATTTGACCCAAGTCGTTTTGCATAAAAGCTATTAAAAAAACATAAAATAAAAATAGAAGTATATAGGGTATTAAAATTTTTATTTCAGTTGTAAAACTTTTTTTAGTTCCATCTATTTTTCTTGAAAAACTCCAAGCTAGGCAGTAGATAAACCCTATTTTAAAAAACTCAACAGGAGAAATCGCAAAAAAAGGTGTATGAATCCATCTTTTTGCTCCATTTACAATCCTAGCGATAGAAGAGGGTAAAAATGGCATAGATATCATTAATATGGTAAAAATTATAAAAAATAAAACACCGATTCTAAAAAGCCATTTATCAGGATCAAGTCTTGATAGAAACCACATAAGAAATATAGATAAAATCCCAGCTCCAAACTGTCTTATAAAAAAATGATAAATTGAGTAATCGTTTCTTGCAACAAAATATATAGGCAAAGAAAAAGAAAAAATTATGCCTATGGTAATTAGTAAAGAACTTATATAAAAAAGTGATTTATCTGCACTCAAATTTCAAAACCTAAAAAATGAAATAGACTTAGCATTCTACTTAAATTTCTCTTTATATTTAATTTATTGATCATTTAAATCTTCCGCAACTTTAGCAGCAAGCTTTAACTTTTGTGAGTCAAAATGCGTATAAATTCTAGATGTATTTAAACTAGCATGACCTAAAGCTTCTTGTATCAAAACTAAGTCTTTTTGTTTTTTATAAAGCATTGTAGCAAATGTATGCCTAAGCATATGTGCACCATTCTTTTCTTTTCTAATGCCAGCTTTAAACAAAATTTGTTCTACTATTCTACTTACATAAGCCTGGGTTAATCGTCCGCCATTTTTATTTACAAACAAAAATCCTTCCTTATTATTGTAATTAACTTCAAGAGTATTTAAATATTCACTTATTAGATGTTGTTTTATCATTACAATGCGATATTTATTTCCTTTTCCTCTTATTCTTATAACAAAAAGATCGCCATCTTCTATGATATCTTTTCTTTTTACACTCAGGGCTTCACTAACCCTAATGCCTGTAAATAAAATAAGTTTTATAATGCATCTATTTCTATTGCTATTTGTCTTAAAATCACTATCATCTATTGCATTTAAAAATCTCTTAACTTCATCTTCGCTCATATACTCTGGTAGCTTATTTCCGCTATTTCCACTTATGCCACCCCAGTTTTTAAGCTCTATATCAAAGATATGCGCAGATCCGTTTTCTTCATTTTGCTTATCTAAAAAACTAAAGAAATTTATTACACTTATCCTATAGTTTTTTTTACTAGCATCACTTAAAGCGCCCGTTGCACTTGCTAAAATTTCACTTAAAAGCTCTTCATCTATCTGCTTTAAGCTATCTAAATCATAAATAAGAAGTTGTTCATAAATCTTTTTTAAGGGATTAAAGTAGGTATTTACACCGCCAATCCCAGCATTTCTTGCTTTTTTCACAAGTCCATCAAGCTCTTGGATATTTGCAACACCACTACTAAGAGCATAATTTACAGATGCCAAGGCTTTTTGATCTCTTAAATCTTTGTTTGAAAGAGAGCTAATTTTAAATTTGACATATCTAGTAAGCCAAAAGAGTAGGGATGAGCCAAAATTCTCTTTGCAATCAAGTTTAAATTTCATAAAAACCCTTTTATATTAAAGTGATATTATACATTAATATATTTAAATTTGTTTTGAAAATTAGATATATTTTTTACTAAATTTATCTGCAAATTATTTAAAATTCAAATACAAGTTATTTTACTGTATAAAATAAGATAAAAGGTAAAATCGGTACTTATTTTATATATTGTATTGAAAACTATAATTTTCAAACTTATTTATATTTTCAAATTTACTCTCTTTTTAAAGTTTTCAAAGCTCATATTTTAGTCAAATTTATAACTTTACTTTTTGTGTGATAAAAACTTATCCATTAAATTTAACAATAAAAAATATGCATTTAATTATGTAATATTATACGTATAATTAAGACTATAAATTTAACACTTTCAAGATATTTTTAATTAGAGTTTTATAAATTTAATTTATAAAATGAATAGTGTAGAGATAATTTTCTTACATACTCCCCTATTTTATTTTTTGCACATAAAAATTATTTTAATGCATTTAAGACTTTTGGAAGTAAAATTTCTTCAATTTGCTTATATAGTTCTTCGTAAGCTTTAAAATCTTTTCCATCAGGATCTTCAAATCCTATATGTATTTTTTTAACAGGTTTTGGAAATATAGGGCAAGTTTGTTTTGCATTATCACAGACGGTTACGACTAGATCAAAATCATCATTTATAAGCGTATCAAGAGTTTTTGAGTGATACTCATCCTTCCATATGTTTTTATTTATAAGAAGCCGTTTTGTGTTTTTATTTACCATTAAATTTGGCTTTGTGCCACCACTTTGTGCATAAATTCCATCTAGCTTTGCATTTATTAAAGCCTCGGCTATAATGCTCCTACAAGAATTTCCAGTGCATAAAACTAAAACTTTTTTCATTTTTTCCTCTTTTTAATTAAATTAAAGCTAATAAAACTATAAAAAGTACAGGAGGTGTAACAATTAGTCCAAATTTACTATACTGCCAAAAACTAATTTTCACGCCTTTTTGAGATAATACGTGTAGCCATAATAAAGTAGCTAAACTGCCAATTGGTGTCATTTTTGGACCTAAATTACAACCTATGATATTTGCATAAACCATAGCTTCATTTCCAATATCTTTTAGTGATATATCCATAATCATAATAGTTGGTAAGTTGTTCATAACAGAGCTTAAAAATGCACTTATAAACCCAGTTCCAACAACTGCCATAAAATCACCTCTCAGGCTAATATCTTTTAGTAAAAGCTCTAGATACACTGTAAGTCCTGCATTTTTTAAACCATAAACAACTATATAAAGCCCTATACTAAACCATACAACTTGCCAAGGAGCATTTTTTATGATTTCAATTGGATTTATAGTTTTAAAAAACCAAGAAATTATCAAAAACACCATAGCTCCACCAAGTGCAAAGATAGAAATTGGAAGATTATAGATATCACCTAAAAAATACGCACTAAGAAGCAAAGCCAAAAATATCCAAGAAAACTTAAATAAAGTTCTGTTTTTAAGCGCATTATCTGCATTTTTTAAAAGGGTTACATCTATAACTTTTGGTATATCTTTTCTTAAAACTATCCATAAAATAATTATAGAAGCTATTACACTTACAAAAAACGGAACTATCATATTTGAAAGATACCTAGCAAATCCTATTTCAAAGTAATTTGCAGTTACAATGTTTGTTAAATTTGAAAATACAAAAGGTAGTGATGCGCTATCACTTATAAATCCGCCTGCAAGTAAAAAAGCTAAAATGGTTTTGTGATTTAGTTTTAATATCTTTATATTTGCTAGTAAAATCGGAGTTAGTATCAAAACAGCACCATCGTTTGCGAATAATGCCGATATAAATGAGCCCAAAATCATCGTGTATACAAACATAAGATGCCCATTTCCTTTTGAAAACTTCGCCATTTTTATAGCACACCACTCAAAAAAACCAATTGAATCTAAAATCATAGATAAGATGATTATTCCAATAAAAGATAGTGTCGCATCCCAAACGATATCACTAACTATTAGAACATCTTTAAAGCTTACAACTCCGGTAAGTAAAGCCACTATAGCACCAATTACTGATGTAGTGCCAACTTTTATACCATATGGTTGCCATATGATTAAAATAAGAGTTATTAAAAATATTAAGCTAGCAATTATCATGAGCGGTTAAAAAACAAGTATGATAAAGCTGGTTTTGAAACCATTTTTATCTACTCATTTCTAAGAGTTTGTAGCACATCAACTTCAGTTGCCTTTTTAGCTGGATAATATGATGAAATAGCAACTATAAATATAGCACCAACAACTATCATAATGAAATCCAAAACTGAAAGTTCCATTGGCAGTTTTGAGCTTCCATAAACATCTGCTGGTAGATTTATAATATCAAAAGAGCCAAGTAGCCATACACCAAATAATCCTAGCAAAACACCTATAAGGATACCACCCCCACCTATGACTCCACCAAGACAAAAGAAGCTTTTTTTAATCTCAGCTTTGCTTGCTCCAAGGGCTAAAAGCAACGCTATTTCTTGGCGTCTATTCATAACTGTCATTAGAAGTGAACTTATAATATTAAGAGAAGCAACTAAAATTATAAGCATTAACACAATGAAAAGCGCTCTCTTTTCAAGCTTTAGAGCTGAGAAAAAATTTCCGTTTTGCTCCCACCATCCAATAGCTCTTTGATTTCTTGTAAGTTCTGCTTTTATTGTTTTTATATCATTAAACGGATCTTTTGAGTAAACATGTATACCATCATAAATTCCGTTTTCATATCCTAAAACTTTTTGTAACGCTGAACTTTCTACATATATATAGCTTTTATCATAAGCTATAAGACCTGATCTAAAAGTTGATTTTACATCAAACCTTTTTATTTTAGGTATAAGAGAAAATCCTCCCGGATCAGCTTTTGTAAAAATGAGTGTGATTTTATCTTCAGGAGAGAGTAAAAACATATCGCTAAGACCCTTGCCTATAAGTGCATCAAATTCGTTAAATTTTATATCTTTTATAGCATCTTTTACAACTTTGTTTATCTCTTTTTCATGTTCAAAATCAACACCAAATACTACAACACCCTCTAATCTTTCGCCTGACTTCGCAACTCCTTGTGTTGTTATATATGGACTAAATTTCAAATCCTTAAATTTATTTCTTAATTCATTTACACTCTGATCGTTTATACCGCCCTTTGTAAGACTTATGATTGTTATGGGGTAATTCATAGTAAAAAGTTTTCGCTCAAACTCTTTATCAAAACCATTCATTATAGCCATTGCTATGATTAATACCATAAGGCCTATGGTAACACCCAAAAATGCAAGTAGTGCACTAAGCATTATAAAAGGTTGAGTTTTATCAAACCGTAAATATTTAAAAAGAAGATATTTTACCATTAAGCAAAAATACCTTTTTTGGGCCCACTCTTTCCGCAGCAGTCTTTATATTTTTTTCCACTACCGCACGGACAAGGCTCATTTCTGCGAATCTTTTTTTTAGAATTTACAAACGGTTGCCTTTTTGTACTACTTTCTTCTTGTTGCTCTTTGTCTTTATTAAATTTTATATCTTCATTTTTTTCTTCAAGCTTTCTTAGAGCTTCTTCAGCTTCGATATCTTCTCTTGTTCTAAACTGAACTATTTGAAGAGATTTTATGCTATCAAATTTAAGCCTATTTACAAGATCCATGAAAAGATTATAGCTTTCTTTTTTATACTCAACCAATGGATCTTTATGATTATAACCTCTTAACCCTATGCCAGTTTTTAACACATCCATTTGATATAAGTGTTCTCTCCAAGCAGTATCTACTACTTGCAAATAAAGCACTTTTTCAATACGTCTTCTTTGCTCATGGTCGATAAAGCTCATTTTTGATTCATACGAGCTTTCTAAAATGTCATTTAATTTTTGCGCCAAATCATCATAGTCAAGATCCAATAAGTCTTCTTTTTTGAGATCAATGGCGCAGTCATTTGATATAATAGATACAACGCTTTCTAGATTGAAACTATCTTTTATGCTACTATGAAAAATTTCAGATACATCTAGAACATTTGCAATATATTCAGATCTATTTAGTTTTATTTTATCAGTTAAATCATAATTTTCATCGAGTAATTCGTTTCTATATCTATAAATAGTTTTTCTTTGCTCATTTGCAACATCATCATACTCAAGTATATGTTTTCTTGCTTCAAAATGCAAGCTCTCAACTTTCTTTTGAGCATTTTCAACAGCCCTTGTAACCATTTTTGATTCTATATGTTCGCCATCTTGTATACCAAGTCTTTCCATGATATTTTTTATCTTATCGCTACCAAAAATTCTAAGCAAATTATCTTCTAGGCTGAGAAAAAAACGACTCTCGCCAGGATCACCTTGGCGACCAGAACGACCACGAAGCTGATTGTCAATTCTTCTACTTTCATGTCTTTCGGTTCCTATAATATAAAGACCGCCAAGTTCTTTTATCTCATCATTTATCCTGATATCAACGCCACGACCGGCCATATTTGTAGCTATAGTTACAGCTCCTTTTATACCAGCTTCCATGATAATTTCAGCTTCTTTTTCATGATTTTTGGCATTTAAAACAGAGTGTGGGATATGCGCTTTAACTAAAAGATCATGAAGTTTTTCACTTTTTTCAATCGAAGCAGTTCCTACAAGAACAGGTTGGCCATTTTTATTTGCTCTTTTTATCTCATTTATTACAGCTTCAAATTTTTCCCTTTCTGTTTTATAGATAAGGTCATTTTGATCTTTTCTTCTAACTGGTACATTTGTTGGTATTGATACAACATCCAAACCATAAATTTGAGAAAACTCAGTTGCCTCAGTTTGTGCAGTTCCAGTCATACCTGAAAGTTTTTTATAAAGCCTAAAGTAATTTTGGAAAGTAATATCAGCTAGAGTTTGACTCTCTTCTTGAATTTTAACACCCTCTTTTGCCTCAAGTGCTTGATGAAGTCCTTCGCTATAGCGTCTTCCTTCACTAAGTCTTCCAGTAAACTCATCAACTATAATAATTTCACCCTCTCTTACAACATAATCCACATCTCTATGAAAAATGTTATGAGCTTTTAATGCTTGATCTAAAAGATGGCTTAGCATCGCATTATCTAGATTATAAAGGTTTTCTACACCAAAAAGCTTTTCTGCTTTTGTAATACCAGCTTCTGTTATCATAACTGTTTTATTTTTTTCATCTATTGTAAAATCACCAGTTGCTTTTTCTTCCGGAGTTTTAGGAGCTTCTCCTCTTACCATCTGTTTTGCAACTTCATTTGCTTTTATATAACCATCTAAAGTACGGTTTGTTGGGCCTGAAATGATAAGTGGTGTTCTAGCTTCATCTATTAAAATACTATCAACTTCGTCAACTATAACAAAATTATGTTCTCTTTGGGCTTTTTGATCTGCTGAAAATTTCATATTATCACGCAAATAATCAAATCCAAACTCATTGTTTGTTCCATAAGTTATATCAGCAGAGTATGCTTCTTGTCTAGCTTTATCATCATGTATGCCATTTAATACAACTCCAACGCTAAGCCCTAAGAAGTTATATAAAATACCCATTTGCTGTGCATCTCTTTTAGCAAGATAATCATTTACAGTTACGACATGTACGCCCTTCCCACTCATAGCATTTAAAACAACAGGTAGTGTTGCAACTAATGTTTTACCCTCACCTGTTTTCATTTCAGCGATCTTTCCATCATTTAAAACCATACCGCCTATAAGTTGAACATCGAAGTGACGCATATTTAAAACTCTTTTACTAGACTCTCTAACTATAGCAAAAACATCATTTAAAACTTCATTTTGCGTTTTTTTACCGTCCATAACTTCAGCTCTTAAAGCATTAAAAGATGTTTTTAACTCATCATCACTCATAGCCTGATATTTTGATTCTAGGGCGTTTATAGCTCTTATCTTTGAAAAGTATTTTTTTATCTCTCTATCGTTTTTTGTTCCAAATATTTTTTTAATTGCTGAAATCATTCTACTTACACCTTTTTTTAAATTTAAGCTGATATTTTATCATAGATTATTTTATTTATTGTTTAATTTTTGATGGTAGTATTTTGCCTTGATCACAACAAAAGGGTTTTTATATGAAAAAAATTTCTATTTTATTTGCATTTTGCGTTTTGGCTTTTAGCAATGAACTTGATTATACGAGTTTAAAAAGTGATTTTACACAAACTGTTACAAGCGGCGATGCAAAGATAATTTATAAAGGCAGCTTTAGCGCAACTGATGATAATAAGGCTGTTTGGATATACACAGAACCAACAAACAAAACTATATATTTTGGACAAGATAAAGTTATGATAGTTGAGCCTGATTTAGAGCAAGTTATAGTTTCAAACTTAAAAGATAGTCCAAATTTAACAAAGATTTTAAAAAGCGCAAAAAAAGTATCAAACGATAGATACGAAGCAACATTTGATGGTATTACTTATAAAGTTTTATTACAAAATTCCCTTCCAAGTATAATAACCTATAAAGATAAGTTGGACAATGCTGTAGAGATTAAGCTAAAAAATACACAAAAAGATATCTCTATAGATAGAGATGATTTTGTGCCAAAAATTCCAAATAACTACGATATAGTTAAAAATTAATTTTCTCCAAAGTCCTTACCAAAATTCGGATCTTTTGTATAATCATATCCATTTAAATTTGGACTTTTAGCACTATTTCCACCATTATAAAACTCATTTAAGTTAGGTTTTTGATTTATAGCAGGAGCATTTGGTTGTTGTGGAGTAACAACTTGTGGCACAGAAGGTTGTGGATGTTGCCCTACAGTTTTGCAAATATCAGTTGATCTAATGGCAGCTATGATCTCATCCATACTTGGCTCACTCATTGTTTTTAATTCTATAATATAAATTGCCTCCACATCTACATTGTATCTTTTTCTAGCATAGTCCAAAACCATATTTTTAAAGTTTTCTTTGCCTTTAGATGTCATAATATCTTCTACAAAATAACTACTTATAATAACATTTATGCTATCTAAAATTTTACCTTTATTTTCCATCAAATCTCTACCTATAACTTCAGCAGTTAATGAGACTTTTCGTATAGTATTTTTACCAGCCTTTGAATATAAATTTGTTTCAAAATTTTCTATGTTTATACCTTCACTAAATGCAAAAGTAAAAAACATTAAAATACAAAGAAAAATCCTCACAATATCTCCTTTATAAAGTTATTTTTTGCATAAAAATTTGCTACTTCTTGGTCTATTGTAGCATTTTTTTTAATATAATTTTCAAAGTTTTCATTTCTATTAAAGATGATTTTTAAATTTTTTGGATTGCTAGAGCGAGAAAGTGCTACATAAAGCTGGCCTGAAACAAAAATTTTATCTAAATTACAAGTAAGATTACTTATACTCATACCTTGCGATTTGTGTATTGTAATGGCATAAGCAAGTTTAAAAGGAAACTGAAAATAACTAGCTTTTACATTCTCATTTATTTCTCCATTTTCTATAACATAATCACTTAAATCATACTTTTGTCTTATTACCTCGAGTGTATTTCCGTTTTCAACTAAAATTTTTACAAGTTCTATTTCGCCATTTTGCTTTATAATATCAACTATTTGCCCTCTTTGCCCATTAAAAAACTCACCCCATTTGTTTGTTGTAAATATAACCTTTGCCCCTACTTTCATCTTTAGCTCATCAGTTACATTAAGATTTCCTATCCATTTTAACAAAAAACTTTCATTTATGTTCTCATCATAAACTTCAAAATAACCATGAGATATTTCAAGTTGAGAATTAAGTTCAGATAGTTTTAGCATATTTAATCTATCGGCTTCAATATTTGTTCCAAAAAGCACACTTGAGTCAAAATCAACCTCTTTACTTAAAAAAGTTTTTATATATGAAATTTCTCTAAATCCAATCTCTCCCACTCTTAAATTTGAAAGAAAAGTATAAAAAACTTTATCATTTGTTCTTTTTGATTCACAAAGCTCAATATTTACTAAGTTTAAATCACTCCAAGCGTTAGATGAAAAAGCGTAAATTTGATTAAAAAGTGTATTTGTAGGCTCTTTTTTGACTGGCGGTAGTTGATAAAAATCGCCTACTAAAAGCACTCTACCAGTAAATTTAGCATTTATCAGCCTAAGATATATTAGATCCATAATGCTTGCTGAAACCATAGAAATTTCATCTATTACTATAAGATCTGTTGTTTTTATAATTTCATTTAGATCTTTTAGTTTTTGACAATTTTTCTTATCGTAGGCTTTCAGTTCTTCATAGTTTGAGCAAATTCCAAGTTTAAAAAAGCTATGAAGCGTAATACCACCTATTCCAATTGCGCTTATACCAGTACTTCCAAGAGAAATAACTTTTTTTGAGTTATTTTGATAATACTTGATTATCTCTAAAACTAAATAACTCTTTCCAACTCCTCCACCACCAGTTAAAAACACATTAGATGTTTTTAAAATCTCTAAAATTTGCTCTAACAAAAATTTGCTTTCTTATAAACTAGCACTTATCTCATTTAAAATTTCGTCAAAAACACTTTGTATTTTTTCTAAGAACTCTTTTGAATTTGCCTCAAATCTAGTTACTAAAACAGGAGTTGTATTTGATGCTCTTACTAGCGCCCAACCCTCATCAAAATGAACTCTAATACCATCTATTTCTATAAGTTTTTTTATCTCAGGAAGTTCATCTATGCCATCTTTTATCTTACTTTTTAAAATTTCTATTATTTTAAATTTATTTTCTTCACTGGTTTTTACTTTTATCTCATCTGTACTATAAAGTTTTGGAAGCTTATCAAGCTCATCATCTAAATTATACCCAAGATGAATAAGCTCTAAAACCCTCATCATAGCATACATAGCATCATCAAATCCAAAATATCTCTCTTTAAAGAAGATGTGTCCACTAACTTCAGCAGCAAGGTCTATATTTTGTTCTTTCATGGCTTTTTTTATGTTGCTATGCCCAGTTTTTCCTATGAAGCTTTTACCAACCTTATCTATATAATCAAACATCACAGTGGAGCATTTTACTTCTCCTAAAACTCTAGGATTTTTCATATTTAACGTATAAAGACAAGCAAGCTCATCGCCCTTTATATCTCTTTTGGGTGTTAAAACCGCAACTCTATCAGCATCTCCATCAAAAGCTATACCTAAATTTAGGTTATTTTTTTTCATAAAATCTTTCACATCATTAAGATTTTCTTGTATTGTAGGATCTGGATGATGATTTGGGAAATTTCCATCTGGGTTTTCATAAAGTATCGTTGCATTTAAATTTAGTTTTTTACAAATTTCGCCAAGAGTTATGCCAGCAGCTCCATTTGCACAATCAGCAACAAAAGGAGTTTTAAAATCTTTAAGATGAGCGAATTCCTTTACAAAAAAGCTTATGTATTCGCTTAAAATATCATACTTTTGGATATTTGCATCAATACTTATATCTTTATCTAAATTTTGATTTAGCGCATCAATTACTAAATTTTTTAAATATTGCAAATCCTTTCCAAAATAGCTATCTTTAAAGATTGTTATTTTAAATCCATTATATTCTTTTGGATTATGTGATCCAGTTATCATTATATTTGCATTAAATTTCTCAGTAAACACACTAAAATAACCTACAGGAGTCGGTGCCATACCTATATCAAAAAGCTTGATATCGCTTTTTTTAAGTCCGCTAACTAGCCAAGAAAAAAGATCATTTGCACTAAGCCTTGCATCATACCCTATACTAAGTGTTTTTACACCTTTTTTTTGCATAATTTCGCCAAGTTTTAAGCCTATTAATTTAACACAACTCTCATTTAAATCATCACCAAAAATTCCTCTTATGTCATACTCTCTAAAAATTTGATCTATCATAATTTTCCTTTTAAATTTTAATTTATGATAATATTTAAAATTTTATAAATAACTAATAAAAATTTAAATATTATGCATGAAATTATAGTAAAATATATAAATTAAAATCAACCAAAAAGGATAAAGCTATGTTTAACAATTCCAAGCAAAATTTAGAAAATTTTATTAAAAATTTAGAAAGTTTCATGCAAACTGAAAACAAGGCTTATTTTGATAATTTAAACTTAAGCGATACTTCTAAAAACAGTTTAAATAATATACAAAATATGATATCTCAGTACAAAAATACAATAAATTTACAAAAAGAACAAATTGAAAATTTAAAAGATGGTGAAAATGCTGATTTAAAAACTTGCAAAACAGAACTAGAAGAAAAAAATTTAATGATGAATGTTTCAAGAGATGGTTTGTGGTATATGAATTTCCCAGAAGATGGAAATATAAAAGAAAACACCCCTTTTATGTGGTCTGATAAATTTAGACATATGCTTGGCTACAATGATGTAAATGATTTCCCAAATTTACTTGGAAGCTGGGCTGAGAAACTTCATCCTGAAGATCGCGATAAAACTCTAAATGCTTTTGCCGTAAGCTTAAATGATAAAACGGGAAGAACCCCTTACGATGTAAAATATAGACTAAAATTAAAAAGCGGTGAATACTACTGGTTTAAAGCAGCTGGTATAGTAAAAAGGGATTCGAAAAACAATCCACTAATGATAGCTGGTTCATTAACAGATATAAATGATGAAGTTGTTAATCAAGATAAACTTGAAAGCACAAATTTAAGATTTTTTTTATCACAAGATATGCTGAGTGATGGACTTTGGGATGTTGTGATAAAAGAAAAAGACATAAGAAGTAAAAAAAATATATTTTGGTTTTCAAATCACTTCAAAACACTTTTAGGAGAAAATGAAAATTTCACCACAGAGAACTCCATAGAAACAATTTTTTCAAGAGTCCACAAAGATGATTTAGATACACTAAAACAAAAATTAGAATATTTTATTAAACATAATGAAAGCATCCTAGATACAGAACTTAGATTAAATGTAAAAAATAAAGATTATAGATATTTTAGATTTCAATGTAGAGCAAATAGGTCTCAAAACGGAGATATAAACCGAATAGTTGGTGTAATATCAGATATTGATGCCGCTAAAAAAGAGATAAAGGCTCGTGAAATAGAAAAAGACCAAAATGAAAAGATAAAACAAAATATAGAAAATATATCATCTATAGTTGTTACAATGGACGAGATAGCTGACCAAACAAATCTACTTGCATTAAATGCTGCCATAGAAGCTGCAAGAGCTGGCGAATACGGCAGAGGATTTGCAGTAGTTGCAGATGAAGTAAGAAAATTAGCTGAAAAAACATCAGAATCAATAAATGAAATAACGCAAATGCTAAAAAATAATAAATAAAAGCTAAAATTTACAAGTCGTTTGACTTGTAAATTTATCTAAATTTAAAACCCATGCAACCTTTTTAAATCAGTATCTATAGGCTTCTTCTCTCCTGCTTTATTAACACTAACATATACAACTTCAGCTGTAGTGACAGGAACACATATTGTTGTATTATGATCTGTTAGTCTTTGAACAACTACTTTTACAAGAGTAGTTATGGATGTTTTTCCAACACTAATGACTTTTGCATAACAACTTACAATATCGCCTACAAAAACAGGTTCATTAAAAACAACCTCTTTCATAGATATAGTAACAACTCTTTCTGGCGCCATTTCTTTTGCTGCTATAGCTCCAGCTAAATCAATTTGAGACATAATCCATCCTCCAAATATATTTCCAGCCGGATTTGTATCACTTGGCATTGCTACTATTTTTATTTTTGGCTCGCCCATGTCTTTCATAATTTATATTCTCCTTATTAAATTAGAACAAAATATTACACTTTAAATTTTAATACTTTCTTACTATTCATAAAATATAGTTATTTTTATTTTATTTTGCTAAACTTCTTTTTAAAATTTTAAAGAAAGCCAAATATGAAAAAAGCACTTTTATGTATAGGAAATGAGCTAAGAGGAGATGACGGAATAGCTTTATATCTTGGAAATTTAGTAGAGAAAGAATTAAACGAATGGAAGGTTTTTTATGGTGAAGATGTGCCAGAAAATGAGTTTGGAGCTATTAGAAATTTTGCTCCAGACATTTTAGTAGTAGTTGATGCTATGAGTGGATTTAAAGAAGGAATTAGCGAGTTTTTAGATATAAGTGATGAAAAAACTTATATGTATTCTACTCACAATCTGCCAGCACCAGTCTTGCTAAGTTATCTTAGAACTATTTGTCCTAAGACTATATTTTTAGGTATCTCTGTCCTTTTTGAAAATGTTTTAGACTTTCAAAAAGGACTAAGCAAAAACGCTCTACACTCCGCAAATCTTGCTTTAGAAAAGATAAAATTACTAGATAATGAACTAAAATAACTCTTTTAATATTCCTTTTACAGCGTCTTTTGTCCTATCTTTTGATGAGCTATTTTGATCTAAAGTTTGTGTGCCATTTGTATCTGCGGTAGTGTTTGAATCAGATCCAAAAAGCTTATCCAAACCTTTATCTAGCTGTCTTGAAAATTTAGACTTTAAATAAGCAGAACCTACATTATATTTTGGCTCTTTTGTAGTTCCTGTTATATCTATTGATATATCTGTTTTTTCTATATTTCCTCTTACTGGTATATAGATTTCAGATGTCACTAAATTTAATGTTCCCTTTTTTACATCAAAAGCACCCTTGCTTTTTTTACCGCTTTTACCACTATTTCCAATCCAAGCATCAAAATTGATATTATCGTTTTGTATAGTTCCATTTACATCAGCTTTATCAAAAACCGTTGCATCAAAGCTACCTTCTGATACAGCTTTTAGTATGTTTATAAACTCGTTACTTGCAAGCATTCCATCATTTACATCTAAAGAGAAATTTCCATTCTTTTTAGATAAATCATAATTTAAACTAGCATCTCCCATACCATTATATATATGTTTGTAATTTAACATATCAGTTAATTTTTTAACATCAAAAGTTTTAAAATTTGAAGTTAAGATAAGGCCATTAAAACCAGTTTTATTAAAATTATCATTTTTTATATCTACTTTTAAATTTCCATTTAGAAAATTTGATATTATAGATGTTAAAAATTTACCATTTTGTATATTTGTGCTTCCGTTTGCAACAAAATTTCCAGTTAAATTTGTATTTGTAAGAAATGATAAAGCATTTAAATTAGGTATATCTAAAACATAATCCGAACTAAAATTGCCATTTTTTATAGCGGCATTTTTTATATCAAATTTTGCCAAGTTGCTATCTAAATTTGCTTTTGCATTTATGGCATCATCTTTTTTATCGAAATTTGCATCTAGGCTATATTTTATATTGCTTGGAAAGCTTTTTCCACTCATTTTATCAAGCTCAGGCTTGTTTAAAAGTGCATCTTTTATAGTCATTTTTCCTTTTGCGTTTTTAAAACTTATATTTGAAAGTATCTCACCGTTTATATTTCCATTTGATAAACTTGGTTGATTTAGGATTTTTAAAACTTTTTGTAAACTAACATTTTTAAGAGATATTTTAAGATCTTCGTCTTTTAAATTTGCAACTATATCACCATCTAAGCCCAAAACTTTAGCATAAAGGATAGTTATTTTATTATCTTTTATATTAGTAGCTCCGATTATATTAAGAGCTCCTACTAATTTTTGTTTAGTAAATGACTCAAGATTAGAAAGATCATTTAATTTTATATCAAAATCACTATCTATTTGTTTTGTTTTTAAATTTATAGTTGTATTTTTAGCACTCGCTTCTACTTTTAAATTTGAATTTATATATGTTTTAGCATTTATATTATCACCTTGCATCTTTAGCTCACTAATACCACTAAGAGTTGTATTTGAAGGGAGTGTTATATTTAGCTCATCGCTAAAAACTTTTTCATTTAATCTCACATCTTTTGCATTTATAGTAGCTGAACCTTGTGCATTTTGTATATCAGCATTTATATCTACATTTCCATAAGCATATAGGGGCTGCTTAGCAAGAGGTAAAGCTTTTGCTAAATTTAAGCCATTTGCATCTATTTTTAAGTTATATGGTTTCATATCTTTTATATTTGCAATAACTTTTATATCACTATCTAAAAATCTACCACTTGAGTTTGCATCAAAGTCATTCATGTTGCCATTTATTTTTCCGATTAAATTCATCTTTTCCCCAAGCTCAAAGCCAAAGCTTTTTAAATTTTCTATATTTATTTGATAATCAACATCAAAACTTCTAGAAAAGATAGAATAAGGGCCATTTAAATTTAAAAAAATTTCTTTATTAATATCTCCTTTTAAATTTAAATGATTAAAACCAACTCTAAATGTTTCAAATTTTACATCATATCCGCTCTTTTCTTTAATAACTTTTTCAACATAGGGCTTTATAAGACTATTGCCCGCACTAGAAAATAAAAATGCAACTACTAAAACCAAAAATATGGCTATACATCCCAAAATTAAAAATACTTTTTTCATATTTTCATCCTTAAATTTAATAACTTCTAGCATAAAACTTTAGTGTCTTAGACTAAAATTATATGATAATTTTTTATTTAACTATTGACATTTTATAAAAATTATCATATAATTTCATCACTCAAAGCAAAAGAGTGCTAATAAATTTATTTTAACAAAGGAAACAAAATGAAATTCAAACCACTCGGTAAACGTGTTTTAATTGAACGCGTAGAAGAAACAAACAAAACTGCTACAGGTATAATTATACCTGACAATGCTAAAGAAAAACCTTTAAGTGGAAAAGTAGTTGCAGTTAGCAAAGAAGTTGAATGCTTACAAGAAGGTGATAAAGTTGTATTTGCAAAATATGGCGGAACAGAAATAAATCTAGATGATAAAAAATATTTGGTTTTAAGCATTGATGATATTTTGGGTATTATAAAATAAGGAGATAAAAAATGGCAAAAGAGATAATTTTTTCAGATGACGCAAGAAATAGACTATATGAGGGTGTAAGAAAACTTAACGATGCAGTTAAAGTAACAATGGGACCAAGAGGTAGAAATGTGCTTATACAAAAAAGTTTTGGCGCTCCTTCTATCACAAAAGATGGTGTTAGTGTTGCAAAAGAAATAGAACTTAAAGATACAATAGAAAATATGGGCGCAGGACTTGTAAAAGAAGTTGCAAACAAAACAAATGATCAAGCAGGCGATGGTACAACAACTGCAACAGTTTTAGCTCATTCTATATTTAAAGAAGGTCTTAGAAATATTACAGCTGGAGCAAATCCGATCGAAGTAAAACGCGGTATGGACAAAGTTGCTGAAGCAATCATAACTGAGCTTAAAAATATGTCTAAAAAAGTAAAAGATAAAAAAGAGATAGCTCAAGTTGCTACGATCTCTGCAAACTCAGACGAAGCTGTTGGTTCACTTATAGCTGATGCTATGGATAAAGTTGGCAAAGATGGCGTTATAACAGTAGAAGAAGCAAAATCAATAAATGATGAGCTAAATGTTGTTGAGGGTATGCAGTTTGATAGAGGTTATTTAAGTCCATATTTTATCACAAATTCAGAAAAAATGACAGTTGAGTTAAGCAACCCTTACATTTTACTTTTTGATAAAAAGATAACAAATTTAAAAGATTTACTACCTGTTTTAGAACAAGTTCAAAAATCAGGCAAACCACTTCTTATTATAGCTGAAGATATCGAAGGTGAAGCACTTGCAACATTGGTTGTAAACAAACTTCGTGGAGTTTTAAACATTTCAGCCGTAAAAGCTCCTGGTTTTGGTGATAGAAGAAAAGCAATGCTTGAAGATATCGCTATTTTAACAGGCGGTGAAGTTGTTAGTGAAGAGTTAGGAAGAACACTAGAAAGTGCAACTGTGGCTGATCTTGGTGAAGCAGATAGAGTAGTAATAGATAAAGATAACACTACTATAGTAAATGGTAAAGGCGAGAAAGCATCAATTGACGCAAGAGTTAATCAAATAAAAGCTCAAATAGCTGAGACAACAAGCGATTATGATAGAGAAAAATTACAAGAAAGACTAGCTAAACTTAGCGGTGGTGTTGCAGTTATAAAAGTTGGTGCAGCAACTGAAACAGAAATGAAAGAGAAAAAAGACCGAGTTGATGATGCACTTTCTGCTACAAAAGCAGCAGTTGAAGAAGGTATTGTTATAGGCGGTGGTGCAGCTATTATAAAAGCTGGAGCAAAAGTTAAACTAGATCTTAAAGGTGATGAGGCAATAGGCGCTGATATAGTAAAAAGAGCTCTTCGTGCTCCACTTAGACAAATCGCTGAAAATGCTGGATTTGATGCTGGCGTTGTTGCAAATGCAGTTGAAACAAATACAGATGAAAATTATGGCTTTGATGCTGCAAAAGGCGAGTATGTAAATATGTTCGAAGCTGGTATCATTGACCCCGTTAAAGTATCAAGAGTAGCTTTACAAAACGCGATTAGCGTTGCAAGCCTACTTCTTACAACAGAAGCAACAGTAAGTGAGATAAAAGAAGATAAACCTGCTATGCCAGACATGAGTGGTATGGGCGGAATGGGTGGTATGGGCGGAATGATGTAGTTTGCCCTACTTTTTAAGCATCTCTTAATCATAGAGATGCTTAAATTTCTCATGAACTTACTACTTAAAATTTTAATCTTTTTTCTAATATTATCTTTCATATTTATTTTTGATCAGATAACCTGCACTGCGTTTTTATTATATTTTATACTATTTTTACTTGTGTTAAGTTATGAAATTTTTTCTTATAGCATAATTTCAAAAAGATTTTTAAACGAAGCAATATTTAGAAAAAGCAGTAAAATAAAACCATATTTAAGCGGGAATCTTCGCTACAGCATTTCTTCTTTTATAAAAGCTCTGTTTTTTACTTTTATAACGGTGCTTAACTTTGCCAATATAGATAATTACGTTTTTTTATATATATTTCTTGCTATACCTCTGATTTTTATAATAACTAAATTTATTATAATGAAAAGCTTGATGCGTGAGTTTAAAATGTCAAATTATAGCCTTAAAAAAGCTATTATTTACATTTCAAGCACTTTTACAACAGTTATTTTTATATTACTTTTTATAAATTTTATTTGGGGAAAAGACATTAGTTTATCTGAAATTTTCATTTTAGATCTAAAAAATTCTCAATGTATATTGATAAATGAAATACTAACCATAAATGGATTTATAGAAAATGTCCAAAACTATCTTTTTACCCTACTTCAAACAAAACTTGGTAAAATCATAGTTTGGGTTATAATAGGCTTGAATTATTTTGCATTTTTTGTAGCAATTACTCATATTTATTCATTTTTATTTACCAAAAAAGATAAAAAATATAGTTTTAAATTTGGCTACTTTTTGGAAACTATATTTATTTTAGCATTTGGTGTTTTGATATTTTTCTTAGCTTCATTTTTAAATGAAACTCATGAAAATGAGCTTAAAAGTAAGCAAATTTTGCTAAATTTAAAAAACGAAATAAATAGTGCAATAAGTCAAAATTTAACAAATACAAAAAATTCCCTAGATATTTACATAGATCAAATTTATGAAACAAGCGTTGATAAAGCTGTTAAAAAAATAGCTGATTTTGAGTATGCTTGGCATAGTGATTATGTAAAACTTTATCATTGGGCAGTTGATAAAAGCTCTTCAAACTTTTATCAAAATAAATTTGAAAATATAATAAAAGATAGTTTTCCTACTGACTTTAACGAAACTATAACAAATATCGTTGTATTAAATTTAGATAATTTAAAAAAAGACATAAGTAAAATACAAGAAGAAAGCACAGTAGATTCTAATGTATCAAATATCTTAAACATTATAGATATGCAAAGCTACAAACTAAAATTTGGAGTAAATTCGGTTTTAACTATTGGTAGTTTAGCAATGTTAAAAACTGGCACAAAAGTTGCTGCAAAAAGTGGAGCAAAGCTGGCTTTAAAAAGCTCAACTAGCTTAGGCGCTGGAACAAGTGGCACGTTTTGCGGTCCAGCAAGCATAATTTGTGTACCAATCCTTGCTATAACCACTTGGTTTGGATTTGATTATGTTGTATCAAAAGCTGATGAAAAGCTAAATAGGGAAGAATTTGAATCGGAGCTAAAAGCAGAACTTATGGCTCAAAAAGAAAATTTCAAAGCTCTTCTTTATCAAAATATAGATGAGCTTTATTTTCAGTTTAGATAGCTAAATTTTGATATTTAAAATCTCATTTTTCTCTTTTTGAAACTCTATGCGTTTTTCTTCATCTTTTTTCTCTTTTATTTTCTTCAAAAGCTCTTCAAACCAATCATCTTTGCTTCCAAACGTGTTAGTGTTTTTTATAACAAATGAAGATGAATTATCGCTAAATGATGGTGCACTCATTGCCATTCCTTTGTAAGGAACCCCACCAACATTTTCATTTTTATCACTTAGTGAAAAAACGGAACCTGTGATATTTGAACTTATAACATCACTGCCCATTCTTATCTTGTGATTTGTATCAAGCGAGTCATGTTCTCTTCTCATAAGTCCAAAAACTTTAGCTTTATAGCTTGGATCATTTGCCATTTTTTGTAAATTTTTATCATCTATATATAAAAGATGTTGCCCATTTATTGGGTCACTTGGTTCACTACTTACAAATTTATATTTTGAAAACTCTTTTTGGATCTCTTCTTTTAGTTTATCAACCGAGCTTTTTCCACCATTTTCATCATTTTTAAATTTATTTTCATAAATTTTTGTTTGATTTTCTCCATATTTTATAAGCGAACTGCTAAATTCATTTAATGATGAATAAGTTTTAGGTGAATTTACAATACCATCTCTTTGCAAATTTGTAGAAATAGAATTTATCATGCTATCTCCTTTATTCCTATATCGGCAAAAACAGAAATCAGTTTAATTTATCATAAAAAACTCTATTTAGATAAAGTCCGTTTGGAGAAAACGGTATCCTAGTTAAAGCTTTTAGCTCATACTCATTTTGTATAATTTTGCCATCATTTAAAGCTTTAAAAGAATTTGCCATCATTAGCCTAATTTGGGAGCGTAAAAAGCCATTTGCTTTAAATGTTATTATGCTTAGATTATCTTTTCTAAAAGCTCTTGCAAAGTGCACGGTTCGCACGCTTGATTTAACATCGCTTCCCATTTTCATATAGTTTTTAAAATCATGCTCTCCTACAAAAACTTGTAAAATTTCATTTAACTTTTGTATGTCAAATTCTGGCATAAAAAGGCAATATTTTGATAAAAAAGGACTAAATTTACCATGATTTATCAAATATCTATAACTTCTTGCAATGGCATCAAAACGCACATTAAAGTTATCATTTACAACTATAATTTTTTTAACATGCATTTTTGGATGCAAATGGCGATTTATAAGCTCACATAGTCTTTTTTTATCATTAAAATAATCATTTTCTATTGCTACACATGAGCACTGATTTAGCGCGTGAACCCCCTTATCTGTTCTAGAGCTAGATGTTAATTTAGAAAAAATGCCAACATGACTAAGTGCACTTTGAATATAATCTTCTACACTATTTTCATGTGGTTGACGCTGCGAGCCACAGAATTCGCTACCATCATAACTATAAATAAAAAGTAATTTCAATGCTTTAATATCTACTTAAAATTTTTGTTTTAAAATATATTATTGAAGATACTATGGTTGTTGTAAAAATAACCGGAATTGCTATAGCAGGATGTTTTACAAGTAACATTAAAGCCGTAAAATAAGAAAATAAAACCCCAAATATGCCAAAATATATAAAACCTTTTTCATACCTATAAGTTACTATTCCAAAAGAAAGTGCAAAATATACGCTAGCTAGTGGAAAAATAGAAACCAAGACATTTATAGTAAAATCTTTTTTACGCTTATCATCGCTTAATACTTGTTTCCAATAATCAATTATGCTAACAACTTCTTTTGATTTATCTTGTTGTTTACTTCTTATAATCATATTGTCAAATTTAGTAGCATGTATTGTATATTGGCGTATATCGTAATTATATCCATCAATCAGTTTTAATTCTATTATTCCATTTACATTACCGATTGTTCCTGTTTTAGCCATTAAAAGTCGCTCGTCTTCGCTACTATTTTGCGGATGGTACATTATTAAATTTTCATATATAGTTACATTTTGATCTATTTTTTCACCCTCAATATATACCATCCAATCAGAAAATTTCTGACCAAACTGAGAAGCTTTAATATTAAGTTGTGCATCATTTAATTTATGTCCTACAAAATTATCACTTAATTCTTCTGCAAGAGGAATCATAACCAATGAAGTTCCTAATAGCAAAATACTAACACAGCCAGCAAATATAGAAAAAAATCTACCTATAAGTCTAGTTGAATACCCTAAAGTAAAAATCACTATACTTTCGTTTTCTTTTGAGAGCTTAAAAAAACTTATAGCTAAAGATACAAAAAAACTTATTGGTATTGTAAAAAGTAAAATTTGAGGAAGCAAAAACAAATAAAGCTTTGCAAGTTCAAAAAAAGTCATACTAACATAAGATGTAATTCTTGAAATTTGTATAAAAAATACAAGTGAAACTATTATAAAAAGCGTTGTAAAAAGCGAAGCAAAACTGCTTAAAAAGCTGCTTAAAAGATATCTATTTACTTTATTCATACTAAACCAAATCATAAATTTTGTATATAATTATAGTATAATGAAATTAAATTTCTAATTTCATCTTCAAAAAGATATACAAAAATTAGCCCAAAAAACAAAAATGGTATCATAGGAAGAGCTATATCTGTTTGTTTTTTTGCCAAACTAAGATATATAAAAAACGGTATCATCAAAATACAAGCTAGCACAACCGCAATTATTCCCATTTTTATGCCAAGAATTGCTCCTATTGTTGCTATTATTATAGTATCAGCATCCCCCATAATCTCTACTTTCTGATCTATTTTACCGCGATTTTTTATAACAGATGTAGCAGTTTTTATCATAACAATAGCTCCAGCAAGTATCAAAGAATCTACAAAGTATGTATCATAAAAACTTATATATTTTAAGTGTGATATAAATAAATTTGCATCATAATTTGATAAAAGTGCAAAAATATATGCAAAAAATAGCAAATTTTCAGGTACCATTTTTAACTTATAATCAATAATGCCAAGGCAAAGAAGGATTATAAAACAAATACCAAGCATAAGAGCGTTAAAAAGCTCATATTTATAAATATAACCTAAAAGCATTAAAAGTCCGCTAGCTAGCTCTATAATTGGATAAATAATACTTATTTTATTTTTGCAAAACGCACATTTTCCACATAAAAATAACCAAGAAAATATAGGTATATTATGATAAAATCTTAGATTTTTTCCACATTTTGTGCAGTGCGAAGCTGGAAAAACTACGCTTTGTTTTAGAGGAATTCTATAAATTAAAACATTTCCAAATGAGCCTATAACAGTCCCAAGAAGAAAAAAGAAAACTCCTATCATCAAAGTCCACCAAATCTTCTGTGTTTTTGTTCAAATTTTTGAATCATATAATCAAGTTCTTTGGAAGTAAAATCAGGCCAAAATGTATCACTAAATGCAAGCTCGGCATAACTTGCCCCCCAAAGCATAAAGTTTGATAGCCTCATTTCTCCACCGGTTCTTATAAGTAAATCTACATCCCCATAACTTCCGCTATCTATTGCATTTGAGATACTTTCTTCACTTATAACGGTATTTTCTTCTATCAATTTTTTACAAGCCCTAACTATCTCATCTCTTCCCCCATAATTTAATGCGAGAACCAAATTCAATTTATCATTATCTTTTGTTAGGTTTTTTAAATTTAAAATTTCATTCTTTAAATCATCATCAAAAACAGAAATATCACCTATTGTATCAAATTTAATACAATTATTTATAAGTTTTTCTCTTTGAGAAATTATAAATTTCTTCAACAACTTCATGAGAAAATCAACTTCACTTTGTGGTCTTTTCCAATTTTCTGTGCTAAAGGCATATAAACTAAGCGTTTTTATGCCTTTTTTTGCACAATACGTAGTTATATCATCTACAACCTGTGCACCTTTTTCATGTCCATTTGTTCTAATCAAAGAGCGCTTTTTTGCCCATCTTCCATTTCCATCCATTATAATTGCTAAATGTTTAAGTTTATTCAACTATCTTAACCTTTAAAATCAATAAAGTTTGAGCTTTTTTTCCAAAGCATATCAAAGTTTGAATCTATTTGTATTTGTATATCAAAAAATCCACCAAGCAAAGTTGCAACAGTACTATATGGTGTTTTTATGGAAGACAATTTACTTTTTTCATATGTGAATATAAGTGGTCCAAAATTTAAAAATATCAGATAAATTTGCACCCTACAACCACTTTTTTTAAGCTGAAAAAGCTGTGGAGAATTTTCATATATAAAAGGTATATGAATGATATTTTCACTAAGCGCCATAAAAATGTCGGTCCACAGAGCAAAATGCTCTTTATCATCAGAACTCATAAGCATATTTAAACAAAGCTCATAAAATGATTTTAAGCTTTTTTCATAAATAATTTTTTCTATGATATTTGATCCATTTTCTAGCAAATAGCCTATGTCTGGCTTTTGTATAAGATTGCTAACTGCTATTAAATTTCCATTTTGTGATATCTCGCCCCAATACTCACTACCAACAACGAGGCTTTTTAAACTTTTTGTGCTTAAGGTTTTATTTCCAAATTTCAGCAAATATCGATTAAATGAAGTTTTTTCTAAAACCTTTATAGTTAATGGTAATGAATTATTTAACAAAACTTGGCTCATAAATTTTTAACCAAATTTGATATTTGCATAGCGATATTTTCTTTACTATTATAGCTTAAAAGCGTAGAGTTTTTAGATGTAATAAACTCTATTTGAGTTGAGTTTGAGCCAAAATTAATTCTATCATTTAAAACATTTAAACAAACTGCATCTAAATTTTTGTTTTTTAACATATTAATAGCATTTTGTTTTGCAGTATTTTCATCTATCTCCATTTTAAAGCCTATTTTCTTACAAGGACTTTTAAAATTTGATAAAATATCTTTATTTTTTGTAAGCTCCAAGCTAAATTTATCTCCAAAAACATCTTTTTTAACTTTGCCACTAAATTTTTGTTTTGGCACATAATCACTAATTGCAGCGGCCATAACCAATATGTCATTTTTAGTTAAATTTTGCTCATCAAGAAGAGTTTTTAACTCATTTGAACTTCTAAATTTACTAAGTTTATATGGCACTTTAAACTCAGCACTACTTATAAGATGGACGCTTGCACCAAGTATATAAAACGCATCGCTTAGTGCTTTTGCCATTTTTCCGCTTGAAAAGTTAGTAATAGCTCTAACATCATCAATATTTTCGTATGTCGAACCGCCTGTTATTACAACTTTTTTATCTTTAAAAAACTCATCTTCAAAGATAGTTCTTTTAACAGCATAGATAATATCTTCTATATCAGCTAAAGCACCCCTTCCAACATCGCCACAAGCTAGAGTTTTGCAAATTGGCTCAACTATCTTAATGCCATTTTCCTTCAAAATTTCTAAGCTTTTTTTAGTAGAAAAATGCTCTAGCATTGCGCTATTTGCAGCTGGAACAATAATGGTTTTTACACCACTTGCAACCATTAAAGTATCCATAAATACAGTTCCGCTTATTCCATAAGCAAGACGATTTATCACATTTACACTGCACGGAGCAATCAAGACTAGATCCATTTTTGCATATTTTATATGACTAAGACCTTCAGCCCAATTTTCGCTATGCGAGCAAAGAATTTTATGGCTGCAAAGTGCTTCAAAACTAAGAGGATTTGCAAATCTTAAAGCCCCATCACTAAGCATTACATAAACATCAGCACCAAGTTTTTTTAAAATAGACAAAATCTCATAAGCTTTGTAAAAGCTAACGCTTCCACAAACCCCAAGCAAGATTTTTTTATTTTTTAGCATCATTTTTTCCAAAAAATTTATAAAAATATTCCTCTTTATTTATTTGTTTTCCTCTACTAATTGCAAGGCATCCACTTTTTACATTTTGTGTTACGGTAGATCCTGCAGCTATTAAAACATCGTCTTCTATACTAACTGGAGCTACAAGTTGTGTATCGCTTCCTATAAATACATTTTTGCCGATGATGGTTTTATATTTTGCCTTACCATCATAATTGCAAGTTATCGTGCCACATCCTACATTTGTACCACTATTTATCTCGCAATCTCCAAGGTAACTTAAATGCCCTGCTTTAACGCCATTAAGTTTTGATTTCTTTAACTCTACAAAATTGCCAATATGTGTATCTTTTACCTCATTTCCAGGTCTAAGATGTGCCATAGGGCCGATATCAGAATTTTCTATAATACTATTTTCTATCACAGATGAACTTTTTATAATGCTACTTTTTATGACACATTTTCCTATAATGCTTACATTTTCCTCCACAACGCATTCGCCTTCAAATTTGGCTCTACTATCTATATATATGGTTTGAGGTAAACGCATATAAACACCGCTTTTCATAAGTTTTTCTTTTATCATATCTTGCATGATATTTTCAGCTTGTGACAGAGCAAATTTATCATTTATACCCATAAAATTTCGCTCCATAACATCAACAGCAACGCATTTTAAGTTCATTTCTTTAGCTATTTTTATGCTGTCTGTTAGATAATACTCGTTTTGTGCGTTATTGCTATCAATTTTTGGCAAAATCTCTTTTAAAGCATATGTATCAAAACAATAACATCCTGCATTTACTGTTTTTACCATTTTTTGCTCATCATTAGCATCTTTTTGTTCTACAATGCATTCTATCTGCCCATTTTTACTTATAACTCTACCATATCCGAAAGGATTGTTTGCTTCAAATGTACTAAGTGCAATATCGCACTCTTGCGAGATAAGTTTTTTTAGATCATCACTTTGAATGAGTGGCATATCTCCACATAAAACAAGAGTTTTTTTACTATCAAACTTAACATCAAAAAGGGCCCCAGCGGTTCCAGGAAATTTCTCCACATTTTGTCTATAAATTTTTACATTTGGAAATTCTTTTAAGATTATCTCTTTTATCTCATCAAATTGATAGTTTAAAATTACGCTCACATCACTACTTATCTCGTAACTTCGCTCTATTACATGATAAATCATAGGTTTTCCACTAACCTCAAAAAGAACTTTTGCCTTATTTGATTTCATTCTAGTTCCAAAGCCAGCTGCTAAAATAACAACGGATATATCATTCATAAAAAAGCCTTATTTTTAAATTTATGTATTATTGTAACTAAAATTAACTAATATTTTAAGAAATTTTACCTTTTTGAACGTAAAAAAATTTATAGATAATTTTAACTTAATATAAAAAATGATAAGATGCTACAAAAATTTATGTAAAAAAAAGGCAAAAAGATATGTCTAAAAAATTTATAGATGTTATGGATACAACCTTTAGAGATGGTTTTCAATCTGTTTTTGGTGCAAGAGTTTTAATGAAAGACTTTCTTCCTGCTCTAAGCGCAGCAAAAGATGCTGGAATTACCCACTTTGAATTTGGTGGTGGGGCTAGATTTCAAAGTTTATATTTTTACTTAAATGAAGATGCATTTGAAATGATGGATAAGTTTAGAGAAGTTGCAGGTAAAGATGCAAATTTACAAACTTTAAGTCGCGGTGTAAACACTGTTACACTAGATACTGGAAGCAAAGAAATAGTTGATTTACACGCCAAACTTTTTGCAAAACACGGTACTACAACTATAAGAAATTTTGATGCCCTAAATGATGTTGAAAATCTCAAATATAGTGGTGAGAGGATTATGGCTCATGGCTTAAAACACGAAGTTGTTGTTACCATGATGGATCTTCCTCCAAACTGCACAGGCGCACATGATTGTGCGTTTTATGAAAAAGTATTAAGAGAGATTTTAAATGCTGGCATTCCTTATACAAGTGTTTGTTTTAAAGATGCAAGTGGAACAAGTAGTCCCGAAAAAGTTTATCAAACGATAAAAATGGCCAGAAAACTTTTACCAGAAAATACTCACATCAGACTTCATACTCATGAAACCGCTGGAGTTAGTGTAGCTTGTTATTTGGCTGCACTTGAAGCTGGAGCTGATGGTATAGACTTAGCTGCAAACCCTGTAAGCGGTGGTACAAGTCAACCAGATATCTTAACTATGCTTCATGCTATAAAAGGTAAAGATTATGACCTAGGCGGACTTGATATAGAAAAAATACTAAAATATGAAGAAGTTTTAAAAGATTGTTTAAAAGATTATTTCTTACCACCTGAAGCTACTAAAGTTAGCCCACTTATACCATTTTCACCAATGCCAGGCGGAGCGCTAACTGCAAATACACAAATGATGAGAGATAACAATATACTAGATAAATTTCCTGAAGTAATAATGGCTATGAGAGAAGTTGTAGAAAAAGGTGGTTTTGGTACAAGTGTAACACCTGTGAGTCAATTTTATTTCCAACAAGCATTTAATAATGTAATGTTTGGAAAATGGAAAAAGATAGCAGAAGGATATGGTAAAATGGTGCTTGGATATTTTGGTAAAACCCCAGTAAAACCAGATAGTGATATCATAAATCTAGCTAGTAAGCAACTTGGATTAGATCCAACTACTCAAAATGCTATAGATATAGCTGACATTGATGAGACAAAAAGCTTAAAATACACACAAAAAATCTTAGAAGAAAATGGTATTCCAGTAACTGAAGAAAATCTTTTCATAGTAGCAGCTTGCAAAGAAAAAGGCATAGCTTTCCTAAAAGGCGAAGGAAAGGTTATGGTTAGAAAAAATACAAATATGCCAAAACAAAAACATAAAAACGATAATAATACATCTAAAACAAGTAAATATAGCATAAGTATAAATGGCAATAAATACAATGTTGAGATAAGTGATGGATTTGATAATTTCGGCGAGATAAAAAGTATATCAAAGGTTGAAGATAAATCAAAAGAGATAAAAAATGAACAAAAAAATATAGCTCATAGTTCTAGCGGTAACGGCGATATACTAGCAAGTGTGCCTGGAAGCGTATTTAAAATTTTACTAAAAGTTGGAGATAGCGTAAAAGCTGGACAAACAGTTATAGTACTTGAGGCTATGAAGATGGAGATAGAAGTTACTTCTCCAAAAGATGGTATCATAGATGAAATCTTAATATCACCAAGTGATACAGTACAAAATGATCAACTCTTAGCAAGAGTTAAATAAAAAATATTTATGAAAAAAATAAGGAGAGTACTATGTTAGATGATATAAAAAAGCTTGGGCTTAAGGATGTAAAAGATATTTACCATAACCTAAGCTACGAAGAGCTTTTTGAGCATGAAGTTAAAAATAATGAAGGAAAAATTAGTAGTAGTGGTGCTTTTATGGTTGATACTGGTATATTTACAGGAAGAAGCCCAAAAGATAAATATTTTGTAAAACAAGATGAATCTCAAAAATACATAGCTTGGGGAAAAATAAATCAACCAATATCAAAAGAACTCTTTGATAAATTACTTCAAAGATCCAAAGAACAACTCTCAGGCAAAAATATCTATGTTCAAGATGCGTATTGTGGTGTTAGCGAGGCTAGCAAAAAAAAAGTTAGATTTATAACAGAAGTTGCATGGCAAGCACACTTTGTAAAAAATATGTTTATACGCCCAAAAGAAGATGAGTTAAATGGCTTTAAACCAGATTTTGTAGTTTATAATGCTTGCAAATACTCAAATGAAGATTATAAAGAAGATGGTTTAAATAGTGGAGTTTTTGTTATATTTAATATAGAAGAAAATATTGCTGTAATTGGTGGAACCTGGTATGGTGGCGAGATGAAAAAAGGTATATTTTCTATGATGAACTACTGGTTACCATTAGAAGGCAAGCTTTCTATGCATTGTTCTGCAAATATTGGTAAAAATGGCGATACGGCTCTATTTTTTGGACTTAGTGGAACAGGAAAAACAACTCTTTCAACAGATCCAAATAGAGCTTTAATAGGCGACGATGAGCATGGTTGGGATGATGAAGGAATATTTAACTTTGAGGGTGGATGTTATGCAAAATGTATAAATTTGAGCAAAGAAAATGAGCCTGAAATTTACAATGCCATAAAAAGAGACGCCCTTCTTGAAAATGTTGTAGCAGATGAAAATGGAAATGTGGATTTTGATGATGGAACAAAAACAGAAAACACAAGAGTTAGCTACCCAATAGAACACATCCAAAACAGAGAAAAAAGCTCAAAAGGTGGGCATCCAAAAAATATTATTTTCTTAACAGCTGATGCTTTTGGCGTTTTACCACCTGTTGCAAAACTCACAAAAGAACAAGCAATGTATTATTTCTTAAGTGGCTATACGGCTAAAGTTGCAGGAACAGAAAGAGGTATAACTGAGCCAGTTGCCACATTTAGTGCATGCTTTGGAGAAGCATTTTTACCACTTCACCCTACTGCTTATGCAAAGCTGCTTGGGAAAAAAATTGATAAACATGATGTGAAAGTTTATCTTGTAAATACTGGTTGGAGTGGTGGCGCTTATGGCGTAGGCAAAAGAATGGGCATAAAAGCTACAAGAGCTTGCATAAACGCGATTTTAGATGGTAGTATACAAAATAGCGAGTTTGAAAACTTTGATGATTTTAATATCTCTATACCAAAAGAGCTAAAAGGTGTGCAAACCTCACTTTTAAATCCTATAAATAGCTGGAAAGACAAAGATGAGTTTATAAAAACAAGAAAAAAGCTTGCAAAAATGTTTGTAGAAAATTTCAACAGATATAAAGATGTACAAGCTGGAATAGAGTTTGCAAAAGCAGGTCCAATCCTTTAATAATTTTTTGCTAAGAAAAAATGCATAATTTTATTTATGCATTTTTTCTTTTTTATTATTTGATAACAAGTCCTCTATATACACCTTTTCTATTTATCCAAACAAGAACTTTTTCATCACCCTTCTTTCTCATAAGCGTATTAAACTCTTCTATATTTTTTATGTTTTTATCACCAACTTGTATAATTATATCACCTCTTATAAATCCTAGATTTTCAGCTTTTGAACCTTTTTGAATATCAGTTACCAAAATACCATTTATTTCACTAGGAATTCTATATTGTGCGCGATATTCATCTGTGATATTTACAACACTGAGTCCATCTACAATAGAATTAGAGTTCAATTTTGAGCCAATCGCAGTATTTGATGAAATTTCATTCATATTTGCAAGTTTTAACTTTGTAGAGTACTCTTTTCCCATTCTCTCATAGGTAATGTCAATTTTTGTATTAGGATCAAGAGAGCCTACTAAATTTGTAAGAGTTGATGCATCTTTTATTGGTTTGTCATTGATTTTTGTTATTAAATCTCCTCTTTTTAACCCAGCTTTATCTCCAGGAGTGTCTTTTTCGACGCTAGAAATTAGAGCTCCTTCTTTATTTTTATAAACTTCTTTTTGATCGCTTGTTAAATTTGAAATCATAACCCCTATGTAACCACGGTCTATTTTACCATCAACTATAAGCCTTTGTGCAATATTTTTTACCATATTTGAAGGTATGGCAAAACCAATTCCATTATTATCACCATTTCTACTAAGTATCGCTGAGTTGATACCAACTAGCGCACCTCTACTATCGACCAATGCTCCACCTGAGTTACCCGGATTTATAGACGCATCAGTTTGAATAAAATTTTCATACTGATTTAAGCCTATATTGTTTTTATTTAAAGCAGAAATTATACCTTGTGTTATTGTTCCACCAACCCCAAAAGGATTTCCCACTGCAAACACAACATCTCCTTCCATAAGTTTTGATGAATCTGCAAATGATATAGCTTTTAAGTCTTTTGCCTCTATCTTAACCACAGCAAGATCTGTTTTTGCATCAGTTCCTATAATTTTTGCCTTATATTCATTGTCTCCATACATTGTAGTTATGATTATTTCGTCAGCATCGGAAACAACATGATTATTTGTAACAATATATCCATCACTTGATATTATAACACCGCTTCCCAAAGAAGATGCACTTCTATTTCTTTCTTGTGGTATACCAAAATTAAACCCAAAAAATTCTTTTAGCAAAGGATCATTAAACATATTAGAAAAAGGCATATTTCCATTATCTTTTATAGTTTTTTTTGTAGATATATTTACAACCGATTGTTTTACATCTTTTATAGAATCATGATATGAAAGTATAGCATTAGATCCATATCCCGGTTCAACTCTTTCTGGGGTTGGATTAGCCTCATTAAATTTTATGCTTCCTGCATTTAAAACACAAGCTGCAACAAGAGATAAAAAAATAGTTTTTTTCATCGTATTTTCTTTCCTTATCTTTAATTTTATTTTATAATAATTATATTTTATAAAAGTTAATGGTTATTATGGCTATTGTAAACAGATTTTTGATTTTAAAATATGATACTTGATTGACATAGACTAAAGTTTTATGATATAATTTATATTAAGTAAAATATAAAAATACATAAAAGGATTATAATTGAGCAATAGTTTATATGAAACATTGGGTGTAGATAAATCAGCCTCTAGTGAAGAAATAAAAAAAGCCTACAGAAGACTTGCTAGAAAATATCACCCAGACATCAATAAAGACCCAGCGGCTGAAGAAAAATTTAAAGAAATAAATGCTGCTTATGAAATTTTAAGCGATGAATCAAAAAGGAAACAATACGATATGCATGGCGATTCTATGTTTGGTGGCCAAAGTTTCCATGATTTTACACAAAACCAAGATATGGGAAATTTAGATGAAATTTTAAGAAATATCTTTGGTGGTGCATTTGGAGGAAGATCTAGTGGTTTTGGCGGTGGTAGTTTTGGCTCTTTTAGTTCTTATGATGGCTTTGGAACCAATTTAGATACCGAAGCTAAAATAAAAATACCATTTGACCTAGCTGTAAATGGTGGAGAAAAGCAAATAAGTCTTGGTAGTGAAAGTGTTAAAATACGTATCCCAGCTGGTATAAATAGTGGCGAGAAACTAAGGGTAAAAGGAAAAGGCAAAAATATCAGTGGTAGAAAAGGCGACCTTATTTTAAATGTCATAATAGAATCAAGTGATGAATATGAAAGAAATGGTGATGATTTAGTAAAAAGCTTAAACATTTCCCTAAAAACTGCCTTATTTGGAGGTAAAGTAGATGTTAAAACATACAAAAAAGAAGTTAGTATAAAAATATCCCCAAACACCAAATCAAATCAAAAAATAAGACTAAAAGGATATGGTGTTCAAAATAGAAAAAGCGGTATATACGGTGATTTATATCTAAAAGTAAATGTTATTTTGCCAGATGCTTCAACTTTAGACAGTGATTTGGTAAAATTAATGCAAGAAAAATTACCAAACTAAAAGGCAAAATTATGAATACACATTATGATGAACCAGTTTATTTGATAAGCGTTGTTGCAAAAGTTCTAAATATACATCCACAAACTTTGAGACAGTATGAAAAAGAAGGTCTTGTTTGCCCAAACAGAACAGATGGTAAAATGAGACTTTACTCAGAAAGAGATATAGATCAAATTAAAACAATTCTGAGATTAACAAGAGATATGGGTATAAATCTCGCAGGTGTTGATGTTGTATTGAGACTAAAAAAACAGATGGAAGATATGGAAAGAAGTCTAAATGACTTAAATGATGAGCTAGAAAGACTAAATAGTATCAATAAAACTTCAAATAAAAAATCTTTAGTGAAAGTGAAAAATAATTTTGATATAATATTTTATAAAGATAACGACTGAGGCTTAAATTTGGAAGAAAAGCTAATTATCATCGGAATACTTTTTTTAGCCAGTATATTTTTTAGCAAAATTTCAGATAAATACGGAATTCCCTCTCTCATCGTATTTTTATGTGTTGGAATGCTGGCTGGAAGCGATGGTCTTCTTGGTATATCCTTTGATGATACTAGATTTGCTGCTTTAATTGGAAATTTAGCCCTAATTTTTATATTATTTGCTGGCGGATTTGATACAAATATCAAAGCAGTTGCGCCAATACTCAAAGTTTCTATAGTTTTAGCAACACTTGGGGTTGTAATAACTGCTCTTATACTTGGACTTTTTATATATTTACTTTTAGGCTGGACTTTACTTGAGAGTTTCTTACTTGGTGCCATAATAAGCTCTACAGATGCCGCTGCTGTTTTTGCAATACTTAGATCAAGAGGAATAAATCTAAAAAATAATCTTGGTGAACTTTTGGAATTTGAAAGTGGTAGCAACGATCCTATGGCAATTTTCTTAACAATGACCATAATTGGTATCATAAGCGCTACCCAAGCGCCAACTGCTGGAAATGTAGCTCTTCAACTTACAATGCAATTTTTAATAGGAGGCGCTATTGGATATTTGTGTGGTTGTTCTCTTCCAAGTATTTTAAACAAAATTCAACTTAGCTCTTGGGGATTTTATCCTATTTTGGTTTTTGGATTTGTAGCTTTGGTTTTTGGAGTAGCTACAAAAATAGGTGGAAATGGATATATAGCTGTATATGTAATGGGCATTTTTGCAAATAGGCGAGAATATGTTTATAAGAAAAATTTGGTTGGTTTTTTTGATGGTATAGCCTGGATAATGCAAATTTTTGTCTTTTTAGCTTTAGGATTACTTGTTTTTCCTAGTACTTTACCAAGCGTAACATTTACAGCCATACTTATAGCACTATTTCTTACTTTTATAGCAAGACCTATTAGCGTTTTTATAGGCACAATATTTACTAAATTTAATATAAAAGAAAAAGCATTTATCTCATGGGTTGGTCTTAGAGGAGTTGTTCCAATAATATTATCAACTTATCCACTTAGTGCAAATATAAACCATGCTGGAGATATGTTTAATATTGTTTTTACGATAGTTTTTATCTCTGTTTTAGTCCAAGGCTCTACAATATCAAAAGCAGCTAGCATTTTTAATGTTAAACAAATTAAAAAAGAAGAAAAAATAACAACCAAAGAAATTCTTGCTAAAAATAAAATTTTCTATCAATCTATTAGGCAGTTTATTGTGCAAGAAGATTCAAAAATTATAGACAAAAATTTAGCCGAACTTGAACTGCCTGAAAACTTTTTTGTAGTTCTATCTGTAAGAGATGGTAAATATATAAAAGTTACAGGATCCTACAAATTTAACCCAAATGATCTTTTGTTGATAGTTTGCAAAGATGAAGATTTTTATGAAAAAACTCTTAAAGATTATGGTTTTATAGCTTAGTATTTATTTTATATTAAAAGCTATTTCGCTATGCTTAGACTGAAATTTTATAAAGGAACTTTATGAACAAAATAGTTTTTTTACTATCAACTTGCTCTACTCTTTTGCTATGTTCAAACAATCTTAAAACGGCTGATTTGCAAAAAAAATGCGATAATAATAACTTAGAGGCATGCACAGAACTTGGATTTTTATACAGCGAGGGCTTAAAGATAAATCAAGATGACAAAAAAGCTATAGAGCTATTAACCAAAGCATGCAATGGTAACTATGCACCAGGGTGCGGAGAGCTTGGCGTTATATATGAAGGCGGATTTGGAGCAAAAAAAGACATAAAAAAAGCCATATCTCTTTATCAAAAAGCATGCGACAATGGCCATTTAAAAAGTTGCAATTCCCTTGGTACTATGTACGCAACTGGCTCAGGAACCCCAAAAAACTATGATTTAGCAAAAGATATATTTGTTAAATCATGCGATAAAGGTAGTGCAATGGGATGCTTTAGTATGGCAACTCTTTATCATAATGCACAAGGTTTTAAAAATGATATGGGATTAGCCATGCAATACTACAAAAAAGCTTGCGATTTAAAAGATGATATAGCTTGTATGCAATATCAAAATTTAAAAGAGATAAAATAATTTGGAACAAACAGATAAATTTAAAAGAGTAAAATATATAAGAGCTCTTGAAAAATTTGTAAAATCCATAATTGGCATCTTAAAAAGAGATGATTTTAATGAGGTTTTATTTAAACAAAGGGTGGAGAAAAGCTTTGAGAGTTTAAAAAAAGTTGAAGCAGTTTATCTTGATCAACCTTACACAAAAGGTCTTTTAGAATTTGTAAATTTGGCATTAAATAATAACGATCAAGCAGAACTACTTAAGACATTTAATCAGCTTGAAAAGCTTAAAAATTCAAAATATAAAAAAGATAAACATAAAAAGAGTTATGATGAATACAACTACTAAAACCATTATATTTGATATGGATGGAACTCTTATTGATAGTTCTGATGCCATATGTTTTACAATAAACGAAACTAGACAAAAGCTTGGATTAAAAGACGATTTGAAAAAAGATTTTATACTAAAAACCATAAATTCATTAGATAAAAATATGCTACAAGAATTTTTTAATTTAGAAAAACCAACAAAAGAAATGATGGAAAATTTCGATAAAGAATTCAATAAAAATTATAGTCTTTATGCTAAAAAGTACAGTTGTGTTGATGAAATACTAAATTTTTGTATAGATAAAAAATACTTTATTGTTTTAGCAAGTAATGCTCCACAAGATAGTCTAGAGGCGATTTTAAAAAAAAGCGAAATATTTGATAAATTTAATTTTATCATAGGATTTAGCAAAGAAATACCTAAAAAACCAGACCCAACAATGTTAAACCTCGCTAAGAAAAAAGGCAAAAACTATAATGCTATTTTTATAGGTGATAGCATAAAAGATGAAATGGCAGCAATAAATGCAAATATGCCCTATATCAATGTTACCTGGGGTTTTGGAGAAAATAGCACCAACTTTAAAAATGCAAAAAATGCAAAAGAGTTAATGGAACTCATAGAGAATGCATAAAACTATTTTTAAATACTTAAATTTGAACTTATTTTTTATCAAACATTATTTTGATATAATCTAAAGTTTAATGTTTTAATTAGGATAAAAAATGATTGAAAGCGACCTTTTTTATGGCGATTTAAAAGAAAAATTTTACGATATATTATTTAACGCATCAAGAGATAGTGTTGAAGAAGAAATAGAAAATTTACTCAAAAAATACATTGCTATGGAATATTTGTTAGAAAAAGCTAACATAAATTTAAAAGAAGTAGATATTTTTGAGCATGAACATACAGCTATGTTAGATGAAAAATTACAAAATATGTATTTGCATTTAAGTAGCGAAATTTTAACAAAAAGCGTATAATTTTGTTTAGATATATTTGCATATTAGTCTTGTTTTGTGTATATTTATTGAGTGCACCTTTGGAATTTGCATATGAGCATAAATTTGAGCTTAAAAAAGATCAGATGGCTAGAGTTGCAATCAAACTAGTAGGCGAAGAAAAGCAACGAGAGATAGAATATTTTAACTTTAGATGGACTCTTTATGATGCAACAAATATGATAGTTCATAGTTGGTGGAGAAAATATCCTAGACAGATGACAGTATCACTAAGAACTGGATTAAAAGAGTATGATCAACTTCTTTTTGAACCAAAAGAAAGCTTCCCAAAAGATGAAGTTAGGCTCTATATTGCTTTTACAAAATACGAAAAGGGTATAGCTACTTTTGTGGTATATATAAAAGATGAAGCAAGTAGAGTTGAGGTTAAATTTATTGATCCAAAAAAAGATAAGGATAATAATGGATAATATAGACGGCATTATGATAAGTATGATAAAAGAATTTGATTACAAGCCATTAAACGATATGCTTTCAAACATAAATTCAGGGAAAAAACTTAGATCAAAACTTCTTTTAAAGATAGCAAAAGAAAATGAAATTTCCTTTAAATTGTGCGCAATTATAGAGCTAATCCATGCAGCAAGCCTTCTTCATGATGATGTTATAGATGAAAGCCACACAAGAAGAGGTAAAGCAAGTATAAATGCTATTTATGGCGCTAAAAACGCAATAATGCTAGGAGACATCTTATACTCAAAAGGATATTTTGAACTAAGCAAATTTGACAGCTTTATATCTAACAGTATATCCAATGCCGTTAGTTTACTTAGTATTGGTGAAATGATGGATGTTTCTATGAGTGAAGAGTTTAATTACAATAAAGAAATATACATAAAAATGATATATTATAAAACATCTGTTTTAATAGAAGCTACCGCAAAATGTGGCGCATTTTTAGCAAATTTAAATACTCAAGATTTTGCAAATTATGGTAAAAATTTGGGCATAGCTTTTCAAATAATTGATGATATTTTAGATATTACACAAGATTCAAAAACGCTTGGAAAACCTGCTTTAAATGATTTTAAAGAAGGAAAAACTACCCTGCCCTATATTTATCTTTATGAGAAATTAGATAAAGAAGATAAAAAATATCTTGTTTCTTTATTTAAAAAAGACTTAAATACAAAAGAACAAGATTGGATAAAATCAAATTTAAATAAATTTAATATTATAGAAAAATGCATCACAGAAGCTAAAGAATATGGCAACGATGCAATAAATTCAGTTAAAAAATATAATTTAACAGATCTTGAAGATATGGTTAAAAGTATGATAGATAGGACATTTTAATGTATTATATGAGTATTAGCTTCACACATAAAAATACAGATATTTGTGTGCGTGAAAAACTCTCTTTTTCAAACAATGAAACAAAGAGAAAATTTTTAGAAACTATTTGTTCTACAAAATATGTAAGCGAGGCTATGGTGCTTAGCACCTGTAATAGAGTTGAAATTTTCACTAGAAGTTTAGAGCCAAAGAGAGCCGAAGATCTCATACTTTTTGAACTTCATCAAGTAAGTAGTATAGATTTAACAGAGCTCACAACAAGGGCTGATATATATGAAAACGAAGGAGCGATACATCACCTTTTCTCTGTTGCAAGCTCTCTTGATAGCTTGGTTATAGGCGAAACACAAATAGTTGGCCAACTCAAGGATGCATTTATTTTTGCCTATGAAAATGGCTTTGCTAAGTTAAATATAAGCAGGGCTATGCATTATGCTTTTAAGTGTGCAGCTAGCATACGTAATTCAACTGATATATCTAAAAATTCAATATCAGTTTCGAGTGTAGCCGTAGCAAAAGCAAAAGACATTTTTGGTTCTCTAAATGGCATGAAAGCACTAGTTGTTGGCGCAGGAGAGATGAGCAGACTTGCTTGCAAGCATCTTATAACAAGTGGAGCCAAAGTTACTATAATAAATATAAGTTTAGAAAATGCAAAAGCTCTAGCAGATGAGCTTGGTCCAAATGCCTCATATGACTCAATATCCAAACTCGCTCAATATATAGATGAAAGCAAAATGATATTTAGCGCAACTGGTGCTCCTCATACTATTATAACTGATGATATGATAGAAGAGAAAGATTTTGATAGATACTTTTTTGATATAGCAGTTCCAAGAGATATTAATATAAGTATAAATGATAAAATACATGTATATGCCGTTGATGATCTAGATGAAATTGTCAAAAAAAATGTAGCCTTAAGAGAAGAACAAGCACAGATTGCCTACGCTTTAGTTGGAGATATGACAAATGAGTTTTTTAAATGGTTGCAAAGCTTAGCATCAACTCCAATCATCAAAGCTTTAAGATACAAAGCAAAAGAAATAGCAGAAAATGAAATAACAAAAGCTCTCAAAAAAGGATATTTAAAACACTCAGATGAAGAAGAAGTAAAAAAACTTATTCATCAAGTTTTTAAGGCTTTTTTACATACTCCAACTGTCAATTTAAGAGATCTAGGCGATAAGATGGAAGCTGATGCTATTATTAGATCAGTACAGTATATCTTTGATATAAAAGATAAATTTGAAGAGTTTAATTTCTATAAATGTGAATATGAATGGGAGAAAAATAGTGAAATTTAGCAAACTTTACGCACCTACAACAAAAGAAGCTCCAAAAGATGCTACTCTTCCTAGCCATATATTTTTATTAAGGGCTGGATTTATTGGGCAAATTGGAAGTGGGCTTTATAATTTTTTACCACTTGGTCAAATGGTAATAAGCAAGATTAAAAATGTGATAAGACAAGAAATGAACGAAACTGGAGCTGGTGAAATAACAATGAGCATGGTAACGCCTGCTGATTTTTGGAAACAAAGTGGCAGATATAACTATTATGGAAAAGAACTTTTAAGATTTAAAGATAGAAAAGAAAATGATTTTGTATTAAGTCCAACAAATGAAGAAAGTATTGTAAATATAGTAAAAAATAGTATTACAAGTTATAAACAACTTCCTTTACATTTATATCAGATAAATACTAAATTTAGAGATGAAGCAAGACCTAGATTTGGGCTTTTAAGAGGTAGGGAATTTGTAATGGCTGATAGTTACAGCTTTCATGATTCAAAAGAATGTATGAAACGCGAATTTGATCTTATGGAACAAACTTACTCAAATATATTTAGCAAGCTTGGATTAAATTTCAGAGCAGTTGATGCAGATAGTGGTGCAATAGGTGGAAGCGGAAGCAAAGAATTTATGGTACTTGCAGATAATGGTGAAGATGACATTTTGGTTTGCGATAGTTGTAAATACGCAGCCAACATAGAAGCCGCAAAAAGATCTCCAATGCAAACAAACGCAGAACTTCCTGAAGCTGATATGAGCAAATTTCATACTCCAAATTTAAAAACTATAGATAATATTGCAAATTTTTTCAAAGTTGATAAATTTTATACTATAAAAGCAGTTATAAAAAAAGCTATCTATGAAGATGAAAGCAAAATAATAGCTTTTTTTATTAGAGGATGTGACGAACTACAAGAAAAAAAGGCACAAAACGCTTGCAATGCCATAGAGCTTGTTGATGCTAGCGAAGAAGAAATTTTAAAATCTGGTTTAGTTCCTGGATTTTGTGGTCCACTTGGCTTAAAAGGGTCTAATTTTTATATAGATAGCGAATTAAAGGGTGCCACGCAGATGATTTGCGGTGCAAATGAGAAAGACTATCACATGGTTGGCGTAAAGATTGTAAATTTCAACGAAGATAGATTTAAAGATTTAATAGCTGTAAAAGATGGTGATATTTGTCCTCATTGTGGCGGTAATCTACATATCACAAAAGGCATAGAAGTAGGACATATCTTTCAGCTTGGAGATAAATATTCAAGTGCTATGAATGCAACTTTTCTAGATATAAATGGAAAAGCAAAACCATTTTTTATGGGATGCTATGGCATAGGAGTTAGTCGCTTAATGGCTGTTATCATTGAAGCAAATCATGACGAAAAGGGTTGTATTTGGAATGAACAAACTGCACCATTTAAACTAGAAATAATCATCTCAAACACAAAAGATGAAGATCAAGTTAAATTCGCTAATGAAATATATAAACAATCTAAAACCATAGGCATAGAAACACTACTTGATGACAGAAGCGAAAGATTTGGCGTTAAGATGAGTGAATTTGAGCTCATGGGATTTCCTTATGGTCTGCTTATTGGAAAAAGCTTAAATGAAGGCAATGTTGAGCTAATAGAGCGCAAAACTCTAAATAAAATTATAGTTAAAAAAGATGAAATTTTAGATAAACTAAAAGGTATTTTATGCAAAGATCTTTAGGATTTTTTTATGTCTTATTTGAAGTTTTAGCAATCTATATATTTGTAAATGAGTATGGATTTTTAAAGCTGTTTTTAGAAATCATAATAAGTGGTGTCGTGGGTTTTATGCTTTTATTTAGATTTGGATTTATAAATATGACAAATTTAAGCTCACCAATGCAAATGATAAGTAACTTTGGTATCAGCATAGGCGGATTTTTGATAATGTTACCTGGAATAGTATGCGATATAATAGGCATTTGTATTATTATATTTTCAGTATTTGCAAAGAAAAATGTTAACACAAGCAAGAGCTTTAAAAAAGACAACACACAAGAAGATATTATAGATGTTGAAGTAATAGATGAGGATAAAAAATGAAAAAATTGGTTATAGCAACAAGACGAAGTGCTCTAGCAATGTGGCAAAGCGAGTTTATACAAAGTGAGATTAAAAAAACTCATGACATAGAAGTTGAACTTTTAAGCATGAAAACAAAAGGTGATATAGTCTTAGACTCTCCACTTGCTAAAATCGGCGGCAAAGGACTTTTTACTAAAGAACTTGAAGAAAGCATGTTAAGAAATGAAAGCCACATAGCAGTTCATAGTCTAAAAGACGTTCCAGTAACTTTTCCTGATGGTCTTATACTAGCTGCAATTAGCAAAAGAGAAGATATAAGAGATGCTTTTGTAAGTGAGAAATTTAAAAGCTTAAATGAGCTCCCACAAGGAGCAAGAGTTGGCACTACAAGCCTTAGAAGAAGAATGCAACTTCTTATGATTAGACAGGATTTAACTATAGTTTCTCTTAGAGGCAACGTAAATACACGTCTAAGAAAACTAAAGGAAGGTCATTTTGATGCAATCATTTTAGCACTAGCAGGTATAAAAAGACTAGGACTAGATAAAGAGATAAAATTTGTTACTCCTTTTGAACTTGATGAAATGATACCTGCTATGGGGCAAGGCGCGCTTGGTATTGAAGCCATAAAATCAAAAGATATTTTAGATGTGATAAACTTTATAAATGATGAAAAATCCTTCATAGAAACCACTATAGAGCGCGATTTTGTTACTATGCTAAACGGTGGTTGTCAAGTTCCCATAGGTATAAATGCAAATTTAGATGGCAATGATATAAAAATAAGAGCCGTTCTTGGAATGCCTGATGGAAGCGAAATTTTAAAAGAAACATTAGTTGTAAAAAAAGATGAGTATAAAACTATAGGTAAAGATTTGGCAACTAAATTTATAAATAAAGGCGCGAAAGAGCTTTTAGCAAAAGCCGAAATAATGGCGGAAAAACTTCAACTAGAAAATATTTACTAATTTTAAAGCGTATTAAAATACATATTATTTTATATATTTTAATACAAATTTATTCTATTTTATTTTGCATTTATAAGGATAATCCTAACAACTTCTGGAGTAACTTCATCGTGTTCTCCCCAAATTTTATACCTTTGGTTAAATCTCTCACTAATCCTAATAGCAGCATCTTTTTCATCTATACCATAGTCACTAAGATGAGTTTTAACACCAAGCGAGTTAAAAAACTCCTCTATCTTATCTATACACTTTAATGCAATTTGATCCTTATTTCCCTCTATCTTAAACGCCTCTATTCCGAGCTTATAAAGCTTTTCTTTTTTATTTTTCATATGCAGCCTATATCTGCTTGGTAAAACTATAGCTAGACTTTGTGCGTGATCTATGCCGTAAAATCCAGTAAGTTCATGTCCTATCATATGTACAGCCCAGTCTTGAATAACCCCTGCACTTATCCATCCGTTTAATCCACATGTCGCACACCAACATATGTTTGCCATAACATCATAATTACTTGGATTTTCTATTGCCTTTGGCCCTTCTTCAAGAAGAGTTCTTAAAATACCTATAGCCCATAAATCTTGCATAGGAGTATTTATATCCCATGTCGCATACTGTTCTAAAGTATGGACAAAAGTATCCACAATGCCATTTTGAATTTGTCTAAGCGGTAAAGTTGCAGTATGACTTGGATCAATGATAGAAAATTTAGGAAATACTAAATAGCTTTTAAAAGACAATTTATCATTTGTGCTTCTTCTTGATATAACACCACCGTTATTCATCTCAGAACCAGTTGCAGGAAGTGTCATAACACTTGCTATAGGAAGGGCATTTTTAGCGATTTTTTTGCCTTCTAATAAGCTCCACTCATCACCATTTTCATAAAAAATCATCGCTATAAATTTTGTAGTATCCAAAACACTACCGCCACCAACTGAGAGTAAAAACTCTATTTTATTTTGTTTAGCAAAATCTCTTGCCTTCAAACAAGTATCAAAATCAGGATTTACCTCAATGCCACCAAATTCTACAAAATCAAACCCTCCTATAGCATCTATAACTTCATCATAAACGCCATTTTGTTTTATACTTCCACCACCATAAAGAAGTAAAATTTTTTTATCTTTTGGAAGAAGCGAAGAAAGTTTTGCAACCTCTCCTTTTCCAAAAAGTATTTTAGTTGGAGTATAAAGTGTAAAGTTATTCATTTTTATCCTTTTTGTATATTGTAAATATTATACATCGTTAAGATAAATTGTTATTTATCAACATTTTCCTTTATCAAATTTACTATCTCATTTACACTCAAAACCCTACCATAACTTAGTACTTTTTCATCCACAATAAGTGCAGGAGTACTCATAACACCATATCTAGCTATCTTAACTGGATCTTTTATATGCCCTATTTCCTCGCTAATGCCTAATTCTCTTAATGCATATATAGTATTTTCCTCAAGTTCATTGCATTTTTTACATCCAGTTCCAAGAATTTTTATCCTTGCATTTTCATTTAAATTATCATCTTGTATTTTTTTAAATTTAAAAAACATTTTTTCTCCTTATATGAAAATTTTCTCAAAAATATTAAAAATATAACCCACAGCTACGATACTAATAACACAATACCCTATAAACATAGTTAAAAGTTTTGGCTTTATAGCTCTACTTAGCATTATCATAGATGGTAAAGAAAGCGTAGTTACAGCCATCATAAAAGATAACACAACGCCAAGCACGGCTCCTTTTGTATAAAGCGCTTCAGCTATAGGAATAACGCCAAATATATCAGCATACATAGGTGCCCCAACTAGCACAGCTATAATAACCCCAAAAGGATTATCGCTTCCAAGAGTATTTTGAACAAAATCTTGCGGTATCCAGTTATGTATGTAAGCACCTATTGCAACGCCAACTAATATGTAGGCAAAAACTTTTTTTAAAGTTTGCCAGGTTTGCTCTTTTGCGTAAATCAGTCTATCTTTTGTGCTCATTTTATACTCTTGTAAATTTGCACTTTGTATATTTAAGATGTATTCTTGGATATGCTTTTTTTCATCAAGTTTACCAAGAAGTGTTCCGCCAATTACTGCTATAACAAGCCCAACTATAACATAAATCACTGCGATTTTTAGCCCAAAAATACTACCTAACAAAACAAGCGAACCAAGATCAACCATAGGAGAAGATATAAGAAAAGATAGCGTTACGCTAAGTGGCAAACCAGCGGAGCTAAAACCTATAAAAAGTGGAATAGATGAACAAGAGCAAAATGGCGTAACAGTTCCAAGAAGAGCTGCGATGATGTTTGCAAAAATGCCTTTAAATTTCCCTAGTATATTTTTACTTTTTTGAGGGGAAAAATAACTTTGAATGTATGAGATTAAAAATATTAAAACACATAAAAGTATAGTTATTTTTAAGACATCATAAATAAAAAAGTGTAAACTTGCACCAAATTTACTATCTAAATTTACTCCAAAATTTAAAAGTAAATTTTGGAGTAAATCACTTAACCACTGCATACCTAAAACTTGTTTTGTAAAAAAACTATCCAATTTTCTTTCCTTTATTTTATAGATACATTGAAATATATCTATGTATTATACAAAAATTTTTCTAAATTTATTTTATGTTAGCAACCAAATCTTTTGCCAAATTTAACCCATCTTCATTTAAACTATAATGCATCCATTTGCCATCTTTTCTAGATTTAACAATATTTGCATCACAAAGTATCTTCATATGATGAGAAAGCGAAGGTTGTTTTATATCAAGCTCTTCAAGCAACACACAAGCACATCTCTCACCGCCACGCAAAATATCAAGTATCTTTAGTCTATTTGGGTCACAAAATGCTTTAAAAACTTTAGCATTATGTATAAATTTATCCAAATTTGATCCTTTTTTGAGTTATATTTTATCTCTTTCGTAAATTTTTCTAACCCTCTTATCTAGTTTATAAAACGAGCTAAACATAGCAGGAACGACTAAAAGCGTAAGAATGGTTGAGCTTATAAGGCCGCAAATGATACAAATAGCCATAGGCGAGTTGCCCTCATACCCGACACCTTTACTAAGTGCTAGTGGAAGCATAGCAAAAATCATAGCAAATGTTGTCATTAAAATAGCCCTAAGACGAAGCTTACCGGCTTTAAGTATAGCATCATGCAAATCTTGCCCATCATTTGCAGCTCTATTTGCAAAATCTACCACCAAAATAGCATTTTTCCCAACCATACCAAAAAGCAAAATCATTCCAACCATTACAAAAAGACTAAAACTATTTTGAGTTAGATACAGCCCTATAGCAACACCGCTAAAAGCAAGCGGCATAGTTATCATGATAATTATAGGAAGCACAAAACTCTCATAAAGAGAAGCAAGAACGATATACATCAAAATGGCACTAATAATAATTGTAGTTAAAAATGCCTGATTTGTATCTTCCATAAGCTCTATATCTCCAGTAAATTTATACGTATAACCATCTTTTATAATCTTATCAAACTCTTCTTTTGAGTCTTTTGTAACTTTATTTAAAGGTATATTTTGAATATTTGCAGTTATAAGACTTTCTCTTTTTTTATCATAATGGAGTATATTTGCTGGAGCTTTTATATCTATAAAATCAACCATTGAAGAAACATATATATTATTATTTGCACTATTTTTTACTTGAATCTTTTTTAAGTCATCTAAATTTTGTCTAAATTTATCATCAAATCTCATAGAAATATCATAAGTTGTGTTTTTATGCGTAAAGCTTCCAACAACATTTGATGCAAAAGATGATCTAAGTACATTTGCTATATCATAAGGATTTACACCAAATTTTCTTGCCTTTTCTTTGTTTAAAGTGATGGAAATTTGTATAGACTTATCATCACTACTATTTTTTAAATCCACAACCCCATCAATGTTTTGAAGTATCTCTTTTGCCTTGCTTGAAATTTCATCTAACTTTTCAAAACTATCACCAGTTATAACAAGTTGAACAGGCTCATTTATGCCACCAACATCAGCAATAGGTATAGCTGCTATCCTTATAGTTAGGTTATCAAATTTAAAATCTTTTCTATATTTTCCTATAATCTGCTTTTGTCTAAGCTCTCTTTTATCTAATGGAGTTAATCTTACATATATTCTTGATTTATAAGCTTCTTTTGCATCAGTATATCCAAGCATAAGAGTTGAATACTCAATATTTTCCTTATCATTATTTACTTTTTTAAATACTTCAAGAGAAAGATTTTTCATATTTTCAAGACTAACACCTGGAGTTGCCTCGATATCAATATAAAACTCTCCATTATCTTCCATTGGCAAAAAATCTATACCTATACCTTTAGCTAGAAAACCAGTCAACACTATAATCACAATTGTTATAATGATAAAAATGAGCTTAAATTTTAAAACCAAATTTAAGAGTTTTTCGTATGAATTTTCTAAAAATTTAAAAATAAAATCTGTTTTTTTATAAAACTTACTCTCATCTGCTTTAACAAATCTTGAAGCAAGCATAGGTATAAGCATCATGGAAACAAAAAACGATATAACTATACCGCCAGCTACACTTAGGGCAAATGATTCAAAAAACCTACCAACTATACCATTCATAAATCCCATAGGTATAAAAACACAAAGCAAAACAGTGCTTATACCAAGAACGCTAAAAGCTATATCTTTTACGCCATTTAATGCTGCTTGTATGGTATTTTCTGAGTCTTTTAATTTTTTTGATATATTTTCTATAACAACTATAGCATCATCTATAAAAATACCAATACCAAGCGTTAGGGCAACTAGAGTTAAGCGGTTTAAATCATAACCAAGAGCGTAAATTATAAAAAATGTCCCTATTATAGAAACAGGAACTGAAATCGTAGCAATAAGTGTTGAGGTAAAATTTCTAAGAAATAAAAATACAATTGCCATTGTTAAAACAACACCAAAACTCATGTCAAAAAATACTTGATCTACATTTTTTAAAATATTTTCTTTTTTATCAAAAGCAATCTTATACTCAAACTCATCGCCTAAAATTTGCTTTAATTCATCTAAATTTTTACTAACATTATCTATAGTTTTAATAGAATTAGCGCCATTTACTTTTATGATATCTAGTAAAACACCTTCTTTGTCATTCATTATAGCCATGGATTCATTATCATCAAAACCACTTTTTATGGTAGCTACATCACTTAAAAAAACTCCTGGCATTATCCTAACACTTGATAAATCCTCCAAGCTCTCAGCCTCAAAATCACTTTTTAAGTAAATTTCTGACTGACTATCTATAATTTTTCCAAGTGGCGCTTTAAAATTATGCGTTTTTAAGATATTTGATACATCTTTTGCACTAAGGGAATATTTATCAAGCTTGTTTGCATCTAAAAAAACTCTTATTTGAGGTTCTAGGTATCCCACATCCTCAATCTTGCCCACACCTTCTATATGTTCAAGAAATGGCTTTACTTTATCATTTATGATGTTCATTAAAGCTTTTTTATCATCTTTTTTAGAGTTTAGAAAAATACTCATAACATGACCGCTATCACCAGAGAGCTTTTCTATGAGCATTTTGCCGTCTATTTTTACATCACTTAATTTATCTCTTATGTCATTTGCTGCAACTTCAATATTTTTTGAAAGTTTAAACTTAACTATAACAACACTAACATTACTATAGCTAATTGAGTTTATACTATCAATAGCATCTATACTAGATACCGCGTCTTCTATTTTTTTGCTAACTTCTGTTTCTATAAAATGTATGTCGCCGTTTGCATATGAAGTTATTTTAATTATAGGAATTTCAACATTTGGGAAAAGATTTACTGGCATAACCTTAAGACTATAAATGCCAAAAATAATAAGTGAGAGAAATAGCATAAATGTCCCAACTGGTCTGTTTAGTGCAAATTTAAACATATGTTATTTCACTTCTTTTCTTGTTGTATCTATCTTACCTTCACCAAAAGCACCTGGTGTTAGGTTTGTTGTATAAACTTCGGCATAAATCTTTCTTGTTTTTTCATCAATGCGAGGATAAATCATGTCTATTTTGGCAACTTGATCTTTTTTATCATCTACACTATAAATAAATTTTTGCCCTACTTTTACGATATTTTTATACTTTTCATCAAAGCTTAAAACCAGCTTTACCTCAGGATATGAAAACATAGCAAAAAGTGGTTGTGCACTACCACTAACACCTTCTGCTACATCTATAAATTTAGCAGATATTACTCCATTATAAGGAGCTTTTAAAACTTTTTTATCAAGCATATCTTTTGCGTTTTTTATAGCTATCTGTGCACTTTGCGCTTTTAGTGATGCACTATCAAAATCGAATTTAGCATTTTCATAGACTTGTTTTGAAGTTACATTTCTTACATTGTCAAATTTATCAAGTGTGCTTTTTGCATGATCTTTAGATGTAAGTGCTAATTTTAGATCATTTTGTGCTTTTTGAAGCATTATTTGTTCGCTTTCATTTTTAAGTTCCAACAAAACATCACCCTTTTTAACTCTATCTCCAACATCGACATAAATTTTATCTACTATGCCAATGCTTTGCATAGCTAATTTTGAGCTATTTTTAGCAACCACATCAAAACTTGCATATACAAAATCTTCAGCATTTAATTCGCAAAGCATGCAAAAAAATATAAAAATTTTATTTATTAATCTCATCTAATACATCCATTCCTAAAAGATAATAATATTTTGCTTTATTTATCTCATAGCTGTTTTGTTCCATATTTAAACCAGCTCTAGCCTCATAAAGTCTTGAAAGCGCGGATAAAAAGTCATTATAGCTCATAAGACCTGCTTGATATTTTTGATTTGTCGCATCAAAACTTGTAATTGTTGCGTTTAGCCTGATTGTATCTGCATCAATTTTGGCCTTATTTAAGTTCAATTTTGAAATTAAATTTTTTACATCAATTTTATTTGATTTTTCTTTAAAACTTTTACCAAGTTCAGCAATTTTACTCTCATACTGCTTTATTTCTACCTCTTTTTTTGTTTTACCAAATTCAAAGATATTCCACTCAAACATAGCCATGATTGCTTTACTATCTTTTTGTTCTACGGTCATTATTGGAAAATTAAACTTTTCATATCCATACATTGCTTTTAGGTAAAACTTAGGCAAATACTCCGATTTTGCTATGTCAACTTCTTCTTTTTTAGCCAAAATTTGATCACTCATCTTTAAAAGCTCTGCATTTTGGTTTGCTTCATTAAAATTTGGCTCATTTATGACAACATTTTGAGCAAAATTATCCACACTTTCATTTGAGATAAGCTCTATGTCATTTTTTATCTCATTTAATTTTATTTCTAACTCTAATTTACTAGCAACTTGTTCATGATAAAATGCATTTAAGCTCTCATATTCATCAACTGCACAAAGTCCGGCTTTATAAAACTCATCTATTCTTTTTAAATTTTCACTTACATAGTTTATTTGAGAATTTTTTGCATCTATGAGTGAGTTTATATTTTTAGCACTAAAGTATAAGGTTATCATGTCAAGTGCTATTTTATTTTTTGTATCTAAAAACTGAGTTTGAGCAAAGTTTGCAAGATGTTCTAGTGATCTAAAACTAGCTTCTCTTTTGCCACCATCATAAATCATAAAATCCACATTTAAAGACACAAATTTACTTTCATCAGGAATTATGGGTATTGAAGAATCATTATCTAAGCCAACATATCCACCCTTTAAGCTAATACTTGGCATATAAGCACTTTTTGTCTTGGATAGCTCATTTCTAGCATTTATGCTTTTAAGATGATCTATTGTAGCTATTTCATTTTGTTGTGCTTTTAATATAATTTCACTTAAATTCATTGCATAAATTAGCGCAGGAGCAAAAAGTAGCCATAATTTCATAAAGTTTAGCCTATTTATTATATTAGTTTTGGTGTATAATTATAAGAAACTTCTTATAAATTATTGATAAATTTAAAGGATTAACTTGGATACCCATTTAAAAGGTATATTTTTAGTGATAATAGGTGTTGTTTTAATGAGCTTTGAATCGCTTATAGTTAGAGCAACAAGTAGCGATGTATTTAGTTTGAGTATGTATTTTGGATTTTTTTTAGCAGTTTCATCTTTTTTAATCTCGCTAAAAAATGGCTTAAACTATACTATAAAATCTTTTTTTATAGAAAAAAATGCTCTTTTAATAGCATCATTTTGCATGGCATTTGCAAATTTTTTCTTTTTTTACTCTGTAAAATACATAGGAATTACAATAACTGTTTTAATATATGCATCATGTCCTATATTAACAGCAACCTTGGAAAGCCTTTTTTATCAAAAAAGAGCTGGAATTATGCTTTATATAACATCTATCTTGATAATATTTGGTCTTTTTATAGCCATAAAAGACAATATAAAAGCTGAAGAAATCCTAAATATATTACTTTGTTTAATTGGACTAATTTGTTTTAGTTTAATTTACCTCATACTTAGCAATAAAAAAGAAGTAGATAGAAGAAGCGTTATAACACTTTGCGGTTTAATACTATTTTGTTTTATGTTGCCTTTTGGAAATATAAATATTTCTCAAAGAGATCTTTATCTTATATTTTTCATGGGTTTTTTATTAACAACTATATCAAGATTATCTATAGGTTATGGCGCAATGCTTATTTTAGGAGCAGAAGTTACGCTAATATGTGTTTTAGAAAGTATCCTAGCTCCAATTTGGGGTTATTTATTGCTTGGAGAAAAAATTACTCAAAATATGCTTATGGGTGGAGCTATAAGTTTGCTAGCTATAACTGTTTATATCTTAGTGAAAGCTCGCCACAAGATTGCCTATTAAAAGATTCCAACCATCAACTAACACAAAGATAAGTAACTTAAATGGAAGTGATATCATCGTTGGTGGCAACATCATCATACCCATAGACATAAGCACAGAACTAACAACCATATCAACAACTAAAAATGGCAAATATAGTAAAAACCCTATCTCAAAGGCGGTTTTTAACTCACTTATTACAAAAGCTGATATAACAATACTAAAAGGTATATCATCAACTGTTGCTGGATTTTCTAAATTTCTTATACGAAAAAATAAAGCCAAATCTTTTTCTCTTGTGTTTCTAATCATAAAATCTTTAAAAGGTTTTGCTCCTTTTTCAAAAGCAACTTCATAGCTTATCTTTTCTTCAAGATATGGTTTAACTCCATCATTATAAGCTTGCTTTCCAACTGGCTCCATAATAAAAAAAGTTAGTATCATAGCAAGTGAGATTAAAATGGTATTTGGTGGCATTTGCTGCGTTCCCATAGCTTGTCTCATAAAAGAAAAAACTATAACAAGCCTTAAAAAGCTTGTCATCATAAAAATGAGACTAGGAGCCATAGCAAGAAGAGTTAGGACAATTAAAACATTTAGAGATGTTACTAATTGACTTGGAGTATCTGGTGCACTAAGACTTAAATTTACAGTTGGTATCGTGGTTTCTGCACCAATTAGGCTAACAGCAAAGATAAAAAATAAAATTATAAATCTCAAAAAACGCCTTTAAAAAATAAACTATATTTTAGTTAAATTTGATTAAATTTATAGTTAAATTCTTTGCAATTTTAAATTTAAAAGATATAATTATAAAAAATTAAAAGGATAGTTTGCTATCCAGACGATGGGCAAAATGATTTAGCACTTATGAACAAACTTCAAGACAATATAAGAGACAACTATAGCATAATCATAGATATGTTAAAAACAAAAAATTAAAAGTCTATAAAACTATAAAATATCTCATCAGCCTTTTTACTAAATTTGCTTCCTCTTAAGTGAATTTTACAAAACTCTACTATAGCGCCATGAAATCTAGAATAAATTTCATTTAAGCTTAAATTTTCGCCATAGTAATTACAAATAGCCTCAACATCTATACTCTCTAACCATTCCCTAGCTTCATCGTAACTTTCAAACTCGTAGTTTAGTTTACATAAAATCCTTTTTGTATAGCTATCAACTACCATTATATCACGCTCACAAGCATAACAAAGTATGGCATCGCAACTCTCAAAACCTATACCTTTTTGAGAAATTAACCACTCTCTACTAACTAGGCTCTTAAAACTATCAAAATCACCAAAATCTTTTAAGATGTTTTTACAAAGCGCATTTATCCTTTTTGCTTTGACATTGTGAAATCCACTTGGTTTTATAAACTCACTTAAAACTGCCAAGTCACAGTTTCCTATGTTTTCTAAACTTAAAATGTTTGCATTTTTTAAATTTAGTAGAGATTTATCAACATTTTCCCATTTTGTATTTTGAGTTAAAATAGCACTTATTACAACTTCAAATGTGCCATAATTTGGCCACCATTTATCTTTTACATTAACACCGCTTTTTAATATAGCAACAAATAGCTCATCGCTTTGCAAAAATCGCCCTTTGAGTTAAAATTTCGTCGATTCCATCAATTAATCTAATCTTAAAAGCATCCACTGCTTTGCCATTATCATCAGTTTCAAACACTACCATTTGCAAAGCTCTTTTTGCATCTTTATCTACACTAAAAGATCGTTTTAGCCCTGTAGTAAAAGTGTATATCGGTGAACTTGCCTCAAAACCTATCACATCAAAATAGTTACCACTAAGCCCAACATCGCTTACATAAGCAGTGTTGTTATAAATTTGCAAATCATCGGTTCCAACATGTGTATGAGTGCCAAATATTGCACTAACTTTGCCATTTAAATAACACATCAACGCTCTTTTTTCACTAGTTGTCTCAGCATGAAAATCTATCAAGATGTTTTTACTTTCACTTTTTAAAATAGCTTCATTTGCTGATAAAAAAGCATTGTTTGTAAGAGAAAAACCATAATTTCCTATTAAATTTATTATACATAAACCAACATTTTCTTTTTTTAAATTTATTATGCCTTTGCCACTTGTTCCTTCGTAGTAATTGTATGGGCGAAGAATTGGCATTTGTTCCATCAAATTAATTATATCTTTTTGATCGAAGCTATGATTTCCACCAGTTATTGCATCAACCTCAGCTTGCAAAATCTCTAAAGCATTTTTGGCACTAAGACCAAAGCCGCCGCTTGCATTTTCGCAGTTTGCTACCAAAAAATCAAGCTTATAAGTTTTTTTAAGCTCCCTAGCATTTGAAATAAGCACCTCTCTACCAGGTCTTCCTATGATATCTCCTATAAATCCAGCTCTCATTATAAATTAATTTTTACTTTCTAATAAACTTTTATATTCAAAATAAAATTGTTTTGCAGTTCTTCCACTTCTAGAACCCTTTAACATAGCATAAGCTTTAGCTTGCTTTACAAGCTCATCTTCATCGCATTTAAAAGTAGTAAAATAGTGCTTAACAATGCTTATATACTGATCATAGCTTTCTTGATAAAAACTAATCCAAAGCCCAAAACGATCAGCTAAAGAAATTTTTTCATCCACACTATCACCATAATGTAGCTCACCGCTTGTCACATAAACGCTGTCATTATCGCTTTTTTCTTCACTTACTAGATGTCTACGATTTGATGTCATATAAACAAGCACATTTCTTGGTGCTTTTTGGATACTGCCTTCTAAAACTGGTTTTAAAAACTTATAGCTATCATCTCCTTTTTCAAATGAAAAATCATCACAAAATATTATAAATTTATGTTTCTCATGGCGTAACTCATCTATGATATCAGCTAAATTTTCAAGATCACTTTTGTTTAGCTCGATAATCCTTAAGTTTTTATCTTTTAATACCCAAAAGACAGCTTTTACAAGGCTTGATTTACCACAGCCTCTCTCACCCCAAAGCAAGGCATGATTTGCACCTTTATCATTTATGAAATTTATAGTGTTAGATAAAAGTCTATTTTTTTGCTCATCTATGCCTATTAAATCATCTAAATTTACAGCGTCTATATCGAGAGTTTTTACAGCTTTTAAGCCGTTTTTACTCTTTCTAAAAATAGCTGCATAGGTTTTTTCCCAATTCATTTCTTTCCTTCTTTTCTAAGGTAGATCAAAACCTCGTTTAAGATATCATCATCATCTTTGCTTTTTGATTTTAACTTTACACTATCGCCATTTTGTTTTTTAAGAGTAATATTTTGTTCATAGTTTCCAATATAACTAAAGTCTTGTTTTATAGCCATAACTTTTATTGCCATTAACTCTATAAACTGAGATGTATAGATATCAAGATGACCAAATCTATCTTCTATCTCGCTTTGAATTTCATAAACCTCTTTTATCTCACCACACTTGCTAAGTCTTCTATATAGCTCAAGCCTTAGCCTATCTTCGCTTATAAAATCACTATTTAAAAATGCATTTACACTTAGTTTGAGCTCTATTTCTTTGTTTTCTTTGGCTAAATTTTGATTTAAAAGAGTATTAATCTGCGTTTCAAGCATTCTTAAATAAAGTGAATAACCAATAGCTTCTATATGGCCACTTTGCTCAACGCCTACTAAATTTCCACCGCCTCTAATCTCTAAATCATGATAAGCTAGCACCGAGCCAGCTCCTAAAAATGAGTTACTCTCAAGCGAAACAAGTCTTTTTGTACTCTCGCTACTTAAACTTAGCTTATCTTCAACCAAGAAGTAGCAAAACCCTTGCTTATCACTTCTTCCGACGCGTCCTCTAAGCTGGTGCAAGTCAGCCATACCGAAGTTATTTGCATTGTTTATAATGATTGTATTTACATTTGGCAAATGAATGCCACTTTCTACTATGCTTGTGCAAAGCAGGACATCATACTCTTGGTTTGCAAATTTAATCATCTCTTCTTCAGTGATTTTTGGATCAATCTTTGAGTGAAGCATTAGAATTTTTAAGCTTGGAATGATACCAAGAAGCTCCTTTTTAGCATTTTGCATAGTTGCTATATGATTGTGTATATAAAACACCTGCCCCGCTCGCCTTAACTCTCTTGTAATCGCTTCTTTTATGACCTTTTCATCCCACTCTTTTACAAGTGTTCTAATATCTAATCTGTTTTGTGGTGGTGTTGTAAGAGTGCTGTATGATTTTATAGAGCTTAGTGCCATATTTAAACTTCTTGGAATAGGTGTTGCGCTCATACTTAAAAGATGACAAGTTGATGAAATTTCTTTTAGTTTCTCTTTTTGTTTTACTCCAAATTTATGCTCTTCATCTATTATAATAAGTCCAAGATTTATATCTTTTATACTCAAAAGTGCGTGAGTTCCAACACAAACGCAAGGTTTGTCTGATTTTAGCCTTGCGGTAATCTCTGCTTTTTGTTTCATAGTGCTAAAGCGATCAAATTTAAAAACATCTATATCATAACCATTAAAACGAGTTTTAAGTGTTGCATAGTGTTGTGAACTAAGAAGAGTTGTTGGAACAAAAAATAACACGCTATAACCACTTTTAACTGTTTTAAAAATGGCGTTCATGGCAACTTCGGTTTTACCAAAACCTACATCGCCACTTATAAGCCTATCCATAACTTTGCCACTTGCTAAATCTTTACTGATATCATCAATTGCTTTTACCTGATCTTTTGTGTATTCAAAGCCTGAGCTTTGCATGAACTTAAGATATTCTAAGCTGTCACATTCTATCTTTACGCCTTTTATAAGCTCTCTTTTTGCAGCAAGTTCGATAATGCTTGTTGCTATAATAAAAAGTTTTTCTCTAACTTTTTCTTTTATTTTGGCAAAACTGCCCTTACCAAGCTTATCTAAAATAGCAATATTTCCACTTCCTGCTATATATCTATCTATTTTATTTAGATGTTCAACTGGAAGCAAAAGCTTATCATTATTTTGATAAATTATAGCAACAAACTCTCTTTTACTTCCTAAAATTTCAACCAGCTCAAGACCTTCAAATTTACCTATGCCATAATCCTCATGAACTACTAAATCACCATTATTTAGTTCATCTAAAACAAGGCTTGATTTTTTAACTCTTTTTTTCTTTTCAAATTTGTTTAGCGATAATATAATTTCATCACTGCTTATCAAATTTATAACAAAAGGTGAAATTTCTAAGCTTACATTTGAAAACTCATCAAAATCAAAAGTTTTAAATGTTCCTTCATTTTTTGCAAGTATTTTTATCTTTTTATCTTTATGAAATTCTAAAAATTCTTTGTTTAAAGTGATATCAAGATCTTTAAAATGTTTTGCTTCTTTTATTATAGGAAGCTGTTTTAAAAAAGATAAATCTTTTTGGGTTACAATACCACTTGTATCTATTTCATGAGCTAAAATTACATTAAATTTATCAAAATAATCTTCAAATCCATCAATAGCCCAAAATCCAAGAGAGTTTAAATCATTTATAAAAGTATCACCATGCATTTGGGAAATTTTATTTGTTACATTTTCATACTCATTTTTGCTCATATAAGCTAAAAATGGAGAAATTTCTATACTTTCAAGTTCGGCTTTATCGCTTTTTTGAGTACTTGGATCATAGCGTCTTATACTTTCTATCTCATCATCGTTTAGCAAGATTCTGTATGGATTTTCATTTCCTATGCAAAATATATCTATAATCTCACCTCTAAAACTAACTTCTGCTTCACTTTCAACTATATCGACAATATTATAACCAAACCTTAAAATTTCATCTTTAAAAGAACTTAGCTCCAACTTATCGCCAAAGCTTAGTTTTATAGTATGAAAATGTGATTTTGATGGAAGTTTATTTAATAAAGTTCTTATAGGAGAGATGATAAGTTTTTTTGCATTTGATTTATAAAAGTTATTTAAAACAGAAGATATCTCAAAAAGTTCTGCATTAAACGGTCTTAAATCATCGCCAAAACTAGCCCTAAAATCAGGTAACTTATACGCCTTGATCCCGCAATAACTTACAACATCGCTTATAATTCTAGCTTCTTTATCATCTTCACAAACTATAATATCAAAATCACTTTTATCTCTACAAAACTCATAAACCTTACTTTGCACTACAATAAAACCTTTAAATCATCTTCATCATTTTTTTTCTAACAATATATCAAATTCTTCTTTTGGGGTATCATCACACTTTTTTCTAACACTGCTTTTTCCTTCAAAAGTTGCTTTTGCTTCTATAACTAGCTCTTCTGAAACTACATTACCTTTTATGCTTCCGCCTGCTAAAATTTGAATACTATCACAATCCACATCGCCTGAAAACGTTCCACTTACAATAAGCTTTTTAGCTTTTAGAGTCCCTTCTATATGTCCCTTGCTTCCTATAACTACAATAGAATTAGAAAAAATTTCTCCTTCTAACACTCCATCCACATGCAACATACTTTCAAGGTTAAACTCACCTTTTATTTTTGCACCACTTGAAATTACTGTTGTTTCTGTAGTTGGTCCGTTATCGTTTTTATTAAAGATTGCCATGGAACCCTGCCCTCCTTTTTAAATATTTCTTCAAAATTTTTACTATCCCAATTAATAAAATTTAAAGGGTCTAGTGGTTTTTGTATAAATCTAATCTCATAATGCACATGTGGTCCAGTTGAAAGACCAGTATTTCCACTATAACCTATCAAATCACCTTTTTTTATAAACTGTCCTTGCTTTACTACATCTTTTCTACTCATATGCGCATATCTAGTTTTAAAACCATAATTATGTTCAATTACAACTAGATAACCAAAACCATTATTTGCATTATACTCAGCAAGCTCTACTACACCATTAGCAGGTGCATAAATTGGAGTTCCTATATCCGCAGAAAGATCAAGTCCTGGATGAAACTCTTGTCTTTTTAGTATAGGATGTGTTCTCCATCCAAAATTTGCAGTAATTTTTTTATGATCAATAATTTTGCCATTTGGAATTTGAGAAAATATAATATTCATTTGATTAGTTGTAACTTTTATATCATCTATTCTTTCACTTAGCGTTACATTATCATCAGATGTTAATCCAATTTGTTCCTCCATTTCGGCAATTTTATCTTCTATAGCCTTAAAATCTTCATTTTTTTGGTCTATTTTGATTTGGAGTTCTTGATTTTGTACAAATAGTTCATTTTGCTTAGTTATAAGCTCATCTCTTTTTTTAGATAAATTTTGTGTATATTTAGTAAGTATGTAGATATATAAAACACCTATAATAAACGATAAAAAAGCGGCTCCCATGAAATATAAAATAATTTTCTTTATAAGTTTATTTAATGTAATATGTCTAGTGCCTTTAATATCGCTTATTGTGATAAGAAACTTATTTTTCAAAATAGTTCCTTAAAAAATGCTCAACAAGCATAAATGAACCAAAAACAAGATACTTTTCATTATCTTGGATACCTTTAAATTTTTTCCATTTTATACCAAGCTCATTTAGGCATTTTATTATCTTTTCACCGCCAAGCTCTCTATTGCTTTCATAATCCAAAATTTCAACTCTTTTAACTCTACCTTTAAAAAGCTTTAAAATTCCTTTTATATCTTTGTCTAAAAAAGCATTATAAACTAGTATAGTATCATTATTAGTGATATTTTCTAGAACTTTTTCAGCTCCAAGCTTATTATGCCCTACATCTACAATGATATTTGATGCAATTTTTTGCATTCTACCTTCTAAATTTAGATTTTTTAAATCTGATAATTTTACATCTTCTTGTAGAAATTTTGTAGCACTAAATGCTAGAGATAAATTTGTATACTGGAAATTAGCAAGTTTAAATTTTTGAATATATTCTATTACATCTAAAAAATCTTTTTTATCTAAAAAATCTTTTGCAAAAAAGATATTTGAACCTTTTTTAGTGGCAATTTCTTTTGCAATCTCAATAGAAACAGAATTCATATCATCATTTAAAATAGCATTTTTTGCCATTGAAATAAACTTTGTGGTTGAAATCTCTTCTATATTATTTCCAAGCATTCCAACATGATCAAGCCCAATAGGAGTAAACAAAGAGAGTTTTTTTTCAAAAACATTGGTTGCATCATGCTCAGCCCCCATGCCGGCTTCTAAAATAACATAATCACAATTTTCAAAAAGAGGTATTGTAAGAAGTGTGGCATATTCAAAATAGCTAATTTTATCTTTTATACCTTCATCTAATATATCTTGGATTCTTTTGTGAGCTATTTGTAATTTTTCATCATTAACAATATCATCATCCAAATAAAATCTTTCATTAAAGTTAAAAATATGTGGAGATGTATAATGTCCAATACTTTTACCAGACAATCTAAGCAACTGTGCTAAAAATCTACCAGTACTTCCTTTTCCATTTGTTCCAACAACATGAATGATATCTTTTTTTGCAAATTTATCTTTTATACTTTCATAAACTTCGAGCATGAAATTTGGATTAATTTTTTTATAATAAAGTGGTTTTTTATTTAAAAAATTAATTAGATTCATTATTAAGTTCTGGCATTATTTTGTTTCTACCAGTATTTTTAGCTTCATAAAGGAGCTTGTCTGCGGCCTCCAAAAAAGTATCGCGATCTTTATAGTCCATTCTACTTGCCACACCACAACTTACTGTTATTTCTATCTTTTTTTCTTTATAAATAAATTGGAATTTAGCAACTATATTTCTTATTTTTTCAGCTACAATGCATGCTTGCTTCAAATTTATATTTGGAAGCAAAACAACAAATTCTTCTCCACCATACCTACCAACATAATCAACTTCTCTTGTGTATTTTTTTAAAATAGAACCAAATGTTGAAAGTATAAGGTCTCCAGCATCATGTCCATATACATCGTTTATATTTTTAAATTTATCTAAATCAAAGAAACAAACAGAATAACTAATACCATATCTTGTATACATCTCATCAAGTTTGCTTATTTCTTGCATTAAACTTCGTCTTGTAGCGACCTTAGTTAAGAAATCTTCATTACTCTCTTTTTTTGCTTCATTTAATTTTGACTCCAACTCTTCAACTCTTGCCTTAAGTGAATTAATGGTCTCTTGATCGCTAGTCATTTGAATTTGATACTCTTCATTTTCTAAATCAAGAGTATCTGCTATACTCATAAGTTTTTGCTTTATTATATCAAAGCTATCATTTGCCAAATCTATAGAACCCAAGTTTTTCTTTATGACTTTCATACTTTTTGATCTATCTCTTGACATTAGCTTGGATGTTGTTAGCCTTGCATTTATACTATCTAAGATATTATTTAAAGCTATTGCCTTATTGCTCATCTCTGCAACATCTAACTCTATACGCTTTTTAACACCATTTTTTATATTTTTTGAAACTTGTGGCAAAGATAGAGAAGATGGATTTTGTTTGATATTTTTAGTTAAAATACTAAGTGTATCATTTTTTACAGTTGATATAGATGGAACTAAAGAAAGCAAAACAAGCTCTGAAAGACTTTGCATATCAGAACTATTTTGTTTTAAATTCACTATAATGTTATCTATGTCATCTACAAACTTAGCCATATCATCAGGTTTAGACAAACCATGAATTTCTAATTTCTTAAAAAAACTATCATCGTAATTAGCTGCAAAATCTCTCCACTTTTCGCTAAGTATGTTTAAGGTATTTTCATCTGTTTTTCTATCTAAGGTTGTGATTGTAGCATTTGCTAGGTTTTTTAGCTCTTTGTTTTGAAGTAAATTGGCAGTTTGCAAAATCTTCTTACAAAGCATACCAAAACTACTTATAATAATAGCGCATTGTGTTGGTTTTGCCATATTTAATCTAGAAATTATAAAAGCAAAAAGTTCATCTATGGTTTTTATATTTAGCTTTTTTACCTCAGAAGCGTATTGGCTACCAATCTTTTCTATGTATTTTTTTAACTTTTGACAATCTTTTGTAGAAACACCATATCTTGATGAAACTTCGCAAAATACTTGCGTATAATTATCCGGTGTTAAAACTAAATTCTTATTTTTAATCTCAATTAATGTTTCTTTTATTATTTCATTTAACTTACTTGTCATCTTTATATACTTTAATAGCTAATTTAGATACATACTCATCAAAAGCCTCATTAGAAGAGTTCTTTATAGCATTATATCTTTCTGTATCACTTATAACGCTATCAGTAAATCTTTTATTTCTAATTTTTTTACTTATTTTAAAATCATATTCGCCAGTAGTTGTTGTATTATTAACCGTACCATCTTTAAAATATGTTTGATAATTAATCACCAAAATTGTTTTATAGGTAGTAGCATACCCATATTTATCATATATCAAAGGTGAAAAAGTTATCGAATTTATAGAGACATAAATCCTTGAATCTGCACTTTTTTCATCTTTAGCCAAGTTTCTATTAAGTCTGTTTACAATACCTTCTCTTACAGCATCTTTAATATAAACACTATTTTTTGGATCTGACTTGCTTATAACAACATCTACAAAGACATTTTCTCCTAGTAAATCAGTAGTTATTTTTGAAATAGGTTGATATCCACAAGAAACCAAAAAAAAGCAGATTATTATAAAAAAAATATGTCTCATTTAAGTCCTTATTTTATCACGAGATTTACAAGTTTTTCTTTTACGTAAATTTCTTTTACTATGGTCTTATCTGCAATCCATTTTGCAACCGCATTTTTTGCTATGCCTATAATTTCACCTTCACTTGCATTTATATCTGCTTCTATTTGTGCCCTAACTTTTCCGTTTACACTAACACCCAAGCTTAGGCTATCTTTTACAAAAACTTCTTCGCACATAGAAATTTCTTTAAAGTTTTCTTTATTAAAAAGCCTCTCACTTAGTTCATTTGCTGCGTGAGGTATAATAGGTTCAAGCAAATTTAGTAAAACAAAATAACCTTCAGTTAAAATTTCATCACTGTCTTGAGCATTTAAAGCATTCATTGCCTCCATACAAGCAGCTATTAATGTATTAAAAGCAAAGCTTGAATTATAAACTTCATAAGATTTTTTTAGCGCTTCATAAACCTTTAATCTAGCATATTTTTGCTCTTTTTTGAGTATTGAGTGATCAAATTTAGGTATGGAATTAATTTTTATAACATTTTTTGATCTTTCAAAAAGTCTTGTTATAAATTTATAAGCTCCTTCAACTGCACTATCATTCCACTCAAGCTCTTTAGCAGGAGGAGCTGCAAAGAGTATAAAAAGTCTTGCTGTATCTGCACCATATTTTTCTATTATATCATCAGGATCGATTACATTTCCTTTACTTTTACTCATCTTAGCACCATCTTTTAGCACCATTCCTTGAGTTAATAAATTTGCAAATGGTTCATCATCTTTTAAATAACCCAAATCCCTTAAAGCTTTTTGGAAAAATCTAGCATATAAAAGATGCAAAATAGCATGTTCTATGCCGCCGATATATTGATCAACATTCATCCAATAATCGACACTTTTTTTATTAAAAGCTGTATTTTCCCAAGTTTTTTCATCGCTTGCGAAACGCCCAAAATACCAACTACTCTCAAAAAATGTATCAAGAGTATCGGTTTCTCTTGTAGCTTTTTTACCACATTTTGGACAGGTACAAATTTTCCAGCTTGGATGTTTATCAAGTGGATTTCCTTCACCTGTAATTTCTACATCATCTGGTAAAGTTACAGGCAAATTTTCTAATTTTTCTGGAATCAAACCACAATCATCACAATGTATCATAGGAATAGGCGCGCCCCAGTATCTTTGGCGACTCACACCCCAATCTCTTAATTTATAGTTTGTAACTTTTTTACCTATACCCATTTGCTCAAATTTGGATATGATTTTATCTTTTGCAAGCTCATTATCTAAACCATTATACTCATAAGAGTTTACAAGAACTCCGCCACTTTTTATATCTAAAAACTCACCTTTATACTCATCTTTACTGTCTTTAATGGAAATACTTTGAATAATAGGAAGCTTGAATTTATTAGCAAATTCATAATCTCTTTCATCGTGTGCTGGAACAGCCATAACTGCACCATCACCATACTCTATTAGAACAAAATTTGCCATCCAAACTGGAATTTTCTTTTTAGTAAGTGGATGTATAACATGAAGACCCAAAAATAGACCATCTTTATCGCTAGCTTGTCTATCTTTTGAACTTTGATTAAGTATATTTTTTATCTTTTCAACACTATTTGAATCTAAAATATTTTTGTCTAAAAGCTTCTTTACGACCTCGTGCTCTGGTGCAATAGCCGTATAACTCATGCCATAAATAGTATCGGGTCTTGTTGTAAATACACTAAAACCATCTATACCATCAAGAAGTTTCTTACTCTCTTCATCAAACTCAAATTTAAAATTAAGTCCGTCACTTTTCCCTATCCAATTTTCTTGCATAATTATAACTTGATTTGGCCAATGTTCTTTTAAATCATTTAAATTTTCTAAAAGCTCATCTGCATATGATGTTATCTTTAGATAATATCCTTGCATTTGTTTTTGGATTACTTCATGTCCGCAACGCCAACATTTACCGTCTTCTACTTGTTCATTTGCTAAAACAGTTTGATCATTTTCGCACCAATTTACTACAGAGCTTTTACGATAAATAAGACCTTTTTCATACATCTTTATAAAAAACTCTTGCTCCCATTTCGTATAAAGCGGATCAGATGTAGCAAATCTTCTTTTTTTAGAAAAGCTAAAGCCCAAGCTATCAAGCTCTTTTATCATATAATCAATATTTTCATATGTCCATTTTTTTGGATGAATTTTATGTTTTATAGCAGCATTTTCAGCAGGCATTCCAAAACTATCAAAGCCTATCGGATGTAAAACATTAAAACCTTTTTTCCTATAATATCTTGCTAAAGCATCTCCGATAGAATAATTTCTAACATGACCCATATGAATGCGACCACTTGGATATGGAAACATACTTAATATATATTTTTTTGGCAAAGCATAATCATCTTTTGGCTCAAATTCACTATTGTCTTGCCAAAATTTTTGCCATTTTTTCTCGATATTTTTAAAATCGTAAGTCATCATATCTCCTAAAATTCATCTCTACTTTTTTGTGATTCAACAAGAACTAGCATCAAAGAAAATACATTTGCAATAGCAGCTCCTATAACCAAAGAATAAACTACTACCATATTGCCACTTACTTGCATAACAGTAAAAGCTGGTATTAGATGTAAATCAGAAACTAATGAGCTGGCAAAAAGTTCTGTAGAAAGATCACTTTTAATACCAGTTTTTAAAAGAGTAGAGATTAAATTTACACTTGCTGCAACAAACAGCGCAATCTCATTTTGATCATATAAAAAACCAGCCGTTGTGGTTAATGACATTAGTGAAAAAAATATAAATATTACCCTACCCCAGTTCATAGTATCTCCTTATACTGTGCCTTTTTCATATAATGCTCGCATTCTTTCTTTTTCTTTTTTCTTTTTTTGTTTTTGATCTAAGAAATTTCTATAATCAACTACGCTAAATTTAAACCACATAAGGGCTTGTGCAGATATAAAAACAGAGCTTAGAGTTCCGGCTATAACACCTATTAAAACCACAAAAGAAAATCCATGTATCATATCTCCACCAAAAAGATAAAGAACAAATACACTTATAAATGTTGTAAAAGATGTAAGAATTGTTCTTGATAAAGTCTTTGAAACAGATTCATTGATAATATAAAATATATCAGTACTTTTACTATCTTTTATACCTTCTCTAATCCTATCAAAAACAATAATAGTATCATTTAACGAATAACCTATTATAGTTAAAACTGCAGCTAATATATCTAAATTTACATCTATTTCAAAAAAAGATATAACACCAAGAGTTATAATAACATCGTGAAACTCACCAACTATAGCAGCAAGAGCAAATTTCCATTCAAACCTAACAGCTAGGTATATCAATATTAAAACAATAGATATACTTAAAGCCATTATACCGCTTTTTCTTAGCTCATCACCAACTTTTGGACCTACTATATCAACTCTTCTTATTTCAAAGTTTCCAGTATCTTTAAGTAATTCTTTCATTGAAGATGCAGGATCTTCTCCTATAGAACTAGTTGATCCTGAATACCTTACAGTAACTTCTTCTTTTGATCCAAATTCAGTTACACTTGCTCCTTTTAGCGCTTCAACAGTTTCAAATTTAGCTCTTATTTTATCAAGTGGTGCAGGAGAATCATACTTAATTTGCATAAGTGTTCCTCCTGAAAAGTCTATACCATAATTAAAGCCTTTTGTAGCCATAAAAAATATAGAAGCTATAACCAGCAAAAAAGATATAATAAGCGAATGATATCTATATGACATAAAATCATAAATTTTGCCTTTATCAAATATTTGCATTTTCTACCTTTCTTGCTTTATAACCAAACCATAGCTTTAAATTACCGCTTTTTTCGATTTTCTTTTCAAAAAATTCAAACATACCATGTGTTCCCAAAATTGCCGTTAGCATTGATGCTAATATACCTATACTCATAGTAACCGCAAATCCTTTTACAGGACCCGTTCCATAAGCATAAAGCGCTGAACTTGTTATAAGTGTTGTTAAGTTTGAGTCTATAATAGCGCTCATTGCATTCTCATAACCTCTTTCTATAGCAAGTCTTACGCCTGCCCCACTTTGAAACATCTCGCGAATTCTCTCATTTATAATAACATTTGCGTCCACGGCCATACCAACCGTTAAAACAATACCAGCCATTCCAGGAAGTGTTAGAGTTGCTCCAAAAAACGACATTGTAGCTATTAGAAGTAAAATGTTTGTTATAAGAGCTATATTTGCAAATAATCCAGCTATCATATAATACCAAGCCATAAAAAGTATAACCAAAATAGAAGCACCATAAAGAGCAACCATTGCTTTATCTATACTATCTTGACCCAAACTTGGCCCTATGCTTCTTTTTTCAAGCACATGCACAGGAGCGAGTAAAGCACCACTTCTTAGTGCAATAGCTAAATCATTTGCTTCTTCGACAGTAAATCTTCCACTTATTTGTCCACTTCCACCACCTATTCTTTCATTTATAACAGGAGCTGAGTAGACCTTATTATCAAGCACTATAGCAAGTCTGTTTCCTACATTTGAACCAGTAAAATCACCAAATATTCTTGCGCCTTCTGTATTTAATGTAAAATTTATAATAGGCATATTATTTCTTTGGTCAAATGCAACTTTTGCATCAACTAGCATTGAGCCATCAAGTATAGGAATTTCTTTTATAAGGTATTTAAAATTTTCATTTTTAACATCGCTTAGGACTATATCACCATAAGCTCTTGCATCTTTTTCATTTATACTGTGAGCCAAACTTTGTCTTTTTTCATCAAGAGCCATAAGTTGAAGATGGGCTGCTTTTGCTATAAGTTCTCTTGCTCTTTCTTCATCTTCGGCTGTTTTTATGCCAGGAAGCTCAACAAGAATCTTTTCTTCACCTTGCTTTGCAACAGTTGGCTCAGCTAAACCAAACATATCAAGCCTATTTCTTATTGTTTCAACCGCTTGATCTATAGCAAATTTAGCAGTTGCTATTTTTTCTTGCTCAGTTAATTTAATAGTATAGTCTTTTTGCCCTTTTTTTATATCAAGACCGTTGATAGTTTTAAGCATTGTATCTACTTTAATCTTCTCTTGTTCATCTATAATAGAAAAATATAAACTATCTCCCTCTAACTTAAAAGTATCGATTAAAATCTCTTCTTTTCCTAAAAAATAGTTAATACTAGATGCAACTGATTTCATTTTTGAGTTTATGGTCTCATTTGTATCTACACCAAGAAGCATATAAAGGCCGCCTTTAAGATCTAGTCCTAAATTAATCTTTGGTCCGGATGTAAGAATATTCATAAAAGAAGAATTTAAACTTTTATTATCATCCACATAAGAATTTAAAAATGTTGGCATACAAAAAAATAAACCAAGAAAAGTCGCTATTATAAAAATAATGAGCCTATAAGTAATTTTAGACCCGGAACTACTAACGTTACGCATCTAATTTCTTTGCAACAAAAGCTCTATCGAGTCTAACAATTACATCATCATTAAGTTTAACTTTGATAAAATCATCTTCTGGTTTTATCACTTCACAAACAAAACCGCCATTTGTTATGATTTTATCACCCCTAGAAAGTGAATCTATCATAGCTTTATGTGCTTTAGCTTGTTTTTGTTGTGGTCTAATAACCAAGAAATAAAATATCGCAAAAAGCACGATAAGAGGTAGTAATGAAGCAAAAAATTCGTTATTCATTTTTTTCCTTTGTAAATTTTTTTTTAAGAACATATTTTAACACTAAAATTATAATAAAAGGCTTTGTTAATGCATTTTTAATATCAAATTTAATATTTTTAGCATATTTTGACAATATTTTTATAAATTTCATTAGTCCTTTTTTGTTTATTTTAGGATTTTATTTATTGCTAAAAAGTCCCAAAGAAAAGTTTTTTACAACAGGGCTTTGGATTGGAATTTTATGGTTTTACTGGGTTAGTTTTAGTCTAACGTATTATAATTTTACCATATTTATACCACTTGAAATACTTGGAATTTCTATAGTTTATGCACTTATTTTTTTATTTATTGGAAGTTTTTCAAATTTATTTATAAGAGCTATTTTTTTAATACTAATTAAATTTGTACATCCACTTGGATTTGATTGGTTAAATTTTGAAGTCATGCTAGTTGAAGGTATTTTTGATCCAAGCTTAAGAGGATTTGGGGTAATTTTACTAAGCATAATTATATTTATACAATTTAAAAAGCTTAAATTTATAACTCCATTTTTGCTCATTTTTGCACTACAATTTACCCAAAATGAAGCTAAATTTCTACCTTTTGATATAAAGCTAGCTCAAACAAATGTAAGTCAAGATATAAAGTGGGAAAAAGCTCACGCTCAAAATATCATACATGAAAATATAGTTTTAATAGATAAAGCTATAATAGCAAAAAAAGATGCCGTAGTTTTGCCAGAAAATGCTTTTCCTTTGTTTTTAAATTTAGAGCCAAATTTATTAAAACTCCTAAAAGAGAGATCACACAATATTTCAATAATTACAGGAGCTTTAGCATACGAAGATAAAAAAACTTTTAACTCAACTTATGTTTTTAAAAATGGAGAATTTTCAAGATATGATAAATTTATCTTAGTTCCTTTTGGTGAAGAAATACCACTTCCAAATTTTATAAAAAATATCATAAATACATATATTTTTGATGGAGGTGCTGATTTTAGCAAAGCTCAAACTTACAGCGATTACGAGATAAATGGCTCAAAAATACGCAACGCAATATGCTATGAAGCAACAAGAAGTGAAATTTATAAAAACTCACCGAAATTTATCATAGCTATAAGCAACAATGCATGGTTCTTGCCATCAACCGAGCCAATGCTTCAGCATTTAATCATAAAGTATTATGCTACAAAACACGCAACAACGATTTATCATAGCGCAAACGGAAGTAAAAGTGAGATAATAACACCAAAAAAACTTTGGATAAATGAAGTAAAAACTTTACTTGCTAGGTAGATATCCACTAATTATGAGTAAAATTTTCCAGTTAAACAAACGAGCTAAAAGGTGGTTTAACAAGTTTGCTTAACACTTTCATGTTTTTTGTTTATTCTGATATCTTTTCTTTTAGCATATTATCAAAAATACCAAATAATTCAATAGATAAATTTTCAGCTTCTTCAAAATATTTTTTCATATTTTGCATATCATTTTTAGCAAGATCCTCTATTGCTTTGTTTATATAACTATGAACTTTCATATGAGGAGAATTTATGTTAGCAAAATTTTTAGTATCAGAAAATATTTCTTTGCCTTTTGATTGATACCATTTACCCAAACGACAATTAAGATGATCTGATAATTTTTCTGGATTATTTGATAAAATTCTACCATATCCATTTATTTTAAATAAAATGTGATCAAGTTTCACCAATGCTATAAAAATATTATATGTTGTACTTTCTGATTTACTTTTAATAGTAACAGAATCTTTTATAATTTCTTTAAAATTAGATGAAAACTGATCAATGTGTGCATTTGATTCTACTGCTATTTTTTCAACATCTTCACTTTGTTCAAACATCTCATTAGCATTTTGTCTAAGTAAATTTACATTCATTTCTACTTCCGATGTTGCTTTTTGCGTTTTCTCGGCAAGTTTTCTAACTTCATCAGCGACTACAGCAAATCCTCTTCCTGCTTCACCAGCACGAGCCGCTTCTATAGCAGCATTAAGTGCAAGAAGATTTGTTTGATCTGATATATCTTTGATCAAATTTATGATATTTGTAATTTCCTCAACACCTTTATGCAAATTTTCAGCTGTCGTTCTAGAGCTATGAGATGAAGATAAAATTTTTGTTAAATGCTCAACAATAATATTTGTAGAATTTGATAATTCGGAAATATTTTTTGAAATATCAATATTAAAAGAACTAATTTCTTCCATATTTTCAAGGTTGTTTTCCATGTCAGATTGAACAACTTTAACTCCGCTTTGAATACCTTTTAGCATTAAATTTGACAAATCTTTTTCTATATCAGACATTTCTATGTTAGAAATTTCTGATATAGATTCTTTTAATGATAAATTATCAGATCTTAATATATCTATCTCATTTTTAAGTGCTAAATTTTCTTTTTTTAGAAGATCAACTTCTTTACTTTTCGCATTAGAAACATTAAAAAACATTTTTATACCTCCCGCCCCATCTTTTTTTATAATTGCATAAAATAACTTTTTGATTAGTAAATTTTATATTTAATTAAATTAAAGTTTTATTAAATTATTACTAAATTTTTACAAAATTGATAGATATTTTCATTGTTGTTATATCTAAACTCACACTCTTTTATTATAAAGATTCTAATACTTTTTTTAGAATTTTGTTATGATTTTCTTTGAAAAATGCTATCTTTACAGTTTTCATATCAAGTCAAAAATACTTTAAAATTTCTCTAAATTTATTTTCAGAAATAAATAAATAGTATATATTTTTTATAGATATAGTCATAGCTTAAAGCTTCTTTATTTGAGATTAACTTTAATTGAATACTAGATTTATAAAAAAAGAATTTAAAAATTATAGAAAATTAAAAATTTAATAAAAATTATAAATTTTAAAGTAGTCAAAATAATTTTTATTTGACTACTTTACTGACATAAAAATCGATTAAATTTGTTTATAAGGTTCTTGACCTTGTTTATAAAAGTCATTTCCCTCGCAATCAATTGCAACAATTGCTGGAAAATCAACAACTTCAAGCCTAGCAACTGCTTCTGGACCAAGTTCTGGATAAGCCAAAACCTCATATTTTTTTACACTTTGAGATATTAAAGCGCCACTTCCGCCAATTGCAACCATATAAACAACGCAGTTTTTCTTCATTGATTGCACAACTGCCTCACTCCTATAGCCTTTACCTATCATACAGCTTACACCGAGTTCTAGCATAGTTGGAGTGTATTTATCCATTCTACTGCTTGTTGTAGGTCCGGCAGAACCTATGGCTTGGCCAGGTTGTGCTGGACTTGGCCCAACATAGTATATGGTTTGATTTTGAAAATCAACTGAAAGCTTTTCGCCATTTGCTAGAGCTTCTGTTAATTTTTTATGCGCAGCATCTCTTGCGGCTATTATAGTTCCTGTTATTAAAACATTATCACCAGCTTTTAAGGTTTTAACCACATCTTTATCAAAAGGTGCATGTATTTTTTTTACTTCATACATTTAAACTCCTTAAAGATTAGCTTCAGCATGTCTTGCTGCATGACAGTTTATATTTACAGCCACAGGAAGACCAGCAATATGAGTTGGATACCATTCAACATTTACCTTAAGCGCTGTATTTGTTCCACCAAGTCCTTGTGGTCCAACGCCAGTTTTATTTGCAAGTTCTAGAAGCTCCTCTTCTAATTTAGCATATCTAGCATCTGGATTTTTACTATCAGTTTCTCTAATAGCAGCTTCTTTTGCCATAATAGCTGCTTTTTCCATAGTACCGCCTATTCCAACGCCTATTACAAGAGGCGGACAAGCATTTGGTCCTGCAAGTTTCACAGTTTCTAGAAAAAATTCTTTTATACCTTCTATTCCATCAGCAGGAACTAGCATTTTTAATCTACTTTTATTTTCACTGCCAAAGCCTTTTGTTGCAACTTTTATATTAAATATATCCTCTTTTACTAGTTTTACATGTATGATAGCGGGAGTGTTATTTGTAGTATTCTTTCTCTCATATATAGGATCATTTACAACTGATTTTCTAAGATAGTTTTCAGTATAACCTTTTGAAACCCCTTCATTTATTGCATCTTCTATATATCCGCCATCAATTTGCACATTTTGACCCATAGTTACAATAACAACAGTCATGCCAGTGTCTTGACATAAAGGGATTCCACTTTTTTTCGATATTTCAGCATTTGATAAAAGCTTTTCAATTATGCTTTTACCAAGCGGTGATTTTTCAGTATCTTTAGCTTTTAAAAAAGATTTTTTTATATCCGGTGTTATTATAGTACAAGCATTTTTTGCTAAATTTGCAACAGTTTGTACTATATCATCATATTTTACTATTTTCATATATTCTCTCCTTTTAAGCCTAAATATATCCAGCCATACTTGCAAGTAGATATCCTACACAACAAGACGAGAATACGCCTATAAGTCCTGGTAAAATAAAGCTATGATTTATAACATATTTTCCTATCTTTGTTGTTCCACTTCTATCAAACTGAATGGCAGCAAGATCACTTGGATAAGTTGGCAATATATAATAACCATAACAAGCAGGAGCAAAGGCTACTATAATACCAGGACTAACACCAACTCCTAGTGCAAGCGGCACAAAAGCTGTAAGAGCCGCAGCTTGAGAGTTTACAAATTTAGAAACAAGCAAAAGCATTATAGCGTAAGTCCAAGGATGTTCTGTAACTATTCCACCAAGCGCGTTTTTGAGCATAGTAAGATGCGCTGCAAACATTGTCTCTGCCATCCATGAAATTCCAAAAACAGCAACCATTGCTACCATACCAGATCTAAATACATCATTTTTAGATATGCTTCCAGCATTAGTATTTGTAAAAACTATAATGAGTGCACCAGCTAATAACATAAAAATTTGAATTGTCTCAGTCATTCCAATTGGACTCATAGCACCTTTTGCATTTGGAAATGATGGACGAAGATTACTAAAATATCCTAAAATCGCAACTACCGCTATTGTTATTACAAATATCCACATAGCTGTCCATTTTTTAGAATCTAATTTTATACCAATTAATGTTGCAACATCACTACCATAAATTTTAGCTTTTTCAACAGGATCTTTTATCCTCTCTTGAAAATCTGGATCTTTATCCAAATCTTTACCTCTAAACATAGACCAAATTCCAACTACCAAAACACCAAAAAAAGTAGCAGGAATTGTTATTTTAAGCAAATCTGTATATCCATTAAAGTTTGCAAGATGGGCTTTTCCTCCAACTAAAAAAGCTGTTAGTGTAACAACGGCAACTGAAACAGGGCTTGCAACTACGCCCATTTGCGAAGATATAGAGCTTGCAGCCATTGGTCTTTCTGGGCGAATATCATTTTTAATAGCAACATCATAGACTATTGGCAAAACAGTATAAACAACATGTCCTGTTCCACAAAGTATTGTTAAAGTACAAGTAACAATAGGGGCTAGTATTGAAACATACTTTGGATTTTTTCTAAGTATTTTCTCAGCTATTTGAAGTAAGCAATCCAAACCACCGCTAGCTTGAAGTGTTGCACTAGCTGTAACCACAGCAAGTATCGTTAAAATAACGCTAGTAGCTGGTTTACCAGGTGGCGTTCCCATAAAAAAGATCATAAATATAAGACCTATACCACCTAACAATCCAAGAGCTATACCGCCCTTTTTTGCACCATAAAAAAGACAAATTAGAACTATTACTAGTTCTATCCAAAACTGCGTTGGACCACTAAGATTTGCTAAGAAACCCATTGTTTTCTCCCTAAATAAATTGTATTACTTAGCTAAAATTTTATAATAATTAAAATTAATAAAGTATAAAATTAAAATAAAAACTTAATATTTTTTTAAAATTTTTGAATATAAATAACTTACAAATATTTGTGGACAAAAAATAAAAACATCATAATTTTATATGATGTTTTTATAGAGAAGACTTAAAATTTGCGGAATCAATCCATATTATATCTAGTATAAGCTGGCCTATCAAGATCTTGAGCTATATCAAAATCATCATAACCGCCACTAACTTTTAATCTTAATAAACTTTCAGGTTTTTTTGTTTCAATTTCTGCTTGTTTTTTTTCTTCAAACTTACTTTTAAAACCAGTTGCTATGATAGTAACTTCAACTCTATTATCTGTTATGTTTTGGTCAGTAGTAGTTCCAAAAATAATAGTTGCATCTTCATCAGAAGCTTCATGAACTAAGTTCATAGCAGCTGTTATTTCAAACAATGAACATTGTGGACCAATTTTAAAATGAACAAGTACGCCAATAGCACCATCTATACAAGAGTTATCTAAAAGAGGAGATGATATAGCTTCTTTTATAGCTTCATTAGCAGCATCTTCTCCTTCGCTTACACCAACACCAATTATAGCTAAACCTCTATTTGACATAACTTTTCTAACATCTGCAAAATCAACATTCACATCGCTTTCGCCATGTTCTAATATAACAGAATACATACCACAAACGGCTTTAGCTAAAACACTATCAACCATTTTAAAGCAATCTTTTAGACTAGCCTTTTTATCTACTAAACCGAGTAATTTTTCATTTGGAATTATGATCACCGAATTACATTCTTTTTTAAATTCCTCTATTCCATTTAATGCTATTGCTTTTCTTTTTTTACCTTCAAAAGGGAAAGGTGTTGTTACAACACCAATTGTAAGTGCATTTATCTCTTGGGCAATACTAGCTATTATAGGAGCTGCACCAGTTCCAGTACCTCCACCAAAACCAGCTGCTATAAAAACTATATCAGAATATTCTAAGGCACTTTTTATTTCATCTCTACTTTCTTCAGCAGAATTTTTTCCAACCTCTGGTGTCATTCCAGCACCAAGTCCTCTTGTTAATTTCTCTCCTAATTGAATCTTTGTTTTAGCAAAAGATCCATCTAAGGCTTGTGCATCAGTATTTGCAACTATAAGATCAACTTGCTCAACATTCGCACCTTCTCTTATAATATGGTTTATCATATTTCCACCACCGCCACCAACGCCTATAACCTTTATCTTAGCCCCGTATGTTTTTTTATTTTCCTCAACAGTAAAATTGCCCATATGTTTTTGTCTCCTCTAAAATATTTGTCCAAGCTTTTGCCATACTTTAGCTATAAGGCTAAGCTCCATCTCTTCTTTTGCCAATCCAATATCTGGATGCATCCTCTTTGTATCACTGTTTTTTTCTTCTTTTTTATTATCTTTTGTTAACTCATTTTCATTATCAATAATCTCTCTTTTAAATTTAGGAAAATCATTAATGTCATTTTCCTTTTTAAATTTAGGAAAATCTTGTTTTAAAATCCTATTATTAGATTGAGAAGTAAACTCTCCTCTATAACGCATATTTCCATTTGAATCTATTTCATATGGAGTAAAATATCCAGCACCATACATACAAAGCCCTATAGCGCAGGAATTTTCAGGATCCCTTAAAACTTCTACCAAACCAGAAAGTTCTTTTGGTCTTGCAAGTCTTACTGGAAGATTACTAAATACCGCGCAAGCTAACTCATAAATTCCTTCTAGCTTTGTCATACCACCAGTTAAAACAACACCTGCACTTGCTAGATGTTTTAAGTTTGTTTTATCAAGCATTTTTGCTAGTATCATCAATGTTTCTTCGGCTCTTGCATAGATTACTTTTTCTATAACATTCAATGAAACTTCATGCATTGATTGTTCGTTTGCGAGAACTGGAAGTTCAATAATATCATTTCCTTGAAGCTTCAAATCTCTATATTTTAGTTTTACATTTTCAGCACTAATCATAGGAGTATGCAAAGCAACAGACAAATCTGTTGTAATATTTACAGACCCAACACTCAAAAACTCATTTGATCTAATAGAATTTCCAGAGTGAACTACCATATTACAAGTTGCACCACCCATATCTATTAAAACTGCGCCTAGTTCTTTTTCATCTTTATTTAGAGTTGCTATAGAAGATGCATATCCAGATAAAACAATATTATCAACAGCAATTCCTGCATTTTCTATAACTTTTTTAAGGTTAGCCAAAGTTCCACTTTGAACTAAAATAATATGAGTAGAAACCTCGAGTCTTGCTCCGCACATTCCAAGTGGATCTTCTATATCATTTTGTTCTTCTACTTTAAAATTATAAGGAAGAACGTGAAGTTTCTCATAATTAGGAGGAATTGTTGCATTATACATAGCTGTTTTTATAGCTCTGCTTATTTGATTTATGCCTATATTTGCGCTACCAGAAGCATTTTGTTCGTTTTTATCGCCTTTTACATTGCTTATTGTTATTACACCAACACTATCAACACTTTTAGCATAAGCGCCACTAACAGAAACTATAACCTTATCACACTGGGCGCCAGATATCAAAGAGGCTTGTTCCCAAGCTTGTTTTATAGATTTCGAAGCAAGCTCAATATTTGTTATAACACCTTTTTTAATACCCTGAGAAGGTGCTTTACCAATGCCTGTAATTTTTAGTTCATTCTCGCTGTTTAACTCAGCAGTAACAGCCCTTATATGAACTGAGCCAATATCCAGCCCTAATATAGTCATAATAATTACCTTTTATAATATTGTTCAATTTTATAGCGTTTAAACAATGAATTTACAATATCTGTGTTTAATTCATTGTTTATTAAATCATTTGAACTCTGTGTTAGCATATCTTTATACTCAACTAACTTGTCGTTATTAAGCAATTTTTGTTCCAAAATTTCGTATACAATAGCCTTTTTATCTAAAATAACAAAACCTTTTTTGTTAGTTTGTTCAAATAACTGAGAAGCAAAAATCCTAAATTCACTTTCAGTAAGATTATCAAAACTCTTTTTTGAATCCCTACCAATAAAACCAATATCTTTACCAGAAAAGTTTTCTAAAGATTTTTTAGCTTTATTTTCTAAAATTTGTTTAGTTTTATTTGCGGTATAAATTTCCAAAGCATCCTTTCTTGCTTGTTCATAAGTCTTTGGCTCTGGCAAATTTACATTTTCAACTTTTACTAGTAAATAACCATTATTATATTCAAAAGGCTTTAAAATATCCCCAGTCTTTACATTCTCTAGTTCAACTACTGGAAAAGTTGCATTACTTTCTTTTACTATAAGATTTTCATTAGCTATATTTGTATCTTTTTTAAACTCAACATATTTTTCTAGGGCTATTTTCCTAGTTTCCTTCATATTGTAATCTTGCTTTACTCTATCTTTTACTTCATTATATTCAAGTATTTTATCGCTGTTATCTCTATAATTTCCCCTATTTTGATCATAAAATGCAATCAATTGACTATCATTTAAATCAGTATTTACATTAGGTATATACAGTGATTTTAGATTATAACTTTTCTCTGTTTGAAAACTATTTTTATTATCTTCCCAAGTTTTTTTTAGCTCATCTTCATTTATAACAATATTTTCATCAGCATTTATAACATTTATAGCAACTCTGTCTTGCATAAAGAAAGATGCTCCAAGCATTGATATATCATCTTTTGAAGAAGGTAAATTTAAAACATTAAATAATTTTTGTATAAGTATTGTCTTTTTTAAAGTCTCTTCAAACTGAGCTGGCTTTATACCATTAGAACTAAGCGTATCCTCATAAAGAGCTCTATTAAAAGCTCCATCTTTTTGAAAATTTTTATCTTTTAGTATACTTTGAGCAACATCTTTTTCACTTACTCTAAGACCTAAATCATCAGCGTAATTTAAAAATAAGTTTTCTTGTATTAAATTTTGTAATGCAAGATTATCTAGACCCATTTGCTCGGCTTGCTCTTTTGTAAACTTGCCATCAAACATATTATTATAATAGTTATAAAAGTTCGAATATCTATGTTGAAATTCTTCTATACTTATATTTCTATGACCTACTTTTGCAACGGATTTTGATCTCTCTGAATTAAAGTCGTAAGCACCCCATCCTACAAAACCAGCACCAACAAATGCTATGGTGCTTATCCATATCGTAACAACTAGGTATTTTTTTTTCTTTTGCATCCATGTTATCATATAAATATTCCCTTTTTACTAACAATACAAATAAATCTGCGTACCATTTTATATAAATTAGTGTTTAAAAAAGCTTAAATTCGGCATTATATTTTAAAATATTTTATTTTTTTTGTTACTAACAAAAAAAGTTAGTTAGATTTTGCCAAATTTAATAACTTACAACTATTCTCAAGTACTGCTATATTTTTCGCAAGTTCATAAATAGTTCTACCATAGCAAAAGACGCCATAGCCTTTTATAACCATGATGTTTGCACTATTTTCTATTAGATATCTATAAATTTCACTACTCGCTCTTTCATACCAATCATCAAACTGTTTTGGATCATAAATTTTAATATTATTAAAATTTACAGCACCATAATAATCCTTTGGCACTATAGCACTATTATTTAAACTATATGCAATAATATTTGAAGGCATTGCATAACAAACATATTTTGCTTCATATATATATTTATATATATTATAATGTATAGAACTATCTATACTAGCATCATTCCATCTATAATCTTTTTGAGATGTAAGGACAATCAAATCGTCTTTTTGTAGGCTATCAAAAACTGCATCTTTTTTATTGATTATAAATTTATCTTGTTCTAATCTTGCAGAAATTGAACCATGAAAAATACCTAAAAACCCTTTTCTAAACATAGAAAGAGACATCTTTTGTATTTCTTCTAAATAATAATGAAAATACATATTTAAAACCTTTTTAACTTTAATCTGCTATTATACTATATTTATTTTACTTAATTTAGGTTTTAGTTTGAAAATTCCACATATTCCAGTTTTAAAAGACGAAATTTTATCATTTTTTTCTAAAATTAATAGCGGAATAGTACTTGATTGTACACTAGGTTACGGCGGTCATAGTGAAGCGATTTTAAATACTTGCGAAAATATAAAATTAATTGCTTGCGATAGAGATAAAGAAGCTATTGAATTTTCATCAAATAGACTTGAGCCTTTTAATAGTAGAGTTGATATACATAAGGATACATATTCAAATATATTTAATTATATTAAAAAAAATGAAATAAAAAACATTAAAGGAATTTTAGCAGACATTGGAGTTTCATCTCTTCAAATAGATAAATCACAAAGAGGTTTTTCTCTAAATAGTGAAGTTTTAGATATGAGAATGGATAACGACTTACAACTTAGTGCTTATGATGTTGTAAACTCATACAGTCTACAACAACTTAGCGATATTTTATATAATTACGGCGAGCTTATAAATGCAAAAAAAATAGCTGAGGCAATAGTTTGCCAAAGAGAAATTTCAAAAATATCCTCTGCTAAAGAATTATCAAATTTGGTAAACAAATTTAAAATAAAAGGCAGAAATATTGCCCCTTCTATTTTAGTTTTTCAAGCTATAAGGATAGAAGTAAACAATGAGTTGGAAGAGCTTGAAAAATTATTAAACAATATTGAAAAGAACAATATAAATGAATGTTTTTTAGCTATAATCACATTTCATTCTTTAGAGGATAGGATAGTAAAAAATAAGTTTAAAAAGTGGTCAAAAAGCTGCATATGTCCTGATTTTGCATTAAAATGTGAGTGTGGGAATAATCATAATTTTGGCTATATGCTAACAAAAAAACCAATTACTGCATCCAAAAACGAATTGAAAGAAAATAGTCGTAGCTCAAGTGCAAAGCTAAGGGTGTTTTATATAAACAGAGGAAAAGATGGATCAAATAAAAATTGATAATATACAAGACAAACAAACTCTTTTAGATGCCAATAAAGAGTCGATTTTAAAACAAGATATTATTACAGTTAAAGATTTAGTCATTGTTTTACTTGCAATGTTTGTAATACTTTTAATATTTTTAGTAAAAATTGGAATAACGAATAAAATTTATTATGTAAGCAGAGAGATATCACAAATAAATAGCAAAATAGAGGTATTAAAAGAAGAAAACAGGGAATTAAACTCAACTCTACAAGCAATTAAATTTAAAAATCAAATATTAAATCCACTCTCCATACCATAATAAACAATCAAGACTTAGAAATTTTGCTCATAACATACTGTTGCATATCTCGTCTTTGAACTTCTTCTTTTAAAGCAGTATTATAAATTTCTTCTACTTTTTTAGAATATTTTTCATAAGGAAAAAATGGAAAGTGATTTTCCCAAGCCTTTTTTATAAGAGCTAAACTAATATTTTTTCTTGCCCAAATTTTAAAGACATCAAAACAAAAAATCACAAATATAGTGCTAACAACAATAAGGACTATTAAAACATGAAAATCCAATTTAGTAAAAAATCTATGCATAAAAAGAGTAACAATTAATAATAAAAGTATAGTAAAGATAGCAAACAAACTATATAATGAACTGTATTTAAATCTAAAGTTTAACTTCGATGGATCTATTAGCATATTTTCATTGTATAATGAATTTGCCTCCAAAAGATCTAAAAAAAGAACTGGCTTCTTGGATATCAAAAATACTTTTTTTAATATAAAAGATTTAAACTTTCCAAACATTTATATTTATGCCTTATAAAATTTTATCTATATTTGTTAACTATAGCAAAAAAATTGTAATAAATAGTTTAAAAAAATTAAAAATAAAATAGTAATACTTTTTTAATGATAACAAAAGGAAATATTTTATAGAATTATATCTTGCGAAGTTTTAAGTAGGGGAAATGATCCGAACTAACTTTAGCTTTTTAATAAAGGAATAGTATGAAAAAAATAGTTTTTCTACTTTTTGTATTTTGTGGTTTTGCATTTGCAGCTGATGGCGAAATGATTAGATCATATTCAGTTTTAGCTGCTGGTTTAGGCTTAGGTATTGCTGCCGTTGGTGGTGCAATTGGTATGGGAAATACAGCTGCTGCTACAATTTCTGGTACAGCAAGAAATCCAGGAATTGGTGGTAAACTTACAACAACTATGTTTATTGCTCTTGCGATGATCGAAGCTCAAGTTATCTATGCTTTGGTTGTTGCTCTTATAATACTTTACGCTAACCCATTATTAGGCTAGTATATTTCCCGCTATCGCGGGAAAACTTCATGCGATCATGGTGGAATTGGTAGACACGCTATCTTGAGGGGGTAGTGCACTCCGTGTGTGCGAGTTCAAATCTCGCTGATCGCACCATTTAACCATCTAAAATAAAATCTTATCTTCTTTTATCATAGCATAAAGTTTTAAAACAGATAAAAAGAAAGTAACTATCGCTGGTCCTAATATAATTCCCCAAAAACCAAATGTAGACATTCCAGCTAACATTGAGAAAAATATGAGTATCTCGTTTATATTTGCTGGCTTTTCTACCATTTTTTTGTTTATAAAAGCTATAATTACCGGTTTTATGAAATTATCTGCTATAGTAGATATAACAACTATACTATATACTAAAATAACTATACCATCTACAATATTGCCTTGATATATTTCATATATAGTTATTGGCACATAAATAAGCGCTCCGCCAACAACAGGTATAAGAGATGCAAATGCAAATAAAATACCTAGAAGTAAGGCATCGTGCCCATATATACTAGCAATAATTGCAAAAAGTGAACCTTGTAAAACAACATTTAAAATAGTAGAGTATATAACAACACTCATTGTATTTGAAAGTTCTGAGAATATCAGATCTAAATCATCTTTTTCAATAGGTAAGATATCTTTTATAAATTTTATTAAAGATGATCCATATAAATTTGCAAAGAAGTAAAATACTACAATAAAACCCATGTCAATTATAAAATTTGCACTAGACTTTCCTATAACACCTAGGTAATCAAGAGATTTTCCAATCAAAGCCTTTATATCTATACCAGAAATCAATGTTTTTATCTTTGGTTCTAAAAAAGATATGCTACTTGGCAAATTAAAATCATAATGTTTTAAACCATCTATAGTGGCTGCTATATGCTCCATATTTACTTCACTTGCATGTTTTGCCAATGAAATCGCTGTATATATGATAGGGATCAAGAAAAACACGCATAAAATTACTGTTATGAATATAGCAGAAAGAGTTTTTCTATCACCAGTTAGTTTCAAAATTTTCTTCTCCAAACTAGCCGTAGAAACAGCCATTAAAATACCTATTGTTATAGTTAGTAAAAATGGCTTAAAAAGATAAAGTAAACAAAAAGATACAAACAGTAAGATTGCTGTAAAAAATTTATTGTTAGTTGTTTTCATCAAAAAGACCTTCTATATTTTTTATGCCAAAAAGCGATAGCGTCTTAGCGCTAGCTATCCTACCTTTTGCCGTTCTTTGTATGTATTCATTAGCAAGTAAATATGGTTCTATAACATCCTCAACAGTTCTTTCATCTTCACTAAGAGCAGCTGAAATAGTGCTAAGACCTATGGGCTTTCTTGAAGTGGCTAAAACTTTTAAATATTTTAAATCTTTTTCGTCAAAACCAACTTCATTTATGCCAAGTGCATTAAGAGCTTCTTGTGCCCTATTTTGAGTTATTCTATCTTCATGATTAACTTCGGCAAAATCTCTAATACGTTTTAATAACCTTAAAGCTATTCTAGGTGTTGCGCGAGATCTTTTGGCTATTTCTAAAGCAGCACTTTCATCACATATTTTATCTAGTTTTACAGATGCTCTTTGTATTATTTTACAAAGTTCGCTATTTTTATAAAACTGCAATCTAAAATCCATACCAAATCTATCCCTAAGCGGAGCCGATATCATTCCCGCTCTTGTTGTAGCACCAATTAATGTAAATCTTGGTATATCTATCTTTATAGTTTGCGCAGCTGGCCCAGATCCTATGATTATATCTAATCTAAAATCCTCCATAGCTGGATATAAAATCTCTTCAATAGCTGGAGATAGACGATGTATCTCATCTATAAAAAGCACATCACCCATTTGTAAATTTGTAAGAATTGCAGCCAAATCACCACTTTTTTCTATGGTGGGAGCAGAAACCATTTTTATATTTGAGTTCATCTCGTTTGCTATAATACAAGCAAGTGTTGTTTTTCCAAGCCCAGGAGGACCATAAAAAAGAACATGGTCTAAACACTCATCTCTTTTTTGAGCAGCCTTTATAAACACTTTTAGATTTGATTTTATCTTTTCTTGACCAATATAATCATCAAAAGAAGTTGGTCTTAGCGAACTCTCATATTCACTTTCAAAAGTTGTTTTTTCTATTTCTATAATTCTATCCATTTACGCCAGCTATTTTACATGATTTTTTAAAAAATCATCTTTTGAAATATCTTTTTCATATTTACATCCTTGTTTATCTCCAAGCTCACAGCCTTTTTTAAAGTACTCAAGCGCCTTTTTAAAATCTCTTTTTACGCTAAAGCCATTTGCATACATACTACCTATATTTGCACAACCCATGCCATTTTGCAAATTACATCCTTTTTCATAATACTCATAAGCTTTGCCTAAACTTTGCATTACGCCCTCACTATTTTCATACTGAAAACCAGCGTTTGTGCAAGAATATCCATCGCCAAACTCACAAGCTTTTTTAAAATTTTCCAATGCTTTTGCCAAGTCTTCTTTACCAGCTTTACCTTGTTTATATTGCGAAATTGCTAAGTTTTTACAACCAAGTCTATCTTTTAAATTGCAAGCTTCTTCATATAAACCTATAGCTTTTTTCTCATCTTTTTTATAACCCAAATCATTGTTGTCAAAAATAAATCCTAAATTTGTACAACTTTGCCCATCACCATTTTTACATAAACCTTCCCAAATATCATGAGCTTCTTTAAATTTACCTTTGCTATAATATTCATAAGCTTTATCAAATTCTTGTTGATTTTTCAAACCTTCAAAGGCGCCTAAATTTAAAGTACATACTAAAAATAAGCTAGTAATGGCACTAAATTTCATATTTTTCCTTTATTTGTTATATTCAAAGCTTTTACTTGGAAATATTGAATTTTTAACCTCATTTTTATATGATTTAACCGCCTCTTTTACGAGATTTGCACCATTTAGATATTGTTTTACAAATTTAGGCTTGAACTCTTCAAAAAAACCCAATAAATCAGACCAAACCAAAACTTGCCCATCTACATTTACGCCACTTCCTATACCTATAACAGGAATATCAACTTGCTTTGTAATCTCAGCTGCAATACTACTAAGTGTTGCTTCCAGTACAAAACAAAAAGCTCCTGCTTCTTTTATAGCAAAAGCATCATCCATTAACCTATTTAAATCGCCTTCTTTTCTACCTTTTATCTTATATCCCCCCTCTAATCTAACTTTTTGAGGCATAAGTCCGATATGTCCTACCACACTTATACCTTCATCACAAAGAGCCTTTATATGCAGTGCCATATCTTTTCCGCCTTCTATTTTTACGGCATCACATCCAGTTTGTTTATAAATTTTTATAGCGTTTTTTACACTTTGTTTTATGCTACTAGTACTGCCAAAAGGCATGTCTGTAACAATGAAACTGTTTTTTGCTCCATTTTTTACAGCCTTTGTATGATAAATCATTTCATCTACAGTTACATTTATAGTATCATTTTCACCTTTAAAGTTCATATTTAAGCTATCACCTATTAAAATCATATCAACAAATTCATCAAACAGCCTTGCAAAAAGTGCATCATAAGCCGTTATCATAACAATTTTTTCTACGTTTTTTTTAGAAACAATATCTGTTACAGTAATTTTTTTCACAATAACTCCAAAAGCAAATTATACAAAAGTTAATTCTATCAAAAAATAGCTACAATAGTGCTGAAAATTTGGGGTTTTTTATTTTTTTGCAAAAATCAAAACTACATAAGCAATCACGCTTCTAAATTTATTATTATGAAGACAAATACCACCTATAAATCCAACAAAACTACCAAAAACTATATCAAACAATCTTGTAACTATAAGATCCGTTGCATCTCCGCTTATAACTCCATTCATCTCAGCTATATAAACAGTAAGCGGAGTTATGAATATAGAAGCCACTCCATAATTTCTAACAACACTAAATTCCATTAAAAATGTTAAAACACCTATTAAAAGCGCTATTTTATAGTTATTCATAGATATTAGCAATAAAAAATATGTCAAAATTATGCCTAAAAAAGTTCCACCAATTCTATGAATTTGCCTTGTCCATTTACTCCTCAAAGTCATACCTTGCAATATAGCCAATGTTGATATAGGAACCCAATAAGGCTTTTCAAATCCAAGAAAATGAGCTAAAGCAACACTTAAAGCCACAAATATACCTATTATTACAGAATCAAGTATAACATCATCAAATCCATCATATTTTATTTCAGCGATTGGCTCCGGTCCTATAAATTTAATAGTACTAAGTCCATATAAAAAAGCAACCAAACAACTCCAAATTGTACCCAACATAAAATATCCACTAATTTGTATTAATGTTTCAACTCTAAAAGGCATAAAAGCTGCAAGGGTAGCTATCATTATAAAAAAGAAATTTCCAGGTGTTGGAAGCCTATAAAATCTCACTATCATGGTAGTTATCATAGTAATAACACCAAGAACTATGGGAATAAAATTTGGACTTATTTGAGCAAAAGCACCAAAAACAAAAGATGTTATCATGCCAAAACTACAAGCCATAAGCGCTATCATTCTATGATAAAGCGGTGTTTTTAAAGTATATAAAAATACAAATCCAGCCAAAGATGCTATGGTAGCTTGAGGCATATAGTTTGTCATCGCTCCTATAAAAAGTGGACCAGATGTACATATTCCAGCAGTAAGTGGCATATGCCAAGGACGATCTGTTTTGTTTATCTTAAACAAGTGATTTATCTCAAAAAAGATTCTTCTTTCGATACTCAACATTTTCTCCTATATTTTTATAATTAAATTTCACAATATGGCAATTTTGTGTTATACTAACAAATATATTTGAATTATTTTTCAAATATGAGTGCATTTTATCCAAAAATGTTACACACAATTTTAATCAAGAGGTCAAGGAGTCAAAATTGGGAATATTAAAAACCATAGAGGTAGATTTTCCTAGTGATTTAGTGGAAGAATTTTTATCGCACTATAGTCTTATGTGTGATATTATGGAACCTTTGATTATAAAACTAGAAAGAGAAGAATTATACAAAGATAGCGTAAATGAACTTTTTAGAATTTTCCATAACATAAAATCATCTGCTGCATATATGAAACTAGACCCTATATCAAAACTAGCAATGATGTGTGAAGACGTAATGGAAGAAGCAAGAATTTTAAAAGGTCCAGCAAATAGAGATTTTACTGATTGGTTACTTTTAGCAAGCGATCAATTTGTGAGTTTTTTACAAGATATAAATGAGGATAAAGATTATTTTTCTATCTTGAATCCGAAAATAATCATACTACCGCAAAAACTTGACATTTAGAAGTTTTTATAGTATATTTCGCAGAATTTTTATGGGGATGATTTGGCTTCGACAGGAGTAGATTACCCATGGTTGCATGTCGCTTTGGATATAGCGTATAAAATCCAAAATAAATTTAAACGCAAATAACGTTAAATTCGCTCCTGCTTACGCTAAAGCTGCGTAAGTTCAGTTGAGCCTTGCATTGTGCTGATACTATTTAGGCACAAAAGCGAGTAATCTCAAATAGTGTAGTTTAGGCATATGACGAGTGTTTAGACGAAATTTAGTCTTAGTCTAAATTTTGGTTTTGGAAAGTGAGCCTTTTTAGATGAAATTTTCACTTTTGCTAAACATGTAGACGCTGTGAGTATTTATTTTTGGACTGCGGTTCGATCCCGCACATCTCCACCAAAACTTTATAAAAAATAGATACCCCAAATGACTCTTTTTTAAATTTATTCGTTAAGTATTTCACGAATATATAGCGATAATTTTACTATATTGTGTTTAATTAAAACTAAAAATCTAATTCACTTTTATTTATATGTTTTAATAAAACTTTAAATATTTTATTTGTTAGAATTAAATTTATTCTTTCGTCATCAAAAATCATTGGTTCATATCCAATGGAAATTCTACCCTTTGTAGATTCCCATTCCTTATAATAAAGATTAATAGAAGGTTCATAATTCCTCCAATTTATAATATGTGCTTGATTATTTAATAATAACAAAATGTCGTCACAGTATATCTTTGTTTTTTATCTCCATATAATTTTAATGTATTAAATTCATTATTTAACATTAAATATATCTCATTACGGGAATGAGAATTTAAAAGTTCATGCATATCATTTTCTAAATCTTGTATTTCACTGTCGGTGGCAACAGAATCAGCAAGAGAACCCAAATTTAGAATTTTGTTAATTATTGGAGAATTATTTAAATCAATTTTTTCTAAAAATAATTTATAAGCTTGATTCTTATATTCATAATTTGATTGATATTTAAAAAGTATATACGCACTACAAGTAGAAAACATTGCAGTAATTAATCTTATAATTATTAAAAATAAATGAATTAGCTTTTTTAGATTTTTTCAAATTATTCCTATTTTATTTAATTAGAAATATCCATTTTACTCTTTATTTCTGATGCTTTTTATTAAATGATACAAATAATTCTAAATAGTATATTCTAAATGCCTGACAAATATTTATACTAAATTTCCACCTTATCTTAAAAGAAAGCTTTTAAAAATTAGCTCTCTTAAATTAATTTTCGCTTTTCTTAAAAAATGTATACTCCGTGAGAAGTGTTTATTTTTGAACCGCAATTCAATTTCACGCATCTCAATTATTTTTTATATCATCTCTTGTAGCTTACTTTTATAGCTCCACCACCATACACTATCGTATAATACTCCCCCTGGCCAAGTATTATCTTAAACACTATGAATCCGCTTATTACTTATTCACTAAATTTGTCGTTATAAACTATAGCAAGAGCATTAATCTATATAATCACCACTGTATAATGTTTTTTCTTCATTTGTAGAATAGTTAAATTATGCACATATGCATAGTCAATATCTTCGATCGTTTTATTTATTCTTTTAAAATTTTTAGCGTTTCGTCTTTTAAATTTATTATAAATCCTTAAATTTAAATATATGTGATTATTATAACTTAATACAAAAACTTTAAAAAATAGTAAAAATAATTTATATAAAATTGGTGTCCTGCGTTGGATTCGAACCAACGGCCCCCTCATTAAAAGTGAGATGCTCTACCGACTGAGCTAGCAAGACAAAGAAGTGGCGCAGCGGACGAGGCTCGAACTCGCGACCTCCGCCGTGACAGGGCGGCATTCTAACCAACTGAACTACCGCTGCACCTAAATAATGATATGGTGGTCGCTATAAGACTCGAACTTATGACATCCACCTTGTAAGGGTGGCGCTCTACCAACTGAGCTAAGCGACCAAAATGGCGACCCTTGCAAGATTTGAACTTACGTTATTACAAAGAGATTGTAATGTCCTGAGCCACTAGACGAAAGGGTCAAATCACAAAGTAACGCATTTTATAATATTAATGGTGTCCTGCGTTGGATTCGAACCAACGGCCCCCTCATTAAAAGTGAGATGCTCTACCGACTGAGCTAGCAAGACTTTTTAAAAACGAAATTGTATTATATATAAATATTGACTTTTTGTCAAGAAAAAATAGAAAATTATATTTTTAAATATATAAATTAGCAATTATAAAAATTAAAATATAACAATTTTATTTACAAAATTTTGCATTTCTGGTATCATTTTATAAGCAGAAATTTAAAGGAAAATAAACAATGGATATATTATCAGAAAATGAAGAACTTTCTAATCAAAATATATCACAGATTAAAATGTTTGTATGGAATAAAACCTTTGAAACAGGCATAAAAAGTGTAGACGAGCAACATATGCACTTAGTAAATTTGATAAACAATATAGCTGAAAAAATAAATCTCTCTAGCATTGATTTTGAAGATATGGGATTTTTTTTAAAAGAAATTGTTGATTATACTATTTATCATTTTTCTGATGAAGAAAAAATTATGAAAAAGAAGAAAGTTGACAAAAAATTCTTTATCCGCCATAAAAATAACCACAAGATATTTATAGAAACAATGAAAGAATTGGCATCTTCTATAGATAAGAACAATATGTTTTTAAGCGCAAAATCTTTACTAGATTTTTTGATAAATTGGCTTGCATTTCATATACTTGGTCAAGATAAAATACTAGGGCTACAAATAAACATGATAGATACTGGTATGACACCAAGCGAAGCATATGAGAAATTAACCAAAGATATAGATAAAAAGACAGAACCACTAGTTCACTCTTTAACAACTCTTTTTACAATTTTAACAGATAGAAATAAAGAACTTACCGATCTTAAAAATACTTTAGAACAAAAAGTAAAAGAAAAAACAAAAGAACTTATGGAAAAAAACAGAAAACTAGAGTATCTATCTCAAACAGATCAATTAACAGAACTTAAAAATAGAAGATTTGCAATGAATACTTTAAAAGATCTATATAAAGAAAATTGCGCCACAATGAATGCTCTAAGTGTAATTATGGTAGATGTAGATAATTTCAAATGTGTAAATGATGAATTTGGTCATGATGTTGGAGATAAAGTACTTATATCGCTATCAAAAACATTAAAAGAAAATATACGCACAGATGATATAGTTTGCAGGCTTGGCGGTGATGAATTTTTGATCATATGTCAAAATACAAATAAAAATGGTGCTACAAAATTAGCTCATATACTTCTTGAAAAAATTAAAAATATAAAAATAATTATTGGAAATAAAGAAAATAAAGAAATTTTATGGAAAAGTAGTGTTAGTTTAGGAATTGCTAGTACTGAAGATAAAATAACAAATTTTAAAGATCTTATAAAGTTTGCCGATATAAAAATGTATGAAGCTAAAAATAGTGGAAAAAATTGTATGAGATAATAATATAGCTTAGAGAAACTAAGCTATATTTACTTTTATCTAAGTAATGTTGCTATTTGATTTTGAGCATTTTGTAGATTAAATGCAGATGCATATGAGCCTGAATTAATTAAGAAATTTGCTTGATTAAAATCATTTGCATTTTTAGCTATATCGTTATTTTGCAAGTTACTTTCACTTGCATTAACATTTACATTTGTATTCATGGCTACTTTTACACCACTCATTATGCCATTTTGAGCTGAACCAATATCACTTCTAAGTGAATTTATACTACTCATAAAATCTTGAACACTTTTCTGGTTATTTACATCTATAGTGCTGAAATTTGGAGTATTTAAAGATATACTAGCATTTCCATTTCCAGTAACAAATTCCATATTTCCACTAAAAACATTTTTACCATTAAAACTTGCGCCATAAACTGCATCTTTCATAGAACTAACTAAAGCATTTGCTTCATTTTGTATCATAGCTTTTTGGTCATTATTTAAAATACCATTATTCATAGTCACAGAAAGTTCGTTTATCCTATCTGCACTTTTTGTTATATTGCTTAAAGCGCCATCTGCTATTTGCAAAACACCTATAGCATCATTTGCATTTGCGACACCTTGTTGCAATGACGAGCTTTGCAATCTAAGCGAATCAGCAATGTTCATACTAGCCCCATCTGTACTAGAAATAGCCCTATTTGCAGCTATAGCATCTAACGCTTTACTAGCGTTATTTTGGGCTTGATTTAAATATTGGTTTCCATTTGTAGCATTTGTATTAAAACTATTTACTTGCATAACATCTCCTTTGTTATTAAGTTGAGTTAATTATAACATAAATAAATAAACTTATTGTTTACCAAATCTTAAATTTACAGACCTCTCATGAGCACCAAGTCCTTCTGCTCTAGCAAACGCCATACATGCTTCGCCAAGTTCATTTATTCCAGTTTTACTTATAGAAATAATTGAGCTTTTTTTGATAAAATTATTAACCCCAAGCGGAGAGAAAAATCTAGCACTTCCCCCTGTTGGCAAAGTATGATTTGGTCCTGCTAAATAATCTCCCATGGCTTCAGGAGTATTGTGTCCTAAAAATATAGCTCCAGCGTTTTTTATATTTTGAAGATAATCAAACGCATTATCTGTTGCTATCTCTAAGTGCTCTACGGCAAGTTCATTCATCAACCAAGTAGCCTCATTCATATCTTTTGCTATTATTATGGCAGCTTTATTTTCTATACTAGCTCTTGCTATATTCTCACGCTCAAGAGTTGGCAAAACAGCCATTATCTCGTCATTTATCAAATTTGCAAAGCTCTCATCATCAGTTATAAGAAAACTACTTGCTATCTCATCGTGTTCAGCCTGGGAAAGCAGATCAACTGCGATATGTTTGTAATTTGCACTTTTATCTGCCAAAACACCTATCTCACTCGGTCCTGCAATCATATCTATATTTACATCACCAAAAACAAGTTTTTTTGCAGTTGCAACATATATATTTCCAGGTCCTGTTATAACATCAACTTTCTTAATGCTATCTGTTCCATAAGCCATAGCACCTATTGCAGATGCACCACCAACTTTATACGCATTTTGTATGCCAAGAAGATGCATGGCTGCTAATAATAAATGATTTACATTTCCATTTATAGCAGGCGTACAAACTGTTATCTCTTTAACACCAGCAACAATTGCTGGTATTGCGTTCATCAAAAGTGAGCTTGGATAAGCCGCTTTCCCCCCTGGTATATAAAGCCCTGCTATATCAACAGGTGTAACTTTTTGTCCCAAAATAGTACCATTATCCTCAAAACTAAGCCAAGTTTTCTCAAGTTGTTTTTCGTGATAAGCTTTTATCCTATCATAAGCCACCTTTAGGGAATTTTTTAAATTTATATCCAAAGAATCATAAGCTTTTTTCATCTCTTGGCTAGAAATCTTTAAAGCATTTGTCGCGTCCCATTTATCAAATTTAGCTATCTGCTCAACCAAAGCCGTATCACCTCTTGCTTTTATATCATCGATAATACCCTGAACAATAGGCATAACTTTACTCATATCACTATCTGAGCGATGAACTAGTTTATTAAATTCACTTTTAAAATTTTTATCTGTTGATTTTAATATTTTCATGAAAAATCCTTTTATACCTTATTATACTATAAATTTACAATACCTTTGTATTTATAGCGCTCAAGCTGGCTGATATTTCCTATTATTCCACCTTGATGAATATAAAGAATTGGATTTTTAAATTTATGTAAATTTAAAAGAAGTGTCAAAAATCCCACAGGATCATATATTAGATCAAACTCTATTTTTGTCTCACACAAAAGCTCATTCCAAATTTCATATAGCTCTTTTTTGACTTCACCAAATGCGTATTTTTGGGGTGGTTTTAAAATTTGAACTTTTGAGTTTTTATCAAGTTCTAAAATTTGCTTTTTTAGATAATTTTCATCTCCCACACAAGGCGTAGTAAAAACATTAAATTTAGTATTTTTAGCTAAATACGTAGCGCTCGCCCCAGTGCCACTTGGTAGGAAAATATCAAATGTAATGTTCTTTTGTGCAGCATAACCTTCTATAAAATGAGCTTGTTTTATAAAACCAAACTCAGCTTCTTTTTGCGCAACACCTTCTTTTATAAAAAGAGTTTTTTCATCAGCTAAACTTCTTGCAAAATTTTCCCTATCTTCACTTATAAAATATTTCATCCCATTTTCAAGGGCAAATTTAAAGTTGCCATTAGGATTTTCTTTTAATTTTTTACCAAGATGAGAACATACATATAAAAACTCTAAATTTTTTCTTTTTGCAAAAACACTTATAGAATACATTGCATTTGACTGATTTGAACCATAGCTTATTATTTTATTGAATTTACTAAGATTGGCATCTAAAAAATAGTCTAATTTTCTAGCCTTATTTCCGTTAAAATCGCCATCTATTAAATCATCTCTTAAAAGAAAGAAATTTATGTTTCTAAAAAAAACTTCATCAATCCTAGTTATTTTTAAGCTCCAAGAATTTTTCTATCTCTTTCATCGCTTCTTTATTTGATATAGAAAATTTAATTTCTATCCTTCTAGAGGCTTGCTTATCTTCTACTCCATTTACTTTTATAGTATCTAAAAAGCTTCTGCCACTTGCGACAAGATAATTTTGCAATTTCTTATCATTATTCCAAGTGTAAATAAACTTCATAACCTCATAAGCTCTTTTTTGAGACAAGTCCAAATTATAAAGATAGCCACCATCACTATCTGTATGTCCTTCTATCATTATCTGATCTATATTTGGACGAATTTCATCACTAAGCAAAATGTTAAGATATTTTTGTAATGTATTTTTCAAATACTGTTTAGATTCTTCTTTAAGATCTGAAGATCCAACATCAAAAAGCACAGATGAAGATAGTGATATAGCACCACTATTTTGATCTATTTTTATATCATTTCCAAGCTCTTTTTGTAATGTTTCTATAACTTTTACTCTAATACCACTTAAGCTTTTAACCCTTTGTTTAGTAATGTTAAAATCACTATACAATTCCTGATATTTAGCATCCTTACTAGAAATAACATTTTGTAAATCTAAAATCTCATTTTGTAAAAAGAGCACAGTTGAATTAAGATCATTTAAAGCTGAATTTGCATCTTGTAGTTCTTGTTTGAAACTCAAATTTGAACTTTCCAAGTTTGTTGCATTTGATTCTAAGTCAATTAACCTTGAACTAATCCATTCGTTTAAAATTTCAAGCTGTTTGTTTTGATCTTTTGCAACATTTAAGCTTTGTAAAACATCACTAAGCATTTTTTGCTTTTTTTCAAGTTCTTTGTTGCTAAGTTCTAAATTTTGCTCTTTTATTACTAAATTTGATTTAAGAGTACTTAAATCTTGTTTAGCAAAATAATACCTTATAAAAATAGCCCCCAAAACCAAGATAAAAATAAAAAGCAAACCGGCCATCAAATCAGCATAAGATATCCAAAAATTACTATTTGTATTATTATGAGAGTTTTTTACTTTCATTTAACACTTTCTTTTGTTCATCGTCTAACTGATTTATTTTATCTAAAACTTTATTTACTTCCTCATCTAATTTATCTACATTTTTCTTATATTCATCAATGATTTCTTCGCTATTACTATCATATATATCTGGATTTTCTCTTTCAAAGATTTCTTTAAAAGAATGCATTCCTTCAAAAATACTCTTTTGAAACGCTTCCATAGAAATTTTTTGCTTGTTTAATATATCTTCGCTAAATTTATTTAAAGATGCATTAAATTTATATATGTTTTCTTCAAAACTAGATATAGTTTTTTCAATTCTAGTAAGTCTATCATCCGAAAGATCATGTAGTCTTGCGTATTGTTTAGAAAAATCTAATTGCAGTTCTTTTAAATTTGAGCTAAATGAATTAAGGATATTTAACATCTCGGCATGAACCTTTACTATATCTTTTTGATCTCTTTGCGAACGAAGCAACATATCTGCGGTATGTTTTATATGTTCTGAACTAAGCTTAACAGCTTTTTCTTCTGTAAGAAGTATATTTTTAAATGTTTCAAATTTCTTCTCTACTGATTCATTTAAAATATTAAAAAATTCTTGATTTGATACATAATCAAACACTATACCGATTTTCTCAAAGTGTTTTAAATTTTCTCCAAGATATCTTTGCTCTATGCCCTCTTTTGTCCAAAAGAACCCGCTTGTATCATTTCTAAGTCTATTTATAATTTTTTCAAATCTACTCATACCGTATTTTTCAAAAAATAACCACCAAAGTGCAAGAAAAATACCATAAATAGATATATAAAATGCTGTTCCAACACCACCCAAAAGACCTGAAATTTCTATTTCTAAATTACTAAAATTATCAATTCCAAATTTTGGCATCGAAATAGCAATACTTATAAATGTTCCCAAAATTCCTAACATTGGAAAAACGATGGCACCAACTGATGCAAAATGCTCATTTCTTATATGTCTTGAATGATTTTCAACAAACTCATCAAAACTCGCATTTGATCTTTTTTCTCCACCTATTGTTAGTAAATTTTTTATGATATATTTCCTAAGATCCTTTTTAAAATCATCTAGTTGATGTTCAAATATACTACATCCAAGTTCTGCACTATGTCTAGCAAAAATTAGCGATATAAAGTATATAACACCCATCATTATTACAGTGTGAAGCCCTACTTCAAAATTTATAATCTTAAAATATCCTAGTAAAAATATAGCATAAAAAATAGTTGGCAAAGCTATAATTTTAAGATAGACAAGCCTTGTTGCGCTAGCATTTGTCTCACTTAAATTTAGCTCTGAAAATGCATCGTTTTTTATATCCATGAAAAGCACCTTAGTTTTTATTTACACAGTTTAAATTCTCATATGCTATAGTAAGTCTGTTTATAACACTTTCTTCGCCACATCTTAGCCATTTTCTCGGATCGTAGTATTTTTTGTTTGGCTTATCATCGCCTTCAGGATTACCAATTTGCCCTTGTAAATAAGCTCTATTTTGAGCCTCATATTCTCTTACACCATCCCAAAATGCCCACTGTGTATCTGTGTCGATATTCATCTTAATAACACCATAACTTACAGCATCTTTTATATCTTTTATCTCACTTCCGCTTCCGCCATGGAAAACAAATTTAATAGGTTTTTCATCTTTTAAATTTAGTTTTTCTTTAAGATATTTTTGCGAATTATCTAAAATTTCAGGTCTTAAAACAACATTTCCTGGCTTATAAACACCATGAACATTGCCAAAACTAGCAGCTATACTAAAACCATCTCCTATTTTTGAAAGTCTTTCGTAAGCAGTAGCAACATCTTTTGGCTGAGTATACAAAAGAGCATTATCAACACTTGTATTATCAACACCATCCTCTTCGCCACCAGTTACTCCAAGTTCAATCTCTATAGCAACACCAAGCTCTTTAAAAATCCTAAAATATTCTTCGCAAGTTGATATATTTGCATCCAGACTCTCTTCACTTAAATCAAGCATATGAGAGCTAAATAATGGTTTTTTATATCTAGCAAAATACATTTTATTTGCCTCAATCAAACCATCTATCCAAGGAAGAAGTTTTCTTGCAGCATGATCTGTATGCAAAATAACAGGAATACCATAGTATTCAGACAAAATCTGAACATGTTTTGCTCCTGCTATTGCACCTACCACACCGGCATTAGGACAACCTTTACCTGCATAAAAGCTAGCCCCTCCATTTGAAAACTGAATGATAACGGGCGAATTAACCTTTTTTGCTGCTTCTAAAACTGAATTTATAGAGTTACTACCTACTACATTTACAGCCGGTATTGCAAAGCCATTTTCCTTTGCATAATCATATAGTTTGACAACATCTTTACCAAATAATACACCAGGTTTTACTACATCTAAAACGCCCATTTTACACCTTTTATTTAGAGTAAGTTATTTTTGCATTTTGCTTTAACTCTTGAACTTTACTTTGCATTTTACCCTTAAATTGTTGCAATTTAAGCGAGTTTTCTATCTCATCTTTTACTTCATTATAAGCAATTATGCCTTCTGGTCTCTCATCTTCTTTTAATATAACATGATAACCAAATTGTGATTTAACAGGAGTTGAGCTAAGCTCGCCTTTTTTAAGCGAAAAAGCTGAATCAGCAAATGGTTTTACCATTTTTGTTCTCTCAAACCAACCAAGTTCACCACCTTGTCTTGCACTACCACCATCGATTGATTTTTCTTTAGCAAGTTCAGCAAATTTTTTCTCTAAATCTTTGCCTTTAAAGGCTTGCAATGCTTTTATGGCATCTTTTGCACCTTTTTCATCTTCAAGGGCAAATAAAATATGTCTAGCTTTTGCTTGTGCTGGTCTTTTAAATAATCTGTCTTTGTTTGTATCATAGAATTTTTTAATATCAGCTTCGCTGACTTTTATCTCATCAAAAATTTTTTTCATGTAAACATCAGCTGATACTTTATCTTCTAAATTTTTTAGAGATTTTGCGTATTCAGGGTCTTTTTGAACACCAGTTTTTTTAGCTTCTTCAACTATAAGTTTATACTCAATAGCTTGATCTATAAGTTGTTTTTTAGTTTCAGGTGGGATTTGGTTTAATTTTACGCCAGGAATTGCCTCAAGCTCTTCAGATGTTATATTTTGCCCATTAACAGTTGCTAAAACTGCAGCATTTAAACTAATAGCCGTAGCTAAACTAAGTGTTGTAAAAACTAATTTATTCATAAATTTTCCTTTATTTTCTTGTTTTTTTAATAAACGATTCTAATTATATCATAAAACAAATTTACGCTTTATAAATTAAAAATAAATTTTTTAAAAAATATTAATAAATATTTAGATAAACTTGATTCTATGAATAAAAAAGATGCCTTAATAATAAAATCTAGACTCATAGAAAATTATAAAGATGCCAAAAGTGAACTTAAATTTAACAGTCTTTATGAGCTTATAGTTTGTGTTATTCTCTCAGCACAATGCACAGACAAAAGAGTAAATCTTATAACTCCAGGTTTGTTTAAAAACTATCCAGATATAATATCGCTTTCAAATGCAAATTTAAACAGTCTAAAATTACTTATAAACTCGTGCAGTTACTTTAACAATAAAGCTTCAAATTTGATAAAAATGGCAAAAAATGTAGTCTCAAATTTTGGCGGAGAAATACCATTAAACGAAAAAGATCTGATGAGCTTAGAAGGTGTTGGACAAAAAACGGCGCATGTTGTATTGCTTGAATGGAAAAATGAAAATTTTATGGCTGTTGATACGCATGTTTTTAGGGTTGCACACAGACTTAATATAAGCAAAGCAAAAACGCCCAAGCAAACAGAAGCTGATCTTACAAATACTTTTAAAACTGATCTTGGCAAGCTACATCAAGCAATTGTACTTTTTGGAAGATATGTTTGCAAAGCGATAAAACCTAATTGCAAAGAGTGTATACTAAATGATATTTGCAAAAGCAAAGATAAAAATTTAAAGGAAATAAAATGAAAAAAGTCATGGAATATTTTAAAGAAATTTGTACCATTCCACACGGTAGTTTTGAAACTGACGAAATGAGGGATTATTTGTTAAAGCACTGCAAAAAATGTAATTTTGAATTTAGTGTTGATGAAGCTGGAAATATTTACGCCCATAAAGGCGATCCAAAGATTTGTTTGCAAAGCCATTACGATATGGTTTGTGTTGGAGATGCACCAAATTTAATCTTACAAGAAAAAGATGGGTTTTTAAGTGCAAAAAACTCAAGCCTTGGTGCAGATAACGGTATAGGCGTTGCTATAAGTATGGTAATGATGGAGGAGTTTAAAAACTTAGAAGTCGTTTTTACAAACAATGAAGAAGTTGGGCTTTGGGGAGCTGCTAAATTTGATACAAAAATAAAAAGTGGCAAAATTTTAAACCTTGATAGCGAAGAAGACGATAGAGTTTCGATAGGTTGTGCAGGAAGCGTAGATATGTACGCAAGTAAAACCTTGCAAAAAACTAACTATAGCGGATTTGCATATAAACTAGACTTAAAGGGATTTCCAGGAGGCCATAGCGGAACACAAATTGACCAAAATATACCAAATGCAATTAAATTTCTAGTTAAATTTATCAAAGAAAACGGCGGAAAAATATCGAAATTTGACGGTGGAGAAAGAAGAAACTCAATTGCGGCAAATGCTTACGCAACTGTAATTTTTGACAAAGAGATAACGCTTATACCAGATTATATAAAAGCTAAACCGCTTGGTAAAATGGAGTGCGAAATTTACAGCTTTAGTGATGATTTGCTAAATATGCTTGTGCTTTTTTCTCAAGGAGTTAGAACTTACAACAAAGAGCTAAAAATCCCAGGAGATAGCATAAATCTCTCAACCGCCAAAGAAAAAGATGGAAAATTTGAAGTACTATTTTTCGCAAGATCGATGAGTAAAGATGGTTTAGAAAATAGCAAATTTGAAACAAAAACTTTATGCGAGTGTTTTAACTTTGATTTTAACTTTGAAAATCAAACAACACCTTGGAATCCACAAGTTAATGAGTTTAGTCAAACCGTTTTAAAAGCCCTTAAAAAATATTCTCCAAATGCTAAATTTGCAGCGGTTCATGCAGGGCTTGAGTGTGGAGTTTTCATAGGAAAGGATGAAAGTTTACTTGCAACTTCTATTGGTCCAAATATCTTTAATCCACATAGTATTAACGAAAAAGTGGAGTTAAAATCAGTTGATATCATAATAAGAGCAGTTAGAGATATTATGAAAGAAATGGATGCTTAATTAAAGTGGCTGTCTACATGGCCACTTAATATTTTAATTTGTATTTATTAGCTAGTATTTTTATGTTTTTTCTTTTATTAGTTTCAAAGTATGACGCAACAAGTAGAAATTTAAAAATTTTAAATTTATCAAAAATACATTGCAATCTTTAAACTGCTAATCTTTGCGTCATTTTAGCATTAAAAAAGAAACTAGTAAAATTAGAACTAAAAATAGAGTTTCGTTTTTATCAAACTTCTCTAAATACAGAGTTGAGATAAAAACAAATAAAAATAATACTAAACATTGAATCTAAAATGCATTACATCGCCATCTTTTACAATGTATTCTTTCCCTTCAAGTCTTAGTTTTCCGGCTTCTTTTGCGCCATTTTCGCCCTTATAAGCAATAAAATCTTCATAACTTATAACTTCGGCTTTTATGAATCCTTTTTCAAAGTCGTTATGTATCACAGATGCTGCTTTTGGAGCTTTCCAGCCATTTGTTATAGTCCAAGCACGAACCTCTTGTACTCCTGCTGTAAAATAGCTTATAAGATTTAGTTTTGCAAAAGCTGTTCTTATAATTTGATTTAATCCGCTTATCTCTCCACCAATGGATTCTAAAAACTCTATAGCTTCTTTATCATCAAGCCCTATCATATCTTCTTCTATCTTTGAGCAAATTTTTACAACTTCATGACCGCTTTTTGCTGCATATTCTCTTACTGCTTTTACATATTTATTATCTTCTACAATGGCTTCTTCATCAACATTTGTTACATATATGACCTCTTTACCAGAAAGAAGTCTTAGTTCTTTATTTAAAGCTATGAACACTTCATCATCTCTTTTATTAAATGACGATGCGTTTTTACCGTCATTTAGATGCCTTAATAATTCATTTGCCATTTCTAATGATTCTTTTGCACCCTTTTGACCACTTTTTGCATCTTTTTCAAGTCTGCTTATCTTTTTGGTAAGTTGCTCTATATCAGCTAAAATAAGCTCAGTTTCTATAATGCCTATATCTCTTATAGGATCAATACTTCCTTCAACATGGGTAATATTTTCATTTTCAAAGCATCTTAGCATATGAAGTATAACTTCAACTTCTCTGATATTGGAAAGAAATTTATTCCCAAGACCCTCGCCTTTACTTGCACCCTTTACAAGTCCTGCAATATCTACAAATTCTACCATAGAGTGCATAATGCGATCAGGATTTACTATTTTTGCGAGTTCATTTAATCTAAAATCAGGCACTGGAACTACCGCTTTATTTGGCTCTATAGTACAAAAAGGATAGTTTGCAGCCTCAGCATTTTGCGCTTTTGTAAGAGCATTAAAGGTAGTTGATTTACCAACATTTGGAAGCCCTACTATACCAACACCAAGTCCCATTACATCTCCTTTGCAAGTTCTTGCATGAAGCAAAGATTCATTCTGACACCCGCTCCACTTGCACCAAAAGTATTATATCCCCACGCTCTTTCTACATAAGCAGGTCCTGCAATATCAAGATGTAGCCATTTATCTTTAAACTCATCTTTTATAAAGTGGTTTAAAAATAGCCCTGCAGTTATAGAACCACCATATCTACTTGAGCCACTATTTGTAATATCAGCTATGCTGCTTTTTATACTATCTTCTAAATATTCATTAAAATCAAGAATAGTAGTTAGCTCTCCACTTTTTTTACTAAGTGTTTTAAATTTAGTTTTTAACTCATCATTATTGCCCAAAATTCCGCTTGTAAATTCACCCAATCCAACAACACAAGCTCCAGTTAGAGTTGCCATATCTATGAGTATATCAGGCTTAAAGTCTTGAGCATAACTTAGACAATCAGCTAAAACCAAACGCCCCTCAGCATCAGTGTTCCTAACTTCTATACTTACTCCACTTCTTGATATAAGCACATCATCTGGTTTATATGAGTTTCCGCCTATCATATTTTCAGTTACACCTAAAATTGAATGAATTTCAAAAGGAAGCTCTAACTCACTTGCCCCTTTTATTATAGCAAGAGCTGCTGCTGCACCGCTTTTATCGCTTTTCATAGTAGTCATAAAATTTGCGGGCTTCAAACTAAGTCCTCCGCTGTCGTAAGTTAGTCCTTTTCCAACAAAAATAATTTTTTTAAGAGGTTTTTTTGGTTTATACACTAGATGTATAAGTCTTGGTGGATGTATGCTTGAACGATTTACTGCCAAAAATGCATTCATTTTTTCTTTTTTTAAAAATTTTTCATCGTATATATTGCACACTACATTTTTCAAACTTTTTGCAAGTTTTACAGCATCTTCTGCCATTTTTATAGGCGTGTAAATTTCAGGAATTTCATTTACAATATCTTTTGCAAAATTTGTAGTATTTGCCATGATAAGACCATACTTTATACCATCTTCAACTTCACTTTTTGTTATTTTTTTAGCATTATATTCATCATTTGAAAAAATAACTTTATGCAAAGTAAAACTTTTTTTATCGCTCTTATATTTATCAAAAGTATGACTTACTAACTCAAATCCCTCAACAATACTTTGAACACTTCTTTTTATGCAATTTGCTGAATAGATAGCTATTTTTACTGTTTTTATATTTAAATCTTTAAGCGCATTATAAGCTTTTGCCGAAGATTTTCTTATATCGTCGTAATCAAGTGCTTTAAGAGAAACATATAATCTTCTTTTATCACTTAAAAAAAGTTCTCCTTCGCCTTTATAATTAAAAAATTTAAATTCTTTAGAATCTTGTATAAATTTATGTTTTAAATCTTTATTTAGTATAAAAATAATCTCAATATCAGCTTTTATGGATGAAATATTTTTATTTTCAAACTCAAACTGCATGTTTTCTATCTTTCCTTTCATTTAAAATTTTAGCTTCTAATCTTTTCATGCCATATAGAAATCCAAAAATGCAAAGTATTATTACAGGAATCGCAAAATACAAATGCTTTTCCATATATGAAACTATATCCCAAATTTGTTGACCAAAGCACCATGCTAAAGTTATAGTAACTGCAGCCCAAACCCATCCACTTATTAAATTTATAAAAGCAAATTTCTTTGCGTTGTATCTAGTTATACCTATACTCATAGGTATAACGGTTCTAAATCCGTACATATATCTTTGAAAAAATATTATAGGCCAACCATACTTTTGAAGCAGTAAATGTGCAACTGCAAATTTACGTCTTTGGGAAACAAGTTTTTTTGTTATGTATTTTTTATTATATCTACCTATGTAAAAGTAAATTTGATCTCCTATAAAACCACCAAGCCCAGCAATAAAAATAGCAAGTCCAACATTTACGTGTCCTTCATGGGCTAAAATGCCACCAAGTATCAAAGCAAGTTCGCCTTCTAAAATACACCAAAAAAACAGTATTATATATGCATACTGGTGATATTCAAGCATTAGCTCTTTTAGGTATTCTTCCATTTTATACCTCTAAAACACTATAAACAGAAACTGTTTTTCTAATCTCATTAGCACCACCGAGTTCTGATAAATCTATCAAAAAACAAGCTTCTATACACTCTCCACCGGCTTGTTTTATAAGATCAACGGAAGCCTTAGCGGTTCCTCCAGTTGCTATAAGATCATCCATTAAAAGAACTTTTGCATTTTTTATATTTTTAAAAGCATCAACATGTATCTCTACTTCATCAACACCATATTCAAGTGAATATTTTTGAGAAATTGTCATATATGGAAGTTTTTTAGGTTTTCTTATCGGAACAAAACCAATCCCCAATCTTGCACAAAGTGCCGCACCAAATATAAATCCCCTACTTTCAATACCTGCAATAAAATCTATATTTATATCTTTATATCTATCACTTAAGTGATCAAGCAAGAAATTAAATGCTTTTTTATCGTTTAGTAATGTAGTAATATCTTTAAAAATAACTTTTGGTTTTGGAAAATCTACAACATCTCTTATGCTACCAATAAGATATTTTTTACCTTTTTCATCAAGTTCTTTCATAATTATTTCCTTACAATAAGGCTTCTATTTTGCCTTCTAATTCCCTTATACGTTGTCTTAATTTGTCATTTTCTATGCGATATTGTGAGTTTCTAGTTCTTAAAGAAACAACATCAGCTTTTACTTTATTTAACTCCTCGGTAAGTATGTCTATATTTCCTAAGGAACGCTGAAGTTGAACTTGAAGTTTTCTAATGAGAAGCTCTGTATCATCAATATTGCTTTTCATAAAATCTTTTATAGATGATTCTTTTCTAAGAAGGGAACGAAAGTAATATGCTTTTACAAAAAGATATATACAAGCACATATCAAAAAAGTTAAAACAATCCAATTTGTAAACATGATCAAACCTTTAGCTTATCTATACGGCGTTGATGTCTTCCACCTTCAAAATCGGTAGAAAAAAATGTCTCAACTATGTCATTTATTTCACCAATACCTAAAATTCTTCCGCCAAATGCAAGCACATTAGCATTATTATGAAGTCTTGAAAGTTTTGCAGTTAAAGTATCATGGCAAAGAGCACATCTAATATTATTAAACCTATTTGCGGCAATTGAAATGCCTATTCCGCTACCGCAAATAAGAACTCCATAATCATCATCGTTATTCAAATTTGAAATAAGCAGTTTAGCAAAATCAGGATAATCTACACTCTCTTTACCACTATTGCAACCAAGATCTATTACTTTATAACCAAGCCTTAAAATAAAATCTTTAGTGTATTCTTTAGCTTCAAAGCCAGCATGATCACTTGCTATAAAAATTTCTTTTATTTTCATAAATATATCCGAATAAATAAAGTTTTTTATTATAGCACTTGTTGTTTTAATGCTTAATTAAGCGAATATAAATACAAATTTATTTAACCTCTATACTTATAGTATCGAGTTGTTTATCTGAAATTTTAGAGTACTCTTTTCCATTGTAATAACCGATATTTTTATATCCAGTTAAAATATCTTTTTTTACAGTATTTGAGCAATCTTTATCTTTCATGCTGTTTTGAACTCTATTTCCAGCATAGCCACCAGCAGCAGCTCCAGCTATAGTAGCTATAGTTCTGCCAGTTCCGCCACCAATTTGATTACCAAGAACACCACCAGCTACACCACCGATTACTGTTCCAGCTATATTATTTCCATCTTTGGTATCACAACCTGTTTTAACATTTTGTTTTTCATAAATTGGAACCACTTTTACAACATCTATATTTATAGTTTTAGCAAAACCTAAAACACAAAAACATACAAGAACACAAAAAATCTTTTTCATTTTCTATCCTTTAACTGTATATCTATCATATTATACATATAAATTTTAAATAAGACTATTAATAATCATTAAAGATATCTCGGTGCAATATTTCCTCAAGCACAACTGTAGCATATGAACCTTTTGGCAAAGAAAAGCTAAAACTAAATTGTGCCATATCTTCATTATATCTATGATTAACATTATCAAGATAAGCCCAAGCAAAACGCCTAGTTCCATTTAGTTTTTCCATAAACTTATATGCTTCATCAAAAATTTTATCCTCCAAATCCTTTGCCAAGTCACAAGATTGTATAGTTTTAGAGCCAAAAACAAATCCCATACTGGTAATATCTCTTTTGGAAAATCTCTCTACTTCGCTTTGCAAATCTTCACACAAAAAACATTTCCCAAATGGATAATGCCCTAAAACTTCTCCATGCAAAAGCTTATAAAACTGGGGTTGATTTTTTAAAATCTTTATAGTATCTTTATCAAATTTATAGATATTTCCAATCTCTTTTTCGCTAAAATCTGAACAAAACTTAGAAATTTCTATCCTTTTTGAAAGCCAATTATTAAAAAGCTCACTTTGATATGCAGAAACTAAAAGAGTTGAAATTTTTGGATTTTTTATCTTTTTTTCACCACTCAATATAGCTTTACCTTCGCTCGCATTATCTCCAAATTTCCCAAATCTTTGATATCCAAAATAGTTTGCAAATCCTATATTATCTAATGCATTAAGAGCATCTGATAGCTTTTTTGCTTCTATTTGATTAACTTTTTTAAGTGTTATAAAAAAATTATTTCCTTTTAGATGGCCAATTCTTAGTTTGTTGTTGTGATAATTCAAGCTTAATATTTTTATCTTTTCATGCGAAAAATTTTCTAAGTTTTTTTCAAATTTTCTTGGCATTGATATAAACTGTGTTGTCATTCCTTCTTTATCTTTTAATCCTGCATATCCGAAATCACGCATTTTTACACCACTTGCTTCGCTTAATATATGAAGCGCTTCATGAGTTGTAAGATCTTTTTTTTGTATTTGAACAATCAAATGTTCTCCATAGCCACTACATTCATAAAGTGGTATTTCTCTAACCACAAAATCACTTGAGTTTTTAGAAAAATGTGCATTGATAGGTGCATGATTTAAGATGTAAGTTTTGTTAAAAATGTTCTGTTTTTCCATATTTTTTGTATTTTCCTTTTATTACTTTTGCAAATGGCGTTATATTTATCCTAGCTTTTTTTCCTTCATTTATAACGCGTTTTAAATTTCTTTTATTTACACTAAAAAGCACTTCATACTCTTCACCACTTTTTAATTCAAATTTATTAAGCTTTTTTATAAATTTAAAATCTACTCTATTTATATCCGCTAGCCTTCCCAAATCCCTATTTAAGCCATCACTAATATCCATAGCTGCATTTATAAATTTAGAGCTTTTATAAAAAAATTTATCCCTCAAAACTGGTTTAAAAAATCTTGAATTTGAGCTAGGCTTACCAAGTCTAAGAAGCGAGTTCAGTGCTTTTAGGGATGAACCTAGTTTTCCACTAAAACATAAAATATCGCCAATTTTAAGATCTTTTCTCATATTTGGCTTGGAATGAAGTTCTCCTACTATAGTTACAGAAACACTTAATAATTCACTACTTATAGTATCTCCACCTATTATTTCTATACCAAAATCCTTACAAGCTTCGTTAAATCCATCATAAAGAGCGCTTATTTCTGAGTTTTGTATATCCTTTGGCACACTTAGTCCAATTAGCGCATATTTTGGCACAGCATTCATTACTATAATATCAGAAATATTTACTATCATTGATTTATAGGCAATTTGTTTATAGCTTAACCAGCCTTTTTTAAAATGCGAATTTTCACAAAAAAGATCTTTTGCATAAACTAAATTTCCTACAACAGCACCATCATCGCCTATATATTTACTTTTAAAATGTGATATTATATATTTCTCTTTATCCATACTTTAGCATTTTATAAAAAAAATATTTAAACATGGCTTCATAAAATCACTTTAAGTTAAATTTGTATAAAATCATATAAAAGGAGTGACTTATGCTTGAAGTTTATATGTTTAGATTTGATATCTCAAAAGATATCTTAAGATACTATAAGCCCTATGAATTTAAGGATATAAACTTTACAAACATAAAAGGTATGCTTGAAAATATAAAAAATCAAGATCCATATTTTGAATTTGAAGGCGTAAGTCATGTAAAAATTTCAAATATTTGCGTAAGCATAGAAGAAGATATAAAAAACATTATAAGTTTTTTTGGATATAGCTTAACAATAGAACCTCTAAGCACATTTAGAGCTTATAAAGATTTGAAAATAAATGACGATGATTTTATGGCACATTTTTCTAAATTTGAAGCGCTTTGTGATAAAAATGATTTAAATTTATATAAGAGTTTAAAATGGCTATTTTATGCTTCACCATTAAGGGATTATAAGGATCAATATCTTGGAGAAAGTGCATTTGTATTCGTAAATGAAATGATAAAAAAATACCCACAAAAACAAGTTCAGTTTTTACAAATCATAAATAACATAGAAAATGGCATTTATCATCATTTAGATATATCAAATTATATCTTTAGAGACGAGCTAAACATAGAAAATATTATATATACTCTAAAACAAAGGCTCAAAGAAACATCTTTGTTACAAGAAATTCCTAATACAAATATTTCAAATTCACATTTTGTAACTAAAAGCGCAAAAGAGTGTTGTTCTACTGACAAAAAAGATTTCAAGCATAAACTAAATGACTTCAATATAGCGATTTATCCAAATAATGAAAAAGAAATATTTAAATTTACAAAAATGCTAGGTGCAAAAAATATTAAATTCGAGATGTCAAAATTTCCTGATTTTTCAAATATCTTAAAATTAGAGCCAAACATGGCTTATAGTATAGCAGGAGATATAATGATTGACGCGATAGATAGTGGAGCTGATTTTATACTAGTAAATGACGCACTTAGCTTTTATCTTTTTGACAGTTGTGCAAACAAGCTCATATCTACAACAAACAGAGAATTTAATGGATTTTATGTATTAACTTTGCATGAATTATATGAGATATGTTTTGGAGATAGTGTGCCAAAGTCCATAAAAACACATAAACTAAAAGTTGAGCTTATATAAGCTTGTGTGGGTAAAACCCACACATCTTAAACTACTCTCCTAAAAACTTCTTTAAATCAGCCTTAGCATCTCCGCTTATTAGCCCTATGTTAAATTTATCTACCAAGAAATTTAATATTTCATCATTAAAAAACTTAGGCAAAGTTGGTCCAACGTGGACATTTTTTATACCAAGATATAAAAGCGCCATTAATATGATTACAGCTTTTTGTTCCATCCACATAAGCACTATAGAAACTGGCAAATCATTTACAGCTATGCCAGTGGCTTGACTTAACGCAAGAGCTATTTTTACAGCACCATTACTATCATTACACTGACCAAGATCTATGTACCTAGGGATGTTTGTTCCTTCAATCACACCAAAATCAATATCGTTAAATCTAAATTTACCACAACTTGAAGTTAAGATAATACAATCTTTTGGTAAAGATAGTGCAAGCTCTCTATAATACTCTCTGCCTTTTCCAGGCGCATCACATCCTGCTATGACAAAAAAACGACGAATTTTTCCAGCTTTTAATGCCTCAAGTATATCACCAGCCATAGGTAAAACAGCTTTATAGTGAGCTCCTGTTGTAACATACTCATCACTATCAAAGCCACTCACATCTGGAAGTGATAGTGCTTTTTGGATAAGTGGAGTAAAATCATCATTTTCTATATGCTTAATACCATTTGTTCCAGCTATACTATATCCAAAAAGCCTATCAGCATACTCACAATTCGCACGAAGTGGCACAATACAGTTTGTAGTCATCAAAATAGCGCCTTTAAACTCGTTAAAAAGTTTAGTTTGATCAAACCATGATTTGCCTATATTTCCTTTTAGATGTTTAAATTTACGAAGCTGCGGATATCCGTGAGCTGGAAGCATCTCTGAGTGAGTATAGATATTTATGCCTTTCCCTTCAGTTTGTTTTAAAAGCTCATTAAGTGCAAAAAGATTATGTCCGCTAACTAATATCGCCTTTCCTTCAGCCTTGTTTTGCGTAACTTTAACTGGGCTTGGAATGCCAAAAGTATCAGTGTGAATATTGCTTAATATATCCATAACTTTAACCCCAGCTTCTCCAACTTTTAAAATTTGTACTATATGTTCCTCAAAGTTAAAATTTGAGTTTGTAAGTGTAAAATAAAGCGTATCAGCTATGACATCATCAACTTCTTTTGTATTTGCGCCAAGCTCATTTGCATGATGACGATACGCGCTCATGCCTTTTAATCCAAAAACCATCATATCTTGAAGGTTTGCTAGTGTACTATCTTTACCACATGTACCTTTATTTTGACCCTTTGAGCCACATCCACCAGGTGCACTCATTTCACATTGATGACAAAACATTTCTAAAGTTTCTTTACTCATCATATCTCCTTAATAAATTTATGATGGTATTTTAGACAAAATAAGCCTTTAATTCATTGATTGATGTCAATCATCAAATAAGAAAAAGCAAAGTATTGCAACTTTACTTTTATAAGTAGTTTATCCTAGTATTTCAAATTTATAAAATAACTCTTTATTATTTTCTATAAGGTTTTTATTTATCAAATTTTCTATAACTTCTTTGGAGCAATTAGTTTCTTTTGGCCAAACTCTCTCATAGTTATCCATACGTCCTTTAGATGTAGCATCTACGCAAATATGCTCTACATTTATAAAAACATCTCGCAACGCGTCGATATTATTTGTAATTCTCCAAACACTCATGTATAAATTTTGAATATTTGCCTTTTCATCAAAAAAGATCAGAATTTTAAAATATTCTTTAAATTTAACTAGTTTTTCAAAGCTTTTTTTAACAATGTCTGTTTTATTGTAATTTATAAAGCATATTGGATTTTTAGTATCTACAAAATACTGCTTTAAATTTATAATATTTTCATCCACACTTCTAAACATAACAAGCAAATCTTCATCACTCAATACATTTGGTGCACTAGGATTAAAATTTATCGTCGCATCAACTGCAAGCTTTCCACCAAAACATGAATTAGGACTAGCATGATCTAGCTGATCACAAACTCCTTCGCTAAAAATAATATTTTTTGAACTTATGCGGTTTAAAATATACTTTGTAAGATCTTCAAATTCCTCTAATTTTGGCGCTTTTTCGTCCACAAAAATGGCGTGTTTTACAAAGCTCATCTGCCCAACTCCCCAAAATGCATGCATCATCTGTTTAGCATGAGCTGGGTACAAGCAGTTCATTTTTGCTAAAATTAAATTATGAAAAACTCCATTTTCAGGCATTTTATAATCAATCAAATCCGGGGCTGTAGTTTTAAAAAGAGGTAAAAATATTCTCTCAGTTGCATAGCCCATATATTTATCTTCCAAAGGCGGCTTACCAACAACAGTTGCATGAAATATAGGTTTTTCTTTATGAGTTATAGCTTTAACATCCATAACAGGAAATGGCTCTATTGGGGTATAAAATCCAGTATGATCACCAAAAGGTCCTTCAAGTGCAAAATTTTCAGTATCTATCATGCCTTCTATGATATAATCAGCATCATGTGGAACATATATATCATTTGTAAGACTTTTTACTAACTTTGCTGAGGTTTTTCTTATAAAACCATAAAGTAAAAGCTCAAAAACATCTTTTGGAAGTGGGGCTTGAGCGCACCAAATGTAGAGAGGATCTCCTCCGATTGCCACACTTACTGGCATTTTAACTCCGGCTTTTTTATATTCTTTAAAGAAATTTGCACCATCTTTATGAATTTGCCAGTGCATGCCAAGCCTATTTTTATCATGAATTTGTAAACGGTACATACCTAGATTTTGCGTTTCGCCATGCAAAGTTTTTGTATAAACTTGCCCCATTGTAATAAATGCACCGCCATCAAGTTCCCAAGTTTTAAGAACAGGGAGGGAAAAAAGATCCACTTTATCATCTAAATGTTTTATATTTTGACACTCTCCTTCGCCTTTTAATTTTTTTGTAAAAACATTTTTTAAGCTCAAAAGATGAGATATAAAATGCATTTTTTCCATAAAATCTTCTGGTTTTTTTGGTTTCAAAAGAGAGCTTATTTCATCTGCTATTTGGTCTGGGGTTTTGCCCAAAATAAGTTCTAGTGCTTCAAAACTACCAAATATATTCGTAAGAACTGGCGGAAATAAAACACCATCTTGATTTGTGGGATTTGTAAAAAGAAGTGCTTTTGAATTATTTTTTTTAACTTCAATATAACTAATATGAGCTATTTCTCTATCTATATCAACTTTATCTTCTATAACTTTTAAAAGATCAGCTTGTTTTAATTTTTCTATCCAATCTTCCATTTTTTACCTTTTATCTTGTGTGTTTTTATTTTAGCAAATACAAATAAATAGTATATAAAACAAAAAAACTTATCTTATGATATCTCTTTGTCCTTTAGCATTTGGCTCAGTTAAAACACCCATATTTTCAAGTTGCTCTATGATTGTTGCCGCTCTATTATAACCTATTCTAAGCCTTCTTTGAATATAGCTAATAGATGTTTTTTCCTCACTTAAAACTATGTTTTTGGCCTCTTCATATAGCTCGTCAAGTTCTCCATCTACTGCGCCAGATCCGCTAGATGATCCAGATGATCCGTCTTCGCTATCTTTTAAAAATTTCTCATCATAAATGACTTCTTGTTGGGATTTTAAGAACTCAACTATCTTTTCTATCTCTTCTTCGCTAGCAAATGGTGCGTGAAGTCTTATCACACCAGTGCTTGATGGTGGAGTAAAAAGCATATCTCCACGCCCCAGTAAGCTCTCAGCTCCCATTTGATCGAGTATAACCTTGCTATCTATCTTTTGCCCTACCCTATAGCTTATACGAGATGGTAAATTTGCTTTTATAAGGCCAGTTACAACATCTACGCTTGGGCGTTGTGTTGCAACTAAAAGATGAATTCCGCTTGCTCTTGCCATTTGTGCAAGTCTTCCTATATAAAACTCAACATCTTTGCCGCTTGTCATCATTAAATCTGCAAGTTCATCTATAATGACAACAATATATGGAAAAGTTTCGCCACCAGTTTTTTTTATCTTTTCATTATAATTTTCTATGTTTTTAGTCTTGGTATGACTCATTATTTTATATCTGCGTTCCATCTCATTAACTAAATTTGCTAAAGCTATAATAGCTTGTTTTGCCTGAGTTATAACAGGAGTTAAGAGATGAGGAATATCATTATAGATAGAAAATTCAAGCATTTTTGGATCTATCATAATAAGACGCAATGTCTTTGGACTATTTCTATAAAGCAAGCTAAGAAGCATTGAATTAATACCAACACTTTTTCCACTTCCAGTTGTTCCTGCAATAAGAAGGTGAGGAAGCTTTTTAAGATCTGTGATAAAAGGATCCCCAACTATATCTTTACCAAGAGCTATAGTAAGTGGGCTTGAAGCATTTTTAAATATATCACTTTCCAAAATTTCTTTTAGATAAATGGTTTGTATATCATTATTTGGTATCTCGATACCAACTACATCTTTTCCAGGAATTGGAGCTTGTATACGAATTGTTTTAGCCTTAAGCGCCATTGCTAAATCGTCTTGAAGTGTTAAAATCTTACTAACTTTTATATGTGAAGCTGGCTTAAATTCAAAAGTTGTAACAACTGGACCAGTATAAGTTCTAACAACATCACCATCTATCTTAAAACGCTTTAGTTTTTCTAGCAAATCAGATATTTTTCCATCTATTTCAGCTTCATTTATGTTTTGTGTTTTTTTAGGTGGATCTTTTAAAAAATTAAGAGGTGGCAAAGAAAAGTCATTTGGTTTTTCAATCTTGCCTTTTTCTAGTTCATCAAGAAGTTTTTTGTTTTCAGCAACTTCATTTACAAGTTCGACATTTTTTATAATTTTTGATACTTTTTTATCTTCTTTTTCAGCTATTTTTTCGTTTATTTGCCCTTCTTCTTGAATATTACTTGGATCCATAACATTTTCTATTTCTTGCGTATCTACAATCTCATCATAATTTTTATTATTGTTTTGTATTTTATTTTCATTTATGTCATTTTTTTGAATATAATTTTCTTCTTGAGATGATTTTATATATTTAATTTTTTTAGGTTTTATATCTTGTTTTAATCCCTTAACTGGCTCTACAAAAGCATTTTTAAATATCACAACAATGCTTTCTTCAAATATCAAAACAAGCGATATTATAAATATCATTACATTAAAAACAACTCCGCCAATTGTGCCAATAAAATCCCTTAGTCCAAGTATAGAATAATATCCTATTATACCAACTTTATATGGATCTTTTATAAAATTACCTTGAAAAAGCAGGATTGAAAAAAATAATAATAAAACGCCTATCATAAGCTCATAAAATCTAAAATTAAAAGCCTTAAAATTCTTTCTTAGATAAATGGCAAAAAATATTAGTAAAAATGGATATATATAGCAGATTATACCAAAAAGTTTATAGTTATACTTACCTATAATATTGCCAAAGATGCCCACGAAAGAGGCATCTGGCAATATTGTAGCAACACCAAAAAAGATTAAAAAACAAATTACAAAAGTTAGTATAGTTTCTCGTAAAATAATCTATCCTTTACATTAAAAAGAGAGATTATATCAAATTTTTCATTACATATAATTTAACAAGCTAAGTTGTTGTATTTTAGAACTTGCTTGCAACATAGCTTGATATGAAAGCATATGATGTGTCATCTTAATATAAGTCTCTGCATAATCAGCGCCAATAAGCTCATTTTTTATATCAGCAACATTTACTTTCATAAAATTAGCTCTAGTTTCTGTTGCTTCAAGTGAGTTTGTTATAGACCCTAATTTTGTTTGACTTTTTATAACATGATCACTTATGTGGTCTATTCTTTTTATCGCTCCTTGGATACCAGCATTTCTTGGATCAGCGCCTTCGGTATCTGGCCTGTAGTAACCATATCTAACAGCTTTTATCATCTCGTCTAAATCGTTAAATATGTCATTACTAGGCTCATCTACAGTTATAGCATTGTTTGCTGAAAATACAAAAGTAGGACCTTTGTTAGATGTAGCGGCTGCTCCAAAATTTCCACCATTTGGATCATATATGCTTAATTCTATCTTGCTTGATGAATTTGTCATATCTTTTATATCAATTCTTCCCTTATAATCCATAGTAACCTCAACACTTCCCTTTGTTCCATTTATAGCAGCGTTATATCTATCAAACTCGTTCATACCTGCAAACCTAGGATCAGCATCTGTAGGAATATTATCAGTTGTTGCCATTGCTATAATGTCATTTAACTGCTTAAATGTTACATCATTAGGAGGAGTTTGCATATCTTTTAATTCTCCAAATGCAGTTGGAGTAGAGTTATTTTTCCATTCGCCATGATAAATTGAAGTTTTATAATCAACACCAGATCCATTAAATCTCACAGTAGCATTTGCAGGATCAGTAAAATCAAGAGTAACAGTATAATCTTTGCCGGACTTTGAAGTAACTTTCATCTCCAAAGTTGAGCCATTCATCGCTCCAGCTGCAACTTCACTAAGCTTTGTTGTCTCTTTGGCAAAACTACTATCACTTACAAGCGTTTGGGAAACACTTCCTCTAACATGGCTTCCTTCTTTTAAAAATCTAACTTTATCATAATCAAATGCATTTGTTTTTGCACCAGTACTATCTGTATAATTACTAGTTATAAACTCTGTTATTAAAAGATTATTTTTAGGATCATTTTTTAATTGCTCTAATTCTTCTAAGGTCTTAGCATTGCCAGCTATTCCGCTTTGTCCTGCAGGTATAACATTTGTATCATCACTTCTTTGTGTAGCTGCAACCATGTAAAAATCAATTGCTTGATTTCCTTTTTTTAGATCAACTATATTAATTTGACCATCTTTATTTAAAGTGACATCTACAACTTTATTTTCTTTTGTATTGCCAAATTCTATCCCAATTTTATCCATTAAGTCTTGCATACTAGAATCTGATGTCATTTCAAATTTAGAATTAAAGCTTTCCCCATTTGGTTTTACTCCTTTAAGATAAAAAACCGTATTTTGGTATTTATCCTTGCTTGTAAAATCCATAACAGTATCTAATTTTCTATCTACCCTGTAATCTTTTCCTATCATATTCATTATTTTGCTATTAACTGTTAAATGTTTAACATTTTCATCATCTGTTTTATCTGTAAGCTTTACGTTAGTAGTAATATGTTTTGAATAGTCATTATCTATACCATAAAAAATAGTCTCACCTGGTATATTGTAGGCAATTGATGAGTGAGCGCCAGCAACAGCCCTAATCTCTTGATTGTTACCCATGTAAGCATTGTTTGGAGCTATAGGCTTAGTTGTTATGCTAGATCCTGAAAATAAGTACTGTCCATTTATAGACGTGTTTGCAATATCCACAAGAAAGTTTTTTATACCTTGCAAATCATTTGCCAAAGCTTCTCTGGAAGTAGCTGTATTGGTTTCATTTCCTGCTTGAATTAACTTTACTTTAAAATTTTCTAGCTGTTTTACAAACTCTTTTAATGCCTTATCTGCATTTTTTGAATAACTAACTGCTTTTTTCGCAGCTTCTGTAACTTGTTCTATTGTAGAAATTTCATAATCAAGCCTAACGCCATCTACATAAACGCTACTATTATCATAAGAGTTTTGTATCTCTAAACCATTAGTTAATTTAGCATTTAACTTATATATCTCACTAAGACCATTTTGATAGTTTCTTAATGCATCAGCATTTGTTAATTGATTTGTAATTCTCATATTTCATCCTTGGTAAATACAACGTTAATACTAACTAAGCAATTTTAGTTCCAAAATATTTTTACTATTTTTATATCGGCTTAAATCTTAAAAATTTTATTTTGTTATAATGTCAAAAAGGAAAATAATGATAAAAATACTTTTTTCTCCAAGCGAAACCAAAACAACTTTAACAAGCCAAAAATTTATAAACAAAGACTCGTTTATATTTGAAGATATGTTTGAAAAACGAAAAATAGTTATAGATAAATATAATAATTTTGTATTAAACTCAGACGATAAAAAACTCTCAAAAATATTTGGATTAAAAAAAATAGATGATATAAAGATATTAAAAACCAATATTTACAAAAGTGGCCTGATAAAAGCTGTTCTAAGATATAATGGCGTTGCTTATGATGCACTTGATTATATACATTTAAATAAATCTTCTCAAACATTTATAGATAAAAATGTTTTTGTTTTTTCAAATTTATTTGGTTTTATAAGGCTTGGCGACGAGATTCCAAACTATAAAATTAAGCAAGGTGAAAAGATAGGCGATTTCGCAACTGAAAGCTTTTATCTAAAAGAATTTTCACCTAAAATAGACGAGTTTTTAAGCACTGGCGAGATAATAGATCTAAGGGCTAGTTTTTATGAGAAATTTTATATCATAAAACAGCCTTATATCACATTTAAATTTATAAAAGGCGGCAAAGTTGTTAGTCATTTTGCAAAACATTATAGAGGACTTACACTAAGACAAATAGCTAAAGCTAATTTACAAAATATAAAAGACCTAGGCAAGATAAATTTTACAAATTTAAACCTTATAGATATAAAAAATATAAAACTAAAACAAGAATATCTTTTTGAAATTTTATAAATTTAAACAAAGTTTTATATCTTTTTAAGTAAAATTATAATTCGTTTCAAAAAAGCCCGAGTGGTGAAACTGGTAGACGCGCTAGACTCAAAATCTAGTAAGGGCAACCTTGTGTCGGTTCGAGTCCGACCTCGGGCACCATTTAATTATTTTTTATATTTTCCAAACATCCTTCTAATCTAAATACAACGTCATCATTAAATTCACTAAAAGAAAAAATGTCCTCACAAAAACAAACATTGCCATCACTAGGTTTGCAATACTCACTCAGTGCATTCATATATCCAGCCCTTATACAAACTTTTTTATCCTCTAGCATTCTAGCAGCCCCAAGTATTAAGGCTCCCATATCACACGATATTTTAATTTTAGCATTTTTAGAACTTCTTATCCAAGATAAAAATATATCATCATACCTTAAAGATAAAACACCTATTCCACTAGGAAATACAACAATATCATATCCATCTAACGATTCAGAATGTATGTTTGGTGTTATTTTTAACCCAAATTCATCAATTATCTCATGCTTTAAAGCACAACAATCTAAACTAAAATTTGACTTTTTAAAAAACTCATAAATTTGAGAAAAAGACAGTAGGCTCATTTTGTCATACATGATAATAGCTATTTTCATTGCAATCCTTTTTATCTAAATTCTATAAAATTTTGTTTGAATTTATGATAAAACTAAATTTTTGTTTAATTTAAATATTTTTTCATTTATCATAATCCTATAGAATCTATTAAATTATTTAGAAAGGACAGAAATGAAAAAAGTAATTTTAACACTTTTAGTTGTAGGTCTATTTTCGGCTTCATCATTATTTGCTGGTCAGTATGTTATAGATCCAACCCACTCATATGTTGGATTCAAAATCAAACATATGAAAATTTCAAATGTAAAAGGCTCATTTTCTGATTACAAATCTATAATAGAATTTAATGAAGACAAAAAACAACCAACAAAAATAGAATCAGTTATAAAAGTAACTTCTATTAATACAGACCTAGAAAAAAGAGATAAACACTTAAAAACAGCTGATTTTTTTGATGTGCAAAAATTTCCAGAAATGAAATTTGTAATGAAAGAATTTAAAAGCGATAAAGTCGTAGGTGATTTAACTATAAAAGGCATTACAAAACCAATAGTTCTTGATTATGATTTTGGCGGAATTACAAAAAATAAAGAAGGTAAAAACCTAATAGGCTTTTCTTTAGAAGGGGAAATAAAAAGAAGTGACTTTGGTATTGGAGAAGAATCTGTAATGGTTGGAGATGAAGTAAAACTACAAATAGAAGTAGAAGCACCTGCGAAATAATACAAACCTTACTAAAAATCTATGATAAAAATTTATCATAGATTTTAAATTTAATATCACTTAAAATATCCATTTTTTCTTTTATATCTAAAACTTCATTTGAATTTATCTCACAACTTTTAATGTTTTCATTTTTATCAAGGCTTATTAGTTCTTTACCATTAGGATTAACAAGTATAGAATGTCCACTTAAAATATAACCATCCCCATTGCCACATGCACAACATGAACAGATAAAAATTTGATTTTCTATTGCTCTTGCTTTTATTAAAGTTAGCAAATGATCTTTCCTGCTAAGAGGCCACTGTGTAGGTAAAAATATGATTTTAGTACCGTTTAATGCAGCTATTCTAAATATCTCTGGAAATCTTAAATCATAGCAAATAACACAACTACATTTTACACCATCTATATAAAAATAGCTCAAATTTTTACCATTTTTAAAATATTGATGTTCATTAGATGGCGTAAAAAGATGAATTTTATCATACTCATTTATAACATTTCCATTTCTATCAAGGACATAATTTGTATTGTAAATTTCATTATTTTTTAAATTTACTACACTTCCAGCCACTATATTTACTTTATGTTCTTTAGCAAACTCGCCAAAAATTTCTTTCGCTTTTACGCCATTAATGTCCGCTAAAATTTTTAAATTCTCTTTTGGAAAGAAACCTATATTAAGAGTTTCTGGTAAAACTATAGCATCTGGCATATCTTTCATAGCTGTTTGCATTTTACTGATTATATTTTTATAATTTTCATCGCTTTTACCAAGTTCTACATGAGTTTGAATTATGGAAATTTTCATCTTTTTTCCTTATAAATTCTCTTTTATTTCTAAAACTTCAAAATATTCTGTTTCTAAATTCTCAAGCTGTTTTTTTGTATTTTCAAGTTCATTATATAATTTTTCAAGCCCTACTTCTTGATAAATTTCTGGACTTGATAATGATTCATTTAACTCTTTTATCTTATTTTCAAGTTTCTCTATCGCTAAAGGATGTTCATCTAAAATTTTATTTTGTTTATAGCTAAGTTTTACATTATTTGTTTTTTGCTTTTGTTTTATCTCATCATTTTGAAAACTAACCGAAAAATCATCTATCTCTTTCATCTCATCTTCATATTCTAGATACTCGCTATATGCCATATGAGTTTGATTTATTTCTCCATTTTCAAATACCCAAAGTTTCGTTGAAAGCTTATCTACAAAGTATCTATCATGACTCACAATAATAACGGCACCTTGGAAATTTAACAAATAATCCTCAAGGATATTTATAGTTGCGATGTCTAGGTCATTTGTGGGCTCGTCAAGTATTAGACATTCATAATCTTTCGTAAAAAGTTTTGCAAGTGCAAGTCGGTTTTTCTCACCTCCACTTAATGTGCTAACAGGCTGATCTAAAAACTCTTTAGGGAAAAGAAAATTTTTAAGATAACCAAAAACATGCATAAAATGACCTTTTACCATAATATGATCACCGCCATTTGGACAAAAGTTTTCTATAAGGCTTTTATCTTCATCGATATTTCGTCTAGTTTGATCAAAATATCCTATATTTATTTCGCCTTTTTTTATCTCTCCGCTATCAAGCTGTAGCTCTTCTAAAAGTAACTTTAAAAGCGTACTTTTCCCTGCGCCATTTCTACCAACTATGCCAATACGTTCGCCTTGCAAAACTCTCGTACTAAAGTTTTTTATAAGTTCTTTTTCGCCAAGTTTTTTTGAGATATTTTTACATTCAAAAAGCATTTTTTTACGGTTTTGATTTAGACCACCTTGATTAAAGCTCTGGGTTGCTCTTTGAAGCTCAAGTCTAACTTTTCTTATAATACCTGGGTTTTTCTTTGCCTCTTCGCGCATTGCAAAAATGCGCTGTTTTCTACCCTCATTTCTTTTTAACCTAGCTTTTACACCTCTTCTTAACCACTCTTCCTCACTTTTTAGCTGTTTTAAAAGCGTTTCGTGAGTTTTTGCTAAAGACACTAAAAGTTCTTGTTTTTTTGCTAGATAATTACTATACCCACCATCAAAACTAATAATCTTGCCATCTTCTATCTCTACAACTCTTGTTGCAAGCCTATCTATAAAATATCTATCGTGTGAGATAAAAACTATCGTTTGATTTGAGTTAAGAAGCATATCTTCTAAAAACTTTACCATATAAATATCAAGATGGTTTGTTGGCTCATCAAGCAGCATTACATCTGGCTTTTTTAGTATTAAAGCACCAAGTGCGGCGCGCCTTATTTCCCCACCACTCAAGCTCATTACTGGCCTATTTTCAAACTCTTTTAGCTTAAAGTTTTCAAGCACTCTTTCTATCTTATTTTCGATATTCCAGCCATCTTTACTCTCGATAAATTTCATCAAATGATCCGCATTTTCTAAAAGTTCTTTATCGTGTGGATTTTTTGATATCAAATTTAAAGTTTTTTCATAATCTTTTATGGCTGTAAAAACTTCATCAAGCTCTTTATTTAGCACATCTCTTATACTCATAGTCTCATCAAAATTTGGATTTTGCGAAAACATCTGTATGTTTATGTCATTTTGAGTTATAACTCTACCCTCATCAAGCTCATAAACAGAGCACAAAATTTTCATAAGTGTGGATTTTCCACCGCCATTTTTGCCAATTATTGCTATGCGCTCTTTATCATTTACACTAAAATTTATACCATCTAAAATAACTTTAGCACCAAATTTTTTACTACCATCTATAATGTCAACTATTGCCACTCATTTACCTTTTTAAATTTAAAACATTTTATAAAAAAAGCACTAAATTTGCACTAAATTTCGATTTATTAAATAATTAATCATAATTTTGATAAAATATACAAAAATTAGGAGAGAAAATGCCTCAACTCATAGCAATTATCGATGATGAAGAAGATATCATAGATCTTTTAGAATACAATCTTAAAAAAGCGGGATATGAGGTTATTGGATTTTTAAATACAGTAAAAGTAGAAAAGTTTTTAAATGAAGAAAAAGTAGACCTTCTTATTGTAGATAGAAACCTAAAAGAGATAGAAGGAAGTGATTTTGTAAGAGATTTAAGAGCAAAAAACTACACAATTCCTGTTATATTTCTTAGTGCAAAAACAACTCATAACGAAAAAATGCAAGGTTTTGACGCAGGTGGGGATGATTACATTACAAAACCTTTTAACATAGATGAACTTATAGCAAGGATAAAGGCTCTTTTAAAAAGAACATCTAAAAACTCTAAAACTTACGAATATAAAGATATTTTCATAGATACTCAAAGTAGAGAAATTTTAGTAGAAAATAAACAAATAGATCTAACAAAACTTGAGTTAAATTTATTAATTGAACTAATAAAAAATAAAAATGTTGTTTTAAGCAGAGATTACTTGCTAGAGACAATTTGGGATGGCGAAAATACAAACGATAAAACAGTAAATATCGCAGTAAAAAGACTTAGAGAAAAAATAGATCCAAATAAAAAGAAAAACTATATCAGATCGATTCGTGGTGAAGGCTATATCTTGTGCTAAAAATCAACCACATATTTTTAGTAAATTTTTTCATCATTTTTCTTATCATCTTTGGAACTTATTCATTTTTTTCATACAAAAGTGAAAAAACCATACTTGAAGCTTCTCAAAGAGAAAAGATAGAAAGCATAGCAAAAGCTTTGAGTTATGAAAATATAAATTTAACGGACGAATTTATAGATTATCTTTCCAAACAAACTAACTCCAAGATAGGAATTTTTGATAAAAACAATAAGCCATTAGTTTTAAGTGATACAAATTTAAAAAATATAATTTCAAATAAAAATCCACCACAAGATATTTTTTTTGAACTTAAGTTAGAATCCAAAGAAATGCTAGCCCTTTATCTCCAAAATGTAACCTATAATATTTTAATCGCTATAGAAAAAAAACAAACAAAAGCAGATATGAGTCTTTTTACAAATAAAAGTTTTAACATTGCTTCTATTTGTTTTATAATACTTTTTATTATATATAAAATTTTTCAAACTCATATAGAAAAAGAGATATATAAGATAGTTGATTTTCTAAGTGATATTTCTAGAGGTAACTACAACGCAAACCTTAAAACTACCAAAAGCACAGAGTTAAAATTGCTTTATGATAGCCTAAATTTAACTAAGGAAAAACTTCAAGAAAAAGATAAAAGAGATAGGAAAAAATCAGTAAAACTTAGGTTTAGAAATATTCAGCTTGAAGCTGTTTTAAGTTCTATTTCTCATGAGTTTAAAAATCCAATCGCTATCATTGGCGCAAGTATTCAAACAATACAAAATGATGCAGATATGGATAATATAACCAAAAATAAATTTCTAGGCAAAATAGCCAAAAACTGCACAAAACTAACAAATCTTATAGATAGGCTAAAAATAAATTTAGAAGACGAGAATATAGCTATAAGAAAAACTAATTTTGATATATTAGAACTTTCAAAAGAAGTAAACTCAAGTTTGCTAGAAAAATACATAAATAGAAATATTATAATCGATGCCGATGATAACACACAAATGAGTGCAGATAAAACAATGATAGAACAAGTTATCACAAATTTAGTAGAAAATGCACTCAAATACTCAAAAGATGATATATTAATCCAGATAAAAAACGGTAAATTTATGGTTATAGATAAAGGCATTGGCATACCTCAAGATGAAATAAAACTTGTCACAAAAAAATTTTATCGCGTAAATAAAAATAACTGGAATAACTCCTTTGGTTTAGGACTTTATATTGTAAAATTTATGCTAAAACTACATGACATATCACTTATTATCATAAGTAAAGAAGGTGTTGGCTCACAAATTGGCTTTAAATTTAAACTTTTTTAGATACAATCATTTTTAACTTACTTTTTTGGATATGGATTGAAAACTTTCTCTCTTAGCAAACTAGCCCTACCTATCTACTTAGATATGATTTTAAAACTAGCAACTATCATCATAAATACATATATGATAAGTCTAGTTGATGTTGATTTAGTAGGTGCTATGGGAGCTGGAAATCAGATATTTAGCCTTTTTGTTACAGTTTTTAGCTTTCTTGCTGTGGGTTGTTCTGTATTTGTTGCCCAAGCACTTGGTGCGAACTTAAAACTAATAGCGCTAAAAGCAACTCATATAAGTATATCATTTAATGCACTTTTAGGACTATTTTGCGGAATATTTGTTTTTATTTTTGCAAAAGAAATTTTACATCTATTAAACATCCCAAACTCTCTTTTGGTTGATGCGGTACACTATCTAAGAGCACTATCTGTAGTATTTTTCATAGATGCCGTTGCTATACTCATTGCAGCTATTATTAGAGTTTATGGTTATACTACGCATATTTTAGTAGTTTCTATTATCATAAATATCATTACCGTAATTGGAAATATAGTCGTTCTTTTTGAGCCATTTGGCTTGCCTCATCTTGGACTTTTAGGAGTTGGGATTTCAACTGCATTTGGTAGATTTGTAGGTGTGTTTTTGCTTTTATTTGTGCTTTTTAGAGTAATAGGACTTAAATTTTATGTACAAATGCTCTTTAGATTTAATATCCAAATTTTACAAAAAATACTAGCTGTTGGAATGCCTAGTGCTGGAGAAAACTTGCTTTGGATAGGACAATACTTGGTAGCTTTTAGCTTTGTTGCAAGTATGGGTGCAAATTCACTTAGCGTGCAAACCATATACTTTCAAATTTCAGCTTTTATCTTTTTTGGAGGTAGCGCTATAAGTATAGCAAATGAAGTTATAGTCGGCAGACTTGTTGGCGGAAATGATAAAAATTTAGCATATCAAAAAGCTTTTTTTGCACTCAAGGTTGGACTTATCAGCACGGCTATATTTTTATTAGTGGTATTTATATTAAAAGAGTTCATTATGAACTTATATCATCTTAATGACGAACTAAAGTCAATCATGAGGCCATTGTTTTATTTAAGCATTATTTTGGAGCTTGGTAGAACTCTAAATATCGTTATGGTAAACTCACTTAGGGCAAGCGGGGATGCCAAATTTCCATTTTTAATGGGCATAATATTTATGTGGGGAGTTTCTTTGCCTGTAGGATACTTTCTTGGCATTCATATGGAAATGGGAATTTTAGGTGTTTGGATAGGATTTGCTTGCGATGAGTGGCTAAGAGGACTTGCAAATACTTATAGATGGAAAAGTAAAAAATGGCAAACCAAAAAACTTGTATAAATTTCGATGGTCTACAAATAGAACTAAACAAAAAAAGACTCAAATATGCAAGGCTAAAAGTAAGCAAATCTGGCCAAATCATACTTAACGTACCGTATAGTTTTAACGATACTTTAGTCTATGAAATGCTTGAAAAACACAAAGAGTGGCTTCATAAAACCTTAGCAAAAGTAAACCAAAATATATTACCAAAAGATAAAATGTATTTTCTAGGTGAAATTTATAATATCAAATTTGATGAAGACACCAAAATAACAAAAATTTACAAAGATACAATCATTGCAAAAAATGAAGTAAATTTGCAGAAATTTTTAAAACAAAAAGCATTAGAAATTTTTACACACTATATAGAAATTTATGAGCCATATATAAATAAAAAAATAAACCATATTTGTATCCGTAAAATGAGTTCGCGTTGGGGAAGTTGCAATACAAAAAAAGGCTATATAAATTTAAATTTAAATCTAATCCATAAAAAAGAAAATTTGATAGAATATGTAGTCTTACACGAACTAACTCACCTCATATATCCACACCATAAAAAAGAATTTTATGAATTTTTAGAGAAGTTAATGCCTGATTATAGAAATAGAGAAAAAGAGTTAAGATAGATTATTTAATATTTTAGATCAAAAATTGCTAAAATTTAAAAAAGCCTCTTATTAAGAGGCTTTTAAAGTTATTTAGTTGCAGGTGTTGTGCCTTCAAAATTTACACCAGTTCCACCCACTCTTACATATCCTTTTGCTGTTGCTGGATTAGCATCACCCATAGTTTTTGTTATAGGAGTATTGTTGTTTGCAGTATCAACAGTAGAATATGAAAAACTAGATGTTAAGAGACTTTTAATGCCAGGTTGAGCAGCTGATGTTGCACATATAGCATTTGTACTAGTACCTTTTTCTATAACTATATGGGCAGGAACATCTCCAGCAGTTTCAACTGCAGTAACCTTGAAACAATCTTGATTTTTTACAATAAGATGCCCCTCTAGTCCATTTGCAATAACTCCACCTTTATCATCTTTTAAAACACCAGTCATTTTATTCATATCAGTAAACTGACCTTGTGATATATAATATGTCGATATATCAGACATAGCAACATTAAGGTTGGTAGCTGCTTTTACAGCCTCCGCATCATCTCTTGTTGCATTCATTCTAGGGATTGCAACTGCTGCTAAAATTCCCAATATAACGATCACGAAGATCAACTCTATCATAGTAAAACCTTTTTTCATGGTTTTCTCCTTATTTAAATTCACTTTACATACTCTTATGTAAAACGTTGCGCGAATTTTATTATAATTGGTATGAAAGTTAGCTTAATTTTATCTAAAAATTAAGACAAAAATTGTATAATCACAATTAAATATTTTATAAGGAAATTTAAATATGAACAAGCTTTTACTTATAATGACATTTTTAGTTAGTTTTTTAAATGCTGATATCATTCAAAATCAAAAACTATACTCAGTTACAAATTTATTGCAAGATTTTGCGCTTGATCACAACATAACACCAGCTAAAAAAAATATGAAAAATGTTAGAGCAATAGCTGTAATAACAGGACTTAAAAAAGCTGGTTTAGTATTATCTATACAAGAAGGTAAAGGAATTTTTATCATGAAAAACCATGATAATACATGGTCTTCTCCTTTATTTTTTGACTACAGAGGCGCTGGAGTTGGTTTACAACTTGGCTATGAATCAAGCGATGTTGTTATGTTATTTTATACATCAAGATCATTTCAAAATTTTTTCAATTCTCAACTAACGCTTGAAGCAAATGCAAATGCTACATTAGTAAATGGTGGGGGAAGCGGATATACAAATGAAATGGGAGAGCTCTCTACATATGTAAGAAGTAGTAGCGACAGCAAAGGCGTGTTTGTAGGGGCAAGTATAGATTCTGCTGTTATAAGTATAAATGACCAAGATACAAACGATTATTACGGTAGAATATATGACTACGAAGATATCATAAATAACTCACCAAAAGAATCAGTTCAAACAAAAGCTCTTAAAAGAATTTTAGAAAAATACTACGGTACAGAGCTTAGCTTCAGATAACCTTGAGATAGCCAAGAGCTATCTCAAAAAATTCTACTAGTTAAAGCACCTATATAACAAAAGGCTAAACATAAAAATATATTTAAAAATACATTTAAGCAAAACTTCATAAATTCGCCATTTTGCAAATATATAAAATTTTCATAACTAAAAGTCGAAAATGTACTAAGTCCGCCTAATACACCAACTACAATGAAGTTTTTTAAATTTATAGATATTCCCATGGTTAGAAAAAAACCTATAAAAAATGAAGCAATAGAATTCACAATAAGCGTAGAAAAATAAAAATATGATGGCAAAAATCTTAATGATAAAATACCAACATAAAATCTAAGCACAGCTCCTATAAATCCGCCAACTCCAACAGCAAAAAATGAAACTAGGCTCATGAGTTTTTATCTAAGCACTCTTGCATTTGAGATCTTACTTGTTCAAACCAATTTTCATTTGTAGTATCTATAATATCTAGAGGCATAATCTTTACAGTACCCTTGTTTAAGATAAGATTTTTACTATCTAGAACTTTTTTCGTATTTATAAGTACAACTGGCTGAACTTTTAGTTTTAACTTTTCTGTAAGAACTTTAGCACCAGTTTGAAACTTTAAAAGCTTCTCACCTCTACCCCTAGTTCCTTCTGGGAAAATAGCCACAACTCTTCCGTTTTCAACTCTATCTTTTACTTCCTTTAAAAGCTTGACAATTTCTCTTGGATTTTTACGATCTACTGGTATCATTTTAGGAAGTTTTAGGATAAGCCCAAGTATAGGAATTTGCCCTATTTCTTTTTTAGCAATCCAGCTTAGATTTTTTGGATAAATAGACTCCATTACAATAATGTCTAGCAAACTTTGATGATTCATGATAATCATATTAGCACTATCATCAAATTTTCCATACAATTCTATATTTGTTCCAGAAAAGAAAAGCTGTGTTTTAGCCCAAATAATCCTTATTTTGTGCATATGGTTTCTAAAAATAGCCATAAAAAACACTACTGCTAAAACAGATATTACAAATTCTATGGCGTATAAAATACCTCTAATTTTTGACCAAATATTCACTTCTAACCCATCCTATTTGACCATCTTTTGTGAGAATTTTTTTATAATTATCTTTGTTACCTAAAATTTTTACACTCTCTTTGTCTTTTGTTACATAAAATACAGTTGATCTATCTGTAGGAATGATCTGTACATTTGTATTTGCTCTTAGTGTGGCCATACCAAAAGGATTGTAGTTATAGATTGCAAATGCCATAAAAAGTACACTTAAAACAAGCATGTAATATTTTCTTCTCCATATAAACATGGCTAAAAAGAAAAGTATCATGGCATAAGTAGCGATATCTTGATAGAACTTAAATTCGCTTTCTTGAGGATTTAAGCCTATTTGTGTGCTTACTTCGTCTGCTTCAACTTCAACATTTAAAGAAAAATTTTCAAATGTTTTAGTTTTTGTGTTATAGTAATTAAAATCCAAACTTTTAAGACTTGGATCAAAAGTAACAAAATAAAATGCACTTTGATTACTATAATCGCCTTTTATAGAGTCCACGCCTTGTTTTATTATATGTCTGTTATTTAAGTGAAAAAGAGATAAATCGCCATTTTTAACTCTTGCTTCGACAACCATGATATAATTTTTATCATCAAAATGGCTTGTTTTGTATTTTAATATCTTCAAATCATCTGCAACAATTTGCGAAAATTTTGAGTTTGAGTTTAAAATAGTAATTTTAGGCAATTTTGGAGATATGGAAGCAGATTGAAAAAATTCTCCGTTTTTATCTAAAGTTAATTTGATATTTAGATTACTATTTGTTGCACTTTTTATAACTGACCAAATAGTTGCTTTATATTTGTTATTTCCTATATCAGACCATTCAAAATTTGGATTTAATATCTCCAAATTTGAAGATGTGGTTATATCTGTATGCAATGCTATATCTACATTATCGCTTATATCAGCTATGACATCAAAACTAAAAATTTCATTTTGTAATACATTTTTTGGTATATTTGATGTACTTAAATTTATTTTAGCTGGCTCAACTTTTTCGTAAATTTGTTCATCTTTTAAATTTAAATTTACCTCGTCGGTAGGAGCTACACTTTTCATTTCCTCAACGCTAATTTTCTTGTTTTCGCTATTAGGTTGTTCATTTTTAGGCGCTTGATTGCTTTGTGGTTTTGTATCGCTCTTTTTATCATTTTTTGTTGAGTTAAAAAGATCTATTATTTTTGTGTCTTGCTCATTGTTATTTTGGGTATTTTCTTTCGCAGGAGCATCATTTTTGATCATATCAAAAATGCTAGGCTCCGCAAAAACATTAGATGCGAAAAATATGAAAGCTAAAAGAAATCTCAATATACTAATCCTTTTATCATATTTATACCATCTTCGCTTCCTAAAAGTTTTTCAACTGCTCTTTCTGGGTGTGGCATAAGACCAAATATTTTTTTATTTTTATCACAAATTCCTGCTATATCATCAATCGAACCATTTGGATTAAGTGAATTGCCAAATTCATCACAATATTTTAAAATAACTTGCTCATTGTCATACATAGATTTTAAGCTATTGCTATCAACATAATAGTTTCCCTCACCATGAGCTATAGGTATATTTAATACATCATTTACACTAAAATTTGATAGAAATTTATTTGAGCTTGTTACAACCCTAAGATAATGAAATTTAGAAATAAAAGAAAGTCCTACATTGCGGTTCATAGCTCCACTTAAAAGTTTTAACTCTAAGAGCATCTGAAAGCCATTACAAATTCCTAAAACATAGCCACCTTTTTTAGCATGCTCTACAACAGCTCTCATAATAGGACTAAATTTAGCAATAGCTGCAGTTCTTAAATAATCTCCATAACTAAATCCACCTGGCAAAACTACCAAATCAGCGCTTATTTTATCGGCCTTATGCCATAAAATCTCAGTCTTGCAACCAAGCTTATCAAAAGCGTATTTTGTATCTCTTTCGCAGTTTGTGCCAGGAAAATTTATAATCGCTACTTTCATAGCACTATCTCATAATCTTCTATAACAGTGTTTGCAAGAAGTTCTTCGCACATCTTTTTAACATTGCTTTGGATGCTTGTTTTATCGCCATCTTTTACATCTAAAACTATTTGCTTACCAACTCTAACACCATTTACGCCATCAAAACCAAGAGATGATAAAGCATGCTCTACAGCTTTACCTTGTGGGTCTAAAACACCACTTTTTAGCCTTACATTTACAACTACTTTCATCATTAGCCTTAAGATAAAATTCTTCTTAAAACCTCTTCATAAGCAACTTTTACATTGCCAATGTTTTGTCTAAACCTATCTTTGTCTAATTTTTCGTTTGTTGTTGCATCCCAAAAACGGCAACTATCTGGACTTATTTCATCTGCTAGAAGAATATTTCCATCTTTATCTACGCCTAATTCTATCTTGAAATCAACCAATTTTAGATTTTTTTCTTTAAAGAATTTAAATAAAATAGAGTTAATTTTTCTAGCTATTGATTTTAATTTTTCCAAATCATCTTGTGTTTTTACTGCGCCTAAAATAATACAATGCTCATCATTTAAGATTGGATCACCTAAATCATCGTCTTTATAGCAAAACTCGACTAAAGCAAAAGGTAGAACTGTTCCATCTTTTATCCCAAGTCTTTTTGTAAGGGAGCCTGTTGCTATATTTCTAACAATGATTTCAAGAGGAATAATCTTGCATTTTCTAACAACTTGCTCAGTATCACTTATTGTTTCAACAAGTGCAGTTTTTATGCCATTTGATTCAAGAAGTTTAAAAAGTTGCGTACTGATTTTATTATTTAATGCGCCTTTTCCACTTTCGCTTGATTTTTTCTCGCCATTGAATGCTGTTAAATCATCTTTAAATTCAGATATTAGATAATCTTGGTCTTCATTCGTAGACCACATTTTCTTACCTTTTCCCTCATAAATCATATCTTTTTTTGTAATTTTCATATCCAAACTCCTTAATGTTTGATTTGTAAATTTTGAATTTTAATCGTATCTATAGCAGTTTTTAGCTGTATATCTTCCATCAATTGTGATTTTGTTATTGTATCTTTTGATTCATCTGATTTTTTATCATTGTTTTTATTTGATTTTTCAACTTTTGCAAGCTCGCCTTCTAGGTGTTGTTTTAAATCACTTTCTTTTATGTTAAACTCAAATTCATTTCTAGGAACAGCTCCTGGATATACTACTAAGTCTGGTTTTACACCAACTGCTTGTATAGTTCTTCCACTTGGCAAATAGTATCTTGCGATAGTAAGTCTTATGGCTTCTTCTT